>CAVXFP010000002.1:0-410610 GCA_963761065.1 uncultured Alphaproteobacteria bacterium | reverse complement strand
AGGCGGCGGCGACGATCCGCCCCGCCGCTTGACCGGTTCCCAAGTTCTGAAAGGATGGGCCGGGCATGTCGTTAAAGACGTCCTACGCCAGGTTGCGAGCCAAGCAGGCGCTGCGCGCGGGTGCGCGGCATGCCGAGGCCGGCCGCCTGGAAGATGCGGCGGGGGCGTTCGATCGCGCCATCGGGTTCGCGGTCGGTCACGCCGACCTCGCCGGCGCCGCTCACCGGCAGGCGGCCATCGTCCTGGCCGAGCTCGGCCGCTTCGCCGAAAGCGCCAACCACCTGCGCGCCACGCCGCCCGAGCCCGATGGAGACATCGACCTGTGGCGGCGGCTGGGCCGGGGTCTGTCGGGAGCCGACGAGGCCAAAGCCGCCCTGGGCGCATGGGGCTCGGTGCTGTCCGCGGCGCCCGACGACGCCGAAGCCCTCGAGCAGGCCGCCGGACGGCTCAAGGCGATGGGCCGCAAGCCCGAGGCGGCCGCGCATCTGGCTTCCCTGGCGCGGATCTCGCCCGACGATCCGGAACGGCGGCGGGACCTCGCCCGGCTGCATCAAGAGATCGACGCGGGTTCGGAGGCTGAGATCGCGGCCTGGCGTGACCTGTTGGCCGCGGCTCCCGCCGACCGGGAGGCCCACAACCGGCTCGCCGCGATCTTCTGGGACGCCGGCCGAAAGGCCGAGGCGACGCCCCACCTGCGCGCGCTGACGGAGATCGATCCCGGCCATGCGAAGTCCTGGCGGCGTCTCGTCACTTGCCTGCGGGAGACCGGCGCGGGCCTGGAAGATCAAATCCAGCCCCTGCTGGGCCTCCTGGCTGCGGCCCCCGACGATCGGCAGGCGCTCAACGAGCTCGCGACGGCCTATTGGGACGCTGGCGACAAGGCCAAGGCCATCCCCTACCTGCGCAAGGTGCTGGAGGCCGACCCCGGCCACGTGAAGTCCGGCAAGCGGCTGGCGCGCGGCCTGCTGGCGACGGGAGACTCCGCCGGCGCCGTGGACGCCTGGCGCGCGGTGCTCGCTGTCGCGCCCGACGACGTCGAGGCGCACGAGGATATCGTCCAGATCCTGCGGTCGCTGGGCCGCGAGCGTGAGGCCATCCCGCACCTGGAGGCCCTGGTCGCGGGCGCGCCAGGACGCGCCGAGCCGCGGCGGAACCTCGCACGCCTCCTTCACGACCTCGGCGACGACCCGGAAGCGCAGATCGCGGCCTGGCGGAGCCTCCTGGCCGCGGCCCCCGACGACGCGGAAGCGGACGGACGCCTGGCGATGCTGCTCTGGGATGCGGACCGGAAGCTCGAAGCCCTGCCTCATCTGCGCGCGGTCGCGCGCGCCAACCCCAGCCATTTGAAGTCCTTGAAACGGCTGACCCTTTGCGAAGAGGCGGCCGGCGACGTCGAAGGCATGATCGAGGCCTACAAGCAAGTTGCGGCGCTGGACCCTTCCGACAGGAACGCCCGCTGGCGGCTGGCGAACCTGCTGTGGGACGCGAACCGACATGCCGAGGCCGCGCCCTTCCTGCGCGCCGTGGTCCGCGACCAGCCCGATCGGGTGAAGGAGTGGACGCGGCTCGGCCGCTGCCTTGGCGTGATCGGAGAGGACGAAGAGGAGCTCGCACACGCGTTGCAAGACACCGGCGAGGCGCACAGCGAGATCTCCGTCTGGAAGCAGGTCCTGGCCCTGAACGCGGCCGACCGGGAAGCTTCGACGCGGCTGGCCGAACTGTTCTGGGAGATGAACCGCAAGGCCGAGGCGGCGCCCTATCTGCGCGTGATCGCCCAGGCCCAGCCCAAACATACCAAGACCTGGCAGCGGCTGGCCCGGAGCCTGGACGAGATGGGCGAGGACGCCGAAGCCGTCGCGGCCTGGAAACATGTCCTCACCCTCAACAGCAAGGATGCGGAGGCTCGCGCGCGCTTATCGGCGCTGAGCGAGAGGGTCTAGGCCGCCCGCGCCGCCTTGAGGGCCGCCAGCAGGGACTCGTCGAGCGGGCCCGCCATCAGGTCACGGTGACTTCGTTCGACCGCCGCGAGGATCTTTCGCGCCTGCGCCTTCACGCCCTGGCCTTCGCGCAGGATCAGCCCTTGCACGGTCGCCGCGAAGGGATCCTCGCTGACCCTCTCGGGCTCGGCGACGCGCCTGCGCGTCCGGGCCGGGGCTGCATCCGCCGGGGCGGCCTCCAAGCGAATGTTGATCTGGTCCGAGGACGGCCGGTAGTCGTCCGCCCCCGGCAGGATCAGGGCGACGTCGTCGGCGAGGGACGCGGGACCGTACCAGTCCTCCGGAGCGTCGATCCGCACCACGCAGCCGAGGGAGACCAACGCCTGCTTGAGCGCGGCGGGCTCGGGCGTCTGCACGCCGTCGGCGCGCTTGAGGGCGATCTTGAAGGCGGCGGCCCGCTCGACGAGGCGGTCATGCAGCGCCCTGGCCGCGGCTTCGCCCGCCTCGCCGCCTTCAGGCGCCGCGTGAAGCTGGATGTCGAACAGGTCGAACCACGGCCGCTCCGTCCAGGGGCCGGCCTCGCCGCCCATAAGCGCCGCGGTCACGAGGTGCGGTCGGACCTCCTTCAAGGCGCGGATATCGATCTCGTCGCGCGTGGCGATGTACAGATCGAAGCCCCCCGCCTCGGCCCAGTCCTCGGGCGCCAGATAACGAATGGTCCAGCCGTAGAGGTCGTTCAGGCTCTGGCCGAGCCTCCAGGCGGCGTGAAGGTCCGCGTCGACCTCCTGCATGTCCTTCGACCCCACCGCGATCCCCACGGCGAAGCGCCGTCCGGCGTACCAGCCGTCGTCCTCGGTCAGCTGCGCCAGGAACTCGCGCCGGAGGGCGTAGCCGCAGCGGTGCAGCAGCACGCGGCGATTGGCCTTTTCCTGCGGGCGGCGATTCTCGGCGTCGCGGTTGCGGGTGGTGTTCTTGGGGTGGAAGGCGAAAACGCCGGCGACGTTGACCATCTGCTTGCCCAGCCTCCAGCGCAGCTTGCAGCAGAAGTCCACGTCCTCCAGGCCGTAGACGTAGTCCTCGCTCAGGCCGCCGACCTCCAGATAGTCCGCGCGCCGGCACAGCATGATGGAGGCCGTCACCGCCGGGAATCGCGCCGTCTCGACCAGGGCCCGGGCGTCGATCGGCGTCGGGCGGACGTGGAAGGGCCGCAGCCGGCGCTCGTTCAGGTTCCAGTCGAAGCGCACGCCCAGGTGATAGACCCGGCGGGGCTCCATCGAGGTCGGCAGGCCCTCGTACTGCTTCAGACCCACCGCGCCGACCCGCTCGTCCGCCAGGGCCTCGACCATGGGCGGCAGGGCGTCGCCGGCGAACACCATATCGTTGTTGAGCAGCAGCAGCAGCTCGCCGCTCGCCAGCCGCGCGGCCAGATTGTTGGATTCGGCGAAGCTGTAGTTGGCGCCTCGCGCGAGGATCCGGATCGGCAGCTTTTCCCCCCAGCGCCGCAACAGCGCGAGGGTGCCGTCGCTGGAGCCGTGGTCCACCACGATGAACTCGACATCCGGATAGGTGTTGGCCGCCTGGAACGATTGCAGCATGCGCTCGAGCAGCTCCGCGCCGTCGAGGGTAAGCACCAGGATCGACACCTTGGGCGGACGGGCGAAGCGGCCTTGCGGCGGCCACAGGTTCGCGGTCGACGGCGGAATCTCGGTGATGTCGTAAAAGGCGAAGGGCCCCGCCGGGGACGGCTTGGTCGATCCGTTCGGCGCAGCCTGGATCACCGACGGCTCATCGTCGTCGGTTTCGACCTCGGCGGCGGAATTGGTGCGGTCGGACGCCTTCACCGGGCTGTTGATAGCAGGTGTCGGCGACGGCCGCCTACCCGAAGTCGATGAACAACCTCTGGAAGAGACATTCCTCATGGCTCAGATCACTCAATTCGCACATGGACAGGCGGAGCTGAACTCGTGCGGTACATCCGAAACATGTGCCAATCGGACGCAGCAATGCGCATGTGCCGCTCGTCAATCCTAACCCTGTCCGTTCGCTGTTGTAGAGAGCTTTGCGCGCCTGCGTCAGCGCTTCAATCTCCACCCGCAAGCTGCGCTACAGACGCACCGGACACACGTTTCTGTGCGTCCACCAAGGCTTGCCGCTGGACTTTGCGAACCGCGGCGAAGGCGCTACGGAGAGGGGTGTTTTGGGCCGCTGCGGGGCGAGGACTTGCCGGATCCGATCGCTTTCATCCACCTGCCGAGGACAGCGGGCACCAGCATCGGCGTCGCCATCAAGGACACCTACGGGGGGCGCCGGTACAAGGTGAAGACCTTCGACAGCCTGTCGCCCAACCTCGCAAGCGAGATCCCACGCAAGGCCGAGATCATCTACGGCCACATGCCCTACGGCATCCACGAGATGCTGCCCGTCCGCTACGCCACCGTCCTGCGCGAGCCGATCAGCCGGACGCTGTCGCAGTATCGGAAGTATAGGTTGCAAAAGTCGCAACGGGGCTCGACGGTCGACATGTTCGAATTCCTGAGAAGCGACTCCTGGTGCAATCGTCAGGCCCGTATGCTGTCCGGCGATCCGGCCGAGGCGACTCGTGCGAGCCTGGAGCGAGCGAAACAGAACCTGGAGACCTTCGAGGTCGTCGGCTTCTTCGACGACCTGGACGCCTTCGCAGAAAAGATCGGCCTGGCCGTTCCCCTGCCCCACGTCGACAGCGCCGTCGACTCGCCTCCGGCCGATCCCACGCCCCTGGAGCTCAAGCGGATCAGGGCGAACAACCGCCTGGATACCGAGCTTTACGAATGGGCGAAGGCGCGGTTCGGCGGCTGAGCGGCCACAGGCCCTATTAGCCGTCTGAGGTGAGGCGCAGCGGGCGACGTGGGAGGAGAAGGCTCGGCGGACAGAGGAGCGCTGGGGCTGTTGAATTCGACCATGAAGGAACGCGCGCGGGTGGCCCAATAAACGCACCGGGTCAGGCCGCCGCGAGTTCGCGGCGGCGTCACGATAGCGCCCCACCTGTGCCGCACGGGACACGGCAGGATCGAGACCAACGTCTCACTGCTTGAAAAGTGGCGCGCCCGGAGCGATTCGAACGCCCGACCCCCAGATTCGTAGTCTGGTGCTCTATCCAGCTGAGCTACGGGCGCGCACTGGCCTTTCGGCTTCCGCCCTGCGGCGGAGGCGCGGAACCTAATGGTTGGGCCCGTCCGATGCAACGGAAGTTCTGAGGGATCGTCGCGGGACCGCCGCGGCTCAGGCGAAGGTCTTGAAATACCGCTCGATCAGGCCGCGGTAGAGGCCGGTCAGGGCCAGGATGTCCGCCGCGGGGGCGTGCTCGTCCACCCCGTGCATGGAGGCGCCCACCAGGCCCAGCTCCACCACCGGGCACAGGGCGCGGATGAAGCGGGCGTCAGACGTGCCGCCGGTGGTGGACAGGTCCGGGGCGTGGCCGCACGCCGCCTCCACCGCCTGGGAGACCAGCGCCACGAAGGGGCCTGGCTCGGTGATGAAGGCCTCGCCGGAGGTGACGATCTTCATCTCCACGACCCCGCCGGGGAAGGTCTTGGCCACCGCCGCGCGCTCGGCCTCCAGCCAGGCGGACAGGCTCGCCGAACTGTGCACGGGGTTGAAGCGGATGTTCAGCCGGGCGCTGGCCTTGGCCGGGATGACGTTGGTCGCCGGATTGCCCACGTCGACGGTGGTGATCTCCAGATTCGACGGCTGGAACCCCGGGAAGCCGTCGTCCAGCTGATGGGCCTCGAGCCGCGACAGCAGGGCCACCAGCGGCGGGATGGGGTTGGCCGCGCGGTCCGGATAGGCGGCGTGGCCCTGGCGGCCCTCCACGGCGATCCAGGCGTTGAGACTGCCGCGCCGGCCGACCTTGACCATGTCGCCCAGCATTTTGGCCGAGGACGGCTCGCCGACCACGCAGGCCTCGATCCGCTCGCCCTCCTTCTTCAGGGTCTCGACCACGCGGCGGGTGCCGTCCACGGCCTCGCCCTCCTCGTCGCCAGTGATCAGGAACGACAGGGAGCCCGGCGGATCGCCCGCCTCCAGCACCTGGGAGACCGCCGCGATGAAGGCCGCCACCGCGCCCTTCATGTCCGCCGCGCCCCGGCCGTAGAGCACGCCGTCCTCGATGCGGGCCTCGAAGGGCCCGTGCGTCCAGGCGGCCTCGTCGCCGGCGGGCACCACGTCGGTGTGGCCGGCGAAGCAGAGGTTGGGCGCCGTCACCCCGCGCCGGGCGTAGAGATTCTCGATGTCGCCGAACTTCATGCGCCGGCAGGCGAAGCCCAGGCCCGCCAGCGCCTTTTCGACCACGTCCATGGCCCCCGCGTCGGCCGGAGTGACCGAGGGGCGGCGGATCAGCGCCTGGGCGAGCTCTATGGGGTCGAGGGCCATGGTCCGGGCGTAGCGCGGTGCGGGGCCGGCTGCAAACCTTGTCGGCGGCCTTCGAACGCGCCAACAATCGCGCCATGCCCAAGATCGACCTCAAGCCCGAGCCCGACGTGAAGGGCGCCCGCTATCCCAAGCCCTTCCACGCGCCCTGCGCGGGGCGCGCGCGCTGGAAGCTGGGCGACCTGGCGGGCCTGACCCAGTTCGGGGTGAACCTGCTGCGCCTTGAGCCCGGCGCCTGGTCCAGCCAGCGGCACTGGCACTCCGCGGAGGACGAATTCGTCTACGTCCTCCAGGGCGAGGTGGTGCTGGTCACAGACGCCGGCGAAGAGGTGCTGAAGGCCGGCGACTGCGCGGGCTTCAAGGCTGGCGACGGCGACGGCCACCACCTGCAGAACCGCACGGGCGAGGAGGCCGTGCTGCTGGAGGTCGGCTCGCGCCGCCCCGGCGAAGGCGCCATCGACTATCCGGACATCGACCTCGTCTTCCCCAAGGGCGCCAAGGGGTTCGCCCACCGCGACGGCGCGCCCTACGGGCCGGACGACTTCGCCGAGTAGTCAGTCCCGCAGCAGCTCGTTGATGCTCGTCTTCGAGCGGGTCTGGGCGTCCACGCGCTTGACGATCACGGCGCAATAGAGGCTCGGGCCGCCCTTGGGGTCGGGCAGGGCTTCCGGGCACCACCACCGAATAGGGCGGCACCTTGCCGCGCGTCACTTCGCCGGTGGCGCGGTCCACGATCTTGGTGGAGGCGGAGATGAACACGCCCATGGACAGCACGCTGCCCTGGCCGACGATCACGCCCTCCACGATCTCCGAGCGGGCGCCGATGAAGCAGTCGTCCTCGATGACCGTGGGATTGGCCTGCAGCGGCTCCAGCACGCCGCCGATGCCGACGCCGCCGGACAGGTGCACGTTCTTGCCGATCTGGGCGCAGGAGCCGACCGTCACCCAGGTGTCGACCATGGTCCCCTCGTCCACGAAGGCGCCGATGTTCACGAACGACGGCATCAGCACCACGTTCTTGCCGACGAAGGACCCGCGGCGGACGATCGAGCCCGGCACGGCGCGAAAGCCCGCCTCGCGGAACTGGTCGTCGGTCCAGTCGCCGAACTTGGAGGGCACCTTGTCCCACCAGGGGCCCGTGCCCGGCGCGCGGTTCAGGCCGGAGTCGCCGCCCATCATGGCGTTGCCCTGCAGGCGGAAGGACAGCAGCACCGCCTTCTTCAGCCACTGGCGCACCACCCACTCGCCGCCGACCTTCTCGGCCACGCGCAGCTTGCCGCCGTCCAGCAGGCTCGATGGCCTCCTCCACGCACTCGCGCACGGCGCCGGTGGTCATCTCATAGAGTTCGGCGCGCTTCTCCCAGGCCGCCTCGATCTCGGTTTCGAGCTCTTCCAGGGTCAAAGGGCTGTCTCCTTCACGCGGACGGATTGCAGGAACGGCACAAGGCGCGGGGTCTTGTGATGCACGAAGTCGGCGCCCGAGCCCAGGGCGTGCGGGCCGACCAGCACCGTGGTCATGCCCAGCGCCGCCGCCGGCTCCAGATTGCGCTCGGAGTCCTCGAAATAGGCCGTGGCCGGGGTCTCGAGCGCGAAGGCGCGGACCATCTTGTCGAAGGTCTCCGGCGCGGGCTTGGGCACCAGGTCGGCGGTCTCGATGTGGAAGATCGCCTCGAAGCGATGGGCGACGCCGATCTTGTCCAGCACCCGCTCGGCGTGGCTGGCCGAGCCGTTGGTGAACACCAGCTTGCGCCCCGGCAGGCGGCCGAGCGCGGCGTCCAGCTCGGGGTCCGGCGCGATCAGGTCCAGCGGCACGTCGTGGATGGCGTCCAGGAACACGCGCGGCGTCGTGCCGTGCTCGGCCAGGAGGCCCGGCAGGGCCGCGCCGTGGGCGTCGAACCAGCCGCGCTGCACCGTCTGGGCGCCGGCGCGGTCCAGGCCCGTCAGCTCCTGCACGAAGTCGGTGATCCGCTCGCGGATCAAGCCCATGAAGCCGGTCTCGGCCGGGTAGAGGGTGTCGTCCAGGTCGAACAGCCAGGCGTCCACGTGGCTGAGGTCGGCGTTCATCTCTTCACCAGGGTTCCCGACCCGTGCTCGGTATAGAGCTCCATCAGCATGGCGTGCGGCCGGCGGCCGTCCAGGATGACCACGGCCTCCACGCCGGCTTCCACCGCGTGGATGGCGGTTTCCAGCTTGGGGATCATGCCGCCGGTGGCCGCGCCGGTCTCGATCATGGCCCGCGCCTCGCGCGATCGTCAGCTGCTCGATGCGCTCGCCGTTCTTGTCGAGCACGCCCGGCACGTCGGTGAGCAGCAGCATGCGCTTGGCCTTCAGCGCCGCGGCCATGGCGCCGGCCACCGCGTCGGCGTTGACGTTGTAGGTCTGGCCCTCGTCGCACACGCCGATGGGGGCGATGACGGGGATGTAGTCCTCGTTGGCGTGGATCAGCGCGTTGACGATCTGGGGGTCCACCGTCTTGGGCTCGCCGACGAAGCCCAGGTCGATGATGCTGCTCCAGATCGGTGTCCGGATCGCGCTTGGACTTGACCGCCTTCTCCACGGTGATCAGCCGCGCGTCCTTGCCCGACAGGCCGACGCCGCGCACGTCCGCCTCGCGCCCGGCGGCGTTGATGTAGTTGACGATCTCCTTGTTGACGGCGCCGGACAGCACCATCTCGGCGATCTCCATGGTGGCCGCGTCGGTGACGCGCAGGCCGTCCACGAAGGTGGACTTCACCCCCGTGCGCTCCAGCATCCGGCTGATCTGCGGCCCGCCGCCGTGGACCACCACCGGGTGGGCGCCCACCAGCTTCAGCAGCACCACGTCGGCGGCGAACAGGCGCGCGACCTCTTCCTCGCCCATGGCGTGGCCGCCGTATTTGATGACCACGATCTCGCGGTCATAGACCTGGATGAACGGCAGGGCCTCGGCCAGGGTCTTGGCCGAGGCGAAGCCGGCGTCCTGTTCGGCAGGGGTCTTGCTCATCGGCGCGCGAATAGCGGACGCGGGGCGCGGTGTCACGGTCCGTTGCGCGCGGAAGCGGACGCAGCAAGCCGCAACCGGTCGCCGCGCCTCAGTTCGGCCAGCCGGCGGGCTGCTCAGCGCCCGGCGTGATCTGGCGCTTCTGGAAGCGCCACTGGCCGCCCACCTTGACCAGGTGGTCGTACTCGCGGCCCTGGGTCAGCAGATGCGGCTTGTCGCCCTGCTTGTCGATGACGACCTCGGTGAAGATGAGCTGCGCAGTGGCCGTATCGCCGTGCACGACGATCAGCGGATTGTTCAGGAGCACTTGGAACGAGTAGGCCTTCAGGCCCGGGTTCGCCTTGCCGGCGGCCTTATAGGCGTTCGCGATCCCGTCCTTGCCCTTGTAGCTGTTCGGCCCCAGCACCAGCTCGGCGCCGTCGGCGTAGAAGCGTGAGAAGCCGTCCGGGCCGGAGTGGCCGAGGTTGTAATAGTAGGTCGTGAGCAGATCCTCGATCTGCGCCCGGTCGACCAGGGTCTGCGCCGTCACCGCGGTTTCCTGCGCGTTCGCGGCCGGACCTTGCGCCAACACCAGGCAGGCGGCGAGGCCGAGCGCGCCCAGCCATTTCGCGCCGCTTTGGCCTGTGGATTGGGTATTCATGGGCGTCCTCCGATTTTTCGTTGCGTCGAGTTTAGCGGGCCCGCGCCGCCGATCCAGCCTTCTCAACGTCGTGGCGACGCGCCGGCTATCCCACCAGCTCGCAGGCCGCCGCGATCTCGGCGCGCAGCTCGGGAAGGCCCGTCCCCTTCTCGGCGGAGGTGGCGAGCACGCGCGGGAAGGCCGCGCCGCGCTTGGCGACGCCGGCGAGCGCCGGGGCGGCGGTCGCCTCGGCCTCGGCGGCTTCAGCTTGTCCGCCTTGGTGAGCACGATCTGGTAGGAGACGGCGGCCTTGTCCAGCGCGTCCATGGCCTCGGCGTCCGGCGGCTTCAGGCCATGGCGGGCGTCGATCAGCAGATAGACGCGCTTCAGGTTCGGCCGGCCGGACAGATAGGCGCGGCCGAGGTTCTGGAACTTGCGCGCCTCGGCCTTGGGCGCCTTGGCGAAGCCGTAGCCGGGCAGGTCCACCAGCCGCAGGCGCTCGTCCAGCAGGAAGATGTTCACCTGCTGGGTCCGCCCGGGCGCGGAGGAGGCGCGGGCCAGGCCGCTGCGGCTCACCAGGGCGTTGATCAGCGAGGACTTGCCGACGTTGGAGCGGCCGGCGAAGGCCACCTCCGGCAGGTCGGGCGCGGGAAGCTGGGCGACGTCGGCGGCGCCCATCACGAACTCCACCGGCCGGGCGAACATCACGCGCGCCGCCTCCACCGCCTCGGGCGTGAAGGGGAAGCTCGGCGCGTTGGTGTCTTCGGTCATCCGGTTGGCTTGGGTCTGAGCCTGCCGGAGACGGCGCGGATGATCTGGTCGATGGGGTTGTCCACCTTGAAGCGGCGCATGATCACGTACTGCTGGATGATGCCCAGGCAGTTGCTCCAGCTGTAGTAGATCAGCAGGCCCACCGCGAACTGCGACAGCACGAAGGTGAACACCAGCGGGAAGAACTGCATGATCTTCGCCTGGGTGGGGTCCATGCCGGTGGTGGGGGTCATGGACTGGGTCAGCCACATGGTCACGCCATAGGCGATGGCCCAGACGCCCAGGTGCAGCGGGCCCGCGAAGAAGCCGCCGAGCAGGGGCGCGGTGTCCGGGTTCCAGGGGATCAGGCCGAACAGGTTCCAGATGGTGGAGGGGTCGCGCGCCGACAGATCCTGCACCCAGCCGAAGAACGGCGCGTGGCGCATCTCGATGGTGACGCTCAGCACCTTGTACAGCGACAGGAACACCGGGACCGTCGCCAGCATCGGCAGGCAGCCGAGGAAGGGATTGACCTTCTCGCGCTGGTAAAGCTGCATCGTCTCCTGCTGCAGCTTGGGGGCGTCGTCCTTGAACTTGGCCTTCAGCTTCTCCATCTCGGGCTGGAGCTTCTTCATCCGGGTCATGGACTCGTAGCTCTTGTTCGCCGGCCAGAAGAACAGGACCCGCACGCAGACGGTCAGCAGCCAGGATGGACAGGCCGAAGTTGTGGATCAGGCCGTTGAAGAACTCCAAGGACGCGAAGATCGGCCGGGTGAGGAACCACAGGCGGCCCCAGTCGATGGCCCGGTCGAACTGCGGCACGCCGAGGGTCTTGGTGTAGCCGCGCAGCACCGGCGCGAGCTTGGCGCCGGCGAACAGGCGGGTGGAGACCTCCGCCGCGCCGCCGGGCGCGAGGTTGCGATAGGCGCCCAGGAAGCTCGTGTCATAGATGTCCACGCCCTCGCGCGGGCGTCACGCGGATAGGCCGCCTGCACCGTCTCGCCCTGGGCGGGGATCAGGGCGGCGAGCCAATATTTGTCGGTGATGCCGAGCCAGCCGCCCTGGGAGCTGTCTGGTCGATCTCGCCCTTCTTCTTCCAGGACTTGTAGCTGGCCAGGCGAAGCTGGCCGCCGAGCCAGCCGACCGCGCCCTGGTGGACGTTCACGGCGGTGTGGATGTCCGCCGGCAGGCCCTGACGCTGGACCGAGGCGTAGGGCGCGAGACTCACCGGCGCGCCGCCCGCGTTCGTCACCTTGTCGGTGACGGTGAACATGAAGCTGTCGTCCACCGCGATGGTGCGGGTGAAGTTCAGCCCCATGGGCGCGGCATAGGTCAGCACGATGGGATGGCCGGGCGCGAGTTGGGAGCCCGAAGCCAGGGTCCACTGGGTGTCGTCGCCGGGCAGGCCAGACAGGTTGGCGGCGGTCCAGCCGAAGGTGGTGAAATAGGCGTCCGCCGCCCCCTCGGGCCGGAACAGCTCCACCAGGGGCGAGTTGGGCGCCAGCGTCTCGCGGTAGCCCTTCAGCGACAGGTCGTCGATCCGCCCGCCCTTCAGGGCGATGGAGCCGACCAGGCTCGGCGTGTCGATCTTCACGCGCGGACTGGCGGCCAGGGCCTCGCCTACCGGCATGGTCACCGCCACCTTGGGCGCGGAGGGGGCGCCGGGCGGCAGCTTGGCCTGGGCGGACGCCTCGGCCTTGGCCTGGGCTTGCGCCTCGAGCTGGCGGTGCTTGGCCGCCGGTTCGAGCACGAAAATCTGGTAGACCATGAACATCGCCATGGCCGCGACGATGAACAGCAGCGTGTTCTTGGAATCGTTTGGCATGGGGCTCGCGGCGGCGGGGACTGGGGAAATCGGACCTTGCGCCGGCAAGGCCTCAGACGGCGGCGAGGCTTATCAGCGCGCTTTTTACATCGTCAAGCAGCCGGGTCCAGGGGCGGACCGTGGTTCCGCCCCGCGCAATGAACACATAGTCGGTGCCAGGCCGGCCATGATCGGGCAGCAGCAGCCGCGCCGCCTCGCGCAGGCGTCGCTTGGCGCGGTTCCTGACCACCGCCCCGCCGACCTTGCGCGTGGCGGTGAAGCCGACCCGGATGGCCTCGCTCTCTGGACGCGGCAGAGCCTGCACCACCACCGCCCCCTTGGCGCACGAACGGCCCTTGGCGGCGGCGAGGAATTCCGCGCGGCGCGTCAGGCGTTGGATGGGCGAAGGCTGTTCCGGCATGACGCAGACTAATCCCTTCTCCCCCTGCGGGAGAAGGTGGCGGCCGCAGGCCGTCGGATGAGGGGTCGCACCGACCTCTCAGCTTCGTTCTGAATTTCAGCAAACCGGGCGGACAGGGCCTTCAACCCCTCATCCGGCCGTTTCACGGCCACCTTCTCCCGCAGGGGGAGAAGGAAAGCGAACCCTAGGCCGTCAGGCGCTTACGGCCCCGGGCGCGGCGGCGCATCACGATGGCGCGACCGTTCTTGGTGGCCATGCGCGAGCGGAAGCCGTGGCGGCGGGCGCGGACGAGACGGCTGGGCTGAAAGGTGCGCTTCACGTCGAAGGTTCCGGTGGCGAAGAGACGCGCGGCAGACGCGCGAAAGAGCCGGGGTGGATACGGGAAGGGCCCCGGTCTGTCAACGCCTCGCGGGCGTGGCCGGGATGCGTCCCTGCAGGCCTTCGCGGACCAGGCCGGCGATCTCGCGGCAGGCGGTGTCGGCGGCCGGCGCCACGCCGGTGAAGCCCGAGAAGCCGTGGATCAGGTGGTCGTAGCAGCGGTAGATCAACGGAACCCCCGCCTCGCGCAGGGCCCGGGCGTAGGCCTCGCCCTGGTCCGCCAGAGGGTCGAAGCCGGCGGTGACCACGATCGCCGGCGCCAGGCCCGACAGGTCCTTGGCCCGCAGCGGCGAGATGCGCGGGTCGGTCGGATCATCCTGCGGGTCCAGGAAGCGGCCGGCCGCGCCCGGCTCCACGTCCTGGCCGGGCAAGGTGGTCTCGGCGTAGTCGGCCGAGGCGGCGTCGCCGCCGGAGAAATCCGTCCAGGGGCACAGCAGAAGCTGCAAGGTCGGCTGGGGCTCGCCCAGGTCCTTGAACATCTGGCAGGCGATGGCCGCGAAGGCGCCGCCGGCCGATTCCCCGCCGATGGCCGCATAACCCTCCAGCGCGCCGAAACGGGCGGCGTGGTCGCGGCCCCAGCGATAGGCGGCCAGCACGTCCTCCAGACAGGCGGTGAAGCGGCGCTCCGGCGCGGGCTCGGCGTTGATCGCCAGCACCGGCGCGTGGCCGCAGCGCGCCAACATGCCGCAGAAGGCGTCGCAGGCCTCGAACCCCTCCGCGCCCGAGGCGCCGCCGTTGGCGTAGACCATCAGGGCGAGGTCGGGGTCCTGGTCGGGATGGCGATAGACCCGCGCCGGGATCGGCCCGCGCGGGCCCTCGATCTCGATGTCCTCGCTCTTCACGCCCGGCTCGCGCCCGCCGGAGACCAGGGCGAACTGATCGGCGCGGATGCGGCGGGCCTTGTCTTCCGACAGGCCCTCGGCGGAGGCGTAGTGCTTGGCGGCGTGGATCAGGAACTGGAAGCGCGGATCGAGCGTGCGCCCGGCCATATAGACCGCCCGGCCGCCGGACACCGCCCGCAACACCGGCCGGGGCAGCGACAACACCGCCTGCAGCAGCCGTTTCTGGATCGCTGGATCGGCCATGTCGGTCAGGGCCCCCAGAGCCTTGGTCGAGGACGCCAGGAGACCCTCATTCGGCCGCTTCCGCAAGCGTCCTTGGCGCCGGACGGCCCTCAGTAGCTCGACGAGGACGTCGCCGGACAGGCCGGCACGCACTGGCTCCAGGCGCCGGCGCAGACGTCCTGGTCCCGGTCGGACGAGGCACATGTAGTAGTCGTTGGCGCAGGCGGTGCGGCACTCGAGTCCCCCCTCCGGCCGGCGACAGGCCGCCGATGCGGGGGCGGTGGACAGGTCCGGATCCAGCACAGGCGCGGCCAGGCGCGCGGCGAAGGCCGTGGAGATGGCGGCGGCGGTCGGCGGCGGCGGCGCGGCGGCCTGCTGGCCGCGCAGGCCATCGGGCGCGGACGGCGTCGTCGCGGCGACGATGGCGGCGGCCAGGATCGGGACGGCGAAGGGCCTCATGGCGCGAGTGCAGCGCCGCGCCGATTAACCTTCGGTTAACCGTGAAATCAGCGCCATGGCGGCGGCCGGCGCGCGCACCTTGCCCTCGTTGATCACGAAGGCGAACACTTCGCGCGGCCTGGCCTCGGCGGCGCTGGCGGGATCGACGCATTCGAGGTCGGCGGGCGAGCCGCCCTGCGCCCACGCCTTCAGCCGGCCGGCCCAGGCGTCCAGCGCCGCGGCGGGATAGCCGGTCTCGATGTCGTCCGAGCCCTTCTGCAGGCGCGCATAGACGAAGTCGCCGGTCAGGTCCGCGATGCCCGGATAGGCCGCGTGCTCGGCGTAGACCACCGGCACCTCGAACCGGCGCAGCAGGGCGACGAAGGCGGGACTGCGGAAACTGTCGTGGCGCACCTCCACCGCGTGGCGCAGCACGAGGCCGCCGGCCTCGCGCGGAAGCAGCTCCAGAAAGGCGCCGAAGTCCGCCTCGTCGAACTGCTTGGTGGGCGCGAACTGCCACAGCACCGGGCCGAGCTTCGCGCCTAGCTCGGTGATCCCCTGGTCGTAGAACCGCTTGATGGAGTCCCCCGCCCCGGCCAGCTCGCGCCGGTTGGTGCAGAAGCGGTTGCCCTTCACCGCGAAGACGAAGCCGTCGGGAACCTCCGACGCCCAACGGCGGAAGGTCTCCGGCTTCTGGGAGCCGTAGTAGGTGGCGTTGATCTCGATGGCGGTCAGGTGCTCGCCCGCATAGGCCAGCTCCTTGGTCTTGGGCAGGCCGGGCGGATAGAAGACGCCGCGCCAGGGCTCGAAGGTCCAGCCGCCGACGCCGACGCGGATGGGGGCCCCGCCCGTCATCTCACTGCCGCTCACTGCCGCGCCGACGCGGTGGCGGCGCGGATGTCCTTGAACTCCGAGGTCGCCTTCCAGGTCGGCCAGCGGTCCGAGAAGGCCAGTTTCCGGCCCATGGCGTAGATGAGCCCCAGGTCCTGCGACCTCTCCGGAGAAGTCCATGTCCGGCGTCCACTGGTCGGAGGGCTGGTGATAGCGGTCGGCCACATAGGCGTTGTGCCAGGCGTTGCCGGCCTTGCGTCCGCCGGTCACGAGATTGCGGCCCGAGCCGATGGAGATGGCCGGCACGCCGACCTTGGCGAAGGCGAAGTGGTCCGCCCGGAAGAAGTACCCCGCGCCGGGTTCCGGGTCCGGCGAGAAATAGCGTCCGCGCGCCTTGGCCTGCGCCGCCAGATCGTCCTCCAGCGACACCTCGTTCCCGCCCGCTGACGGAGACGTCCTTGGCCGGTCCGTCCGCGTCCAGCGCATCCACATTGAAGTCCGCCACCGTGGTCGCCAGCGGATACAGCGGGTGCGCGGCGTAATAGGTCGCGCCCAGCAGGCCCTTCTCCTCGGCCGTGGTGAACATGAACACGACGGAGCGGTCGGGCTGCTTGCCCGAAGCGAAGGCCCGCGCGATCTCCAGCACTCCGGCGACGCCCGAGGCGTTGTCCACCGCGCCGTTGAAGATGCGGTCGCCCTTGGCGTCCGGCGCGCCGACGCCCAGGTGATCCCAGTGGGCGGTGTAGAACACCGTCTCGTTCGGCCGCGTCTTGCCGGTGACCCGGGCCAGGACGTTGTGGGTGACCACCTGGTCGTGCTTCACGCGCATAGCTCGCCGAGAACCGCGCGCAGTCGAGCGGCACCGGGCGGAAGCCGGCGGACTGGGCCCGGCCCTTCAGCCCTTCGAAGTCGAGCCCGCAGGCGCTGAACAGGTCCACCGCGAGGTCGCGCTGGATCCAGCCCTGCAGCAGCGGGTGGGCGGCGGCGGGATCGTCGCGGACGATGTCGAACTGGGCGTTGGCGTTGGAGTTCTTCACCGTCGCCCAGCCGTAGGAGGCGGGCTTGGTCTCGTGCACGATCAACATGCCCAGCGCGCCCTTGCGCGCGGCCTCCTCGTACTTGTAGGTCCAGCGGCCGTAATAGGTCATGGCCCGGCCGCCGAAGCGCCGGGAGGTGGGGTTCTGGAAGTCCGGGTCGTTGACCAGGACGACGGCGATCTTGCCCTTCAGGTCGACGCCCTTGAAGTCGTCCCAGCCGCGCTCGGGCGCCTCGACGCCGTAGCCCACGAACACCATGGGCGCGTTGCGGATATTCACCTTGTCCACCGGCAGCAGGGTCTGGACCACGATCTCGTCGCCCTGGGTCAGGGTCCGCCGCTCGCCGTTCAGGCTGAGGCTCAGGGACACCGGATCAGTCACCTGGAAGCGGTTAAGGGTGACGGTCTGGGTCCAGCCGCCGTTCTCGCCGCCGGGCTCCAGCTTCATGGCGGCGAGCTGGCTGGTCAGGTAGTCGATCACCTTGGGCTCGGCGTCGGTGGCCGGGCCGCGGCCCTCGAAGGCGTCCGAAGCCAGCACCTGAACGGTCTGGGACATGCGCGCCGGGTCCACCGGCGACTTGATCGGACCCTTGGGTCCGCAGCCGGCGACCAGCCCCGCGAGCGCGGCGACAGCGAACGCCGCCGCGACGCGACCTCTTGAGGATTCCATCGCAATCTCCCCAAACGGCCTCACACATAAGCGCGGCCGGGCCGAGGGTGAACCCCCCAAAGGCCGCGACGCTCAATCTGTGATGGAGCGGACCGGGTCCGAGCCGGCCTTGGACCCAGCCAGGCGCGCCTTGAGGCCGGCGATGACGGTCTCCAGCCCGAACTCGAAGGCGACATCGGGGTTGAACTTGCGCGGCGTCGCCGGATTGCGGCCCTGGGCGGCCTGCTCGTCCATGGTCCAGCCGAAGGTGAACAGCCCGATCGTCAAGGTGGCGAACATGGCGTCCGTCTCGCTGAAGCCGGCCGCGATCAAGGGCCCCAGCAGCGGCGCGAGGACGGCCTTGGTCGCCGCCTTGGCCTCGTCGAGGCTTTCCTCCTGGCCCGCGCTCGCGCGACGATCGCAGGCCCGCCCATGAGGCCCGGGCCTGGACTGATCGTCAGAGCCGTGATCGCCGGTGAGCCGCCCCAGCGGCCCGCGCGGCCGGAACCCGGCCAACAGACGCCCGCCGTCGCGATAGGACAGCAGGGTCCGGCGCGTATTGTGCGCCCGCCGGCCGAGCCAGTCGGCCCAGTCCTCGCCGGGCTCGATCGGCATGAACGCCTTGGCCAAGATGGCCTGGGCCATGGCGTCGATCAGTTCCTGCTTGTTCTCGAAGTGCCAGTAGAGCGCGGGCCCCTGCACGCCCAGCTCCTTCGCCAGTCGCCGAGTCGTCAGGCCGTCCATGCCGACGTCGTTAAGCAACTTTAAGGCCGCTTCAACAACGATGTGGCGTTCTAGGGCCATCGGAATTGTGACTTTAAATTCATGTTGACAGCTTATCACCGCTAAGGCACTGCATGTCAAAATTTAGCATCGCTAAGGTAATCGAATATGCGGCACGCCCCATGGGGGGGGAACGTCGCGGACTTGACGGTGGACAGTCGGCGCACAAAGCACGCCGCCGGGCTTATCAGCCAACACTGTCATGCCCACATGGGGGGAGTTGGGAATGCGCAGCGGCCCGATCGCTGGCGTAACTACGGGTCGGTGTCTGCATGAAACGCCTCTTTCTGGTCTCCTTGGCGGCGGCGCCTCTGCTCGCAGGGTGCACAGGCATGGCCAAGGTGCGCGCGCCGGACGTCGCCGCGCCCGCCGCCTATGAGGCGCATCGCCCGAGCCCAAAAGGCCTTCAGCCCGCCGCGCTGGACACCTGGTGGACGCTGTACGACGACGCCCAGCTTTCGGACCTGATCGACCGCGCCTTCGCCCACAGCCCCGACGCGCGCGACGCGGTGGCCAAGCTGCGCCAGGCGGCGGCGATCCGCGAGCAGTCCAAAGCCCAGATATTCCTGCCGACCGGCGATCCGTCCGGCACGATCACGCGCACCTACACCGACATCATGAACCAGTCGGGATCCTTCGGGGCCTTCAGCCAGCAGGGCTTCGCCACCTCCAAGAACGCCAGTTTCAACGTGAGCTGGGAGCTGGACCTGTTCGGCCGCCGCATCTCCAAGAACCTGGCGGCCAACGCCGACTTCCAGACCGCCGCCTACACCTACGCGGCCACACGCACGGCGCTGGCGGCCAATGTGGCCCAGTCGCTGTTCCAGCTTCGCGGCCTGGCGCTGCAGCTGCAGGACGCCCAGGACGCCTCGCGCATCGACGAGGAGCTGCTGAAGATCGCCCAGGTGAAGGTCGACCGGGGCCTGGCCGCCGGTGGCGACCTGGATCAGGCCGTGGCCAACGCTGAGTCGGCCAAGGCGCAGGTGGAGAGCCTGAACGCCCAGATCACCGCGGCGCAGCGGGCGCTGCTGGTGCTGGTGGGCGAGGGCTTCGACCGGGCCGAGAGCATCAAGGCGGAGGGACCGCTGGGCGCGCCGCCGCCTGCGCCTGACGCGGTGCCGGGCGATCTGTTGCGCCGGCGGCCGGACGTGCTGGCCGCCGAGCAGCGCATCCGCTCCGCCGCCGGAACCTTGCGGGTCGACCAGCTCGACCTCTTGCCCACCATCAAGATCAATCCGGGCGTGACGCTCAGCGAGACGGCGGGACCCTTCGGCGCCACCACGGCGGCGTGGAGCGTCGCCGGCAACCTCACCGCCCCGATCCTCGACCGGCCCCGGCTGATGGGCCAGCTGCACGCCCAGCGCGCCGTGGCCGAGCAGGCGGTGATCGCCTATGAGAAGGCGGTGCAGACGGCCTATTCGGACGCCGAAACGGCCTTCACCTATCTGGAGTTCGGATCGGCGGCGGGTGGCCATGCTGACCACCGCCGAGGCGCGCGCCCAGTCGGCCTATGAGAAGTCGCGGATCGGCTATGCGCGCGGGTTGAACGATCTGCAGACCGCGCTGGTCGCGGAAACGACATGGCGCAACATCCGCGGCCAGCTAAGCGCGGCGAAGTCCACGCTGCTGCAGCGTTCGGTGCAAGTGTTCAAGGCGCTGGGCGGGGGCTGGACCCCCGAAGCGCCAGCGGCCGACACGGCCTATGCGGTCCTGTCGGCGCGAGGGGTGAAATGAGACTTTCGAAATCAGATTACGCGGGCTGGACCTTGACGGCCCTGGCCATTGTCGCCCTCGCCGCCTCGGGCTGCCACGGCAAGCCCGGGTCCGCCAAGCCGAAGGGCGCGGCCGCCGCGGCGAACTCCGGCGACGCGCGGGTGGTGCGCGTTGTGACGGTGCGCGCGCGCGGGCTTGAGGGAGGCTTGACCGCCTCGGGCGTGCTCATCTCGCGCGAGGAGGCCCAGGTCGCCTCGGAGCTGAGCGGCTATCGCGTCGCCAAGGTCTACGTCGAGCAGGGGGACTGGGTCCGCAAGGGCCAGCCCATGGTCCAGCTGGACGACACCCTGCTGCGCGCCCAGCTCGCCCAGCAGGCCGCCCAGGCCGCCCAGGCCGACGCCCAGGCCAAGCGCGTCTCGGGCCTGCAAGGCGAGGGCGTGCTGTCCACCGAACAGATCGAGACCCGCGGCTTCCAGGCCCAGGTGCAGGACGCCGCGCTCAACGAGCTGAAGACCCGCCAGGCGCGCATGACCATCCGCGCGCCGGTCGCCGGCCTGGTGCTGACCCGCAACGTCTGGCCCGGCCAGATCGCCTCGGCCGGCGGCGCCACCCCGATGTTCACCATGGCCCGCGACGGCCTGATCGAGCTGAACGCCGAGGTGCCGGAATCCGACATCTTCAGCATCCGCGTCGGCGATCCGGTCACGGTCACCCTGCCGGACACCACCTCGCTGTCGGGCAAGGTGCGGCTGATCGACCCCGAGGTGGACGCCCAGACCAAGCTCGGCCACGTGCGCATCGCCCTGCCGGTGAACCGCCGGCTGCGGCCGGGCGGCTTCGGCCGGGCGACCTTCACCGGCGTGTCCAACGCGGCGATGACGGTGCCGGAGACGGCGGTGCGATATGACGCGGACGGCGCCTCGGTGATGGTGCTCGGCCCCAACAACCGCGTGAAGCAGGTGGAAGTGACCACCGGACGGCGCTCGGGCGGCTATGTCGAGCTGCTGAAGGGCCCGCCGGACGGCTCCAAGGTGCTCTTGGGGGCGGCCTCGTTCGTGCTGCCCGGCGACCAGGTCAACCCCATCGACGCCGACAAGGCCGGGACCCAAGCGGCGAAATGACCAACCTGCGCATCTCCACCTGGGCGATCAAGAACCCGGTCCCGGTCGCGATCCTGTTCATCGCCCTGGTGCTGGCGGGGGCGGTCTCCTACACCAAGCTGCCGATCAAGCAGCGGCCGAACATCACGCTGCCTCAGATCAGCGTCACCGTCACCGAGGCGGGCGCGGCCCCCTCTGAGATGGAGACCCAGATCACCCGGCCGATCGAGAACGCCCTGGCCGGGCTGCCCAACATCGAGACCATCCAGTCCACGGTGTCGCGCGGCGTCTCGACCACGCGGGTCGAGTTTCCGCTGAACCAGGACATCCAGCGGATGACCGACGACGTGCGCACGCGCGTCGAGCAGACCCGCGTGCAGCTGCCGCGCGACATCGACCCGCCCACCGTCCAGCGGCTGGACATCGATTCGGAGGCGATCCTCACCTATGCGGTGGCCGCCCCGCAGATGTCGGACGTGGACCTGTCCTGGTTCATCGACGACACCGTTTCGCGCACCCTGCAGGGGCTGGAAGGCGTCGCCCAGGTGCAGCGCGTCGGCGGGGTCAACCGCGAGATCAACGTCATCCTGGATCCGGACCGGCTGGCCGCCTTCGGCCTGACCGCGCCGCAGATCAACGACGCCCTGCGCGGCTTCAGCCTGGACGCCACCGGCGGGCAGGTGGAGGTCGGGGGCCGCCGCCAGGTGCTGCGCGTGCTGGGCGCGGCCGACACCATCGGTCAGCTGCGCGACATGCAGATCCCCATCCCCGGCGGGCGCTTCGTGCGGCTGTCGGACGTGGCCCAGATCGGCGACGGCTCCAGCGAGCTGCAGGGCTTCGCGCGCCTGGACGACCGGCCTGTCGTCGCCTTCCAGCTGATGAAGACCCGCGATTCGTCCGAAGTGCAGGTCGAGGACCGGGTGAAGGTCGCCATCCAGAAGCTGGAGGCCCAGCACAAGGGCGTGACCTTCACCAAGGTGCTGTCCACCGTCGACAACACCCGATCCAACTTCACCGCCACCTTGGAGACCCTGCTGGAGGGCATGTTCCTGGCGGCGCTGGTGGTGTTCCTGTTCCTGCGCGACTGGCGGGCCACCATGATCACGGCCGTGGCCATGCCGGTGTCGCTGATCCCGACCTTCGCCATGATGATGGTGTTCCACTTCTCGCTGAACACCATCACGCTTCTGGCCCTGACGCTGGTGATCGGCATCCTGGTCGACGACGCCATCGTCGAGATCGAGAACATCCAGAAACGCGTCGATGCGGGCGCCAGGCCCTATCGCGCGGCGCTGGAGGGCGCGGACGCCATCGGCCTGGCCGTGGTGGCCACCACCTGCACCATCGTGGTGGTGTTCTTGCCGGTGTCGTTCATGCCGGGCATCCCAGGGCAGTTCTTCAAGGAGTTCGGCCTGACCGTCTCGATGGCCGTGCTGTTCTCCCTGCTCACCGCGCGGCTGCTGACGCCGCTGTTGGCCGCCTACTTCCTGAAGCCCACGGCCCACCCGCACGAACGCGGACCCCTGGGCGGCCCCTATCGCAAGGCGCTGGACTGGGCGCTGTCGCACCGCTGGGTGACCATCATCGGCGGCGGCGTGATGTTCGTCGCCTCGCTGATGCTGATCGGCGTGCTGCCCAAGGGCGTGCAGCCGGAGGGCAACCCCAACTACTACTACATCAACATCGAAGGCCCCCCCGGCGCGACGGCGCCCACGATGGAGACCATCGTCAAGGAGGTCACCACCCTTGTCGACAAGCGGCCGGAGACCGAGCACGTCTTCGCCACCGTGGGCTCGACCGCCACCGCCAGCTTCTTCGGCGGCGGCGCCTCTGGCCTGAACCAGGGCACGGTCATCGTGGTGATCCGGCAGGACCACCGGCCGAAGGTCACGCAGATCAAGGACGAACTGCGACCCTCGCTGATGTCGATCCCGGACGCGCGCGTCACCTTCGACTCCGGCGGCTTCGGCTCCGGCGGGGTGCAGGTGACCCTGACCAGCGAGAACGGTCCGGTCCTGGAGAAGGCCGCCCTTGCCCTGCAGAAGCAGATGCATGGCCTGAAATCCGTGGCCAACCCGGTGCCGGGAACCTCGCCCGTGGGCCCTGAAATCGTCATCCGGCCCAAGCCGGACGAGGCGGCGCGCCTGGGCGTGTCGATCTCCGACCATCGCCTCGGTCGCCCGGGTCGCCACCATCGGCGACATCGACGCCAACGTGGCCAAGTTCAACGATGGGCCACAGCGCGTGCCGATCCGCGTGCGCCTGCCTGAAAGCGCCCGCGCCGACCTGAAGACCATCGAGGACCTGAAGGTGCCCACGGGCACGGGCGGCGAGACGACGCTCGGCAGCGTGGCCGACGTGATCTTCCAGGCCGGCCCCGCGCAGATCCAGCGCTATGACCGCATGCGGCAGATGAGCGTCCAGGCCGACCGCGTCGGCGGCGCCCAGCTCAACCAGGCCATGGCGGAGATCAACCGCCTGCCGATCATGCGCCACCTGCCGCCAGGCGTGAAAAAGGCGTCGCTGGGCGAGAACCGCATCTTCGGCCAGCTGGTCTCCGGCCTGCTCATGGCCATCGTCGCGGGGCTGTGCCTGATCTTCGCGGTCATGACCCTGTTGTTCCGCAGCTTCTTCAAGCCGGCGGTGATCCTGTCGGCCCTGCCGCTGGCCATCGGCGGGCGCCTTCGTGGCCCTGCTGGTCGGCAAGATGTCGCTCAGCCTGCCGTCGCTGATCGGCCTGTTGATGCTGCTGGGTCTGGCGGCGAAGAACTCCATCCTGCTGGTGGAATACGCCATCGAGCGCGAACGCGCGGGCCGCGGCCAGCGGGACGCCCTGATCGAAGCCTGCCGCGAGCGGGCCAGGCCCATCGTCATGACCACGCTCGCCATGCAGGCGGGCATGCTGCCCACGGCCCTGGGCCTGGGCGTGGGGGCGGAGTTCCGCCAGCCCATGGCCATCGCGGTGATCGGCGGGCTGATGACCTCGACCCTGCTGTCGCTGGTGATGGTGCCGGTGGTCTATGAGTTCGTGGACGACTTCGAGCGTTGGCTGACGCCCAAGTTCAGCCGCTTCATCACCCCGCGCGACGCCCCCGGCGCGCCGGAAGGCGACGCCGACGCCCTGCCCCCCGAAGGCCCGGCGGCCCAGGCCGCGGAGTAGCTATTTCTTCGTCATCCCCGGCCTCGTGCCGGGGACCATGCGCACAGACTGTCCTGCAAGGGCGGGGTTCATGGGTGGCCGGCACGAGGCCGGCCATGACGGGTTAGGAGCTCCGCCCTCCAGCATCGCGCGGATCGGCGTCCAGCTGCGCCGGTGGATCGCGCAGGGGCCGAGCGCGGCCAGGGCCTCGGCGTGGCGGCGCACGCCATAGCCCTTGTGCGCGGCGAAGCCGTAGCCGGGGTGCAGGGCGTCCATCTCCACCATCACCCGGTCGCGGGCGACCTTGGCCAGGATCGAGGCGGCGGCGATGGACAGCGACATGCCGTCTCCGCCCACCACCGGCCGCACCGGGCACGGCAGGTCGAAGGCGTAGTTCCCGTCCACCAGGGCGAAGGCCGGAAGCGTCCCCATGGCCGCCACCGCCCGGCGCATGGCCAGGCCCGTGGCGCCGATGATGTTCAGCGCGTCGATCTCCTCGGCCGAGGCGAAGCCCACGCCCCAGGCCAGGGCCTGCTCCTTGATCTGGACCTCCAGGCCTTCGCGACGGGCCGGGTGAGCTTCTTGGAATCATCGATCCCCTTGGGCGCGCGGGGGCGCAGGATCACCGCGGCGGCGTAGACCGGCCCGGCCCAGGGCCCGCGTCCCACCTCGTCCACCCCGCACACCGGCGCCGGGCAGTCCCGCTCCAGGCGCATGTGCGGGCCGGCGCTCACGCGCCTCGCCTGTCGTCTGGCCCATCGCGCGGATCGGCGCGTAGCGATGGCACTCGACCGTGTGGTCGTTGACCATGCCGACGGCCTGCATGAAGGCGTAGACGATCACCGGCCCGCAGAACTTGAAGCCCTTGGCCTTCAGCGCCTTGGACATGTCCACCGACTCCGCCGTCTGCGCCGGCACGTCGCCGTCGCCGGTCCAGGCGTTCTGGATCGGCGCGCCGCCGACGAAGCCCCACAGGAACTCGGAAAAATCCTCGCCCGCCTCGCGCATGTCCAGATAGAGGCGCGCGCCCCCGATCGCGGCGTCGATCTTGGCGTTCGAGCGGATGATGCCGGGATCGGCCATCAGCCGGGCGCGATCCGCCTCGCCGAAGCGGGCCACGACTCGGGATCGAAGTCCGCGAAGGCGGCGCGGAACGCCTCGCGCTTCCTCAGGATCGTGATCCACGACAAGCCCGGCCTGGAAGCCGTCCAGCACCAGCTTGGCCCACAGCGCCTGCGGATCGCGCTCGGGCACGCCCCATTCGGTGTCGTGATAGGCCTCGTAGAGCGGATCGCCGGCCATGCCGCGCCAGGCGCAACGGACAATCTCGGTCATACCGCGGCCTCCAGAGTTTCGACCTTCTCCAGCAACAGTTCCATGCTCCGGTCGTGCAGGCCCTCGGTCCGCAGGTGTTCCACCAGATCGCGCAGATAGTCGATGTTGCGCCCCGACAGGCCCGCCGAGCCCGCGATCAGCCGCGCCTGGCTGTCCAGGTCCAGCCGCCCGGCCCACTGGGGATGGGTCATGTCCGAGACGAACACCAGCGCGCGCACCCGCCGCCGGTCCTGCAGCCGCACCTCGGTCCAGGCCTCCACATAGGTCTCGGTGGGCTGCTCGCGCTCGCGCAGATAGGCGTAGACGCTCGGCCAGTCCGCCTCCGCCACCCGCAGCGCGATCCCCCGCGCCGAGCCGCCCGGCGCCAGGCCCAGCACCAGGCCCGGCGCGTCCGGAACCCCCCGGTGGTGGACCGAATAGATGCAGAAGGCCCGCCGGCGTCCGTAGAGCAGCGCCCGCGCCCGCTCCACATAGGCGAACCCAGGCCGCCACATCAGCGAGCCGTAGCCGAACACCCAGCGATCCTGACCGTCCGCCGCCACCTTGGCACGCTCCGCTCGCCCCGCCGAGGCGACCATGCCCGCTCCCAGGCTGCTTTGCCAAGCGCCCCGGCAGTTGCGCCACGGCGCGCAGACAGTATGGTCCCGGCGCTCTTCATCGGGGGACCCCATGGACGACGCCCGTCCATCGCTGAACGACGTCCGCGCCCGCATCGACGCGGTGGATTCCGCCCTGCTGAAGCTGGTGGAGGAACGGTCCGCGCTCGCCCGCCACGTGGCCGAGGCCAAGAAGGCCGCCGGCGGTCCCGCAACCTTCGGCCTGCGCCCGGCGCGCGAGGCCCAGGTGCTGCGCCGCCTGCTCGCCATGCCGCGCACCGCGTCCACCGACGCCCTGGTGGTGCGCATCTGGCGCGAGTTGATGGGAGAGAACCTGGCGCTTCAGGGGCCGTTCCAGCTTTCCGTCTGGGGCGGCCCTCATCTTGTCAGGACCGTGGAGCTGGCGCGGCTGAGGTTCGGCGCCGCCCCGCCGCTGGCTGCCGTGGACGCGCCGGAAGACGCCCTGGCCGGCGCGCGCGCCCTGGGCGGGGTGGCGGTGCTGTCGCTGGAGGCCGAGGGCGCCTGGTGGGGCCGGATCCTGGCCGAGCCGAATATCCGCGTCTTTTCCGCCCTGCCCTGCCTGAAGGCGTGGGGACCGATCTCCGCCCTGGCCGTGGCGGACACGACCATCGAGCCCTCCGGCGCGGACGAGACCTTCTGGGTGACCGACGCGCCCGGCCCGGCGCAAAAGGTGATCGACGCGCTCAGCGAAGACGGCGTCGCCGCCTGCCTGCTGCGCGTCGTCCGGCGGGCTGAAGCTGTTCAAGCTGCTGGGCTTCTACCAGCCCGACGACGCGCGCCTGAAGCGGGCGCCGGGACGGCTGAGCGGGGTGATCGGGGCTGCGCCCGCGCCCTTCGACGTGTAGGTGTCCGCGATGGACGCCTCCGCCACAACACCAGCCCGGCCCGAGCCCAAGCCCGGCATTCTGGACATCGAGCCCTACAAGCCCGGCAAGTCCGCGGTCGAAGGCGTGGCCAATCCGGTCAAGCTGTCCTCCAACGAGAACATCCTGGGCTCCAGCCCCAAGGCCAAGGCCGCCTTCATGGCCGCCGCCGACCGCCTGAACATCTATCCGGACGGCCGCGCCGACCGGCTGCGCGCGGCGGTCGCCGAGCGCTTCGGCCTGGAGCCCGAGCGGCTGGCCTTCGGCGATGGCACCGACGAGCTGCTGCACCTGCTGAACCAGGTGTTCCTGGAGCCCGGCGACAACATCGTCATGGGCCAGCACGGCTTTTCCGCCTACGCCATCGGCGCGCGCGCCTGCCAGGGCGAGGTCCGCGAGACCCCCGAGCCCGGCCGCAAGATCAGCGTGGAAGAGATGCTGAAGGCCGTGGACGAGCGCACGCGGCTGATGTTCATCACCCAGCCCGCGAACCCCGCCGGCACCTTCCTGACCGGCGAAGAGGTGCGCGCCCTGCACGCGGGCCTGCCGTCCAACGTCGTGCTGGTGCTGGACGAAGCCTATGCCGAGTTCGCCACCGACCCCGCCTTCGAGGCCGGGTTCGAGCTGGCGCGCGGGGCGCAGAACGTGGTGGTGACGCGCACCTTCTCGAAGATCTACGGCCTGGCGGCGCTGCGCATCGGCTGGGCCTACTGCCCGCTGCCCATCGCCGACGCGGTGGACCGCATTCGCGCGCCCTTCAACACCTCCATCCCGGCCCAGGAGGCGGCGATCGCGGCGCTCGCCGACGAGGACTTCCGCCGCCGCTCCATCGAGCACGTGGACCGCTGGCGGCCGTGGCTGGCCCAGCAGCTCGGCGGGCTGGGCCTTCCGGTGACGCCGTCGCAGGCCAACTTCGTGCTGGTCGACTTCCCCACAACCCCGGGCAAGACCGCCGCCGAGGCCGAGGCGTTCCTGGCGAGCCGGGGCCTGATCGTGCGGGGCGTGGCCAACTACGGCCTGCCCAACTGCTTGCGCATCTCCATCGGGCTTGAGGAGCACCACCGCGCGCTGGTCGACGCCCTGGCCGAGTTCATGGGCCGCTCGGCATGACCATGCCCATCTACGACCGGATCGCGGTGATCGGGTGCGGCCTGATCGGCTCGTCCGTGGTCAGGGCGGCGCGAGAGCACGGCGCGGCGGGGTCCATCGTGGTCTATGACGCGAACCCTGCGGTGCGCGCCCGCGTGGTCGAGCTGGGCATCGCCGACACCGTGGCCGACGAGCCCATGGCGGCTGTGAAGGACGCGGACCTGGTGGTGCTCGCTGCCCCGCCGGGCGCGCTCGGCAAGGCGGCGCGAGCCTGCGCGCCCGGGATGAAGGCCGGCGCCACGCTCACCGACGTGGGCGGGGTGAAGGGCACGGTGGCCGAGGCCATGGCCGCCGCGGCGCCGCCCGGGCGTGTTCGTGGTGCCGGGCCACCCCATCGCCGGCACGGAGTTCTCCGGCCCCGACGCGGGCTTCGCCTCGCTGTTCCATAACCGCTGGACGGTGCTGACCCCGCAGGCGTCCAAGGCGCCCGACTATCTGGAGGCCGTGCGCCGCCTGACCCAATTCTGGGAGGCCATGGGCGCCAAGGTCGAGCTGATGGACGAGCGCCACCACGACCTGGTGCTGGCCGTCACCAGCCACCTGCCGCACCTGATCGCCTACAACATCGTCGGCACGGCCGAGGACCTGGAGCAGGTCACCGAGGGCGAGGTGATGAAGTACTCCGCCGGCGGTTTCCGCGACTTCACCCGCATCGCGGCGTCCGACCCGGTGATGTGGCGCGACATCTTCCTGCTCAACAAGGACGCGGTGCTGGAGGTGCTGGCCCGCTTCACCGAGGACCTGCAGGCCCTGTCGCGGTTCATCCGCCGGGGCGAGGGCGACGCGCTGGAGGCCCTGTTCGCCCGCACCCGCGAGATCCGCCGGGGCGTCATCGCCGCCGGCCAGGAAAGCGCCGACCCCAACTGGGGCCGCGACAAGGATCGCTAAGTCTTTGGGGACCGCTAGGTCGTCTTGGGACCGCTAGGCGGGCGGGGTTGCGATCTCGGACGCCGCCAGCTCGGAGCCCGGCGGGTACTCGGCCGTGGTGCCGAGCGCGATCAGCAGGGCCAGGAACGCCCCCTTCACCAGCGGCAGGGCGACCAGCGTCAGCGCCAGCAGCGGCAGCAGGATCAGAGGCGCGATCAGCAGCGCCGGCATCTGCCACACCGCCGGGATGAACAGCATCGGCCCCACCACCAGGTGGCCGACGATCAGGATGGTGAAATAGGCCGGCCCGTCGTCGGTGCGGTACGCCCCCAGCGGATGGCCGCATTCGGAGCAGACGTCGTTCACCTTCAGATAGGCGCGGAAAATCCGTCCCTCGCCGCAGCAGGGACAGCGGCCCTTGAGCCCCCGCGTCATGGCGAGGAAGATTTCCTGGGGCGTTGATTTGGACATAGCGCGGAGCCTGGGCGAGCAGCGGAAACGAACGCACCCGCTATATGGCCCGCCCAGGCTAGGGGCGCCAGGGCGCCCAACACAATAGAAAGCCTACTTGGCGTCGTTGGCCGTGTCGGTGACGGAGTGGCCGACCGACGAGACGTCTTTGCCCGCGCCCGAGACGGTGTTGCAGGCGCTGACCAGCAGGGCCGCGCCAGCGACGGCGAGAATCAGGAATTTACGCATGGGAGAGGTCTCCGTGCGCGTGCCTACGCGTGTGCGTAGGCATCTGCGCTTGGTCTCACGCATATGGTGTGTCCGAGGCCCGAATCTAAGGGGCTGAGGCGACGCGCCCCCTATGGCCGGGCGTCGTTGGCGGTGTGGGTGACGGCGTGGCCGACGGCGGTCACGTCCTTGCCGGCGCCCGAGACGGTGTTGCAGGCGCCCAGCAACAGCGTCGCGCCCGCCGCGGTGAGGATCAGCAATCTTCGCATCGACTGGTCTCCGCATTTTGCCCCCGTCGATGAGGCTCCCAGGCGGTTGGGGCGACTTTAGGGCGCGGGCGCCTTCTGGCGCGCCGCCCGGCGGCGTGCTCTGCTCGGCCCCTCCTGGCCGGAGCCCACGCCGATGACCTCCCGATCCGTCCTGTTCGTCCTGGCCCTGCTCGCCGCCCCGGCGCTGACCGCGATCCCGGCGAGCCCCGCCCGCGCCGCCAGTTTCGACTGCGCCCGCGCCAAGGCGCCCGACGAGCGCGCGATCTGCGCGGACCTGGCGCTGAACGACCAGGACGTCCGCCTGGCCCTGCTCTACGAGCTCGACGGCCACTTCCTGCCCATGGGCGGGCGCGGCGCGATGATGGACGATCAGGTCGCCTGGCTGCGCCGACGCCACGCCTGCGGAGCCGACCGCGCCTGCCTTTCGCGCCTCTACGCCGCCCGCATCGCGACGCTGCGCGCCGTCATCGACGAGCGCGTGGCGACCCACGGCCCCTTCTGAGGCCCGTCACCCGGCGGCCTTGAAGTCCTTCAGCCACAGCCACTGGATCGCCGTGGCGCGCAGGCGGCATTCGGCGACATGCGGCGCGTTCATGGTCGTGGGACCGTTCACCGTGGCGATGAAGCCGCACCGGCGCGCCGTTTCCGCCACGAAGGCGTGCTCTATGCGACGCAGGGCCGTGCGCGCCCGGGGTTTGAGCCGCGCCATCACCGCCGGGTAGTCGCGGTTCAGCCAGCCGTCCCAGATCTTCAGCTCGTGGGTCTCGCACTCGGCCATGCGCTGGGTGCTGTCTGCGGTCTTCAGGCAGGTGTCGGCCATCAGACCGATGCAGGAGGTCGCCATGTTGCCGGCCCCGGCCACGCAGGCGGCGATCAGACGCGCGCCCGCATCCGGATCGGGCGGCGGCGCAGCGCGGGCGACCGCTGTGAACGACGCCAGCAGCGCGGCGGCGGACGCGGCGGCGAGGATCGGACGCAAGGCGGGCATGACGGGCTCCCCCGGGGTGTGTTCATTCGCCCTAGCGTGCGGCGGCCCAGCTGAACAAACTCTGACAGCGCCGGGGCGCAGGACTCACGCCTCGGCCGCTTCGTTCTCCGCCGCCGCGTCGGCCGCCCTCGCGCGCTCCAGGTCCTCGATGGCGCAGATCCCGTCGCGGATCGCGCCGGTCTCGTCATAGAACAGGGCATAGACGGCCGAGCCCGGGTTCATCCGCTTCCGGTCGTTGGCCGCGACGTACGGCCCGAAGGTTTCCGCGCGCCAGCGCAGCACGATGCGGCTGCACATGTTCGTGTCGAGAATCCTGTCCTGCAGCATGTGCTTCGCAACGCGGGTCACGGCCGACATGAGCCCCAGCCGCATGTTCTCGTCGTTGGCTTCCACCTCGGCGTCGATGAAGGCCGGGGACTCGGCGAGTTTCGACAGGCTGTCGGCCAGCCGCGTCAGCCGCTCCGCGTCGCCATAGCGGCCCGCCTTCACCGCCCTGCCGGCCTCCAGCATCGCCGCCCTTGCAGCCTCGGCGGGGTCCATCGCCTCGTCGAAGTCCGGGTCAGCGTCCGCGTCCGCGTCCGCGTCCGCGTCCGCTCCGCGTCCGCCGTTAGGGCGCAATTAATTGTGCCAGCAATAAGCAAGCATGCCATCTCTGCGCGTATGTTATCGGTGTTAAGTATGCGATTGAAGATAGTAAATTCTAGAAAGCGCCCTCGATGAGCGAGTTAGATCCCAAGGCTTGGATAAACTTCGAACGGGCTCAACTCTTATTGCTCGACGATCAGCCGGAAGGTTTGAGCATCCTGTCCCAAATCGTCACAGGGTTTGGCGCTAGAAAGGTCTTTCTAGCGAACTCTCGCGAGGCGGCAATAGAGCTCATAAGTACGAACGAGATCGATCTTCTTATTTTGAATTCCAATCTGAAACAGTCAAATGCGTATGATTTTGTTTCGTGGATACGACATTCGAAGTTGGAGCCGATCGCTTTTACTCCGGCGCTTCTCGTCAGTGGGCATACTCAGCGCCAGAGCGTCGAGCGGGCCCGCGACTGCGGCGCCAACATGGTCATCGCAAAGCCGGTAAGTCCGGCGTCCTTGCTGAAACGCATCCTTTGGATCGCCCGAGAACGAAGGCCTTTTGTCATGTGCGACGATTATGTCGGGCCGGACAGGCGCTTCCGGGAGCTGGGGCCGCCCGAAGGCATTCCAGGCCGCCGGCACGACGATCCAATGGAGCCTAATTGCGCGGCCCGCCGCCCCAACTCGGAACGAGATGGAGGGGTGCGGGAAGGTTCTGGCGATGAGTAGCGTGATGTATGTTCCATGGGAGAACCATCTCGCAAAATTGGTCCACCAACCCGGAGGCCTGCACCTAGGCGACGCGCTCGAGAAGGCCGGGGACGGCTTGTCCAGCATCGCGGACAAATGCCTGGCCGCCGTGGACAGTCACCTGGACGAGCTCCACGCCCTCTGCGCCACCGGCGGCCCGCACCCGTCGGATCAACTCAAACTGCAAATCTATCACCACGCCAACGACATCTACACGGTCGCGGGGACGTTTGGACTCACCTACCTAGGCGAGGTGGCGTTCTGTCTGTGCGAATTGGTTGACCGCCTCCGAGCGCTCAATCGCTGGAACCTGGAGGCCGTCCAGGATCACTTATCGGCCGCTCATCTGCCGAGATATCCCGCGGCCGAAGGCGGCAATCCTGCGATCATCGCGGAACTTCGCCGGTTGATCTATCATACTTCGGCCATGGCGGAATAGGGCGCATCAGGAGCCGGATGGAGTGCAATGATGGCGCCTATATCTAAGCTAAAAATCCTAATCGTAGATGATAATCAAAATATGAGTTTGATAATAATGGGCATTTTGACCGCCATTGGATTAGTAGACATTGAATACTGCTTCAACGGTGCGGATGCGCTCAATATAATCCGAGAATGGATGCCAGATATATTGATCACCGATTTCAACATGACGCCAGTTGATGGCATCCAACTCACGCAGATGATCCGCCAATCTCCCGATAGCCTGAACCCCTTCTTGCCGATCATCATGTTATCGGGCCACTCGGAGCGTTCGAGGGTCCAGGAAGCTCGAGACATCGGAGTAAATGAATACATCATCAAGCCGGTGACGGCGGCCGCGATCATCAGCCGTCTCAGGAACATAATTGAAAGGCCTCGGGCGTTCGTTCGATGCGACACCTACGTGGGGCCAGACCGGCGTCGCCGTGATGACCCTGAATACAAAGGCCCCTGGCGCAGGGGCTCCGATGGAGAACGTCAAGGAGAGGGCTCTCACGATTGACGGTAGGATTGACGACGGAGGTGAAACGGACCCAACGCACTCACCCCCTGGACGGCATGGTCGTGCGCCCTTGCTGGCGTCTGCTTGAGGATGCTGGCCTGAGACAGCCTTCCCCAGGAGCACCACAACGATTGCCACAGGTCTGAGCCGGCCGGCGGCGCGAGCCGGAAATGTCCACTTCCCGATCAAGGCTGAACTTCCGCTCCTGACGCAGAGCCGTCCCCCAGTCCCCATCCATCCCCGGGACGAGCCCGGGGATGGACGCAGGCGGGCGGGCGTCAGATCGGCAGGACCGTCTTGCCCTCGACCTCGTTGATGACCATCGCGGACGCCAGATAGAAGGCCAGCACCGCGGTGCCGAAGCCGATCCAGCCGCCGATCGTGTGCAGCACCATCATGCCCAGCACGTGGCTCAGGCCCAGCAGGAAGAAGGCGATCCACAGGGTCAGGAACACCAGCTGCAGCACGCGATTGGGCTTGGGCAGCTTCAGCGTCGCGAGCCACAGGGCCACGGTGAACACGCCCCACACGATGAGCCAGGCGCCCAGATAGGTGATCGGCCCCTTGCCGCCGAACACCATGAGGTAAAGCGCGAAGGCGAACCAGAACGCGCCATAGGAGCAGAAGGCGACGAAGTTGAAGGTGTTGCCGCGCGGGTATTCCAGCAGGCCCGCCACGATCTGGAGCGCGCCGCCGAAGACGAAGGCGGTGGACATCATCAGCGGGAATGTGTCGAAGCTGAACCAGCCGACGTTGAACATACTGAGCATGATGAGGCTCACGGCGAAGCCGAACAGCCCCAGCGGCGCGGGATTAGCGGACTGCATCTCGAACGTCCCTCCACAGTGTTCTTTATGGCAGGGACCGTCGCCGCGCGCCCGGCCAAGGTCAAGCGCGCTGATCGGCGTCCAATTTAGGGGTGGTCGCTACTCCGCCGCGTGGATCTTCTGGGCGCCCGGCAGCGGGGCCTTCATCCAGTCGCCAGGGGCGAGGTTCTTGCGCGCGCTGAGCACCTCGATGCCGACTACGCGCCCCTCGGCGTCGTAGTCGAGCATGATGTTCGGAGCGACCTCCTCGGTCTCCACGATCTTGCCCTTGCCGACGTAGAGGTACACGGCGTTGGCCTCAGGATCATAGGCGACTTTCATCGGCGTCTTCGCCTCACGTTTCGATGCACCTATACCGCAAGGCGGCTCAACTCACACGTCATGGCCGGCCTTGTGCCGGCCACCCATGAACACCGCCACTCGAAAAACGAGCGCCGTCACGGCCGCTTGAACGGTTTCGGAGAACTCAGTGTGCATGGGTCCTCGGGTAGGAGTTCTGCGATCGACAATTGCTTGTCGATCGCCGGACGAGCCCGAGGATGACGACGGGGGGCTGGAACGGCGGTGGGCTAAAACCCCTAATCCTCGTCCATCTTCAGCGCCGCGATGAACGCTTCCTGCGGGATTTCCACCTTGCCGAACTGGCGCATGCGCTTCTTGCCTTCCTTCTGCTTGTCCAGAAGCTTGCGCTTGCGGCTGATGTCGCCGCCGTAGCACTTGGCGGTGACGTCCTTGCGCAGGGCCCGCACGGTCTCGCGGGCGATGATCTTGCCGCCCAGCGCCGCCTGGATCGGGATCTGGAACAGGTGGGGCGGGATCAGCTCCTTCATCTTCTCCACCATGGAGCGGCCGCGCGCCTCGGCCCGCGTGCGGTGGACCAGCATGCCGAGGGCGTCGACCGGCTCGGCGTTCACCAGGATGGACATCTTCACGAGATCCCCCCGGCGATAGTCCTCGATGGCGTAGTCGAAGCTGGCGTAGCCCTTGGAGACGGATTTCAGCCGGTCGTAGAAGTCGAACACCACCTCGTTCAGCGGCAGGTCGTAGACCACCATGGCGCGCGCGCCGACGTAGGTGAGTTCGCGCTGCTCGCCGCGCCGGTCCTGGCACAGCTTGATGACGCGCCGAGGTATTCGTCCGGCGTGAAGATGGTGGCGCGGATCCACGGCTCCTCGATGAAGTCGATCTTCACGGGGTCGGGCATATCGGCGGGATTGTGCAGCTCGACGGTCTCGCCGTTGGTGAGCGTGATGCGATAGACCACCGAGGGGGCCGTCGCGATCAGGTCGAGGTCGAACTCGCGGCTCAGGCGCTCCTGGATGATCTCCAGGTGCAGCAGGCCGAGGAAGCCGCAGCGGAAGCCGAAGCCGAGCGCGGCGGTGGTCTCCATCTCATAGGTGAAGGAGGCGTCGTTCAGGCGCAGGCGCCCGACCGCCGCGCGCAGGTCCTCGAAGTCCCCCGCGTCCACCGGGAACAGGCCGCAGAAGACCACCGGCTGCACCGCCTTGAAGCCCGGCAGGGCCTGGGCGGTGGGCTTGCTTCTCGTCGGTGAGGGTGTCGCCGACGGCGGCGTCGGCCACCTCCTTGATCTGGGCGGTGATGAAGCCGATCTCGCCGGGGCCCAGCGCATCGATGGTCTCGGCCTTGGGGCGGAACACGCCGACCCGGTCGATCAGGTGGGTGGAGCCGTGCTGCATCATGCGGATGCGCTGGCCGGCCTTCAGCGTGCCGTCGAACACGCGCACCAGCACCACCACGCCGAGGTAGGCGTCGTACCAGGCGTCGACCAGCAGGGCCTTCAGCGGCGCGTCCGGGTCGCCCTTGGGCGGCGGCAGGCGGGTGACGATGGCCTCCAGCACCTCGGGGATGCCGATGCCGGACTTGGCCGAGCACATGATGGCGTCGGAGGCGTCCAGGCCGATGACGTCCTCGATCTGCTGCTTCACCCGCTCGGGCTCGGCGGCGGGCAGGTCGATCTTGTTGAGGACCGGGACGATCTCGTGGTCGTGCTCGATGGCCTGATAGACGTTGGCGAGGGTCTGGGCCTCAACCCCCTGGCTGGCGTCCACCACCAGCAGCGAGCCTTCGCAGGCGGCCAGGGAGCGGGAGACCTCATAGGCGAAGTCCACGTGCCCGGGCGTGTCGATCAGATTTAGAACATATGACTGGCCGTCGTTGGCCTTGTACTCCAGCCGCACGGTCTGGGCCTTGATGGTGATCCCGCGCTCGCGCTCGATCTCCATGGAATCAAGGACCTGCTCCTTCATCTCCCGCTGCGTCAGCCCCCCGGTGAGCTGGATCAGCCGGTCGCTGAGCGTGGATTTCCCGTGGTCGATGTGCGCCACGATGGAAAAGTTTCGGATGCGGTCGAGGGGCGCGGTCATGGGGGCCGTCCTCTAGCACATTGTAAAGCCATGGCGAGCGCGTCGGATAAGTCCAAGGAGGCTTTCGCCGAAACCCAATTCAGCGTTAGCTCCCCGGTGATGTTCAAGCGGGGATCGGATCGCTACGCGCCTGGGGACCTGCTCGACGTGGCGGGCCATGCCGTGCGGCTGAAGGTGGACGGACGGGCCCGGCGGGTGTCGCTGCGGGTCGACGCCGCGCGCCGCGAGGTGATCGCCGTCGCCCCCTCCGTCCGCCGGCTCGCCGACGCGGCCGCCTTCGCCCACCAGCGCGCCCAGTGGATCGGCGAGCGGGCGGGGCGTTTGCCGCAGGCCTTGGCGCTGGAGCCGGGAGCGGTGATCCAGGTGCTGGGCCGTCCGTGCCTGCTGGAACGCGCGCCGACCCGCCGGGCTCAGGGATTCGTCGAGGGACCGGAGGCCCAGCTTCTGGCCCACGGCGAGGACTTCCTCTACGCCCGCGCCGCCGTGCGGCTGCTGAAGGCCGAGGCCCTGCGCGTGCTGAAGGAGCGCTCGGCGGTTCACGCCGAGACCCTGGGCCATCCCCTGCCCTCGGTGGCGGTGGCCGATCCGCGCAGCCGCTGGGGCTCGTGCGCGCGGCCCAGGCCCGGGCGGCCGGCCGCCCTGCGCTACTCCTGGCGGCTGATCCTCGCGCCGTTCGAGGTGCTGGACTATGTGGCCGCCCACGAGTGCGCCCACCTGGTGCATCCGGACCATAGCCCCCGGTTCTGGGCGGTGGTGGCCGATCTGGTGGGCGAGGCCAAGGCCGAACGCGCCTGGCTGCGCACCCACGGCCCGACCTTGCACGCGGTGGGGCCTTAGAGCGGGCCGAGGAAAAGTGGGAACCGGTTTTCCGCCCGGGGCCCGCTCCACGTTTAACTCTAGCGGATCGTCACCCGCGCGATGTTGTCGTCGGCGTTGCGGTCGATCACCGTGTCGTAGGGGTCCACGCCCGCGAACCTCGGCGGCTTGTCCACGATCAGGTGGATGACCTGGGTCCCGGAGTGAAGCTGCGTACGGGAGAACGCCAACACCTTGGTGCGGTCAAAGCCCGCCTTGCCCGGCTCGGCCGAGAACAGGCCGACGTCCATCTGCTCGTCCAGCGGCGCGGGGGCCTCCTTGCCGCGGCCGTCGGCGTAGAGCTTCTTGGCGTCGATGGTCAGGGCCACGTCCCACCAGCCGTCCGGCCGCCTGGAGGCGACCGCGCTCGCCATCTTCAGGTCGTACAGGGTGATCTTCTCGAACAGGTCGGTGATCAGCGCCTGCTTGGAGGCCGGCGCCTCGGCGCGCAGGGCCGCGACCAGATCGAGCGCAGTGGGATAGGGCGGGCCCTTGAAGGCGTACTTCGCGAGCAGCGCGCGCAGGGCGCGGTTCACCAACTCCTCGCCGATCTGCTCGGCCAGCCGGTACATCACCAGCGAGCCCTTATTGTAGTAGATGTAAGGCTGGTCCTCGACCTTCTCCAGCGGCTGTTCGGGCAGCACGTCCGAGCCGCGGGCGCGCAGATACTTGTCGAGTTCGTACTTCAGGAAGCGCCGGATCATGTCCGGCCCGTACATCTTGCGCATCACCATCAGGGCTGAGTACTGGGCCAGGGTCTCCGACAGCGCCGTGGCGCCCTGCTCGTCCGCCCCGATGATCTGATGGGCCCACCACTGGTGGGCGATCTCGTGCGCGCCGACATAGGTGACGTAGTCGATCTTGTCGGGATCGTTGGCCTTGGGCAGGTCGGCGATGAAGCCCAGCCCCTCCGACCACGGCACGGTGTTGGCGAAGGACTGGGCGAAGCTGGCGTAGTCGGGGAACTCCAGGAACCGCAACTGGCGGAACTGATAGGGGCTGAAGTTGGCCTGGTAGTAGTCCAGCGAGGCCTTCATCGCCTTGATCATCCGATCGACGTTCCAGGCGTGCTGGCGGTCGTAGAGCACCGACAGGGCCACGCCCTTGTAGGTCTCGCTCCGGCGGACATAGCGGGCCGACTGGATCGAGAAGAACTTCAGGATCGGCGCCTCGGTCTTGAACTCGGCGGTGCGGCGGCCGTCGAGCGTGCGCTCGAACACCTTGTAGCCGGGGGCGACGGGGGTCTGGTCCGCGTCGGTGGTCACGCGGATGTCGGCGGTGACCCAGTCCGCGTCATGCCCGAGATAGTTGGCGCCGTCCGCGCCGGGGCGTCCCAGCGCCGGAACCCGCAACTCGCGCGGCAGGCCGTACTTGGCGCGCTTACGCCGATCCTGCAGCAGGCCGCGCCGATCCATGCCCAGCGTCGGCGCGATGTCGCGGTCGTCCAAGAAGGTCCCGTTGGCGACGACCTTGGTCAGGCCCCGGCCGTTGGAGAAGCCCTTCTGGGCGAGCACGGTCTCGAAGGCCATGGTCCGCCGCTCGCCCGGCTTCATGGGCGTGTCGAAGGCGAAGATGCGGTAGTTGAAGCGGTCGTAGGTCTTGATCGGCCGCGCGCCCTCGATGGACAGGCTGCGCATGACGAGGTCGCGCGGGAAGCGCACGTGGATCTCGCGCAGCGGCCCGTCGGTCTTGTTCTCGATCACATAGGTCCCGCGCGTGGTGACCCGGGCCTCGCGCGGCTGGATGTCCACGTCGAGCTTCACGTCCACCACCCGCGGCTGGGGCGTGGTCTCGTAGCCCAGCAGCGCCTTTTCGTAGTCGGCCGTCCAGCGGTCCTGGTCCTGATGGCTGCGATACGGATTCCAGACGTTGGTGTTCACGAAGATGTAGGCGCCGGAGCCGGCGAACACGACGAACGCCGCCAGCGCCACAAGGCCCGCCGGGCCCATGAGGCGACGGCCCAGACGCGCCAGCCTCGGCGTGAACCGCGTCTCCGCGCCGCGCCGCCACAGGCCGTAGGCGAAGACCAGCAGGATCAGGGCGAAGGCGCTCCAGTACAGGCGCAGCCACGCCGCCCCGATCCAGAACCGCCCCTGGCCGTTCATGTCCGACAGGGGCACGGGCGGCGTGGCGCCATAGGTGTAGAGCACGTGCTCGAAGCCCAGGCTCGGCAGCACCATGGTCGAGACGATGTAGAGGACCATCAGGCCCCAGCCGATCACCTTGTGCGGGGCGGCGGCCTGGACGAACACCGACAGCGCCGCGAGCAGCGTCATGTCGATCGACATCGGCAGCAGATACCAGGCGAGGTACTTTCCGACCTCGAAGTTCATGTCGCCCTTCAGCGCCTGGATGATCATCGCCGTCACGACGCTGACCGCGAGGGTGCAGACCAGCACCAGGGCGATCGCCAGGGTCTTGGGCGCCACGTAGGCCCAGTCCGGAATCGGGGCCGCGTCGATGATCTCGTGGGTGCGCCGGTCGCGCTCGCGCCAGACCAGATCGCCCGCGTAATAGATGGCGATGATGATCGGGATCAGGCTGAAGCCCCCCTCCAGCCCCCTGATCATCAGGCGGGTGACGGGATGCACGTCGGTCCCGTACAGCCGGCCGAGCAGCCACAGATTGGCCGTGGCGTTGAAGATCCCCAGCACCAGCAGCACCAGGAACGCCGGGCTCAGGAACACCTGGCCGAGGTCCAGCCGCGTGCGGGCGATCAGCTGCTCCAGCGCCGTGCGAAGACCGAAGCGGGGCGTGGAATGGATGACCGCCGGCGGCGCGGGCGCGGCGGCCTCGGATGCGGCGTCAGGCGCGGGTTTGGACCGGCGTGTGCGGCGGGCGGTCCCGCTGCGGTCGTCGAAGCGGAAGACGGCGTAGGCCAGGCCCAGGAACCCCGCGCCCAGAGCCAGCACGATCACCCGGTTCCACAGCAGAAAGCCGGTCACCGCCGGGGTCAGGACGTTGCGCTCGGCCGCCGTCCAGTACTTGGTCGCCATCGTGAAGGCGCCCGCCCCGAACGGCTCCAGCAGGGCGGCGATCTTCTCCAGTTCGGGCTTGTCCGTGTAGAGCCTGGCCACGAACCACAGCACCAGGAAGGCCACCACCCCGAGGTAGGCCCCCACCATCGACCGGGTCGTGGCCGCCAGGGCGAAGAAGGCCGTGCTGGTCAGCCACAGGCCCGGCAGGGCCAGGACGAAGTAGCCGAACAGGTAGGCGTCGAGCTGGAACGGGCCGACGGTCTCCGGGTCCAGCCACGGCATGACCGAGCCGATCACGATCGCCAGCGGTATGACCAGGAACGCCAGGGCCGCCGCCGCGAAGGCGCCGGCGAAGCGGCCGAACAGATAGTCGAACTTGCTCAGCCGCGTGGAGCGGATGATCGGCGCGAAGCCGGTCTCGTCGTCGCGCACCACCGCGTTGGCGACGAAGGCCGTGGTCACGAACATGAAGAAGACGGTGAAGACCAGATGGATCTGGGCGATGGCGAAGGGCGAGTTCTTGTGCACCCCGGCGCTGTCGCCGATGTGGATCTGGTCCGCCGCCGTGGCCCCGAAGGTCAGCAGGAAAAAGACGCAGGCCGTGACCCAGAACACGGGCTGGCGGACCTGATAGCGCAGCTCGAAACTGAAGATCCTGCCGAACACCGGGCCGGTCCGTCAGGCCGCCGCGCGGCGGGCGTTCGACAGGGTGGAGAAGTAGAGATCCTCCAGCCCCCGGCTGCCGGCTCGAACCCGTCGCCCGGATCGGCGTCGGCGAGCACGTGGATCAGGGTGCGCCCGGCGAAAAGGCGCGTGGAGATCACCTGCAGGCGTTCGGAATAGGCCGGCAGCTCGGCCTTGGACACGGCCTTGGTCCAGATGCGGCCCTTGAGCGCGCCCACCAGCTCGGCGGGCGCGCCCTGAAGCACGATGCGGCCGCCGGAGATGATCGCCATGGCCGGGCACAGGTCGGCCACGTCCTCCACGATATGGGTGGACAGGATCACCACCACGTTCTCGCCGATCTCGGCCAGCAGGTTCAGGAAGCGGTTGCGCTCCTCGGGATCGAGGCCCGGCGGTCGGCTCGTCGACGATCATCAGCTTGGGATCGCCCAGCAGCGCCTGGGCGATGCCGAACCGCTGGCGCATCCCGCCGGAGAAGCCCGCCAGGGCCTTCTTGCGGTCGGCCCACAGGTTCACCTGGTTCAGCAGGCCCTCGACCGTCTCCTTGCGGATCTTGGCCGGACCGACCCCCTTCAGCATCGCCAGGTGATCGAGCATGTCCAGCGCCGAGACGCGCGGATAGACGCCGAAGTCCTGGGGCAGGTAGCCCAGCACGCGCCGCAGGGCTTCGGGCTGCTTGAGCACGTCGATGTCGCCGAACCGCACGTGACCGGAGGTGGGCGCCAGAAGCGTCGCCACGATCCGCATCAGGGTCGACTTGCCCGCGCCGTTGGGGCCCAGCAGGCCGAACATCCCCTGGCGGATGACCAGGTCGACCTCGTCCAGGGCCTTCACGCCCCCTGGATAGACATGGGTCAGGCTTTCGATGATCAGCATGAACAGGTCCGGATCGGCTCGCCTCCGCCCATTCGAGGAGCACGCCAGGGCCGTCGGAGCAAGTGAAACAACCGAAAAACTCGCACAGGCCCGGATCGAGGCCGCCGTAGGTAGCAGGCCATTAAGCGGGGCCCTATATACGACGGGTTGGGGGACGACAGGAGGATCATCCATGCCCGCCGCTTCGACCCGCAAGGCCGCAGCTTCCAAGTCAAAACCCGCCCTTCGCGAGGTGGCCGCAGCGTCTGCGGCCGCCCATGGACGCGTCGATACGGCGTTGAAGGAACTGGGCGAACGCGCCGAGTCCTTCGCCAACACCACGATCGACGAGCTGAAGACCCGCGTCGGACCCTATGTGGACGATGTGAAGACCCACGCCGGGCCCATGGTGGAAGACCTGAAGCACCGCGCCGCCCCGGTGGTGGATGATCTGAAGCACCGCGCTCAGCCCTATGCGGACAAGGCCGGCGAGCAGATTTCCGTCGCCGAACGGGTGGTGGTGGAGAAGGTCAAACAGAATCCGATCGGCGCCATGTTCGCCTTCCTGGGCGTGGGCGTGCTGCTCGGGCTGATCCTCGGCGGCGGCCGCTCGCGTTGATCGTCAAGAAAATTCTACTGCTGATGGCCGCGGCGGGGGCGTTCGTCGCCGCCGGCGCGGCGATCGTCGTGGCCCTGGCCCTGGCGCTGTACGCCCTGATCGAGCCGATGATCGGCCCGGCCGGGGCCGCCGCCGGCGTGGCGGGACTGGCCGCGCTGTTGCTGATCATCACGGGGCTGTCGGCCGCCGGGGTGTTCAGGATCAGGCGCGAGCAGACCTTCGCCGAGCGCGTGGCCGAGATGATCCGCGACAAGCCGCTGTCGGCCATCGCGGCGGCGGTCGTGGCCGGCTTTTTCGCCATGCGTAATCCGCAGGTGCTGGCCGAGATCGTCAGGGCGTTCGCCAACGCCAAGGGCAAGCGCTGAGTTTCAACCACGGGGGATGCGTCATTCAGAGTTCGGGGGGGCAAATCCCGGAGTCAGTCATGTTTCAACTTCCCGATCTTCCCTACGCCTACGACGCCCTTGAGCCGACCATCTCGGCCGAGACCATGCATCTGCACCACGACAAGCACCACGCCGCCTATGTGAAGGCGGCCAACGACCTGGTCGGCGAGCACGGCCTTGCTCCCGACAGCCTCGAGGCGCTGATCACGCTGGCGCGCGGCGACGGCCCCGCCAAGCTCTTCAACAGCGCCGCCCAGGCATGGAACCACGCGTTCTTCTGGGACTGCATGAACCCGAAGCCCGGCGCGCCGTCGGCCGAGCTGACGGCCGCGATCGACAAGGCTTTCGGCGGCCCGGACGGCCTGAAGGCCGCCTTCCTGGCCCAGGGCGCCGGACACTTCGGCTCGGGCTGGGTGTGGCTGGCGGCCGGTCCGAGCGGGCTGGAAGTGGTCACCACCCACGACGGCGAAAATCTCCTGGGCGCAAAGGGGCTCACGCCGGTGTTCACCTGCGATCTGTGGGAGCACGCCTACTACGTGGACTACCGCAACGACCGCAAAGCGTTCCTGCAGGCCTGGTTCGACAAGGCGCTCGACTGGGGTTTCGCCAGCCGCCAATACGCCGCCGCCCACGGCCAGGGCGCGACCTGGCGCTATCCGGCGCCAGAGGTCGAGGCTGCACGCCGTCAGGCCTAATCCCGAAGGCCGGCGGGCTCGCCGATCAGGTCCTGACGCGAGCGGTCCAGCTCCTCGGCGTAGCGGCGCGTGGCGTAGTTCTCATTGAGCAGTCCGATTACGCGACGGCTCGACGGGGTGTCCACCACCGCGAGCTGTTCCGTCTCGGCCTTCGAGAACAGGCCGATGGCCTGCTGGACGTTCATCGACGGCAGCAGCACCGTGTCCGGCAACCTGGCGAGGGACGCGGCGGGGTCCTCGTCGCGTCCCTTGGCGTGCGCCTCCACCACCGGGACCATACCGGCGTAGCGGTCGTCCGCGTCCACCAGCAGCACGCGCTGGGCCGACCCCAGCGGATAGCGCGCCTTCAGCTCGGCGATGGTGGCGTCGGCGGGCAGCAGCGGCGGGTCGCGGCGCATCAGGCGCTCCACCGTCAGGGCGCGGATCAGGCCGACGTCGTGGGCGCCCCTGATGCTCTGGCCGCGCAGGTGGAAGCGGAAGGTCGAGAACGAATAGCCGAAGGTCTCGCGCACGATCAGCGCCGAGAGCACCGAGGCCGCCAGCACCGCCCCCGTGAGCGCATAGTCGCCGGTGGTCTCCAGCACCAGAAACGACATGGTCAGCGGTCCGCCGACGATGGCCACCGCGAACGCGCCCATGCCCACCAGGGCCGCCACCGTGGGATCGGGCGCCATCAGGCCGGCCATGTCCAGCGCCTGCGAATAGGCCTGGCCGGCCAGGGCGCCCAGCAGCAGGGACGCGAAGAACAGGCCGCCGCGAAAGCCCGAACCCAGCGAGACAGCCGAGGCCGTCATCTTCAGCGCCAGAAGCCCCAGCAGCACCGTCAGCGCCAGAGGCGTCACCAGGTCGTACTGCAATGCGCCGTGGCCCGCCGACAGGGCCTGGGGCGAGGCCAGGGCCAGAATCCCGACGCACACGCCGCCCAACACCGGGCGCAGCGGCGCGGGAAGGCGCGGGTGCTGGAACACCCGCTCGATCCGCGAGACCCCTTGCATCAACACGATCGCCAGGCCCGCGCAGATAACCCCCAGCGGCAGCAGCAGGGCGTAGTCCACGCCCCTCACCGCTCCGCCCGGGACCGTGGCCTCCACGTGGTAGAGCGCCCCGCCCACCGACTGGGAGAACAGGGCGCCGGCGATGGCGGCGGCCATCACCGGGGCGGCGTTGGCCACGCTGTAGGCGCCGATCACCACCTCGAAGCCGTAGAAGGCGCCGGTCAGGGGGGCGCCGAAGGCTGCGGCGATGGCGCCGGCCGCCCCCGCCCCCACCAGCACCCGCATGTCCGCCCGCCGCAGCCGCAGCGCCGCGCCGATCCTGGACGCCAGACCCGCGCCCGCCTGGGTGTAGCCCGCCTCCAGCCCCACCGAGCCGCCGAAGCCGTTGGACAGCACGGTCTGAACCACCACCGCCAGGCTGTCGCGGAAACTCATGCGGCCGCCGCGCAGGGCGTTGGCCTCGATGGGGTCCACCGCCGGCCCCCGGCCCCACCGCGCGGCCAGCCAGAACGACAACCCGACCAGCAGGCCGCCTGCCGTCGGCCAGGTCAGCAGCCGCACGGCGTCGATCTTGGCCGCCCCGCTCAGCCGCTCGTTCAGGTCGATGCCGAACAAGAGCACGTGCATCCACTGCACGGCCCGGCTCATGCCCCAGACCATCACCCCGGCCCCGACGCCCGCCACAGCCGCGAGCGCGGTGAACGCCAATCCGCTGGAGCGCACCAAGACGCGCAGGCGTTCGAGCCTGATCGCCCACGCGGACGGCGGCGCGGCTGGGGGCGCGGCGGCGGAATCGGCGGCGGAGACGTTGGTGGCCACGCCCCTGTTTCAACCCTCGCGGGGCCGGGTTCAATGGGCCACGGCGAGGGCGGCTGGCGTCGCGGACCTCGACTGACGGGCCTTCCTCGGTCACAAGGGCGGCCATGAAGTTCCTGGACGAGTGCAAGGTCTACGTGCGTTCCGGCGCCGGCGGGGCCGGAGCGGTGTCGTTCCGGCGCGAGAAGTTCATCGAGTACGGCGGACCCGACGGCGGCGACGGCGGCCGGGGCGGAGACGTGTGGGTGGAAGCCGTCGAGGGTCTGAACACCCTGATCGACTATCGCTATCAGCAGCACTTCCGCGCCAAGACCGGCGGCCACGGCATGGGCCGCGAGCGCACCGGCGCGGACGGGGCGGACGTGGTGCTGAAGGTGCCGGTCGGCACCCAGGTGCTGGAGGAGGATGGCGAGACCCTGATCGCGGACCTCAGCGAGACGGGCCAGCGCCTGCTGCTGGCCAAGGGCGGCAACGGCGGCTTTGGCAACACCCGCTTCAAGGGCCCGGTGAACCAGGCCCCCCGCCACGCCAACCCCGGCCAGGAGGCCATCGAGCGCACCATCTGGCTGCGGCTGAAGCTGATCGCGGACGTGGGCCTGGTGGGCCTGCCCAACGCCGGCAAGTCCACCTTCCTGGCCGCCGTCTCGGCCGCCCGGCCCAAGGTGGCGGACTATCCGTTCACGACCCTCACCCCCAACCTCGGCGTGGTCGACCTGTCCGAGGCGCAGCGGTTCGTGATCGCCGACATCCCCGGGCTGATCGAGGGCGCCTCCGAAGGCGCGGGTCTGGGCACGCAAGTTCCTGGGCCACGTGGAGCGCACCGCCGTGCTGATCCATCTGGTGGACGCCACCGCCGAGGACCCCGCCGGCGACTGGAAGACCGTGCGCGAGGAGCTGAAGGCCTATGGCGAGGGTCTGGCCGACAAGACCGAGCTGACGGCGCTGAACAAGGTCGACGCCCTGGATCCCGAGGCCCGCAAGGCCAAGGCTAAGGCGCTGAAGAAGGCCTGCGGCAAGGCGCCCTTCATGGTCTCCGGCGTCTCGGGCGAGGGTGTCCAGGCGCTGCTGCACGCGGCCTTCGCCCAGGTCGAGGCCCGCCGCGCGGAGGAGCGGTCCGAGCGCCTCGCGCCCGCCGACGGCGAGCCGGAGCCCTGGCGTCCATGAACCGGCTGGCCCAGGCGCGCCGGCTGGTGATCAAGGTCGGCTCCTCCATCCTGATCGACCCCTTGAGCGGCGGGGCGGACGAGGCGTGGCTGAACGCCTTCGCCTCTGACCTGGCGCGGGTGCGCGAGCGCGGCCAGCAGGTGGTGATCGTCTCCTCCGGCGCGGTGGCGCTGGGCCGCCGCCGGCTGGGCCTGAAGCGCAAGACCCTGAACCTCGAAGAGAAACAGGCCGCCGCCGCCGCCGGCCAGAGCCTGCTCATGCGCGCCTGGGAAGAGGCGCTGGAGCCCTACGGCCTGCTCTGCGCCCAGGTGCTGCTCACCCGCGACGACACCGAGACGCGCCGCCGCTGGCTGAACGCGCGCGCCACCATCGAGGCCCTGCTGCACCTCAAGGTCACCCCGGTGATCAACGAGAACGACACCGTCGCCACCGAGGAGATCCGCTACGGCGACAACGACCGCCTGGCCGCCCGCGTGGCGCAGATGGCCGGCGCGGACATGCTGGTGCTGCTTTCGGACGTGGACGGCCTGTACACCGCCGATCCCCGCCGCGATCCCTCCGCCACGCGGCTGGAGCGGCTGGACGATCTGACCGACGAGGTCATCGCCATGGCCGGCGGCGCCAACGCCCAGGGCGGCACCGGCACCGGCGGCATGGCCACCAAGCTGATGGCCGCGCGCATCGCCCAGCACGCCGGCTGCGCCACCCTGATCACGCTCGGCGCCGCCCCGCGCCGCTGGAGGCCATCGAGGACGGCGAGCCCGCCACCCTGATCGAAGCCTCGACCACCCCGGCGGCGGCCTACAAGTCCTGGATCGCCGGCTCGCTCGCCCCACAAGGCGCCCTGATGGTCGACGCCGGCGCCGCCGCGGCCCTGAAGCAGCGGCAAGAGCCTGCTGCCCGCCGGCGTGCGCGCCGTGGAGGGCCGCTTCGGCAAGGGCGACGCGGTGGCGGTGCTGGGCCCCGACGGGCGCGAGATCGCCCGCGGCCTGGTCCGCTACGACGCCGAGGACGCCAAGAAGATCGCCGGCCTGCGCTCGACCGCCATCGAGGCGGCCCTGGGCTTCACCGCCGGCGCTTCCCTGATCCACGCCGACGACCTGGCGCTCACCGGGCGCTGACTGCGCGCGCGCCACCTGTCGCCGCCGCGCACTCGCATCCAGCCGCCGATCCATGCCATAGAGCGCGGCCATGACGGACGGCGTTCTCGATAAGCTCAGTCCCGGGATGATCATCCCCTACGGGGGCGACCGGACCGCGCGGGTCTCCCCCGAGCTGGCCGAGCGATTCCGTGCGGGCGACAGGCTGGTGGTGGTGCAGGAGACCGGCGACCTGTTGCACGTGCCCGCCGCCGACGCCGAGGCCGCCGCGCGCGCGGTGGGCCGCGCCTACGACGCCTTCCACGCCATGGGCGCCGTCTCCGACGCGGCCATCGGCGAGTTCTTCGGCGCCTTCGCCGCGCGGCTGGAGTCCGACGCCGCCTGGGCCAAGATCGCCGCCGCGAACGCCGAAGACGTGAAGCGCGCCCGCGCCAAGGGCCGCTCCACCACGCGCCTCGAGGCCACGGACAACATGCGCCGCGACATGATCGCCGGCCTTCGCGGCTGGCGAGACGCGCCCGCCGGACGCGGCCGGGTGGTCGAACGCATCGAACATGAAGGCTGGGCGGTGGAGCAGGTGGTGGCGCCGCTGGGCGTGGTCGGCTTCGTGTTCGAGGGCCGCCCCAACGTCTTCGCCGACGCGGCGGGGGTCCTGCGCACGGGCAACACGGCGGCCTTCCGCATCGGCTCGGACGCGCTCGGCACCGCCCGCGCGATCATCGAGGCGGCGCTGGACCCCGCCCTGGAGGCCGCCGGCCTGCCGCCGGGGGCCTGCGTCCCTGGTGGACAGCGCCGAGCGGGCCGCCGGCTGGGCGATGTTCTGCGACAAGCGCCTGGCGCTGGCCGTGGCGCGCGGCTCGGGCCGGGCGGTGGCCCAGCTCGGCGGCGTGGCCCGCCAGACCGGCCTGCCCGTCAGCCTTCACGGCACCGGCGGCGCCTGGATCGTCGCCGACGAGACCGCCGACGCCGAGCGCTTCGCCGGCGCCGTCCTCCACTCCCTGGACCGCAAGGTGTGCAACACCCTGAACGTCTGCTGCATCCATCAGGAGCGGGCGGGCGACCTGGTTCCCGTGTTCCTGAACGCCCTGGAGCGGGCCGGCCGGCGGCGCGGCGGCGACTGCAAGCTCCACGTCGTGGAGGGCGACGAGTCCTGGCTGCCCGCGCGACTGGACTCGAGGCCAAGGCCCGCGTGGTCCGCGCCGAGGGCGCGCGCGAGGAGCCGAAGGTCGAGACCCTGCCGCTGGACCAGCTCGGCCACGAATGGGAGTGGGAGGACACGCCGGAGGTCACGCTCCGGATCGTCGGATCGGTGGACGAGGCCGTGGACCTGTTCAACCGCTACAGCCCCCGCTTCGCCGCCTCGCTGATCAGCGAGGACGCGGCGGCCAAGGACGCGCTTCTACGCCGCCGTGGACGCGCCCTTCGTCGGCGACGGCTTCACCCGCTGGGTGGATGGCCAGTACGCCCTGAACCGGCCCGAGCTTGGCCTGTCCAACTGGGAGCACGGGCGGCTGTTCGCCCGGGGCGCGGTGCTCTCGGGCGACGGCGTGTTCACGGTGCGCGCCCGCGTGACCCAGACCGACCCGCAGCTCGACCGCGGCGCGCTCCCTCCGTTGGACGCCTGACGCCGTGTGGTTCGCCGGACCTGCCGCGCGCGCGCCGCAAGGCGTGGTCAGGGGCGCGGTGAACCTCGGCCTGCACCTGGAGCCCGGGATGCGGGTGGGTCTGTTCGGCGGCTCCTTCAATCCCGCCCACGGAGGCCACGCGCATGTTGCGCAGACCGCCCTGCGGCGGCTCGGGTTGGATACGGTGGTCTGGCTGGTGTCGCCGCAGAACCCGCTCAAGCCGCGCGACCAGACCGACCGGCTGGACCGGCGGATGGCCGGCGCGGCCCGCTTCGCGCGGGGCCCTCGGATGCAGGTCTGCGACGCCGAAACGAAGATCGGCTCGCACTACACCATCGATACGGTCAGGGCCCTGAAGGCGCGCTATCCCGGTGTGCGGTTCGTGTGGATCATGGGCGCGGACAGCCTGGCGGGCTTTCACCGCTGGCGCGGCTGGACCGAGCTGTTCGAGGAGATTCCCATGGCCGTCATAGCGCGGCCAGGCGCCACCATCCGCAGCCGCTTCGCCCCCGCAGCGCGTCGTTTCGCCTTCGCGCGCCTGCCGTCGAGCCGCGCGCGTTTGTTGCCCTATTGCACGGCGCCGGCCTGGTGCTTCCTGCGCGCGCCGTGGAACTATCTGTCCTCCACCGCCCTCAGATCGCGGGGCCGTCCGGAATGACTCTGCGCCGGGCCCCCGGCCGTGCTATGGTCCGGCCAGTTGTAGGCGACCATGGAGCACTGAGCTGAATCGCCACCCCGCGCCAAGCGCGCACGAGGAGCCGGCCAACGCTGACTCCTCATCGGACGGACAGAGTCGCATTGGCGCCCTGGAAGAGCTGATCCTGAAACGCCTGGACGACGACAAGGCCCAGGACGTCATCTTCATTGACCTCAAGGACAAGAGCTCGGTCGCCGACGGCCTGATCGTGGCGTCCGGCCGCTCGCACCGGCATGTGGGGGCCCTGGCCGACCACCTGCTGCGCGCGATCAAGGACTACGGCCACGGCCGCGCCCGGGTGGAGGGCCTGCCCCACTGCGACTGGGTGCTGATCGATGCAGGCGACGTGATCGTCCACCTGTTCCGGCCCGAAGTCAGAAGCTTCTACAACATCGAGAAGATCTGGGCCGTCGAGCCCCCGGCCCGCGCCGCCGCGCACTGAGGGCAAGGCCGCCCTCGTCCTTCGACAAGCTCAGGATGAGGGCGACTGAGAGGGCGATTGAGTAGAAATCCTCATCCTGAGGAGCCGCGTAGCGGCGTCTCGAAGGGCGAGGATTTCGGCCCCGACACCTGGAGGCGTCAGTTCGCCAGCCCCAGCGCCTGCCTCGCTTCGCCGGGGGTGGCGGGGCGCGAGCCCAGGCGCTCCACCAGCTCCACCGCCTGCATCACCATCGAGGCGTTGCTCCCCGCCTGGCGGCCCTTGCCGAGGTAGGTGGAGTCCTCGAATCCCGTGCGCAGGTTGCCGCCCAGGATGATGGACTGCGCGGCCATCGGCCAGGTGTGGCGGCTGATGCCGAAGCCCTGCCACTGGGCGCCCGCGGGCAGGTTGTTGCGGCAATAGATCATGGCTTCCGGCGTGGCGTGGATGCCGTACTTGGTGCCCATCACGATCGAGTACATGCCCGGCCCGTCGATGGCGCCCTCGGCGATCAGGTCCTCCGCGAACACCAGGTCGCCGGTGTCGAAGCACTCGATCTCCGGCTTCGTCCCGCAGTCGCGGAAGATGGTCGTCATCTGATGCATCATCTTCTTGGTGTTGATCGCCACCGCGCCGATTGAACTGCATGGTGCAGATGTCGAGCGTGGCGAGCTCGGCCGCAGGGCCTGGATGTGCTCGGTGCGACGGTCTGCGGTCATCATGTTCGTGCCCGGCGCGGGCATGGCCGGGTCCTCGTCGCTCTGCATCCAGCCGCAACCCGGGCCGGTGGTGAGGTTCAGGATCAGCTCGTTGTTCTTCTGGCGGACGCGATTGAACACCTCGGTGTAGTCGTCCAGGTCCGTCGAGGGCGTGCCGTCCGGCTTGCGCACATGGATGTGGATGATCGAGGCGCCCGCCTCGCCCGCTTCCAGCGCGGCATTGGCGACCTCGGCGTTCGACTTGGGGAAATTCGGGTGGTTGGCGGCCGGCGAGGCCCCGGTGACCGCGCAGGTGATGATGACCTTGTCCTTGACCGCCATGTCTTGTCCCTCGGCCGCGCTCGGCCCGATGATTGCTTCCTAGCCCGCTAGGACATGGTCCGCGCTCAGTTGCCGATGTCAATCCTGGGGCGCGCCGCTCAACTCACCGGCAGACCGCACAGCTGCACGCTCAGCGCCCACAGTCGCATCCTGACGGAGGCGTCGTCGGCCTGGGCGTTGGGCTTGGCCGGCTCGAACTGGTCGAAGTAGACGCCGCTCACCCCCTCCACCTCCGGCGAGGCGATCAGGCGGAAGGTCGGCTCGGCCCCGTCCATCACCGTGCTGCGCGGCGGGATGCCGAGGCTGGTCACCATGGGCGTGGACATCAGCGTGGCCGGGTGCAGCGCCGTGACCGTGACGCCCGAGCCTTTCAGCTTCTCGGCCAGGTCGATGGTGAACATGATCTGGGCCAGCTTGGACTGGCTGTAGGCCCGCCGGCCGTCATAGCTCCGCTCCAGCATCACGTCCCGGAAGTCGACGGGAGCCTGGCCGATGGAGGCGACGTTGACGATGCGAGCCGATCTTCCTGAACCAGGATTCGCAGCGGCCTCCAGCGCCGGAAGCAGCAGATGGGTGAGCAGGAACGGCGCGAGGTGGTTCACCGCGAAGTGCAGCTCATAGCCATCCTCGCTCGTCCGGCGGGCCTGGCCCTCGCCGAACAGGCCCACGCCCGCGTTGTTGAGCAGCACGTCGAGCTTGGGGTGCTTGGCCTGCACGGCCTCCGCCAGTTCGCGCACCTCCTCCAGCGAGGCGAGATCGGCGAGGTAGCCCTCGATCTGCTGATTGCCCGTCGCCTCGGCGATCTCCATGCGCACCGCGTCGAGCTTCTTGCGGTTGCGGCCGTGCAGCAACACCCGCGCGCCGGCCTGCGCGGCCATTTGCGCCACGGCCTTGCCCAGGCCGTCGGTGGCGCCGGTGATCAGGACGGTCTTGCCTTGCAGGCTCGCGGACTGGGTCATGGGCGTTCCTCCGGGGGACATCCTTAGGCCGAGGCGACGGTCGGGGCTAGGCGAGGCCGAGCGCCCGCCGGGCGTTTGCCGCCACGATCCCAGGCTCCGGCTCCGCGTCGATCACCGTCCAGCCCGGCTCCAGTTCGGGCTCGACCTGGGCGGCGGCGACGCGGGCGTCCGCATCCGAAGGGTCGCCGGAGCGGGCCGAGACCCTCGCCACGCGCACGTCCGTCGAAGCCCGCAGCCACAGGCCCTGGAACGGCGCGCCGCCCGCTGTCGCCCGGATCTCGGCCCGCGCCTCGGCGGTCTGGAAGGTGGCGTCGGCGATCACGGCGGCGCCGGCGTTCAGCGTCTCGGCCGCGCGCTCGGCCATCAGGCGATAGACCCGCGCGCGAGCCTCGGGCGCGTAGGCCGCCTCGTCCAGCCGCTCGCCTTGCGACGCGCCGAGGGCGGCCTTGCGGATCACGTCGGTGCGCAGAATGCGCGCGCCGCAGGGGCCGGGCAGGTCCGCCGCTATCACCCGCGCCACCGCCGACTTGCCCGAGCCCGACAGGCCGCCCACCGTCACCAGACGCGCCTGCCCCGGCGCCAGCAGGTCCAGGCCCAGCGCACGGTAGACCTCGGCTTCCTCCCGCTGGCCCGCCTCCATGGCCACGGCGCAGCGCACGGCGGCCCTGAGCGCCATGAACGGCGCCAGCAGGGCCAGCGCCGCCTCGTCCTGGCCGGCGGCGTCCCAGTAGCGGTTCATCGCCAGGTTCGCGAGGTCGGGCAGACCCCGCCGGCGCAGGTCCATCAGCAGGAAGGCCAGGTCATAGAGCACGTCCGCCGTGGCCAGGGCCGGATCGAACTCAAGCGCGTCGAAGGGCGTGGGCTCGCCCTCGAACAGGCAGATGTTGCGCAGGTGCAGGTCGCCATGGCCGCGCCGCACCCAGCCCGCCGCGCGCCGCCGCTCGATCAGGGGTGCGAGGCGGTCGATCTCACGCTCGATCCCCGCATAGAGGTCGTCCGGCCCGGGCGTCAGGCCGTGCGCCTTCGCCCCGTCCGCTTCGGTGCGGCGCAGGCCGGCGACGAGGTCGCGGTAGTAGGCCGGAGCCCCAGCGTCCGGGACCGGGTCGAGACCCACGTGGAACCTCACCACCGCTTCCGCCGTGCGCGCGACGAGGTCCGCGTCCAGCCGCCCTTCCCGCGCCATCTCGTCCAGCAGCGCCCCGGGCGCGAAGCGGCGCATCACCACCAGCCAGTCGATGGCCTCGCCCGAACCGCCGAGCCGCAACGTCCCGTCCGGCCCGCGCGCCAGGGGCTCTACGCCGAGATAGAGGCGCGGCGCGAGACGCCGGTTCACCTCAAGCTCGTTCAGACAGGCGGCGTGGCGCAAATCGCGCGTGGAGAAATCCACGAACGGCATCACCACCGCGCGCTTGAGCTTGTAGGCTCGCTCGCCGCCCAGGAAGACGTGCGACAGGTGGGTGTCGAGGCGCTTCAGCGGCCCCGGCTCGCTGGTCGCCCGGCCGGACGCCAGCGCCTCTATCGCCTCGGACTGGTCTTCCACGCTCATCCGATTCCGCTCCGCGCGCCCGGGGCTGGCCCCGAGCCGCGTGGTTGATATAGTCAAAATCCGAAGGGCCGGTCCAAGACCAAGGCCTGCGCGGAGGAGGCGGCATGGTTCGCCTGGACCACATCGAGCGCGCCGTCAGCCATGGAAGCAAGCCATGGCGCCAGGCCTCGTTGGTCGCCCGCAAAGACAAGACCACAAGGGAGATCGCTCGATGGATGACATGTCCGCCGCCCCGCGCCAGCTCGAAGGCACCGCCTATGGCCGCCAGCAGCAGCACCCCAACGCCCTTCTGACCGAGGTCGGGCCCGGCACGCCCTGCGGCGAGCTGATGCGTCGCTATTGGCAGCCGGTGCTGGCCGCTCACAACGTCACCACCCGGCCCAGGGAGGTGCGCATCCTGGGCGAGGACCTGCTCATCTTCCGCGACGGCGCGGGCCGGCCCGGCCTGCTCTATCCGCGCTGCATGCACCGGGGCACGACGCTGCTTTACGGCCATGTGGAGCAGGACGGCATCCGCTGCTGCTACCACGGCTGGAAGTTCAGCGTGGAGGGCGAGTGCCTGGAGCAGCCCTGCGAGCCGCTAGGGGGCGTCAACAAGGCGAACGCCCGCCAGCCCTGGTATCCGGTGCAGGAGCGCTACGGCCTGGTCTGGGCCTATATGGGCCCGCCGGACAAACTGCCCGTCCTGCCGCGCTGGGACGCCCTGGAGCCGCTGGAGGAGGGCGAGAGCTACTTCGCCGCCGACAATTCCATGGGCGCGCACGGCGATCCGAACGGCCCGCCGGTGGTGCCCTATTCGTGGCTGCACATGAACGACAACGTGATGGACCCGTTCCACGTCCAGGTGCTGCACTCCACCTTCTCCGTCACCCAGTTCGTGCGCGAGTTCGAGGTGATGCCAGAGGTGGACTTCAAGTACATCGACGCCGGGGTGATCTACGACGCCTACCGCAAGCTGGAGGACGGGCGCGAGGTGAACCGCATCTCCACCTGGATGATGCCCAACATCATGAGCGTGCCTTCGGTGCTGATGGAGGCGGGCCGGCCCACGGGCATGGGCTTCTCCGTGCCGGTGGACGACACGCACAGCCGCATCCTGATGTGCGGGCGGATGCGCGTGGACATGATGGAGCGCATGCGCGGCACCGGCTTCTCCAAGATGAAGAAGTGGTCCGAGATGACCATGGACGAGCACCAGGACATCCCCGGCGACTACGAGGCCCAGGCCGGCCAGGGGCCGATCTCGCTGCATTCGGAGGAGCACCTGGTCACCTCCGACCGCGGCGTGGCCATGCAGCGGCGGATGCTGGAGCGCAATATCAAGGCGGTGATGGACGGCGGCGACCCGGAAGGCGTGATCTTCGACGAGGCCAAGGCCGTGGTCCACGTGCCCTCGGGGAACTTCTTCAAGTAGGGCGACATGGTTCGAGATGCGCCCCTGCCGGAGCGCGCCTCACCATGACGAAGGTTTGTGCAATCCCAAGAGGCTCGTCATCCTGAGGAGCTCGCGCCAGCGAGCGTCTCGAAGGACGCAGGGAACGAATGCCGGATAGTTTGCTCACCCTGCGTCTGCACGCCATCACCTATGCGGCGGCGGACACGCGCCTCTATGAGTTCCGCGATCCCTCCGGCGCGGACCTGCCGCCTTACGAGCCCGGCGCGCACATCGACGTTCACATGCCCGGCGGCCTGATGCGGCAGTACTCCCTCGCCCGGCCGTATCGCGCGGGCGAAGGCTATCTCGTGGGCGTCAAGCTCGACCCCGAAGGTCGGGGCGGCTCGCGCTACATGGTCGAGCAGGCCCGGGTCGGCCAGACCTTCCAGGTCGGCGGGCCGCGCAACCACTTCCCGCTGACCGAGGACGCGCCCCATACCGTGCTGATCGCCGGGGGCATCGGGATCACCCCGATCTGGTGCATGGCCCAGCGCCTGGCCGGGATCGGGGCTTCGTTTCGAGCTGCACTACGCCGTGCGCGATCGCGCCGACGCGGCCTTCCTGGCGGAGCTGGAGGCGATGGCTCCGAGAGCCGCCCTGCACGTGGACGCCGAAGCCGGCGGCGTGCTGGACGTGGCCGGCGTCGTCGCGGCCGCGCCTCGGGGCGCCCACCTCTACTGCTGCGGCCCCACGCCGATGATGGAGGCGTTCGAGGCCGCCGCCGCCAGCCTGCCCCCCGAACGCGTCCACGTGGAATACTTCAACGCGCCGGAGCTGGCCCCGCCCGCCGGCGGCTTCGTGGTGGCGCTGGCCAAGTCCGGGCGCGAGTTCGCCATCCCCGAGGGCGCCACCATCCTGGACACCCTGCGCGCGGCGGGACTCGACCGTGCCGGCGTCGTGCGAGCAGGGGGTGTGCGGAACCTGCGAGACGCGGGTGCTGGAAGGCGTTCCCGACCACAAGGACCTGCTGCTGACGCCCGCCGAAAAGGCGTCAAACGCGACCATGATGATCTGCTGCTCCGGCGCGCTGACCGACCGGCTGGTGCTGGACCTCTAGCGGCTCATCAGCATGGCCAGCTCGGGCGGCGGGGGTTCGATGTCGACCTCGACGTTGATCAGGGCGGGCCGGCCGCTCTTGAAGGCCGCCTCGATGGCCGGGCCGAGCTGGCCTATCTCGGTGATGTGAGCGCCGCCGCAGCCGAAGCCCTGGGCGACCTCGTCGTAGCGCGCCGAACCCAGCCGCGTGCCGGTCACCCGGTTGGGGCCGGACACCATCTCCTGGAAGTGCTGGGAAGCGGCCCAGCTGTGGTTGTTCATCACCACCACCACCACCGGCAGGCCGTGGCGGGCCAGGGTGTCGAGCTCGGCGATGGTGAAGCCGACGGCCCCGTCCCCGGCCAGGCACAGCACCGGCTTGTCCGGCCGCGCGGTCTGCACGCCGATCGACAGGCCGAGCCCGAAGCCCACGCAGCCGAGGAAGCCGTGGGTGATGTAGCTGGCCGGCTCCTCCTGGGCGATCACCTCGTTCATCCAGTGATAGGCCTCGGCCCCGTCGCCGACCACGATGGCGCCCTTGGGCATGTGATCGACGATGCCCTTGACCGCCTGGATCGGATGGATCGGCGAGCCGGTTGCGCCAGCCCGTCCTTCTGCTTCGCCCAGCGCTTGGCGCGCGCCGATTTGATCGTAGCCCGCCAGGGCGTCATGTCCTTCCACGTACGGGCCGCGGCGACCGGATTGGCGACCCTCAGGAAGGCGCGCGGGCAGGCGACCACCGCCTGGTCCACGTCGCGCAGGCGGCCGATCTCCTTGGGGTCGACCTCCACATGGATCAGCTTGGCGTCCAGCGGCGCGAAGCGCGCGCCCGCGCCCAGGGTGAACAGGCCGAAGCGAACCCCCAGCGCCAGCACCGCGTCGGGCTGGCCGCCCTCGGCCTTCAGGTCGTCCATCTTGTGATAGGTGCCGCCATAGGCCGGGTGGCTGGAGGGGATCAGGCCGTGGGCCGCGAAGTCCGAGAACACCGGAATGCCGGTCGCCTCCACGAAGGCCAGCAGTTCGTCCGTCACCCCCGCCTGGAAGGCGCCGACGCCCGCCATGATCACCGGTCGCTCGGCGGCGGCCAGGATGTCCAGCGCCTGCTCCACCTGGCCCTGCGACGGCGAGCCGGCGGTGTGCAGGATGATGGTCTCGGGGATGCGGACGCTGTCCTCGTCCACCAGGGAGGCCAGGACGTTGTTGGGCATGTCCAGCAGCACCGGCCCGCCGGGCAGGGAGGTGGCGATGCGGATGGCGTGGGCCACCAGGCGCGGAATGTCGGCGGCGTCCTCGATCCTGTGCGCCCACTTGGTGATCGGCGTGGCGATGGCGACCTGGTCGATGCCGGCCTGAAGGGTGTTGGTCTCCGCGTCGTGGGTGCCAGCGCGACCCGGCGATATAGAGCACCGGCGTGCGGTCCAGATGGCGTTGGCGATGGACGAGACGATGTTGGTGAAGCCGGGCCCCGCCGTCGCCATCGCCACCCCGAGCCGCCGGCCCGCGCGCGCATAGCCCTCCGCCGCATGGCCGGCCGCGACCTCGTGACGCACGTCGGTGATCGGGATCTTATGGTCCAGGCACGACTGGAAAATGGTCTCCAGATGCGCGCCATGCAGGCCGAAGATGTCGTGCACCCCGGCCTTCATCAGGGTACGGACGACCAGTTCGCCGCCTGGACCATGGCCATAGCGTCCTCTCCACTTTTCCCCAGCTATGATTGGCGGGGACCGTGCATGAGGTAAGGTTTGCGCGCAAGAAGCGGCTGGAGGGAACCGTGACCATCCATCGATTCAGGCGCATGTCCGCTGTCGCAATCGCCGCGGCCGCATGCTGCCTCCTGCCTTCATGGGCGCTCGCCCAGACGGGTTCGCCGGACGAACAGCCTGTGTTGGAGCCAAACGAGGTGGTCTGGATCATTCCGGCCCGGCCGCAAGATTACTTCCCGAGAAAAGCGCAGTTGAACAACGTCCAGGGCAAGGCAAGCGTCCTCTGCGACATCGGCGAGGACCATCGGCTGAACTGCAGCGTTGAGTCGGAGGGCCCGGCCGGATCCGGCCTCGGGGCCGCCGCCGTGGCGCTGTTCGATCACACTCGCGTCAAGCCGAAGTCCAAGAACGGGCAGCCAACTGCTGGCCGGCGAGTTCGCGGGAAGATGAACTTCACACTCCGCTGAGGCGCTCGGGAGCGCTCACCCCACGTCCTTCCAGCCCGCCTTCGCTTTGGCCTTGGCGGCGCGGCGGCCGTCCTCGAACTCCAGGCGCTCGGGCGGGCAAGGCTCGTCGGGGATCGCCTCCAGCGCCTCCTCGAAGATCTCCCTCAGCTCCTCTTTGAACTCCGGGTGGGGGAAGATGTAGAGGCTGTTGGCCTTCACCCCGGCCAGCACCTTTCGACCCACCTCGACGGGATCCATGCCGTGCTCGTGCACGGCGGCCAGGCGCTCCATGAACGGGTCGGCCGGCCGGCCTTCCTCGGCCAGGTGCTGGAGCTGGCGGACCTTGTCGCTCTGATAGATGGCGCTCTTCACCAGGCCCGGGCACAGCACCGACACGCCGATGTTGTGGGGCGCGACGCTGTAGCGCAGGGCCTCGGCTCAGCCCCCGCACCGCGAACTTGGAGGCCGTGTAGATGCCCGCGCCCGCCCCGGCGATGAACGAGGCCATGGAGGCGGTGTTGACGATGTGGCCCCCCTCGCCGTGCTTCTTGATGCGGTCGATGAAGGTGTGGACGCCGTTCACCACCCCGCCGAGGTTCACGCCCAGCACCCAGTCCCAGTCCTCGTAGCTGGCCTCGGCCATGTCGTTAAACAGGTTGATGCCGGCGTTGTTGCAGACCAGGTGGACCTTGCCGAACACCGCCTCGGTCTCGTCGGCGGCGCGTTCGAAGGCGGCTCGGTCGGTGACGTCCAGCTTGATGGGATGCACCGCGGCGTTGGTCTTGGTGAAGTGGGCCATGGCCTGCGTCCAGGTGGTCCTGGCGGATGTCGGCGATCACCACCTTCATGCCGGCCTCGGCGAACACCTGGGCCATGCCGAAGCCCACGCCCGAGGCGCCGCCGGTGATGAAGGCGGTCTTGCCCTCGACGATCTTCATACGTCTGTTCCTCCGGCCGGCCTTCTCGTTGACGACCTCTTCGCATCAAGCCGGCCCGAATTGAAGCCTCCGGGCTTCGCTCCGGGACCGATGACGAATGCCCGCCCCGATGCTAGAAGCTCCGGCCGAGGGCCAAACGAAGAGCCAGAGGAGGACCGTCCCATGCGCGCCTATGTGATGCCGCCCGGGTGCAAGGGCGTCGAAGAGCTGAAGCTGATCGAGCGGCCCGATCCCAAGCCCGGCCCCGGCCAGGTGCTGGTGCGCGTGCGCGCGGCCTCGCTGAACTACCGCGACCAGGCGGCGATCACCGGCCACTATTTCCAGCAGGTCGAGCGCGACACCGTGCCCCTGTCGGACGGCGCCGGCGAGGTGGTCGCGGTGGGCGACGGCGTCATGGGCCTGAAGGTCGGGGACAAGGTGGCCGGAACCTTCACCCAGCCGGACCCCGCCGGCCCGGCGACCGGCCCGTCCCTGCCCATGGGCCTGCCGCTGGACGGCATGCTGGCCGAGCTGGTGGTATGCACGAGATCGGGGCCATCAAGCTGCCGGACGGCTATACCTTCGAGGAGGGCGCCTGCCTGCCCTGCGCCGGGGTGACGGCGTGGAACTGCCTTTTCGGCGTCGGCAAGCCGGTGAAGCCGGGCGACACGGTGCTGGTGCTGGGCTCTGGCGGGGTGTCGGTCTGGGGCCTGATGTTCGGCGCAGGCGGCGGGCTGCCGGGTGATCGCCACCACCTCCAAGGACGCCAAGGCCCAGCGGCTGAAGGCGCTGGGAGCGTCCGACGTGATCAACTACGCCACCCATGAGAAGTGGGACGAAGAGGTGATGCGCCTCACCGGCGGACAGGGCGTGGACTGCGTGGTGGAGGTCGGCGGCGCCGGCACCCTGCAGCGCTCCATGCAGTCGCCTCGGCCCAGGGCGGCAAGATCGGCCTGATCGGCGTGCTCACCCAGGGCACGTCCAACCCCGAACCCTGATGATGAAGGGCGGCACCTTGCACGGCATCTTCGTCGGCGGCCGGCCCCTGTTCGAGCAGATGAACGCCGCCATCAACGTGAACGGCGTCAAGCCGGTGATCGACAAGGTGTTCGATTTCGAGGAAGCCAAGGCCGCCTGGCGCCACCAGCAGTCCGGCGACTTCATCGGCAAGGTGGTGATCTCGGTCTGACGGAGGCCTCGCGGGGTGCGTGGTTCGAGACGCGATGCTCGCGCATCGCTCCTCACCATGACGAACGTTGTTTCGACCCACTCCCCTTCGTCATCCTGAGGAGCCGTCCGCAAGGACGGCGTCTCGAAGGACGCGTGGCCTGAAAGCGATCAGTGCACCATCCGTTCGCGGCCGGCCCAGAACTTGGCGCGGATGGCCTTCTTGTCGAACTTGCCGGCGGGGGTCTTGGGCAGCTCCGGCCAGGCGTGCACCGCCTTGGGCGCCTTCACGCTGCCCAGCCGGGCCTTGCAGTGGGCGATCATCGCCTGCCTCGTCGAGCTTCGCGCCCTCGGCCGTCACGACCACGGCCGTCACCGCCTCGCCCCAGTGGTCGTCCGGCGCGCCGATCACCGCGCATTCGTGCACGCCGGCCAGCTCCATGACGGCGGCCTCCACCTCGGCGGTGAAGACGTTGAAGCCGCCGGTGACCACCATGTCCTTCTTGCGGTCGACGATATAGACGAAGCCGTCCGCGTCGCGCCGGCCCACGTCGCCGGTGTGGTGCCAGCCGAAGGCGCGCGCCTCGGCCGTCTGCCTCGGGCAGCTCGAAATAGCCGCCGCCGACCAGGCCGCCGCGCACCACGATCTCGCCGACCTCGCCGGCCGGCAGCAGGCGGCCCTCGTCGTCCATCATCTCCACCCGCACCGGATAGCTCGGCCGCCCGCAGCTGATCAGCCGCTCGGGATGCTCGCCGCGCGCAGCCGCCGTCACCACCTCAGGCGGCAGCCAGGTGACGATCATGTGGGCCTCGGTCTGGCCGTAGCTCTGGCACATGCAGGGGCCGAAGATCTCCACCGCCTGCTTCAGCTTGTCCGGCGACACCGGCGCGCCCGCCAGCAGGAAGTACTTCAGGCTGGAGTAGTCGAACTCGCGCACGCTGCGGGTGGGCGAGCATCGAATAGAGCGCCGTGGGCGGCAGGAACATGTGCGTCACCCGCTCGCGCTCGATGGCCTGCATCACGCCAGCGCATCGAAGCCCGGCAGCACCACCACCTTGGCCCCCATGGCGATGGCGGCCATGGAGACGGGCCCGGCGGCGTGGGTGAGCGGGGCGGTGGCGAGGCACACGGGGTTTTCCGCCGGCATCAGATTGCCGATGGCCTCCATCAGCGTGCCCCAGCTGCGGTTGGGGATGCGCACGCCCTTGGCCGGGCCGGTGGTGCCGCCGGTGGCGATGATGGCGACCAGCTCCTCCGGATCGCCCGTGGGATCGCCCCAGTCGGGGAACTCGGCCCCTTCGGCCTCGGCCATGAACTGGTCGAGGGAGGGCGCGCCGCCGCTCGGGCCCGTCGATGCAGACCAGATGCTTGAGCGTGGGCACGGCCGCCTTGATCGCGGCGGCGTCGGCGGCGTGGGCGGAGTGGTAGAACAGCCAGGCCGTGCGCACATAGGTCATGTAGGCGATGTTGGCGTCCAGCGCGTTCCGGCGTTCACCGGGATCCACACCGCCCCGGCGCGCCACAGGCCCAGCAGGCACAGCAGCACGCCCGCGTGGTTGGGCGACAGGATCGCCGCCGGCTCCTGATGCTTGATGCCCCGTCCGGCCATGGCCGCGGCGATGCGGTGCGAGGCGGCCTGCAGCTCCCCGAAGGTGATCCGCGCGGCGCCTTCCTGCACCGCGACCGCGTCCGGGTTCAGCTCGGCGGCCTTGTCGAGGTAATCGATGTTTCTCATTGGGGTTAGCCCTACCGCCCCGCCCTCGGACAGAGAAGGGACCGGGGAAGCTCAAGCTTCCCTCCGGCCCTGCGCTGTCGCTCTGGACGTTCGTCTCGGTGATCGACAAGCAATTGTCGATCACATGCCCGCCTGAACGGACGGGCCGTTCCTCACCCCCAACGCGCGTGTTCGGGACCCGGGCGTGAACGCTTCGTCCGGCTTGCCGGTCTTGCTCGTCGGCCAGGGCCTTCTTCACCGACGGACGGGCGCGCATGCGCTCCAGCCAGGCCATGAACTTCGGCGCCTTGGACTCGTTGGCGACGTCCGGGACCAGCTTCGGCAGCGAATTGGCCAGGGCGAAGGCGTCGATGTCCGCGGCCGTGAAGGTGTTTTCCACCAGCCAGTCGGAGCCTCCAGCGCCTTCTCGATGCGTTCCACCAGCATGCCCGCCTTGCGCTCGGACTCCTCGACGGCGTCGTCCGAATAGGTGTCCTCCAGGCCTCGCCCCAGGCGACCTGCGCTCGGCGGTGTTCATCTTGGCCAGCACCTGGTCGGCGGAGTTGATCCGCTTCTCCTTCAGCGCCGGGACCAGGTACTTGTGGCAGCCCAGGGTGGAGACCGCCGGCGCCGCGCGCTCGCCGAGGAACCGGCCCCACACCTGCACCTGCCAGTCGCCATAGGCCGTGCCGATCTTCAGCGGCGTTCCCTGGCCCGGGAAGGCGTCCTCCAGGTACTCCAGCATGAAGAAGGACTCGGTGATCACCGCGTCGCCGTTGACCAGGATCGGCCCCTCGGTCTCCGGATTGTGCTCGGCCTCAAGGTTCAGCTTGGGATGGCCGTCCGCGCCGAACTGCTCGAAGTCGGTCCAGTCCACATAGTGGCTGGTGAACTCCACGCCCTTTTCGTTCAGCCCGATCAGGGCCTTCAGGCTGAAGGTGTTCGGCTCCCAGTGATAGAGCTCCAACATGTCTCGTCTCCGATCCTTCTCAATCGTCATGGCCGGCCCCGTGCCGGCCACCCATGAACACCATCCCCTCCGGAGAGGTCTGTGTGCAATGGGTCCCCGGGACAAGCCCGGGGATGACGTGCGGTTAGCGGGTCAGGCGCTCACCTCGGGCCGCTTCAGGTGGGTCAGGCGGTCGGTGGTCATGGTCTTGCCGCGCGCCCAGGCGCGGTGCGTCGCGGGCCGCTCATAGATCTTGTAGAGCCACTCCATGGTGTAGGGCGTCTTGGCTCGGGCTCACGTGCCCGTTCGGGTTCGCCGGCATGAAGTAGAAGGTGTTGAAGGCGTTGATGTCGGCCAGCGAATAGCTCTGCCCCGGCGATCCAGGGGTGACGCTTCAGGTTCTCCTCGAACAGCTTTACGCCCTCGGCGATGCGCCGGCCGGACTCCTCCAGCTCCTCCTTCGAGAACTTGCCGTAGATGGCCTTGGTCCAGGCGATCCGGCGTTCCTTCAGCGGGATCGCCTCGATCTTGCGCTTCAGCTCCTCGGGGTCCTTGTTGCGCACCGACGGGCCGACGAAAGCGTTCCAGCCGTGCATGGAGGCGGACGGGCCGAAGTACTGGTCGCACCACTTCATCCACCAGCGCATCCGCCAGCGCTCCTCGGGGTCCGACGGGCGCAGGGACGGGCCCGGAAAGGCCGCGTCCACATACTCCATGATGGCGGTGGACTTGTTCAGCATCAGGTCGTCGTGGACCAGGGCCGGGATCGTCCCCATGGGGTTGATCTTCAGGTACTCGGGCGCGTGCTGATCGAAGTTGAGCAGGTCCAGATAGCCGCTCTCGAAGTCGACGCCCTTTTCCTCCATGGCGAGGATCGGCTTGCCGGAATTGGCGTTCGGCTCCCAGTGGTAAAGCTTCAGCACGTCGTCTCCTCCTCGCCAGGTCCCGACCTTCGAGGGCCGGGCGCCTCTTCTCCCTGAAGCAGGGGGAGCTACGCCACCTTCATCACCACCGTCTTCAGCTCGGTGTAGGTCTCGATGGCGGCGGCGCCGTTCTCGCGGCCGATGCCGGACTGCTTCATGCCGCCAAACGGCAGGTTCGGGTCGATGACGTTGTGGGTGTTGACCCACACCGTGCCGGCCCTGATCCGCCGGCTGAGCCGGTGCGCCAGGCTGAGGTCGTTGGTCCAGATGCTGGCGGCAAGGCCATACTCGGTGTCGTTGGCCAGGGCCGCGATCTCGTCCACGGACTTGTAGGGGGTGGCGACCACCACCGGGCCGAAGATCTCCTCGCGGATCAGGGCCGAGTCCGGGCCAAGCCCCGCGAACACGGTCGGCTGCACGAAGTAGCCCTGGTTGCCCTGGCGGGCGCCGCCGGCGACCACTTCGCCGCCCTCGGCCTTGCCCTTTTCGATGTAGCCCAGCACCCGGTCCAGCTGCTCGGAGGAGACCACCGGGCCCATCTGGGATTCCGGATCGTGGCCCGGTCCGAGCTTGGTCGCCGTGGCCGCCGCCGCCAGGCCCGAGACCACCTGATCGTAGATCTTGTGCTCGATGTAGAGCCGCGAGCCGGCGGTGCACACCTGGCCGGAGTTGAAGAAGATGGCGTTGGCCGCGCCGGCCGCCGCGACTCCCGGATCGGCGTCGGCGGCCACGATCACCGGCGACTTGCCGCCCAGCTCCAGCGAGACGCGCTTCATGGTGTCCATGGCGGTCTTGCCGATCAGCTTGCCGACGCTGGTGGAGCCGGTGAAGGCGATCTTGTCCACGTCCGGGTGCGAGGTCAGGGCCGCGCCGGCGGTCTCGCCGAAGCCGGTGACGATGTTCACCACCCCGGCCGGGAAGCCCGCCTCCAGGATCAGCTCGCCCAGGCGAAGCGCGGTCAGCGAGGTCTGCTCGGCGGGCTTGAGCACGCAGGTGCAGCCCACCGCCAGCGCCGGCGCCAGCTTCCAGGTCGCCATCGCCAGCGGGAAGTTCCAGGGCACGATCTGGCCCACCACGCCCACCGGCTGGCGAAGCGTGAAGGCGGCGTACTCCTCGCCCGGCATGCCGAGCGAGACGTCCAGCGTCTTGCCTTCGATCTTGGTGGCCCAGCCGGCCATGTAGCGGAAGAAGTCCACCGTGCCCTGCACGTCCACGACGCGGGCGAAGAAGACGAGCTTGCCGTTGTCCAGCGACTTCAGCTGCGGCCAGCTCATCGGCGTTGGCCTCGATCAGGTCGGCGAGCTTCAGCATCAGGCGCTCGCGCTCCACCGGGCGCATGCGGCTCCAGTCGGAGTCCTCGAAGGCCTTGCGGGCGGCCTTGACCGCCTTGTCCACGTCCGCCTTGTCGCCGGCCGCCACCTGGCAGATCACCCCCTCGGTGGCCGGGTCGATGGCGTCGAAGGTCTTGCCGGACGCCGCCTCGACCCACTTGCCGTCGATCAGGAGCTTGCCGGCGCGTTGACAGGAACGCCTGGGCGGGCGCGCCCAGATGCGAAATCTTGGTCATCTCGTTCATGGCTGCATCCTCTTGGTCCGAAATCCTCGCCCTTCGACAGGCTCAGGGTGAGGATTTCTACGGGCCCTCAGTAGCCCTCATCCTGAGCTTGTCGAAGGACGAGGGCGGTTCTCCATCTTTGCGCCTGGGCCGCCCGCCGGACAAGACCGGCGGCCCGTCTCACATCACCCGGTCCACGGCTCTCCGCGCGCCTTCTGCTGGGCGGTCTGGTGGGCGCGGTGGATGATGTAGGCCTGCACGGCCTCCGCATCCTTGCGGTCCATGACCTTCGACCAGGAGACCATGCCGCCCGCGGTGTAGGCCCCGTCCAGCACCACGCGGAAGAAGTCCTCCGTGCCCACCAGCGGCGAGTAGCGCAGGTCCGGCGTGATGCCGCTGGCGACCACCGCATCGCCGTGGCAGCTGTTGCAGTAGCGGCTGTAGATCTTGAAGCCCTTCTGCACCGTGGCCGCGTCCGCCGTGTCGGGCGTGGCGTTCAGCACCTTGACCGCGGGCGGCGGGGGCGGCGGCAGCGCGGCCTTGCCGCCCACCTTGAACACCAGGACGCGGCTGTAGTTGTGCAGGTTGCCGGACTTGTGGCCGACGATGCCGGTGACCAGCGCATAGGTGCCGCCCCAGCCGGACAGCACCGCCACGTACTGCTGGCCGTCCACCGTGTAGGTGACCGGCCCGGCCATCACCGGGCCCTGGGCGTTGAAGGACCACAGCTTCTTGCCGTTGTCCGCGCGATAGGCGGTGAAATTGCCCTTGGCGTCGCCCTGGAACAGCACGTTGCCGGCGGTGGTCAGCATGCCGCCGTTCCACGGGCCGGCCAGGCCCACGCGCCAGACTTCCTTCTGCTTCACCGGGTCCCAGGCGGCCACGTGGCCCTTCAGGCTGGCCATGACCGCTTCCTTGGTCTTGACGTCCTGGGGCATGGAGTTGGCGGCCATGTCCATGCCCATGTTGGTGCCCAGCGGCTCATGGTCGAAGGTCTTGGCCGGCACATAGGTGAAGGCCACCTCCTGCACGGGGATGTAGACGAGGCCGGTCTGCGGATCGAAGGACATCGGCATCCACGAGTGGGCGCCGTGCGGGCTGGGCGAGCCGGTCCACGCCTTGCCGGTTTCGGTGTAGCGGGCCTCGGGATTCTCGATCGGGCGGCCGGTCGTCTGGTCGATGCCCTTGGCCCAGGTTTCCTCCGCGAAGGGCTTGGCCGAGATCAGCTTCCCGTTGGTCCGGTCGATCACATAGAAGAAGCCGTTCTTGGGCGCCTGCATCAGCACCTTACGCATCTTCCCGTCGATCTTCAGGTCCGCCAGGATCATCTGCTGGGTGGCCGAGTAGTCCCACTCGTCGCCCGGATTGAGCTGGAAGTGCCAGACGTACTTTCCGGTGTCGGCGTTCACCGCGATGATCGAGGTGAGGAACAGGTCGTCGCTGACGCCGGGGCTGCGGAAGTTCTTGTTCCAGGGATCGCCGTTGTCGGTGCCGAAGATGATCAGGTCCTGATCGGGGTCATAGACGATCGAGTCCCAGACCGTGCCGCCGCCGCCGCGCTTCCAATATTCGTCGCCGCGCCAGGTCGGCCGCGGCGATCTTATCCAGCGCCTCGTCCGACGCCGCGCCGTCCGGCTTAGCGGGGTCGCCGGGCACGGTGTAGAAGCGCCACTCCAGCTTGCCGGTGGCCGCGTCATAGGCGGACAGATGACCGCGCACATTGTACTCGGCGCCGGAGTTGCCGATCAGCACCTTGCCCTTCACCACGCGCGGGGCGCCGGTGATGGTCTGGGGCTTGTTGGGATCGGTGGTCTGCACCGACCAGACGACGTGGCCGTCGCGGGCGTCCAGCGCGATCAGCCGGCCGTCCAGCGCGCCGACGTAGACCTTGCCCTTCCACACCGCCACGCCGCGGTTGACCACGTCGCAGCAGGCGCGCTCGCCCCACTCGCCGCCGACCTTGGGATCGTAGGCCCAGATCAGCTTGCCGGTCTTGGCGTCCAGCGCCTTGACCTTCGACCAGGCGGTGGAGACGTACATCACCCCGTCCACCACGATGGGCGTGGCCTCCTGGCCGCGGTTGGTGTCCAGGTCGTAGGACCACGCCAGACCCATCCGGCCGGCGTTCTTGTCGTTGATCTTGGTCAGGGGACTGAAGCGCTGCTCGTCGTAGGTGCGCCCGTAGGTCATCCAGTTGCCGGGCTCGGAATCGGCGTTCAGGATGCGCGCGGTGTCCACGTCGGCGGGACCGGCCGACTTGTGCGCGGGCTTGCCGCAGGCCGCCAGCGCCAGCAGCGTCGCCGCCGCGAGCGCAAGACGCATCATCCTTCCAGGCGATCCAAGCCGCATCGTCCGTCCTCCCAAATATATCTCGTTGAGCGACTCCATAGCCGCCCGGCGCGAGGGTGGGAAGCGACGGCAAAGGGACCGTTCGTCAGGTCCTCGCCAGGTCCTGGCGGATGAAGCGCGCGGCGCCGAAAGAAGCAGACGGCCCCCAGCAGGAAGGACACCGTCATCACCAGGATCGACCACCTGAGCCCCGCCGCCGAGGGCGCCGCGCAGGCGGCCGCCACGAACCCTGGCGCATCGACCGCCGCCGGGCACAGGCTGAACGCGGTTCCGGGCGCCAGCACCTGCTTGCCCATGAAGTCGCTGACCGCGCCCATCACCGTGGGGCCGACCCCCTGGCCGAAGATGTTGATGAACAGGAACATCAGCGCGGCGGCGGTCGCGCGCATGCGCGGCTCCGCCAGGTTGGCCACCACCGCCATGGTCGGGGCGAAGTAGAACGAGACCATCACCCCGCCCACGAAGAACAGGGCCGCCGTCGCCAGGGCCGAGCCCTGGGTGAACGCCAGCATGTAGACCGGCATGGCGACCAGCGAGCCGATCGCCGGCGCCCAGGCGTACCACCGCGCGTCGTGCCTGCCCGCCGCGTCCGCCCCGAAGCCGCCGACCAGCATGCCGATCACGCCCGACACGCCCGTCACCAGTCCGTAGAGCATGCCGGTCTCGGCCAGGCCCAGGTGGAAGGTCCTCACCAGATAGGTGGGCGCGAAGGTGTTCACGCCGGCGGCGGCGAAGTTGGTCAGGATGAACCCGCTAAGCAGGCTCGGGAACGACCGCTGGGACAGCATCTGTCTGATCACCGCCAGCAGCGGCGGAGCCTTGGCCCCGGCGGTGGCCGGCTCGGGCTCCAGCCGCCCGCGGGCCGGCTCGCGCAGGGTGATCTTGACCAGCAGGGCCAGGATCAGCCCCGGCAGACCGAGCACGATGAAGGCGGTGCGCCAGTCGAAGGTCTGGGCGATCCATCCGCCGCCCGTCGCCCCGAGCATGATGCCCAGCGGCACGCCCAGCGAATAGATCGCCAGGGCCGAGGCGCGCCGGCTCGGCGCATAGTGGTCGGAGAGCAGCGAGTGCGTCGCCGGGCTGCTGCCGCCCTCGCCCACGCCCACGCCCATGCGGAACAGCAGAAGCTGGGCGTAGTTGGGCGCGAGCCCGCTGAGCGCCGTCATCGCCGACCACAGGGCGATGCAGATGGCGATGATGTTCACCCGGCTGAACCGCTCCGCCAGCCGCGCGATGGGCAGGCCGAAGACGGTGTAGAACAGCGCGAAGGCCGCCCCGCCCAGAAGGCCGAACTCGAAGTCAGAGAGGCCCAGCTCCTGGATGATCGCCGGGCCGACGGTGTTGACGATCACCCGGTCCAGGAAACTGCAGGTGTAGACGGCCACCAGCAGGGTGAACATCCACCGCCGGTAGCCGATCGAGAAGTCCGGCCGCGCCGCGTCCACGGTCGTCGCCGTCATCGTCCCCTCCCCAGGGTGTTATGGACGCGATCCTAGGGGACGGGCAGAAGCGATCAAGGACGACCGTTCGGCGTGGGATCGGTCATGGACGGCGGGTCGCTGGCGGGGAAGCTCTCGTCCAGCGCCTCGTCCAGCAGGTCTTCCCGGTGATGGCGTTCGGCGGGCGTGGGCGCGGCCGGCGGAGCGGCGGGCGGTTGCTTGCCCTTGGACCCCCCCGATGGCCGGCGCCCCGCCATCTCAGTTCACCACGCCCATCTTCGCGCGAGCCTTGGCGGCCATCGGCTTGGCGGCCTCCAGGTCCTCGCCCGCGACCCAGTTGCCGTGCAGGCCGAAGCGCATGCGCAGCGGGATGTGGATGGTCGCCATCGGCCCCTCGTCCACCCGCTGGGCGTCGTAGAGCAGCAGGTCCGAAAGCCCGTCGTCGGTGTGGGTCTGGATCTGCACGATATAGCCCTCGCCTTCGGGCGCGCTCTTGGACTTGGGAATGAAACAGGGCTCCTGCAAGGTGCGGTTCTCGCCCGCTTGCCAGACCTGCTTCTTGCCGGTGGCCAGGTCCACGTGGCCCAGGCTGGCGCGGCTGCCCGGCCCTTCGCCCATGCCCAGCAGCCAGCCGTGGCGATAGGGCTCGGTGGCGTAGCGCTCGTCGATCCGGGGGAACTCGCCCACGAAGTCGGTCATCCGCTCTCGGCTCTCGAACTCTCCGGAGTTGGAGTCCATGTCGATGGTCCAGCGGGTCAGGAATGAGGCGGACTCCGGACCATTGAAGGGCGCGCCGTGGATGTCCGGGAAGAAGGGGAACATGTTGTTCTTCGCCTCGGGGGTGTCGAAGTGGATCTTCGTCCCGTCGTTGAAGGCGTTCATCACGTGCGACGCGAACAGGTTCGGCGCGGTGAAGGTCTTGATGTCCTTGCGCTTCGCCGTTGCGCGGCAGGACCACCATATGCACCGGCATGGTGGTGTCGAAGCCGAAGTGCGGCAGGCCGGCCTCCAGCCGCTCCCAGTTGGAGGTGGACGGCACCACGTGGAAGCAGGCGTAGTCCTTGGTCACCCCGAAGTCGTGCATCATGCAGTAGTAGGGAACCTCGAACCACACCTCCTTGACCTTCTTCCCGGCCGGCGTGATCTCGTAATAGACGACGTCCTTGGTCAGCAGGCCCTTCGCCGCATAGCCGAAGGCGCACATGTTGCCGGTGTGCGGGTCGACCTTGGGGTGGGCGGTGAAGGTGGGGCTGGTCACCTGGCCGTCGAAGTCCCAATAGCCGAAGGTCTCCATGGTGTTGGGATCCATGGCCACGGCCGGGGAGTCTTCCTTCATCCCGAACAGCAGGCCGCCATAGAAGTAGGCGTTGGTGTTGGCCGTGCCGCGATAGCGCCCCTTCACGGAAGGATCGTCCTTGAGCGGGTTGCGATAGGCGCCGAACAGGGCGTGGCCGGCGTCGCGTTCCAGCTTCCACTTGTCGGTGCGGCACCAGCGCTGCTTGAAGTCCACCCGGCCGTTCTTGAAGCGGAACTGGCCGATCATGCCGTCGCCGTTGAAGGCGATGTCGTCGCCCAGCAGCGGCGGGAACTTCGGGTCCGGCTGGACGCGGAAGAAGGCGCCGTCGATATCGGCCGGCACCTCGCCGTCGATGTCCAGGTCGTCCACATCGCCCTCGATGCGGATCGGCTCGAAGGCGCCGGTGAAGCTGGGGGAGTCTGGGAACTTGGCCATGAGGGGCGCTTCCTTCCTGGTTGGCTCGGGCTCGACCTTGGGACCGATCGTCCGGCCAGCTAATTTGACTCGATCAAGCCCCGCGAGGTTGATCCAGGTCAAGAGCAGGGTCGGCCCAACGCTCAAACTCTACAAGATAGACCCTCTCGCCGCGGCCGTGCTTGGCGAACATCATGGGCGGGCCTCCTAGGCCATGCTCACCATCTTGATCACCTGACAGGCCTCCACGCCCTCGGGGCCGTCCTCGGAGCCGTGGCCGGATTCCTTGACCCCGCCGAAGGGGGCGTCGGCGGCGGCGATGGCGTTGGTGTTGACCGCCACCATGCCCGCCTCCAGCGCGTCGGCGATCAGGTTCGCCTGCCGGCCGGACTGGGTCCAGGCGTAGGCGGCCAGGCCGTAGGGCAGGCGGTTGGCCTGCTCCACCGCGTCGTCGAAGGTCTTGAACGGGGTCATCAGCGCGACGGGGCCGAAGGGCTCCTCGTTCATGATCCGCGCGGTGTTCGGCGTGCGCGACAGCACCGTCGGCTTCCAGAAGAAGCCCTGGTTGCCGATCCGCTCGCCGCCGGTCTTCAGCTCGCCCCCCGCCTTCACCGCGTCGCCGATCAGGGCGTCCATGGCGTCCAGCCTGCGCGGATTGGCCATGGGCCCCATCTTGTTGGTCTCGACCAGGCCGTCGCCCACGGTGAGCGCCCCCGCCCGTTCGGCGAAGCCCTTCACGAAGGCGTCGAACACCGGCTCCTGCACATAGAAGCGCGTGGGCGACACGCACACCTGGCCGGCGTTGCGGTGCTTCTGGGTGACCAGGGTGTTCAGCGCCGTCTCCAGGTCCGCGTCGTCGAACACCACCACCGGGGCGTGGCCGCCCAGCTCCAGCGTGGTGCGCTTCATGGTGTCGGCGGCCAGCTTCATCAGGTGCTTGCCCACGGGCACCGAGCCGGTGAACGACAGCTTCCTGATGATCGGCGAGGCGAGCAGATGCCGCGACACCTCGTCCGGCACCCCGAACACGATCTGCGCCACGCCCGCCGGCAGACCCGCGTCCAGCAACGCCTGCAGCACCGCGATGGCCGAGCCGGGCGACTCCTCGGCGGGCTTGAGGATGCACGAGCAGCCCGCCGCGATGGCCGCGCCGAACTTGCGGCCCGGATTGCCCACCGGGAAGTTCCACGGCGCGAAGGCCGCCACGGGGCCCACCGGCTCCTTCAGCACCATCACCCGCTGGCCCGTGGGGCGCGCCAGCACCCGGCCGTAGGCGCGCTTGGCCTCTTCGCCGGCGAACTCCAGCCAGCCGGCCGTCGCCATGGTCTCGATCCGCGCCTCGCCGAAGGTCTTGCCCTGCTCGATGGTGGCGACCCGCGCGATGTCGTCCGCGCGCTGGCGGATCAGGTCGGCGGCCTTCTTCAGCACCCGCGCGCGCTCGTCGGCGGGGGCCTTCTTCCAAAGCTTGAAGCCCCGGTCGGCGGCGTCCAGCGCCCGGTCCAGGTCCGCCGCGTCGGCCAGAGGCAGGTCGGCCAGGGCCTGGCCGGTGGCCGGGTTGACCACCGTGTGCGTGCGTCGCGAGCCGACGCCCACCCACTCGCCGTCGATGTGCATGGCTGGCTTGGGATAGTCGGTCATGGGTGTTCCCTGCGCTGCGATCTGGTCTTATGGCCCTGTGACGGCGGCCCGACAGACGGCCGCGACTGGGCGGGAGACAAACGCAATGGCGGACAACGGCGCCGCAGCGCAAGCGGTCAATGTCGAAGACCTCATCGCCGAGCGGCCATTCGGCGGCTTCGCGCTCAGGGTCATGATCCTGGCCTTCATCGCCCTGATGGCGGACGGCTACGACATCCAGGTGATGAGTTTCGCGGCCCCGTCCCTGGTGCGCGAGTGGGGCCTGAACCGCGCGGCCCTGGCGCCGGCGTTCAGCGCCAGCCTGTTCGGCATATTGATCGGCGCGCCGGTGATGGGCTTCCTCGGCGACAGGATCGGGCGACGCCGCGCGATCATCGCCGGCTCGGCCTTCTATGGCGTGTTCTGCCTGCTGTGCCTGACCGCGACCTCCCTGCCCCAGCTGATGGCCCTGCGGTTCCTCACGGGCCTGGGCCTCGGCGGCGTGATGCCCAACGTCATCGCGCTGACCGCCGAGCTGACGCCGCGCAAGGTGCGCGCGGGGCTGACCACCCTGGTGATGGTGGGCGTCACGGCCGGCGGCGTGGTTCCGGGTCTGATCGCCGCCAACATCCCGTCCGACGGCGCGTGGCGGGATCTGTTCCTGATGGGCGGGATCGCGCCCCTGGTGATCGCGGCCCTGATGGCGCTCGGCCTGCCGGAGTCCGCCAGCTTCCTCGCCCGGCGCAAGGACGGCCAGGCCCGCCTGTTCCACCTGGCCCACGCGGTCGATCGCAAGCTGGCCCGCACGACCGACGCGGACTTCGTCGTCCACGCCCCGCCGACCCGCGGCGAGGCCGGGATCGGCCCGCTGTTCGCCGGGCGCCTGGCGCTGGTGACGCCGCTGCTGTGGCTGATGTTCGCCTCGACCTTGCTGACCATCTACCTGGTGTCGAGCTGGCTGCCGACGCTGCTGGAGGCCGGCGGCTTCTCCCCGGCCAAGGCGGCCGCCGCCAATTCCCTGTTCCAGCTGGGCGGCGTGCTGGGCGTCATCGCGTCGAGCCTGCTGCTCGGACGGTTCGGCGCGCGGCTGGTGGTCGCCCTGTTCGCCCTGACCCTGGTCGCGGTGGCCGTCACCGCCCGCGCGCACCTGGCCGAGACGGGGCTGGCGGCGGCGGTGTTCGCGGTCGGCTTCACCCTCATCGCCACCCAGGCGGCGCTGAACGGCACGGCGGGCCTGGCCTATCCCACCGCCGCGCGCGCCAAGGGCGTGGGCATGGCGCTGGGCGTAGGGCGCATAGGCTCGGTGATCGGTCCGCTGCTGGGCGGCGCCATGGTGGCGGGCGGGATCACCAATGCGCGCGACCTGTTCCTGCTGCCGCTGGTTCCGCTCGCGCTGGGCGCCCTGGCGGCGGCCTTCGTGATGAAGCGGATCGTGCTCGACGGCGCCCGCTAGCCCCCGAGCGTCTACCGGACTAGAAGTCGTCACCACCCCCATTTCACGGACCGGCGAACCGCGCCGGCGGCACGAGGATACGACCCATGTACGACATCGGACTTCTGATCGGCGACCAGGACGCCCAGGCCGCGAGCGGCGCCACCTTCGAGCGCCTGAACCCCGTGGTCGGCGACGTGGCCACCCGCGCCCCCGCCGCCGCGCCGGCCGACTGCAAGGCCGCCTGCGACGCCGCCTCGGCCGCCTTCCCCGAGTGGTCGCAGATGGGCCCCGCCGCCCGCCGCGCCGATCCTCAACAAGGCCGCCGACCTGATGGTCGCCCGCGCCGGCGAGTTCGTGGACGCCATGATGACCGAGATCGGCGCCACCCAGGGCTGGGCCATGTTCAACATCGGCCTGGCGTCCGGCATGCTGCGCGAGGCCGCCGCCATCACCAGCCAGATCTCCGGCGAGGTGATCCCGTCCGAGCACGGCAGCCGCCTGTCCATGGCCATCCGCCAGCCGGCCGGCGTGGTGGTGGGCATCGCCCCCTGGAACGCCCCGATCATCCTGGGCACCCGCGCCGTGGCCGTGCCGCTGGCCTGCGGCAACACCGTGGTGCTGAAGGCGTCCGAACAGTGCCCGCGCACCCACTATCTGATCGGCTCGGTGCTGCGCGAAGCCGGCCTGCCCTCAGGCGCCATCAACGTCGTCACCAACGCGCCTGTCGACGCGCCCGGCGTGGTCGAGGCCCTGATCGCCCACCCGGCGGTGCGGCGGATCAACTTCACCGGCTCCACCAAGATCGGCAAGGTCATCGCCGGCATCGCGGCCAAGCACCTGAAGCCCGTGCTGCTGGAGCTGGGCGGCAAGTCGCCCATGCTGGTGCTGAAGGACGCGGACCTGGACGACGCGGTGGCCGCCGCCGGCTTCGGCGCCTTCATGAACCAGGGCCAGATCTGCATGTCCACCGAGCGGATCGTGGTGGTGCCCGAGATCGCCGACGAGTTCGTCGCCAAGTTCGCCGCCAAGGCCAAGACCCTGAAGGCCGGCGACCCGCGCGAGGGCAAGACGCCGCTGGGCGCCATCGTCAACGCCGACGCCGCCGCCCATATCCGCAGCCTGATCGAGGACGCCCTGGCCAAGGACGCCTCCATGCCCGCCGGCGGCCTGGGCGAAGGCCTGATCATGGACTCCACCTTCCTCGACCGCGTCACGCCGGACATGCGCATCTATGGCGAGGAGTTCTTCGGCCCGGTGACCACCGTGGTCCGCGCCAAGGACGAGGAAGACGCCATCCGCATCGCCAACGACACCGAGTACGGCCTCTCGGCGGCGGTGTTCACCAAGGACATCGCCCGCGGCATCCAGGTGGCCAAGCGCATCCAGTCGGGCATCTGCCACATCAACTCCTCCACCGTGCAGGACGAGGCCCAGATGCCCTTCGGCGGCGTGAAGTCCTCCGGCATCGGCCGCTTCGGCGGCCGCCAAGGCATCGACGCCTTCACCGACACCCGCTGGATCTCCATCGAGACGGGCCACGCGCACTATCCGATCTAGGGGGCGGGAGTCGCGTCAAACGGCAGCGATCGCGATAGCGGCCGGCATTGCGGTCATCTTGGCCGTCGAGCGTCCGTACTTCATTGGGAAGACGGAGTTGGGTGCGATTGGCTTTGCGGGCGTGTTCGCCATCAGCATTGGGTTGGTCCTGCTGACCAACGCAGCCGAGGCGGCCGCCGATCGTGATCCGCCACACGCGAGCGCTAATCGTCGACCGGCGTTGCTATCGCGGTCTTAGGCGACTGCCGCCTCAGTAGCACTGGCGCTGATCGTTCCGAACTTGTCCGAGTTCGGCGATCACGGCCTTGCATGATGAGCCGGGGCGCGTATCCTGATAGGCGATATTCATAGCAATGGCGTCGCCGACGGTGCGAGCGAGTTCAGACGTCGAAGCAGATTGGCGGCCATCCAGCCGGACGCTACACCGGCCAATGGCTTTGGCGCGGTCAATGAGGCGCTCTTCGCGCGTCGATCCGTTCTGCTGGCGTGGCGGTCTTTCTTCAATCGCAGCGCCTTGGTCCTTCATCTTGCGGGGCGCTCTGCCGATGAGCTGGCTGGCAATAACCTCGATCACGCAGGGGCAAGCGTTCTCGTATTGTCGAGCGTGAACTGTGCTCCTGCACGGCATTTTTTACGTGGTCTTACCGACGGTCGCAGTTGCTTGCGTTTAGATGGACGCTCGAGAGGCGACGGCAAGTACTTCATTGGCTTCCAGATCGGCGCCGTGATCGGGCTTGCGCTGGCGGCTATGGCTCGACTTGTTCGTCGTGGGGGTCGCCGCAAATCTACGAATAGGGGCACTGGCGCGCGGTCAACGCGCGGCCGGACGTTGCTTGATTGCTGATGAGCGCTTCGTCAGAGTGCCCGAAATCGTCCTGGAGCGATCACAGGAGGCCGTCTGTCCGGCGACGGAGGTCGGCAATGGCCTGACCGTCTGCCGTTAATGGGAGGGCGGCCGGCGTCGAATAAGTGCTGGCTGCTGCATCCGCCGTCCGGCACCAGTGGCCAGTGCGCCCGATAGTCTTCGCGACACCGGACGCGACGTCGACGATCTAGGCGCCAGCGTCCGTCTGGCCGCGCACCGTCCCCCCATCATCGGCGCCCTTCCCCCGGATTGAGGGGACAGGTCCCGATCTATCCCCGCCCGGCTGAACGGCCCCAAACTGGCGCCATGAAACGCCCAGCCCACATCGCCTCGCCGGCCCTTCGCGGCCCCCGCCTTCGCGCGCCCGCGCGCCCCCGCGCGCACGCCCCCACGCGCACCTCCGCGCCCCCGCGCGCGAGGGCGAATGGAAATCCTCCCGATGTTCGCAGCGTCCCGCCGGCCGCCGTTCAGGCCTTGGCCATGCGCACTATCCGACCTTAGCGCTCATGGACCGCCCTCGTCCTTCGACAGGCTCAGGATGAGGGCTATGGATAGGGTTGGTCAGGATGAGGGCTAGGGATCGAGCGGTTCAGTAGAAATCCTCATCCTGAGCCTGTCGAAGGGCGAGGATTTCGGTCCCGCCGATCGAATGTCGATTCCCCCTAGGCCTTGGCCATGCGGTTCCAGGCGTCCAGGCCCGCGATCTTGTAGGCCTCCGCGAGCGTCGGATAGTTGAAGGTGTTCTCGATGAAGTAGTCCACCGTGCCCTTCAGGTTCAGCACCGCCTGGCCGATGTGGATCAGCTCGGTGGCCCCCTCGCCGACGATGTGGACGCCCAAGAGCCGGCGGGTCTTGATCGAGAAGATCATCTTCATCATCCCGTTATCCAGCCCCATGATGTGGCCGCGCGAGGTCTCGCGGAAGCGCGCGACGCCGCATTCGTAGGGGATGTTCCGTCCACGGACTTCCTCCTCGGACATGCCCACGGTGGACATCTCCGGCACCGCGTAGATGCCATAGGGGAAGTATTCCGGCGGCGGCGGGGGCGGCACGTGGAAGGCGTTGCAGGCGGCCACCCGCCCCTGCTCCATGGAGGTCGACGCCAGGCTGGGAAAGCCGATCACGTCGCCCACGGCGTAGACGTTCTCGGCCGTGGTCTGGAAGGTGACCGGGTCGGCCTTGATCCGCCCGCGGTGGTCCACCTCCACGCCGATGGTCTCCAGCCCCAGGTCGTCCACCGCGCCCACCCGGCCGGCGGCGAACAGCAGCATGTCCGAGCGGATTTGCCGGCCGCCCTCCAGCGTCACCACCGGGTGGCCGTCCTCCAGCACGATGGACTTCGCCTCGGCGCCCAGGCGGATGGCCATGCCCCGGTCGCGCAGCTCGTGGACGAACTCCTCGATCAGCTCCCGGTCGATGAAGTCCAGGAAGGTCGCGCGCGGCTCGATCAGGGTGACGGCGACGTCCAGCGCGCTGAAGATGGTGGCGTACTCCACCCCGATCACCCCGGCGCCGATCACCGTCAGGCTGCGCGGCAGGTGGGGGATGTCGAGGATCTCGTCGCTGTCCAGAACGGTGGAGCCATCGAAGGGCACGGTGTCCGGCCGATAGGGCCGCGTGCCCACCGCGATCAGGATGTTGGCGGTCTCCAAGACGACGGGGTCGGCGCCGTCGGCGATGACCTCCACCTTGTGCGGCCCGACGATGCGGCCGACGCCGCACATCGTCGCCACCCCGTTGCGGGCGAACTGGTGCTCCAGCACGTCCACCTCGTGGTCCAGGGTCTTGTGCAGGCGGACCATCAGGTCGGCGGCGGTGATGTCCTTCTTCACCCGGTAGGCCCGGCCGTAGAAGCCGCGCTCGCGCCAGCCGGTGAGGTTCAGCACCGTCTCGCGCAGGGTCTTGGAGGGGATGGTGCCGGTGTGCACCGACACGCCGCCGACGCGCACGCCCTTGTCCACCACCAGCACGGACTTGCCGAGCTTGGCCGACTGGATCGCGGCCCGCCGGCCCGAGGGCCCGCTGCCGAGGATGATCGATGTCGTAGTCGGGCATGGGCGGGCGACTCACCGGAAGCGTGCCCTGGTGTGGCACAGCTTTCCCGCCAACTCACGTCCCGCACGGCCCGGACGGCCGAACAGGACCGCGGCGCCCGGGCTGACGGCGATCGCCGGCCCGGGCGCCTTCAAGAGTCCAGCCGCATTAGCGCAGGCGGCGGATCGAGCTGATCCGGCTGCGCCCGCCAGGCGGCCGAGGTCGCCGTTGTCCCGGTTCACGTTCCAGCACTGGCCGGTGTAGTTGGTCCCGCTGCACAGCTCCCAGACGCCCCGGTCGATCTGGATCGAAGACGGGCCGCCACGCATGCCCGACGCGCCGATGTCGACGATGAAGCCGTGCACCTCGATCTGGCGTCCAGTGCAATCGGGCTGCGAGAAGATCACGGCCCCGCCCTTGTAGGGCCAGCCGTCGTGACGGCAGGAGGCGCGCCGATAGTCGCGATCGCCCGATCCCGATCATATCCATAGCCCGAGCCACGGTCGCGGTCGCCGTAGCCACGGTCCCGATCCCGATCATAGCCCCGGTCGCGACCGCCGAGGCTGCATTGCAGGCTGCCGTCGATGTTCTCGACCCAGCCGCAGTCGACGACATCCGCGCCCATGACGGCGACCCAGCGGCCGTCGCGCGCCTGGCATTCGCCGTAGACCAGCCCGCGCCTCATGTAGAGGTCGCGGCAGGTCCGCTCGTAGGAGCCGGGCGGCATGCTCGTTCTGCGCGTGGGCCGGCGGCGGCGCCACGCCCGTCCACAGTCCAGCGGCCAGGGCCGCGCTCATAATCCATCGCAACAGGTTCATGGCTTCAGTCCCCAAATTCCCCCAAGCCGGTGCGGCCGTTTGAGCCTAGCAGCGGTCCGCGACAGCGTCACGACCGCGTGCTCGTCTCAGCCCTCCAGCACCACGCGGCCGGTGATCTTGCCGTCGCGCAGCTCCTGCAGGGTGCGGGTGGCCTCGGACTTGGCGCGCGTCTGCACCGGAATGGGCTTCAGCTTGCCGGACCTTGGCGAGCGCCACCACCTCGCGCAGCTCCTTGGGGTTGCCCACGAAGTTGCCGAGGATCGCGATCCCCTGGCCGGGGAAGGTCATCAGCGGCATGTCGAGCCGCCCGCCGAACATGCCCACCAGCGCCACCTTGCCGCCCCGGCCCAGGCACGCCAGGTCGTTGGCCACCGTGGTGGTCGAGTTGACCACGTCCAGGATCGCCCGCACCGGCCCGCCCGCCGCCTCCTTGATGCGGTCCGGCACGCCCTCGCCCGAGCCGTCCACGGCCTTGCTCGCCCCGGCCTGCAACGCCGCCCGTCGTTTGGCCTCGGCCACGTCCACGCAGATGATGTTCGTGTGGCCCAGCGCCTTCAGCATCTCGATGGCCGACAGGCCCAGCCCGCCCGCGCCGACCACCACGATGGGGGCGTCCGCCGGCTGGGGCATCAGCTTCTGGATGGCCGAATAGACCGTCAGGCCCGAGCAGGCGTAGGTCGCCGCCGTCGCCGGGTCGATGTCGCCCGCGTCGATCAGATGGCGCGGATGCGGCGCGATCACGTGGCTGCCGAAGCCGCCGGAGCGGCGCACGCCGATGGCCGCGCCCTGGGCGCACATGTTGTCCTCTTCGGCCAGGCAGGAAGCGCAGGTTCCGCAGCCCACCCAGGGGAAGACGATGCGCCGGTCGCCCACCTTCACGCCCAGGCCCTCGGCGGACGGCCCGAGAGCGATCACCGTGCCGAAGATCTCGTGGCCCAGGACCAGCGGCGGGTTCAGGCCGATGGCCGACAACGGCGTCTTCTCAGGCCCGCCGAGATCGAGGAACCCCTCCCAGAAGTGCACGTCCGAATGGCACACCCCGCAGTGGGAGACCTCGACCAGCACCTCGGTCCCCTGGGGCTCGGGCGTGGGGCTCTCCACCAGTTGCAGCGGCTTCTCTGACTCCGTGACGGTCCAGGCGCGCATGGGGTTCCTCCTTGAGGGTCGTTGAGCCGGCCCGGCTAGACGCCCTCCGCCGGCGGCAGGCTGCGGCCGAGGATCAGGTCGGCCGCCTTCTCGCCGATCATGATGGCGCTGGCGTTGGTGTTGGCGCCGGGCACGGTGGGCATGATCGAGGCGTCGGCCACGCGCAGCCCCGCCACGCCGTGCACCCGAAGCTGCGGATCGACCACCGCCTGCGGCCCATGGCCCATGGCGCAGGTGCCCACCGGGTGCTGGGTGACGCCGCCGTATTGGCGGATGAAGGCGTCCAGCTCCGCGTCCGACTCCGCGGCGGCGCCGGGGATGACCTCCTCGCCGGTCAGCCGTCCCTGCGGCTCGGTGCGGTAGATGCGGCGCGCCTCGCGGATGCCCCGGCGCATGGTCTCGAACTCCACCGGCGAGGCCATGACGTTCAGGTTCACCTTGGGCGCGTCCAGGGGGCTGGCCGAACGCAGCGTCACCTCGCCGCGGCTGTGGGGGTGCAGCAGCACCACGCCGACCTGGAAGGAGTGCTCAAGCTGCTTGGTCAGGCCCGGGAACCACAGCTGGGCGTCCATCCGGATCGGGTTGCACATGATCTGGATGTCCGGCTGCTCCAGGTCCTTGGAGGTGCGGATCACCACGTTGCAGCTGTTGATCTGGGTGGCGAAGGGGCCGTTGCCGAACAGGGCCCATTGCAGGGCCGACAGCGCCGCGCGGTCGTAGCGCAGCTCCTTCAGGAAGGTCACCGGCGCGCGGGCCTTGAACTGCATCATCACGTTGGGATGTTCGGACAGGTTCTTGCCGACGCCGGGCAGGTCGACCACCGGGGTGATGCCCTGGGCGATCAGCTCGTCGGCCGGGCCGATCCCGGACAGCATGAGCAGCTGCGGCGAGTTATAGATCCCGCCGGCCAGCACCACCTCGCGCTCGGCGTAGACCTGGTGGACGTGGCCGTCCTTGGAGAACTCCACCCCGCGCGCGCGACCGGTCTCGATCAGGACGCGGGTGGTGAGCGCGTCGGTCTCCACCTTCAGATTGGGACGGCGCATGGCCGGGATGCAGATAGGCCCGCGACGCCGAGTTCGCGGCGGCCGTGCTTGTCGATGGTCACCTCGCCCTTGGCGAAGCCCTCCGGATGCGCCCCGTCGATGTCGTCGCTGACCGGGTAGCCGGCGTTCTTCGCCGTCTGCATCAGGGGCTCGTGCAGCAGGCGGCGGGTGTCGATCGGCGCCACGTGCAGCGGGCCGGAGCCGCCGTGGTACTTGCCCTCGCCGCGCCAGCTGGTCTCCATCTTCTTGAAGTAGGGCAGCACGTCCGCGTAGCCCCAGCCCTCGCAGCCCATCTGGCGCCAGGTGTCGTAGTCGCGCGGATGGCCGCGCATGTAGAACATGCCGTTGATCGAGGAGGAGCCGCCCAGCAGACGGCCGCGCGGCAGCATCAGCCGGCGATCGTTCAGTTGGGGCTCGGGCTCGGACATGATAGCCCCAGTTGTGCTGGGGCATGAGCATGGCCCGCAGGAACCCCAGCGGCATGCTGACGTAGGGATGGTCGTCCTTGCCCCCGGCCTCCAGGATCAGGACCTTGATCTTGGGGTCCTCGGTGAGACGGGCCGCCACCACGCAGCCGGCCGAGCCGGCGCCGATGACGATGTAATCGTAGGTGTCGTCCTTGTCCGTAGGCATCGGTATCCTTTAGGCCGGGGCGGCGCGCAACCTTCACCGGGGCGTTCCGGCTGGCAAGACCCAATTCAGCGACGCTGCGCTGCACAAAAAGCAGGCAAGTCGGGCGCGCGGGCGCCTAGAGCTTCCCCCGTGGCGACGCCGGGCGTCTAATCGGAGCCTGGCCATTGCCGGCCGACCGCCGGCCGGTGTCGGGTCCGATCAACGATCATGGCGTATTACGACGAGATGCGAGGCTGGGGTGAGGAGGGGCCAGTCAGGGCCCCTTACGAAGCCTTGGCGCGTTGGCTGGACTCCACGCCTCCGGACCTGCTGGACGCGCGGCGCAAGCAGGCCGAGCTGTTGTTCCGGCGCATCGGCATCACCTTCGCGGTCTACGGCGAGGAGGCCGGCGAGCGAGCGGCTGATCCCCTTCGACATCGTGCCGCGCATCCTGACCCGCGCCGAGTGGAGCATGATCGAGGCGGGCCTGCGCCAGCGGGTTGGCGCGATCAACGCCTTCCTGTCCGACATCTACGGCCCCCAGGAGTGCCTGAAGGCCGGGGTGCTGCCCGCCGAGCTGGTGTTCCGCAACCCCTACTTCCGCCTGGAGGCCATGGGCCGCAGGCCGCCCCACGACATCCACGCCCACATCTCCGGCATCGACCTGGTGCGCACGGACGAGGGCAAGTTCGTGGTGCTGGAAGACAACGTGCGCACGCCGTCCGGCGTCTCCTACATGCTGGAGAACCGCGAGGTGATGCTGCGGCTGTTCCCGGAGATGTTCGAGGAGCAGCGCGTGGCGCCGGTGGAGACCTACACCGACGCCCTGCTCGCCACCTTGCGCTCGGTGGCGCCGGAGCGGGCGAACGGGCGCCCGACCATCGCGATCCTGACCCCCGGGCCGTTCAACTCGGCCTTCTACGAGCACTCGTTCCTGGCCGACAAGCTGGGGGTCGAGCTGGTGGAGGGCTCGGACCTGATCGTGCGCGAGGACGAGGTGTTCATGCGCTCCACCGAGGGGCCCAAGCGTGTGGACGTCATCTACCGGCGCATCGACGACGACTACCTGGACCCCCTGGTGTTCCGCCCGGACTCCCGGCTCGGCCCGCCGGGACTGATGGCCGCCTACGAGGCCGGCAACGTCACCCTGGCCAACGCGCCGGGCACCGGGGTCGCGGACGACAAGGCCGTGTGCAGCTACATGCCGGAGATCATCCGCTTCTTCACCGGCGAGGAGCCGATCCTGGCCAACGCGCCCACCTGGCGGTGCCGCGAGCCGGAGGCCCTGGGCCATGTGCTCGACCGACTTCCCGAGCTGGTGGTCAAGGAGGTCAACGGCTCGGGCGGCTACGGGATGCTGGTGGGGCCGGCCGCCACCAAGGAGGAGATCGAGTGTTTCCGCGCCAAGCTGAAGCGCGATCCTGACGGCTTCATCGCCCAGCCGACCCTGGCGCTGTCCACCTGCCCGACCTTCGTGGAGTCGGGCCTGGCGCCCGGCACGTGGACCTGCGGCCCTTCGTGCTCACCGGCGCGGACCGGGTGCTGATCACCCCCGGCGGCCTGACCCGCGTGGCGCTGAAGGAAGGCTCGCTGGTGGTCAACTCCAGCCAGGGCGGCGGCACCAAGGACACCTGGGTTCTGGAGGACTGACCGGGCCCATGCTCTCGCGCACCGCCGAGAACCTCTACTGGACCGCCCGATATCTGGAGCGCGCGGACTTCCTCGCGCGGATTCTGGAGTCCGCCCTGCGCCTCGCTTCCATGCCGTCCAGCTACGGCGGCGGGCAGAACACCTGGGGCAGCGTGATCGCCTCGGCCGGCGTCACCGACGCCTTCCATGAGAAGCATGAGGAGGCCACCGAGCGCACGGTGCTGGAATTCCTCGCCTTCGATGCGGACAACCCCTCGTCCATCTGGTCGTGCCTGGCCCAGGCGCGGACCAATGGCCGGGCCGTGCGCACGGCCCTGACCGCGGAGATGTGGACCAAGATCAACGACGCCTGGCACGAGCTGAAGCGCCAGAACTCCGTCAAGATGGGCCGCACCGCCTACGCCCAGTTCCTGGAGTGGGTGAAGGACGTGATCCTGACCTTCGACGGCTCGGCGCGGCTCACCATGCTGCGCAACGACGCCTACTGGTTCCTGCGGCTGGGCGGGGCGGTGGAGCGGGCCGACAACACCGCCCGGATCCTGGACGTGAAGTACCATCTGCTGCTGCCCGACCGGGAGGAGGTTGGCGGCGGCCTGGACTATTTCCAGTGGACCACCATCCTGCGCGAGGTCTCGGCGCTGACGGCCTATCACTGGGTCTATCGCGACAGCGTCAAGCCGTGGCTGGTGGCCGACCTGTTGATCCTGAACCCCCAGACGCCGCGCTCGCTGATGAGCTGCTACGAGGTGATCGGGCGGCACGTGGACCTGCTGGCGGACGCCTATGGCAAGCGCGGGCCGAGCCAGAGGCACGCCCGGGCGATCCAGGAACGGCTGGCGTCGGCCAGCATCGAGGATATCTTCCAATCCGGCCTGCACGAGTTCATCACGGGCTTCCTGGGGGACAACGCCTCCATGAGCAACGCCATCGCCGAGCAGTACCTGGTCTGACGCCTCATGCGCATCCGCGTCTCCCACCGCACCAGCTACGTCTACGAGACGCCGGCGCGCTCGCTCGTCCAGCTGCTGCGCCTGACGCCCCGGCGGCACGAGGGCCAGCACGTGATCCGCTGGCGGCTGGACATGGACTCCGACGCCGCCCTGAAGAAGGGCGAGGACCCGCTGGGCAACATCACCCACCGCGCCTTCGTGGCCGGACCCGTCTCGCGCCTGACCCTGACGGTGGAGGGCGAGGTGGAGACCTGGGACACCCACGGCGTGGTGCGCGGGGCGATCGAGCGGTTCGCGCCGGAGGTCTTCTTGCGCTCCACGAGCCTGACCGAACCGGGCGATGAGCTGACCGCCTTCGCCCGCGAGCACGCCGGCAAGGACACGCTGTCGACCCTGCATGCGGTGATGGGCGCCCTGCACGAGCGGGTGACCTTCGACACCGCGCCCACCCACGCGTCCACCACGGCCGAGGAGGCCTTCGTGCTCGGCCGGGGGGTGTGCCAGGACCTGGCCCACATCTTCATCGCCGTGGCCCGAACGCTGGACATCCCGGCCCGCTACGTCTCCGGCCACCTGGCCAGAAACGACGGCGTGGCCGAACAGGAGGCCGCGCACGCCTGGGCGGAGGCCTATGCGCCAGACCTGGGCTGGGTCGGCTTCGATCCGACCAACGGCGTGTGCGTGACGGACGCCTACATCCGCGTGGCGATCGGGCTGGACTATCTGGGCGCGGCGCCGGTTCGCGGCGCCCGCATCGGCGGCGGGCGCGAGGAGCTGGACGTGAGGCTCCACGTCGCGGACGCCTTGCATCAGACCCAGGCTAGGCGAGGACCATGCGGGTTAAGTCTGGAAAGAGCGTCCGATGACCTATTGCGCCGGCATCCTGGTCCGGTCCGGGCTTGTGATGATCGCCGACACCCGCACCAACGCGGGCTTCGACGACGTCTCCACCTTTCGCAAGCTGCATGTGTTCGAGACGCCGGGCGAGCGGGTGATGGCCATCGCCACGGCGGGCAATCTGTCGGTCACCCAGTCGGTGCTGAGCCTGCTGGCCGAGGGGATCGTCAATCCGGACACCGGGGAGCTCGAGACCCTGGCCGACGTCCCCACCATGTTCCGGGCGGCCCAGCTGGTCGGGCACGCGGTGCGCACGGTGAAGCGTGAGGTCTCGCCGACCCTGGAGCAGGCGGACGTGCCGCTGGAGGTCTCGCTTCTGTTCGGGGGCCAGATCAAGGGCGGGCAGCTTCGCCTGTTCATGATCTACGACGCGGGCAACTTCATCGAATGCGGCCCGGACGCTCCCTTCCTGCAGATCGGCGAGCACAAGTACGGCCGGCCGATCCTGGTGCGCGCGGTCAGCTATGAGACGGACCTGTACGACGCCCTGAAGATCGGCCTGATCTCCATCGACTCCACCTTGAAGTCCAACATCGCCGTGGGCTTGCCCATCGACCTGGCGGTGATCCGGCGCGACGAGATGAGCACCGAGGTCATGCATCGCATCGAGGCGGACGAGCCCTATTTCCACGACCTGTCCGAGCGCTGGTCCGAGGCGCTGCGGGCCGCGCACACCGCCATTCCGCGCCCGCCCTACGCCCCGCCGCCGCTGCTGGCCCACACCGCCAAGGCGCGCGGCTAGCGGTCAGAGCCTAGTCGCCGATCGGCACGCCGATCACGGCCTTCACCACCCAGCCGTCCTTCGAGGCCGCATAGCCGCGCCCGACGCCGAGGTTCAGGTCCCATTTGCCCAGCGCCGTATCGACCACCGCGTAGAGCGACTGGTCGTTCTCGCCGAACCGCCCGAACCGCTTGAACGACCCCAGGCCGTTGTAGCTCTCGAAGCCCACGGACGTGTCCTTGGCGATGCGGTAGCTGGCCTTGGTGTCCAGCTCCAGCGAGGCGGGCTGGGGCGCCGGACCTGAAACCGTCCAGTCCAGGTTCAGGTTGAAGGCCAGCGTCCATGGGCCGGACCGGACGCCGTAGATGCCCTTCAGCTCCGCGTTCCAGGGGTTGATGTCGAGCGCGCGGCGCACCCGGCCGATCTCGAAATTGGCGCCCCAGAACCAGGACTGGCCGGACGGCCTGGGCGCGATGAACTTCAGCCGGGCCTTGGCCCCGCCGATCAGGCCCCTCCCGTCGCGGTCGAGCGTCGCCAGAGGCAGATAGGCGCCCAGCTCCAGATTGGGCGTCAGGCCGTAGGCGAACTCCGGCGTCAGGCGAAAGCGATGCAGCGAGACCTGCTGGCCGGGATAGTCCGGCGTATCGTCGCCCGACAGGACGTAGTTGGTGTGCAGGTCCAAGCCCACGGCGCCCGGCGCGCTCATCTCGTCCATGTAGACCTGGATCTCTTCGTCGGCGGCCCGCGCCGCGCCGGCCGCGGCCAGCGCCAAGGCCATAACCGAAGCCGCCGCCATGGCGAACGAAGACCCGCGCATTCCCTGACTCCCCGGCCCGATCCTTGCAGCAACTCTAGGCGGGGAACGTCCCCCGTCAACGAATCAGCGCGCTCGCCATGCTGGCTTTGTGTTGCGGCGCACTATATGAGGCTGCCTCCTCCAACTTCCTCGCCCCCGGGCGCGGCACGCCCGCGAGCATTTGTCATGTCGCTACGCAACATCGCCATCATCGCCCACGTCGACCACGGCAAGACCACGCTGGTGGACAAGCTGCTGTCGCAGTCTGGCGCCTTCCGCACCAACGAGGCGACCGTCGATCGGGCCATGGACTCCAACGACCAGGAGCGTGAGCGCGGCATCACCATCATGGCCAAGGCCACCTCGGTGCTGTGGCACAGCGCCGACGGGACCGAGACCCGCATCAACATCGTCGACACCCCCGGCCACGCAGACTTTGGCGGCGAGGTGGAGCGCATCCTGGGCATGGTGGACGGCTGTCTGCTGCTGGTCGACGCCGAAGAAGGCGTCATGCCCCAGACCAAGTTCGTGCTCGGCAAGGCGCTGAAGCTCGGCCTCAAGCCCATCCTGGTGATCAACAAGGTCGACCGGCCGCACGCCGATCCCGACAAGGTTCACAACGAGGCCTTCGACCTGTTCGCCAACCTCGGCGCCACGGACGAGCAGCTCGACTTCCCGCACATCTACGCCTCCGGCAAGAACGGCTGGGCGGTGACGACCATGGGCGACCCGCAGGAGAGCCTGGCGCCGCTGTTCGAAGCCATCATCGCCCACGTGCCCGAGCCCCAGGCCGAGCACGCCGAGGACCAGCCCGCGCGCATCCTGGCCGTGCTCATGGAGGCGGACCCCTATCTCGGGCGGCTGCTGACCGGGCGCGTGGAGTCCGGCCGCGCTGGTTCCCAACATGCCGATCCACGCCCTCAGCCCGGACGGCAAGGAAGTGGAGCGCGGCCGCATCACCAAGGTGCTGGCCTTCCGCGGCCTGAAGCGCCAGCCGGTGGACTTCGCCGAAGCCGGCGACATCATCGCCATCGCGGGCCTGGCCAAGGCCACCGTGGCCGACACCGTCTGCGCCATGGAAGTGACCGCGGCCCTGCCGGCCCAGCCCATCGACCCGCCGACCATCGCCTTCACCGTCTCGATCAACGACAGCCCGCTCGCCGGCCGCGAAGGCGACAAGGTGCAGTCGCGCGTGATCCGCGAGCGCCTGCTGCGCGAGGCGGAAACCAATGTCGCCATCCGCGTCACCGAGACCGACGACAAGGACGCCTATGAGGTCGCCGGCCGTGGCGAGCTTCAGCTCGGCGTGCTGATCGAGACCATGCGCCGCGAGGGCTTCGAGGTGTCGATCTCACGCCCCCGCGTGGTGTTCCGCGCCGACGAGGAGACCGGCAAGCGCCTGGAGCCCATCGAAGAGGTCGTCATCGACCTGGACGAGGAATATTCCGGCGTCGTCATCGAGAAGCTGTCCGCCCGCAAGGCGGAGATGAAGGACCTGACCCCGGCTGGCGCGGGCAAGGCGCGGCTGACCTTCCTGGCCCCCTCGCGCGCCCTGATCGGCTACCACGGCGAGTTCCTCACCGACACGCGCGGCTCGGGCGTGATGAACCGCGTGTTCCACGCCTACGAGCCCTACAAGGGCGCCATCGAGGGCCGGCGCAACGGCGTGCTGGTCTCCAACTCCGACGGCGAGACCGCCGCCTACGCCCTGTGGAACCTGGAAGAGCGCGGCGTGATGTTCGTGGGCGCCAACGAGAAGTGCTACCAGGGCATGATCATCGGCGAGAACGCCAAGCCCGACGACATGGACGTCAACCCGATGAAGGCCAAGCAGCTCACCAACGTGCGCGCCTCGGGCAAGGACGAGTCCATCCGCCTGACCCCGCCGCGCCGTCCCAGCCTTGAGCAGGCCATCGCCTACGTCGAGGACGACGAGCTGGTGGAAGTCACCCCCAAGTCGATCCGCCTGCGCAAGCGGGTGCTGAACCCCTCCTTCCGCAAGAAGCGCATCCGCGAAGACGCCTAGCGCGCGCCCGTCAGCCGCGTTTCGCGATCTCTTCCTTGAGCAGTTGCAGCCCGGTCTTCAGCGGGTTCTTCAGCGCGCTTCGAAACAGGCCGAGCTTCTTGCCGAACACGCCCGGATGACACAGCGACCGGGGCCGCTCGAACAGATCGCCGATGGAGGCCTGGGCGAACTCACGTACGCTCGTCGGCGGCTCGCCGGGGAAGTAGCCGATGATGTTCTGGCGGTACCAGGGCTTGATGGCCTCATTGTCCCAGACCGCGTAGCGCAGGAAGTCGTAGGCCTTGAACCCGTTCGCCTCGAACAGGGCCGCCCAGTAGTCCGGATACTGCTCGTTGACGTGATGGGTGCCGCCCTGGTGCGGCGCCGCCGCCCCGCAGACCGCCGCATCGGCATGCTCGCAGATGAACCGCACGATGTCGCGCCCTTGCGGGGCCTGCACGTGCTCCAGGAACTCGAAGCTGATCACCAGGTCGAACCGGTCGATGGGGAGCTTGAGCTCGCCGATGGGTCGCGCGCCCAGATCGAACTGCACGAACTTGCCCGCGCCCAGCGTCTTGCCGGCCGGCGACCAGGGCCCGTCCACGCCGCAGACCGTGCAGCCGCCCAGCCGCTCGAACGCCTCCAGCCACGCCCCGTCGCCGCAGCCCACGTCCAGCACCGTCTTCGGCTTGAACAGGTCGATCAGGATCGGAACCAGGGCGGCGGCCGAGCTGGCCGCGTAGGTCTTCCGCTTCTGGTAGAACGCGTCCTTATAGGCCGTCGCCATGCCGCCTCCGAAACCAGCGCCGGCCGTCCGACGGCGGCCTGTGGCGAGAACGTGCTTGGCGCGCGCGAAAACGCCTGAAAGGCTCATCCGCGTGCGGAGCGGGCCTCGGCAGGGTATAGCTGAGATACAGGATGGAATCCGGACCTGACATGTCGTTCTACGAAAGCGCCTTCGCTGTTTGTCCGCCGCGCGGGACCGAGGTCGAACGACCTCGGCCAGATGAGCCTGCGCCAGCTCGTCGTCGCCTATGCGACATACCCGACGATCCTGCTCTATGTCGTGCTCTGCCTGGCCTGCATCGCCGCGTCGGTGCGGTTTGGCGCGCTGCAGCGCCCTTGGACGACCCTGGCCGCGGTTCCGGCCGCGATCGTCATCTATCCCTTCGCCGAGTACGCCCTGCACCGGTTCGTGCTGCACGCCCGCTGGCTCTACAAGAACCCGGTGACCGCCGACCTGTGGCGGCGCATCCACTACGACCACCATCAGGACCCCCAGCAGTTGAACGTGCTGTTCGGCTCGCCCACCAACACCGTGCCGGCGATCTTTCTGATCAGCCTGCCGATCGGCTACCTCATCGGCGGCTGGAGCGCGGCCTTCGCGGCGGCGGCCACGGCGCTGGTCCTGTTCAGCATCTACGAGTTCTGCCACTGCGTGCAGCACCTGAACTACACGCCCAAGAGCGCGTGGCTGCGGGGCATCAAGAAGAACCACATGGCCCATCATTTCCACAATGAGACGGGCAACTTCGGCATCACCTCGAACATCGTCGACCATCTCGTGGGCAGCTATTACGGCGACAGCCAGACCCGCCCGCGCAGCCCCCACGCCTACGACCTGGGCTACGACGCCGCCGAGGCCGCGCACTATCCCTGGGTGGCCGCCCGCTCCGGCCCGCCGCGCAAGCGGCCGAGCGACGGCTGAAACGCCCGCGCGCGGATGATCGAGGTCGAACGCCTGTTCCGAGCGGTGATCCGCAACGCAGCGGTCCTCCTCAGCGGCAAGGCGGCCAACGCGGTCCTGACGCTGGCCGCCATGGGCCTGGCGGCGCGCGGCCTGGGGCTCAACGAATTCGGCGTGCTGATCCTGGTCCACGCCTTCGCCAAGGCGGTGGGCGAAGTCGCCAAGTTCCAATCCTGGCAGGTGGTGGTGCACTACGGCGCCAAGCCGCTCGCAGAAGGCCGGCAGGGCGATTTCCAGCGGGTGCTGCGCTTTTCCGCCGTGCTGGACGCGATCAGCGCCGTGGGCGGGGTGAGCATCGCCATGGCCGGCGCGCTCGATCGCTGGCCCCTGGCTGCATTGGCCCGAGGGGACCGCGCCCCTGGCGGTCGCCTATGGAACCTCGGTGATCTTCATGGTCTCGGCGACGCCGCACGGCGTGCTGCGGCTGTTCGGGCGCTTCGACATGATCGCCGGACAGACCACCACCGCCTCGCTGATCTGGCTGATCGGCTCGGGGGCGGCCTATGTCTTGCACGGCGGCCTGGCGGCCTATCTCGCCGTCTGGTGGACGGGAACCTTCATGGCCTTTGTCGTCCTGTTCGGCGCCGCGGCGCGGGAACTGAGCCATCGCGGGACGCTGAAGGGGGCCGACTGGTTCGGCGCAGGACTGACCCGCGGGCATGCCGGGCGTCTGGCGCTTCGCCCTGACCACCAACGCCACCGCGACGCTTGACCTCGGCTTCACCCACGTCTCGACCCTGATGGTCGGCGGCCTGCTGAACCCGGCCAACGCGGCCCTGTGGAACATCGCCAAGCTGGTGGGCGACGCCATCGCCGAGCCGGCCAAGATGGTGGTTCCCGCCCTTTATCCCGAACTCGCGCGGCTGCGCGCCGTGGGCGACCACCACACCCTGGCGCGGCTGGGCCTGCGAGTGGTGCTGGCGGTGGGCGCCCTGGCCACCGTGCTGCTGGCCGCGACCATGCTGCTGGGCGGCCCGGCGCTGGGCCTGGCGCTCGGCAAGGCGTTCGCCGCCGCCGGGCCGGTGATGACCTGGCAGGTGGCCGCCGCCGCCATCGGCATCTGGGCCCTGCCGCTGGAGCCGATGCTGATCTCCACCGGCCGCGCGGGGGTCGCCCTGACCGTCCGCCTGATCGCGGTCGTGCTTTATCTCGTGGCCCTGGCGCCGCTGATCTCCCACCTGGGACTGATCGGCGCGGGGGTGGCCTCGGTGGGCGCCGCGACGCTCATGGGCGCCGGAATGCTGATCGGAGTCCTGCAGTGGTATAGAGACCCCGCGACGGGCCTGGTGAGGCCCGCGCCGCCGCCGGACGCCTTCGCGTGAACCCTCATCGCACTTGCACCGTGCGCCTTTTCCGAGTTTGAACCCCCGATCATGACGCCAGTACCCACCGATCCTGACCGGACTTACCGGGCCGCCGACTTCGATACGATCCTGGACGCGCTTGAGTACGCCGCCCAGGGCCGCACCGGCCTGACTCTGTATTCCATGCGCGGCCAGATCGCCGAGGCCCTTCCCTACAAGGATTTGCATGCCGCGGCCGTCACCCTGGCGCGGCGCATGCTGGCGTCGGGTCTGGAGCCCGGCGAGCGCGTGGCGCTGATGGCGGACACGGACGGGGACTTCATCCGCGCCTTCTTCGCCTGCCAGTACGCCGGCCTGGTGCCCGCGCCCCTGCCGCTGCCCGCGCCGTTCGGCGGGCGCGAGGCCTACATCGCCCACATCCGCCGCATGCTGACGTCCGCGGACGCCTCGGCCCTGATCGGCCCGGCGAGTCTGGCGGACTGGCTGACCGAGGCGGCCGAGGGCTTGGACCTGAAGCTCGCCGGAACCCTGGACGACCTGGCCGAGGACGACGGGCGCGACCTGCCCGCCATCGACCCGGACGGCCTGTGCTATCTGCAGTTCTCCTCGGGCAGCACGCGCTTCCCGCTGGGCGTGGCGGTGACCCACCGGGCGCTGATGGCCAACGCCCGCGCCATGGCCGGACACGGCCTGGCGATCACCAACAAGGACCGCTGCGTCTCCTGGCTGCCGCTGTATCACGACATGGGGCTGATCGGGTTCATCCTGATCCCGCTCGCCTTCCAGATGACCGTGGACCTGCTGCCCACCGCCGCCTTCGTGCGCCGGCCGATGCTGTGGCTGGACCTGATCACCAAGAACGGCGGCACCATCTCCTACAGCCCCACCTTCGGCTATGAGCTGTGCGCGCGCCGCGCCGAGACCTCGCCGCCCGAGGGGCTGGACCTGTCCACCTGGCGCGCGGCCGGCATCGGCGGCGACATGATCCGCCCGCCGGTCCTGGAGACCTTCGCCGAGCGGTTCGGCCCGTCCGGCTTCGACGCGCGCGCCTTCGTGGCCAGCTACGGCATGGCCGAGGCCACCTTGGCCCTCAGCATCTCGCCGCTCGGACACCGGCCTGAAGGCCGAATGCCTGGATGTGGACCTGCTGGAACGCGAAAACGCCGCTGCGCCCTCCACCCGCACGTCGGCCCGCTCGCGCGACTTCGCCCTGTGCGGCCCGCCCCTGCCCGGCCACGAGCTGGAGGTGCGCGGCGAGGACGGCGAGATCATGCCCGAACGCCAGGTGGGCCGCGTGTTCGCCCGGGGCCCCAGCCTGATGCGCGCCTACTTCGGCCAGCCGGAGGAAACCAGCCAGGTGATGTCCGCCGACGGTTGGTTGGACACCGGCGACCTCGGCTATTTCTCGAACGGCCAGATCGTGCTCACCGGCCGCGCCAAGGACCTGATGATCGTCAACGGCCGCAACGTCTGGCCGCAGGATCTGGAGTGGACCGCCGAGGCCGAGGCCGACCTGCGCAGCGGCGACGTGGCCGTGTTCTCCGTGCCCGGCGACGGCGAGGAGACCGTGGTCGCCCTGGTCCACTGCCGCAGCCGCGACCCCGAAGCCCGCGAGCGCCTGAAGGACGGCGTGGCCGGGTGCCTGCGGGCCCACCATGGCGTTGAGGTGCAGGTGGTGCTGGTGCCGCCGCACAGCCTGCCGCGCACCTCCTCGGGCAAGCTCAGCCGGTCGCGTGCCCGGGCGCTGCTGCAGTCGGGCGCCTTCGCCGCCGATCCGGCGGCCGTCACGGCCTAGCATGGCCCGCGCCAACCCGGCCCGGCCGCAAGTCCGGCCTGTGGCCGCGGTCACCGGCGCGACCGGCTTTCTCGGACGTCATCTGGTTCGCGCCCTGTACCAGGCCGGCTTCGACGTGCGCGTGCTGGCGAGCCGCGACCCGGTCTCACCGCCGTGGGAAGGCGTGACGCCGGACGTGGTGATCGGACGGCTGGCCGACGCCGACGCCCTGGAGCGGCTGGTGGACGGGGCGGACGCGGTGATCCACGCCGCCGGCCTGATCAAGGCCCGCAGCACGGCGGAGTTCTTCGAGGTCAACGCCGGGGGCTCGCGCCGCCTCGGCGAGGCGGCCCGGCGCCGCGCGCCCGGCGCTCATCTGCTGCTGGTGTCCAGCCTCGCCGCGCGCGAGCCTCACCTGTCGGACTATGCGGCCAGCAAGGCGGCCGGCGAGGCGGCGGCGCGCGAGGCCTTCGCGGGCGGCCGGTTCACGGTGGTGCGCCCGCCGGCGGTCTATGGCCCCGGAGACCGGGAGACGCTCGGCCTGTTCAAGGCGGCGGCGAACCTGCCGTTCCTGCCCCTGCCCGGATCGGACCGGGCGCGTCTCGCTTTGATCCATGTGAGCGACGCCGCCGCCCAGATCGCCGCCCTGGCGGCCTCGCCCGCCGTATCCGGAGTCTTCGCCCTGCCCGGCGCAAAGCCCGAAGGCTACGGCTGGCGCGAGGTGATGGGGACGGCCGCGCGCGCCGTTGGCCGCGAGCTCCCGGCGATGCCCCTGCCGGCGTTCGCGGTGCATGGCGTGGGGGCTCTGGGCGCGGCGCTGGCGCGGTTACGGGGCGAGGCGGCGATCTTCACGCCGGGCAAGGCGCGCGAACTTCTCCACCCGGATTGGAGCGTCGCGCCTCAGGAAGCGGCGCCGGCGCCCCCGAATGCGTCTTCGACCTCGAGCGGGGTTTCGCAGACGCAACAAGTTGGTATAGGTCGTGCAGATGGCTGTAACAGCGTCGCATTCCGGGGCGTGGCTTCGCCCTGCGCGTGAATTTACTGGCTTGTAACATCCGCCGCCTGCATTACGCTCCGTTAGTAATGATCGGCCGGCACAAGGGGGCGCCGCCGTTGTGAAGCTTGCTGTTTGGAACCCCGACATGGACGCGAATCGGTCCCTACGGGACGGGATCGCCGCGGCCTTGAGCCAGGCGGTCGGCCGCAAGGTGGAAATCGCCGACAACACCAACATTGCAAGGGATCTAGGGTTGGACTCGCTCGCTATTATGAACTTCATCATGGCGCTGGAAGACGAGTACGACGTCTCGATTCCGCTGGACCGCATCGCGCAGGTCGAGACGGTGGGCGACCTGGTTAAGGCCATCGGCGAGCTGAGGAGCGAGGGCTGACCATGTCTATTCTCGCAAAATATTCGTCCGTGAAGGACACCTTCGCCCTGCTGGATTCGCTGGGCGCCGAATCCGTTCCAGGTGAAGTTCGAGGAAGTCCTGTCGCCCACCGAGGGCGTGCTGGGCGGCCAGAAGACCATCCTTCTGGGCACCAACAACTACCTGGGCCTCACCTTCGACGAGGCCTGCGTGGAGAAGTCGGTCGAGGCCGTGCGAGCCCAGGGCACCGGCACCACCGGCTCTCGCATCGCCAACGGCAGCTATGACGGCCACCAGCAGCTGGAAGCGGACCTGGCCAAGTTCTTCGGCCGCAAGCACGCCATGGTGTTCACCACCGGCTATCAGGCCAACCTGGGCGTTCTGTCCGCCCTGGTCGGGCGCGGCGACCACCTGATTATCGACGCCGACAGCCACGCCTCGATCTACGACGGCTCGCGGCTGGCCCAGGGCGAAGTGATCCGCTTCCGCCACAACGATCCGGAAGACCTCTACAAGCGCATTCGCCGCCTGAAGGACCTGCCCGGCGACAAGCTGATCGTGGTGGAAGGCATCTACTCCATGCTCGGCGACACCTCGCCGCTGAAGGAGATCGCCGCCATCAAGCGCGAGACCGGCGCCTATCTGATGGTGGACGAGGCCCACTCCATGGGCGTGCTCGGCCCCACGGGCCGGGGCCTGGCCGAGGAAGTGGGCGTCGAGGACGACGTGGACTTCATCGTCGGCACCTTCTCCAAGAGCCTGGGCAGCGTCGGCGGCTTCTGCGTGTCGAACATCGACGACTTCGACCTGCTGCGCGTGGTGAGCCGGCCCTACATGTTCACCGCCTCCCTGCCGCCGAGCGTGATCGCCTCCACCATCCAGGCCTTGGGCCGGATGCAGGCCGAGCCGGCGCTGCGCGGGCGGCTGATGGCCAACGCCCGTCGGCTGCACGGCGGCCTCACCGAGCTCGGCTTCGAGACCGGGCCGGAGGCCAATCCGATCGTCGCGGTGGCCATGCCCGACAAGGAATGCGCCATCGCCTTCTGGAACGCGCTCCTGCGCGGCGGGGTCTATCTGAACCTCGCCCTGCCGCCGGCCACGCCGAACAACACGCCGCTGCTGCGCTCCAGCGTCAGCGCGGCCCACACGCCCGAGCAGATCGACACGGCGGTGAACCTGTTCGCGCGCATCGGCCGCGAGTTCGGCCTGCTGCCCGCCACGGCCAAGCGCGCCACGGCCTGAGCATCGGTCTGGGCTGATCCCTAGGGTCTGGAAAGCGGCGCCGGCCCGGCGTGGGTCGCGGCGCGCCTGAACACGCCCTCGCGCGACAGCCGCCACAGCACCCCGGGCGCCGCTAGCACCGGGTGGCGCTCCTTCCAGGGCGTCACCTCGATGCGCACGCCGGTGTGCCGCTCGATCTTCCAGGCCGCGTAGCGGAACGCCCCCTGGAAGGTGAACACCGCCTTGATCAGACGCAGCACGTTCAGCGGCTTGCCCAGCCGCCGCTTCATCGCCCAGGCCCGGCGCAGGCGCCTCCGCTCGGCAGCGCCGATCAGCGGGCGCAGGGCGCCGTCCGCCTCGGTCCGATAGGCCAGGCCCGCACGCGCCCACGCCAGGGGCGTCAGGGCGCGGTAGCGATCCTCGGCGAAGGCCATCAGCGACGCCTCGCGCCCCGCCCGCTCGACGCGCAGCTCAGCCGCGTAGGTCTGCCTGAACAGGGCGGTCCAGAAGGCCTCGGCCGGTCCATGATCGGGACCCAGCGCCGCCGCCCACCGCGCGGCGGTGACGACCGCCTGTCCGACGGCCGAGACCACCGCCTGCTCGGCCGCCGCGTCACGGCTCCAGGCCAGGGCGGCTGGCTGGCAGAACCGGGCCCACACCGTGGTGTCCACGCCCGCGCCGCGCGTCAGCCGCGCGAACTGGGCGAGGCTGAGGATGGCCGCCTTGACCTGCACGACCTTGCGGCCGGCCTTGATCTGGCGGTGTTCGACGTTGGGCGGCAGCACCGCGCCCGCCGCGGCGGCCAGGGCCGGCGCGGGCCAGGACTTCATCTCGTCGACCAGGACGTAGAAGTCGAGAACGCCCTCGGCGTCCTTGGAGCGCATGGCCGAGCCGTAATGGAGCACCGCGGCCGTTCCGGGCCCGCCGATCCTGGCCAGTTCGGCCGCCGCGGCGCGCGCGACGGCGGGCAGGGGCGCTGCCAGCTCCGCGCGGATCCGGTCTTCGAGCTCGCCGGTCATCGGCCCGCGGCCTCGGCCGCTCACCGGCCGATGAAGTCGATCGGCGCCCCGGGCCGCACGATCAGTTCGCCGCCGCAGGCCGGCGGATCGAACCGCTCGCCATCGACGATGAACGGGTCGGACAGGGTCAGCCGCATTTCGCCCGCCGAGCCTGAATGGTAGCCCTCGTCCAGCATCCAGTCGGCGGGCTGGCCACGCAGCATGGGCAGGATCGCCGCGCCGATCCGGTTGGGATGCTCGGCGACGTCCAGGTAGCGGATGGCCTTGGAGTTGTCCCCCCAGAAGGGCCACATGCCCAGGATCAGCTGGTGAAGGGTGGTGGCGAGAAACAGGGCGCGACCGCCCTTGCGCGGCGCGGCGGCGTCCAGACCGAGGCTCATCTGGCGGCCGGCCAGCCAGCGCTGACGGCCCGGTCCGCTGAGCGCCTCGGCCAGAGTTGCGGCCAGGGTGACCACCACGTCCAAGCCGTGGTTGGCGCCGAACCTGTGGGTGCTGCGCGCCAGGGCGGTGGCGTCGGTGAAGGCGGCCGCGCCGAAGAACATGCCGCGGATCGGTCCTGCATGGTGGCCGGGCCGGTGCACCTCCATCGGAAAGCGGCGACGCACGCGGCCGCCCAGGCGGCCGGCGCGGGCGTCCTCCGCGAGACGCTCCACCGCGCGCAGACCCCGGTCGCCGACCCCGACGTCGGCGGCGATCATATTGGCGTTGCCCGACGGCAAAACCGCCAGGGCCGGACGAAACTCATCATGGGCGCGCGGCAGGGCGGTCAGCACCTCGCGCACCGTGCCGTCGCCCCCGTCCACGGCGAGCAGATCGACTTCGCGGCGGGCGAATTCCTGCAGGGTCTCCAGCAGGGCCTCGGACGTGTCCGGCTCGGCGTAGAGGATGTCGCGGCTGGTCCAGTCGCTATGGCGGCTGTTGCGGCTCTGGCGGCGGTCGTCCCTGTTGCGCTTGCTGAAGGGGTTGCTGATCACCCCGAGCCGGTTCGCAGACACAGGCTCGACGCCGAAGCGCGCGCCAGGGGCCCGGCGCGCGACCGGCGCCGCGGTCCCTCGAACGAGACCAGCCTCGCCGCCCAAGCCCGCGGCTTCATAAGCCAACTGTCTGCCCATGCCCCCCAAATGCATCCTTCCGTCGCTCCCGCCCGTCACGGTCACGGCGAATTCACCAAACAATCATGATAGATACACACTTACCGCTCCGCTTCCAGACGCCGACCCGTCGGCGCCTATTCGCCGCGCAGTTTTGAGGCCTAATTGACGCGCTTCGTTCTCGCCCACCTTTCGGACCCGCACCTGGCGCCCCCGCCCCTGCCGATGACCGTGGGGAACGTGCTGTCCAAGCGGCTGCTCAGCCGGCTGTCGTGGGCGCGCAAACGCCGGTTCGAGCATCGTCCGCAGGTGCTGGACGCGATCGTCGCCGACCTGATCGCCCACAAGCCCGACCACGTGGCGGTCACCGGGGACCTGACCAACTTCGCCGCGCCCGAGGAGTTCGCCGCCGCGCGCACGTGGCTTCAGGGCCTGGGCGCGCCCGAGAACGTGACCGTGATCCCCGGCAACCACGACGCCCTGGTCCAGGTCGCGCCGGCGCGCGGCCTTCGGCAGTGGGCCGACTTCGTCTCGGACACGCCAAGCGAGATCGCCTTCCCCGCCGTGCGCATACGCGGGGCGGTGGCCCTGATCGGCCTGTGCTCGGCGATCCCGACGCGCCCTGGCTCGGCGGCGGGCCGGGTGGGGCAGGACCAGCGCGAGCTGCTGTTGGCCACGCTGAGCGACCTCGGACGCCAAGGGCTGTTCCGGGTGCGTGCTGATCCATCACCCGCCGGCCGACGGCCTGGTCAAGAAACGCAAGCGCCTGCTGGACGCCGCGGAGGTCCGCGCGGTGATCCGGCGAAGCGGGCGCGGAGCTGGTGCTGCACGGCCACGGCCACGAACCGGCGGTGAGCAGCCTGCCGGGCCCCCGCGAGCCGATCCCCTGCCTAGGCGCGCCGTCGGCATCGGCGGCGGTCGGCGGCCGCCACGCCCCGGCGCGCTGGCGGCGCATCGAGATCGAGGACCCGGGCGGCGCGGCGCGGGTGACGGTGGTCGAGCGCGGCCTCGGCGGGGACGACCGCGCGGGACGCGGAGCCGGTCGTGCGCGAGCTGGGCGCCTACCGCCTGGCCGGACCGCGTCCGGCGCCGCGATGAGACCCGCACGCGCAGGGGCGCAGCCGGCTCGGGTTTTAGGACTTTCGCGGATGCGCGCGCCTTTCTATGGTGCGGGCGATCTCGCGCCCCAGGCCGCTGTCGTGACCTTCGGCTTATCCAAGACCGTCATGGCCGCACCCCCTTGCTCCAGCATCTCCAGACGCGCCGCCGGCCGCCGCGAGACCCGCTGATGCATCAGGCGAGGCTCGACCGCTATCTGCTGGACTCCATGGCGCGCCCGATCGCCATCTGCCTGACCATCACCCTGGTCGCGTTGCTGCTCGAGCGCATCCTGCGGATCATCAACGACCTGGCCGAGAACGGCGCCCACTTCGGCTTCGTGGTCCAGCTCACCCTGAACCTCGTGCCGCACTACCTGAGCCTGGCCCTGCCGGCCTCGTTCTTCATCAGCATCTTCATCGTGGTGGCGCGGCTGGGCGACGGCAACGAGATCGACGCCCTGTTGGCCAGCGGCGTGTCGATCGGCCGCATCGCCGTGCCCTTCATCGGCGTCGGCGTGGCCTTCATGCTGATCAGCCTCGTGCTGTTCGGCTTCCTGCAGCCCTATGGCCGGTACGGCTATCACGCGGTGCTGAACGCGGCGATCCACGCCGGCTGGAACGCCCAGCTTCAGCCGGAGGTGTTCGTGGATCCCGGCCAGGGCTTCACCATCACCGCCGACCGGGTGGGCATGTCCGGCCGCGACCTGAAGGGCGTGTTCGTGCGCCGGGTCTCTCCGGATGGGCGCGAGCAGATCACCACCGCCAAGTCCGGCGCGCTGGGGGTCAGCCCGGACGGCCGCACCGTCTCGCTGCGGGTGGACGACGGCGTGCAGCTTGACCGGCGCAAGGACACGGCCGCGCGGGTCCTGCGCTTCAACAACGTCAGCGGCGAGCACAGCCTGCAGGACGTCGGGCGCCGCCATGCGTCCGCGCGGCGGCGACGTGCGCGAGCTGACCCTGTTCGAGCTGGGCCATGAGCTGCGCCTGCCGAACCCGGCGATCTCCAAGCGGGCCCTGGCTGGAGAGCTCTATGGGCGGCTGGCCCGGTCGCTGTCCGTGCCCTTCCTGCCGCTGCTGGCCATGCCGCTGGGGATGGCCTCCAAGCGCGGACGGCGGGCGCCGGGGCTGATCATCGCGGGGGTGATGCTGGTGGCCTTCCATCACGCCGTGCAGATGTCCCAGAGCCTGGCCCAGGCCGGCCGCGTGGACCCGGCCGTGGCGGTGGGGGCGGTCTATCTCATCTTCGTCGGCCTGTGCCTGTGGCTGTTCCTGACCAGCCTGAAGCGGCCCGGAGACACGCCGATCGCCCGCGCCGTGGCCGCTTTGGAAATCGGCGTCGCCTGGCTGCGCCGGCTGTTCGACGCCGAGCCGGCGCGTGTGACGCCATGACGCTCGATCGCTACGTCCTCAAGCTGCTGCTCGTGCGCACGGTGTTCGCGGCGGTGGCGCTGATCGGCCTGATCCAGGTGATCGAGCTATTGGACGTCACCACCGAGCTGTTGCAGCGCGGCCAAGGCGTCGCCGGGATCGCGCGCTATTCGCTGCTGCGGCTGCCGGGCATGTTCCAGCAGATCGCCCCGCTGAGCGTGCTGATCGGCGCGATCTTCACCTTCACCCAGCTGGCGCGCAATAGCGAGATGGTGGTGATCCGCGCGACCGGCGCCAACATCTATCGCGTCCTGAGGATGATGGTCCCCGTGGCCCTGGCCGTCGCCGCCCTCGACTTCGTCGTCGCCGCCGAGGTCGCGCCCCACACCCAGGACGCCCTGCGCCGCTGGATGGCCGCCACCGCGCCGCCGGCCGAGGTCAAGGCGCCTAAGCCTCACTGGTTCCGCCTCGGCCGGACCCTGGTCCTGGTCACCAACATCTCCGCGGACGGAACGCGGATGGAGGGGGTGCGCATCTATCTGCGCGACCAGAACGCCGCCCTGACCCAGGAGATCAGCGCGCCTTTGGCCGTGGCGGAGGCGGGCGGCTGGCGGCTGCACGACGCTGCGGTCAGCCAGATCACCGGCGACCGCGCCAGTCTGGCCCCGCCCGTCGACCGCGACTGGAAGACGCCCCTGAAACCCGCCGACGTGGTGCGACTGTTCCGCGCGGGCGACGAAATCTCGGCCGGCGCGGCGCTGAACGCCCTGTCGAGCGCGGGTCCCCAGAGTCGAAGTCCCGGCTTTTACGAAACGCGCCTGCACCGGACCTTCGCGGAGCCTCTTGCGGCGCTGGTGATGCTGCTATTGTCCGCGCCGGCGGCGCTGGCGAGCCTGCGCAGCGACCAGGGCATGCGCCTGATGTTGTTCGGCCTCGCGTCGGGGCTGTTGTTCCTGGTGGTCGACGGCCTGTTGACCGCGCTGGGCGAAACCAGCGCCCTGCCGCCCCTGTTGGCGGCGTGGAGCGCGCCTGTGGCCTTCGCGGCCCTGGCGATGACCGTATTGTTCTACGTGGAGGGGTGATGAGCGAGCTGAAGATCGTTCCCGTGGCGTCGAGCCGGGACCTGGAACGTTTCGTGCGCGTGCCGATGCGGCTGAACGCGGCGGACCCGAACTACATCGCGCCGCTGATCATGGATCGGCTGGAAAATCTCACACCGAAGACCAATCCGTTCTTCCAGCACGCCGAGGTCCAGATGTGGCTGGCGGTGCGGGACGGCAAGGACGTCGGCCGCATCTCCGCCCAGATCGACAGCCTGTTCCCCTCGGACGCCAAGGACCCCGCCGGCCACTTCGGCATGATCGCGGCCGAGGACGACCCGGAGATCTTCGCCGCCCTGTTCAAGACCGCCGAGGACTGGCTGCGCGAGCGCGGCAAGACCCGCGCGCTGGGCCCGTTCAACCTGTCGATCAACGAGGAGACGGGTCTTCTGGTCGAGGGCTACGACACCCCGCCCATGATCATGATGGGCCACGATCCGCGCTATACGCCCGCGCGGGTGGAGGAGCAGGGCTACGCCAAGATCAAGGACGTCTACGCCTACCTCGTGAACGTCGACAAATACCCTCCGAAGATCCGCCAGCGGGTCGAGCGCGCCAATCTGCCGAACGTCAAGCTGCGCCAACTGGACTTCAAGAACTACGAGCGCGACGTGGCGGCGATGACCGAGACCATGAACGAGGCCTGGTCGGGCAACTGGGGCTTCACCCCGATCACCGAGGCCGAGACCCAGCAGATGGCCAAGGCCATGCGGCCGGTGATCGACAAGCGGCTGGTCTGGTTCGCCGAGGTGGACGGGGAGGAGGCCGGCTTCGGCGTCTGCCTGCCCAACGTCAACGAGGCGATCCGCGACATCGGCGGCAAGCTGTTGCCCTTCGGCCTGTTCAAGCTCCTGTGGCGGCTGAAGGTGTCCGGCGTGAAGACCGGCCGCGTGCCGCTGATGGGGGTGAAGCGCAAGTTCGCCACCGGCTATCAGGGCGCCATGCTGCCGTTCCTGATCATCGACGCCATGGCGCGCGGCGCGGTGAAGGCCGGGATCAAGACGGTCGAGATGTCCTGGATCCTTGAGGACAACAAGCCGATGCGGGCGATCATCGAGGCGGCCGGCTCGGACCGTTACAAGACCTATCGGATCTACGAAAAGCGGCTGTAGTGACGCCATTCAACGCGCTGGTGCTTGCCGGCTCGCGGGGGCCCCGCGACCCGGTCGCCGTCGCCGCGGGCGTCAGCCACAAGGCCCTGGCGGAGGTCGGCGGCGCGCCGATGCTCACCCGCGTGCTCAGGGCCCTGGCCGCCGCCGGCGCGGAGCACGTGCTGATCCTGATCGAGACGCCCGAAATCGTGGCGGACCTGCCCGGCCTGGACGACCTCGGTGGCTGCACAGTGGAGGCCATGGCCGCGGCCTCCACCCCCAGCCTCAGCGTGCTGGCCGGGCTGGAGCGCCTGGGCGCGCCGGTGCTGATCACCACCGCCGACCACGCCCTGCTGCGCCCCGAGTGGATCGAGGCCTTTCTCGAGCGCATCCCGCCAGACGCGGACATCGCCGCCGCCGTGGCGCGGGCGGAGGTGGTCACCGCCGCGGCGCCTCAGACCCGGCGCACCTTCCTGAAGTTCTCGGACGTGACGGTGTCCGGCTGCAATCTGTTCTATCTCGCGACGGACCAAGGAGTGGGGGCGATCAAGGCGTGGCGGCGGTTCGAGGCGCACCGTAAGCACCCGCTGACCCTCGCGCGGCTGCTTGGACCGGACGTGCTGGTCCGCTATGCCCTGGGCCGTCTGTCGCTGGCCCAGGCGCTGGCGCGGCTGAGCGGGCTCGCCGGGGCGCGGGCGGCGGCGGTGGAGCTGCCGTTCGGACAGGCCGCCATCGACGTGGACAAGCCCGAGGACCTGGATTTGGCCCGCAGCCTGGCGGACGCCTAGCTTTCCGGCGTCCGGGGCACGCGCGCGACCACGCGGCGCAGGCCCTCCAGCATGTCGCCATGCTCCCCGCCCGGATGGCGCAGCAGGCGCAGCGCCGCCAGGTGAACCTCCACCGAGGCGGCGGTCCAGCGGCGGGCGGCGCGCAGGCGGTCCACCAGTTCGCACAGGCTGAAGGCCGCATGTCCCAGGTCGTCCAGGCCGAACACGCCGGCCACGCCGTGGATATCGTTGGCGAGCTGGTAAATCTGCTCCTTGGCCTCCTCGGACGGACTGGCTCCGCCCTCTGAGTGCAGGCGCTCGATCTCGGCCAGATAGCCGTCCAGCGCTTCCAGGCAGCTGTCCCGGACCGACTCGAGGTTCTCATCGGCCTGGCGAACGGCCTCATTCAGCTTCACGCCGCCCGGCTCGCGGATCATCTTGGCGAGCCGATTCTCCCACGGCACGCGCATCACGGCGGTCATCGGCTGGCCCTCGCTTGTTCGGTCATGGCGTCCCCGCCCGCGGTTTCGGGCTCGACCGGCGCGACGATGTCCGCCGGATCGTCATGCCTGCGGCCCGCGAACCCGGCCGGCGGGCCAAGTTCGTGGAAGCGGCGGTCGGGGCCGACATAGCTGGAGCAGTCCACGAACGGGCGTTTCTCGCTGGCGATCCAGATGATCCGTTCCAGCATCACCGCCGGGCTCACCGGCTTGGCCAGCACGAAGTTCGCGCCGCAGTCGCGCGCCTTGCGCACGTTGGACCGCTGGGTGTGCCCTGAGATCAGGATCGCGGGGGTGAAGGCGTTGGGTTCTAGCTTGGAGCGCCGCAGCCAGCTGATGAAATCATAGCCGGGCTCGGTGGTCAGGTTGGCGTTGGTGAGGATGAGGTCCAGCTCGGTCGCATTGGCCACATCCTTGGCGTCGTCGATTGTGTGGCAGCGGTGCATCGTCCGCACGCCGAAGGCCGAGACGATCTGGACGAGAACGTTCATGCTCTCGGCCTTGTCGTCCAACAGCAGGACGGACGCCTTTTCCAGGTTGACCCTGGCCTGGGGATGGAACTCCGCCATGACCGTGTACTGAATGCCCCGCGAACAAGGACGTCAGCGTTAGGCTTCAACGGTAAACGCGGATTTACCGAATTGGTTATCATGCGAACTATTTTGGCGGACGGATCGGCGGCGGCGCCCCTTTCCCCGGGCCGGTCGCGGACCCATCTATCGCCCACAGGCTAGGCCGTAGGGGGGGGACGACCCGCCTCATGGCGCAAACGGGGGGACTGACATGACGAGGTTTTTCGTGAATCCGATCGGCTCGCGCGCCCTGCGCGCCTTGATGTTGCTCGTGCTGCCGCTCAGCCTCGCCGGCTGCGGAATCAACGCCATCCCGACCAAGGACGAGAAGGCCAAGGCCGCCTTCGCCGACGTCCAGACCCAGTACCAGCGCCGCGCCGACCTGATCCCGAACCTGGTCAACACGGTCCAGGCCTACGCCCAGCAGGAGCGCACGGTGCTGACCGAGGTCACCCAGGCCCGCGCCAGCGCCACCCAGGTGAAGATCGACGCCTCCAGCGTCACCGACCCGGCGGCCTTCCAGCGCTTCCAGCAGGCGCAGGACAAGCTCTCGGGCGTGCTCGGCCGGCTGATGGCGATCAGCGAGCGCTATCCGGACCTGAAGTCCAACCAGAACTTCCTGGCCCTGCAGTCCCAGCTTGAAGGCACCGAGAACCGCATCGCCATCGCGCGGCGCGACTACAATGAGGCGGTGCGGGACTACAACACCACCCTGCGGGTGTTCCCGACGATCCTGTGGGCCAAGACCTTCTACGGCGGCTCCAAGCCCATGCAGCTGTTCCAGGCCAGCGAGGCCGCCCAGACCGCCCCGACCGTGCAGTTCAACATCGGCGGCGCAGCGCCCGCCGCCCAGCCGGCGGCCCAACCCGCGCCCGCGGCGGCCAAATGAGCCTTCGCCGCGCCGTTCGGACGCGCGGCCCTGGTTCTGGGCCTCGCGCTCGCCGCCCTGGCCTTCACGACCCAGCCTGGGCCGCGCCGACCTTCCCGCCTCTGACCGGGCGGGTGGTGGACGACGCCCACGTGCTCTCGGCCCAGGCCCAGGCGGAACTGACCGACGAACTCGCGACGCTCGAGGCCAAGACCGGCCGCCAGCTCGTGGTCGTCACCCTGCCGTCGCCTGCAGGGCTATGAGATCGCGGACTACGGCTATCAGCTCGGCCGCACGTGGGGGATCGGCCAGAAGGGCAAGGACAACGGCGCCCTGCTGATCGTCGCGCCCAACGAGCGCAAGGTCCGCGTCGAGGTGGGCTATGGCCTGGAGCCGGTGCTGACCGACGCCCTGTCCAGCGTGATCCTGCAGACCCAGGTGCTGCCGAAATTCCGCGCCGGAGACATGCAGGGCGGGATCGTCGCGGGGGCCCAGGCCCTGGTCCAGCAACTCTCCCTGCCGGAGGACGAGGCCAAGGCCAAGGTGGCGCAGGCGGCGCAGGCCCGCCCGCAGGCCAGCCCCTTCGGCGTGGTGATCTTCCTGGTGATCCTGTTCTGGGTGATGGCGAGCTTCGCCGGCGCGGCCGGACGACGCGGCCGCGGCGGCGGTTCGGCCTGGTGGCTGCTGCCCCTGATCCTCGCCAGCAGCTCGCGCCGAGGCGGCTTCGGCGGCGGCGGCGGCTTTGGAGGCGGCGGATTCGGCGGCGGTGGCTTCTCCGGCGGCGGAGGCTCCTTCGGCGGCGGCGGCTCTTCGGGGAGCTGGTGAGATGCTGATGAGTCCAGAAGACCACGCCCGCGCACGGGCCGCCGTGGAGGCCGCCGAGGCCAAGACCTCCGGCGAGATCTGCTGCGTGCTGGCGCGCGAATGCTCGGACTACTGGGAGATTCCGTTGGCCTGGGCGGCGGCGGCGGCGCTGATCGTCCCCGGGCGTCGCGGTGGCGCTGGGCGTGCGGCCCGACACGATCCAGTCCCTGCTCGGCGGCTGGAGCGTCGAGCACGCGGTCGGCCCGGCGGCGATCTCTTCGGCGCTGGGCCTCTACGTCATGGCCCAGGCGGCGCTGTTCGTCGTGGTGGGGCTGATCGCGTCGATCCCGCCGGTCCGCCGGCTGCTGACCCCCGCGGTTCTGAAGCGCGAGCATGTGCGAAAGCGCGCCCAGGAGCAGTTCGCCGCCCGCGCCCTGCACCTGACCAAGGACCGCACGGGCGTGTTGATCTTCGCGGCCCTGGGCGAGCGCCGGGTCGAGGTGATCGCCGACGAGGGCATTTCCAGCAAGGTGCCGCCCGAGGCCTGGGCCGGGGTGGCCGAGGCCCTGACGGCGGGGATGAAGGCCCGCGATCCGGGCGGCGGTTTCGCCGCGGCGATCGCGCGGGCCGGCGACCTTCTGGCCGGCCCCTGCCCGCGCCAGCCGGACGACGTCAACGAGCTGCCCGACACCGTGATCGAGCTGGAGTAGTCGCCGCCTTCACCTGCTCGCCGGAAGGGCTTATCGTGAGGATGGGCCTGACGAACCGGAGAGCCGCGCATGGGGAACGCCGCCGTCCAGACCTCGGCCCCTGCCGAGGTCCTTGGCCCCCGTCCTGATGCGCGCGTCGGAGATCCTGACACCGGAGGCGCTTGCGCTGATCGCGGCGCTGCACCGGCGGTTCGATCGGCGCCGGCGCGAACTGCTGGACGCGCGGATGGCCCGCCAGGCGCGCTTCAACGCGGGCGAGCGGCCCGACTTCCTCGCCGAGACCGCGGACATCCGCAACGGCGACTGGGACGTGGCCCCGATCCCCGCCGACCTGCTGGACCGGCGCGTGGAGATCACCGGCCCCACCGACCGCAAGATGGTGATCAACGCCCTGAACTCCGGCGCCAAGGTGTTCATGGCGGACTTCGAGGACGCCACCTCGCCCGTGTTCGCCAACATGATCGAGGGCCAGGCCAATCTGAAGGACCGCTGGGCCGGGGCCTTGGAGTTCACCGACCCCAAGTCCGGCAAGCACTACGCGTTGAAGGAACGGCCGGCCGTGCTGATGATCCGCCCGCGCGGCTGGCACCTGCCCGAGCGGCACGTGCGGGTGGACGGCGAGGAGGTCTCCGGCTCCCTGTTCGACTTCGCCCTGTACATGGTCCACAGCGCCAAGCCCGCCCTGGCCCAGGGCTCGGGCCCCTATCTTTATCTGCCCAAGATGGAGAGCCATCTGGAGGCGCGGCTGTGGAACGACGTGTTCCTCCACACGCAGCAGGCGCTCGGCCTGCCCGAGGGGACCATCAAGGCCACGGTCCTGATCGAGACCCTGCCCGCCGCCTTCGAGATGGACGAGATCCTCTATGAGCTGAAGGACCACATCGTCGGGCTGAACTGCGGGCGCTGGGACTACATCTTCTCGTTCATCAAGCGGCTGGGCCCTCGGCCGGAGTTCCTGACGCCGGACCGGTCGGCCATGACCATGTCCGAGGCCTTCCTGCGGGCCTATTCGCTGCGGCTGATCAAGACCTGCCACCGGCGCGGCGCCTTCGGCATGGGCGGCATGGCGGCTCAGATTCCGATCAAGGGCGACGACAGCCGCCAACGAGGCCGTCCTACGCCCGCGTGCGCGCCGACAAGGAGCGCGAGGCCGCGGACGGCCACGACGGCACCTGGGTCGCCCACCCGGACATGGTGCCCCTGGCCCTTGAGGTGTTCGACCGCCTGATGCCCGGCCCCAACCAGCTGGACCGCATGCGCGACGACGTGCTGATCGACCGCGAGGACATGCTGGTCCTGCACAAGGGACGCGCGCACCGAGCGCGGGCCTGCGCGAGAACATCCGCGTGGGCGTGCAGTACATCGAGGCCTGGCTGCGCGGACGCGGCGCGGTGCCGCTGTACGGCCTGATGGAGGACGCGGCGACCGCAGAGATCAGCCGCACCCAGACCTGGCAATGGATCCACCTCGCCGCCAAGCTGGAGGACGGGCGCACCGTGACGCCGGCGCTGTTCGAAACGGTGATGGACGACGAGCTTTCCAAGGTGCGCGAGGCGCTGACCCCCGCCGTCTACGACTCCGGCCGCTTCGAGGACGCCGTTCGCCTGTTCAAGACCATGAGCCTGGCCAAGGACTGCGCGGAGTTCCTCACCCTGCCGGCCTATCCCCTGCTGGAGGCGCTCTAGATGACGGCCGAAGTCGCTCCCGCCGAACCGGAGGTGATCAAGCGCCACGCGCTGGTCACCCGCATCACCCACTGGATCAACCTGATCTGCCTGACCGTGCTGCTCATGAGCGGCCTGCAGATCTTCAACGCTCACCCCATGCTGCACTGGGGCCTCAAGGGTTCGGAGTTCGACGGGGCCATCTTCCAGTTCCACTTTCCCAAGTGGGCCACGATCCCGAGCTGGAGGGACCTCACCACCGGACGGCTGTGGCACTTCTTTTTCGCCTGGCTGTTCGTGACCAACGGCCTGGTCTACCTGATCCACGGCGTCGTTCAGCGGCCACTTCCGGCGCGACCTGAAGCCCACCCGCGACCAGTTCGCCAATTTCCGCCAGACCGTGCTGCATCACCTCCAGCTGAAGTTTCCCAAGGGCGAGGAATCCAAGCGCTACAACGTGCTGCAGAAGCTGGCCTACATCGTCGTGCTGACGCTGCTGGTGCTGATGCTGCTTGACCGGCCTGACCATGTCGCCGGGGATGGATACGGCCGCGCCGTGGCTGCTGACCGTCTTCGGCGGGCGCCAGTGCGGCCCGCACCCTGCACTTCATCTTCGCCTTTTCGATCGTGGGCTTCGTCATCATCCACCTGATCGCGGTGTTCGCCGCGGGGCCGATCAACGAGGTCCGCTCGATGATCACCGGCCGCTACGTCGTCGAGCCTGACGAGGAGACCAAGCCATGAGCGGTCCGCACGACATCTCCCGCCGCATGGCGCTGTTCGGCGCGGCGGGCGCCGGAGGCCTGCTGCTCTCCGGCTGCGATCAGCTTTCCCGCAGCGCCAGCTTCCGCCGCGTGCTGGCCACGGCCGAAAAGTGGAGCATGGGCTCCCAGCGCCTGCTCCTGCCGAGAACCAAGCTCGCGCCGGAGTTCAAGGCCGATCAGGTCTCGCGTATCTTCAAGGCCAACGGCTCGTTCAATCCCAGCACCGACGACTACAAGCGCCTGCGCGACGGCGGCTTCGCGGACTGGCGGCTGAAGGTGCACGGGCTGGTGGCTCACCCGCTCAGCCTGTCGCTGGACGAGCTGCGCGCCCTGCCTTCGCGCAGCCAGATCACCCGCCACGACTGCGTGGAGGGCTGGAGCGCCATCGGCGGCTGGACCGGCGTTCCGCTGGGCATGATCCTGCGCGCGGCCGAGCTGCAGCCCGCGGCGCGTTATGTGGTGTTCCACTGCGCCGACAACCTCGGCGGCGGGTCGAACGGCCTCTATTACGAGAGCATCGACCTGAAGGACGCCCTGCATCCGCAGACGATCCTGGCCTACGACATGAACGGCAAGCCCCTGCCCATCTCCCACGGCGCGCCGCTGCGCGTGCGGGTGGAGCGCCAGCTCGGCTACAAGATGGCCAAGTACATCATGCGGATCGAGGTTGTGGACAGCTTCGCCCGCATAGGCCAAGGCAAGGGCGGCTTCTGGGAGGATCGCGGCTACGCTTGGTATGCCGGGATTTGACCCCATCTAGTGCTTGAGGTCCCCGCGCTTGTCATGACGCCCTACGACGCCCCTTCGTCCGCCCCGGCGCCCGCCGCGCAGTCTCTGGTCGATCCCTTCGGCCGGACGGTGGACTACCTGCGCGTTTCGGTGACCGACCGGTGTGATCTGCGCTGCGTCTATTGCATGGCCGAGCGCCAGACCTTCCTGCCCAAGGCCGAGCTTCTGACGCTGGAAGAGCTGGACCGCCTGTGCTCGGCCTTCGTGGCGCTGGGCACGCGCAAGATCCGGCTGACCGGCGGCGAGCCCCTGGTGCGGCGCGGCTTCATGTCGCTGGTGGAGAACCTGTCGCGCCATCTGCGCTCGGGCGCGCTGACCGAGCTGACCCTCACCACCAACGGCACGCGTCTTGCCGAGTTCGCCGGCGCAGCTGGCGGACCTGGGCGTCAAGCGCATCAACGTCTCGCTGGACACCCTGGACCCGGAGACCTTCAAGCGGATCACCCGCGGCGGCGACCTTGACAAGGTGCAGGCCGGGATCGCGGCGGCCCAGGCCGCGGGCCTGAAGGTGAAGATCAACACCGTCGCCCTGAAGCACGACAACGCCGCCGCCCTGCCGGACATGATCGCCTGGGCGCACGGCCAGGGCCTGGACCTCACCCTGATCGAGACCATGCCGCTGGGCGAGATCGAGGAGGACCGCACCGACCAGTTCCTGCCCCTGTCCAAGGTGCGCGAGGAGCTGGAGTCGTTCTGGACCCTGACGCCGCTTTCCGACCGCACGGCCGGCCCGGCGCGCTATGTGCGGATCGACGAGACCGGCGGCAAGCTCGGCTTCATCACCCCGCTCAGCCACAATTTCTGCGAATCCTGCAACCGGGTGCGGGTCACCTGCACGGGCACGCTCTACATGTGCCTGGGCCAGGACGATCAGGCCGACCTGCGCGCGCCCCTGCGCGAGCACGCCGACGACGACGCCCTGCACGCCGCCATCCGCGAGGCCCTGACCCGCAAGCCCAAGGGCCACGACTTCAAGATCGAACGCCGCGGCGAGGCGCCGGCGCTGGCCCGCACCATGTCGCACACGGGCGGATGAGCATGGCGACGCTTGATCACCCGGCGGCGGTCCGTACGACCGTCAAGGTGCTGTTCTTCGGCAAGGTCGGCGACCAGCTCGGCCGCGAACGCGAGGTCGCAATCCCCGAAGGCGGCTGCACCGTCCTCGAACTGCGGCGGCTGATCGACGAAGCGGCGCTGGCGGTGCGCGGCGTGCGCGCCTCGGTGAACCGCGAGATCGCTCCCGACGACGCCCGCGTGCGGCCCGGCGACGAGGTCGCCTTCTTCTCCCTCTTCTCGGGGGGCTGAGCCATGGCGGCGATCGCCAGGCTGGAGCCCGAAGCCCTCAACTCCGCCCAGGAGCTCGAAGGCTTCCTGCGTGGCCGGACGGACGAGGACGGCGCGGTGGTCAGCTTCCTCGGCCTCGCGCGGGGCACGGACAAGGCGGGCCAGGCGGTGGAGCGCCTCTACCTCGACCACTATCCCGGCATGACCGAGCGCTCCTTGCAGGAGATCGCGGAAGCCGGCGCCGAACGCTTCGAGGTTTCCGACGTGCTGGTGGTCCACCGCTGCGGCGAGATCGCGCCGGGCGAAGCCATCGTGTTCGTGGCCGCCGCCTCGCGTCACCGGGCCGAGGCCTTCGCGGCCGCCGACTACCTCATGGACCGGCTGAAGACCGAGGCCGCCTTCTGGAAGCGGGAGGACGGCCCCGCCGGCGCCCGCTGGATCGAACCCACTGCCGGCGACATGGATCGCCGCGCCCGATGGAGCGACTGATGCCTGGCGTCGACGAGAGCCTGACCTTCCATCCCCTGAACATCGCGGTGCTGACCGTCTCGGACACCCGCGACGAGGACACCGACAAATCCGGCCCCCTGCTCATGCAGCGGCTCACCGAGCACGGCCACAAGCTCGCCGGCCAGGCCATCGTCAAGGACGAGGTGGAGGACATCCGCCGCCAGCTGAAGGTCTGGATCGACGATCCTGCCGTGGACGTGGTGATCACCACCGGCGGCACCGGCTTCGCCCCGCGCGACGTGACGCCCGAGGCGGTCAAACCCCTGTTCCGGCGCGAGATGGACGGCTTTTCGGTGGTGTTCCACCAGGCCAGCCTCGGCACCGTCGGCGTCTCCACCCTGCAGTCGCGCGCCTTCGCCGGCCAGGCGGAGGACACCTTCATCTTCTGCCTGCCGGGCTCCTCAGGGGCGTGCAAGGACGGCTGGGACCTGGTGCTCTCCAAGGAACTGGACAGCCGCTTTCGCCCCTGTTCGCTGGCCGGCCAGATCCCGCGCCTGAGGAACATCTGCGCATGAGGCTTCGTCAGTGAGCGGACTGTCCCACCTCGACAAGGCCGGCCGGGCGCGGATGGTGGACGTCTCCGCCAAGGCCGAGACCGCCCGCGCGGCCGTCGCCGAGGGCCGGCTGGTCTGCGCGCCCGAGACCCTCGCCCTGGTCCGCGAAGGCAAGGCCCCCAAGGGCGCGGTGGTCTCCACCGCCGAGCTGGCAGGCGTGATGGCGGCCAAGCGCACCGCCGAGCTGATCCCCCTGTGCCATCCCCTGCCGCTGTCCAAGATCGCGGTGGAGATCGCCGAGGACCCCGCCCTGCCCGGCTTCACCGTGCGCGCCGAGGCCAAGACCACCGCCAAGACCGGCGTGGAGATGGAGGCCCTGACCGCGGTGTCGGTCGCCTGCCTCACCCTGTTCGACATGCTGAAAGCCGTGGACAAGACCATGCGCATCGAGGCCGTCCGTGTGCTGACCAAGACCGGCGGCAAGTCCGGCGACTGGAAGGCGCAAGCGTGATCGGCTTCGACGAAGCGGCGGCCCTGGTGCTGAAGACCGCCCAGCCGCTGGGCGCCGAAAGCATCCCCGTCGCCAGCGCCGCCGGCCGCGTGCTGGCCGCCCCGGTGATCGCCGTCTGCGACTCCCCCCGCGCCGCGGTCTCGGCCATGGACGGCTACGCCGTCGCCGGTGCGGCCATCGTCGGACGCAGCCTGACGATGATCGGCGAGTCCTTCCCCGGCGCGGGCTTCGAGGGCGTGGTCGGGAGCGAGGACGCCGTTCGCATCTTCACCGGCGCGCCCGTGCCCGAGGGCGCGGACCGGGTGGTGATGCAGGAGAACATCCGCCGCGAGGGCGATGTGGCGACCATCACCGACGCCGGTTCGGGCGCCACCCACGTGCGCGCCCAGGGCTCGGACTTCCGCGCGGGCGACGAACTGCTGCCGGCCGGGCGGCGACTGGACTTCCGCGCCATGGTGGCCGCGGGCGGGGCCGACCGCACCGAGGTGGAGGTGGTCCGCCGGCCGCGCGTGCTGGTGCTCGGCACCGGCGACGAGCTCTATGAGCCGGGCACGGCGCACCTCACCCGCTTCGGCATCCCCGAGAGCGTCTCCTTCGGCGTGGAGGCCCTGGCGTCCGCCTGGGGCGGCGAGCCCATCGGCCGCGCCCGGCTCGCCGACGACCTGCCCGCCCTGAAGCAGGCCGCGCGCGAGGCGCTGGAGACGGCGGACGTGGTCGTGGTCACCGGCGGCGCCTCGGTGGGCGAGCGCGACTTCGCCCGCGCCATGTTCGAGGACTGCGGCCTGGAGCTGATCTTCTCCAAGGTCGAGATGAAGCCCGGCAAGCCCGTGTGGCTGGGCCGCGCGATGGGGCGGCTGGTGCTCGGCCTGCCCGGCAACCCGACCTCGGCCATGGTGACCGCGCGGCTGTTCCTGGCCCCGCTGCTGGCCGGTCTCGCGGGGCTGGACCCGCAGGGCGCCTTCGCCTGGCGCCAAGCGAAGCTCGCCGCGCCCCTGCCGGCCACCGGCGACCGGGAGACCTTCCACCGCGCCCGGGCGACGACGCGAGGGCGCGCTTCCCGCCGCCGACCAGGACTCCGGCTCGCAGAAGACCCTGGCCGAAGCCGACCTGTTGATCCGCCGCCGGGCCGGCGCGCCGGCGCTGGGCGCGGGCGATCCGGTCGAGGTTCTGGACTTCTGAGCGTGGCCATCCCGGCCCTGACCCCCGCAGAAGCCGACGCCCTATTCCTCTCCCTGCGCGTGGCGGTCACGGCCACCATCGTGAGCCTGCCCATCGGGATCGGGGTCGCCTGGCTCCTGGCGCGGGGGCGGTTCGTGGGCCGGGGACTGCTGTCGGCCTTGGTCTATCTGCCGCTGGTGCTGCCGCCGGTGGTGACCGGCTATCTGCTGCTGCTGGCGTTCGGGCGGGCGGGACCGATCGGACGCTTCTTGGAGCCCCTGGGGATCGTCTTCGCCTTCCGTTGGACCGGCGCGGCCCTGGCGGCGGGGATCATGGGCTTTCCCCTGATGGTTCGGGCCATTCGCCTGTCCATAGAGGCCGTGGACCCGCGCCTGGAACAGGCGGCCGAGACGCTCGGCGCGCGCCCTGTCGTGCGGTTCCTCACCGTCACCCTGCCGCTGGCCCTGCCCGGGGTGGCGGCGGGCGCGGTGCTGGCCTTCGCCAAGGCCATGGGCGAGTTCGGCGCCACCATCACCTTCGTCGCCAACATCCCCGGCGAGACCCAGACCATCCCCAGCGCCATCTACAGCCTGATCCAGACCCCGGGCGGCGAGGCGGGCGCCCTGCGGCTGCTGCTGATCTCGCTGGCCGTATCGCTGGGCGCGGTGCTGGTCTCCGAGTGGATGGCGGCGCCGCCGCGCGGCGGAGCGCGGGACGATGAGCCTGCAGCATCCAGGTCCAAGGCGCGGCGAGGGGACTTCGTGCTGGACGCGGAGGTCGCCACGGACGCGCGCCGGGTGTGCCTGTTCGGCCGCTCCGGCGCGGGCAAGACCAGCCTGGCGAGCGCGGTGGCGGGCCTGTTCAAGCCCGACGCCGGCCGCATCGAGATCGACGGCGAGACCCTGCTCGACATCGCCGCCGGGATCGCCGTTCCCGCCTGGCGGCGGCGGATCGGCTGCGTGTTCCAGGAGGCGCGGCTGTTCCCGCACCTGAGCGTGCGGGACAACCTGCTCTACGCCCGCACGTTCGGCGGCGCCGGCGCGCCGGCCCCAGACCTGAACGGCGTGGCAAAGCTGTTGGGGATCGAGGCCCTGCTGGATCGGCGGCCCGCCAACCTTTCCGGCGGAGAGGCGCGCCGGGTCGCCATTGGCCGGGCCCTGCTGTCCGCCCCGCGTCTGCTGATCCTGGACGAGCCGTTGACGGGGCTGGACGGCGCCCGCCGGGCTGAGCTGCTCGCCCACATCGACGCGCTCGGGCGCGGCGCTGGACCGCCGCTGCTCTATGTCAGCCACTCCATCGAGGAGACCGCGCGGCTGGCCGACGTGGTGGTGCTGATGAAAGGCGGCCGGACCCTCGCCTGCGCCCCGCCGGCCGAGGCCTTCGACCATCCCGAAGCCGAGGAGGCGGCCGGCCTCACCGCCCCGATCTCGATCCTGGAAGGCCGCGTCCTGGCCCACGAGGCCGCCGCCACGCGCCTGTCGCTGGGGGACTCTTTGAGGGATGGCGGCGCCGAGTTCCTGACCCCGCGCCTGGATCTCGACCCCGGCCAGCCAGCGCGCGTAATCGTCGATGCGCGCGACGTGGCCGTCGCCCTGTCGGACCCCACGGACTCCAGCGTGCAGAACCGCCTGCCCGCGACGATCGCCGCCATGACGCCCCACGCCGGCGGCGGACTGGTGCTGCGGCTGGATGCGCCCGGCGCGCGGCTGAAGTCCCTGGTCACCCCCGCGGCGGCCGAACGGCTGGCGCTGAGGCCGGGCCTGCAGGTCCACGCGCTGATCAAAGCCACCGCCGCCGCGCGGCATGGCTGACGCGCGCTGTTGACGAAGGCGCTTGCGCACAGCACTGAGACGCCCGTCATGAGCACCCCCCGCATTGTCATCCTCGGCGCCGGCCATGCCGGCGGAACCGCCGCCGCGCTGTTGCGCCAACAGGGCCATGCCGGCTCGATCACCATGATCGGCGAGGAGCCGATCGTCCCCTATCAGCGCCCGCCGCTGTCCAAGGCCTATCTGAAGGGCGAGACGGACGCCGAAGACCTGAAGCTGAAGCCGGACAGCTTCTATCCCGAGCACGACGTCACCCTGCGGCTGGGCACGCGCGTCTCCGCCATCGACCGGGCGTCCAAGCTGGTGCTGCTGGAAGGCGGCGGCGAGGTTCCCTACGACATTCTGATCCTCGCCACCGGCTCGGCCAACCGCAAGCTGGCCCTGGCGGGCGCGCAGCCGCATGAGCTGCTGGAACTGCGCAGCCTTGCGGACGCCGAGCGGCTGAAGGCGGTGCTGGAGCCGGGCAAGACCCTGGCCATCGTCGGGGGCGGCTATATCGGGCTGGAGGCGGCGGCCTCGGCGCGCAGCTTCCAGGCGGACGCCGTGGTGCTGGAGCTGGCGCCGCGCGTGCTGGCCCGGGTGGCGAGCGAGCCGCTGTCCAGCTTCTTCTCCGCCTACCACCGCGCCCGCGGCGTGCAGATCCTCACCGAGACCAGCGCGACGGCCGTCGAGCACGGCGCGGACGGCCATGTGTCGGGGCTCACCCTGTCGGACGGCCGCACCATCCCCTGCGACGCGGTGCTGGTGGGCGTGGGCGCCATCGGCCGCGACGGCCTGGCGCGCGACGCCGGGCCTGCCTTGCGAAAACGGCGTGGTGGTGGACGAGACGGCGCTGACCTCGGACCCGGCGATCTACGCCATCGGCGACATGACCTGGCGGCCCATGCCGCTGTACGACAACCGCATGCACCGGCTGGAAAGCGTGCCCAACGCCTTGGAGCAGGCCAAGCAGGCGATCGCCCATATCCTCGGCAAGCCGGCGCCCGCGCCCGAGGTGCCCTGGTTCTGGTCGGACCAGTATGACGTGAAGCTCCAGATCGCCGGCGTGCCCTTCGAGGCGGACGAACTGGTGGTCCGCGGCGACATGGCCGCCGCCAAGTTCGCCGTCTTCCACCTGAACGGCGGCCGGGTGATGGCCGTCGAAGCCGTGAACGCTGGGCCCGAATTCATGGCCGGGCGCCTCTTGATCGGCCGCAAGGCTCAGGTGGACGCGGGGCGCCTCGCGGACCCCGCGATCTCCATGAAGGAAATCCTGGCCGGCTGAGCCTGCGAGGCAGGCTTGAGGGCCGGCCGGAGCGCGGCTATACCCCCCTGCCTTGAGACTATTGGCAAGACGCATTTCCTTCGGCGAACCGCTTCACACTTCGCCGGGAAATGCTTCGGGCTCCGGACGCGTAGCTCAGTGGGAGAGCACCTCGTTGACATCGAGGGGGTCGCTGGTTCAATCCCAGCCGCGTCCACCATCCTTCACATCACGTGCGCCTTCACATCACGTGAGATAGCGGCGTCGCCACCTCCTCCAGCGGCAGGCGTTCGGCGCGCACGCCGAAGATCGCCTCCACGATGGCGGCGAAGATCATCATGCCGCCGCCGATCAGATAGCCCCACATGATGCCCGAGCGCTCGCCCGCCTCGATCAGGGCGCCGAACAGGGCCGGGCCGATGCTGCCGCCGATGCCCGTGCCGATGGCGTAGAAGATGGCGATGGCCATGGCCCGCATCTCCAGCGGGAAGCATTCGCCCACCGTGAGATAGGCCGCGCTCGCCGCCGCCGAGGCGAAGAAGAAGATCACCGTCCAGGCCAGGGTCTGTATCTCGGCGGTCAGCAGACCTTGCTGGAACAAGACCCCCGTGATCGCCAGCAGCACGCCCGCCAGACCATAGGTGGCCGAGATCATCGGCTTGCGCCCGATGCTGTCGAACAGCCGTCCGAGCAGCAGCGGCCCCAGGAAGTTGCCCACCGCGAAGGGCAGGATGAACAGGCCGATCTTGGCGGCCGGGATGCCGTAGAACTTCGCCAGGATCAGGGCGTAGGTGAAGAAGATCGCGTTGTAGCAGAACGCCTGGGTCGACATCAGCACCAGCCCCAGGAAAGTCCGCCGGGGATAGTGGCGGAACAGGTTCGCCATCACCTCGGTCAGCTTGGTGTGGGTTCGCGCGCGCAGCTGGATGGTGGGCAGGCCGTCGGTCGGCGGCTGGGGCCCATGCTGGGCGGCGACGCCCGCCTCTATGCCCTCGATGATCGCTTCGGCTTCCTGCTTGCGGCCGTGGGTCATCAGCCAGCGCGGGCTCTCGGGCAGAAAGCGGCGCACGTAGATGATCACCAGCCCCAGCGCCCCGCCCACCAGGAAGGCGAACCGCCACCCGTAGGCCTGGGGGAAGATCGCCGGGTCCAGCACGATCAGCGAGCCGATCGCGCCCATGGCCCCGCCGATCCAGAAGCTGCCGTTGATGATCAGGTCGGTGACGCCGCGCCGGCGGGCGGGGATCAGCTCCTGCACGGCGGAGTTCACCGCCGAATACTCCCCGCCGATCCCCGCGCCGGTGAGGAAGCGGAACAGCAGGAACGACGTGAAGTCCCACGACAGCCCCGTCAGCACCGTGGCCACCAGATAGACCGCCACCGTCAGGGTGAAGAGCCGCTTTCGGCCCAAGCGGTCGGTGAGGTAGCCGAAGCCGAGCGCCCCGCACACCGCGCCCACCACATAGGCGCTGCCCGCCAGGCCGATCTGGCCGCTGGTGAGGCCCAGGCCCGCCCTATCCGCGATGGCCGGCGCCAGCGAGCCGACGAGCGTGACCTCCAACCCATCCAGGATCCAGGTGACGCCGAGCGCGGTGACCACCAGCCAGTGGAACCGGCTCCACGGCAGGCGATCCAGCCTGGACGGCACATTGGTGGTGAAGACGTCCTGCGTCGCGGCCTTGGCTGTCATGCGATGTCCCCCTTTCGCGGACCGGACGATCGTATCCGTCCCCGCGAACATAGCCGCTGGCGCGGCAGGTTCGTCGGCCAACAGATCACAGGCGCGTGAGCAGAGCCCGCCGGCGGACAAATAGTGTTACAAGGCCCGAAAGCAGCGGACCCGCCGCCGGCCGGCGGGCCTGTTTGTGCGCCCGCCTTAAATCAAGATTATCGTTCATCATATCAAGCAATGAGACACATCTTCGCTACTCCATCTCCGGCGCTGCTCAAGAGTGTGGCGCCGGTGGAGCTTATCGCGCTTGTCGATTTGCTTTTTCTTGACCAAGACGGGGTGCGCGAGGCGACTATATGAGCTTTGAGCAGTGCAGCGCTGGAGTCCAGGCGGCGACGCTTGGCCCGGCCACAGTAACAGTCTGGGGGCGGCTTTGCCGATGAGGGCCAACGAACGCATCTTTCGACTCTTCGGTGAGATCTGGACGGGGTTGAAGGCCCTCGGCCCCGAGGGCGTGCTGATAAACGTGGCGCTGAGCCTGGTGGCGGCCGGCTTGGCCGTCGGCCTGGCCAAGCTCGTGAGATTGGCGCTGCAGCGCGGAACCCGCAGCCTGCCCGGCCCGGCGAACGCGGAGAAGCACGTTCTGGCCAACCGCGTCGGCCGCTTCACGCGCCGCGTTGTCGACGCCGTTCTGGCGGCGGGCGCGGCGGTGGTCATCGCCGGCATCTGGGGCGTGGACGTGTCGTCCTGGATGTCCGGAGGCCTCGGCGAGCAGATTCTCCGCTCCTCCCTGCGCATCACGCTTCTGGTGGTCCTGACCTTCGCGGCGATCCAATTCGCCCGGCTGGTGATCAACCAACTCATGCACGGCCTGTCCGAAGACGCGCCCGACCCGCGCCGCTCGGCCCAGCTGCAGACCTTGACGCCCCTGCTGCGCGGCGCGGCCATCGGCGCCATCGTGCTGATCGGCGCGATGATGACCCTGTCGGAGATCGGGCTCAGGATCGGCCCGCTGCTCGCCGGCGCCGGCGTCATGGGCGTGGCGCTGGGCTTCGGCGCCCAGACGCTGGTGAAGGACTTCATCACCGGCGTCTTCATGGTGGTGGAGGACGTGGTGTCAGTGGGCGACGTGGCCAGGATCGGCGCGTTCGGTGGGCTGGTGGAGCAGATGACCTTGCGCACCATTCGCCTGCGCGACTTCGACGGCACGCTGCACGTGTTTCCCTACAGCGAGGCGCAGGTCGTCCATAACCTGACCAAGAGCTTCTCCTTCTACGTCTTCGACCTGCAGGTTTCCTACGAGTCCGACATCGAACGGGCGCTGGAGGTGATCCACGAGACCGGCGCGGCGCTGCAGAAGGACCCCGCTTTCAAGGACAAGATCATCGCCCCGATCGAGGTGTTCGGCGTCGACGCCCTGGCCGACAGCGGGGTGATGCTGAAGGCCCGCTTCAAGACCCTGCCCATGAGCCAGTGGGACGTGGGCCGCGAGTTCAACAAGCGGATCAAGATGGCCTTCGACCGCGAAGGCGTGGAGATCCCCTATCCGCACATGAAGATGGTGCTGCCTGAAGGCGTCGCCCTGGAAGGCGCCCCTCAATGAGCGTTCAGGAGCCGGTCGAGATCGCCGCCCCGCCCGTCGACCCTGAGGGTCTGCACGGCCAGATCGCCCTGTTCCTCGACCTGGACGGCACCTTGGCGCCCATCGCCGACACGCCCTCGGACGTGGGCCCTGACCCGCGCCGCACGGAGCTGTTGAAACGTCTGGCCGCGCGCCTGGGCGGACGCGTCGCCATCGTCAGCGGCCGGACGCTGGAGGAGGTGGACCGGATCGTCGAAGGCGCGGTCATAGCCGCCGCCGGCGTGCACGGCCTGGAGCGCCGCACGGCCTCGGGCGCGCGGCTGAGCCTGGCGCCCCACCCCGCGCTCGCCGTCGCGCGCGAGCGGCTGCTCACCGCCGCCAGGTCCGTGGACGGCCTGCTGGTCGAGGACAAGGGCCTGGGCGTGACCCTGCACTACCGCGCAGCGCCGGGGGCCGCCGACATGGCCCGCACGCTCGGCCGGCGGCTGGCGAACGAGACCGGCCTCGCCCTGCAGGAAGGCCACATGGTCGTGGAGCTGAGAACGCCGGGCCCAGACAAGGGCGACGCGGTCGCCGCCTTCATGGCCGAGGCGCCGTTCAAGGGCGCCGCGCCGGTGTTCGTGGGGGACGACGCCACCGACGAGCACGGCTTCGCGATCGCCGCCGCGCAGGGCGGCTATGGCGTGCTGGTGGGGCCCGCGCGGCCCACGGCGGCGCGGTTCAGATTGGGGGACGTCGAGCAAGTCATCGCCTGGCTGGAGGCGTACGCGAATACGCCCCCGGGCCGGGCCAACCATGAGGCGCGGACATGAGCCGGCTGATCGTCATCTCCAATCGCGTCAGCCTGCCCGGCGACATCGGCGCGGGCTCGGCGGGCGGCCTGGCCATGGCCCTGGCTGCGGCGCTGCGGAAATATCAGGGCGTCTGGTTCGGCTGGAGCGGCGACACCATCGAGTCCTTCACCGGCCACCTGCACATGCACCGCGCCCACGGCGTGACGGTCGCCACCGTCGATCTGGAGGAGCAGGACGTCGACGAATACTACAACGGCTACGCCAACAAGACGCTGTGGCCGCTGTTCCACCACCGGATCGACCTGACCGCCTTCGAGCGCTCGTTCGACAAGGGCTACGGGCGGGTCAACGCGCGCTTCGCGGAGACCGTGCGGCCCCTGATCGAGCCGGACGACCTGATCTGGATCCACGACTATCATCTGATCCCCATGGCGCGGGAGCTGCGGCGCCTGGGCGTGGTCAACCGGATCGGCTTCTTCCTGCACATCCCCTGGCCGGCCACGCGGCTGCTGCTCACCCTGCCCCGGCACCGCCAGCTGGTGCAGTCCCTGTTCGACTACGACGTGGTGGGCTTCCAGACCGAGGACTCCCTGGCCGCCTTCCAGGACTATGTGGTGCGCGAGGAGGGCGGCGAGCTGACGGCCGACGGCGCCCGCGCCTTCGGCCGCAGCGTCAAGCTCGGCGCCTTTCCCATCGGCCTGGACACCCAGGACTTCCTGGCCGCGGCGCGCTCGCCGGAGGCCCGCGCCAGCTATCAGCGCATCATGGAGAGCTGCGACGGGCGCAAGATGATCCTGGGCGTGGACCGCCTGGACTATTCCAAGGGCCTGGAGGAGCGCTTCTTGGCCTACGAGCAGTTCCTGGCCGACAACCCCGAGCAGCGCGGCCACGTCTTCCTGCTGCAGATCGCCACCCCCAGCCGCGAGGACGTGGACGCCTATCAGGACATCCGCGCCAAGCTCGACGCGGTCTCCGGCCGGGTGAACGGCGAGTTCGCCGAGGTGGACTGGGTGCCCATCCGCTATGTGAACAGCACCTACCGGCGCGACGAGCTGGCCGGCATCTACAGGGCCGCGAACATCGGCCTGGTGACGCCGCTGCGCGACGGCATGAACCTGGTGGCCAAGGAGTACGTCGCCGCCCAGAACCCCACCGACCCGGGCGTGCTGATCCTGTCGCGCTTCGCCGGCGCGGCCGCTCAGATGAAGGAAGCCCTGATCGTCAACCCGTTCAGCCGCGAGGAAGTGGCCGAGGCGATCAAGCGCGGCCTGGCCATGAGCCTGGAGGAGCGGATCAATCGCTGGGAGATCCTGATGGACGGCGTGACCCGCGAGGACGTCACCCAGTGGCGCGACAGCTTCGTCGCGGCCCTGCAGTCCTCCCAGGCGAGCAAGGCGGCCGCGACGGCCGCCTAGACCCGTCCCCTAGGCGTTGGAGTGCGCCGCGGCCGGCGAGCGGTGGAACACCTGGATCGCGTCGGCCACGTCGGCCGGCTGCTCCAGCATGCGCACGCCCTGATCGACCAGCACGCCCGGCGGCGTCTCGGCCGGCGCGTCCAGGCCGAGCGCCGCGAGCACCTGCGTCACGCCTTCGCCGAATCCCATGACCGGAAGTCCCTCGGCGTGCGCGGCCTTGACCAGGGCGCCGATGCCGTCGGCCTCGCCCGCGCCGGACGCGCCGCCCGGGACCACGATGCCCGCCAGGCTGCCGTCACGCAGATTCGCCTCGCCCGCCGTCGGCAGGATCGCCACGCCGCCGTCGGTCAGCGCCATGCCATCGTCCACGGCGCGGCAGCTCATCGGCGCCAGCGCCACGCCCCGGTCCATGAACATCATCTGGACGTCGTGGATGGAACCGAACTCCATGCCGCGGCGGAGCACCATGCCGGCGCGGGCGGTCAGGCGGGCCTGACGCGGCGCACGGCGCGCGGCGGGCTGACGGTCGCGAGAGTTGGGATAGGCCAAAAAAACACCTCCATGATTTGTTGCGGACAACGCCAATGGACGGAAACGCGCGCCGAAGCTGCCGAATCGGCAGCGGCGCGAACGTCCACAAATTGCGTCTTGGATATGGGGGGCAGGTTATCCCGCCGGGTCCAATTTGTCAAATGGACGCGGAATATTCAACATATTCTACGATATATTTCCGTCATGAAAGAATAGATTGTCGGTCGAGAAGTGTATTTGTTCCGAATGATCCCGATATCGCCGAATCGACTTGATCGACTCGGAGGGCATCAGGGCTTGCCGGGAAGCGGCGGCCGGGCGGCGGGATCGTTGTCATCCTCCGGCTCCGCGCGCAGGTCCTCGGCCGCGTCGTTGGAGGAGGCCTTGTGCGACCGCGCGACGGCGCTGGGCTTGGCCGGCCGCAGGCCCAGGGCGTCGAACGCCGCCTCGCCTTCCGCGCCGAAGACGCTGCGCAGGCGCAGGTCCATCTGGGGGAAGGGGATCTCCAGCCCCTCGCGGCGAAGGGCGTCCTCGATGGCCCAGGTGTAGGCGGCCTGCATGGCGGCCGGGCGCTTCACCGCCTCCAGCGTCGGCCACACCAGAAGCTCGAAGTTCAGGGCCGAATCGCCGAAGCCGACCAGCCACACCTGGGTGCGGCGCGAACCTGAGTCCGGCAAGGTGAAGTCCACCCCCTTGGCCGCCGCCAGCACGGCGCGGCGCACGTGGTCCTTGTCCGCCCCATAGGCGACCGAGAAGGGGATGTGGATGCGCCGCGTGGCGTTGCCGAGGGTCCAGTTGGTGATCTGGTCCTCGACCAGCTTGGAGTTGGGCAGCAGCACGTCCACGTGATCGTTGGTGGTGATCCGCGTGGCGCGCGGCCCGATCTCCTGCACGATGCCGCGCACGCCGGTGGTCAGCTCGATGAAGTCGCCCACGTTCAGCACCCGGTCGAAGATCAGCACCAGGCCGGAGACGAACTCCTTCACCACCCCCTGCAGGCCCAGGCCCACGCCCACGCCGATGGCGCCGGCGAACACCGTGATGGAGGTCAGGTTGATGCCGAGGGTGGACAGGCTGAGCGCCACCCCGGCCACCACCAAGCTGTAGGTCGCCAGCTTCTCGACGATGTAGAGCGAGGCCATGGCGCCGTGGGAGCGATCGCGCAGGCGCCGCAGCGCCCCGCCCACGATCCGCGCCAGCAGGATCGCCGCGATCAGCGTCGCCAGCGACGCCGCCGCCCCGCCGAGGGTGACGTGGTCGCGGCCGAGCTTGATCAGCTCGAAGTTGGTCAGCTTTTGGATGAAATCTGGCACGGGCGGGCTCGGTCCTCCGGGGTCTGGCGGGAAGCTTAAGCGTAACGGCTGATCCGCGCTATCGGACGCCGTCCAGGTAGTCCTTGGTGATGGGGACCGCGTCGACGGTCTTCACCAGTTGCAGATGGAAGATGGCGAAGCCCGCCCAGCGGAACGCCACCTCGCTGATCGTCAGGTAGTATTCCCACATGCGGCAGAACCGCTCGTCGTAGAGCTCCACCATGTCCGGGCGGGCGGCCTCGAACCGCTCGCGCCAATGGCGCAGGGTCTCGGCGTAGTGCAGCCGCCACATCTCGATGTCGGCCACCTGCAGCCCCGCGCGCTCGACGGACGGCAGCACCTCGGACAGCAGCGGGATGTAGCCGCCGGGGAAGATGTACTTGTCGAGGAATTCGTTGGTCACCCCCGGCCCGTGCTTGCGGCCGATGGAGTGGACCAGCGCCACCCCGTCCTTGGGCATGTGGGCGGCGATCTTCTGGAAGAAGGCGTCGTAGTTCGGCCGGCCGACGTGTTCCAACAGGCCGATGGACACGATCCGGTCGAACTGGCCCTCCACCGCCCGATAGTCCTGCAGCTCGAAGCGGACCCGTTTGTCGAGGCCCGTCGCCTTGGCGCGGCGGCGACCTTCGGCCACCTGCTCCTCGGCCAGGGTGACGCCCAGGGCCTTGATCCCCTCCTCACGCGTGGCGAGGTCCAGCGCCAGCCCGCCCCAGCCGCAGCCCATGTCCAGCACCCGGTCGCCGGGCCGCAGCATCAGCTTCTTGGCGATGCGGTCGCGCTTGGCGGTCTGCGCCTCCTCCAGCGTCATGTCCGGGCGGGCGAAGTAGGCGCAGGTGTACTGCAGGTCGGTGTCGAGGAAGCGGCGGTAGAGATCCAGCGACAGGTCGTAGTGATGGGCCGCGTTGCGGCGGGAGGTCTTGGCGTCGTTGCGCTGGCGCAGGCCGCGCAGCAGCCGCTTGAACCAGGTCTCCTTGATCAGGCCGAACTTGGAATTGCGCGAGACCAGGGCGACGAAGTCGTAGATCCCGCCCTGGGCGAAGCGGACCGAGCCGTCCATGTAGCATTCGCCCAGGGTCAGGGAGGACCGCCGCGCCATCATCCGCAGCACCGCGACGCGGTCGATGTGGACCTCCACCGGCGCGCCGGAGCCGTCGCCGAACCGTTTCACCGGATCGGACCCCAGGCGCACCAGCAGATCGCCGGTCTTGATGCGGCGGCTCAGATAGCGGTCGACGGCGGAGGCTCGCGTGGGGTCGCTCAACGATGGTTTCCGATACTGTTCAGCCTGTGGACGCAAGCGCCGCGCGGGCGCTCAGTCCTCCAGGATCTGGCTGTGCTGCTTGGTGTCGCGCATGAGCACATACACCAAGAGCGACAGGCCGATCACTACGGTGACGTAGGTGTAGAACCAGGTCTCGTGGCCCATCCGCTTGAACCACAGGGCCGCGTAGACGGCCGTGCCCCCGAACAGGCTGTTGGCGAAGGCGTAAGGCAGGGCCACGCCCAGGGCCCGCACCTCGGTGGGGAACAGCTCGGACTTCACCACCGCATTGACCGAGGTGTAGGCGGCCAGCACCACCATCGACAGCGCCACGAACACGAACGCCATCCGCGCGTCCTGTGTGTGGGCGAGAAACGACATCAGCGGCCAGGTGCCCAGCACCCCGCACACGCCGAAGATCATCAGCACCGCGCGCCGGCCCACCTTGTCCGACAGCCAGCCGAACAGGGGCTGGATCACCATGAACAGCACCAGCGCCGCGAAGGTGATCTGGGTGGCCGTGGTCTTGGTGAAGCCGGAGGTGTTGACCAGGAACTGCTGCACATAGGTGGTGTAGGTGTAGTAGGCGAGCGTGCCGCCGGCGGTCAGGCCGAACACGATCAGGCTCTCGCGCGGATGGCGGGTGAACAGCATCATCACCCGCGCGCGCTCCTTGCCGCGCACCAGGAACGAGGGCGTCTCGTCCAGCCGCCGCCGCATCCACACCACCACCACCGCCAGGCCGGCGCCGATGAAGAACGGGATGCGCCAGCCCCAGGCGTCCAGCTGATGGGCGGACATCACCGACTGCAGGATCACCAGGGTGGCCATGGCCAGGATCTGGCCGGAGATCAGGGTCACGTACTGGAAGCTGGACCAGAAGCCGCGCCGCTCGCGCCCGGCCATCTCGGACAGATAGACAGCGCTGGTGCCGTACTCGCCGCCCAGACTCACGCCCTGAAGGATGCGCGCCAGCACCAGGATGGTCGGCGCCGCCACCCCGATCTGCGCCGCGCTGGGACACAGACCGATGATCAGCGAGCCCAGGCACATCAGGCTGACCGACAGCATCAGGGCCGCGCGCCGGCCCACGCGGTCGGCGTAAATGCCCATCAGCCAGGCGCCGAGAGGGCGGGCCAGGAAGCCCACCGCGAACACCGCCGCGGTCTTCAACAGCTGTCCAGTCTGGTCGCCCTCGGGGAAGAACGCCTTGGCGAAGTAAAGCGCGAAGGAGGCGTAGGCGAACCAGTCGTAGACCTCGACCGTGTTGCCGGCCGAACCGCCGACGATGGCGCGAAGCCGGGCCATGCCCCCCTTGGTTCCGCTCGCCTCTGCGTTCGCCATGCTCGCCCCCGTCTCGCGCCGCGCCGGCCGGGAGCTTAGGGGCGATTCCGGCGAGACGCCACGGCGGGCTGGCCAGCGTGAACCGGGGGACGTCAGTCGGGCGAGGTCGCGGACATCGAGGTCGCCGGCCTTGGGGTTCCGGGCCTCAGGGACACGGTCAGGGCGACGATCTGTTCGTTGCCGGGATAGATGTCGGTGAATGGCCCGCCGGAGGTAGCCTTGCGCATCACGAAGGCGATGGCCGTCTGAAGGGCCCCACGCCGCCAGGCGAAGCCAGCCTGGGCGGCCTGCAGGAAGACCGTGGTGGCGTCCGAGGAACCCACCCACCGATCGCCGCCGCCGGTGTTGCGGATGGCGCGCCAGTCGATGGCCCGCCCGCTCGCGCCGATGAACAGGTACCAGCGCTGGGCCTTGGCGCCGCGTTTGTCCGCCTCAGGCGAGACGCCGAGCAGGTCCACTTCCTTGCCGCCCGCCGGCGAACGCGAGACGCGCAGCATGCCCCCCGCCTCCGCCTCGGTGAGGTCCTCGCCGACGTGCAGGCTGACGTGGGGGCTGAACTCCACCTGGTATCCGCCCGCCTCGAAGGTGACGGGCTTGGGCAACTCGTGGGTGTAGGTCACCGGCTTGATGTCCACCGGAGGGGATTGATCGATGGATTTGAGGTGCGCCTGCGAGCGCTCCGGCACGACCTCGCCCAGGGTCTCGGTGACGTGTTCGAACACGTTGCGGCCCGAGCGGGACAGGATCATCGCGCCGGTCTTGGCGTCCAGGAAGGCCTTGGGAACCGCCGCCAGGGCCGGATCGACCAGGGCGCGCAGCGCGGCGCCGACCTTGGCGGGCGCGCTGGAGTCGGGGTCCCGGTTCTCGGCGAGGGCCGTCGCGTCGGAGTCCTGGGCCGGAGGGTCGCCATCGCGCGCGGTCGGCAGCGGCCCGAAGGCCTCGGGCGGCGGGGGCAGGTCAGCCTGGACGCGGCGCGTGTAGAACGGAACGCAGGCGGCCGCGCCCAGGGCGAGCCCGCACAAGGCCAAGATGATGACCGGCCTGGTCCCCTCGATGTTCAACCGTCACCCCGCCCGGCCCGTACTCAACGAATACGCGATCCCGGACCCCCAATTCAAGTCAGAGGCAGAAGGGGTTTTGCGGACCTTTCGGTCCAACGGATTCACCTAAATGGAACCCCAGTTCCACCACCGCGCGACGGGTGTGTTCAGGTTGTGCGGCGGTTGGGAGGCCTCGCCGTTACTGGCAGGCGAGGCACTCGTCGTAGTCGGTGCGCGCGGCGGCGGCGAGGTCCGGGGCGATCTCGGCCCGCTCTTCGGCGCCGGCGTAGGAGGCCCGCTGCACGGACTTGGAGCGCAGGTAGTAGAGGGACTTCACCCCCTGCTCCCAGGCCCGCCAGTGCAGCATGTGCAGGTCCCACTTATCGACGTCGCCGGGCAGGAAGAGGTTCAGCGACTGGGACTGGCAGATTTCCGGCGTGCGGTCGGCGGCCAGTTCGACGATCCAGCGCTGGTCGATCTCGAAGGCGGTCTTGAACACATCCTTCTCGTCCTGGGTCAGGAACTCCAGATGCTGGACCGAGCCCTCGTGCTCCAGGATCGAGTTCCACACCGCCGGCGTGTTCTGGTCCCTGGCCTCCAGCAGCCGCTCCAGGTGCGCGTTCTTCACCGCGAAGGAGCCGGACAGGGTCTTGTGCGTGTAGATGTTGGCCGGCATCGGCTCGATCCCCGCCGAGGCGCCGCCGCAGATGATCGAGATCGAAGCGGTCGGCGCGATCGCGAGCTTGTGGGTGAAGCGCTCCATGATCCCGCGCTCCTCGGCGTCGGGGCAGGGTCCGCGCTCCTGGGCGAGGGTGCGGGACGCCTTGTCCGCCTCGCGGCGCAGGTGCTTGAACAGCCGCATGTTCCACGACTTGGCCATGGCGGACTTCGAACGGCGCGTTCTGGCTCTGCAGGAAGGAGTGGAAGCCCATCAGCCCGAGGCCCACCGAACGCTCGCGCGTGGCCGAATAGACCGCCGCGGACATGGCCGGCGGGCGCGGTGTCGATGAACTCCTGCAGCACATTGTCGAGGAAGCGCATCACGTCCTCGATGAAGCGGGGCTCGTCGCGCCACTCCATGAAGGTCTCGGCGTTCACCGACGACAGGCAGCAGACCGCGGTGCGGTCCTTGCCCAGGTGGTCCTTGCCGGTGTGCAGCATGATCTCGGAGCACAGGTTGGACTGGCGCACCTTCATGCCCAGCTCGCGCTGGTGCTGAGGCATGGCGCGGTTCACCGTGTCGGAGAAGATCAGATAGGGCTCGCCGGTCTGCAGCCGGATTTCCAGGATCTTCTGCCACAGGTTCCGGGCGTCCACGTAGCGGACCACTTCGCCGGTCTTGGGCGAGCGCATGGCGAAGGGCTCGCCGTCGCGCACCGCCTCCATGAACTCGTCGGTGATCGAGATGCCGTGATGCAGGTTCAGGGACTTGCGGTTGAAGTCGCCGGACGGCTTCCTGATCTCCAGGAACTCCTCGATCTCCGGGTGGTGGATGTCGAGATACACGCCGCCGAGCCGCGCCGCAGCGAGCCCTGGCTGATGGCCAGGGTGAGGGAGTCCATCACCCGGATGAAGGGGATGATGCCGCTGGTCTGGCCCTGGCCCTTCACCTTCTCGCCGATGGAGCGGACCCCGCCCCAATAGGTGCCGATGCCGCCGCCGTTGGCGGCCAGCCAGACGTTCTCGTTCCAGGCGCCGACGATGTCTTCCAGCGAGTCGCCGACCGCGTTCAGGAAGCAGGAGATCGGCAGGCCGCGCTCGGCCCCGCCGTTGGACAGCACCGGGGTGGCCGGCATGAACCACAGGCGGCTCATGTAGTCGTAGACCCGCTGGGCGTGCTCGGCGTCGTCGGCGTAGGCGGTGGCCACGCGGGCGAACATGTCCTGATAGGACTCGCCGGGAAGCAGGTAGCGGTCCTTCAAGGTGGTCTTGCCGAACTCGGTCAGCAGGGCGTCGCGGGCGTGGTCCACCTCGACCTTGCGGACCAAGGTAAGCTGAGGCTTCGGCTTGGGACGCGCCGGAGAAAATCGTCGCCCTGCAGCCGCTTCTTCGGTTTTCACTTCACTGCCGATCATGCCCACAACCCAGCCAATATAATGAGTTGTCGAAGAGACCCCAATCGCGCCGTGGCGCTACATGTTGTGGTCCCAAATCACCCTAGCCCGATATATGGGGCCACGTGGTTGACAACCCGTCAACGCCCCGGGGCCCGCGTCCACCGGTTTTTTTCGTTAACAAGACCTTGATCCGAGCACGGTAGATCTCGCTGGGCCAACCGCGACAAGGGGACTGGAGCCTTGGACGATACGGGAATCGAGATCTGGCGCGGCGGGGTGAACACCTGGCAGTGCGACCAGATGGGTCACATGAATGTGCGCTTCTACATGGCCGCCGCCATGGAAGGCCTCGTGGAACTTGCCGCCGCCCTGGGCATGGAGCGGGCGTTCGCGCCGCGCGCGGCCTCCACCCTGGTGGTCAAGGAACACCACATCCGCTTCCTGAGGGAGGCCCACGCCGGCGACGGCCTGCACATGACCGGCGCGGTGCTGGACATGGGCGGGGACGACGCGCGGCTGGTCCAGACCATGCTGCATTCGGACTCCGGCCAGCCGGCCGCCATCTTCCAGACCCACGCCGCGCACGTGACCTCCGGCGACCTGCAGGCCTTCCCCTGGCCGGCCGCGGCGCGCGCCAAGGCGAAGACGTTCGGCGGGACGGTCCCGCCGGCCCTGGCGCCGCGCAGCCTGACGCCCGGCGGCCCCATCGCGCCCAGGTCGCTTCGGGAGATCGAGGCCATGGGCCTGAAACGCCACGGCGCGGGCGCCTTCGGCCCCCAGGACTGCGACGTGTTCGGCCGCGTGCGGGCCGACCAGATCATGGGCCGCATCTCCGACGGCGCGGCGCACAGCATCGGCGCCATGCGCGAAGCGGTGGGCGACATCGCCTCGGGCGGTCGGCCGATCGGGGTGGCGGTGGTGGAGTACCGCCTCGTCTACCTGAACCAGCCGGGCGCGGGCGAGCGCTACGAGATGCGCTCGGGCGTGGTGTTCGGCCATCCCAGGCTGATCCGCTGGGCGCACTTCCTGAACGATCCGGCCACCGGTCGCCCCTGGGCCCGCTCGGAGTTGGTGCTGGTGCCGTTCGATCTGGAAAAGCGCAAGACGATCACCCTGCCCGACACCGCGCTGAAGGCCCTGAAGGCCATGGCGCGCGACGATCTGGAAACCTGAACATCAACTCGTCATGGCCGGCCTCGTGCCGGCCACCCATGAACACGGCCCTTGCAGGAGACGCCTGTGTGCATGGGTCCCCGGGACAAGCCCGGGGATGACGATCAGGGAAACCGGCGAACGCCGCGTCCCATCACTTGGGCGCCAGGCGGATGATCCGGCCCCTCGCGTCGTCGGTGAGCAGGTAGAGCGCCCCGTCGGGGCCCTCGCGCACGGCGCGGATGCGTTCGCCGCCGTCGTAGAGCAGCGGCTCCTCGCCGACCACGCGGCCATCCTTCATCACCAGCCGCTCCAGGCGACGCTCGCGCAGGGCGCCGATGAAGATGTTCCCCTTCCACTGCGGGAACAGCTTGCCGTCATAGAAGGTCAGGCCCGACGGCGCGATCACCGGGTCCCAGTAATAGACCGGCTGCTCCGTACCCGCCTTCTGGGTCAGGCCGCCCTCGACCGGCGCGCCGGAATATTCCTCGCCATAGGTGACGTCCGGCCAGCCGTAATTCTTGCCGGGCAGGACGTGGTTCAACTCGTCCCCGCCGCGCGGACCGTTCTCGTCGGTCCACAGGTCGCCGGTGGCCGGGTCGATGTCCGCGCCCAGCGGATTGCGGAAGCCCACGGCCCAGATCTCGGGCCGCACGCCCGGCTTGCCCACGAAGGGATTGTCCTTGGGGATCGAGCCGTCGCGGTTGATGCGGATCACCTTGCCCACATCGGTGGACATGTCCTGCACCAGCGGCCGGAACGGATCGAAGTCCAGGTCGCCCATGGTCAGGAACACGTGCTTGGCGCGGTCGAAGACGATGCGGCAGCCGAAGCTGCGATAGGTGTCCACGGTCGGCTGCATGCGGAAGATGAACTTGATGTCCTCCACCCGGGTCCCGCCGTCCTTCATGGGCGTCAGGGTCGCCTTGGCCAGGGTGGTGCCCGCGCCGTCGCCGCGCGGCTCGGCGTAACACCAGTAGATCTGGTGGTTGGTCGCGTAGTCGGGATCGACCGCCACATCGAGCAGACCGCCGCCCTGACGCGCGTCCACCGAGGGCAGACCGCCGACGGGGACCGACAGCTTGCCGTCCTTCACGATGCGAAGGCGCCCGGCCTTCTCGGTCACCAGCATCCGCCCGTCGGGCAGGAAGGCCAGGCCCCAGGGATTCTCCAGGCCGTTCACCACCGTCTTGGCCTCGAAGGCCACGTTCGAAGGGGCGTAGGGCGCGCGGGTCTGGCCGGGGAAGGCCGGGTGCTGGGCCTTGGCGTTGGCCGGGCGGGACTCCACCGGCTGGCCCGCGGCGGGCGGCGTCCAGGACGGCGGAGGCGGCGGCCCGTTCTGGGCATGGGCCGCGTCCTGGGCCGAGGCGGCGAACGCGAGGCCGGCGGCGGCCAGCGCGGCGATGGTGATCCTGGACGTCATGCGGCTTCCCTATCGTCTTTCGCCGCCCTGTCCGGCGGTCTATGGCCCTTATCGACGACGCCCCGTTGACGTTGTCAACGGCCGCCCAATGGCTAGTGTGCCGCACCGATCGCCCCTGGACACGGCCTGCCGTCCGTCCTTTCTGGCGAGCCGACACATCAGGGAGACGTGGACGCGCATGAAGGACCTGAAGGGCACGGTCGCTTTCGTCACCGGCGGCAATTCCGGCATCGGCCTGGGCATCGCCAAGGTGCTGGCCCAGGAGGGCTGCAAGCTGGCGATCACCTATCGCCGCAAGGACCACCTCGATCAGGCCATGGCCGACTTCAAGGCCATGGGCGTGGCCGACCGGGTCTATCCGGTGAACCTCGACGTCACCGACCGCGCCGGCTTCGCCAAGGCCGCCGACGAGGTGGAGAAGCACTACGGCCAGCCGGTGCAGATCCTGGTCAACAACGCCGGCGTGGGCGTCGGCGGCTTGATCGAGGACGCCACCTATGACGACTGGGACTGGGTGATGGGCGTGAACCTCGGCGGGGTGATCAACGGCATCGTCACCTTCCTGCCGCGCATGGTGAAGTCGGGCCTGCCCTGCCACATCGTCAACGTCTCCTCGATCGGCGGCGTGGCGGCGCTGGGCTCGGTGGGCCTTTACGCCACCGCCAAGTTCGGGGTGCTGGGACTTTCGGAAGCCCTGCGCACCGACATGGTCGGGCGCGACATCGGCGTCTCCTGCTACCTGCCGGGCCCGGTGCGCTCCAACATCGGCGAGAGCGGCAAGAGCCGGCCCGAGCACCTGTCCGACACCGGCTACAAGCAGCTGGACCCGGTCGCCAACCAGGAGGAGGTGGTCGAGGCGCCGGTGGATCTGATGGCCACCGCCATGGACCCGGTGGACGCCGGCAAGTTCGTCGTCCAGGGCATCAAGGACGACAAGCTCTACATCTTCAGCCACCCGGAGTTCCGCGAGGCGCTGAAGTCGCGTCACAAGCTGATCGAGGACTCCCTCCCGAACATCCCGATCAACCAGGAACTCTACGACGCCTGGAAGTGGATCATGTCCAACCCCGTCTACACCGAAGGCGCCTGAGGCCCCCAAGGAGGAACCGCATGGAAAACGTCGAGGGCAAGGTCGCCTTCATCACCGGCGGCGCGTCCGGCATGGGCCTGGGCATGGCGCGGGTGTTCGCGGCCAACGGCATGAAGGTGGTGATCGCAGACATCCGCCAGGAGGCCCTGGACGAGGCGATGGCCGAGTTCAAGGACACCAACCTGGCCGTCCACGCCATCAAGCTCGACGTGTCGGACCGCGAGGCCTACGCCCGCGCCGCCGACGAGGCCGAAGCCGTGTTCGGCAAGATCCATGTGCTGTGCAACAACGCCGGCATCGGCGTCACCGGCCCGATCAAGAACGCCACCTATGACGACTGGGACTGGCTGAAGTCGGTGATGCTCGACGGGGTGATCAACGGCGTTCAGACCATCCTGCCGCGCATCCGCGCCCACGGCGAGGGCGGGCACATCGTCAACACCGCCTCCATGTCGGGCGCCTTCGCCAGCGGCGACGCGGGCATCTACATAACGCTCAAGTACGCCGTGGTCGGCATGGCCGAGGCCCTGCGCTGGGAGCTGATGGACGAGAACATCGGCGTCTCGGCCTTCCTGCCCGGCGGGGTGAAGACCAACATCTTCATCAACCACAAGCTCCGCCCCGAGGGCATGACGACGGGCTACGCCGCCGAGAACGCCCGGCACGAGGCCATCTACGAGATGATGCAGAACAGCCCCTCCGGCGGGCCGCTGGACGACATCATGATGGACATCGACGAGGTCGGCCGCCGCGTGCTGCGCGGGATCAAGCGCAACGACCTCTACATCATCACCCATCCGGAGTTCCGCGAGGGCATCGAGGCGCGCAACGCCGCGCTCATCCGCGCCATCCCCGACGAGCCGCTGAACGAGGCGCGGCTGACCATGCTCAAGCAGGCCGGCACCCTCCTGAACCAGCCGATCTACGCGGGGCAGACCACGCCGGGCCCGCTTTCAGACGAAGTGGAAGCCGGTTCGTCGCCCGGAAAGCGGGCCAAGTAAGAATTAGAGCGCGCGCGGACGCAAAACCGCTTCACACTTTTGCTGCGCGCGCTCGGCGCAACCCGAACGATCGGGGGGAGTAGCGGCTCTCGCCTACGCCGCCGGCGCTACGACCGGCGCGCCGACCCCGCCCACGGGCGGGCCCTTGGGCGGAGCGGGCATGGCGCCGATGTTGGCCGAGTAGCGGTACTTCGGCAGGATCATGAACACACCCGCCGCGATCAGCGCCGAGACGATCTGCAGGCTGAAGGCGATCGTGTAGGAGTGGAAGGTGTCGTAGATCCAGCCCATCAGCGGCGGCGCGAAGCCCATGCAGGCGGCCTGAATCATGGACTGGAAGCCGAAGATCTCGGCGAAGGCCCTCAGGCCGAAGAAGCGGGTCTGGAAGTAGGCGGCCATGGGCAGGGCCGCGGCCATGGCGAAGCCGGTGCAGGAGATGGCCACGAACAGCATGCTCTTGCCGCCGAGCGCCGGCGTCACGATCATCGTCAGGAACGCCCCCAGCGCCGAGATCAGGTGGAACGGCACGCCGACCTTGGCGCTCTGCCACCTGTCGACCAAAAAGCCGCCGAGGAAGGTGCCGCCGAGGCCCAACAAGGTGGCCGCCGACATGTACTCGGCGACGGTCGTCTGGCTGAAACCCTTGTCCTGAAGCGCCGCGATGACGTTGGTCATCATGCCGTTAGCGATCACGGAGGCGAACAGGGTCGAACCGAGGATCAGCCAGAACACCTTGTCGCGCATGCACGCCTTGATGGTCGCGCCCTCGAACGTCATCGGCGCCGGGGCCGCCTGATGGCGCGCCGCGTCCGGCTGGGCCTTGCGGCGGCCAAACAGGCTGAAGTTGATCTTGTAGGCGCCAGGCTCGACCAGCCCGAAATAGACCAGCGGCGTCACCGCCAGGATCGTCCAGCCCATCGCGTTGAACAGGCCCCGCCACGAATAGTGCAGGATCATGAAGGCCATGATCATCGGGATGAAGAAGCGCACGGCCGTGCCCTCGGCCCCGAAGATCGCCATGGCCTTGCCGCGGTTCTGGGTGAACAGGGCGGCGATCACCTTGGAGTAGCTGGCCCCGGTGGAGCCGAACACGCCCAGCAGGGCGAAGCACAGGTAGAACTGCCAAAGGGTCTGCACGCGCGCGAGCGCCAGCGTGACCACGCCGACCGCCAGCGTGCCCAGAATGATGACCGGCCGCACGCCAAACTTGTCGGCCAGCCGCCCGAGCGCCCAAATGACCAGGGCGCCGGACCACATCAGGAAGGAATTGGCGAAGCCGAACTCGGTCCGGCTCCAGCCGAAGTCCTTGGTCATGGGATAGAGCACGTAGCTCAGCGCCATGAACGGCAGGATCGAGGTGGCGAAGGTCTGGCCGAACAGGCAGACGACGCCGATCTTGATCTTGCGGAGGGAGAAGTCCGATTCCATTCGGGCGCCGGGCGCGGCCGGTTCGAAAGGCGCCGCCGGGGCGCCCGCGGGGCCGTCACCAGCCAGTTCAGCCATGGTGCTCTCCCGTACGCGGTTGTCTACGTTGACACCGTCAATCCGCGACCCGAAGGCGCGCGGTGTCAACTCAACATTTGGTAATCTTGGACCGCGTAAGGCCCCGCCGACCCTAGAGAATCCCGCTGACGGGCTGGGTCACGTAGGGCGCCTCCAGCTCGGCGATCTCCTGCGCGGTCAGCTCGGTTTCGAGCGCCTTGAGCGGATCATCCAAGTGCTCGGGCTTGGTCGAGCCGATGATGGGAGCGGCCACGCCCGGCCGGCTTAGCAGCCAGGCCACCGCCACCTCCGCCGGCTTGCAGCCGCGCGCTTCGGCGACCTTGGCCACCGCGTCGATCACCGCCTCGTCCGAGGGCCGGCGGAACCGGTCGCGGGCCATGGGCGATTTGGAGCGCACGGTGTTGGTGCGCCGGCTGCCGGCGAGCAGGCCCCCCGCGATGGGGCTCCACGGGATCAGGCCCACGCCCTGGTCGACGCAGAACGGGTTCATCTCCCGCTCCTCCTCACGATAGAGGGCGTTGTAGTGGTTCTGCATGGAGACGAACCGCGTAGTCCCCAGCCGGTCGGCGGTGAACTGCATCTTGGCGAACTGCCAGGCCCACATGGACGAGGCGCCGATGTACAGAGCCTTGCCGGACTTCACCACCTCGTCCAGCGCCTCCATCGTCTCCTCGATGGGCGTGGAATAGTCGAAGCGGTGGATCTGGTAGAGGTCGACGTAATCCACCCCCAGCCGGTCCAGACTGGCGTCGATGGCGTGCATGATGTGCTTGCGCGACAGGCCCCGGCTGTTGGGCGCATCGCCCATGGGATGGTGCACCTTGGTCGCGATCACCAGCTCGTCGCGCGGCGGCCCGAAGTCCTTCAGCGCACGGCCGGTGATCTGTTCGCTCTCGCCGTGCGAATAGATGTCGGCGGTGTCGAAGAAGTTGATCCCGGCGTCGAGCGCCTTCTTGATGATGACGCGGCTGTCCGCCTCGTTCAGCATCCAGTCCATCATCGAGCCGAAGCTCATGCAGCCCAGGCACAGGCGCGACACCTTCAGGCCCGTGGAGCCCAATCTGACGTAGTCCATCGACGCCTCCCATCACCGTTTCTGCACGCAAGCATTCCCCATCCGCGGCCGTGAGGGAAGCCCGAGCCGGGTCCGCGGCGGCGCCAGCCGCGCGCCTTGACGGTTGACGAGCCGGCAAAGCCCCGAAACAATTGACTCGGTCAACAGAACAGTCGGGACGTCACACCCGGCGCTCATGCCGCCTTTCCCCAAACCGTGAGTTCGCCCATGGACGCCATCCTCGCCGAGAACCTGGTGCGCCGCTTCAAGCAGGTCGAGGCGGTGAAGGGCGTGTCCTTCTCGGTGGCCGAGGGCGAGGTGTTCGGCTTCCTCGGCCCCAACGGCGCGGGCAAGACCACCACCATCAGCATGCTGTGCACCCTGCTGCGCCCGACCTCCGGCAGCGCGCGGGTGAACGGCTTCGACGTGGCGACCCAGACCAGCGACGTGCGCCGCTCCATCGGCCTCGTCTTCCAGGACACCACGCTGGACGACTATCTGTCGGCCGAACAGAACCTGCGCTTCCACGCCCAGGCCTATGCCGTGCCGCGCGAGGTGTTCGAGCCGCGCATGGAGGGCCTGCTCAAGCTGCTGGACCTGTGGGACCGCCGCAAGGAGACCACCCGCAACTACTCCGGCGGCATGAAGCGCCGGCTGGAGATCGCCCGGGGCCTGCTGCACCATCCCAAGGTGCTGTTCCTGGACGAGCCGTCCATCGGCCTGGATCCCCAGACCCGCCGGCACATCTGGGAGCATCTTCGCGAGCTGCGCGAGCGCGAGAAGCTGACCATCTTCCTGACCACCCACTACATGGACGAGGCGGAATACTGCGACCGCATCGCCATCATGGACCACGGCTCGATCGTGGCGCTGGACACGCCGGAGAACCTGAAGTCCGGCGTCGGCGGGGACGTGGTCACCCTGAAGGCCGAGGACAACGACGCCCTGATCCGTGAGCTGAGTGAGGCACACGGCGTGGAAGCGAAGGTGGAGAACGGCGAGGTGACCTTCACCATCGAAGGCGGCAAGGCGTGGCTGCCCCAGTTCGTACGCGGAGCCAGCCAGTCGCTGACCTCGCTGGGCCTGCGCGGACCGACGCTGGACGACGTGTTCCTGAAGATCACCGGGCACGCCATCAGGGAACAGGGCGCCGACCAGTTCGAAGGCATGCGCCGGATGCGGAGAAGACGATGACCAACGCAATCGCCCGCGACGCGCCGGCCGGCGGCGTCGGCGTTCCGCTCGCGGCGCGCAAGGCCGGCCCGGCCGACGAGTTCTTCCGAGGGGTCACGGTGGTGGCCTATCGCGAGATCCTGCGGCTGGTGCACGACAAGTCGCGGATCGTCTCCTCGCTGGCCATGCCCCTGATGTTCTTCGTGATGTTCGGCGCCGGCTTCGGGCGGGCCATCGGCGGCATGGCGCCGGGGGTGAACTTCATCCAGTTCCTGTTTCCGGGCATCATCGCCCAGACGGTGTTCATGACCTCGATCTTCTCGGGGATGAGCGTGGTGTGGGACCGGGAGTTCGGCTTCCTGCGCGAGCTGCTCGTCGCGCCCATCAGCCGCGCCGGCATCGTCATCGGCAAGGTGGTCGGCGGGGCGATCCTGGCCCTGTTCCAGGCGGCCATCGTGCTGCTGCTCGCGCCGTTCCTGAAGGTGAAGCTGGACCTTGAGATCCTCGCCACGGCGATCCCGCTGCTCGTCCTGTTCTCCTTCTCCCTGTCGAGCCTGGGCATATTGATGGCCAGCCGGATGCGCTCGCAGCAGGGCTTTCAGATGATGATGCAGCTGTTCATCATGCCGATGATCTTCCTGTCGGGCGCCTTCTTCCCGCTGAACAACGTGCCGTCGTGGCTGGCGATCGTGTCCAAGCTGAACCCCCTGACCTACGGGGTGGACGCCATCCGCCACGCCTTCCTGGACCACGCCGGCATGGCGGCCGGCCCCACGCCGTTCAGCGTGATGATGTTCGGCCACCCCATGACCATGATGCAGGACGTGGCCATCGTGGCGGTGATGGGCGCGGTGCTGCTAGCGGCGGCGACCTGGTCGTTCAGCCGGCAGGAGTACGGCCTCGCGCGACGGTTCGGCCGCCGCCCGTGTGCGTTACATGTAACGCCATGGACGACGCTACCCCCACGCCCCCGGCCAAGAAGTCCTCGCGCGACCGGGTCCGGGCGACCGCGAGCGCATGCGCCGCGAGGGCAAGCGTCTGGTGCAGATGTGGCTGCCCGACACCCGCACGGCCGAGTTCGAGGCGGAAGCCCAGCCAGGCCCTCCTGATCGCCAACAGCCCCGGCGAGGCCGATGACCAGGCGTTCATCGACGCGATCTCCGAGCCGTGGCCTTCTGAATGAAACGCGGTGAGGTCTGGACCGTGGCGGGCGGACCGGACTACGTCGGAAAGCCGAGACCGGCGGTGATCGTCCAGAGCGACGACTTTCAGGACACCAAATCAATCACGGTCTGCCGTTGACGACCGAGCCCGAGGACGCTTGGTTCGTCCGACCTGTCGTTGAAGCCAGTTCCGGCAATGGTCTGCGCCAAGCCTCCGGCTGATGGTCGACAAGCTGTCGACGTTGCCAAAGAGCAAGCTTGGATCGCGGATCGGCAGCTGAGCGCCGAGGACGCGGCCAGCTGGATCAGGCGATTGCGTTGTTCCTGGGCCTCGCCGGCTGAGCCGGCTCTCCTTGCGGAACTTGCCGACCTTCGGCTGCGAATCCGCACGCCGTTCTCGTCGCGGAAGACGCTGAACGGTCCGATGCCGTCGTCCGGATAGTGGATGCGATCTTCGCACGCTTGCGCGTCCCCACGATGAGCAACTCGCTGGGCCGGCGGACCTGTTGGCCAGTTGGTGCGCGTTCGGCGCGCCGGCGGGAAAGCCGGCATAGTCGCCCGCCTGGAGCGGATGTTCCCGTTCTCGTCGATCAGAACGACCTCGCCGGTCAGCACCAGACGAACTCATCCTCCCCCTCGTGCCAATGGCGCAGTGAGGAATAGGCCGGGTCCAGGGTAAGGTGGTTCACCCGAACTGGTTCAGCCCCACCGCCTTGGCGAGCCAGGCCTCGTGATGGCCCTCGAACCGTTCCGGCTTGACCCTCGGGGGGAACGCGCCGGCGGCGTCTGCGACAGCTGGCCTATCCTGGTCTGCATCGTCACATCCTCACCACCACCTTGCCCATGAAGGCGCCGGCGCCGGCCGTCCGGTAGGCCTCGGCGGCCTCCTCGAATGCGAAGACCTTGTCGGCCAGGGGCTCGATGGCGTTGGCCTCGATGCCCTCCAGCATGTCCTCGAACATCCGCCGGGGGCCGACCATGATGCCGTGCAGGCTGCCGCCCTTGAAGGCCAGGCCGATGGGATTGAGCTGCGCCGGGTCGTCGGGCTGGGTCATCACGCCGATCAGGCAGATCTTCCCGCCCCAGCCGAGCGCCTGATAGCTCTTGGGAAGCGTGCCGGCGCCGCCGACCTCCACCACCACGTCCACGCCCTGGCCGTCGGTGAGGGCCCGGACCTCCTTTTCCCAGTCCGGATGGGTCTTGTAGTTGACCACGTCCGAGGCCCCCATCGCCTTCAGCCGCTCGGCCTTCTCGTCCGACGAGGTGGTGGCGATCACCCGCGCGCCGGCGGCCTTGGCGAACTGCAGGGCGAACATGGAGACCCCGCCGGTGCCCTGCACCAGCACGCTCTGGCCGGCGATCAGCGGTCGTCCAGCCCCGAACAGGGCGTTCCAGGCCGTCACCCCGGCGCAGGGCAAACAGGCCGCCGCCTCGAAACTCATGCCCGCCGGCATGGGCACCAGGCCCTGTTCGCTGAGCACGATGGCTTGGGTCAGCATCCCGTCCAGCGGCACGCCGAGCGAGGCGAACCCCTTGGGCGGACGCCCGTCGATCCAGGTCTGAAAGAAGGTCGCCATGGCCCGGTCGCCGGGCTTGAAGCGGGTCACGCCCTCGCCCACCGCCTCCACCTCGCCGGCGCCGTCCGACAGCGGGATCACCGGCCCCTTCGCGGGGGTGTGATAGGTCCCGCTCAGCATGATCTGGTCGCGATAGTTCAGCGAGGCGGCCTTGACGCGCAGCTTCACCTGGCCGGGCCCCGCGCCGGCTCGGGCCGCCGCACGCGTTTCAGCCGCTCCAGCCCCTCGCCCTCGGTCTGGATTTCGTAGGCGTCCATTTCGCCCTCCCCGGTTGCTCCGCGACCCTCCGTTTGGTTGTCACGGCCGATGGCGATTGAAAACCCCGGGAAAGTCCGCGAATAGTTTGGAAAGAATGGCGTCAGACCGTTCCACCCCCAGGGAAGGATGATTCTCGTCCATGGCGATTGAAGCGCCGATATCCATCGCGGCGGATGCCGAGACGGACGCCCAGCCGGGCGCGGCCTCTCCGCCATGGCCCTCGGCCTCCACGGCCTGGCGCACCCTGTGGATCCTGTCGCTGGTGCTCGGGCTGTCGCAGATCGACCGCAACATCCTCAGCCTGCTGCTGCAGCCGATCAAACAGGACCTGCAGCTCTCCGACGCCCAGATGGGCCTGCTGATCGGCCTCGCCTTCAGCATCGTCTACCTGTTCCTCAGCTTTCCCCTGTCGCGGATTTCGGACCGAAAGAGCCGCCGGGTGATGATCGCCATCGGGGTGGCGGTCTGGAGCGTGGCGACGGCCGCCTGCGGCCTGGCGCGCAGCTTCTGGCCGATGTTCGTCGCCCGCGCAGGCGTGGGGGCGGGCGAGGCGGTGAACGGCCCGGCGACCTATTCCCTGCTCGCCGACAGCTTCCCGCGCGAGAAGCTGCCGCGCGCCATGGCCGTGCTCAACGTCGGCTTCATCGGCGGAACCGCCGTCTCCATGATCATCGGGGGCGTGGTGATCGCGGCCCTGACCAACGTCCATGTCGTCCTGCCGATCCTCGGTCCGGTTCAGACCTGGCAGCTGGTGTTCTTCGCCGTCGGACTTCCGGGGCTGATCGTGGCGGCCTTGATGATGACGGTGACCGAGCCGGCGCGCCGGAGCCTGGGATCCCAGGGCGGGGCGAACGCCGTGCCGATCTCCCAGGTGTTCGCCTTCCTGATCCGCAATGGGCGCCTGTACGGCTGCATGTTCGCGTCGATCTTCGTCACCGGCGTCATCACCTACGGCACGCTGAACTTCCGCGCCGCCTTCTTCCAGCGCACCTATCACTGGTCGCCCCAGGAATACGGGGTGATCAGCGGGCTGGTGTCCCTGGTCACCTCGCCGCTCGGCCTGGTCGCGGGCACATGGCTGTGCGAGCGCTGGAACCGGCGTTACGACGACGGGAACATGCGCGTGGCGCTGGTGGCCTACGCCTTGGCCATCCCCTTCGCGGTCGCAGGTCCCCTGATGCCGGACGCCTGGCTGTCGGTGGCCTGCGCGGCGGCCGGCAGCGCGCTGGCCCTGATGGCCGCGCCGCCCATGGTGGCGGCGATGCAATCCATCACCCCCTCGGGCGTGCGGGCCCAGGTCAATTCGCTTTATCTGCTGCTGTTCAGCGGGGTCACAGGCATCGTCGGCCCCGCGTTCATCGGCTGGCTGACCGACCTGCAGCACGACGAGAACGCCCTGCGCTACGTGATGGCGATCTCCGCGGCGATCGCCCTGCCCATCGCCACCATGATCATGGCCGTCGCCTTGAAACCGTTCGGCAAGATCATCTCTGAACTCAAGGCCGAAGAGGCCGCAGCCGAGCGCTGACCGGCGCCCGCGCTCACAGGAGACCTAATCCCATGGCCGTGGACATCCCGACCGTAGACGCCGCGTCCGACGAAGCCGCGGACGCGCGCGCCCAGGCCGCCCAGCCGTGGCCCAAGCCCGCGGTGGCCTGGTACGCGGTGGCCGTGTTCGCCTTCGTCCTGATGATGGGCGAGCTCGACCGGAACATCATCGGCCTGCTGGTCCAGCCGATTAAGGCCGACCTTCACCTCACCGACCTGCAGGTCAGCTATCTGATCGGCCTGGCGCCGGTGATCTTCTACGCGGTGATCGGCATCCCCCTGGCGCGGCTGGTGGACACCATGCGCCGCAACGTCGTGCTGTCGGCGGGGGTGGCCGTGGGCTCGTTGACGACCGTTCTGTGCGGCCTGGTCCAGACCTTCTGGCAGTTCTTCGGCTGCCGGATCGCGGTGGGCGGCGGCGGCGCGATCAACGGGCCGGGCACCTATTCGATGATGGCCGACTTCTTCCCGCGCGAGAAACTGCCGCGCGCCATCGCCATCCTGCAGATCGGCTACATCTCCGGCGGCGGCATGGCGCTGGTGCTGGGCGCCTTCGTGATCGGGGCCATCGCGGGGATACCGCCCGTGCACTTCCTCGGACTGGCCATCCGCAACTGGCAGCTGGTGTTCATCATCGTCGGCCTGCCGGGCCTGATCGGCGCCCTGCTGCTGCTCACCGTGCCCGAGCCGGCGCGGCGGGGCCGGATCATGCAGGGGCCCAGGAAGGCCGCGCCGATCGGGGTCATCGTCGGCTATCTGTTCAAGCATTGGCGGGTCTATGGGCCGATGTTCCTCGGCCTGGGCTTCTCGGCGGTGGAGACCTACGGCGTCGCTTCCTGGCGGCCGACCTTCTTCATCCGCACCTACGGCTGGACCGCCCAGCAGGTCGGCCTGACCATGGGGGTGGTCCAGATCGGCTTCGCCCTGGTGGGTCTGGTGTTCGGCACCTGGCTGACCGAGAAGCTGGCCAAGAAGCACGACGACGCCAACATGCGCGTGCTGGCGATCTGCTACACCATGACCCCGATCTTCGCGATCGCCGGGCCGCTGATGCCGAACCCGTGGCTGGCGGTTCTGTTCGCCGGGATCGGATACCTGTTCGGCATCGCCGGCGCCGTGCCCCAGAACGCGGCGCTGCAGAGCGTCACGCCCAACGAGATGCGCGGCCAGGTGACGGCGCTGTACCTGTTCGTCTTCACGGTGATCGGCCTTGGCCTGGGCCCCAGCTTCATGGCCTTCATCACCGATGTGATCCTGCATGACGAGAGCAAGATCCGCTACGGACTGGCCGGACTCGGCCCTGATCATGAACCCGATCGCGGCCATCCTGATCTGGTCGGGCGTGAAGGCCTACGGCAAGGCCATCGGCGAGATCAAAGCGCGCGAAGCGGCGGCGAGGGCGGGCTAGGACGCTTCCAGCATCATCTGCGCGGCGCGCTCGGCGATCATCACCACCGGCGCGTGGGTGTTGCCGCCGACGATGCGGGGCATGACCGAGGCATCCACCACGCGCAGCCGCCGAGCGCCGCGCACGCGCAGCTTCTCGTCGACCACGGCGCCGCTCGTCCGCGCCCATCCGGCAGGTGCCGGCGGGGTGGAAGATGGTGCTCGCCGTGGCGGCGAGATAGCGGTCGAGGTCCGCGTCGCTGTCTCACGTCCGGCCCCGGCGCGACCTCCGGTCCGCGGACGCCCTCGAACGCCGGCTGAGCGAAGATCTCGCGCATCCGCCGGATCCCCTCGCGCATCACGCGCCGGTCGGTCTCCGCGGCGAGGTAGTTGGCGCGGATCACGCGGCGGCTTGCAGCGGGTCCTTGCTGGCCAGCACGATCTCGCCGCGGCTCTCGGGGCGCAGCTGGCAGACGCTGCCGGTGAAGCTGTAGCCGGCCGGCCAGCCGGGCGCAGCCGCGCCCTGACGAACGGCAGACGCACGCCCCCCGCCCCGCCGGCGATGAAGTGGATCTGCAGGTCCGGCAGGTCGCGCGTCAGGGCCCGACTTGATGAACCCGCCGCCCTCGTGCGGGAACCGCCCGAACGGCCCGCCGCCACCCAGCGCCGTGCGCGCGAACTCGAACGACGGCGCGATCGATGCGCCGCAACTTCCAGGTCTCGTCCGGCGCGAGGCTCTTGTGGGTGATGCGGGTCTGAAGATGATCCTGCAGGTTCTTGCCGACCTCGGGGGACTCCACCTCGCACGTCAGGCCGAGGCGCCATCAGGGCGTCAGGGATCGCCGACGCCGGACAGCATCAACGCCTGCGGCGAGCCGATGGCGCCCAGGCACAGGGCGACCTCGCGTTCGGCCGCGATCTCCAGCAGCTGATCGCCGACCTTCACCCGCACGCCGCGCGCCTGGCCCTTGCTGCATCAGCACCTTCAGCAGGCGCGCGCCGGTCATGATCGTCAGGTTCGGGCGGTGCGCGCGCCGGGTCCAGATAGCCGCGCGCCGCGCTCCAGCGCTGGCCGCGCTCGGATGGTGTAGTCGTAGCGGCCCACTCCTTCCTGCTCCGCGCCGTTGAAGTCGGCGTTGAAGGGATGGCCGGCCTGCATGCCCGGCCTGCACGAACGCCTCGAACAAGCGGGTTCTTGCTGGTGGGCGGCCCGACGCGGATCGGCCCGCCGACGCCGTGAAATCATCGTCGCTGCCGATAGCTGGCCCTCGGAGCGCTTGAAGTAGGGCAGCACGCGCTCGTACGACCAGGACGGACAGGCCCATCTGGGCCCACTGGTCGTAGTCGGCCGCGTTGCCGCGGATGTAGACCATGCCGTTGATCGAGGAGGAGCCGCCCAGCACCCGCCCGCGCGGCCAGGGGATGCGGCGGCCGTCCAGATGCGGCTCCGGCTCGGTCTCGTAGCTCCAGTTGCAGTAGCGGCCCATGAACAGGCGCCCGGCCATGATCGGCACGCGGAACACCGGGTTCCAGTCGCGCGGCCCGGCCTCGATCAGCAGCACGCGATTGTTGGGGTCGGCCGACAGCCGGTTGGCCAGGACGCAGCCGGCCGAGCCGCGCGCCCGCGACGATGAAGTCGTAGCCGCTGTTCTGCTTCGCTCATCGCGCGCCCTTCCGGTCGGTGGACTGGGCCGCGACTTCGGGCCCGGGACTTTGGAAGCTCGCCGCCTTGGGCTTGGGCCGGGCCCAGCCGGACTTGTAGGGCTTCTTGGCCGCCTCGGGCTTGGCCTCCCTGGAGTCCCAGGACGCGGCGCCGGCCGGCTTTGCGCGGCCGGTCTTGGCGCCCAGGTACTTGGACCGTCCTGACTTGGCGTCATCGACCCTGGGCGCGCCCGGACGGCCCGGCCGGCCCTGACCCGGCTTGCGCGGCGCGGCGCCAGTGCGGGGGCGGGCGTCTCCCGCGGCCCCCGGCGTGCGCTCGGCGGGCGGCGCGGCCTTGGGCAGGGCGGTGTTCAGATCGCGGCCGCCAGCCAGCGCCGCGCTCAGCGCCTTCAGCCGCGCGGGGGGAACCTCCGCCACGGCGCCCGGCTGCAGCTCGCCGAGCTCGAAGGGACCGTAGGCCACGCGGATCAGCCGGCTGACCTTCAGGCCGATGGCGTCCAGCACCTTGCGCACCTCCCGGTTCTTGCCCTCGGCCAGCGACAGGGCGATCCAGACGTTGGCGCCCCCGCCGGAGCTCCAGCGCCCGCGCCCTCCAGCATGGCCTGGATGGGACCATAGGCGATTCCGTCCACCACCATCCCGTCCTTCAGCCGGTCGAGCTTGGCCTGGCTGGCGCGCCCATAGGCCCGCGCCCGATAGCGCCGCACCAGGCCCGTGGACGGCAGCTCCAGCGAGCGCGCCAGGTCCCCGTCGTTGGTCAGCAGCAGCAGGCCCTCGGAATTGATGTCGAGCCGGCCCATCGACATCACCCGGGGCAGGTCCTTGGGCAGGCGGTCGAACACCGTCGCGCGGCCCTTGGGGTCCTTGTGGGTGGTGATCAGCCCGGCGGGCTTGTGGTGCAGCCACAGCCGCGCGGGCTCGCGGTCGGCGATGACCTTGCCGTCCATCGTGACGATGTCGCCGGGGCCGACGTTCACCGCCGGGCTGGTCAGCACCACGCCGTTCAGGGCCACGCGCCCGGCCCCGATCAGCCGCTCGGCCTCCCGCCGCGAGGCGACGCCCGCGCGCGCCAGCACCCGCGCGATGCGCTCGCCTAAGATTGGGGGCCGAGGCTTGACCCGGGAGGCCGGCCGGATTGGGTCGTGCTTATGGGAGACCATGATCGTTCCACCATGAGCATCGCGCTCGGCCTGGCGCAAGACGCGGCGGCGGCCGGCGAGACCCCCGTGGGCGCCGTGGTGTTCGATCCGAGCCACCGGCGAGGTGCTCGGCCGGGGCGCAAAACGCCCCCATCGCCTCGCACGATCCCACCGCCCACGCGGAGATCCTCGCCCTGCGCGAGGCGGCGGCGAAGATGGGCAACTACCGGCTGACCGGCCTGTCGATGGCGGTGACGCTGGAGCCCTGCGCCATGTGCGCCGGGGCGATCAGCCATGCGCGCATCGGCCGGCTGGTGTTCGGCGCTGAGGACGCCAAGGGCGGCGGCGTGATCCACGGCGCGAAGGTGTTCGACCAACCCACCTGCCACTGGCGGCCCGAGGTCGAGGGCGGGATGTTGGCCGAGGAGAGCGCGGCGCTGCTGAAGGGATTTTTCCGCGCGCGACGCAAGGGCGCGGGCGAGGCGTGCTAGCGGCGCCTTAGTGCGTCGCCCGCCAGGCGACATAGGCCGCGACGATCAGGATCAGGCCGGCGAACAGCTGCCGCCCCAGCGCCGCGCGCGAGGCCAGCATCTTGGACACCGGAATCCCCGCGACCGTCCCCGCCGCCCCGCCGACCACCAGCAAGCCCACCAGCGGCCAGTCCACCATCCCAGAGACGGCGTAGTTGGCCGCCGTCGCCGAGCCGAACAGGGTCACCGACAGCAAGGACGAGGCGGCCGCATGCGACAGGGTCATGCCCGTCGCGGCCATCAGGCCCGGGGCGATCAGGAAGCCGCCGCCGATGCCGAAAAACCCCGCCGCGAAGCCGGTGACCAGGCCGATAGGCGCGAGCTTCGCCACCATGGCGGGGCGCAGATGGACGTCCGGGGTCGCCTTCCGACTTGCGCGGCCTGAGCATGGACAGCGCAACCGCCGCCATGGCCAACGCGAACCATAGCAAGAGTTGCTGTCCGTCCACCCGTTTGGCGAGGGTCGAGCCCGCGAAGGAGCCTGCCAGGCCCGCGCCGCCGAACACCAGGGCGCAGGACCACTTCACCCGCCCCGCCTTGGCGTGGGCGAACAGCCCGACCGCCGCGTTGGCCGCCACCGCCGCGGCGGAGGTGCCCAGCGCGATGTGAGGGTCCCGGACCCCCACGACATAGAGCAATAGCGGCGCGGCCAGGACCGATCCCCCGCCGCCGAAGACGGAGAGGAACAGGCCCACGACCGCGCCGCTCGCCAGGGCGGCGACCAGGACTGGGAGCGGGAAATCCATAGCCGCCTCCTAGTGTTCAGCCGCGCCCGGAGGCGGTGGGCAGGCCCGCGCGGCTCCAGGCGTCGAAGCCGCCGTCGAGCACGAAGGCCTCGCCGTCGACCCTCTGGGCCAGCCGGTCGCAGTTGGCGTTGGTGCGCATGCCGCTCTTGCAGGTGAACACCACGTCCTTGCCCGGCTCGATGGTCAGGTGGGCGCGCTCGAAGGCCGACAGCGGGAACGACAGGGCGCCCTTCACGTGGCCGGCGGAGAATTCGTCGGGTTCGCGGATGTCCACCAGCATGGCGCGGCCGGCACTCATGAGCGCGGCGAGGTCCTTGGGCGGAACGGGGGTCAGCTTGGCGGTCATGAACATTCCTCTTGGGTTGGACAGAAGATCTCGCTGAGGGTCTGCACCACCTTCACCGAGGCCGGGTCGGCGATGCGGTAGAAGATGGTCTGGCCCTGCCGGCGGGTGGCGAGCACCCCGTCCTCGCGCAACAGCGCCAGGTGTTGGGACAGGGCCGACTGCGACAGGCCCACAAGCGCCTGCAACTCGCCCACGGAATGCTCTCCGTCGGAAAGCCGGCACAGGATCATCAGCCGCTCCGGATTGGCCAGGGCGCGCAGGAGCCTGGCGGCTTTCTCCGCGTTGGCCTCGAAACGGTCGATGTCGAACTCTGCAAGATCGGACATGACGCCAATGTATGAGTTGATTCTAATTTAGCAAGACCTAATATATGTCGTGAAGCGAATGTCAGTGGAGACGCCATCATGTCCGCCGCCCCGAAGGTTCAGGCCTTCTTCGACGAGGCCACCTCGACCGTCACCTATCTGGCGTCAGACCCGGCGACGAAGACCGCCGTGGTGATCGACCCGGTGCTGGACTTCGACCCCAAGAACGGGCGGCTGTCCTCGCGCTCGGCCGACGAGGTGATCGCCGCCGCGGCCAGCCAGCGCCTGAAGATCGAGTGGGTGCTGGAGACCCACGCCCACGCCGACCACCTGTCGGCCGCCGACCACATCCGCCGGGTCACCGGCGCGCCGATCGTGATCGGGGCCCACATCACCGAGGTGCAGAGCGTCTTCAAGGCGATGTTCGACGCCGACGATGTGACGCCGGACGGACGCGTGTTCGACCGGCTGGTGAAGGACGGCGACGTCCTGCCGCTGGGCGAGCTTCAGATCCAGGTGATGCACACCCCCGGCCACACCCCCGCCTGCGTCACCTATCTGATCGGCGACGCGGCCTTCGTGGGCGACACCATGTTCATGCCGGACTACGGCACCGCGCGGGCCGACTTCCCGGGCGGAGACGCGGCGACGCTCTACCGCTCGATCCGCAAGATCCTGGCCCTGCCGGACGAGACGCGCATCTTCGTCTGCCACGACTACCTGCCCGAGGGCCGCCACGAGATCGCCTGGGAGACCACGGTGGCCGATGAGCGGGCCAGGAACGTCCACGTCCACGACGGCGTCGAGCGAGGCGGCGTTCGTGAAGATGCGCAAGGCGCGCGACGCGACCCTGGCCGCCCCGGTGCTGATCCTGCCCTCGCTGCAGGTGAACATCCGCGCCGGCGCCCTGCCCCCGCCGGCGCCCTCGGGCAAGGTGTTCCTGCAGCTGCCGGTCAACGCATTATAGGGAACGCGCTCTAGGCGGCGAAGGCGGCCAGCCGCGTCTCCAGCCGCGCGCGGACGGCCGGCCACTCGTCGTCGGTGATCGAGAACACCACCGTGTCGCGCACGTGGCCGGTCCAGGTGACGGCGTGCTTGCGCAGCACGCCCTCGCGCACGGCGCCGAGCTTGGCGATCGCCGCCTGGCTGCGCAGGTTGCGCACGTCGGTCCTGATCTCCACCCGCATGGCGCCGTTGGCGAAGGCGTGGGCCAGCATCAAGAGCTTGCACTCCGGATTGACCGGCCCGCCGCGGGCTTCGGGACGATAGAAGGTGCCGCCGATCTCCAGGCCGTTGTCCGCCAGGCGCAGGTTCATGAACGCGACGCGGCCCAACACCTGGCCGTCCGACAGCCGCCGCACGGCATAGGGCGCGACGCACGCCCGCCTCCATGCCGGCCAGGCCCTTGCTCCCATCCGTCGTCGAACGCCGTGCCCTTGCGAGGTCGCCGAGACCAGCGCCCAGGCGTCGGGATCGCAGTCCAGCGCCGCGCGCACCTCTCCTTCAGCGCGGGCGCGAAAGGCTCCAGACGCACGAACCGGCCTTCCAGTGTGTCGAACGGCAGGTCCATGAGCCGCAGATGCCGGCCACGTCCGAACCGCGCAAGAAGGCACTTTTCGGATACCAGCTACCCCGGCGCGTGGCAGACCGCCTCGGCGTTGTTACCGTCCGGGTCGAGCACGAAGGCGCCGTAGTAGGTCGGGGAGTATTCGGGCCGGATCCCCGGCGGGCCATTGTCCTTGCCGCCCGCCGCCAGCGCGGCCTTGTAGAACGCGTCGACCTCGGCCCGCGTTCCCGTCGTGAAGGCGACGTGCACAGGCCCCGACACCGGCTCGGCCCCCGCGATCCTGCCAGCGATCCAGAACGTCGGGCGATCGCGGCCATAGCCGCAGAAGGCCACGCCGCCGGTCTGCTCCGCTGAAACCTCCATCAGCACCTTGGCTCCGATGGGCGCCAGCGCGGCGTCGTAGAAGGCGCGGCTCCTGGCGAAGTCGCTGGACTCTCAGACTGATATGGTCGATCATCGGTCTCTCCTGAGCTCGGCCTGGACCGTCATGCGCGCTTGAGAATAACTCGCGCCGCCTTGACTCGTTCGGCCCCCGTGCCTACTTCCCGGCCGTTGGCACTCGGGGGATGTGACTGCTAACAGCGGTATCCGCCCCCCGCGTGATCAGCGACCCCATTCGTCTCCGCGGAGCAAGAAAAAATGTCCTTTCGTCCCCTCGGCGATCGCGTCCTCGTCCGGCGCGTCGAAGAAGAAGCCAAGACCAAGGGCGGGATCATCATCCCCGACACCGCCAAGGAAAAGCCTCAGGAAGGCGAAGTCCTCGCCGTGGGCCCCGGCGCCCGTGACGAGGACGGCAAGCGCATCCCCATGGATGTGAAGGCCGGCGACCGCATCCTGTTCGGCAAGTGGTCCGGCACCGAAGTGAAGATCGACGGCGAAGACCTGATCATCATGAAGGAGTCCGACATCCTGGGCCTGGTCGACGCCCCCGCCAAAGCCAAGGCGGCCTAGGCGACCGACCTTCTTCCCCCATTCACGCAGCACGAAAGAGCACACGATCATGGCTGCTAAAGTCGTTCACTTCTCATCCGACGCCCGCGACCGGATGTTGCGCGGGGTCAACATCCTCGCCAACGCGGTGAAGGTCACCCTCGGTCCCAAGGGCCGCAACGTGGTGATCGAAAAGTCCTTCGGCGCTCCCCGCTCCACCAAGGACGGCGTCACCGTCGCCAAGGAAATCGAACTGGAAGACAAGTTCGAGAACCTGGGCGCCCAGCTGATCCGCGAAGTCGCCTCCAAGACCAATGACAAGGCCGGCGACGGCACCACCACCGCCACCGTGCTGGCCCAGGCCATCGTGGTCGAAGGCCTGAAGTCGGTCGCGGCCGGCATGAACCCGATGGATCTGAAGCGCGGCGTCGACAAGGCCGTGCCCAGGGTCGTCGCGGAGATCAAGGCGTCCTCCAAGAAGGTCACCACCAACGCCGAGATCGCCCAGGTCGGCACCATCTCCGCCAACGGCGACACCGACATCGGCGACATGATCGCCAAGGCCATGGACAAGGTCGGCGAGCAGGGCGTGATCACGGTCGAAGAGGCCAAGAGCCTGGAGACCGAACTGGACGTCGTGGAAGGCATGCAGTTCGACCGCGGCTATCTGTCGGCCTACTTCGTCACCAACGCCGACAAGATGGAGGCCATCCTCGAAGAGCCTCAGATCCTGATCTTCGAAAAGAAGCTCTCCAGCCTGCAGCCCCTGCTGCCGGTGCTCGAAGCGGTGGTCCAGTCCGGCCGTCCGCTGCTGATCATCGCCGAAGACGTCGAAGGCGAAGCCCTGGCCACCCTGGTGGTCAACAAGCTGCGCGGCGGCCTGCGGGTCGCGGCGGTGAAGGCTCCGGGCTTCGGCGACCGCCGCAAGGCCATGCTTGAGGACATCGCCATCCTCACCGGCGGCCAGGTGATCTCCGAAGACCTCGGCATCAAGCTCGAGAGCGTCACGCTCGAGATGCTCGGCTCGGCCAAGAAGGTCTCCATCACCAAGGACGACACCACCATCGTCGACGGCGCCGGCGACAAGGCCGGGATCGAAGGCCGCATCGCCCAGATCAAGGCCCAGATCGAAGACACCACCTCCGACTACGACAAGGAAAAGCTGCAAGAGCGTCTGGCCAAGCTGGCCGGCGGCGTTGCGGTGATCCGCGTCGGCGGCTCCACCGAAGTCGAAGTGAAGGAAAAGAAGGACCGCGTGGACGACGCCCTGAACGCCACCCGCGCGGCGGTCGAAGAAGGCATCGTCGCCGGCGGCGGCGTGGCCCTGCTGAAGGCTTCGCTCAAGCTGGAAGGCTTCACCGGCGACAACGACGACCAGAACGCCGGCATCGCCATCGTCCGGCGCGCCCTGCAAGCCCCGATCCGTCAGATCGCCGAAAACGCCGGCGTTGAAGGCTCGATCGTGGTCGGCAAGGTGCTGGAGAACAAGTCCGCGACCTTCGGCTTCAACGCTCAGACCGAAGAGTATGTGGACCTGGTCGCGGCCGGCGTCATCGACCCGGCCAAGGTGGTTCGCACCGCCCTGCAGGACGCGGCCTCGATCGCCGGCCTGCTGATCACCACCGAAGCGGCCGTGGCCGAAGCCCCCAAGAAGAGCTCGGGCGGCGGCATGCCCCAGGGCATGGGCGGCGACATGGGCGGCATGGGCGGCATGGACTTTTAAGCCCGCGCATCCCCGGCCAACGGAGGTCCCGCCAGGGACCCGAAGGCCGAGCCGGGGATCCAGCTTCAGTTGCTTCTTGAAGGGCGGGTCCGAAAGGGTCCCGCCCTTTTTCTTGGGCGCGGCATTCCCTCCATCCGCTGATCCCGGCGCAGGTTGGGAGGACAGAGCCAGGGCTCTCCCCCTTTTCGGGCTCAGCGCCGCAAAGCGGACGTTCCCGATGGCGGCGAAGGGTGGTGATGTGACGCTCGCCCTAGTGGGGTTTTTGTCTGCGCTTCTCGGCGCGCTTCTCCTTCTCACGCTGCCTGATTTGGTCCCAATACGCCTCGTGGCGCTTCACCCAGAAGAAGTTCAGGACGGCGAACGGAATGGGCGCCCATAGCGCCGCGAACAGCAACCACTCACTCCAGGAGCCTCGGAGTAAGTAGGGGCTGCAAGGGTAGGCGAGCGCCAAACGGAGCATTCCCCCGCCACGGCCCGGCGCGTCAGCTAAGCGCCCCACACAGCGTTCAAGCGACGAGACGTCAAGAGCCGCAACAAACACAACGACAATAGAAAGCGCGAACGGCCACCACCGACTTGGCGGGATGCCTCGACTGCTCTTTATCTCGCGCTCTTCATTGGTAAGACGGCGCATAACGTCAGCAGCGTCACACATCGACCAAATGTCCGCAATGGGTCGAGCTTCCTCGTTGGGTGACGGCCGGAAAGCCGACCAACACACCCACGTTCAACGTGCAGACCTTCATCGACATGCTTGAGACGTTCAGACCAGCAGCGATGAATGACCATTCTCGATGGAATGTATCAGCATTGGATTTCGACAGTATATAGTATAAATATGTATAGTTAATTCCTATTTACCTGCAACCACCGGCCCGCGGTGGTTCATTTCGAGACGCGATGCCTGGCCCTCGCCTTGCAGGCGAATGCTGATCTCTAGTCAGCTCAGGGCCTTCCAATGACTATTGCGCTTAGCTTGGAACGGGAACAATCCGACGACGCCTTCCTGTGGCTGCTCGTCGGCGCGGCGCTGTTGAGCGCTCCGGCGGTTCGGCTGTCCGTCGACGCTCTGAAGCTCGCCATCGCCGACCTGCGGCCGGCGGCCGCGAGCGCGCCCGCACCGGCCCCCGACCCCTGGGCCGCGGCGCCCTTCGTGCTGCGCACCGCCAGCATCGCCGAGCGCAAGCAGGCGGTGACCTGCCTGGCCGCGGCGGTCTATTTCGAGGCCGGAACCGAGCCCGTGGAGGGCCAGCGGGCGGTGGCGCAGGTGGTGCTGAACCGGGTGCGCGACCCGAAGTTCCCCGCCTCGGTCTGCGGCGTGGTGTTCCAGGGCTCCCGGCGCCACATCGGCTGCCAGTTCTCCTTCGTCTGCGACGGCTCGTTCCAGCGCCGTCCGCCCGGCGCCCGGCAGCTGGCCCATGCCCGCAATATCGCAACCCAGGCGCTGACCGGCCGCGTCGCGCCCGAGGTGGAGACCGCCACCCACTATCACGCCGCCTATGTGCACCCATCGTGGCGGCGGCGGCTGGTGAAGGTGACCCGCATCGGCGCCCACGTCTTCTATCGCCGGCCCGGAGAGGCGGGCGCGCCGTCGGCCCTGACCGAACGCTACGCCGGCGGAGAACAGCGCGTGGCGGGCAGCCGGCGACTGGACATGGCGCTGCGCGCGCTCGAACGAGAACGTCTGAGCCGTTCGCGGCCGCCGCCTATCCCCGGCCTTATCCCCGTCGCCGCGACAGGGCGCACACTGCGGCCATGACCGCGACGCCCGCATCCATCCGCCCCGCCTCCAGACGTCTCACGCGCGTGCGCCCGCGCGCACCCGCGCACCTCCGCGCACCTCCGCGCGCCCCCGCGCGCGAGGGGGTGAAATTCAGCAGATCGGAATCCCCGCCTCTTCCAGGATACGGATGGCCGGCGCCAGCCGCTCGCCCCAACGCTTCCAGCGGCCGATGGAGGTGGCGTACAGCGGCCGGCGCACCTGCACCGAGCTGGCGGTGGCCACGGCGGCGGCGTTCTCATGGAAGGCCAGGCAGCGGTCGTCCCAATCCAGGCCGCAGAAGGCGAGGAGGCGCCGGGTCTCGGCCTCCTGGTCCCGCACCAGGGCTTCGTAGGAGACTTCGGTGAAGCGATCCGCCGCCAGCCCCTCGCGCCAGGCGCCGACAAGGCGGTCGAACATCACGGTGTAGCGCGCCGCGTCCTCCAGATTCAGGGCGTAGCGGTAGTAGGGATAGTCGGTGGCGAACAGCTGGCGGAAGTTGCTGACGATGCTGTCCAGGGCGCCGCGCCTCAGGCACACGACGCGGGCGTTGGGCAGGGCGCGCAGGATCAGCCCGGCGTAGAAGACGTTCAGCGGCATCTTGTCCACGAACCGCGCCGCCGCGCCGCTGAGCGGGCGCGTGCTGTCGATATAGGCCTGACCGAGGCCCGAAAGGTCCATGGCGCGCGCGGCGTCCAGGGTCTCGGCGTCCAGCACCGTGTTGGCCGGCGTACGCGCCCGCTGCTTCACGAGCAGGGCGAAGTTGGTCAGTTCCCCAACCGAGGTCACGTCCGGGTGGCTGGACAGGATGCGCTCCACCAGGGTGGTGCCCGTGCGCGGCAGGCCGACCACGAAGATCGGGGCTTCGGACTCGCAGGCCGTCTCGGGGCCGGGCGGCGGCGTCACGGTGCGCGCGGCGGCGGCGAAAACGGGCGCCTCACGCCCGACGTCATAGCCCACGGCCCGCCGCTTGGCGGCCTTGGCGCGGATCAGCCAGTCCAGGGCGGCCAGATCCTCGCCCAGATCCTCGAAGGACTTGGCCAGGGCGTGGCCGATCCGCAGGGCGCGGTCGGGGTCCGCATCGGCGGCCGCATCGCTTTTCGGGAACAGGGCTTCCAGCTGCGGGATCAGGTTCTGTTCGGGGGTCTGGCGCGCCAGCCCCGCCAAGGCCGTCAGGGCCTTGTAGGCGCGGGGGTCCAGGGCGACGGCGCGACGGTAGGCGGCTTCGGCGGCCGCGAATTCACCCACGAACTGCTCGGCCGCGCCGAGATTGCACCAGAGGCCGGCGCCGGCGCCTTCACAGGCCGCCGCGCGCCGGAACAGCTCCACGGCCCGATCATGGGCGCCCGTCTGGCTCAGCACCACCCCGAGGGTGTCGAGGGTGAGGGCGTCGACCGGCTCAAGCGCCATGGCCCGCTCGGCCGCCTCGCGCGCTTGCGCCGGCCGGTTAAGCGCGACCAGGGCCCGCGCAAGGTGGGCGTGGTAGGACGCCTCGCCGGCATCGAGCGCGACGGCCCGCGCGAACAGCTCCGCCGCCTTGCCCGCCACCCCGTGCTCGGCCGAAAGCACGCCCAGCAGGAAGTAGGCCTCCGCGGAGGCGGGGTCAGCGGCCAGCACCTCCAGACACAGGGCGTGCGCCTCGCGATAGGCCTTCGCGGCCAGCAGGCGGCGGGCCTCGTCCAGCCGGCCGGGCGCGCGACTCATGGGGCGTGACTTTGACGCATGGCCGCGATCATGGGGTCTTAGCATCGGTAGAGACACCGCAAAGCGCACAACCGAAGGTGTGGCTCAGGAGCCCGGATCGCCGACAAAACACGCTCCAGAGCCGCCGTCGTTCATATCCGTTAACCGATAGGCCCCCAGCATGGTGCGCTGCTCAAAGGCTGGAAGGGGATTTGATGACCCACCATTGGAAGCGACACAAGGCGACGCTGCTGGGCTCGATCAGCCCGTTGGCCCTCCTCGCGCCGTTCGCCCTGGCCGCGCCGTTGGCGTTCGCCGGGCCGGCCCGCGTCCAGGCCGCGGACACCAAGGTCTCGGAAATCATCGTCACCGGCACCCGGCGCGACACCACCGTGCAGGATGCGCCGATCAACATCACCGCCGTTTCGGGCGAGACCATCAGCCAGCAGGGGTTGGGCGATCTGCGCCAGGCCTCCCGCTGGGTTCCGGGCGTCTACATCGACGACGGCGGCGGGAGCGGCGACAGCCTGATCGTCGTGCGCGGCCTGAACGCCAACCCCCTCGGCCCGGCCGAGGCCCTGCCCAACAACGGCGGCGGCACGGTGGCCACCTACCTCGGCGACATCCCCCTGCACATCGACCTGAAGCTCAACGACATCAAGCGGGTCGAGTTCCTGCTGGGGCCGCAGGGAACGCTCTACGGCTCCGGCACGCTGGGCGGCGCGGTGCGCTACATCCCCAACCGGCCGCAGTTCGACGCCAGGAGCCTGCAGGTCCGCGCCGACGGCTATGGCTACGCCCACGGGCACGGGGTCAGCTACAACCCCGGCTTCACCCTGAACCTGCCGGTCACCGACACCTTCGCCGTCCGCGCCTCGGTGGACTATCTGAAGGACCAGGGGTTCATCGACTATCCGCTGGTGGTGAACAATATCGGCGTGTCGGACCCCGACCCCAATTTCAGCAATCCCGCCGACGTCGCGGCCAACCTCCACCGGGTCAGGGACGCCAACTATGAGAAGACCTGGTCCGGCCGGGTGGCGGCGCGCTGGCGGCCGACGCCGGCGGTGGACCTGAACCTCACCTACTACTTCCAAAACCAGGACGTGGGCGGGCGCCAGATCAGCAGCGTGGGCAGCACCGTACCCGTGGGCAAGTGGGAATCCGGCATGCGCGTGCTGGAGCCCAACGACCGCAAGAACCAGCTCCTGGCCCTGGAGGCCACCGTCGACCTCGGCTTCGCGGAGCTGACCTCCGCCACCGGCCAGTCCTGGTATCAATCGCACGGCCAGCACGACCAGACCGACCTGCTCATCACCCTGGAATACGGCTACCCGTACTTCCCCGATTTCACGGCCTACACCGCTGACGCCGAGAACGATCACGCCTTCACCGAGGAAGTCCGTCTGGTCTCCAAGACGCCGGGACCGCTCAGCTGGATCGTCGGCGGCTTCTACGACGGGTCCGCTTCGGACGGGTCGAGCCGTGAATATACGCCCCACTACGACGCCTTCGTGGGCGGATCGCGACCCGACGCGCTGGAATACATCGCCGTCAGCAAGAAGCGGCTGACCGAGGCGGCCGGGTTCGGCGAGCTGTCGTACAAGCTGACCGACGCCTGGCAGATCACCGGCGGCGGCCGCTATTACTATTACGACCTGAAGAACCGGCTCGCCTCCGACACGCCGCTCTACGACACCATCGGCTTCGGGGCGCCGCCCGACTACATCAACCTCAACTTCCATTCCGCCGATCAGAGCGACAGCGGCTTCCTGTTCAAGGCGAACACGTCCTACAGGTTCAGTCCCGACGCCTTGGTCTACGCCACGGTCAGCCAGGGCTATCGGGTCGGCGGCCTCAACGCCATTCCGCCCTGCCCCAACCCCCTGCCGCCCGGACAGAGCATCTGCGGCCAGCCCAACGAGCTGCAATATTCGCCGGACAAGACCATCAATTACGAGCTGGGCGTGCACACCCAGTGGTTCGGCGGCCGGCTGACCCTCAACGGCGACCTCTACTACATCACCTGGAAGGACCCGCAGCTGTTCTCGACCACCCAGGTCGGCTCGCAGCTCATCACCGTGAACGGCAAGGGCGCCCGGACCCGAGGCGTGGAGCTGTCGTTCAACGCCCAGCTCACCCAGGCCCTGACCGTGCGCGGCAGCTACACCTACACCGACGCCGAGTTGACGGCCGTGGCGCCCGGTCTGATCCAGACGATCACGCCGCCGGGATACCGGCACACCGTCTCCTACATCGACGGCCAGCCGGGCGACCGCCTGGCGGGCTCGCCCATGCACCAGGGCGGCGTCTATGCGCTGTATCGCGTGCCGGTGGGCCAGGGCGACCTGACCTTCGCCTATGGCGTGCGGGCGCAAAGCAATGTCCTCACCCGGATCGGCGGACGCGGCGGCGGCGCGACGCTGGGCGGCTTCGCCATCCATGACGCCTCGGTGTCCTATTCCAGGGACGGCTGGAACATGACGCTCTACGGCGACAACCTGTTCGACAAGTTCGCCCAGGTCGGCGCGCGGCAGACGCCGGCCTACAACCAGATCCTGACGGACCTGGGCGGGGGCCTGGTGCACGAGCGGTCCTTCTTCACCTACGTCCTCCCGCCCCGACGTGTCGGCGTAAGGTTCAGCAAGACGTTCGGCGGCTAGGACGCGGCGGCCGTAGCATCCCGGCCTGGCGGCCGCCGTGCTTGCCTGTCCCGGCCGGCTGTTCCATGCTGTTTGACGACGACGGCGCGGTGGCCAGATCGCCAATCAACGAAGGACAGCATGTCGCAAGTCGAAAGGGACCGACGGGTGGGCGCCCGGCTGAAGATGCGGGCCGTGCTGGAGAACGCCAAGGCTGCGGGCTTTCGGCCTGCCAGTATCATCGACGTCGGTTTTGCCTTCGGCACCAATGACCTGCACAACGCCTTCGAGGACGTGCGCCGCCTCATCATCGAGCCAGTGGCCGAGACCGAACCGGTATGAAGCGCTTCTGCGAAGAACACCCAGGCTCCGCCTACGTGGTGGCGGCCGCCAGCGACAAACCCGGCACGCTGGACATGGCTGTCAAGCCGGGCATCACGGGCTCCAGCTTCCATGCCAAGATCAAGCCGCGCCTCAACGAGAGGCGCGCGATTCCCACCGTCACCCTCGACGATCTGCTGGCCGAACACGACCTACCCGGCCCTATCCTGCTGAAGTTGGACGTGGAGGGGCACGAGCTGCACGTGCTCAGGGGTGCGCTAAAGCAATGCCTGCCGCTCACCGAGATGATCATCGCCGAGGTCGGCACTTGGCACGACGGCCAGACAATAGGCCGGCCCACCATCATGGATATCTTCCGTTTCATGGAAGACCACGGCTTTATGTTCTACGAGATCATCGAGCCCGCCTATCGAGGTATCGACGGGGCCCTCTACATGTTCGATGCGGTGTTCGTACGGTCCGACTCCGACCTGCGGGCGAAGACCTCCGCGCGGACCCCCGAACAGGCGGCCGCGAACCTGAAGGTGAAGCAGGCGCGCGCCGAGGCCGCCCTCGGCCGGGGCAGCGGGAACCGACCCGGCCGTGACCCGCGACGAGGTCCGAACCATGGCCCTGAGTTTCCCGGGAACCGAGGAGGGACCGCCTGGGGCGCAGCCCGCGTTCAAGGCCTACGGCAAATTCCTCGCCCGTATCCGCGATGAGGACGAGAGTCTGGTGCTGACCGGCGTCGGCTTCGACGAGCGGGAGATGCTGATGCAGGCCGAGCCCCAGACCTTCCACATCACCAACCACTACCGGAACTATCCGGCGGTGCTGGCCCGGCTCTCCAGCGTCGACCCCGGGACGGTGCGCAATCTCTTGGAGCGCCGCTGGCGCAAGGTGGCGCCCAAGGCCGCGGTGAAGGCGTGGGACGCGGGCGAGCGCTGAGCCTCAGGCCTTCTTCGCCTTGGTCGCCTTGGTGAACTTGGCGGTCTGGAGACCTGGCTTGACGGTTTTGTCGTCGAGGAACTGCTTCATGCCCTGGTTGCGCGCTTCCATGCCGGTGATGTGGAACATCTGCTCCAGCTTGGCGGTGATGTAGTCCTCCGAGACGTCCAGCGGCAGGTCGCGCACGCGCTTGAAGCAGTCCTTGGCCGCGTTCAGCACGTCCGGGTCCTTGGCCATCAGGATGTCGGCCAGCTCACGTACACGCTGGCGCAGCTGGTCGCGCGGCACGGACTCGTTCACCAGCCCCATCTGCGCCGCCTTCTGCCCGCCGAACGGCAGGCCGGTCATGGTGTAGTAGAGGCCATCGCGCCAGTTCATGGTCAGCGACACCGCCTTGGTGACGTTGCCGGCCGGCAAGATGCCCCAGTTGATCTCCGACAGGCCGAACTGGGCCTCGTCCGCCGCGATGGCCAGGTCGCAGCCCACCATCGGCGAGAACGCCCCGCCGAAGCACCAGCCGTTGACCATGGCGATGGTCGGCTTCTCGTAGAACATCAGCCGGTGCCACTGCCAGTCGTAGGCCGTGCGCCGCGAGCGGATGGTGGCCGAGCGGCCCTTGCCGTCCAGCTCGCTGAAGTACTCCTTCAGGTCCATGCCCGCCGCGAAGGACTTCCCCGCACCGGTCAGCACCAGCACCTTGCAGCGATCGTCCACCTCCAGCGCGTCGATCACCTCCAGCATCTCGCGGTTCAGCGCCGGGCTCATGGCGTTGCGCTTGGCCGGCCGGTTCATGAATACCCAGGCGACTCCATCCTCAAACTCGACGAGCACATTCTCCTTGCGGATGGTCTCGCCCTTGGCGGCTGTCATGATGTCGGTGGCTCCTTGGGGGATGGGTCGAGCGTGTGACTACAGTCTGCGGGCCGTGGCGAAAAGGGCCGAGGTCGGCGGAAATGCTCGTCGCGCTTCAGCGTCGGCCGATGCGGGGCCTCGGCTGGCCGGCGGCGGAACGCGCCCGGACGCGCGCCCGCCGCGCCGATCAGTGAGGGGCGTCGACGATCGAGCCGCCTTCGGCGCGCGAGGCGATCCTCGCCTGGAAGTCCTCGGTGGAATTCACGCTGGGAAACGGTGCGTCGGGAACCGGAACGCCCAGGAATTCGCACAGCGGCCCCCAGCCGTCCGCCACCTTGAACACGAGCAGGCGCTCGGGCGGGACAGTCCGCATCACCTCCGCGTTGTGGCTGCGGTAGCGGTCCAGCATGAAGGCCTTGTCGTGCAGGCGCGGGTCGGTCCCCCAACCCACCGCCTCGACCATATCCAGCGTGCCCTGCGAGCCGTGGAACCCCACGACCGCCTCGGAAAGGATGGTGTTCTGGGTGGAGGCGAACCACTTCTCCTCGTCGCGCACGCTGAGCAGGACCTTGGCCTCGGGATAGTCCGCCATCAGCTCCTTGTAGAAGTTGCAGGCCGGCGCGTCGGTGGTGGAGGCGTAGTCCGCGAAGATCGCCTCCCACCCCGCCTGGCCCCAGCTCGCCGCCTCGCCGTTCGCGGCGCGCACCCACAGCGGCCAGTGGTCCGGGCGCTGGAGCGCCTCGCTCATGTGATAGCAGGGGCCCAGGCCCAGCTCCTCCAGCGCCAGCTTCTGCGACCAGGTGGCGGTGCGCGGCAGACCCGCGCCGATCACTCGCATCGGCATTCGTCGTGACTCCTAAGGTTGGACGGGCGGGGGTTGTCGGGCCACGCGCATCGCGAATAGATCAAGCCGCCGTTTCCCGAAAGTCCGCTGAACATGAGCGAGCCGCATCCGATCCTCAAGGCCTTCCTTGAGCACGGCGCCCCCCGGCCCATTCCCGGGCCCCTGGCGGAGTCGCTGAAGGGCCAGATCCTGGCGCTGGACGCCGAGGCCGGAACGGCGCGGCTCGCCTTCGAGCCGGACCAGCGGTTCCTGCAGGGCGCCGGGGTGATCCAGGGCGGAATCGTCGCGTCCATGCTGGACTTCGCCTGCGCCGTGGCCGCATTCGGACGCCTGACCGCGGGCAGGTCCTTCGCCACGGTCTCGCTGCAGACCAGCTTCCTGCTGCCCTGCCTTCCTGGCCCGCACGAGGCCCGCGCGCGGCTGACCCGCATGGGCGGGCGGGTGATCTTCGCCGAAGCCGAGCTGCGGCGCCAAGGCTCCGACGACCTGATCGCCACCGCCAGCGCGGTGATGGCCATCACGCGATGATGCGCCGCCGGGGCTGACTCAGCCGTCCCGCCAGGCGCGCTGGACCAGGGCCGCGCACGCCGCGCAGATCAGGGTGGGGACCATCAGCAGGGTCAGGCCGTGCGCCGGCGTCACCAGCGGCAGCACCGCCCCGCCCACCAGCGGCGCCGCCACCGCGCCGACCCGGCCCACCGTCACCGCCCAGCCGACGCCGGTGGCGCGGATGGTCAGGGGGTAGAACTCCGCCGCCAGGGCGATCAGCACGAACTGGGCGCCCGAGATCCCCGCGCCCACCGCCAGCATCAGGGCGCCCCAGACCAGGAAGGTCGAAGGCGTGAAGGCGATGGCCGCGAGCGCGACCGCGCAGGTGACGTAACCGGCGATCAGGGCGCCGCGCATCCGGCCCCGGTCGATGAAGCTCGACAGCACCAGCCCTCCCGCCACGCCGCCGAGCTGGAACAGCACCGCGCCGACCAGGGCCTCGTCGGTGGGCCACCCCTCCCGGCGCAGCAGGGTCGGAAGCCAGCTCACCAGCACGTAGATGACGAAAATGTTCAGCGCATAGAGCGTCCACAGCACGGTCGTGCGGGCGCGATAGTCGGCGCTCACCAGGTCCAGCACGGAGCGCTTCTTGGTCAGCGCCGGCGCCGCGAACACCGAGCCCGGCGCCACACCGGGCGCCAGCCGCGCCAGGAGCCCCGCGATGCGCCGATCCTCCGGCCGGCGCGCCACCAGGAACTTCAGCGACTCCGGCAACAGCGCCCAGACCAGGACGCAGACCGCCAGGGTGCCGACGCCGCCCAGCAGGAACAGGCCGCGCCAGTCGGAGACCTTCAGCACCGCTGGCGCCCAGAGCCCCGCGAAGAACGCCCCCAGCGCCACGTTGCAGTACATCACCGTGACCAGCCACGCCCTCCGCCGGGCCGGCATGTACTCGGAGGTGTGGGCCGCCGCGTTGGCGATGCTGGCCCCGATCCCCAGGCCCGTGAGCAGCCGCCAGAAGGTGAAGTCCATGAGCGTGTGAGCCGTGGCGGTGGCCAAGGTGGCGAGCCCGCCGATCACCAGACCGCCGACGATCACCGGCCGCCTTCCGATGCGGTCGCCGAACGGCGCAATCAGGCCCGAGCCGAGCCCGATGCCCAGGAACGAGGCGCTGAGCGCGATGCCGAAGCTCGACGCCGCCGCCCCCCAGGTCTCGGACACGGACGGAATGGCCAGGGCCATCACCTGAACGTCGTAGCCGTCGAAGAACACCACCATGCCGCACAGCACGGCCACCTGGATCTGCAGCCGGGACAGGGGGCGTTCGTCGATCAGCCGGCCGATGTCGACCGACCCTCGGGCGGCGTCTGTCATGGGTCCCCTTCCCTGGGCGTCGCGGCTCCGTCTCGCGCGGGCGCTTCGAAGCGACATTAGTGGCCCGGCGGGCCACGTCGAGCCCGCACACGGCGCCCCGGCGAAGCGGCGGCTGGCCGGCTAGATCGCCGGGGCGAAGGCGTCGGCGGGGCTGCTCGAACGGCCCGAGGCCAGGGCGTCCTTCACCGCCGGCCGCGCGCCCACCCGCTTCAGCCAGGCCATGATGTTGGGGGTCTTGTCGGCGTTGACGGTCTGCGGCGTCAGACGCGGCAGTACGTGGGCGTGGGCGAAGACGTTGATGTCGGCCACCGAATAGGCGTCGCCCACCAGCCAGTCCTTGCCGGCGAGCTGGTTCTCGATCCGGGCCACCGCGTCGGCGATGCGCTCGCGCGCCAGGCGCAGCTGGTCCTCCGAAGCCTCGGCGTCGGACGTCACTTGCGCCCAGCCGGCCACCGTGGGCTTGGGCAAGTCGGCGGAGCGGTCCAGGAAGGCCTTGCGATCGGCGTCCGACATGCCCGGCGAGGTGACCGTGTGCCAGCCCAGGGTGCGCACGTTGTTCCCCAGCGCCATGCCCGCGAAGCCGGTCCAGTCCTGGATATCGTACCAGCCGGCGGGGTCGCTCGGCGCCAGGCGCGGCTCATAGGCCTCGGCGAGGTATTCCAGGGCGAGCTGGCTGTCCTTCAGCGCCGCGCCGTTCTGCACCAGCAGCGGCACGCGCCCGCCGTCGGCGGCGGCCTTGAACGCCTCGCCGTGATGTTCGAGGGCCAGCAGGTCCACGTAGCGGCTCTCATAGGCCACGCCCTTTTCCTTCAGGGCGATGATCATCTTCAGGGACTCGCCGTTGGGCTCCCAGTGATAAAGCTCGAGCATGGCTGGGCTCCCCTCTAGGCGGCCTGGGTCTTGGTGAAGGCTTCGTAGGTGACCGGCACGGGGTCGCGGCCCTCCTCAAGCGCGGTCTTGCACTCGAACGCGCGGGTGCCGAGCGTTCGCGCCAGGGCGAAGGCGTCCATGGTGCCGGGCATGTTGTAGATGCGCAGCAGCCAGTCGCAGAACCGGGGCGCGTTCCTGGGGTTCGCGTGCTCGGACACCGACATGGTCAGAGAATAGAAGTTGGCGAAGCATTCCAGGTCGCCGACGGTGTAGGTCGGCCCGGTGAGGAAGGCGCTCTGCTTCAGCCGGTCCTCCATCATCTGCACGGCGCGGCCCACGGCGGCGCGGGCGTTGGTCAGCTGGTCCTCGGTGAAGGTGGCGTTCATCGCCGTCTGCCACATGAGCTTCCGGTCCTTGGGCGCGTTGGCGAGGATGCGCTCGCGCTCCTCGGGCGTCTTGGAGCGGGTCATCGGGCCGATGAAGTTGGACCAGCCGATCACCGACAGGGCGCCGGCGTTGGCGGCCAGGGTGCGGCCCCAATAGCGCATCCAGTAGCGGGCCATGGGATCGTCGGGCGTGAGCTTGGGCCCCTGGTCGGCCCAGGTGCGGTCGATGTACTCGCACATGGGCGTAGACTCGGTGAAGATCTTCCCGTCGTGCTCCATGGTCGGCAGGGTGCCGGCCGGGTTGCGGGCCAGATATTCCGGGCTGTGGTGCTCGAACTCCGTCATGTCGATGTAGTGGTATTCGAACGCCACGCCCTTCTGAGCGAGGGCGAACAGCGGCTTGCCTGAGTTGGAGTTCGGCTCCCAGGTCCAGACCACGGGCTTGCTCATGGGGCCTCCCTAAGGCTGATCTTTGGAGGCGCGCGAACCGTCGAGCGCGCGTCAGCGGGCCTCGCGGGACCCGCCGTCTAATGAGAGCGCGCGATTGACGGAATCAAGCGAAATGTCGGCCGCGAAGTCCCGTGAGGATCAGGACGTCACCTTCGCCGGGGTGGTGATCACCTCGACATTATCGCGCAGCAGAAAGCCCATCTCGCGCAGCGCCGCGTCCTGGGCCGCGCCGGTGGAGGCCTCCTTGAGCGCCTTCATCTTCACCGGCAGGTCCTGGGAAATGCCCTTGAGGATGCACTTCAGGTCGCCGTCCTGGCCGGTCTTGGCGAGCCGTACGTGGCCCTGCATGTCGAGCGCGGAAAGCTCGGCGATCTTGGTCTGGAAGTCCGCGAACCCGGGAAGCGTCAGGGCCGAGGTCGAGGTCAGGGGACCGGCCTGTCGATAGCGCTCCACCTCGGCCTTCAGGTTCGCGGCGCGGTGGACGATGTCCGCGAACAGGGGCTCGGACGCCACCGAGCTGGGCGAGGCGGCGGTCAGGATCGGCCTCATCGCGGGCGGGGCGCCGGTCGGACCGGTCGAGGCCAGGATAATGTAGGCGGCCATGGCGACGTCACAGGACATGATGCTCAAACCTCCTCGAACACGTGCTTCGTCGAGCGCCTGGAAGGTGGTCGCATTATGGTAAACAAGACCCTACCTGGGGGTGCATTGCGCGGTCCCTTCGGCCGGCCTAGGAGAGCCCATGCCCGACGTTGAAGCCGCCTGGCGCCGGCTCGCCGATGAAGCGGCCAAGTCCGCAAGCGGCCGGATCGCCGACCTGTTCGCCCAGGAGCCGGGCCGGCTGGACCGCCTGACGCTGGACGCGACGGGCCTGCATCTGGACCTTTCCAAACAGCCCTGGTCGCTCGCCGGCTTCGACGCCGCCCTGGACCTCGCCCGCGCCGCCGAAGTGGAGGCCGCCCGCACGCGCCTGTTCGCGGGCGAGGAGGTCAATCGCACCGAACACCGGCCCGCCATGCACATGGCCCTGCGCGCGCCGGACGGGGCCAACTTCAGCGCCATGGGCCAGCCGGTCTCCGGCGAGGTGGAGACCGAGCGCGCGCGCATGAAGGCCCTGGCCGACGCTGTCCGCTCTGGCGAGGCGCGCGGCTGCACCGGCCGGCCATACCGCGCCATCGTCCACATCGGCATCGGCGGCTCGGACCTCGGCCCCCGGCTGGTGTGGGAGGCCCTGGCGCCGCTGGACGCGCCGATCACCCTGCGCTTCGCCGGCAACGTGGACGGCTATGAGATCGCCCAGGCCCTGCACGGCCTGGACCCGGCCGAGACCCTGGTCATCGTGGTCTCCAAGACCTTCACCACCCAGGAGACCTTGGCCAACGCCCGCGCCGCGCGGGCCTGGCTGCGGGCTGCGCTCGGCGACGCGTCGGACGCGCATCTGTACGCCGTCTCCACAAACCTCGAAGCCACGGCGGCCTTCGGCGTGGCGCGCGAGCGGACCTTCGCCTTCTGGGACTGGGTCGGCGGGCGTTATTCCCTGTGGTCGACGGTCGGACTGTCCTGCGCCATCGGCCTGGGCTGGGACGCATTCCAGGCCTTGCTGGACGGCGCGGCGGCCATGGACGCCCACTTCCTCGCCGCGCCGCTGGAGCGCAACGCCCCGGCCCTGCTGGCGCTGGCCCACGTGTTCAACCGCGACGGCCTGGGCCGGCCCACGCGGGCCGTCGTGCCCTACGCCCAGCGGCTGCGGCTTTTGCCAGCGTTCCTGCAGCAGCTGGAGATGGAGTCCAACGGCAAGAGCGTGGACCAGGACGGCGCGCCCGTCGCCCACGGCACGGCTACGGCGGTGTTCGGCGAGCCCGGCACCAACGGCCAGCACGCCTTCTTCCAGATGCTGCACCAGGGAACCGACATCATCCCCGTGGACATCATCGCCGCCGCGCGAGGCGACGACGGCCCGCCGGAGCACCAGGCGATGCTGAACGCCAACGCCCTGGCCCAGGCCGAGGCGCTGATGGTCGGCCGCCAGGGCGATGACCTGCCCCCCTACCGGCGCTTCGCGGGCAACCGGCCCACGGCGATGATCCTGATGGACACGCTGGAGCCCCGCACCCTTGGCGCCCTGATCGCGCTTTATGAGCACAAGGTGTTCGTGGAGGGCGTGCTGTGGGGGATCGACAGCTTCGACCAGTGGGGCGTGGAGCTCGGCAAGGCCATGGCCAACGCCATCCTGCCGGAACTGGAAGGGGGTCCGGCCAAACCGCACGACCCCTCCACCGCCGCCCTGATCGCGCGCCTCAGAAGCTCTTCGTAAGGCCCACGAACACCCCGCGCCGCGGTCCGAACTGCGGCGCGCCGACGCCCACGCCGGTGCCGTCGCGGATCTCGTAGGTCTTGTCGAAGGCGTTGATCAGGTCGACCCGGCCGCTGAACGGGCCGAAGTCGTGGGTGATCGAAAAGTTCACCTGGGTGTAGCTGGGCGCATGGTCTCCGTTGGGAACCACGCCGTCGCGCCGCAGCCCCGTGCCGAACAGGATGTCCGTCGAGACCCGCGTCGTCCCCAGGCGATAGGACGCCCCGGCAGAAGCCGTCACCGACTGGTTGTGGTCCAGATAGATGTAGTGGTCGGCGATATAGGCCAGGTCCGCCGGGCTGAAGTTGGCTTGCGCCGTCTCGATGCCCTTCCCCTGGGCCTTGGACAGGGCGAGGTTGGCGTAGGCGCTGAACGGCCCGCGCGCATAGCTGGCGGTGAACTCGACGCCCCGGATGTAGCCCTTGCGGTAGTTGAAGGGCGTCAGGATGATCGGCGAGCCGAACTGGCCCTCGTCCAGCATGTGGCGGACGGTCTTGTAATAGGCGTCCACGCCCAGCGTCAGGGCGCCGAACTTCTGCTGCGCGCCGAGGTCGAAATAGTGCGACCGCTCCGAGCGCGGCGTCGCCTGCGGCCCTGGGTTGGGGAACTGCGCGGTCGTGCCGGTGAACTTCGCCACCGTCGGCGCGGCGATCAGCTCGAACGGAGGCGGGGTGAAGTAGCGCGCGTAGCCGGCGTGGACGGTGGTTCCCGACATCGGCGTCCAGACCAGATTGGCCCGGGGGCTCCACTGGTGGGCGGTGGTGTAGGAGTTCAGGTCGTCGAAGCGGACGCCGTAGTTGAGCGTCACCTGCGGCAGCACGGTCCACTCGTCCTGCAGATAGGCGCTGTAGGTCCAGGTAGTCCGGGCCGCGTCGTCCACGATGGTGAAGGGCTGGTCGGGCGGCAGGGCGCCGGTCGTATCCAGCACCTGGGAGCTGCTCTTGCTCACCGAGCGATCGCCCTGGACGATCGCGCCGGCGCGCAGCTTGTGGGCGTCGTTGAGGGTGTAGACTCCCTCCAACTGAAGGCCGGCGGCCGTGTCGCTCTTGCGCGCGTCCTGGGCGATGCCGGTGAACAGCAGGTCGCCGGGGAAGTCCGGCGTGAAGGTCAGGGTCGAATAGCGCGCGAACAGTGACGCCTGGACCGTGAAGCGGTCGGTGGAGTGCTGGTAGGCGCCGATGGCGAAGGTCGTGCCCTCGCGCTGGCGGTCGTTGAGACCGTTGCTCAAGACGTCGCCCTGGCCGTTCACCACGAGACCCGCGCCAGTGAACGTCGGGGTCGGATCGTTCGGGAAGTCCGGATGCAGGCCCCGCCGGTTGGGGATCTGGAAGGTCTGCTGCGAGGTTCCGAGGATCAGCGAGACCCGGTCGGACGGGCCGAGGATGTGGTCGAAATAGCCGAACGCCTGCACCTGATTGCTGTCGTCGTGCAGGGGATTGGACGAACCGTCCGGCGACTCGATCCCCACGGCGGTGTGGCGGAAGCTGGCGGAGACGAAGGCGCTGTTCGGGCCCCAGGAGCCGCCGTATTCCACGCTGGGCTGAACCTCCCCGTGGCTGCCGCCGTAGATTTCGACCTGGCCGCCGTTGGAGAAGCCGCTCTTGGTGGTGATGTTGATGATCCCGGCCGTGCGCAGGCCGTACTGGGCCGGCAGGGCGCCGGTGATCAGGTCGATGTTGGACGCGAGGCGCGGGCTCAGCGTCTGGCCGAACACCGACAGGCCCTCGGGCAGGATCACGTTGTTGAGCCGGTACTGGATGTCCGCGTGATCGCCCCGCACATGCAGCTGGCCAAAGGAGTTCCTGCACCACGCCCGGCGCCTGCAGCACCACCTGGTTCAAGGACGCGTTCTGGCCGCCCGGCAGCACGTCCATGAACGGCTTGGACAGGGAGAAGGTCGAGGCCCCAAGCGCCGGCTCCACCGTCAGCCTCGCCTCGTCCAGCCGCTTGGCCGTGACCACCACCTCGGAGACGTCGCCGCTGGTGGAGTCCGCAGCCCACGCCGCGCCCGCCTGCAACGCCAGAAAACTCGCCGCGGCCGCCAGCAACACTTTGTCACGCATGGTCCGATCCCCTCGCGGCCGCTCGAACCGGCGTCCACATAGTGTTATTTCATAACAGCAAGGAGGATCGCGCTGTCAAGTTATGAAATAACATTTCGAACATATTGCGGCGGTGCGCCTTCGCGCGGGGCGGACGACGTCATCAAACAGACATGCAATCGCCCTACGCGGGCGACGATATGGACGCCTCCGTCGCCTCGCGCCGCTATCGGACTGTGTTCATCTCCGACGTGCACCTGGGCACGCGGGGGTGCCAGGCGGAGCTGTTGCTCGACTTCATCCGCCACGTGGAGTGCGAGACCCTCTATCTGGTGGGCGACATCGTCGACGGCTGGCGGCTGAAGGGCGGCTGGTACTGGCCCCAGGCCCACAACGACGTGGTGCAGAAGATCCTGCGCCTGGCCCGCAAGGGCGTGAACGTCATCTATGTGCCGGGCAACCACGACGAGTTCGCTCGCGAATATTGCGGCACCCACTTCGGCGGGCTGGTGGTCTCCCACGACGCCATCCACGTCACCGCCGACGGCCGGCGAATGCTGGTGGTGCATGGCGACGAGTTCGACGGGGTGGTGCGCTACGCCAAGCAGCTCTCCTTGCTCGGGGACTGGGCCTATGCGATCGTCCTGGGGCTGAACACTTGGTTCAACCGGCTGCGACGCCGGCTCGGGTTCGGCTATTGGAGCCTGTCGGCCTACCTCAAGGGCAAGGTGAAGAACGCCGTGCAGTTCATCGCGAACTTCGAGGATGCGCTGGCCGACGAGGCTCGCCGTCGCGGGGTCGACGGGGTGATCTGCGGCCATATCCACAAAGCCGAGCTGCGCGACGTCAGGGGCGTGCTCTACGCCAACGACGGCGACTGGGTGGAAAGCTGCACCGCGCTTGTCGAGCATTCTGACGGCCGATTGGAGATCCTGGAGTGGGCCAAGCTGCGCTCCTGGTCGATGATCGAGCGCAGCCTTCCGACCCCCGAACCCGAACCGCTGCCCGCCGGAGAAACGGCGACGGCTTGATGCGAATCCTCATCGCGACCGACGCCTGGGAGCCCCAGGTCAACGGCGTCGTGCGCACCCTGACGCGGACCGTCGCCGAGCTGCAGGCCATGGGCCACACTGTCGAGGTGATCGAGCCCGGCCAGTTCCGCACCGTGCCCCTGCCCACCTATTCGGAAATCCGTCTGGCGATCGGCTGCCATGCGGCCATCCAGGAACGGCTGAAGGTGTTCGAGCCGGAGGCCATCCACATCGCCACCGAAGGCCCCATCGGCCTGGCGACCCGCAAGGTCTGCCTGGACTGGAAGCTGCCCTTCACCACCAGCTACCACACGCGCTTTCCCGAATATCTGTCCGCCCGCGCGCCCGTGCCGCTGCCCGTGGGCTACGCCTACATGCGCTGGTTCCATGGGCCCTCGGGGCGGATCATGGTGGCCACACCCACCATGCGCCGCGAGCTGGAGGCGCACGGCTTCCACAACCTGTCGCAATGGACCCGGGGCGCGGACCTCGATCTGTTCCACCCGTCCAGACGCGACGGCCCGCCTGTGTTCGAGGGCCTGGAGCGGCCCATCTGGCTCTACGTCGGACGCGTGGCCGTGGAGAAGAACATCGAGGCCTTCCTCAAGCTCGACCTGCCCGGAACCAAGGTGGTGGTCGGCGACGGGCCGCAGCGCGAGGAGCTGGTGGCGAAATACCCGCAGGTCCGCTTCGTGGGCTTCAAGTTCGGCGAGGCGCTGGCCGACCACTACGCCCAGGCGGACGTGTTCGTGTTCCCCTCGCTCACCGACACCTTCGGCCTGACCATCATCGAGGCCATGGCCTGCGGCACGCCGGTGGCCGCCTTCGATGCGCCGGGGCCGGCGGATCTGATCCCGCACTCCGACGCCGGCGTGCTCGCTGAGCAGGCGGGCGGGCTGAAAGAGGCGTGCCTTGAAGCAATGAAGCTCGACCGAAAGACGGTTCGCGCCTTCGCCGAGGGTTTCTCCTGGCGGGTCTGCACCGAACAGTTCGTGCGCAACCTGCAACCCAATCCGGAGACCGAAAAGCGCGGCTTCTGGCGACGCCTTCGACGCCGCATGCGTCCGCGCCACTGGTTCGCGCCGATCTAGGAAACCTGGATTAGATCAGGCGCTGGCGCATGGCCTGGGAGAGCAGGTCGATCAGCGACACGGCCACGACGATCACCACCGCGATGGCCGAGACCTGGCTGTAGTTGAAGCTGTTCAACGCATCGAACAGCAGCTGGCCGATGCCGCCGGCGCCGATCAGGCCCAGCACCGTGGCCGAGCGCGCGTTGGATTCGAAGCGGTAGAGCGCATAGCTGGTCCACAGCGGCCCGACCTGGGGGATCACGCCCCAGACGATCTCCTGCATCCGCGCGGCGCCGGTGGCCCGCACGCCCTCCACGGGCCGCGGGTCGATCGCCTCCACGGCTTCCGAGAACAGCTTGGCCAGCACGCCGCCGGTATTCAGCGCCAGGGCCATGACGCCGGCCAAAGGTCCAAGCCCCACCGCCACGATGAACAGGGCGCCGATGACGAGGTCCGGCGCCGAGCGCAGGACGTTCATCAGAAACCGCATCGGCTGCTGCAGCCAGGGCGGGGACAGGTTGCGCGCGCAGGCGAGGCCGAAGGGGATGGCGATAGCGACGGCCAGCGCCGTGCCCCACAGGGCCATCTGCACCGTGAGCCACATCTGGGCGGAATAGAGCCGCCAGTGGTCGAAGTCGGGATGGAGGAACTCCGCGCCGAACTGGCGCATGTTGCCGGCGTTGACCACCACCAATGGCAGCCGCTGCATCTCCACCGGTCCGAAGCTGTAGACGAGCGCCGCCGCCACCCCGCCCCACAGGACAAGGTCGATCAGCCGCTGCAGCAGAGGCCGGCGCGGCGGGAGCGGGATCGCCCCCGGATCCACGGGCGCGTCGGTCATGAAGCGGGATGTTCCGCCGCGTGGGAGGCGACCAGGGCCTTCACCGCGTCATAGGCCTTTTGGGCCTCGGCGATCTTGGCCGCATCGCCGGAGTGCTTGGCGTCGGTCAGGTCCTGGCTCGCCTGCATCTCGCGGATGGGGTCCAGATAGCTGTCCTTCGCCTCGCGAAAGCCGCCATAGGTGAGGGCGTTCAGCACCTTACGCTGGCGGTCGCCCTCCGGACCGGGTTCGGTGCCGTAGGTGAGGAAGAAGTGCTTCAGCTTCGCCTTGACCGCGGGGTCCATGTCCTTGCGCACCAGGATGGCGGACTCCGGCAGGGGCGGGGAGGTCCAGATCACCTTTATCTTGTCGGCCATCTGCGGGCTTTCCCGATGGGCGAACAGCAGGCCCACGGTGTTGTTGCTGGCCACGTCCAGCACGCCGCTGGCCACAGAGAACAGATTCGACTGGTGGCTGGCCGAGCGCACGGTCTTGAAGCAGCGGGACGGCTCGATGTCGTGCGGGGTGAACACGTAGGTCATGGGCGCCAGCGTGCCGGACGTGGAGCGCGCGTCGCCGATGCCGAAGGTGTAGCGCTTGCCGCACTTCAGCACGTCGTCCAGCGTGATCCCCGAGCCCTTCTTCACGATCAGCACCGACTGGTAGCTGGCGCCCTGGCCGCCCTTGTCGATGATCCGGCCCAGCACCTCGGCGTCCGCGCGATTGATCGCCTCCAGCGCCGGCAGGGCCGAAAACCAGCCCACCTGCACCTGCTTGAACCGCATGGCCTCGATCAGGGCGGTGTAGTTGGACGCGTAGAAGGCCTTCACCTTCAGGCCGGTGTCCTTCTGCAGGTCGTCGAGCAGCGGCTGCCAGACCGAACTCATGGACTGCTGGTCCTCGGCCGAGAGGATCGAGAAGTTGAGCGTCTCCGGAGCCTTGGCCTGCTCGGCCTTCTTGGCGCACCCGGCCAGGGTCAGCAGGGCGGCGAGGGTCAGGACGACCGAACGCAGGGGGGTCATTTCAGATCTCCTTCCCAGAACACGTCCTCGATCTCGGGGCCGTAGATGTCCACCAGCGCCTCGTGGTCCAGACCCTCCGAAGGGCCGTCATAGACCACCTTGCCCGCCTTCAGGGCGACGATGCGCCGGCAATAGCGCAGGGCGTAGTCCACCTGGTGCAGGCTGACGAGCACCGGGATGCCCTCGGTGCGGTTCAGGTCGCAGAGCAGCTCCATCACCCTGCGTCCGGACACGGGATCAAGCGAGGCCACCGGCTCGTCGGCGAACAGGGCCTGGGCGTGCTGGACCATGGCGCGGGCGATGGCGGCGCGCTGCTGCTGGCCGCCGGAAACGGAGTCCGCGCGCAGGCCGGCCTGCTCGGCCACCCCCACCCGCGCCAGGGCCTCCATGATCTCGCGCCGCTCCTTGGCCGGCCACAGGCCCAGCACCCCGCGCCAGAAGCCGATCCGGCCGAGCATGCCGAGCGCGGCGTTGGTGTAGAGGTTCAGCCGGCCCACCAGGTTGAACTGCTGGAAGATGAAGCCGATCCGCGCGCGGACCGCGCGCACCTGTTCGCTCATGCGCCCGCCCAGCTGCACCGTCTGGCCGAACGCCTCGATGCGGCCAGAGCCGGCGTCGATCGGGATGAGGCCGCAGGCCGCCCGCAGCAGGGTCGACTTGCCCGAGCCGGAGGGCCCGATCAGGGCGACGATCTCGCCCGCGTCCAGCCGCAGGGACACGCCGTCCAGGGCGCGGCGCTGGCCGTAGGTCTTGGTGATCTTGTCGACGGTGAGGACGGCGGTGTCAGACATGCGTCACGCGGCGATCATCTGGGGTCGGAAGTCATGCGCGAAGCTCGCGACGCTTTGGTGAATACGCTTAGGATCAGAGCCGCGTCTCGCCGGACATGATCTTGGCGTAGGCCGGTTTGGTCAGCTTGGCATAGCCCTTATCGGGCTGCAGGTAATACAGCGGCGTGCGCACCTCGCCCGGATCGAAGCCTTCCGCCACCAAATCGACCTTGCGGTATTTGAAGGTGCCCGTGGTCTCGATTTCCGGCTGCAGACGGATGAAGCGCGGCTGGGCGTAGTCCGGCAGGTCCGCCGCCAGGCGCGCGTGCAGGCCGGCGATGTCGAAGTCCGCGCCCACCACCAGCGAGGCCATGCCGGCGCGGCCGTCCGCGTGCGCCACCTGCACGCCATAGACCGTCGCCTCCTTCACGCCCGGGGCGCGGGCCAGCATCTCGGCCACTTCGGTGGTGGAGACGTTTTCGCCCTTCCAGCGGAAGGTGTCGCCGATGCGGTCCACGAAATAGAAGTAGCCGTCGCGGTCCTGGCGCATCAGGTCGCCGGTGGCGAACCAGGCGTCGCCCTGGCGGAACACGTTCTGGAGCACCTTGCGCTTGGTGGCTTTCGGGTCCGCGTAGCCTGCGTAGGCGTCGCGCGCGGACTGGCCGATCTCGCCGATGCACTCGCCCACCTCGCCGGGCTTGCACTCCACGCACAGGCCGTTCGGCGCCGCGGACCTCCTCTTCCTTGTCCACGTCGAAGCCGGATCAGCCGGATGTTGAAGTGGCTGCGCAGATAGGCCGGCGCGCGGCCGATGGCGCCCAGGCGGCCGTCGAAGTTGAACATCGAGACGTTGCCTTCGGTGGCCCCGTAGAACTCGAGCACATGGCCGATCCGAAAGCGCGACAGCATCTCGCGCCAGACGTCCGGGCGCAGACCGTTGCCGAAGGCCAGCCGGATGGTGTGGCCGGTCTCGGACGGGCGCGGCGGCTGGTTGACCAGATAGCGGCACAGCTCGCCGATGTAGACGAACATGGTGGCCTTGGCCGCGATCACCTCTTCCCAGAAATTGCTCGCCGAGAACCGCGGGGCCAGCACGAAGGTTCCGCCGTTCAGCAGCGCCGCCCCGAAGGCGCACAGCCCGCCGGTGGCGTGATACAGCGGCAGGGCGCAGTAGATCCGGTCGTTGGGGCCCGAGCCCGTCGCGCCCGCGAAGCCCCGCATATAGAGCTGCACGCGCATGTGGGTCATGCGCGCGGCCTTGGGCAGGCCGGTGGTCCCGGAGGTGAAGATGTAGAGGGCCGTGTCCCCGGCGGTCATGCCCAGGCGCACGCTCTCGCGCTCGGGGCGCACGGCGCTGGAGCCCTTCAGGGCGGTGACCAGGCTGCGTTCGTCCCCTTGCGCCTGCGCCGCCAGGGTCCAGACCGTGACGTGCTTGTCCAGCGAGCCCAGCACCGCGTGCAGGGCCGGCGCGGTCTCCTCGTCCACGATCACGTTGGCCGCTTCGGAAAGCTTCAGGCAGTGGGCCAGGGCCGGGCCGGTCAGGTGGTTGTTGATCAGGGCCGAGATCGCCCCGATCTTCGACAGGCCGTACCAGGCGGCGATGGCGTCCGGCCGGTTCGGCAGCAGGATCGCCACCGTCTGGCCGCGCTTCAGCCCCCGCCCCGCGCACCAGTTGGCGTAGCGATTGGCCAGGGCGTCGAACTCGCCGAAGGTGATCGTCTTGCCTTCGAACTGGATCGCCGTGCGCGCGCGCCAGCGGTCGACCGCCGCCTCGAGGTCGTCGCAGGCGAGGTTGGTCGAGGTCTTGGCGATCGACGCCACGCGGTTCAGCGTGCGGACCAGCGCCCGCAGGAACCGCCACTCCCTCCCGATGCGGCCCAGCAAACTCATCGACGCGCCTCCGCCCCCAGGATGCGCGGGCGCGGGGTGCGGTCAAGCCGCCCCGAACGCGGACCGGATCGAGGCCAGTGCAAAATAGAAACCTTCTGAATGCGTTCGAGGCGTAGAATTGCCCATGACCAACGATCCCGACGCCCCGGCCGAGCCTCACGAAACCTCGATCCACAAGGCGCTGCGCCTGAAGCAGGCGCGCCTGGACGCCAGGCCGAAGCCGCCCCGCGGCGGCAAGTTCCAGCGCGAGCAGGCCGCGGCGCACGCCCCAGGGTCCCGGAGCAAACCGTGGATGTCCCGGTAGCGGCGGCGCGGCGCCGCGTTCAGCGACCTATCCGCTGACGGGGCTTTGGCCTACAGGACGCCCATGTCCCTCCAGAATATCGACCCGGCGCTGGCCAAGGCGCTTTCGGATCGCGGCTATGAGACCCTCACGCCCGTCCAGCTCGCCGTGCTGGAGCCGCAGGCGCGCGGCCGCGACCTGCTGGTTTCGGCCCGCACCGGCTCGGGCAAGACCGTCGCCTATGGGCTCGTGCTCGCGGACACCCTGATCGGCGAGGGCGGAGCGCTGGCGACCGCAGGCGCGCCCCGGGTGCTGGTGATCGCGCCGACGCGCGAGCTGGCCATGCAGGTGCAGCGCGAACTGCAGTGGCTCTATGCGGGGGCCAAGGTGGTCTCCTGCGTCGGCGGCATGGACCCGCGCGCCGAGCGTCGGGCGCTGGACCAGGGCTGCCACATCGTGGTCGGCACGCCCGGGCGCCTGCGCGACCACCTGGAGCGCGGCCAGCTTCGCCTCGACCACCTCGGCGCGGCGGTCCTCGACGAGGCCGACGAGATGCTCGACCTCGGCTTTCGCGAGGAGCTGGAGGAGATCCTCGACGCCACGCCCAAGGAGCGCCGCACCCTGCTGTTCTCGGCCACCCTGCCCCGGCCCATCGTCGCCCTGGCGGGCGACCTATCAGCGCGACGCCCTGCGCCTTGTCGTGGGGGCCGCCGAGACCGCGCACAGCGACATCGACTATCGCGCCATCAGCGTGCCGCCCAACGAGATCGATCTCGCCGTCGTCAATGTGCTTCGCTACTTCGAGTCCGGCGCGGCCCTCGTCTTCTGCGGCACGCGCGAGGGGGTGCGGAAGCTGCACGCCAACCTCGTGGAGCGGGGCTTCAACGTCGTGGCCCTGTCCGGCGAACTGACCCAGCACGAGCGCACCCGCGCGCTGCAGGCCCTGCGCGACCGGCGGGCCCGCGTCTGCGTCGCGACCGACGTGGCCGCGCGCGGGATCGACATCCCCGACCTCGACCTGGTCATCCACGCCGACCTGCCGTCCAACCGCGAGGTGCTGCAGCACCGCTCGGGCCGCACCGGGCGGGCGGGCCGCAAGGGCGTGTGCGTGGTCGCTGGTCCCGCACACCCGCCGCCGCCGCCTCGACCAGATGCTGAAGTCGGCCGGGATCGCGGCCACCTGGCAGGCCCCGCCCAGCGCCGAGGACATCCGCGCCAAGGACCAGATGCGCCTGATCGAGGAGGTCAAGCCGGTCGGCGAGGCCGCCGAGGAAGACCTCGCGGTCGCCCGCGCCCTGATGGCCCAGCGGTCGGCCGAGGACATCGCCGCCGCCTATGTGCGCCTGGCGCGCACGCGGATGCCGTCGCCCGAAGACCTGGTGGAGAGCGAGCCGGAGCCTCGCCGGTACGGCGCCGCCAGCCGCTTCGAGGGGCGCTCCGAGGGGCGCAAGGAGGCGCCGCGTCCGGGCTTCGAGGACGCGGTCTGGTTCCGCATCGACCTGGGCCGCAACAAGAACGCCGAGGCCCGATGGCTGCTGCCGATGCTGTGCCGGCGCGGCCACGTCACCAAGGGCGACATCGGCGCCATCCGGGTGTTCGAGCGCGAAACCCGCTTCGAGATCGCCGCCGGCGCCGTCGAGCGGTTCGAGGCCGCGGTGGCCCGGGGCGAAAACGACGGCGGCAAGGTCCAGCGGCTGGAGGAAGGCGCGCCCCTGCCTGAGCGCGACCGCAACGCCCGCCCGCCTCAGCGCCGCGCGCCTCAGGAGACGCCCCGCCCTCACGTCCGCGATCAGCGGGACACAAAAGGCGAGCCGCCCCGCGAAAAGGCCAAGGCCCCCCACAAGCCCTGGACCCCGCCGCTGCACGACGCCGCCTCGCCCAAGCCCCCACGGCCGGATCGGCCGCCTAAGGGCCCCAAGGCCAAGAAGCCGTTTCCAAAGAAGCGGAAGTCCAACGGCTGATCGACGCGCCCCGGCCGTGACAGAGCCGCGCGCCCGGGCTTAGGGTGGGCGAAACGCGACCGCAGGAGGATCAACGGCCATGGATTTCGGACGCGAGCCCGCCGGCGGCGGCGACAAGGACGGTCGGGCCTATGGCCGGCCGAAGGCCGAGCCAGACCTCGATCTGGCCCGCTGCGGTCAGGGCACATTGGGCGGGGAGCTGCTGCGTCGCTACTGGCAGCCGTTGTGCCGGTCGGAGGAAGCCACGCGGTTTCCCAAGCTGGCGAAGATTCTGGACGAGGAGCTGATCCTGTTCCGCGACGGCTCGGGCCGGCCGGGACTGCTCTATCCGCGCTGCATGCACCGGGGCACCAGCCTGCTCTACGGCCGGGTGGACGAGACCGGCATCCGCTGCTGCTACCACGGCTGGCTGTTCGACCCCGAAGGCAACGTGCTGGAGATGGCCTGCGAGCCGGGCGCCAAGGCGCCGGCGGGCGTGCGCCAGCCCTGGTATCCCCTGGTGGAGAAGCACGGCCTGATCTTCACCTACATGGGACCGCCGGAAAAGCAGACCCGTGTTCCCCCGATTCTCGGTCACCGAGGACCTGGGTCCGGACGAGGAACTGACCATCATGGGCGGGCTCGAGCGGCCGTTTCTGCCCGGCGGCGCCCCCGTCGAGGCGCTGGTCGGGGCCCAGGACTACAATTGGTGGCAGTTCCACGACAACGTGCTGGACCCGTTCCACCTCTACTGGCTGCACGGCCAGCTGAACGGCATCCAGTTCGTGCCGACCTACGCCATCCTGCCCAAGGTGAAGTTCGAATACGCCAAGGACGGCGTGCGCTCGACCCAGCACCGCGATCTCGGGGACGGGCGGGTGAGCCAGCGCATGGGCCAGTCGATCATCCCCAACATGAACACCATCACCGCGCTCAACGACGACGTCGGCTTCGGCGGCCTGGGCTGGACGGTGCCGATCGACGACACCCACTTTCCGCAACTTCACCATCGGCCGTCGCAACAAGAACGCCGACCCCATGCGGATGTTCAGCGAGCTGGGGATCTTCAACGGCTGGGGCCCCAAGAAGGAGCCCGGCGAGACGTGGACGCTGCAGGACCATCAGGAATGGCAGAGCGACTACGTCTGCCAGAAGGGCCAGGGCGACATCAGCCTGCACGGCGAGGAGCACCTGTCGGCGACAGACACCGGCATCGCCATGCTGCGGCGGATGTGGAAGCAGCAGGCCGAGATTGTCAGGAAAGGCGGCGACCCGTGGGCGTCACCTTCGACGAGCCCTATCTGATCAAGCCCACCGCCGCCAACGCCATGCTCGACGCCAAGACGATGGAGGCCATCGACGGGCCCGACGGGCGGCTGTTGGAGGCCTAGGGCTCCAGAATCGTCAGGCGCTTGACCACCAGCTCGTCGATCTCCAGGCGGCCGAACTTGGCGTTGCCCACCACCAGCCGGCCGACGAACAGCGCGCCCACCGCCAGCGCGCCCAGCGCGATCGCGCCGGTGGCCAGGGCGACCATGGCCGCCGCGCCGGTCAGTCGCCCGCCGGAGACGGATCCGCCAACCACGGTGGCCGCGGCGGTCTGCGCCTTGGCGCCCGAACGGCGCCGGGTCGCCTCGAAATCGGCCGGGGGATAGGCGTAGGGGTCGCTCACAAGAACCTCCGAACAAACTCTGCGCGCCAGCGCGGGGGATGACAGACGCACGTCCGCCGCGCTAGACGCGCCTACATTCATACACCATGTGGCGATCCATGGCCGGACATTCAAAATTCAAGAACATCCAATTTCGCAAGGGCCGCCAGGACAAGGCGCGCTCCAAGGTATTCTCCAAGCTGTCGCGGGACATCACCCTGGCGGCCAAATCCGGCGTGCCGGACCCGACGGCCAACTCGCGCCTGCGCCTGGCGATCGCCAACGCCAAGGCCGAGTCCATGCCCAAGGACAACATCGACCGGGCGATCAAGAAGGCCACGTGCGGCGAGACCGACTCCATGGAGGAGATCCGCTACGAGGGCTTCGGCCCCGGCGGGGTCGGCCTGATCGTTGAAGTTCTGACCGACAACCGCAACCGCGCGGCGGCCAACGTGCGCACCGCCTTCGGCAAGCACGGCGGCAATATGGGCGAGACCGGCTCGGTCAGCTTCATGTTCGACCGCCTGGGCCAGATCGCCTATCCGGCCGAGGCGGGCTCGAGGACAAGGTGATGGAGGCCGCCATCGAGGCGGGCGCCGAGGACGTGGAGTCCGACGCCGACGGCCACCTGATCTTCACCGCCTTCGAGGACCTGTCGACGGTGGCCGAGGCGCTGGAAGCCGCGCTTGGCGAGCCCAAGTCCGCCGAGATCGTCTGGCGGGCCAAGACCGGAACGCCGGTCACCGGCGACGAGGCCGCCACTCTGATGAAGCTGATCGACGCCCTGGACGACGAGGACGACGTGCAGACGGTCTACGGCAACTACGAGATCGATGACGACGAGCTGGCCCGCCTGGCCGGCTAGGGCTCCCGTGTTCACGCGCCGCTAACCCTTTCGAGAGGGTTTCCCCGAAGGCTGGGACGGGCGATGCTGCGGAACACATGACGAACACGCTGATTCGAATATTGGGACTCGACCCCGGCCTGCGAAACACCGGCTGGGGCGTGGTCACCTGTCGAGGGCGCGCGGCTGACCCACGTCGCCCACGGCGTGATCGCGCCGGACGACAAGCTCGCCGCTTTCCGAGCGCCTGCTCTGCCTGTTCGTGGCGGTGAGCGAGGTGGTCGCGGCCCACGGCCCGGACGAGGCGGCGATCGAGGAGACCTTCGTCACCGCCAACGGCTCGTCCACCCTGAAGCTCGGCCATGCCCGCGCCGCAGCCATGCTGGCGCCCGCCCACGCCGGGCTTTCGGTCAGCGAATACGCCGCCAAGGTAGTGAAGAAGGCGGTGGTCGGAACCGGCGGCGCCGACAAGACCCAGGTGGCCTTCATGGTCGCCGGCTTTTGCCCACGGCGGGCGATCCCACAGCCGACGCCGCCGACGCCCTGGCCGTGGCCATCGCCCACGCCCATGCCCGGCGCGCGCGGTCCTGGGGAACGCGGCATGATCGGCCGGCTTGCGCGGAGTGGTCGCCGAGATCGGCGAGGAAGAGGCGCTGATCGACGTCGGCGGGGTCGGCTATGTGGTGCGCTGCGGATCGCGCACCCTGTCGCGCCTGCCGCCGTAGGCGACGAGGCCTGGTGCATATCGAACCCAGTCACCGGTCGGCGGCGCTGCGGCTCTACGGCTTCCTCAGCCGCGAGGAGCGGAGCGCCTTTGTCACCTTGCAGGCGATCCAGGGCGTCGGGCCGAAGGCGGCGCTGGGGGTGCTGGACGTGCTCTCCCCGCCGAACTGGCCCACGCCGCCGCCCGCGAAGATAAGGCGGCGGTGGCGCGCGCCTAGGGCGTCGGCCCCAAGCTGGCCCAGCGGATCGTCACCGAACTGAAGGACAAGCCATCGGCGACGATACGGTCGCCGCCTTCACGCCGAGGCCGCCGCGCCCGACACACCGCCCACGGCCGCAGGCGAGGCGACAGCGGCGCTGATGGGTCTGGGCGTCGCCGAACCGGTCGCCCGCCGCGTGGTGGAACACGCGGCGCGGCGGCTGGGTGAGGAGGCCGAGGTCCCGGCCCTGATCAAGGCCGCGCTGCAGGAGCTCGGGCGATGACCCGGCTCGTCTCGCGAGAGGCCGCCTTCGAGGCGCCGGACCGCGCGCTGCGGCCGCAGACCCTGGACGAGTTCGTCGGCCAGGCCCAGGCCAAGGGCAACCTGAAGGTATTCATCGAGGCGGCCAGCAACCGGGGCGAGGCGCTGGACCATGTGCTGCTGTTTGGCCCGCCGGGGCTGGGCAAGACCACCCTGGCCCAGATCGTCGCGCGCGAACTGGGCGTCAATTTCCGCGCCACCTCCGGCCCGGTGCTGGCCAAGGCCGGCGATCTGGCGGCGATCCTGACCAATCTGGAGCCGCGACGATGTCCTCTTCATCGACGAGATCCACCGCCTGGCGCCGGCTGTCGAGGAGATCCTCTATCCGGCCATGGAGGACCATGTGCTGGACCTGGTCATCGGCGAAGGGCCGTCGGCGCGCTCGGTGCGCATCGACCTGACCCCCTTCACGCTGGTCGCGGCGACGACGCGCGCGGGCCTGCTGGCCACGCCGCTGCGCGACCGCTTCGGCATCCCGCTCCGGCTGGAATTCTACACGCCCGAGGAACTGGCAGAGTGCTGACCCAGGCGGCGCGCAAGATGGGCGCGGCTCGATCGGCCGAGACGGCGCCGCCGAGATCGCCGCGCCGGGCCCGGGGCACGCCGCGCGTCGCAGGCCGGCTGCTGCGCCGGGTGCGCGATTTCGCCGACGCCGAGGGCTCGGCCGACATCGACACCGGCGGCGGCGGCCCGAGCCCTGGCGCGGCTGGAGGTCGATGAGTTGGGTCTGGACGCCCTGGACCGCAACTATCTGCGCGCCCTGATCGAGAACTATGGCGGCGGGCCGGCCGGCGCCGAGACCCTGTCCCACGCCATCGCCGAGGCGCGCGACGCGGTGGAGGATGTCATCGAGCCGTTTCTGCTGCAGCAGGGCTTTATCCAGCGCACGCCCCGCGGCCGGGTGGCCTGCGGCAAGGCCTATGAACACCTGGGCCTCGCCGCCGCCGGGCGCGGGCGGGCAGACGGGACTGTTCGAGGAATGAGGGCGGAGCCTGCGCCGACAGCGCCTTCATCAGACGGCGCCTTCGTCTTCCCTTTGCGGGTCTATTACGAGGACACCGATTTTTCCGGCTTCGTCTATCATGCCAGCTATCTGCGCTATCTTCGAGCGGGGGCGGTCGGAGTTCCTGCGGCTGCGCGGGATCTGCCACAGCGAGCTTGCGGGCCGGCGAGAGCCCCTCGCCTTCGTGGTGCGCCACATGGACATCGATTTCAGAATCGCCCGCCCGGGTTGAGGATGCGCTGTGTCGTGCGCACCGCCTATGACCGCCTGATGGCCGCGCATATGCGTATCGCCAGACAATGGAGCGCGGCGGCGAACTGATTGCCACGGCCAAGGTCGAAGTCGTGCTGCATTCGCCTGGACGGCAGGCCGATCGCCGCCTCCGGCGAACTGATGGCAAGCGATTACGCCTTGGCTGGCGTACGAGCCGCGCCATAGTTTACCGCAGCCGCCGGGCGACCCAAACGCCCGGTTAGCCGAAGAGGCCTGATCCTTATGGATATTGTTCCCGCCACGGCCCTGGGCGCCAGTGATTTTCCGCCCTCGCCATCTTCATTCGCGCCGACTGGGTGGTCAAAGCGTCCTGATCGGCCTGGCCCTGGCCTCGATCTGGTCCTGGGCGGTGATCCTTGAAAAGCTGTTCCGGCTTATGGCCCTCAATCGCGACGCCAACCGCTTCGAAGACATCGGGCGCCGGGCCGTCTCGCTGGAGGATCGTCGGCCGCCCAAGCCGGTGAAAAGCCCCGCCATGCGCTGCCGCGCATGCTGCAGGCCGCCTTGCGCGAATGGCGCGAGCGCCGCGGCGCGGGGCGAGGCACGACAGCACGGCGCTGCTGCTCTCGCGCATCGACCGGGTGCTGGACGCCAATCATCGCCCGCGACGGCGCCGGGGTCGAGGACGGCCTGGGCTCGCTGGCCATCGTCGCCACCGCCTCGCCGTTCGTCGGCCTGTTCGGCACGGTCTGGGGGATCATGCACGCCTTCCAGGCCATCGCCATGCAGCAGAACACCAATCTGGCGGTGGTGGCGCCCTCGATCGCCGAGGCGCTGTTCGCCACCGCCATCGGCCTGGCCGCGGCCATTCCCGCCTATATCGCCTACAACAAGTTCTCCACCGACGCGGCGCAAGTTCTCCGGCCGTCTGGAGAGCTTCGCGGACGACCTGTCCACCGCCATCGCGCGCCGCCTGTCCGATCGCGGACCGGGAGCCTAGGCCTTGGCGCTGTCCGTCCACGACGCCTTCGCCGCCGGCCGGCGCAGCCGCCGCAGACGCGGCCGCCGCGCCGCCCTGTCGGAGATCAACGTCACGCCGCTGGTCGACGTGATGCTGGTGCTGCTGATCATCTTCATGATCTCCGCGCCCCTGCTGACCGCCGGCGTGCCGGTCGACCTGCCCAAGACCGAGGCCGGCGCGATCAGCGAACAGACCGAGCCGCTGACCATCTCCATCCGCGCCGATGGGTCGATCTACGTGCAGGACACGCCGCACGGCCTTTTCGGACTTCGCGCCGCGCATGCGGGCGGTGTCCAAGGCCGGCTTCGACAAGCCGATCTATGTGCGCGCCGACGGCGCGGCCCCCTATGAGATGGTCGCCCAGGTGATGGCCGCCCTGTCGTCGGCGGGCTTCTCCCACATCGGCCTGATCACCGACACCGGCGGCCCGTCCTCGGCGGCCGAACCCCAGCACCCCAAGCCTTCGCCCTAGGCCGACCATGACGACCCGCCGCCGCGCCGAACGCTCTCCGGCCCTGGTCGCCTCGGCCCTGGCGCACGTCGCCTTCCTGGCGGCGGTGATCATCGGCCTGCCGTGGTTCGCCAAGCCCCTGAAGCTGGGCAAGGTGGTGGACGTCACCCTGGTCACCAGCGGCCCCGCCGCCGAGCTCGCCCCGGCGCATCAAGGCCGAGACGGTCGCCCCGGCCGCGACCGAGACCCCGACGCCCGAGGCGCCGCCCGAACCCGCGCCGCTGAAGACCGAAACCCCGAACCCCCGAAGACCCCACGCCGGCCGCCGCCGCCCCCAAGCCCAAGCCCGCGCCGACCAAGGCCAAGGCCAAGCCGGACCTGGATCTGGACGCCCTGTTGGCCTCGGTCTCCAAGACCAGCGCCTCGAACCGGCCGTCGTCGGGCAAGCGCAGGCGCGCCCAGCGCGCGTACCGCGCTCGCCGCCCAGGAGGGCAAGGGCGAGGACGACCATCATGTCGGCCAGCGAGATCGACGCCCTGCGCTCCAAGCTGGAGAAGCTGTGGAACCCCAACTGCCAGGTGGAGGGCGCGGCGGGCGTGAACGTGAAGGTGATGATGCGCCTGACCCCGCAGGGCTGGCTCGCCGCCAAGCCCGAGCTGAAGGACCGCCAGCAGGTGGAGGGCTCCGGCGACGCCATCCTGATCGCGGCGGCCCAGCGCGCCTTGTCGGCCGTGGGCGCCGGCGCGCCCTATACTGAACTCAATCCGCAGCACTATTCGACGTGGCGGGAGCTGATCGTGACCTTCAACGCCAAGGAGGCGTGCGCTCAGGCGATGACTTGCGCTTCAATGGCGGGCAACCGGGAGAAACGACCCATGCGGCTCCACTTCATGCGTCTTCGCTACGTATTGGCCGCCCTGTGCCTGGCCTTCGCCGCCGCGACGACGATCGCCGGCGGCCCCGCCCGCGCCCAGACGGAGGTGGACGTCAACCAGGGCGCCGTACAGGCCCTGCCCATCGCCATCCCCGACTTCGGCGGCGCCGTCGGCCCGCAGATCGCCAAGGTGATCTCCGCCAACCTCGAACGCTCGGGCCTGTTCCGGCCGCTGGACCCGGCGAGCTTCGCCGAGACGACGCTGGACGTGAACCTGCAGCCGCGCTTCGCCGCCTGGAAGGGCGCTGGCGCTCAGGCCCTGGTCACCGGCGACGCCCAGCTGTCCGGCGACGGGCGGCTGCGGGTGGACTTCCGCCTGTGGGACGTGGGCGCCGAGCAACAGCTGCTCGGCCTTCAATTCACGGCCACGCCGGATAACTGGCGCCGGGTGGCCCACAAGATCTCCGACGCCATCTACGAGAAGCTCACCGGCGAGCAGGGCTATTTCGACACCCGCATCGTGTTCGTCGCCGAGAGCGGGCCCAAGACCCATCGCGTCAAGCGCCTGGCGATCATGGACCAGGACGGGGCCAATCCGCAGTACATCACCGACGGCTCCTACATGGTGCTGAGCCCGCGCTTCTCGGCCACCAGCCAGCAGATCACCTACATGGCGCTGCGGCCTACCGGCGCGAACGTCTATGTGCTGAACATCGAGACCGGTCGCCAGGAGACGGTGGGACGCTTCCCCGGCATGGTGTTCGCCCCGCGCTTCTCGCCGGACGGCCGCAAGGTCGCCTTCTCCGTGGAGCGCGACGGCAACAGCGACGTCTATTCCATCGACCTTCGAACCCGCGAGACCCGACGCCTGACCGTCGATCCGGCCATCGACACCTCGCCGTCGTTCTCGCCGAGCGGTACGCAGATCGTGTTCAACTCCGACCGCGGAGGATCGCCCCAGCTGTATGTGATGAACGCGGACGGTTCGGGCGTGCACCGCATCTCTTTCGGCTCGGGCCGCTACACCACGCCGGTCTGGAGCCCGCGCGGCGACTTCATCGCCTTCACCAAGCAGGAAGGCGGGGTGTTCCACATCGGGGTGATGCGCCCGGACGGCTCCGACGAGCGCCTGCTCACCACCAGCTACCTCGACGAGGGCCCGACCTGGGCGCCGAACGGGCGCGTCCTGATGTTCGATCGGGAGACCCGCGGCGGGAACCCGCACCTGTGGATGGTCGACATCACCGGGCGGATTCGGCGCGAGGTGCCCTATCCGGGCGCCGCCTCGGACCCGGCCTGGTCGCCCCTGCTCGAATAGTCGCGCGGGCTGGCCCACGCAGCATTTTCCCGCCTCGGGCGAGTATCTGGAAACCCTTGGCGGAAGCGGGAAAAAATGTATCAATGAGCCATTATGCTCAATGGAGCAGCTAAGGAGGAAGCCATGAGCTTCAAGTCCACGGCAGTAAGATTGGCGCTCGCCGGCGCGGCGGCCGCGGCTCTCGCGGCTTGCGCCACGAAGCCTACACCTCCCCCGCCTCCTCCTCCGCCGCCGCCCGCTCCGGCCCCCGCGCCCGCTCCGACCAGCCAGGTCGTTCCGGGTTCGGTGCAAGACTTCGTCGTCAACGTCGGGGACCGGGTCTACTTCGACTTCGACCAGTACGAAATCCGTTCGGACGCCCAGCCGGTGCTGGCCGCCCAGGCCGCTTGGCTGGTCCGGTACGGGTCGGTCACGGTTCGCATCGAAGGCAACTGCGACGAACGCGGCACGCGCGAGTACAACCTCGCGCTGGGCGCCCGTCGGGCCAATTCGGTGAAGGACTTCCTGGTCGCCCACGGCGTCAATCCCAACCGGATCACGACCATCTCCTACGGCAAGGAGATGCCGATCGATCCCGGCACGGGCGAGGACGCGTGGCAGCATAACCGCAATGGCCACACCGCGATCACCGGCGGCGCCGCCGGCTGATCCCCTTACGATCCAGGCGGCCCCGAATGCGATGCGTCGAATTCGGGGCCGTCGATCGTCCCAAGCTGATCTTGAGGGCTCGCCATGGCGGGCTCTCGCCGTATTTTCGACGTGGGCGCAAGGCATGAGGCGCGGATGATCGCGAGAGCATCCCTGGCGGCGGCCGTAGCCGCGCTGGCATTGGTCGGCGCCGGGATGGCGGCGGGCACGCCGGCCCGGGCCCAGAGCGACAACGCCCTCGACCGGCGCATGGACCGGCTCGAGAAGGACGTCCGCCAGCTCAAGTCCATCTTCACCCAGGCGCGCGACACCGGCCAACCGGTCACCGTGCGCCTGACCAGCGATCCGGACCCTTCGGTCACGGCGCTACAGACGCGCATGGACGACCTGGAGGCCGCCGCGCGCTCGCGCAACGCCCAGATCGAGACCCTCGCCCACGACGCCGCCCTGGCCCGCAAGGACGCCGCCGACGCCAAGGCGCACGCGCAGGCGCTGGAGGCCCGGCTGGCCAAGATCGAAGCCCGGCTGGGCGTCGGCGCGGAGGGCGCGGCGCCCGCCGCCGGCGCGCCCACGGGGGTTCTCGGCACCCTGCCCGCGCAGTCCGCCCCAGGGCGATCCGCCCAGGCCGCCCCGGCCGCGGGCAATGCGGACGACGCCTTCCACCAGGCCAAGCAGCTTCTGCTGGACGGCCAGTACGCGGCCGCCGCCAACGCCTTCCAGAACTTCGTGGGCGCATACGGCGACGACGCCAATGCGCCCGAGGCGCGCTACTGGCTGGGCGAGACCCTGTTCATCCGGGGCCTGTATTCCGACGCGGCCGCCGCCTACATCGGCGCCGTGCGCGGCTGGCCCAAGACCTCCTGGGCGCCCGACGCGGTGATCAAGCTGGCGCGGGCCCTGACGGCCCTCAACAAGGCCCCCGACGCCTGCCGCACCCTGGACGAACTGAAGCGCCGGTATCCGGCGGCCTCCGCCTCGGCCAAGGCGCGCGCCGCCGACGCCCGCGCCGCGGCCAAGTGCGCGGCCTAGATGGGTGGACGCGCGCCCGCGCCGGCCAGACCCTGCCCACGGGGATAGCCCGCCTCCGTCCCTGAGCCTTCCGCCCTCGGTGCGCGCCGCGCTTGACCGGCGGCTTGACCCCGCCTGCTCCGCCCCGCTGGCCGTGGCCTTCTCAGGCGGCGGGGATTCCCTGGCCCTGCTGCTGGCGGCGCGAGACTGGGCGTCGAACGCCCGCCGGCCGGTGCTGGCCCTCACCGTGGATCACCGCCTGCAGCCGCAGAGCCGGGCCTGGACGCTGCAGGCCGAGCGCACCGCCGCGCGCCTCGACGTCGGCTTTCGCGCCCTCTCCTGGGAGGGACCGAAGCCGGAGCGTGGCCTCGCCGCGGCCGCCCGGCGCGCCCGCCACGGCATGTTGGCCGACGCCGCCCGGGGGGCTGGGGCGCGGGTGCTGCTCATGGGCCAGACCCTGGACGACCTCATGGAAGGCGAGGTGATGCGCGCGGAGGGCTCCGGCCTCGGGGTTCCGCGCGAATGGTCGCCGAGCCCCGTGTGGCCGCAGGGGCGGGACGTGTTCCTGCTGCGCCCCCTGCTCGGCGTCCGCCGCGCCGAGTTGAGGGCCGCGCTGGCGACTACGGGCCTTCCCTGGGTCGAAGACCCGGCCAACGACGATTCCCGCTACGCCCGCGCCCGGGCCCGCAAGGCCCTCGCCGGCCTAGCGGACGAGCGAGCCCCGAACCCCTCCGCATCTGAGACCAGCGGCGCCCTGGAGGCGTTGGCCGCACACGCGTCCGTCGACGACTTCGGCGTGATCCGCATCTCGCGCGCGTCCCTGGCGGCGGCGGACGCGGCGGCGGCCCGCCGGTTCCTGTCCATCGCCTGCCTGTGCGCGGGCGGCGGGGAACGGCCGCCCCGGCCCGAGCGGGTGGAACGCCTGCGTCTCGCCGTCGCGGCGGGCGGCGCTGTCACGGCATCCCTGGCCGGGGCGCGGGTGCAGGCGGACGCTGGGACCGTCACGGTCCTGCGCAACGCCGGGGAAGCGGCGCGGGGCGGGCTGGCGCCGCTTTGGCTCCAGCCCGGTCAGACGGGCGTGTTCGACGGACGCTTCGAGGTCCAGGCCGAGGGCGCGGTCCAGGTCCTGCCGCTGAAGGGCTCGGCCGCCCGTCTTCCGCCCGGCGAGCGCGCCAGGCTGCGGGCCCTGCCGGCCGCCGTCCGGCCCGGCCTGCCTCTGATCGAGGATGGCCAAAGCTTAACTTGCGCTTTGCTGCAGGAACGACCATCAGCCCTGGTGCGCTGCCTGACGCGGACCCGGATGCGCTCTGCTTGCGGGCTTTTCGACCGCGAGGCGCGAATTGACCGCTGCGCGCATGGCGAAGGGGCCGGCGGCGCCTTATCTTAAGCAGCGGAGCGTATAGGCGGCGGAATGCGGATGACTTTGCGCAATGTTCTGATCTGGGTCGTGGTCGTGGTCGTGCTGGTCGGGCTCTACGGGGTCCTGAACCAGGGCTCCAAGACGCCCACAAGCACCGAGATCACCTATTCCCAGCTGCTCCAGCGCGTGGACGACGGCGGCATCAAGAACGCGGTCATCACCGGCGACGTGGTGGAGGCCAAGGACGCGGACGGCAAGATGCTGGCCGCCGTCACGCCCGCGAACCAGGACGACCTGGTCCGCCGGCTGGAGGCCAAGGGCGCGGACATCCAGGTCAAGCGCGCCAATCAGACCACCATCTGGACGGTGCTGCTGAACAGCCTGCCGCTGCTGATCCCGCTGGCGCTGCTGCTGTTCATGATGCGCCAGTTCCAGGGCGGGGCGCGCGGGGCCATGGGCTTCGGCAAGTCCAAGGCCCGGCTGCTCACCGAGAACAAGACCCGCGTCACCTTCGACGACGTGGCCGGCGTGGACGAGGCCAAGGAGGAGCTTGAGGAGATCGTCGATTTCCTGAAGGACCCGGGCAAGTTCCAGAAACTCGGCGGCAAGATCCCCAAGGGCGCGCTGCTGATCGGCCCTCCGGGCACCGGCAAGACGCTGCTGGCGCGCGCCATCGCCGGCGAGGCGGGCGTGCCCTTCTTCACCATCTCCGGCTCCGACTTCGTGGAGATGTTCGTGGGCGTCGGCGCCAGCCGCGTGCGCGACATGTTCGAACAGGCCAAGAAGAACGCCCCCTGCATCATCTTCATCGACGAGATCGACGCCGTGGGCCGCCATCGCGGCGCGGGCCTGGGCGGCGGCAACGACGAGCGCGAGCAGACCCTGAACCAGCTTCTGGTGGAGATGGACGGCTTCGAGGCCAACGAGGGCATCATCCTGGTCGCCGCCACCAACCGGCCCGACGTGCTGGACCCGGCCCTGCTGCGTCCCGGCCGCTTCGACCGTCAGGTGGTGGTGCCCAACCCCGACCTGAACGGCCGCGAGAAGATCCTGCGCGTGCACATGCGCGCCGTGCCTCTGGCCGCCGACGTCAACGTCAAGACCATCGCGCGCGGCACCCCCGGCTTCTCCGGCGCGGACCTGGCGAACCTGGTCAACGAGGCCGCCCTGATGGCCGCGCGCAAGAACCGCCGCATGGTGGTCCAGCGCGACTTCGAGGACGCCAAGGACAAGGTCATGATGGGCGCCGAGCGCAAGTCCATGGCCATGTCGGAGGAAGAGAAGAAGCTCACCGCCTATCACGAGGGCGGACATGCACTGATCGCACTGAGTGTACCCTCCGCCGACCCGGTGCATAAGGCGACCATCATCCCCCGCGGCCGCGCGCTGGGCATGGTGATGCAGCTGCCCGAGGCCGACCGCTATTCGATGAAGCTGCAGCAGATGACCTCCACCCTCGCCATCCTGATGGGCGGACGGGTGGCCGAGGAGCTGATCTTCGGCCAGCGAGAACGTCACCTCCGGCGCCTCCTCGGACATCGAGCAGGCCACGCGCCTGGCGCGCTCCATGGTCACCCGCTGGGGCCTGTCCGAGAAGCTGGGCGTGGTCTCCTACGGCGAGAACCAGGAAGAGGTGTTCCTGGGCCACTCGGTGGCGCGCACCCAGAACATCTCCGCCGAGACCGCCAAGACGATCGACGCCGAGATCAAGAAGCTGGTCCAGGGCGGCTACGACGAGGCCAGGCGGATCCTGACCGCCAAGATCGAGGACCTGCACACCCTGGCCAAGGCCCTGCTGGAATACGAGACCCTGTCCGGCGAGGAGATCATCAAGGTGCTGCAGGGCATCCCCCCGGTGCGCGATACGCCCGAGGAGACCCGCGCCGCGCCGCCCTCGGTGGCCGTGCCGCTCACCCCCGCGCCGGACGCGCCCGAGCCGGGCCCCCAACCGGCCTGACCTGATCCCCGTGACCGCCGGACGCAATTTCGCGCGCCCTCTGGTCATGGGGGTGGTGAACGTCACCCCCGACAGCTTCTCGGACGGCGGGCGGTTCCTGGACCCCGGGGCCGCCCTCGCCCACGCCCGGCGGCTGATCGCCGAGGGCGCGGACATGCTCGACATCGGCGGGGAGTCCACCCGTCCAGGCGCCGCGCCGGTGGACGAGGCCGAGGAGATCGCCCGCGTCGTCCCGCTGATCGAGGCGATCCGCGCGCGAGAGCGCGGTTCCGATCTCCATCGACACCATGAAGCCCGCGGTCGCCCGCGCGGCCGTGGCGGCGGGCGCGAGCCTGTGGAACGACGTCACCGCGCTGGGCCATTCGCCCGACAGCGCCGCCGTGGCCGCGGACCTGGGCTGCCAGGTCGCCCTGATGCATATGCAGGGCGATCCGCGCACCATGCAGGCAGACCCGCATTACGATGACGTGGTCGCCGAGGTGACAGCCTTCCTCGCCGCCCGCGCCGAGGCGGCCATGGCCGCCGGGGTGAAGCGCGAGGCCATCTGGCTCGACCCGGGGATCGGCTTCGGCAAGGACAAGGCCGGCCAGCCGCCCGAGCACAATCTGGCGCTTCTGACGAACCTCGACCGGATCGTCGCCTTGGGCTTCCCCGTCCTGCTGGGCGTCAGCCGCAAGCGCTTCATCCGGGCCATCGACCCGGCCGCCACGGACGCCGCCGACCGCCTCGGCGGCTCTCTGGCCGCCGCCCTGTGGGGCGCGTCCCAGGGCGTCGCGGCCCTGCGCGTGCATGACGTGCGCGAGACCGTGCAGGCCCTGAAGGTGTGGGCGGCGATCGGTGCGGGCGGCCGATAGCTCGGGCTAGACCAAACCTTGTTTGGACAGACGGAGGCGGTAGTGGTCCTGCAGCTTTCCGGCTAGCCCCACGCCGTCCTCGAACCGTTGCGCGGGGCGCCCCTCCACGGCCGCCGGCAGGCCGTCCAGCAGCAGATGCCAGCCCGCCAGCACCTCGCCGGCCGGGGCCCCACTCAGCGGGAAGAAGTCGGTCATCACCAGCCGGCATCCCGCCCCGTCCGGCTCGAGCTCGAACCGCGTGGCCGGGGCGTTGGCGCCGCCGATCTCCAGGATGCGGGGCGGCTCCAGGACCCGGATCACGTGCCGCCAGCCGCTTTTGCCGCCGCCCGGCCAGTTAATGTGGTAGCGGCCGCCTACGGCCAGCTCCACCTCGGCCGGGGCCAGCCAGCCGGCGATGCGCTTGGGAACGGTCAGGGCGGCCCAGACCTTCTCGACCGGTTGGGCGATCGGGCGGGTGAACCGCATCACCGGCCGGCCATCGACCTCTGCGAACGCGGCTTCGTCCTCGCGCCGCCAGTCCATGCTCAGGCCTCCCTCGCCAGATGGACCTCCAACGCATCCAAGCGGTTGGTCCAGCACCGCCGGTATGGCTGCAGCCAGGCGTCCAGTTCCGCCAGCTTGTCGGGCTTCAGCCGGTACAGGCGCCGCTGGACGTCCTTGCGGACGCTCATCAGGCCCGCCTCGCGCAGCACCCGCAGATGGCGCGAGGCGCCCGGCTGGCTGATCTGCAGCGCATCGACGATCTCGCCGGCCGTGCGCTCCTTCTCGCCCGCCAGTTCGACAATGCGACGGCTCATATATTGGTCAAACGATAGGTGCGCGACGGCTCTCGGGGCGAGAGAATTCGGGTCAGACGGCGGCGACGGGCTCGTCGGCGCCGATCAGGGTCAGGACCTGCTCGACCAGCCGGATGTCGATCTCGTCGCGGAAGATGGCCGGCAGCCGGGTCAGGCCCCATTCGGCGTTGAAGGCGAGGGTCTCGGTGAAGTCCTGTTCCATCCGTCGTAGCTCGGCCTCGGGCAGGGCGCACAGACGGCGGACCTCCTCATAGACCATGTCGAAGCGGCGGCGGCGGTCGGGCTCCTCGTCATAGGATTTGTCGACATATCCCTCGAAGGTGCGGAAGCCGAACTCCCGGATCAGAGCCAGAGAGCCCGCGTTGCCGAGGGTGATCGAGGGATGGAAGTTCACCAATGACTTGAACGGCTTCTCGGTGATCCGCCGCGGCCCTTGCATCTCCGTCTCGGTGACGACCGTGAACCAGGAGTTGTCGTTCTCGCTCATCGGCATGTCGTTGTTGCAGTGCTTGATCTGGCTCGGATCGCCGAGCAGGACCTCCCCCATGGCGTCGAGCTGGTCGATGTAAGGCTCCAGCGCCTCGGTCAGATCCTCGAAGCCGTCCATGGCGCGCAACTGCTTATCCAGGGTCCCGCGCGGGTCGTTGTTCTCCTTGAAGCCCAGCCGCCTCAGGCCGCCAAAGGAGATGTGGCCCTTGTCCCACAGCCCATCGCGCAAGAGCCGCAGCAGGAAGACCACCTTCGCCGGTCGCGGCGTCAGATTCAGACTCACGAAGCGGCGCGAACGCTCGGCGGGACGCTGCTCGAAGGCGGCCTTCTTGCGGGCGAACGCCTTGGGTCCCTTAGTTTCATATTGGTAGAAAAATTCTTTGATGAAGCAATCATAGTTCAGGACGTGCATGCGGTCAGCGATCCCCGACCGCTCGCAATAGTCCTCATAGGCCGCCGCATAGGTGCGGTCCTGGGTGGTGTGCACGCACTGGCGGGCCGGCACGCCGGTCTTGCGCAGATAGTCGTGAAAGGCGCCAGACTGCTCGTCGGTATGGACGTTGCCCTCGATGGAGCCCTCCAAGACGACCGCCATCTCGCCGCTCGCCGCGCGCGCCCACAACTCACGGGGCAGGACGTCGGCTGATCGGGGGAAGTTGAGCTTCCGCTTGGCGCAGGGGATGACCAGGATGTCCGGTGCGGGTGCGGAGGGATCGGCCACATCCCAGCACGCCACGCGAGCGTCGCCGATATGCGTGAATAGATGCTGCCCCTGCCATCCGACCATGACGTTGATCGGCCGACCACCCCAACTCGACACCTGTATCCCCACTCGGTCGATGAAACTGTGACGACAAATGCTCAAGCCCCGACAGGTCGTCAAGTAAGTTCAGCGCCCGGCTGGACTTGCGGACAACTCGAAATCCTTGGCGGAGACCGGTTTGGCGGCGATGTTCGCGGGCCGGCCCTGGCATCGACCGGCGTCCCGTCCGATAAGAGGCCATGCCGCGTCCCGCACCCATAGGCCGCGTTCTGATCATCGCCGGCTCGGACTCGGGCGGCGGCGCGGGCGTGCAGGCCGACATCAAGACGGTGACCGCCCTGGGCGGCTATGCGGCCACCGCAATCACCGCGATCACGGTGCAGAACACCCTGGGCGTCACGGACGTCTACCCCATCCCGCCCGAGGTGGTGGAGGCCCAGGCGCGGGCGGTGCTGGAGGACATCGGCGCCGACGCGATCAAGACCGGCATGCTGGGCGCCCGCCCGACGGTGGAGGCTGTGGCGCGGGTGCTGGACGCGGCGTCCGGCGTCCTGACGGTGATCGACCCGGTGATGATCGCCAAGGGCGGTGCGTCCCTGCTGGCGACCGACGCGGTGGACGCCGTGCTCGCCCTGCTGGTTCCGCGCGCGGCGCTCCTCACCCCCAATGCGCCCGAAGCAGAGGCCCTGACCGGGATCGAGGTCGCGGACCTGGCCGGCCAGCGCCGGGCGGCCGAGGCCCTGCTGGCGCTGGGCGCCAGGCGCCGTGCTGCTCAAGGGCGGCCATGTGCCCGGCGACACGATCACCGACTCTGCTCGCCACCCCAAAGGGCGAGCACCTGTTCGAGCATCCGCGCCTAGACACCCGCCACACCCACGGCACGGGCTGCACCCTCGCCAGCGCCTGCGCTGCCGGACCTGGCCCAGGGTCTGGACTTGCGCGAGGCGGTGGCCCGGGCGCTCGCCTACACCGAACAGGCCATCGCCAGCGCCCCCGGCTTCGGCGCAGGGCACGGGCCGCTCGACCACGGCTGGCCGCTGCGCCGGGAGCCTTGACGCCGGCAGTCGGTTCTTGCTCCGTTCGGGAATGGACAACGGCCGATTCGACGGGTGAGGACGCGCTGTCGCGCCGACTTGACGCCATCCTGCGCGCCAGCCCACGGCTGATGCAGGTGCTGGAGACGGTCCGCGAGCTGGGCCTGCCCGATTGGCGCATCGTTTCCGGCGCCGTCTACCAGACCGTCTGGAACGCCCTCACCGGCCGCCATCCCGACCATGGGATCAAGGACTACGACACGGTCTACTTCGATCCGGACACCTCCTGGGACGCGGAAGACGTCTGGATCAAGCGCGCGGCTGCCGCCTTCCCGCCCGGCCTCTCGCAGATGGTGGAGGTCCGCAACCAGGCCCGCGTGCATCTGTGGTTCGAGGCCAAGTTCGGTGAGCCCTATTCGCCCCTGTCCCGCACCGACGAATCCCTTGAACGCTTCGTGTGCCCGGCCTTCGCCATCGGCGTGCGGCTGGAACCGGACGGTCGCCTGGACGTCGCGGCGCCCTTCGGACTTCAGGACTGCTTCGACATGCGTCTTCGGTCCAATCCCAGGCTCCAGAAGAACGTGGCCAACTATCAGCGGGTGATCGTTGGCCTGCGCAGCCGTTGGCCGGAGGTCGTCGTGGAGGATAAGGATACGGCGTGAAGCTCTCCGTTCTCGACCAGTCGCCCGTCTCATCCGGCATGACGCCGCCTCAGGCCCTGCGCAACACCATCGACCTGGCGCGGCTGTGCGACGGCCTGGGCTACAATCGCTACTGGATCGCCGAGCACCACGGCCTGTCGATGATCGCCACCTCCGCGCCGGAGATCATGATCGCGCTCTGCGCCGAGGCGACCAGGACCATCCGCGTGGGCTCCGGCGCGGTGCTGCTGCCCCACTATTCGCCGCTGAAGGTGGCCGAGACCTTCCGCACGCTTGAGGCGCTGAACCCCGGCCGCATTGATCTGGGCATCGGCCGGGCGCCTGGGGGCGATCCGCTGGACGCCTTCGCCCTGCGCCGCACCCGCGAGCGGACCCAGTTCGACGTGGACGACTTTCCCCAGCAGCTGGTGGAGTTGCTCGCCTTCCTGCGCGGCGGCTTCGCGGCCGACCACCCGTTTTCGCGCATCCGGGTGCAGCCCGAGGGCGTGGGCCCACCGGAGGTGTGGCTGCTGGGCTCCAGCCCCTGGAGCGCCTCGGCGGCGGCGCAGCTTTCCCTGCCCTACGCCTTCGCCCACTTCATCGGCGGGCCGGCCACCGAGTTCGCGCTGGGGCGCTACAGGGCCATGTTCACGCCCTCCGAGACTCTGCCGGCGCCAAAGACGCTGCTGTCCATCGGCGCCCTGTGCGCCGAGACGGACGAGCAGGCCGAGCGCCTCGCCGCCTCCAGCCGCGCGGTGATCAGGCGCATCCGAAGGGGGCTGCACGGCGTGGTGCCGAGCGTGGAGGAGGCCCAGGCCGAACTCGCCGCCGATCCCAGTCCGCCGGCGGAGGAGGAGTCCCCCTGGCCGCGCACCTTTGTCGGCTCTCCCGCCACGGTCCGGGCGGGGATCGAGGCCATGGCGGAGGCGCTGGGGGTGGAGGAGATGATGATCCTGACCATCACCCACGACCACGCGGTGCGGCGGCGGTCCTACGAGCTGCTGGCTGAGGCGTTCGGGCTACAGCCGGGCTGACAAACAGCCTGGGCGCCGGCGGCCTAGCCGCTGAGCCACGCGAAAGGACGCGGCCCGGGGAGGAGGAGTCCGGACCGCGTCCCGCTCGCGAGCGCCGGAAAGTCCTAGCGGTAGCGGCCACCGTAGCCCCGGCCGCGACGTTCGTCGTCGTGACGTTCACGGAACACTTGGCGGCTCAGGTTGTTGAGCCGGGTCTCGAGGTCCCGGCGCTCCCAGGCCGCCATCCCACGGCCGGAACGGCTATATCGGTGCTCCAGGCGCTCGATGCCGCGCAGCTCTCTGCGCAGGCGAACCGCTTCGCTGCGGGTGAGATCGCCGCGCCGGACGCCCACGTCGATGCGGGCGTCGATCTGGGCCTCGCGCTGATTGATGCTGCCGCCGTAGCCGTTGCGGTCGAATCAGATGTAGCCGGGCCCGCGATCATGACTCGGGCCGCGTTCGTAGCCCGGGCGGCCGCCATAGCCGGGGCCAGGCTGGGCGAAGGCGGGCGCCGCCAGCGCGGTCAGCGACGCAGCGGCCAGGGCTGTGATGATAAAGGTTTTCATGATCCTGTTCCTCTTGGTCTGACGCCGCGTCTGGCGACGTTGGACACAGGACACCATGCCCGACCTGAAACGCATCTGAATGACACGGGTCAACTTCCGTTCATGTTGGCTGTGATCGCGAGCGCGGGAAATACTCCTGGTCATTCGGTCAAACTCGTGTATCTCCCGCGGCGGGCCACGCCCCCCCAACGGGGCGCGACTCATCTGCGAGGATGGGAGACATCATGAACTCGACCCCGAAACCGGCCATGCGGCCGGCGCGACCCAATTTCTCGTCCGGCCCGTGCGCCAAGCGCCCCGGATGGTCCCTGGAAAATCTCAGAGGCGCCCTTGTGGGCCGCAACCATCGGGCCCCCGCCGTCAAGGCGCGCCTGAAGGCGGCGATCGACCGCACCCGCGAGGTTCTGCAAGTTCCCGACGACTTCCTGGTCGGCATCGTGCCCGCCTCCGACACCGGCGCGGTGGAGATGGCCATGTGGTCCATGCTCGGGCCCAAGCCCGTGCAGGTCGCCGCCTGGGAGAGCTTCTCCAAGGACTGGGTGGTCGACATCGTCGACGAGCTGAAGCTGCCGAACGCCGAGGCCCTGGTCTCCCCGTTCGGAGAGCTGCCGGACCTGACCAAGATCAACCCCGACGCCGACCTGGTGTTCGCCTGGAACGGCACCACCTCGGGCGTGCGCGTGCCCAACGCCGACTTCATCTCCAAGGACCGCACCGGCATCGTGATCTGCGACGCCACCTCGGCCGCCTTCGCCCAGAAGCTGGAGTGGGACAAACTCGATGTGGTCACCTACTCCTGGCAGAAGGTGATGGGGGGCGAGGCCGCCCACGGCATGCTGATCCTGTCGCCCCGCGCAGTGGAGCGGCTGGAGACCTACACCCCCGCCTGGGGCCTGCCGAAGCTGTTCCGCCTGTGCAAGAAGCCGGGCCAGCTCAACCGCTCGATCTTCGAAGGCAACGTCATCAACACGCCCTCCATGCTGTGCGTGGAGGACTATCTGGACACCCTGAAGTGGGGCGCCTCCATCGGCGGCCTGCCCGAGCTGCAGCGCCGCTGCGACACCAGCGCCCAGGCGATCTACGACTGGGTCGAAAAGACCCCGTGGGTGGCGGTCCTGGCCAAGGACAAGGCCACCTGGTCCAACACCGGCGTGTGCCTGAAGTTCGCCGATCCGCGCGTGGCCTCCCTGCCCGACGCGGCGCAGAAGGACTTCGCGGCCAAGCTCTACGGCAAGCTGGAGAAGGAAGGCGTGGCGCTGGACTGCAACGCCTATCGCGACGCCCCCGGCGGGCTTCGCATCTGGTGCGGCGCCACGGTGGAGACCTCCGACATCGAGGCCCTGCTGCCCTGGCTCGACTGGGCCTTCGCCGAGACCGTCGCCGAGCTCGAAACGGCGGCCTGACGCTGAGCGCCGAAGTCCTCGCCGGCAGGCGGGGACTTCGGACGCCGCTTTCCCTGTCAGCCGCCCTCCGCCGACGGCCGAGGGCGCGCCCACACACATTATCGGAGAGGCCCAATGGCTCCCCGCGTACTCATCGCCGACAAACTCTCACCCGCCGCCGTGCGCATCTTCGAAGAGCGCGGAATCCAGGTCGACACCAAGACCGGCCTTTCCAAGGACGAGCTGCTCAAGATCATCGCCGACTACGACGGCCTGGCCGTCCGCTCGGCCACCAAGGCCGACAAGGACGTCATCGCCGCCGCCAAGAACCTGAAGGTGATCGGCCGCGCCGGCATCGGCGTGGACAATATCGACGTGCCCGCCGCCACCGGCGCGGGCGTGGTGGTGATGAACACCCCCTTCGGCAACTCCATCACCACCGCCGAGCACGCCATCGCCATGATGTTCGCCCTGGCCCGCCAGCTGCCGGCCGCCGACGCCTCCACCCAGGCCGGCAAGTGGGAGAAGAACCGCTTCATGGGCGTGGAGCTGTACGGCAAGACGCTGGGGATCATCGGCTGCGGCAACATCGGCGGCATCGTCGCCGACCGCGCCAACGGCCTGAAGATGAAGGTCATCGCCTACGACCCCTTCCTCAGCGCCGACCGCGCGGTGGAGATCGGGGTGGAGAAGGTGGAGCTGGAGGACCTGCTGGCCCGCGCCGACATCATCAGCCTGCACACGCCGCTCACCGACAAGACCCGCAACATCCTCTCGCGCGAAGCCCTGTCCAAGACCCGCAAGGGCGTGATGATCGTCAACTGCGCGCGCGGCGGCCTGGTGGACGAGGCGGCCCTGCACGACCTGCTGGGCGCCGGGCACATCGGCGGCGCGGCCTTCGACGTGTTCGTGCAGGAGCCGGCCAAGGAGAACGTGCTGTTCAATACGCCAGGCTTCGTCGCCACGCCGCACCTGGGCGCCTCGACCCTTGAGGCCCAGGAGAACGTGGCCCTGCAGGTGGCCGAGCAGATGGCCGACTTCCTGCTCACCGGCGCGGTGACCAACGCGCTGAACAGCCCCTCGATCTCGGCGGACGAGGCGCCCAAGCTGCGCCCCTACATCACGCTCGCCGAAAAGCTCGGGGCCTTCGCCGGCCAGGTGATGGACGCGGGCCTGACGTCGGTGGAGATCACCTACGAGGGCGATCTCGCGACGGTGAACGTGCGCCCGCTCACCTCCTCGGCGCTCGCCGGCATCCTGCGCCCGGCGCTGGCGGAGGTGAACATCGTTTCCGCCCCGTCGGTGGCCAAGGCGCGGGGGATCACCGTCACGGAATCCCGCCAGGAGCTGTCGCCCACCTATGACAGCCTGATGCGCATCACCGTGGCCTGGAAGGGCGGCGAGTTCGACGTCGCCGGCACGGTGATCGGCGGCGTGGCGCGCATCGTCCAGGTGAAGGGCATGAATCTGGACGCGCCGTTCTCGCCGGACATGCTCTACGTCAACAACTGGGACAAGCCGGGCTTCATCGGACGCCTCGGCGGGGTGTTCGGCGACGCGGGCGTCAACATCAACACCTTCTATCTGGGCCGCACCACCGAGGTGGAAGGCGCCGACGCCATCGCCCTGGTGGGCGTGGACTCCGAGCCGGACGCGGGCCTCGTCGCCCAGGTCAAGGCCCTGCCCAACGTCAAGGAAGTGCGCACGCTGGAGTTCTGAGCTCGACCCTCTCCCCTCGCGGGAGAGGGAGGGCCCCGTTCGCGAAGCGAATGGGCGGGTGAGGGGTCGATGACCCTAGCCGGATAAGTCGCTTAACCCCTCATCCGCCCGCTTCGCGGACACCTTCTCCCGCAAGGGGAGAAGGAAACTTACCCTCGATCCGGCCGCCCCGGCGTGAACGCGCCGCCGCCCGTCTGCGCCCTGTGGGCCAGGAAGGCGTCGGCCAGGACGCAGGCGGTCATGGCCTCCACCACCGGGGCCGCGCGGATGGCCACGCAGGGGTCGTGGCGGCCGGTGGTGGCGACCTCGATCTCAGCGCCCGTCTCGTCGATCGAGTTGCGGGGCGTCGGAATGGACGATGTGGGCTTGAACGCCACGCGCGCGATCAGCGTCTGTCCCGTGGATATCCCGCCCAGTATCCCCCCCGCGTGGTTGGACTGGAACATCGGCCCGTTCGGGCCCATGCGCATCTCGTCGGCGTTAGCCGCTCCGGTCAGAGCCGCGCCGGCGAAGCCCTCGCCGAACTCCACGCCCTTGGCGGCGTTGATGGAGATCAGGGCGGCCGCCAGATCCGCGTCCAGCTTGCCGTAGAGCGGCGAGCCCCAGCCGGCCGGAACGCCCTCGGCATGCACCTCCACCACCGCCCCGGCGGAGCTGAGGTCCTTGCGCAGCTGATCCAGGTACGTCTCCCACTGGGCGGCCGTCTTGGCGTCCGGGCACCAGAAGGGATTGTTCTGCGTCTCCGCCCAATCCCAGCGGCCCTTGTCGATCTGGTGCGGGCCGATCTGGACCAGGGCGGCGCGGATGCTCACGGCTTCGCCCAGCACCTTGCGCGCCACCGCCCCGGCGGCCACCCGCGCGGCGGTTTCGCGCGCCGAGGAGCGGCCCGCCGCCGCGATAGTCGCGCACGCCGTACTTGGCGAAATAGGCGTAGTCCGCGTGGCCCGGCCGGAAGGACTGGGCGATGTCCGCATAGTCCCTGGAGCGCTGGTCGGTGTTCTCGATCATCAGCGAGATCGGCGTGCCCGTCGTCACCTGGCCAGCGGTGCGCGCGTCTTCGAACACGCCCGACAAAATCCGCACCTGATCCGCCTCGCGCCGCTGGGTGACGAAGCGGCTGGAGCCCGGCTTGCGCTTGTCCATCCAGGGCTGGATGTCGGCTTCGCTGAGCGGCAAGCCCGGCGGACAGCCGTCCACCACGCAACCGAGCGCCGGCCCGTGGCTCTCGCCCCAGGTGGTCACGCGAAACAGACGTCCGAAGGTGTTGTGCGACATGGTTCCGCGCTTCTAGAGCAATTCGCCGTTTTGGCCGAGCGCGGCCTTCAGCCAGCCGGCGGCGCGGGCCATCCCGTCCTGCAGCGACACCCGCGGTTCGAAGCCCAGGGCGCGGGCGCGGGCGATATCAGCGGTCAGGCGCGCCGGGTCGCCCGGCCGGACATCACCGCTGAAGCGGATCGGAACGTCCAGCCCCAGGGCGCCCCGCAGGGCCTCGGCCACCTGACGCACCGTCACCGCCTGGCCCGAGCCGCCGTTGACGATCAGGGGCTCGGCCTGTCGCGGCAGGTCCGCCAGCAGCACCACCAGCGCCGCCGCGTCGTCGGCATACAGAAAGTCGCGCGCCTCCTCGCCGGTTCCGGACAGCGCCACCTCGCTCGGCCGCGCCAGCAGCCGGCCGGCCAGCTCCCACAGGATCTGCTTTCGCAGGCCCGGGCCGTAGGCGGAGAAGAACCGGACCACCGCCGCGTCCGCCCCCCAGGCCGCAGCGGCCTCGCCGATCAGGTCCTCGGCCATCCGCTTGTGCCGGCCGTAAGGCGAGACGGGATCGAGCCGCGCGGTCTCCGCGATCGGCCCCGTCGCACCCGCGCCATAGATCGCCGCGCTCGACAGATAGACCAGCCGGGCCCGGGGCGCGTGCTCGGCGAGAAAGGCGAGGGATTCCTGAAGGCTGCCGACGTTGCGCGCGAGATCGCCCTGCGGATCGGCGATGGAGGCGCCCACCGACGACCCCCCAGCCGCGTGGATCAGGACGGAGGGGACGCCGTACTCGCGCGCGGCCCCGGCGAGACCTTCGCGGCTGAGGTCTCCTGCGAGGAAAGCGGCCGGCGCCGCGATCTTGAGACCCGCCTCATCGGCCCCCTCACGCCGCCCGAATCCGACCACCCGCCGGCCGGCCTGGACGAATGCCGAGACGATGTGACAGCCCAGGAACCCGCTCGCGCCGGTCACGAACACCGGTCCGACCGCGTCTGGAGCAGGTTCGGTTCCGCTGGGCTGATCGACGGGCATAAGGCCTCCGACACGCCCGGCGCCGGTCGCCTGGGCGGGGACAGCATCTAGGCGAAGCGCGCTCGCTGGGATAGGGCGAAGGCCACAGGCGCTGCGGCGCACAGCACAGGACGAAGCCCGGCCCATGCCCGACGAACCGCGCCTATCGGTCGTGCTGGGCAGCTATAACCGGCTGGAGGCGCTGAAGCGCTGCCTGGACAGCATCCTCGTCCAGACCAGGACGCCGGTGCTCATCTACGTGGCCGACGCCGGCTCCACCGACGGCGCGCAGGAGTACCTGCGCCAGACCGCCGACGACCGTATCCGGACAGTGTTCGCGGGCGAGAAACTCGGTCAGGCCCGGGCCTACAACGACGTGTTCAAGACCGTGACCACGCCGTACGTCGCCTGGCTCAGCGACGACAACGAGGTGGTGGACGGGGGGCTGGACGCCGCGGTCCGCATCCTGGACCGCCGCCCGCGCATTGGCATGGTGGCCCTGAAGACCAAGGACATGCAGGGTCCCTTCCTAGGCTCGGTCTACATTGGCGGGGTGTCCGAAACGGGGGTGCTCAACGTCAACCAGGGCGTCCTGCGCACCGAGGTGCTGCGCGACGTCGGCTACTTCAGCGAGACATTCAGGTCCTATGGCATCGACCCCGACCTGACGGCCAAGGTGCTCTATTCCGGCCACGACATCGCCTACACCCGCCAGGTGGCCCTGCATCACTATCGCGAATGGGCGATGGAGGAGGGCACCGCGGCGAACGCGGAGCTGATGGCCGTCCACGAACGCTCGCTGAGGCTCTATCACGACAAGTACGGCGACTTCGCCGCGCGCGACGGCGCCTGGCGGGCCAAGCGGCGGTTCTGGGCCTGGCTGAAAAAGCGCCTGCGCGGACGATATGACGAGAATTCCGCCAAGCCCGTGCTGGGCGGACTGTGGCGCGACTGGAACAACGTCTTTCTCAGCAGGCACATCAGCCTGCTCGATCCTTGGTTGAACCTGCGGCGAGACCACCACCTCGTCCAGCGCGCCGCCGCGCGGCCTCTGCCGCCCGATCCTCCGATCGACGCCTGAGCGTTCAGCGACGCCGGACTCGCCTGTCATGCGGGTGCGGTTGCAAACCGTCCGAGAACATGAGACCTGACAATGCCGTCAGTTAACAAGGTGAAGGCGTCTCGATGAGCCGTAAGTTTGTCATGGGCGACAAGGTCGTCACCCAGGAGTTGTCGGGCTACGTGATCGCCGAGATCGGTCACAATCACCAAGGCAACATGGACACCTGCAAGTCCATGTTCCGCGCCGCGGTCGAGGCGGGCGCCGACGCCGTGAAGCTGCAGAAGCGCGACAACCGCGCCCTGTTCACCCCGGAGATGTACGACAGCCCGTACAACTCAGAGAACGCCTACGCCCCGACCTATGGCGAGCACCGCGAGATGCTGGAGTTCGGCAAGGACGAGTATGCGGAGCTGGCGGCCTACGCCAAGGAACTGGGCATCCTGTTCTTCTCGACGGCCTTCGACCGGCCTTCGGCGGACCTGCTCGAATCCATCGACATGCCCGCCTACAAGATCGCGTCCGGCGACATCGCCAACACGCCGCTGCTCAAGCACGTGGCCAGCTTCGGCAAGCCGATCATCGTCTCCACCGGCGGCGCCACCATGCAGGACGCCCGCCGCGCCTACGACGCGATCATGCCGATCAACACCAACCTTTGCATCATGCAGTGCACCTCGGGCTATCCGCCGCCCTTCGAGCAGCTGAACCTGAAGGTGATCGAGACCTTCATGCAGACCTTCCCGGACATCGTCATCGGCTTCTCCAGCCATGACTTGGGCGTGGCCATGCCGCTGGTGGGCTACATGCTGGGCGCGCGGGTGTTCGAGAAGCATTTCACCCTGAACCGCGCCTGGAAGGGCACCGACCAGGCGTTCAGCCTGGAGCCCGCCGGCCTGAAGCGCGTGGTGCGCGACCTGCAGCGCACCGCCATCGCGCTCGGCACCGGCGAGAAGACGCCCTACGAATCCGAGACCAAGCCGCTGAACAAGATGGTCAAGCGCATGGTCGCCGCCCACGACCTGCCCGCCGGCCACGTGCTCACCGAAGCGGACGTCGACTTCCGCATCCCGGTGGAGGCCAAGATCACGCCGAACGCGCTGCAGCCCTTCTGGGTCTACGAATTCCTGGGCAAGACCCTGGTCAAGGCCGTCCCCGCGCACGAGATCATCGGCTGGGACGAGATCGGCGAGCGGCCTCAGTAGGCCGGCGCGGTGGCCGCATCCTTCGATCTGGACGGACGCGTCGTCGTCGTCACCGGCGCCCTGGGCCAACTTGGCTCGTCCTTCGTCAAGGCGCTGCTTGAGGCGGGCGCGCGGGTCGCGGCGCTGGACGCCATCGACGATCCGGCCCGCGCCCACGCCCTGTTCGGCGAGGCCAACGATGGCCGGCTGATGGTGCTGAAGGCCGACGTCACCTCCAAGCCCGAGCTTCGAGGCGCCCTGGCCAAGATCGAGGCCGCCTGGGGCGCGCCCTACGGCCTGATCAACAACGCCGCCATCGACTCCCCGCCCGGCGCCCCGGCCGAGGAGAACGGGCCATTCGAGACCTATCCGGACGCCTCGCTCGACAAGATGCTGAGCGTGAACGTCAAGGGCGTGATGTTCTGCTGCCAGGTGTTCGGCGCGGCCATGGCCAAGGCCGGCAAGGGCTCGATCGTCAACATCGCCTCGATCTACGGCATGGTCTCGCCCGACCAGGGCCTGTACCAATACCGCCGCGACGAGGGCGAGGATTTCTACAAGCCCGTCGGCTACTCCGTGACCAAGTCGGCCCTGTTCAACCTGACGCGCTATCTGGCGGTCTATTGGGGCGGCAAGGGCGTGCGGACCAACACCCTCACCTTCGCGGGCGTGTTCGCGAACCAGGATCCCAGGTTCCTGGAGCCCTATACGAAGAAGGTTCCGCTCGGCCGCATGGCGTCGCCGGAGGACTACGAGGGGCCGGTGGTGTTTCTGATGTCCGACGCGTCGCGCTACATGACCGGCGCCAACATGGTGGTCGACGGCGGCTTCCTGGCGATGTGAGGCCCTGCCCGTGAGCGCCTATCCCGACTTCGTCCCCAATCTGATCGACGGCGCCGAGCAAGCGGCCAAGGGCGGCGGCGCGCGTCGAAATCCTGAGCCCTCATACCGGCCGCAAGATCGCGGACCTCGCCGGCTCGGGCGCGGCGGATGTGGACCTGGCCGTAGCCGCTGCGAAGGCGGCCCAGCCCGCATGGGCGGCCACGCCCGGGGTGAAGCGCGGCGAAATCCTGCACGCGGTCGCCAACGCGCTTGAAGCCCGCCGCGACGAGCTGGCCGCCATCGTGGCCCTGGAGGCCGGCAAGCGGACTTCGGACGCCCTGGGCGAGGCGGGCGCGGCGATCCAGTGCGCGCGCTTCTTCGCCGGCGAGGGCCAGCGGCTGTTCGGCCGCACCATGACCTCTGGCATGGCGCACCGCTGGGCCATGACCGTGCGGCGGCCGTGCGGCGTAGCGGGGCTGATCGTCGCGGCCAACACGCCGGCGCCCAACTTCGCCTGGAAGGTGTTCCCGGCCCTGATCTGCGGCAATGGCGTGGTGCTGAAGCCGGCCGAGGACACCCCCGCCTCGGCCTGGTTCATGGCCAAGGTCGCCGAGGAAGCGGGCCTGCCCAAGGGCGTGCTGAACGTCGTCCATGGCCTGGGCGCCGAGGTCGGCCCGCCGCTGGCCAACCATGCGGACGTGGACGTGGTCTCCTTCACCGGCTCCACCCGGGTGGGCCGCGAGATCGCCGAAAGCGCCGGCCGACAGCTCAAGAAAGTCTCGCTGGAGCTCGGCGGCAAGAACGCCCTGGTGGTCTGCCACGACGCGGACCTGGACAACGCTGTGACCTGGGCGCGGGCCTCGGCCTTCTCCAACGCTGGCCAGCGCTGCGCGGCCGCCTCGCGCCTGATCGTGTTCGATCAGGTCTACGACGCCTTCAAGGACAAGCTCTTGGCCGCGACCAAGGCCCTGAAGCTCGGGGTGGAAGACGATTGCGACCTCGGCCCGGTCATCAACGCCCGCCAGCTTTCCAACATGTGCGCGGCGGTGGAACGGGCCAAGACGGCCGGCGCCAAGGTGCTGGTCGGCGGCGGGCGGGCGACCGATTCCGGCCTCGCGGACGGCTTCTACATGCAGCCCACCATCCTCGAAGGCGTCGATCCGGCCGCGGAGGTTTCGAACCTCGAACTGTTCGGCCCGATCACCGTGCTCTACCGCGTGAACGGCTTCGAGGAGGCCCTGACCCTGGCGGACGGCGCGCCCTATGGCCTCACCGCCGCGATCCACACCCGCGACATCGACCGCGCCCTGACCTTCGCGGACCGGATCAAGACCGGCGTCGCGACCATCAACGGCGGCACCCACGGCTCGGAAGCCCACATGCCCTTTGGCGGCTTCAAGGATTCCGGCAACGGCACCCGCGAGCCGGGCACCGAGGCGCTGGACGTCTATTCCGAGCTTCGCGACGTCTACGTCAACGTACGGCCGGGGGAGGCCTAGGCTTGCCGCGCGCGGGCGCCGCGGACGGTCCCGGCCGATGAACGTCGTCGTCTGCGGCGCGGGCAAGAGCCTGTTCAGAATCACCGCGGGCGTCACGGTCCAAAAGCTGGCCAATCCCAAGAACGCGCCCATCGATCTGGTGGTCTTCCCGTGCAGCCAGGGCGTGAAGCCCGAGGCCTGGGCGGAGGCCCTGCCCGCTCCCCTCGCCGCCAGGATCGCCGCCGGCGACGCGGGCCTGGCGTTCGACGCCGCCGAAGAGGGGGTCCTGCACAGCCAGGAGCGCACCTCGGCCCTGCACGACTTCGCGCGCCGGCTCGGGGGTTCGCCGGCGCGGTGCGTCTACATCACCCAGGACCGGTCCTACGAGGCCGACTACGCCGCCCACTGCGCGTCCATCGGGGCGAAAGAGCGGATGACGGTGCTGACCTACGACTATTGGGCCCGGCGCTTCTTCCTGCCCTATGAGACCGGCGGCGAAGAGGTGTTCGCCCAGCGCCTGGCGACCTATCGCGCGCGGCCGAGACGGCGCGACCGGCGGTTTCTGTCGCTCAACCTGACGCCTCGCGCCTCCAAGGCGCTGTTTCTGCTGCGCCTCTTGCGCGACGGCCTGTGGGACGCGGGCTTCGTCTCCTTCGGCGGCTTCGGCGTGGCGGTCCAGAACAAGCGGCGCGACGGAGCGCCGCCGCCGCCGAACTTCGCCCGGATCGCCGCCAAGCTGAGGGAACAGCTGCGCGGATTCGACGACCTCATCGACGACCTGGAGCCCCTGCTGCCGGCGCTGGGGGGCAAGGGCCGGATCCTGCTGGGCGAGGTCAGCGCCGACGCGGACACGGGCCGGATCCTCGAGCTGCCGATCGGCGACACCCCCCTGTCTGAGCACGAATGCTCGTGGTTCACCGTGCTCACCGAGACCGAGATGCTGAATCGACCCAGCCGCATCACCGAAAAGCCACTGAAACCCTTGGTGAATTTCCACTCGCTGATCATGTTTGGCAATCCGGGGTCGCTGGCCCTGATCCGCGAGTTGGGCTTCCAGACCTTCGCCGGCGCCATCGACGAGGCCTATGACGAGGAGCTCGATCCGCGCCGCCGCTTCGACATGGCCTATGACGAGTTCCGCCGCCTGTGCGCCCTGAATGAGGCGCAGATGGACGCGCTGGAGCGGTCGTTGTCCGAGACCCTGATCCACAACGCCCGCTGGGGCCTGACGCGCCTGCCGGCGATCTATCGCGACCAGATCGACCCGGCGTTCGTGGCGCGGGTGAAGGCGGCGGTCGGGGCTTGCCCCTAGCAGCCGATTATCCGATGACAGCCGCGGGCAAGGCGAGGATAGGGCTTGAGCAAGGTCGCACTGATCACCGGAGTGACCGGACAGGACGGCGCCTATCTGGCGCGCCTGCTGCTGGAGAAGGGCTACACGGTCCACGGCGTCAAACGCCGGTCGTCGTCCTTCAACACCCAGCGCGTCGATCCGATCTACCAGGACCCGCACCTGCCCGGCGCGCGGTTCTTCATGCACTACGGCGACATGACCGACTCGCTGAACCTCATGCGGATCGTGGCGGACACCCAGCCTGACGAGATCTACAACCTCGCGGCGCAGAGCCACGTGATGGTCTCCTTCGAGACCCCCGAATACACCGCCAACGCGGACGGGATCGGGACGCTGAGGATGCTGGAATCCATGCGGATCCTGGGCCTGGGCGAGCGGTGCCGCTTCTACCAGGCCTCCACCTCCGAGCTGTACGGCCTGGTGCAGGAGACGCCCCAGCGCGAGACCACGCCCTTCTATCCGCGCAGCCCCTACGGCGCGGCCAAGCTTTACGCCTACTGGATCACGGTGAACTACCGCGAGGCCTACGGCATGCACGCCTCCAACGGGGTGCTGTTCAACCATGAGAGCCCGATGCGCGGGGAGACCTTCGTCACCCGCAAGATCACCCGGGCCGTCGCGGCCATCGAGCTCGGCCTGCAGGACAAGCTCTACATTGGCAACCTGGACGCCCGGCGCGACTGGGGCCATGCGCGCGACTACGTGGAGGGCATGTGGATGATGCTCCAGCAGGACGCGCCGGACGACTACGTGCTGGCCACCGGCGAGAGCCATTCGGTGCGCGAGTTCTGCGAGCTCGCCTTCGCCGAGGTGGGTCGCCAGATCGTCTGGAAGGGCTCGGGCGTGGACGAGGTCGGCATCGACGCGGCCACCGGGACCGAGCTGGTGGCGGTCGATCCGCGCTACTTCCGGCCCACCGAGGTCGACCAGCTCATCGGCGACGCCTCCAAGGCCCGCGAGAAGCTGGGCTGGCGCCATCGCACCGGCTTCCAGGACCTGGTCAAGGAGATGGTCGCCAGCGATCTGGAGGCGGTCGAACGCGACGCCAGGCCGGGCGGCCGAGGGGCGTAGGTGGCCGCGATCTTCCAACTCGACGGGCGCAAGGTCTGGGTGGCGGGCCACACGGGGATGGTCGGCGGCGCCATCGTGCGCCGGCTGGCGGCCGAGCCCGTGGAGGTGCTGACCGTTCCGCGCGCGCAGCTCGACCTGCGCGACGGGGCCGCCGTGCGCGACTGGCTGGCCGAGCACCGGCCGGACGTGGTGGTGCTGGCCGCGGCCAAGGTGGGGGGCATCGTCGCCAACAACGCCTTCCCCGTGGACTTCCTTGAACAGAACCTGGCCATCGAGCTGGCGGTGATCCCGGCGGCCTTCGCGTTTGGGGTGAAGAAGCTTCTGATGCTGGGCTCGGCCTGCGTCTATCCTCGCCTGGCACCACAACCGATCCCAGAGGACGCCCTGCTCGCCGGCCCGCTCGAACCCACCAACCAGTGGTACGCGATCGCCAAGATCGCGGGCATCAAGCTCTGCCAGGCCTATCGGCGCCAGCACGGGGCGGACTTCATCTCCACCATGCCCAACAACCTCTATGGACCTGGCGACAACTATCACCCCGAGCACAGCCATGTGCCCGCCGGCCTGATCCGTCGCATGGACGAGGCCAGGCGCGCCGGCGCGAAGAACGTCACGGTCTGGGGCTCAGGCCGGCCGCTGCGCGAATTCCTCTATGTGGACGACCTCGCCGACGCCTGCGTCCACATGCTGCGCCATTACAGCGAGGAGGCGCCGATCAACGTCGGCAGCGGCCAGGAGGTCTCCATCGCCGACTTCGCGCGCCTGGTGGCCAAGACCGTGGGCTTCGAGGGCGGGCTGGCGTTCGACGCCTCGCGCCCCGACGGAATGCCGAGGAAGCTGCTCGACGTTTCGCGCCTGCAGGCCCTGGGCTGGAGCGCCAGCACGCCGCTCGGCGAGGGACTGGCCCTCGCCTTCGCCGACTATCAGGCCCGGCGCGAGGCCGGGCTCCTTCCGGCCGCGTGACGGCTCGCCGATGGTGAAGTGGTGGCCCGCATGGCCCGGCAGGGGCAAGGATCGGCGCGAGGCGAGCGCCGCGCCGGCCGCCCTCGCGCCCGCGCCTGACCTCAAGCCCGTCCAGCGCCCCGACGGCTTTCCCGACTGGGGCGCCCTGACCGCCGCGAGCCGCGCCTGGGCGGAACGCAAGCCGGGCCGGCGCGGGCGGGTGCTGATCGCCACCAACATCGGCGGCCATGGGCCGGCCTCGATGATGGAGAGCGCCCTGGCCGCCGCCCTGGCCGTGCGCGACGCGGAGGTGGAGATCGTGCTCTGCGACGCGGCCCTGCCGGCGTGCCTGCGCGCGGAGATGTCCGACCTGCCCGACGATTCGGTGCTGGTCGAGCGGCGGCTGCATAAGAAGTTCTGCCCCACCTGCCTGAACCGGGGCCGGGCGATGTTCGAGCCGCTTGGCCTGAAGATCCACTACCTGTCCGAACTGATCGACGACGCCGACCGGGCCCACGCGCGCTCCGTCGCGGAGCAGGTTCCGGCGGCGGACATCCCGACCTACGCCGAGGACGGGCTGAAGATCGGCGAGCACGCCATGGCGGGAGCGCTGCGCTACTACGCCCGCGGCGACCTTGACGGCGAACCCAACGGCGAGGCGGTGCTACGCCGCTATCTGGAGGCCGCGATCCTCAGCGCCGCGGCCTACAAGCGGCTGCTCGCCCAGAAGCCCTACGACGTCGCGGTGTTCCACCACGGCCTTTACGTGCCCCAGGGCCAGGTGGGCGACGTCTGCCGCCAGATGGGCGTGCGGGTGGTGAACTGGCTGGTCGCCTACCGCAACAACACCTTCACCCTCAGCCACGGGGACACCTACCACCACACCCTGATGTCCGAGCCGGTGGCCGAGTGGGAACAGATGGCCTGGGGCGATCGCCAGCGCGGCGAGATCATGGCCTATCTGAAAAGCCGCTGGCAGGGGAACCGCGACTGGATCGGCTTCCACGAGAAGCCCAGCAACGATGTGCGCGCCTACGCCAAGTCCGTGGGCCTGGACCTCGACAAGCCGATCGTCGGCATGCTGACCAACGTGGTCTGGGACGCCCAGCTCCACTATCCGGCCAACGCCTTCCCCAGCCTGATCGACTGGGCGCGGCGGACCATCGCCTATTTCGAGGGCCGGCCGGACCTTCAGCTGCTGATCCGCATCCACCCCGGCGAGATCCGGGGCACCGCCCGTTCGCGCCAGCCCATGGCCGAGGAGATCGCGAAGGCCTTCCCGGTTCTGCCCAAGAACGTCTTCGTGGTGCCGCCGGACAGCGACGTGTCCACCTATGCGGCCATGGAGCTGTGCGACAGCGTCTTGATCTACGGCACCAAGATGGGCGTGGAGCTGACGGCCGTGGGCCTGCCGGTGATCGTCGCCGGGCGAGGCCTGGATCAAGAACAAGGGCCTGACGCTGGACGCCTCCACGCCGGAGGAGTTCTTCGCCATCCTGGACCGCCTGCCGCTTAGACGACGACTGAACCCGGCGGTGGTGGAGCAGGCGCGCAGGTACGCCTACCACTTCTTCTTCAGGCGGATGATCCCGCTGGCCTTCCTGAAGCGGGAAGACTTCAGCCTGTTCTTCAACCTGGACATCGACAGCGTCGACGACCTCGCCCCCGGGCGGGACGCGGCGCTGGACATCGTCTGCGACGCCATCCTCGACGGCAGCCCGTTCGTCTACCCGGCCGAGACGCTGGGCGTGCACGACTGGCGCGCCGAGGAGGGCCGGCGATGACGGACCCGGTCGTCGTCGCGCTGAACGCGCTGATCAATCCGGCGAACGCGGGGGCAGCGAGTCCTCGGCCCTGTCGATCCTGACCAACTTCCGCGACGCCGGCCCCGACGACATCGACATGCTGGTCACCGCCCTGCCCCCCTACGCCGAGCGCATGACCGCGATCCGCGGCGACGCCGACAAGGTGATCGTCTGGCCCTGGCCGGAGTTCACCCCGATCTCCTCCGAACCCAAGGCCGGCCTGGGCGCGGCGGCTGCGCGCGCGGCTGGGCTCTGGCCCGCTCGCAAGGACGTTCGACGCCGTCTCCCGCGCCGCCAACCGGCGCGCCTTCCTGAAGGCCATGCCCGGCCGCGCCGAGGTCGACGCCCTGCTGGACCGGCACGGCGTGGACGTCGTGCACTTCACCTATCCGGTGAAGTGGCCCACGCGCCGGCCCTATGTGTTCGAGCCGCACGACATCCAGCACTTCCACTTCCCTGAATTCTTCTCCGACGACGTGCTGGCCTGGCGCAAAGAGACGTATACGGATGGTGTCCGCAACGCCGCCTTCGTGGTCTGCGGAACCTGGTGGACCAAACAGGACATCATGCGCCGCTATGGCGTGGAGGCGGACCGGGTGGCGGTGATCCCGCGCAGTTCGACCATGGCGCGCGCGCAGGTGAACCCGGACGAGGAGGCCGCGCTGGCCGCCGAGGCCGGCCTGCCGGAGCGTTTCATGCTCTATCCGGCCATGACCTTTCCGCACAAGAACCACCTGCGTCTGCTCCAGGCCATGGCCCTGGTGCGCGACCGCACGGGCGAGCGGCTGCAGCTGGTGTGCACCGGGCGCGCCTACGCCCCCTTCCACCCGACGATCGAGGCGGAGATCGCGCGGCTGGACCTCGGCGATCAGGTGCGAATGCTAGGCGTGGTGTCCGAGGCGCTGCTGGCGGTCTGCTATCGGCGGGCGCGGTTCATCGTTTTCCCTTCGCTGCTGGAAGGGCACTCCCAGTCCCTGCTCGAGGCGCTGCACCACCGGCGGCCCATCGTGGCGGCGAGCCAATCCTCGATCCCCGAGACCGTCGGCGCGGGCGGCCTGCTGTTCGACGGCCAGGACGTGGACGCCATGGCCGCCGCCCTGGAGCGCGCCTGGAGCGACGACGCCCTCCTGGCCGAGCTCGCCGCCGGGACCGAGGGCGCGCTCGATCACTGCAGGTGGGATCGCGCGCTGGTCACCCTGACGGCGTGCTACAAACGGGCCGCAGGCCGGGCGCTGTCGGCGGCCGAGCGAGGCGCGCTGGATCGGGCCCTGCTCGAGCAGCGGCCGGCGGACGGCTGAGGAGGCGCCCATGAAGCCCTACTTTGATCCCCACGACCACGCCTTCGCCAACGGCCCGGTGTTCCCGCGCTCCCGCCTCGCTGGCCGACGCCCGCGCGGCGTTCGAGCGCCCCGAAGACGGCGAACGGCTATGGGCTCTGTTCGAACTGTTCGATCGGCGCGCCGAGGTGGGCGAGGGCCTGCGGCTCGGCCTCGACGCGCGGCTGGTGGCGCCGGAGGAGGACGAACGGCGGGTGCGCATCGGGCGCGACTGCGCGATCCGGGGAATCCTGCGCTGCGACGGGCGCGGGCGCATCACGCTCGGCGAGCGGATCTATGTGGGCGACGGGGTCATCCTCAGCGCCATGAACCACATCGAGATCGGCGCGGGGACCCTGCTGGCCCATGGAACCCAGGTGTTCGACAACGACACCCACCCGGTGGACGCCGACGAGCGCGAGGCCCACTTCAAGGCCATCTTGAGGATCGGCCCGGCGGTGGAGCCGAAGATCGCCGCGGCGCCGGTGAGGATCGGCCGGCGTTGCTGGATCGGCTTTGGCGGCACGGTGATGAAGGGCGTGGCGATCGGCGATGAGGCGATCGTGGGGGCCGGATCGGTGGTGGTCTCCGACGTGCCGGCCGGGGCGATGGCGGTCGGCAACCCGGCGCGGGTCGTGCGGAGCCGCTAAGCGGCGCGCACGGCGCCCTTGTCGTCCGGCTCGCCCTCAAGCGCGGCGTTCATGGCCGCCAGCAGGCGTTCGGGCTTGATCGGCTTTTCGACCACGCTGGCCATGCCGCAGGCCAGATAGGCCTTGGCGTCTTCCGGATCGGCGTTGGCGGTCAGGGCGATGATCGGCACCCGGCCGGCCGGACCTTCCAGGTCGCGGATCGCGCGGGTGGCCTCCATGCCGTCCATGCGGGGCATCTTGATGTCCATCAGGATCAGGTCGAAGCGCCCGCTGCGCGCGGCCTCCACCGCCTCGACGCCGTCCTCGGCGGTCTCGGAGGTGCAGTCGAACATCTCGCACAGGCCCTCGGCCACCATGCGGTTGGTGGCGTTGTCGTCCACCACCAGCACGTGGACCGCTCCGCTCGCCGATCCGATGGTCGGCGCGGGGGCGACCTCCGTCTCGACCTCGGCGCGCGGCAGCAGCAGGTCGAAGCTGACCGTCACGCCTTCGCCGACATTGCTTTCGGCGTGGATGGTTCCGCCCATGGCCTCCACCAGCAGGCGGCACAGGGCCAGCGCCGGGCCGGACCAGCCGCCCCAGCCCCAGCCCCGGCATGGGACGCCGGATCGAACAGCCGGGCCAGGCGTCCGGGGTCCAGTCCCGGTCCCTGGTCGCGCACGCGGCCTTCCAGGCGGACGCCCTCGGCCGAGGTGGTGGCCTTCAGGCTGGCCTCGACCGCGCCCTGGCGGGTGGTCTTCAGGGCCGCTTCGATCAGGACCCCGAATACCTGGCCAGCCGGGCGCCGTCGGCGTTCACCGCCAGGTCGTGCTCGCCGTCGTAGGCGACCAGCACCGCCACGCTGTCGGACTGGTGCGACTGCCAGGCGGTCTGGATCTTGATCCATCGCCTCGCGCAGCTGCACGGGCTCGGTCTTGAAGCCAAGCTGGCCGCTGCGGCGCCAGCGCCAGGTCGTGTGCGTGTTCGAGCAGCCGCACCAGGCTGGTGGAGCTGTCGACGATGGTCTGGGCATAGGCCTTGGCGTCGGCGGTCAGCGGCTGGCGCTGCAACAGTTCGGCCACGGCCAGCACGCCGGTCAGGGAGGCCTTCATCTCCCGGCTCAGCATCGTGGTGAATTGGTTGTCGCTCGCCCTCGCGGTCCTGCGGCGCCGGCGCGGCGGCCTTCAGGGCCTTGAGCAGGGAGGCCTGGTCGACCAGACCCTCATAGCCGGCCGGACCCGCCAGGATCACGCCCTCGCCGTATCCGCCCTCGTCCAGCAGGCACGTCCAGCGCGGCGTCCGCGGGTGTGTCTGCGCGCATCACCAGCGCACGGCTCATCAGGCTCGACACCGGCGCGTCGGAGGTCGGGCGCGCCCTCGTCGGCCGACAGCACGACCTTGCGCAGAACCAGGCCCACCGGCTCGCCGCCGTGCACGACGGCCAGGGCGGCCGGCGTCGGGATCGTCGAGGAATCGCCGGCGCGCCGTCGCGATGTCGGCGTCGGCGTCGATGGGAAGCGGACTATCCGCCCAGTCGGCGATCGTGGTCATGGGCGCCCAAGGCGGTGACGGCTCGATGCATCGCCTTTATAGACCACCTAAGGTTTGAGATCGGTTAAGCGCGATTAAACCGGTCCTTAACCGCTGTTTTTCATCCGGGCCGGCGCAGACCGCTCCAATATTGGCGACGGCATGATTACCATCGTGAAGTAACGGCGGCGCTCAACTATACAGGAGTATTCAGCTATCATGCTCGCGTTGCGAGAAGCGCCCGGCCCCGGTCGGCGGCGAGGCCGCGAGCCGACAGGATGATAGAGGACGACGACGTCCCGCGCCTCGCCTATATTAGGCCGCGCGGCGCCCGGCCGCGCCCGTGAAGGCCTCCGATGACCGCTCCCGACGCTCCACACGAGACCCGGCCGACCCACGCGCCGCCGACCGAGACCGCCCTGGTGCTGTTCTCCGGCGGCCAGGACTCCAGCGTCTGCCTGGCCTGGGCGCTGGAGCGCTGGACGCAGCGTGGAGACGGTGGGCTTCGACTACGGCCAGCGTCACGCGGTGGAGATGCAGGCGCGCCAGACCGTCCGCGACGCAGATCGTCGACGCGCTTTCCCGCGCTGGGCCGGACGGCTGGGCGAGGATCACGTGCTGGACCTCACCAGCTTCGGCGCGATCGCCGAGACGGCCATGACCTCTCAGGCGGCCTTCGAGATCGACGCGACCGGGGCCTGCCCACGCACCTTCGTGCCCGGGCGCAACCTGGTCTTCTTCGTCTATGCCGCCGCCCTGGCCGACCGGCGCGGGGCGCGGGCCCTGGTGGGGGGCATGTGCGAGACGGACTACTCCGGCTATCCGGACTGCCGGCGCGAAACGCTGGACGCCCTGCAGCAGGCGCTCAACCTCGGCATGGGCCGGGACTTCACCATCGAGACGCCGCTGATGTGGCTCACCAAGGCTCAGACCTGGGCCCTGGCCAAGGGGCTGGGCGGCAAGGAGCTTGGTGGAGCTGATCCGCGACGAGAGCCACACCTGCTACGCCGGCGAGCGCGGCAAGCGCCACGCCTGGGGCCACGGCTGCGGCGCCTGCCCGGCCTGCGAGCTGCGCGCCAAGGGCTGGGACGAGTGGATCGCGGCCGGCCAGCCGGCGGTCGGGCCATGACCTATTCGGTCAAGGAGATCTTCCTCACCCTGCAGGGCGAGGGCGGCCAGGCGGGCCGCGCGGCGGTGTTCTGCCGCTTTGCCGGCTGCAACCTGTGGACCGGGCGCGAGCAGGACCGGGCCGACGCGGTCTGCCAGTTCTGCGACACGGACTTCGTCGGGACCGACGGGCCGGGCGGCGGCAAGTTCACCACGCCCGCCGCCCTGGCCGAGGCGGTCGAGGCCGCCTGGGGCGCGGGGCCGGACGCGCGCCTGGTGGTCTGCACCGGCGGCGAGCCGCTGCTGCAGTTGGACGAGCCGCTGATCGCGGCCCTGCACGCGCGCGGCTTCGAGGTGGCGGTGGAGACCAACGGAACCCTGCCGGCGCCGGCGGGCCTGGACTGGGTCTGCGTCAGCCCCAAGGCCGGCGCGCCGCTGGTCCAGACCCGCGGCCAGGAGCTGAAGCTGGTCTATCCCCAGGCCGGGGCCGATCCGGCGGCCTTCGAGCATCTGGCGTTCGAGCGCTTCTTCCTGCAGCCGATGGACGGGCCGGACGTGCAGGACAACACCCGCGCGGCGGTCGCCTATTGCCTTGCCCATCCGCGCTGGCGTTTAAGCGTGCAAACCCATAAGCACATCGGCCTTCCCTGACCCGCGCGGCCGCCTCAGTCCATGACCGAACCCATTTTCGAGATCACCAAGGCCGCCGCCTTCGACGCGGCGCACTATCTGCCCGTGGGCCCGAGCGAGCACCGCTATCGGCGGATGCACGGCCATTCCTTCCGCGTGGAGGCCACCGTGCGCGGCCCGGCGGACCCTGAGACCGGCTGGGTCGTCGACCTTGCGGGGCTGGACAGAGGCGCTGTCGAAGGCGGCCGAGGCGCTGGATCACGGCCTGCTCAACGAAAAGCCCGGGCTGGAGCGGCCGACGCTGGAGCGCCTGTGCCAATACTTCGTCGGCGGAGCTGCGTCCGCAGCTTTCCGGGGCTCAGCCGGATCGTGGTGGCGCGCCCCTCGATCGGCGAGAGCTGCTCGCTACTTCTGGGCGAGGTCGCCTAGCGCTTCGGTCCTTGGGCTGACCGCCGAATTCCTGCTCAGTGGCCTTGCCCGCCGCAAGGCCGGTCTCGCCGACGACCTTGGCCGCGCCGACGCCGCCCTTGGCCACGTACTTGCCGCCCTTGAAGGCGTACTTGCCGCCCTTCATGCCGAGCCCATCCGAGACCCCCGATGGCGGAGCCCGCGACCTGGCCCATGGCGGCGGCGCAGCCCGAGCACATCAAGGCGAGCCCCAGGATCGCAACCGGCGCGACGCGACGCGAGAGAGAGCGCTTGGACATGGAACGGTCCTCCTCGCCCGGCAGTTTCCCGCCGGGGCCTTAAGAGTCCGTTAGGCTTGCCAAAGGGTTCACAGGCGTCTCCACGAGCACCGCCTCGCAGTCCGCCAGCGCCTTCACCGTCACCTCGCGCACGCCCTCGATGGCCACCCCGTCGCGGGGCTCCAGGCGCACGCCGTCCACCTCCACGGCGCCGCCGCTGCCACCAGATAGGCGCTCGCGCCCTCCGCCAGGGCGACCGTCGCGCTCTGGCCGGCCTTCAGCGACGCGCCATAGACCCGCGCGTCCGCCCGGATCGGCAGGGCGCCGTCCTCGTCGAACCCGCTGGCCAGCACCGCGAAGCGGCCCGCCTGCTCCGCCTCGGGAAACCGCCGCTGGCTCCAGGCGGGCGGCCCGCCCGCTCGCGCGGCAGGATCCAGATCTGGAAGATGCGCGTCAGCTCCGGCTCCAGATTGTACTCGGCGTGGCGGATGCCCGAGCCCGCCGACATCACCTGCACGTCCCCGGCCGGGGTGCGCCCCTCGTTGCCGAGGAAGTCGCGGTGGGTGATCGCGCCGTCGCGCACATAGGTGACGATCTCCATGTCCCGGTGCGGATGCGGGTCGAAGCCCTTGCCCGGCGCGATCTCGTCGTCGTTCCACACCCGCACGCCGCCCCAGCCCATCCGCGCCGGGTCGCGATAGTCGCCGAACGAGAAGTGGTGGCGGGTGTCCAGCCAGCCGAAGTCGAAATGGCCGAGTCCCTCGGCGGGCCTGCGCTCGATCATGTACCTGACATCCTGTTGCGATCCGTTCTTAGATAGGCGCCCGCGCGCAAAACGGAAGGGCGCCGCCGGTCAGCCGTTCGCCCCGGCCAGCACCTTGCCAATCGCGCCGGTCAGGACGGCCAGATCCTCCGGCGCGATGGTGAAGGCCGGCGTCAGATAGACGACCTTGCCGAAGGGGCGGATCCACACGCCCTGGTCCACGAAGCGGGCGGTCAGGGCTTCGGTGTCGGGCGGCCCGCTCCAGCTCCACCACGCCGATGGCGCCCTTCACCCGCACGTCGCCGCACGCCGGCAAGGCTCCGGCAGGGCTCAAGGCCGGCCCGCAAAGCCTCGGCGATCGCCGCGACCTGGGCCAGGCGCGGCTCGGTCTCGAACAGGTCCAGCGAGGCGTTGGCGGCGGCGCAGGCCAGCGGATTGCCCATGAAGGTGGGCCCGTGCATCAGCGCCTTGCCCGGATCGTCGGACTCGAAGGCCTGCACGATGCTGCGTGCCCGCGACGGCGCAGGCCAGCGGCAGGGTCCCGCCGGTCAGCGCCTTGCCGAGGGTCACGATGTCCGGCGTCACGCCCGCCTGCTGGAAGGCGAACATCGTCCCGGTCCGCCCGAAGCCGGTGAAGATCTCGTCGAAGATCAGCGGCAGCCCATGCCGGTCGCGCCGCCGCGCGCAGGCGGACCAGCACCTCCGGCTCATGGAAGACCATGCCGCCGGCGCCCTGGACCAGCGGCTCCACCACGATCGCCGGCGAGCCTCGCGCCGTGCCGCTCCAGCGCCGCGTCCAGCGCGGCGGACGACGCCTCGTCGCGGGGCAGGTCGCAGATGAGCTGCGTCGGCCATCGCGCCCTTGAACAGGGCGTGCATCCCCTCCTCCGGATCGCACACCGACATGGTCGCGAAAGTGTCGCCGTGATAGCCGCCCCGGAACGCCAAGAAGCGCGTGCGCCGCCGCGACGCCCCGGTTCAGCCAGGACTGCAGGGCCATCTTCATGGCCACTTCCACCGCCACCGAGCCGAACTCGCAGAAGAACGCCCGCTCGAAGGACGAGCCGAGCAGGCGCGCACAGCCGATCCGCCAGCCGCAGCGCCGGCTCGTGCACCAGCCCGCCCAGCATCACGTGCGGCATGGCCTCGAGCTGAGCCGCCACGGCCTCGTCGGATATGCGGATGATTGTAGCCGTGGCAGGCCGTCCACCAGGAGGCCACGCCGTCGATCAGCTCCCGCCCGTCCTCCAGCACCAGGCGCGCGCCGTACGTGCGGGAGACCCGCAGGGGCTCGGCCCCGCCCGTCAGCCGGGCGTAGGGCGGCCAGATGTGCGTGGGGCCGGGCGCGGTCATGGTCCGCACCTATACCCGCGGCGGCGGGGGAGGCCAGCCAGCGCGGGGGCGCAAGGCTGGCGGGCGCCGCCCGGCAGTTCTAGAAGCACGCAGGATGTCCACGTTCGATCCGATCTTCCAAGACGCCCTCGCCAAGGCCGAGGCCCGGGGCCGCCGCGCGCGTGCTTGCGCGCGGTGGAGCCTCTGGACAGCGGGCGCGTGCGGGTGGACGGTCGCGAGCTGATCGATCTCGCCTCCACCGACTACCTGGGCCTTTCGCGCCATCCCGAGGTCATCGCCCGCGCCTGCGAATGGACCGAACGCTACGGCGCGGGGTCGGGCGGCTCGCGCCTGTTGCGCGGAACCTTCGAGGCGCACCAGGCGGTAGAGGCCAAGCTCGCCCGGCTGCACGGGACCGAAGCGGCGCTGCTGTTCGCCACCGGCTGGCAAGCCAATGCCTCGATCCTGCCGGCCCTGTTCGCGGCGGGCGAAGGCGCCCGCCCTGGTGTTCGCCGACCGGCTGATCCACGCCAGCCTGCACCAGGGCTGCCAGGCGGCGGGGGTGCGCCAGATCCGCTTTCGCCACAACGACCTGGACCATCTGGACAGCCTGCTCGCCGCCCGCGCGGGCGAGCCGGGCCGCCGCTTCATCCTCACCGAGAGCGTGTTCAGCGTGGACGGCGACCGCGCCGACGTGGCCCGCCTCGCCGAGATCGCCGAGCGCCACGGCGCCTTCCTCTATCTGGACGAGGCCCACGCAACTGGGGTTCTGGGCCCCGGCGGCATTGGCCTCGCCGGCCTCGTCCCCGGCAAGGTCGACCTCGTCATGGGCGCGGCCTCCAAGGCGCTGGGCGGCTTCGGGGCCTATGTGGCCGGCTCGGCGGTGCTGATCGACTATCTGGTGAACACTTGCTCGGGCCTGATCTACTCCACCGCGACGCCGCCCGGCGTGCTGGGCGCGATGGACGCGGCGCTGGACCTCGTTCCCGGCATGGACGCCGAGCGGGCGCATCTTCAGCACCTGGCCGAGCAACTGCGCGCGGGGCTGGCGGCCCTGGGGGCGGACACGGCCGGCTCCTCCACCCAGATCGTTCCGGCCGTGGTCGGCGGCGAGCGGCCGACGATGGCCCTGGCCGAGGCGCTGCGCGAAGCGGGCTTTCTCGTCTCGGCCATCCGCCCGCCCACGGCGCCTGAGGGCACGAGCCGCCTGCGCTTTTCCCTCACCGCCGGCCTCGCCGAGGCCGACGTCGAAGCGCTGCTCGACGCCCTCGGCCGCGCCTGGCCCGCCGACCGGGCCGCCTAGCCCGTGGCGGACATGCGCGAGCGCAAGGCCAGGCTGAAAGGCGCCTTCGACAAGGCCGCGCAGACCTATGACGCCGCCGCGCATATTCAGCGGGCGGTCGCCCTGCGGCTGGCCGAGCGCATCGCCGCCCTGCCCCTGCCGGAGCGCCCGCGCATCCTGGAGATCGGCTGCGGCACGGGCTTTCTCACCGAGGCCCTGCGCGCGCGCCTGGGGCCCGCCGAATGGACCGTCACCGACCTGTCTCCGGCCATGGTGCGAGGCGTGCCGGACGCGGCTGGGCGATCCGGCCGACTCACCTTCCGGACGATGGACGGCGAACGGCCCGACCTGCCCGGCGACCAACGCTTCGACCTGATCTGCTCCAGCCTCGCCGTGCAGTGGTTCGAGGACCTGCCCGCCGCCGTCCGCGACCTCGTCGCCCGGCTGGCGCCCGGCGGCTGGCTCGCCGTCTCCACCCTGGCCAGCGGGACGCTCTCCACATGGCGACAGGCGCACGCCGACCTGGAGCTGGAGGCCGCGACGCCGGACTTCCCGAGCCTCGATGCGCTGCGGGCCCTCGCCGGCGTCCAGCTGGAGATCGAGACGCTGATCCAGCCCCAGCCGGACGGCCGGACCTTCCTGGAGGGGCTCAAGGCTATCGGCGCCGCGACGCCGGCGCCGGGCGCGCGGGCGCTGTCGCCGGCCAAGCTGCGGCGCGTGCTGGAGCGGTTCGAGGCGCTGGGGGCGCTGGGCGAATACGAGGTCGCCTACGCCCTGTTCCGGCGGCCGAGCGAACGCCCCCGCGGCGTCTTCGTCACCGGCACGGACACCGGGATCGGAAAGACCGTGGTCTCCGCCTGCCTCGCCAAGGCCTGGGGCGCGGATTACTGGAAGCCGGTGCAGACGGGCCTTGCCGAAGAGCCCGGCGACACCGCCACCGTCGCGGCCCTCGGCGGGCCTGCCGCCCGAGCGCCTGCATCCGCCGCGCTTCGCGTTCGGCGCGCCCCTGTCGCCCCACGTCGCCTCGGCGCTGGAGGGCGAGGCCGTGCGCCTTGAGGACTTCACCCTGCCCCAAAGCCCGCGCCCGGTGGTGGTCGAAGGCGCCGGCGGCGCGCTGTCCCCCCTGAACGATGAGGCGAGCATGGCCGACCTCGCCGTCCGGCTGGGACTGCCGGCTGTGGTCGTGGTGCGCGACAGGCTGGGCGCGATCGGCCACGCCCTGATGACGCTGGAGGTCCTGCGCGCCCGGGGCGTGGAGGTTCTGGGCGTGGTCATGACCGGCGAGCCCTTCGCCGACAACGCCGAGGCCATCGCCGCGCGCGGCCGCGTGCGCATCCTGGGCCGCCTGCCCTGGGCCGAGGCCGTCACGCCCGTGGAGGTCGCTGCCTGGGCGAGAGCGCTTGCCGGCCCTGGACGCCCCCGTCGATTGAGCCTCGACGGGCCGTTCCGGTTACGGCTAGGCTGAGATTGACACGATCAACGATGGGGAACGCCGCCGCACGGGCCACGCCCGCCGGCGCCGAAAACAACCCCTAGGGAGGACCGCATGCGATACGGATTGATGGCGACCGGCGCCGTGGGCGCTTTGACCTTGGCGATGGGCGCGGCCCTGGGCGCGGCCCAGCCGACGCCGGCCAAGGCCGATCCCCTGCCCATGTCCGGGCCGGTTCAGTGCGACCGCGCCTGTCTGCAGGGCATGGTCGACAAGACCCTCGCCGCCATGGTCGCCCATGACGCCAAGAGCCTGCCTCTGACGCCCGACGTCCGCTACACCGAGGACGGTCAGCAGCTGGCGCTCGGCGACGGCTTCTGGGGCACGGCCACCGGCGAGGGGGTCTACAAGCACTATTTCCTCGACCCGCGCACCGAGCAGGCCGGCTTCTATGGCGTGATGAAGGAGAACGGCCAGAACGTGATCCTGGCTCTGCGCCTGAAGCTGGAAGACCAGAAGATCAGCGAGATCGAGACCATCCTGTCCCGCACCGGCCTCGGCGCCGCCAGCCCCAACGGCTCGGCGACCCTGGAGAAGATGGGCAAGCCCGACGCCATCTGGCTTGAAGACCAGCCGGCAGGCCAGAGGGCGAGCCGCGAGGACATCATTCGCATCTCCAATATGTATTTCTCTGGATTGGAAAATAATAAGCCGAACGGCGACTATTCCTTCTTCGCCGACGACTGCTACCGCCTGGAGAGCGGCGTGCAGACCACCTCGGGCCCGCACCCCATGCCCGCGCCGCCTGCGGGCGCCGCGCCGCGCCCGAAGCGCGACGGGCCGGACATGTTCAATCTGGGCTGCAAGGCCGGGTTCGAGACCGGCTACTTCCAGATCGTCACCCGCATCCGCGACCGCCGCTTCCCGATCGTGGACGAGCAGAAGGGCGTGGCCTTCTCCTTCGCCTTCTTCGACCACAACGCCCAGGTCCACGACTACACGCTGGCGGACGGCACCAAGGTGCATGGCGGCCTGCAGGCGCCCTTCACCTGGGAGATCGCCGAGGCGTTCAAGATCGTCGACGGCAAGATCAAGACGGTCGAGGCCGTGCTCAACAACGCCCCCTACGGCATGAAGGGCGGCTGGGACGGGCACTAGCCCTTCCCGCGGCTCCTACCACCCCGACTTCATGGCGTAGGGCACGGGGTTCAGCACCGCTTCCACGCCCATGATCTTGCCGTTCTCGATCTTGAACAGCTCGAAGATCTCGAAGGAATAGGGGGCGTCGAACGGCGGCGGGACGTGCAGGTTGGTCCCGTCGGCCATCTTCACGTCCTTGATCGTGCCGTTGTGGTCGAAGAACACGATCCCGAAGCCCAGGCCCTTTTGCGTGTCCATGATCGGATAGCGCCGCTCGCGCACCTGGGTGATGAAGGGCGAGAAGTGGGTGGCGAACTGGGCGCCGCAGCTCATCTTCGACATGCCGGCGGGCGCGTCGGGATTGCCGGCGGTGACCATGAAGTTCTCGCGCCGCTGGCAGTTCGGATCGAAGGGCGTCAGGGTCTCGGTCGCCTGCTGCAGGCCCTCGAAATAGGAATCGCTGATCGCCATCATCTGGGCGCGGGTCATCCGGTCCTTGGCCGGCACGTCCTCGAAGAACATGGCGCGCTTGGTGGTCGGCGGCGGCGCGGCGTTGCCGAACGGCCCCTGGCCCGGCGTGGTGCGCGAGACCAGGGTCTCGATCTGGCTGATCTTGACGCCGCTTTGGATATGCAGGCGCAGACCCAGGAGCGCCTGGCGGCCGCTCTCCTTCACGGTGACGAAGGCGCCCGCCTCGGCGGTGTCGGGATCCACGAAGGTGAGCTTGTAGTCGCCCAGGCTCTCCACCGTGCCCCACAGGCCGTCGCCCAGCTTCAGCGTCTGGCCGTTCTCGGTGAAGCGCGCGTCCTTGGTCAGGGGCAGCTTGGACGGATCGTGCGCCACGAGGGCGGCGAGGTAGGTGTCGATCATGCCCCCCAGGCACGCCCGGTCGCACACGGGCGGAACCGGCAGCGCAGCCGCCGGAGCCGTCGCGGACGCAGCGGCCTGCGCCGATCCCGCCAGGAGCCCGCCCGCCATCGCAACGGCCGCCAGAGCCGTCGCCAACCCTCTTCCCGCCATCGTCATTCCCTCCCGATATCCTGCCATTTTGTCAGTCGCGCCCGCCCGCCCAGCCGGACTTCATGCCGTAGGGCGCGGGGATCACCAGCGCCTCGATCCGCATGATCTTGCCGTCCTGGATCTTGAACAGCTCCCCGATTTCGAAGGTGTACGGCACGGTCATGTCCGGCGGCACCGGCGAGACCGTGCCATCGGCCAGGGTCTGGGTCTTCATCCTGCCGGGCTGGTCGAAGAACACCTCGGCGTAGACCAGCCCCCGCTCCTCATCCACCACTGGGAAGCGCCGATCGCGGATGCGGGTGATGAACTGCGAGAAGTGGGTGGCGAACTGAGCGTGGCAGCCCAACTTCCACATCGCCATGCCGCCGGGCGGCACGTCGGGATTGTTGGCGGTGATCACGCCGTTCTCGATGCGCTGGCAATTGTCGTCGAAGGGCGTGAGCTTCTCGGTGGCGTGGACCAGCCCCTCGAAATAGGAGTTGGCGATCCGCACCAGCTCGGCGCGCGAGCGGCGCTGGGACGGAGTCAGCGCCCGATGGAAGATCGGCTTGTCCTTCAGGGCCTCGGGCGCGCCGAAGACCACGCCGGGCTTGGGCCGCACCACCAGGGTCTCGATCTCGGCGATCTTGCCGCCCGTGACCTTCAGCCGAAGTCCCAGGATCTGATGCTTGCCGCTCTCCTTGACCGTGATGAAGGCGCCGACCTCGCCGGCCTTGGGGTCCGCGAACATGAGGGTGTAGCCCTCGCGCGCCTCGATGGTGCCCCACAGGCCGTCGCCGAGCTGTAGCGTCTGGCCGTTCTCGGTGAACCTGGCGGTCTTGGTCAGCGGCAGGCGCGTCGGATCGTGGGCGACCAGGGCATCCATGTAGCGGTTCACGAAGCCTTCGAGGCACGATCGGTCGCATGCCGCGGACGCCTGACCTGCGACGGCCAGCACCGCCAACGCGACGACCGCCGCGAGCTTGATCTTCATCCGAACGCCTCCCGCCCTGCGGGGCGTCTGGCCAGAGGCGCGCCCCGTCGTTGTCTGAGTCAATGTAGCTTAGACCGGAACGCGCCGCTTACAATGCCCTAGGGGAGACAGGCGATCGCCTGGCCCGGGCGAGCGCCAGAATGCGCGCCTGTTCATGCGCGGCCGGGCAGCGGCGCAGCCCGCCCTTGCCCGACCCGGCGCCGCGTGCTTTGTCCGCGTCAACTCACAGACACTTCCAGGGAGAACGCCGGCATGGCGAAGATCATGGTCACCATCGCGCCCACGGGCGGCATGTCGATGAAGTCGGCCAACCCGGCGTTGCCGACCCAGCCGGACGAGATCGCCGACGACGTGCACAAGTGCTGGAAGGCCGGCGCCTCGATCGTCGCCATCCACGCGCGCCGGCCGGACGACCAGGCCACCTGCAACGCCGACATCTATCGCGCCATCAACACCAAGATCCGCGAGCGCGGCAGCGACATCATCCTCAACAACTCCACCGGCGGCGGCAATTCCGGCGACATGCTGATCGCGCGCCCGGACGGCCTTTACGAATCCGACTTCGAGGAGCGGCTGAAGGGCTGCGACGGCGGCGCGGAGATGTGCACCTTCGACGGCGTCACCGTGGTCGACACGGTCAATCCCGAGAAGGAAGTGGTGGTCATCACCCCGCCCAGCCGCTGCGAGACCCTGGTCAAGCGCATCCTGGAGAAGGGCGCCAAGCCCGAATGGGAGGTGTTCAGCCCCGAACACATCGCCCAGGACGTCACCCGCCTGATCCAGAAGGGCTACGACAAGCCGCCCTACTACATCAACATGGTGCTGGGCGGAGAAAAGGGGTTCCAGGGCGCCGCGCCCTATACCCAGGAAACCCTGATCGCCATGGTCAAGCTGCTGCCGCCCCAGTCGATCTGGTGCATCTCGGGCATCGGCCCGGCCCAGCTTCCGGCCACCACCCAGGCGCTCCTGATGGGCGGCCACGTGCGCGTGGGGCTGGAGGACAACCACTATTATGCGCAGGGCCAGAAGACCAACAACCTCACCCTGATCGAGCGCCAGGTCCGCATCCTTCGCGAACTGAACCACGAGCCCATGAGCGCGGCGGAGTCGCGGGAGCTGCTGGGGCTGAAGGCTGTGAAGGTGTGAGCCTGAACCCTGAGCCGACGCTAGCTGTCGCCGGCCGCGCTCGTTGGGCGGTAGGCTGCGCCCATGCGCATCCTGATCCTCGCCGTGGGAAAGCTCGGCCGCGCGCCCGAAGCCGCCCTGGCCCGCGACTACGCCGAGCGCGCCACCGCGTCCGGCCGCGCCCTGGCGCTCGGGCCGGTGGAGATCGTCGAGGTCGAGGCCAAGAAGCCCGGCAAGGCGGCGGAAGCCGAGGTCCTGGCGGCGCACCTGACGGCGACGACCACCTGATCGCCTGCGACGAGCACGGCCGCGCCCGCGCCTCACGCGACTTCGCCGCCCGCCTGACCACCCTGCGCGACTCCGGAACCCGGCGGCTGGTGTTCCTGCTGGGCGGGGCGGACGGGCTGGACGCGGCCCTGCTTGGAACGCGCGGGAGAGCGCCTGGCCTTCGGGCCGCAGACCTGGCCCCACGCCCTGGTCCGCGCCATGTTGGCCGAGCAGGTTTACCGGGCGGTGACCATCTTGGCCGGTAGTCCCTATCATCGCGACTAAGGGCCCTTTCCGAGAGGGATGGGTGTTCGTCATGTTTCGCCGCGCCGCCCTGCTCGCCGCGCTCGCGGGGGCCATCGCCGCCGCCGCGTCGGCCGCGCCCGCCCTGCGGGGTCGCGAGGCCGGCGCGACGACTGACGCCGCGGCCCTGAGCGACCGGCTGGCCGAGCTGAAGGCGGTCCAGGCGTCCAGTCTGCGCAGCATCAGCGACCGGCGCGCGCGTCTGGCGGCGCTGAGCGCCCAGGAAGCCGCCCTCAGCGCCAAGATGGGGGCCAACCAGACCTCCCTCGCCCGGCTGCTGGGCGCGCTGGAGCTCTACCGGCGAGACCCGCCGCCAGCCCTTCTGGTCACGCCCCAGTCGGCCGAGGACGCGGTGCGCGCCGCGATCCTGGCGCGGGCCGTGGCGCCGGAGCTGGCCCGCCGGGCGGCTGCCTTTCGCGCCCAGGCGCTGGAGCTGGCCCGCGTGCGCCGGGCGGTGGACGCCCTGTCGGAAAACATCTTCACCTCCGAAAGCGCCCTCGCGGAGGCCCGGGCCGAGACCGAACAGATGCTCGCCGAGCGCGCCGCGCGCCAGGCCCAGGGCGGCGGGACCTCCAGCGAGGGCCTGCGCACCCTGGGCGGCGCCAGCGCCAGCGCGCCACGCATGCCCCCCGCGCCCAAGGACGCGCCCTCCAGCCTGCGGCCGCCGGTGGACGGAACCCTGATCCGCCGCTTCGGCCAGACGGGCCCGAACGGCCAGCGCTCGCAGGGTGAGGCCTTCGCCGCCGAGCCCGGCGCCTATGTGCGCGCGCCGGCGGCCGGAGTGGTGGAGTACGCCGGCGCGGTGAAGGGCTGGGACGAGGTGGTGATCCTGGGCGTGGGCGGCGACCTGCACGTGGTGCTGGCCGGTATCGACGAGCTGGCGACGGCCCCGGGCCGGCTGGTGGGCTCGGGCCAGCTTCTGGGCCGCCTGGCCCCAAGATCGCCGAAGAAACCCGAGCTATATCTGGAGGTCCGCAAGGGCGGTGAGCCGCAGGATCCCAGGCGCTGGCTACGTTGAACAAGGCCCCGCGCAGGCGCCCCGTCGATCTGGGTCCTCGAAATGACGTAAATCCGTCCTACGGCCCTTAGGAAAGCGGAGACGGGTTTTGCGTCAGACTGGCGCACAGACTATTGGTGACGGCGTGAGGTCCTAGGAACGGGTCATGGTGCTGCGCAAGTACAATCTGGCGATCGTAGCGGCGTGCGGGGTGCTCGTCGGCGCCGGCGGCATGGCGCTGGTGGACGCGCGCGCGCGCGCCGACGCGGCCAAGCCTGAAACCTACCACATGCTCGAGCTGTTCGGGGACGTGCTGACCACGGTGGAGAGCCAGTACGTCACGCCCGTGGACGAGAAGAAGCTGATCGAGTCCGCCCTCGACGGCATGCTCACCTCGCTCGATCCGCACTCGGGCTATCTGAACGCCGAAAGCTACGACGACATGCGCGATCAGACGCGCGGCGAATACGGCGGCCTGGGCCTCGAGGTCACCGCCGACGAGGGCGTGGTCAAGATCATCTCGCCCATGGACGGCACCCCCGCCGACCGGGCCGGGCTGAAGGCGGGCGATTACATCACCGCCATCGACGGCCAGAGCCTGCTGGGCATGTCGCTGAACGACGCGGTCAAGCAGATGCGCGGCGACGTGGGCCAGCCCATCACCCTGTCCATCGCCCGCGAGAAGCACGATCCCTTCGACGTCAAGCTGGTGCGCGAGATCATCGCGGTGAAGTCCGTCCGCTCGCACATGGAAGGGGACTACGGCTACCTGCGCATCTCCGCCTTCAACGAGAAGACCGGGGCCGAGACGCTGGCGGCGGTGAAGTCCCTTGAGGCCAAGGACCCCAAGATGAAGGGGCTGGTGCTCGACCTGCGCAACAATCCCGGCGGCCTGCTCGATCAGGCCGTGGCGGTCTCCGACGTGTTCCTGAGCGGCGGCGAAGTGGTCTCCCAGCGCGGCCGCGATCCCCAGGACATCGAACGCTACAACGCCCGCTCCGGCGACGCATTGCACGGCCTGCCGATCACGGTGCTGATCAACTCCGGCACGGCCTCGGCCGCCGAGATCGTCGCCGGCGCCCTGCAGGACCGCAAGCGCGCCGAGCTCGTCGGCCTGACCAGCTTCGGCAAGGGCTCGGTGCAGTCGGTGATCCCGCTGCGCGCCGGCGCGGACGGGGCGGTGAAGCTGACCACCGCGCGCTACTACACGCCCGCCGGCCGCTCGATCCAGAAGACCGGCATCACGCCCGACCTCGAGGTCGCCGAGAGCAAGGAGCAGGCGGACCTGGTGGCCAACAAGGCCTTCCAGTTCTCCGAGGCCAGCTTCCGCAACGCCCTGACCGCCGCCGACGGCAAGAAGCGGGTCGCCCCGCACCGGCCGGCCGAGGCGCCGCCGGCCAATTTCGACATCAAGAAGGGCGACTACCAGCTCGACCGCGCCCTGGCGGTGCTCAAGGCCGGGTCGGTGGAGGCCCTGCTGGACGAGCAAAAGCCCGCCGAGCCGGTCGCGGTGATCGCATCGGCCAAGCCCGAGCCTGCCCCGGTCGCAGCCGCGACGCCCGCCGACGCCAAGCCCGCGGCGGCGGCGGCGCACTGAGCCCAGGCCGCCTCGACCTTCCGGCATGACCGACCCGCCGGAGACCGATCCCCCCGAACCTGACGAGCCGGCCGCCGGCCCGGAGGCGCCTCGCACGCCTCAGCCTCAGGAGCCCGAGCCTCAGGAGCCGAAGCTCAGACGCCGGAGACGCCTGCCGAGGCCCCCGCGTCCGAGGCGGTCGAGCCCGAACCCGAAGCGCCCGCCCCGCCCGAGGCGCCTTCGCCGCCCGAGCCCGTCGAGCAGCCCACGCCGCCTCTGCGGCTGGAGCCCGTCGCGCCGCCGCCTCCGCCGCCGCGGCCACGACGTCGGGGCCTCGTCCGCCGCCTGGCCATGGGGGCGCTGATCGTCCTGGTCGGCCTGCCGTTGATCTGGGTAGGGGTCTACCGCCTCGTGCCGCCGCCGATGACGCCGCTGATGGCCATCCGCCTGGCCCAGGGCCATGGCTGGGACTACCGCTGGCGGCCGATCGCCAACATCTCGCCCGCCCTCGTCCAGGCCGCCGTGGCGGCGGAGGACGCGCGCTTTTGCGAGCACCACGGCTTCGACTTCCAGGCCATCGAGAAGGCCGTGAAGCACAACGAGCGGCGGCCAGGGCGCATCCGCGGCGGCTCCACCATCAGCCAGCAGACCGCCAAGAACGTCTTCCTGTGGCCGGACCGCTCCTACCTCCGCAAGGGGCTGGAGGCCTATTTCACCGTGCTGATCGAGGCGGTGTGGGGCAAGCGGCGGATCATGGAGGTCTATCTGAACGTGGTGGAGTGGGGCCCGGGGATCTACGGCGCGGAGGCCGCCGCCCATCACTACTTCCACACCGACGCGGCGCATCTGTCCTCGGCCGAAGCCTCGCGGCTCACGGCCATCCTGCCCAGCCCCCTGAAGTGGAAGGCCGCCACGCCCGGCCCCTATGTGCAGAAGCGCTCGCGCCGGATCGGCGGCGCCATGGGCACGGTGCGCGAGGACGGCCTGGCCGCCTGCGTGCTCGGCCGCGGCCGCGCGGGGCCAAGTGCGCTAAGAGAGATCGCGACGCCGACGCCTGGTCCCTCGCCGGCGCCGACGCCGAGCAGCGCAACGCCGCCGCCCCAGGCCCCGATCCCGCCGCCGTCAGATCCCGCGCCCGCGCCTCAGCCAGACGCCGCCGCCGCTAGTGAAGCGCCTCCACCAGCCGCGCCATGAAGGCCGCGCCGCGCTCCATCTGGGCGATCTCGACGTATTCGTCCGGCCGATGGGCCTGTTCGATGGAGCCCGGCCCGCAGATGACGGTGGAGAACCCCGCCGCCTGGAACTGTCCGGCCTCGGCCGCATAGGAGACCACCCGGCGCGGCCCATTGTCGCCCGCCAGCCGCCGGGCCAGCCGCTCGGCCTCGCCGTCGTCCTCGAGGCCCAGGCCAGGGCTGGAGGAGCGGGCGAGAACGCTGACCCCGGCCCCCGGCGCGCGCGCCTTCAGCTCCGCGTCCATCGCCTCGCAGGACCTGAAGAACGGCGCCAGCACCACCTCGGCCGAGACATCGGGCGGGCAGCGCAGGTCGAACGCGAACACGCATTCACGCGCCAGGATGTTCACCGCCGTGCCGCCGTTCACCTGGCCGATGGTGAGGGTCGCGCCCTTGGGCGTGAACGGCGAGTTCGGATCGGCCGAGGCCTCCAGCTTCGCGCGACAGGGCCTCCAGCTCCGCCATCAGCCGCGTGGCCGCCATGATCGCCGAGACGCCCTGGTGGGTGAGGCTGGAGTGCGCCTCCTTGCCGGTCACCGTCACCTTGAACGCGGCGATGCCCTTGTGGCCCGAGACCACCTGCATGGAGGTCGGCTCGCCCACGATCACCGCCGCCGGACGCGGGCCGGCCCGCACCAGAGCCTCGATCAGGCTGGGCGCGCCCAGGCACCCCACCTCCTCGTCATAGGTGAAGGCGAACTGGGCCGGACGGGCGAGCGGGCCGGCCGCCAGCTGCGGCGCCGCGGCCATGGCCAGGGCGAGGAAGCCCTTCATGTCGGCGGTCCCCCGGCCGTAGAGCCGCCCGTCCCGCTCCACCACCGTGAAGGGATCGGAGCTCCAGGCCTGGCCGTCCACCGGCACCACGTCGGTATGGCCGGACAACAGCACGCCGCCGTCGGCCTCCGGGCCGATGCGGGCGATCAGATTGGCCTTCTCGCCGTCCGGGCTCGCCACGCGCGAACAGACGGCGCCGCAGGCCGCCAGCTCGGCCTCGGCATAGTCGATCAGCTCCAGATTCGAGCGACGGGAGGTGGTGTCGAACGCCACCAGCCGTTCCAGCGTCTGAAGCGCGCGGCCCGTGAGGGCGTGGAGGTCGGCCATGGCTCATGGCTGGCCCAGCGGCGCGCGCCCGTCAAGCATGCAGGGATTTCCCGGGGTTGACTTCCCCCGTCCTGTCCGCACAACGCCATGCACCAAATTGACTGCGCCCACTTTTCGCCATCGTCGGCCGGAGGGGCGCCAGCCGGGAGGTCTCCACCATGGCCCTTAGGGTCGCCATCAACGGTTTCGGTCGGATCGGGCGTCTGGTGTTGCGCTCGATCTTCGAGTTCGGCCGGCGCGATATCGAGGTCGTGGCGATCAACGACCTGGGGCCCATCGAGACCAACGCCCACCTGTTCCGCTACGACTCCACCCACGGCCGCTTCCCCGGCCGCGTGACGGTGGAAGGCGACACCCTCGACATCGGTCTGGGACCCATCAAGTGCACCGCCATCCGCGACCCGGCCGAGCTGCCCCACAAGGCGATGAACGTCGACATCGCGCTGGAATGCACGGGCCTGTTCACCTCCAAGGAGAAGGCCTCCGCCCACCTGAAGGCCGGCGCCAGGCGCGTGCTGGTCTCCGCCCCGGCCGACGGCGCGGACCGCACGGTGGTGTTCGGTGTGAACCACGAGGCCCTGACCAAGGACGACCTCGTCGTCTCCAACGCCTCGTGCACCACCAACTGCCTGGCCCCGGTGGTCAAGGTGCTGCAGGACCTCTGCGGCATTGAACTTGGCTATATGACCACGATCCACAGCTACACCGGCGACCAGCCCACGCTCGACACCCTGCACAAGGATCTGCACCGCGGCCGCGCCGCGGCCCTGTCGATGATCCCGACCTCCACCGGCGCGGCCAAGGCCATCGGCCTGGTGATCCCCGAGCTGAAGGGCAAGCTCGACGGCTCCTCGATCCGCGTGCCGACGCCCAACGTCTCGGTGGTGGACCTGAAGGTGGTGCCCGGCCGCGCGGTGACCGCCGAGGAGGTCAACGAGGCCATGCGCATAGCGTCCGAAGGTCCGATGCGCGGCGTGCTGGCGGTCAACTCGGACCCGCTGGTCTCCGTCGATTTCAACCACGTGGCCGCCTCGTCGACGCTGGACATGCCCCAGACCCAGGTGATCGAGGGCAAGCTGGTGCGGGTGCTGTCCTGGTACGACAACGAGTGGGGCTTCTCCACCCGCATGGCTGACGTGGCGCTCGCCATGGGCAAGCTGCTCTAGACCATGAACTTCAAGACGCTGGACGACGCCAAGGCCGCGGGCAAGCGCGTGCTCGTGCGCGTGGACTTCAACACGCCCATGGACGGCGACAAGGTCGCCGACGACACCCGCCTGCGCGCCGCCGCTGCCCACCATCGCGGACCTGCGCGCCCAGGGCGCCAAGGTGATCCTGATCAGCCACTTCGACCGGCCCAAGGGCAAGGTCGTGCCCTCAATGAGCCTCAAGCCCGTGGTCGCGCCGCTCGCCGCCCTGCTCGGCGTCCCGGTCGCCTTCGCGGACGACTGCATCGGCCCCGACGCGGAAAAGGCCGTGGCCGCGCTGAAGGACGGCGACGTGCTGCTGCTGGAGAACCTGCGCTTCCACCCCGGCGAGACGGCGAACGATCCCGACTTCTGCAAGTCCCTGGCGGCGCTGGCCGACCTCTACGTGGACGACGCCTTCTCCGTGGCGCACCGGGCGCACGCGTCCACCGACGGGGTCGCGCGCCTGCTGCCTGCCTACGCCGGCCGCTCGATGCAGGAGGAGCTGGAGCACCTGGAGCGGGCCCTGGGCTCGCCCGTGCGGCCGGTGATCGGCATCGTCGGCGGCGCCAAGGTCTCCACCAAGCTGGAGCTGCTCAACCACCTGGTCGGCAAGCTGGACTATCTGGCGGTCGGCGGCGGCATGGCCAACACCTTCCTGGCCGCCCAGGGGATCGATGTCGGCGCCTCGCTGTGCGAGCACGACCTGGCCGACACCGCGCGCGAGATCATGGCCACGGCCAAGGCCAAGGGCTGCGAGCTGCTGCTGCCGGTGGACGTGGTGGTCGCCAAGGAACTGAAGTCCTATGCTCCCAGCGAGATCCGAAAAGTCGGCGAGATCGGCGCGGGCGACAGCATCTTCGACGCCGGGCCAGACACCCTGGCCCGCCTGATCGCCGCCATGGACGCCTGCAAGACCCTGGTGTGGAACGGCCCGCTGGGCGTGTTCGAGGTGCCGCCCTTCGACAAGGCCACGGTCGCGGCAGCACGCCACGCCGGCGCCCTGGCCAAGGCGGGCAAGCTGATCGCGGTGGCCGGCGGCGGCGACACTGTCGCGGCCCTGCACGCGGCGGGCGCGGCCGGAGACTTCACCTTCGTCTCGACAGCGGGCGGCGCATTCCTAGAATGGATGGAAGGCAAGACGCTGCCCGGCGTGGCGGCTCTGCAAGCCTGAGGAAACTGGTGGGCGACAGACGATGAACCTGACCGAGCTTAACCGCATAGCCGAGCTGATGGTGGCGCCCGGAAAGGGCCTGCTGGCGGCCGACGAATCCTCCGGCACCATCAAGAAGCGCTTCGACGCCATCGGCGTGGAGTCCACGGCCGACAACCGCCGCGACTATCGCGAGCTGCTGTTCCGCGCCACGGACGCCATGACCAACCACATCGGCGGGGTGATCCTTTACGAGGAGACCCTGTTCCAGGATGCGGCGGACGGCACGCCGCTGGTGGAGCTGATCGAGCGCGCGGGCTCCGTGCCCGGGATCAAGGTGGACGCGGGCGCCAAGCCCATGCCGGGCTTTCCCGGCGAGACCATCACCGAGGGTCTGGACGGCCTGCCTGACCGCCTGGCCAAGTACTATGAGCGCGGCGCGCGCTTCGCCAAGTGGCGGGCGGTGATCGACATCGCCGACGGCATTCCCACCGCCGGCGCGGTGAAGGCCAACGCCCACGCCCTGGCCCGCTACGCCGCCGCCTGCCAGCAGGCCCAGATCGTGCCGATCGTGGAGCCCGAAGTGCTGATGGACGGCGCCCACGACCTGGAGCGCTGCGACGAGGTCACCCGCTTCGTGCTGCGGACCGTCTTTCAGGAGCTCTACGAGCAGCGCGTGGCGCTGGAGGGCATGATCCTGAAGCCCAACATGATCGTGCCGGGCAAGAAGAGCGCCGACCTGGCTTCGGTGGACAAGGTCGCGCACCGCACCATCGCCGCCCTGAAGGCGATGGCGCCCGCCGCCGTGCCGGGGATCGCCTTCCTGTCCGGCGGCCAGGGCGACGAGGAGGCGACCGCGCACCTGGACGCCATGAACAAGATCGGCGGCCTGCCCTGGATGCTCACCTTCTCGTACGGTCGCGCCCTGCAGCACGCGCCGCAGAAGGCCTGGGCCGGCAAGGCCGCCAACGTGGCCGCCGCTCAGCGCGCCTTCGCCCATCGCGCCCGCATGAACAGCCTGGCCAGCCTCGGCCAATGGGAAGGCGCCCTGGAGACGGCGGCCTAGGCCGCGCGCCGTGGCCCGCCCCGCCAGGATCGGGGTCGATCAGGCCCTCGCCCAGCTGTCCGGCTGGACCGTGGCGGAGGGGCGGGACGCCATCTGCAAGGCCTACCGCTTCAAGGACTTCGGCCAGGCCTTCGCCTTCATGACCCGCGCGGCCCTGGCCGCCGAGCGGCTGGACCACCATCCGGAATGGTTCAACGTCTACAACCGCGTGGACGTGACGCTGGCCACCCACGACGCGGGCGGGGTGACGGAGCTGGACGTCAAGCTGGCGAAGATCATGGATGAGGCCGCCACGCAGGGCGATTGACGCGGTCGCCCGCAAGGCGTGAAACCCTCGGCGCGCACGAGGATGTTCAGCATGACCGCCGCCGGCGCCCCGCAAAGGCCCCTGGCATTGGTGACCGGCGCCTCGTCCGGCCTGGGCGAGGCGTTCGCGCGGGCCTACGCCGCCCGCGGCTGCGACGTCGCCCTGGTCGCCCGGCGCAAACCCCTGCTGGAGGCGCTCGCCGAGGAGCTGACCGCGGCGCACGGGGTCCAGGCCATCGTCCTGCCCGCCGACCTGTCGCTCTACGGCGCCGAGGAGACGGTGATGCGGGCCCTGGCGGGGCATGGCCGGCATGTGGACGTGCTGGTCAACAACGCCGGTTTCTCCATCGCCCAGAGCTTCGCCGCCGTGCCCTGGGAGCGCCAGCGCGACTTCCTGATGACCCTGGTGGTCAGCGCCTGCGGCCTGGCGCACGCGGTGATCCCCGGCATGGTCGCGCGCGGCGGCGGCTCGATCATCAACGTCGCCTCCCTGGCCGGGTTCGCGCCGGGGGCGGCGGGCCACAGCCTCTATCCGGGGGCCAAGAGCCTCTCGATCAAGTTCTCGCAGTCGCTCGACGCCGAATACCGCGCCAAGGGCCTGAGGGTGACCGCCGTCTGTCCCGGCTTCACCCTCACCGGCTTCGCCGCGGCCAACGGCACCCAGAGCCTGATGGACGAGGCGCCGCGCCGGCTGTTCCAGACCGCCGAGGAGGTGGTCCGCATCGCCATCGCCGCCAATGCCCGCGGCAAGGTCGTGGTCGTGCCCGGCCTGCACAACCAAATTGCCGCCGCCTTGATGCGCTATCTGCCCGAGCCTCTGGTCGCCACGGTCATCAACAGGGCGTCGGCCAAGTATCATCTGGAGGACCGATGACCCATTTCGACGTCATCGTGATCGGTTCGGGCGCGGGCGGCGCGACCCTGGCTCAGCGCCTGGCGCCCACGGGCAAGTCGATCCTGATCCTGGAGCGGGGCGAGCACCTGCCGCGCGAGGCGGAGAACTGGAGTCCGCGCTCGGTGTTCGTCGACCACCGCTATCGCACCCACGAGCAGTGGTGGGACAAGGCCGGCAAGCCCTTCACCCCCAACACCCACTACTGGGTCGGCGGCAACACCACCTTCTATGGCGCGGCCCTGATGCGGCTGCGCAATCGGGACTTCGAGGAGGTCGTGCACGGCGGCGGCGTCTCGCCCGCCTGGCCGGTGAAGCTGGACGAGATGGCCCCCTACTACGACCAGGCCGAGACCCTGTGGCAGGTGCACGGCGCGCGCGGGACCGACCCTACCGAGAACGGCGACGAGCCGCCCTATCCCTATGCCGCCATCAGCCACGATCCGGGCGTGGAGCGCCTGAAGAGCCACTGGGAGACGCAAGGCTGGCGGCCGTTCTCCATGCCGCTGGGGATCAGGCTCGACCCGGACCATCCGGTCACCTCGCCCTGCATCAAGTGCAAGACCTGCGGCGGCTATCCCTGCCTGCTGAAGGCAAAGTCCGACGCCCGCACCCTCGCGGTGGAGCCCCTGCTGGGCGCATCCAACGTCACCCTCCTGACCGGGCGCAAGGTGCTGCGCCTTGAGACCGACCCCAAAGGCCGCTCGGTGAGCTCGGTGGTCTGCCAGCACGAGGCGGGCGAGGAGCGTTGGACCGCGGACATCGTGGTCCTGGCCGCCGGCGCCGCCAATTCAGCGACGATCCTTCTGGCGTCGGCCAACGCCGCGCACCCGAACGGCCTGGCCAATGGCTCCGACCAGGTGGGGCGCAACTACATGTTCCACACCCTCACGGCCATGGTCTCCCTGACCGCCGAGCATGTGGACGTGACGTTCCCCAAGACCTTGGCCGTCAACGACTTCTATTGGAAGGACCCGCGCGGCGGATACGACCTGCCCATGGGCCATATCCAGATGCTGGAATACATGTCCGGCCAGACCCTGGAGGGCCAGGTGTCCGACTGGCTGCCCCCGGCCCTGGTTCCCGACTGCATGGCCGAGGCGGTCGCGGAACGGATGCTGTCCATGCTGGTGATCTCCGAAGACCTGCCCCTGCCGGACAACCGCGTGCGCCTGACCTCCGACGGGCGCATCCACCTGGACTACAACTACAACAACCTGGAAGGCCACGAGCGGCTGGTGGCGACTTTGAAGGCGTCGCTCGACGGCTTCGTGGACCACGCCCACCCGATCTCCCAGCATCACCTCCAGTTCGACGCTCTGCTGCCGCTCTACGGCACGGCGCACCAAGCGGGGACGGTGCGGTTCGGCGACGATCCCAAGGCCTCCGTGCTGGACCGCTGGTGCAAGGCGCACGAGCTGGACAACCTCTATGTTGTCGACACCAGCATCTTCCCCTCGATCGCGGCGGTGAACCCGACCCTGACCGCCGTGGCCAACGCCATGCGCGTCGGCGACCACCTGAAAGAGAGGCTGGGGGCCTCCGCCCCGACGGCCGCCTAGAAGATCAGGATCGAGCCCAGCAGCAGGCGCGCGCCCTTGCGGCCCAGCACCTGGTCGGTCTGGCGCTGCAGGATCATGGAGATGTAGTCCGCGTTCGGCGGGCCGCCCGGCGGGATGCTGAGGGCGTAGGGCTGCAGCGCGCTCACATAGGCGGCCCGCAGCAGGGGAACCGACAGGTCGATCTTGTCGCGCAGGGCCGCATCGGGCGCGTCCAGCCCGATCTCGACGGTGATGGTCCCATGCGCGCCGTTCGAGCGCAGAATGGTGGCCGCCACGGTGGGAAGGTCGACGTAGGGCTCCTTGGCCTTCTTGCCATGTCCCTCCGCCGCCGCGACGGCCGGAGCGGCGAGCGTCAGTATCAGGGCGAGGCAGGCAAGGCGGCGGCGCATGCTCCCCCTTCTGCCCCGCTTTGGTTTACGCCCCGTTAGCCACTCAGGGCCTGATGGGAAGCGGGCCCGGGCGGAAACCGGTTCCCACTTTTCCTGGACCCGCTTCAGGTCGCGCGAAGCGCCGTGGCCACGGGCAGACGCGCGGCGCGGATCGCGGGCGCGAAGCCGCCGATCAGGCCGATCACCAGCGACCAGATCACCCCCAGCACCACCAGCCCGGGCGTCACCGCCAGGGGGAAGCTGAGGCCCGCGATCTGGCTGGAATGGCCGTTGAACACCAGCCAGGCCACCGCCGAGCCGATCAGGGCGCCAGGGATCGAGAGCAACAGCGACTCGACCAGCACCGAGACCACCACCGGAAACCCTCCGAACCCGATGGCGCGCAAGGTGGCGATTTCGCGGGCCCGGGCGTCCACGGCCGAGTACATGGTGTTGATCGCGCCGAACACCGCGCCCACGGCCATCACCCCGCCGACGAAATAGCCGACGAAGTGGAGCACCGTGGTGAGCTGCTTGAGCTGGTCCTGGATGTACTCGCTCATGTGCTTCACCGTGACGCTGAGCTGGGGATTGCTGGTGAGGGCGTCCTTGAACTGCTGGTACGCGGCCGGGGAGGTCAGCTGCACCTGCACGCTCTGAAACGCGTTGCGGTCGAAGGCGGCGAGCACGGTGTCGGCGTCGGCGATGATGCCGTTCTCGGCGACTCCGCCCTTGTCCTCGAAGACGCCGACCACGGTCCATTCCGAGCCGCGCAGCGTGATGTGATCGCCCAGGCCCAGGTTCTTGAAGTTCTGGCTGGCGAGCCGGCCGGCGACCAGCTCGCGCAGGCCCGGCTTGAACCTGCGCCCGGCGATGATCTTGAGGGCCGGCGACATGGCGAAGCCCTGGGCGCCGGTGCCGACGAAGCCGACGTTGGCCGTCGCGCCCTTCTTCGTCGTCACCTCCACGATCACCAAGGCGCGGGGCTGATAGATGGGCTTGCCCTCGGCGTCGTGTTTCACCCCAGGCGCTTCGCCGACGATGTCGGCCTGGCTTCGGGTGAAGGCGCCCATGTACTCGGCCGAGGCCCCGCTGGAGAGCACCATGGCCTGGTCCGGGGCGCTGTTGCGGTTCCCCGAGAGGATCACGCCTTCGGCGATGGCGAGCAGCGAAACCATTGTCGCCACCACGCAGGCGACGCCGATGACGATGACCAGCGAGGAGCCCAGCCTCTGGGGAAGGCTCCCGATGTTCAGGCCGACGATCGTTGAAATCTGCTTGAACATGGCCCTCACCTCCCCGCCAGGGCGTCGACGATCTGCAGCCGCATGCCCCGGATCGCCGGCGGCAGGCCGGTCAGGAGCGCGAGGCCCACGGCGAAGCCGATCCCGACCAGCATCACCGGCCCCGGATGGATGGAGAAGCCGATCTGCTTCTTGATCAGCGGGAACAGGGCCGCCGCCCCGGCGAGCCCCAGGCCGCCCGAGATCACGCAGAAGACCACCGATTCCGAGAGGATCAGCCACAGGATGCGGCCGTCGGAGAAGCCGAGGGTCTTCAGCACCGCCAGCTCCGGAATCCGCTCGCGCATGGACTGCATCATCACCGCGCCCACCGAGAACAGCAGGGCGAAGAACACCGCGCCGACGATGGCGCCGATCACTAGGCCGATGTCGCCGATCTGCTTGATCTGGTCCTGGACCAGCTGGCGCTCGCTGGCCGTCTTGGTCTCGTGCGGCGAATTGGCGAACAGCCTATCGATGGAGGCGGCCACGTTGTTGGCCTGGTTGGGGTCGGCGACCCTGACCATGTAGAAGCCGGCCGTGCCGCTGGCGACGGTGCGGCCCTGGTCGACGTAGTCGTAGTTCGCCAGCAGGGCGTTGGCGCTGAACACCTGGTCGGTGCTCTGATAGACGCCCACGATGTCCACCGGCCAGGTGGGCGAGCCGTCGCGGTTGGACCACAGCATCGAGCGCAGCGGCACGCGGTCGCCGATCTTCCAGCCGAACCGCTTCATCATGTCCGCGCCCACGATCGCGCCGGTGCGGGTGCGCTTCATCGCTTCGAGCGCGGCGGGCGGGACCTTGAGCGACGGGTAGAGATTGAAGAATCCGTCCGGATCCACGGCGTACGCCGACACCCGGGTCGTCGGCTGACGATAGGTGCTGCTGAAGATGATCAGCGGCGTCGCCGCCCGGACGCCCGGCACCCTCTGGATCTGCGCCAGCTGCGACATGGGCAGGGGCTCGATCTGGCTGACCCGGCTGAAGGTGTAAAGGATGTCGGCGTGGGTCTCGGAGGCCACGCTGTTCAGGCCGCTGTTGAAGCCTTGCAGCATGCCGAATAGCAGAAAGGCGTTCAGGATCGACAGCAGGGTCAGGATCGCCCGGCCCGGCTTGCGCCAGATCCCCGCCCAGACCAGGGGCAGGAATTTCATGCCGCCCTCCCCTCCGGCGTCCCGACCAGGGCGCCCTTGTCCAGATACAGGACGCGCGAGGCGAACTCCGCCGCCTTGGGGTCGTGGGTGACCATGATGATGGTCTTGCCCTGCTCGCGGTTGAGCATCTGCAACAGGCCCAGGATGTCCTCGGCGGTCTCGCGGTCGAGGTCCCCGGTGGGCTCGTCGCAGACCAGCAGCGTGGGGTCGGCGACGATGGCCCGGGCGATGGCGACCCGCTGCTGCTGACCGCCGGAAAGCTGTGAGGGCTTGTGTCTGCGCCGGTCGGTGAGGCCCACCAGCTCCAGCGCCGCCTTGACGCTGGCCTTGCGCTGGGCGCCCGACAGGCGGGTGAGCAGCAGCGGCAGCTCGACGTTCTTCTCGGCCGAAAGCGTCGGCATCAGGTTGTAGAACTGGAAGATGAAGCCGACGTGCCGCGAGCGCCACTTGGCCAGCCGGCCGCCCGACAGACGGTCGATCCGTTCTCCGGCCACCTCGACCTCGCCGTTGGTCGGCTTGTCGAGCCCGCCGATCAGGTTGAGCAAGGTGGTCTTGCCCGAACCGGACGGTCCCATCAGCGCCAGGAAGTCGCCCTTGGGGATGTCCATGGAAAGGTCGTGGAGCACTTCCACCACCTGCCGGCCGCGCTTGTAACGCTTGATTACGTTCCTGAGACTGACCAACCCGCTCATCGAGCTATCCCCTATCGGTTATCCGCCGGCCTTCACCTTCACGCTCATGCCGTCCTTGAACTTGTCGAAATCTCCGATCGCGACCTCCTCGCCCGGCTGAACGCCGCCGAGGATGGTCACGCCGCTCGTCCCCGTGGAGCCGAGCTTCACCGCCCTACGTTCCAGCTTGTGGCCCGAGATCACGAAGACGACGCCCTGATCGGCCGAATCCCCAGCCTGCACCGCGTCGGTCGGCACGATCGCGCCGCGCTGCGTCGGCGTGGCGGAGGTGGTCTCCTCGGCCGGGCTGAGGAACGACACCCGCGCGCCCATCTCGGGCACGATGCGCGGGTCCTTCACCTTGAAGCCGATGCGCACCGCGACGGTCGCCTTGGAGCGGTCGGCGGTGGGGATCACGGCGATGACCTGGGCCGGAATCGTCCAGTCGGGATAGGCGTTCAGCTTCACCGTGGCGGCCATGCCCTCGCGCACCCGGTTGATGAAGCTCTCCGCGACGTCGACCTCGACCTCCAGGGAGTCCATGTCCACGATGGTGCAGATGCCGGTGCGGGTGAACCCGCCGCCGGCGGAGATCGGCGAAACCATCTCGCCCGGCTGGGCGTTCTTGACCGTGACCACGCCCGCGAAGGGCGCGCGCACCACCGTGTCGTTCACGGCGTCCTGGGCGGCCCGAAGCCCCGCCTGGGTCACGGCGAGCTGGCGCGGGCGGCCTCCAGATTGTAGCGGGCCGTGTCGTAGGCGGCCTTGGCGTTGTCCGCGCCCTGGGCGGACAGATAGCCGGTCGCGAACATCTTCTCGCTGCGCTGGAAGGTCGGGCCGGCCTGGGTCAGAGCGACCTGGGCGATCTTCAGATTGGTCTCGGCGGCCTTCACCTGGGCGGCGGCCTGGTCGCGCGCGGCCCGCACGTTGGAGTCGTCCAGCCGCGCCAGCACCTGGCCGGCCTTCACGTGCTGGCCCTCCTCCACCAGGGCTTCCATCACCTTGCCGGTGAGCTTGCTGGAGACCGTCGCCTGGCGGCGCGCCACCACATAGCCCGAAGCGTCCAGCAGCGAGGCCGCCTGGCTGGCCGCGCCGGTGGGCGCCGCCTGGGCCACGGCCGAGCGGACCCGCATGAGGTCGGGCCGGGCGATGGCGAACCAGCCGGCCGCGCCGAGCGCCAGCACCACCGCGATCCCGATGAGAATCCGCAAGATCCACGGGCCGTGCTCGCGCGGCGGCCGCTCCTCATCACGGTCGATGCGAAGTTGATTGACCAGCGAGGCCTTGTTCATGACAGACGCCGCCCGATCTGACACCGCTTGGCGGGATCGACGACCGGGAAATCACGCCCCAGGTACTCTGGACGCTCCCCCATGAGCCCAGCTCCAGCGCGGCATGCGCGCCAGATACCTAGGAGGCCGTAGTGCAGGCGTCTAGCCGGCCTAGGATTAATCTTTGTTGAGGTTTGCGGCGGTCCGCGACGGCGGTGCTTTGAGGTTGGTGGAGCCGAGGGGAGTCGAACCCCTGACCTCTACATTGCGAACGTAGCGCTCTACCAACTGAGCTACGGCCCCACGATCCCCGGTCTGCGGGGAGGCGGCACATAAGGACCGGCCCCCCGGGGTGTCAAGCGAGGCCGTGAAGCCGCGCTCGCGCGGGCGGCGGGGCGGCCCTGGCGGCATGGGCGGTCCGGTTGCGGCGTGCGACGGGCGCAGGCTACAACCGGCGTTCAGACGCAAGGAGCCCAGATGGGCCTGTTCCTCTACCAGATCATCCACGGCCTGCTCGGCCTGCTGTCCATCGCCATCATCGCCCAGGCGGTGATGAGCTGGCTGATCGCCTTCAACGTCATCAACTACCGCCACCCCTTCGTGGGCCAGGTGGAGAAGTTCCTGTGGGCGGTGACGCGGCCGGTGCTGTGGCCGCTGCAGCGGGTGATCCCGCCGCTTGGGACCGTGGACATCACGCCCATCGTGGCCCTGCTGATCATCCAGGCGGCGGACAGCTATCTGCTCCCGTGGCTGTTCCGGCCGATCATCGCCCTTCTGGGGGGATGAGCCCGCCGCTGCGGCTGGTGGTTCGCCTGACGCCCCGCGCGGGCGCCGACAGGATCGAGGGCTGGAGCGAGGACGCGGCGGGCCGGCCGATGCTGAAGGTCCGCACCGCCGCCCCGCCCACGGACGGACGGGCCAATGCGGCGCTACAGAAGCTGATCGCCAAGGCGCTGGGCCTGGCGCCGTCGAAGGTGCGGCTGGCCTCGGGCGCGTCCTCACGGGTGAAGACCCTGACCATCGAGGGCGCGGACCCAGCCCTGCTGCGCGACAGGCTGGGCCCGCCCGCCGCTAGCTCAGCGGATTGAGGCGCGGGTCCCGGCCCAGGCCGTCGAACAGGTCGAGGCCCCGGTTCAGCCAGTCCAACAGAGGATCGTCCTTGGCCAGCGGCGGGGCCGAAGCCAGCGACGCGCACCACAGGAACAGGCTGAGCGGCAGATAGTCGATCTGGTTGGGCTCATCGCCCGCGAGCCACTTGGAGTCCTTCAGGATGGCCCGCAGCGGATCGAGCAGCGGCCGCGCGTCTTCCAGCCGCTTTTCCTTGCCCGCCACGACCTCCTCCAGGGGCTGGCCCTTGAAGATGCGGTTCTGGTGGGCGTCCAGGACGTAGTCCACGTCCTCCTCGTGCACGAGCTTGACCTGATCCAGGGTGAAGCAGGTGAACCAGGGGTGCACGATGGTGCGCCACATCCAGCCGTCGATGAACTTGCCGAAGTTCTTCTCCGCCTGGCTGCGATAGAGCATCGGCCGGTCCGGATAGGTCTTGTCCAGGTACTCGGCGATGTCCCAGCTGTCCTTGATCACCAGCCCGTCGTCCTCGATCACCGGCAGGCGGGTGTAGGTGCCGTCGAGCATCCGGCGGATGCCCATGTAGCTGGTCTCCACGTCGTCGATCTGGAAACCCTTGTGGCGGATGGCCAGCTTGGTGCGCCACACGAACGGGCTGAGCGTCACCCCGCTCTTGAGCACCAGATCGTAGAGCTTGATGGTGTTGTCCTTGGCCACGCGCGTCCCCGTCCCGAAATTTACTGCGGCCGGACAGTAGCGAGGCGGGCGCGACCGTGGCAATCGCCCCATATCGATCACCCATGGCGTCCGCCGCCCGCCTGCGGCTATAGATGCGCCCGGTGACCGGTGGCGCGTAGGGATATTCTTCAGATGGCCGAAATCGACGAGCGGCGCAGCCGGCGCCTGACGGTCATCGCCCTGATTATCGTGCTGCTGCTGGGCGCGCTGGATCAGACCATTGTCTCGACCGCCATGCCGCGGATCGTCGCTCAGCTTAGGGGCCTGGAGCTCTATGCCTGGGTGACGACGGTTTATCTGTTGTCATCGACGGTGATGGTGCCGATCTGGGGCAAGCTCGGCGACCTCTTCGGCCGCAAGATCGTGCTGATCTGGGGCGTGGCGATCTTCATCCTGGGCTCGGCGCTGTGCGGCCTGTCGGGCGAGTTCGGACGCCTGCCGATCCTCGGCGGCGGCATGACCCAGCTGATCGTGTTCCGCGGCGTCCAGGGGATCGGCGGCGGCGCCCTGTTCACCAGCGCCTTCGCGGTGATCGCGGACCTTTATCCGCCGCGCGAGCGCGGGCGCATGTCGGGCGTGTTCGGCTCGGTGTTCGCGGTGGCCAGCGTGATCGGCCCGTTGATCGGCGGCTTCTTCACCGAACACGGCACGGTCCACCTCGGCGCGCTGACGATCGATGGCTGGCGGTGGGTGTTCTACGTGAACCTGCCGCTGTCGATCCTCGCCCTGTTCATGATCATCACCAAGACGCCCAGCCTGAAGGCCGGCAAGGGCGGCCGGATCGACTACATCGGCGCCATCCTGGTGGTCACCGCCTTCGTGCCGCTGCTGCTGGCGCTGAGCTGGGGCGGACACGTCTACGCCTGGGCGTCGCCCACCGAGCTGATGCTGTTCGCCATCGCCGTCGCGTCGCTGATCGCCTTCGCGTTCGTGGAGCTGCGGGCGCGAGAGCCGTTGTTGCCGCTGGACCTGTTCAAGAACCGGACGTTCGCCCTGACCAACTGCGCTTCGTTCGTGATCTCCATGGCCTTCTTCGGCGCCATCACCTTCCTGCCGCTGTTCATCCAGCTGGGTCAGGGCGCCTCGGCCACCAAGAGCGGCTTCATCCTGCTGCCGATGATGTTCGGCCTGATCCTGTCCTCGACCATCGCCGGCCAGATGGTCACCCACTTCGGCCGCTACAAGCCGATGATGATCGCCGGCGGGGTGCTGATGCTCGCGGGCATCCTGCTGATGACTCAGCTGGGACCCAACACGTCGGCGCTGGGCATCGCCTGGCGGGTGTTCGTGCTGGGCCTGGGCCTCGGCCCCGCCCAGGGCCTGTTCGCGCTCGTCGTGCAGAACGCCGTGCCGGTCAGCCGCATCGGGGTGGTCACCAGCGCCAACCAGTTCTTCCGCCAGATCGGCTCCACCGTTGGGGTCGCGATCTTCGGGGCGGTGATGACCCACGCCCTGTCCTCCGAGATGACCAACCTCGGCGGCGGCGGCAAGAAGCTGTCGCTGGATGAGCTGCAGTCCCTGGCGGTGTCCGGCGGGGCGGGCGCCGGCGCCGTGACGGTCGACCCCCTCGTGCGCGCGGCGTTCGCCGCCGCGATCGTCGACCTGTTCTGGGTGGCGGTGTGCATCGCCGTGATCGGCTTCCTGGCGATCCTGCTGGTGCCCGAGCTGCCGCTGCGCGCCCGCGGACACATGGAGCCGGTGGCCGAACCGGGCGAGAGCTTCGCCGTGGGCCAGGACGACGACAAGGTTCCGGCCGAGGCCTGAGACGCGCAGGCCTTGAACCCCGAGCAGGCTTGCTCGTGGATTCAAGGCCGCCGCAAGAAATCGTCGTCTATCGTTTCAGGGCGTTTCCGAGCTTGTCCTGGGCCTTGCCCACGGCGTTCTGCGCCGAGCCGACCGCCTTTTCGACGGCGCCCTTGGCCTCGAGGCGTTCGTTGCCCACGGCCTTGCCGACGGCTTGCTTGACGGAGCCGGTCGCCTTCTTGGCGGCGCCTTCGATCCTGTTGGTGCTCATGGTCTCGTCCCTTTGCGTCTAGTGTGACCTCAAGTCGCGAGGCGTCCGTGACCGGGAGCGGGGCCGCCATGGACCGGCGGCGCCTGTCGCGGTCACACCCGCAGGGAACACGTCAATTGGGACCTTACCGAGACCCGCCGATCACCGCCCCGTGAAGTCCGGCTTCCGCTTCTCGACGAAGGCGGCCATGCCCTCCTTCTGGTCGGCGAAGGCGAACATGGACTGGAACAGCCGCCGCTCCAGCCGCACGCCCTGGCTCAGCGGCGTCTCATAGGCGGCGTTGACCATCTCCTTGGCCAGCATGGTCGCGAGCGGGGAAAGCCCGGCGATCTTGGCGGCGGCCTTCATCGCCTCCTCGATAAGCGTGTCGGCGGGAACCACCCGGCTGACCAGGCCGCAGCGCTCGGCCTCCTCGGCGTTGATCATCCGGCCGGTGAGGATCATCTCCATGGCCTTGGACTTGCCGACGAACCGCGTCAGCCGCTGGGTGCCGCCCGCGCCGGGAGAGATGCCCAGCGTGATCTCCGGCTGGCCGAACCTGGCGGTGTCCGCCGCGATGATGAAGTCGCACATCATCGCCAGCTCGCACCCGCCGCCGAGCGCGAAGCCCGCCACCGCCGCGATCACCGGCTTGCGGCAACGGGTCACCCGCTCCCAGTTGCGGGTGATGAAGTCCTCGGTGAAGGTCTGGGCGTAGTCCTTCGACGCCATCTCCTTGATGTCCGCCCCGGCGGCGAAGGCCTTCTCGGAACCGGTGATCACCACGCAGCCGACGCCGGCGTCCGCCTCGGTGTCGTCGAGCGCGGCGGTCAGTTCGTCCATCAGTTGGTCGTTGAGCGCGTTCAGCGCCTCGGGCCGGTTCAGGCGGACGAGGACCACCGCCCCCTCCCGCTCGACGATCAGGGTCTCATAGGCCACGCGCACGCTCCTTGTTGATCCGCCGCCCCCGGGACTAGGGGCCCTCGACCGTGTAGCCGAGGGCGCGCAGCCGCGCGGGCAGGCCGTCAGGGCCGATCAGATGGCCCATGCCCACCACCACCACCGTCCGGCCCGAGCCCTGGAGGCGTTTGTCCAGAGCCTCGGTCCAGCGCATGTTGCGGCGCCGCACAGAGTCCGCATAGAGCTCCGGCGAGGTCTTGCGCAAGGGCTCCACCACTTTGCGGTCCAGCGTTTTCAGATCTGCATCCATCCAGGCCTTCAGCAGCACGTGGTAGTCGTGCTCCGCGCTGGGCGCTTCCTTCAGCGTCTCCTCCAGCGAGGCGACCTGGTCGGCCATGGGCGCGGCGGCGAACAGGGCCACCTGCTCGGCCGGCGTCTCGAAGGTGACACGCTTGGCGGCGGGGTTGGTCCCCTGCCACAGCTGGATCTCCACCCCCTGCGAGCGCTCGGCGCCGACCTTCTGGTACAGGGCGTTGGACAGCAACAGCTCCGCGTACCAGGGCTGCAGCCGGTCCATGTCCTCCTGCGACAGCCCGAGCTTGGCCGCCGCCTTGGCCAGCCGCTCGCGCCCGCCCTTGGACAGCAGCGCCGACAGGGTCTGGCCCGGGGGCAGCAGGGCGTGTTCCTGGGCGGCCTTGGTGGCGTCCGCCTGGCCCTCCGCGCCCATCGGCGCCTCGAACCAGATGTCGTCGGCGGACTTCAGCGCCTGCTCCAGGACCTTCGGCCGCCAGTCCAGCCCCGGCGGCAGCAGGTGCACCGAGCCGAACAGCACCATCTGCAAGTCCTTGTCGCGCACCACCCACACCGGCGGCAGGGCCAGCGCGGCGCTGGGCGCGAGGCAAAGGAGCAGGAAGGCGAGGACGAGGCGCCGGATCATCAGCGCTGCATGACCCCGTGCGGCGGCGTCATTATGGCGGCTCACCTTTGGCAGACCGGGCAGAAGAAGGTCGAACGTCCAGCCTGGACCGTGCGCCGGACCACGCCCTGGCAGCCGGCCCGCAGGCAAGGCTCGTGCTCGCGGCCATAGACCTGGAACGAATGCTGGAAGTATCCCAGCGCCCCGTCCGCGGCCGCATAGTCGCGCAAGGTCGAGCCGCCCGCCGCGATGGCTTCGATGAGCACCGCCTTCACCGCTTCGGCGAGGTCGCCCAGCCGCCGCGCCGAGATGCGCCCCGCCCGCGTCGCCGGCGCGATCCTCGCCCGATGCAGCGCCTCGCAGACATAGATGTTGCCGAGCCCCGCCACGACCCGCTGGTCCAGCAGGGTCGCCTTGACGTTCTGGACCTTGCCGGCGAACGCCGCGGCCAGCCGCGCGGCGTCGAAGTCCTCGCCCAGCGGCTCCGGGCCCCAGGCCCTTGAACCAGCGGCATTGTTCGATCGCCTCGCTCGGCGATCAGGTCCATGTAGCCGAACCGGCGCGCGTCGAAATAGGTGATCCGAGCCCCCGCCTCGGTCTCGAACTGGATGTGGGCGTGCTTGTCGTCCATGGGCGACCAGTTGCGAAAGGCGCCCGGCGCCGAGCGGTCCGCCCCTTCGATCAGGAAGCGCCCGCTCATGCCCAGGTGCGTCACCAGGGTCTCGCCCGTGTCCAGCGGCGCGACGAGGTACTTGGCCCGCCGGCCGAGCGACAGCACCTTCGCCCCCGTCAACCGCTCGGCGAACCTCGCCGGCAGGGGGAAGCGCAGGTCCGGCCGCCGCGCCTCGACCCGCGCCAGCCGCGCGCCGACCAGCACGGGCTCCAGCCCCCGGCGCACGGTCTCGACCTCGGGCAATTCGGGCATGCGTCCGCCATAGACGCGCCGCCGCCCCGCCGCCAGGGCCTTTCGCGGCGCGGGCCTTCGGGCCTAAGACCCAAGTCATGAGCGAGACCTCGGCCAGCTTCGGCTTCAAGGACGTCGATCCGAGCGAAAAGCCCGGCCTGGTGCGCGGCGTGTTCGACCGCGTGGCGCGCCGCTACGACCTGATGAACGACCTGATGTCCGGCGGGGTGCACCGCGTCTGGAAGGACATGGCCGCCGCCCGCATCAACCCCCAGCCCGGCGAGCTGATCATCGACGTGGCCGGCGGCACCGGCGACATCTCCCGCCGCCTCGCCAAGCTCGCCGCCAAGGCCCAGGCGCGCCGGGGCGGACCGGATGCGCGCATCCTGGTGGCGGACTTCGATGCGGAGATGGTGCTGCAGGGCGTCCACAAGGGCGGGGCGCCCGAGATCGTCTGGTCCGTGGGCGACGCCCAGCGCCTGCCGCTGCCGGACGCGATCGCCGACGCCTATGTGATCTCCTTCGGCCTGCGCAACGTCACCAACATCCCCGGCGCCCTGGCCGAAGCGCGCCGGGTGCTGAAGCCCGGCGGCCGGTTCTTCTGCCTGGAGTTCTCCCGCCCGCCGGCCGAGGCGGTGCGCCGGGCCTATGACCTCTATTCCTTCAAGGCCATCCCCGCGATCGGCCAGATGGTGGCCAAGGACCGCGACGCCTATCAGTATCTGGTGGAGAGCATCCGCCGCTTTCCGGACCAGGCGACGCTGGCCGGCATGATGCGCACGGCCGGCTTCGGCCAGGTGGGCTTCACCAACTATTCCGGCGGGGTCGTGGCCCTGCACCAGGGGTGGGCGCTCTGAGGGCCTGGCGATGACTCCCCTCCTGCGCCTGATCGGCGCGATCTATGTGCTGGCGCGCGCCGACGCCCTGATCCCCCGCGAGCTGGAGCCGGTGCTGCCCGCGCGCGTGCGGCTGCTGGGACGGGTGCTGCGCCTGATGGCCGGCGGCGGATCGCGCAAGGGCCGGCCGGGCGAGCGGCTGGCCGGGGCGCTGGAGCGGCTGGGCCCGGTGGCCATCAAGCTCGGCCAGGTGCTGTCCACCCGCGCGGACATCTTCGGCCTCGCCTTCGCCGCCGACCTCGGCCGTCTGAGGGACGCGCTGGCCCCCTTCCCCATCGACCAGGCCCGCGCGGAGGTCGCGCGGTCGCTGAATCGTCCGGTGGAGGATGTGTTCGACGCCTTCGAGGCGCCGGTGGCCGCCGCCTCCCTCGCCCAAGCCCATCCCGCGACCCTGAAGGACGGGCGCAAGGTGGCGGTGAAGGTGCTGCGGCCGGGCGTCGAGCGCCGCGTGCAAAGCGACATCGCCGCCATGAACCTGGCCGCCCGCCTCGCCGAGGGCCTGGGCCCCGACGCCCGCCGCATGGAGCCCCGGGCCCTGGCCGCCACGGTCGCCCGCTCCCTGCAGCTTGAGCTCGACATGCGCTTCGAGGCGGCCGGCGCCAGCGAGCTGGCCGAGGTGATGGCCCGCGACGGCTATATGCACGCGCCCCAGGTGGTGTGGGAGGGCGTCGGCCGCAGGGTGCTGACCCTCACCTGGGCGCAGGGCCTGCCGCTGTCCGACCCGCCGCCCTGGAGCAGCCGAACCTCGACCGCAAGCGGCTGGCCGACAACCTGATCCGCGCCTTCCTGGCCCAGGCGCTGGACCACGGCGTCTTCCATGCCGACCTGCACGAGGGGAACCTGTTCGTGGCCTCCCCGGCCGTGATCACGGCGGTGGACTACGGCATCCTGGGCCGGCTCGGCGAGACCGAGCGGCGGTATCTGGCCGAGATCCTCTACGGCTTTCTGGAGCGCGACTATCGCCGCGTGGCCAAGAGCCACTTCGAGGCCGGCTATGTGCCCGCCGGCCATTCCGAGGAGTCCTTCGCCCAGGCGCTGAGGGCCGTGGGCGAGCCGATCTTCGGCCGGGCTGCGGCGGAGGTCTCCATGGGCGGGGTGCTGGCGCAGCTGTTCGAAATCACCGCCCTGTTCGACATGCGCCTGCGCCCCGAGCTGGTGCTGCTGCAAAAGACCATGGTGGTGGCCGAGGGCGTGGCCCGGCGTCTGTGGCCCGGCCACAACATCTGGGACGCGGCCGATCCGGTGGTGCGCCGCTACATCATCCGCGAACTGGCCCCGCCCGCGCGCCTCGCACGCCTGGCCCAGCGGGGCCTGACCATCTTGGAGCGCGTCGCCGACCGCATGGAGGCGCCGCCTGCGCCGGCGCCAGCTCTGCAGCCGGTTCCGGATCACCACAGCCGCCTGATCTGGTTCGCCCTGGGCGCGGCGGCCTCGGGCCTGGCGTTCGTGCTGGCGGCGCTGCTGTTCTAGCCGCGTTGAATTAACTTGCTGCGACGCAGCAACAGGCGTATCCGCGCCGCCCAGCGATCGCTCGGGGGCTGCCCGGGACCGCTGGGAACCTTGGAAATCGATGAGTGGTGGAACCCCTTCCACCACGCCCTCATCGGCCCCTTCCGACCTCAACCCGACATCGACATCCCCCGCGCCGCAAGGCGTGAAGAGCCAATTCTGGCTGCTGGCCCTCGGGTCCGTGGGCGTGGTTTACGGCGACATCGGCACCAGTCCGCTGTACGCCTTTCGCGAGGCGTTGGCCCAGACCGCCAAAGCCGGCGTGACCACCTCCGCCGTGCTCGGCGTGGTGTCGCTGGAGCTGTGGGCCCTGATCCTGGTGGTCACGGTCAAGTACGTCATCTTCCTGATGCGCGCGGACAACGGCGGCGAGGGCGGCGTGCTGTCGCTGATGGCCCTGGCCGAGCGGGCGGCGGGCAAGCGCACGGCGGCGATCTTCGCGCTGGGCGTTGCGGGCGCGGCCCTGTTCTACGGCGACGCGGTGATCACCCCGGCGATCTCGGTGCTCTCGGCGGTGGAGGGGCTGAGAAGCGTGCCGGGGCTGGACACGCTGGTGTCGCCCACGACGGTGCTGATCGTGAGCCTGGCCATCCTGCTCGGCCTGTTCGCGGTGCAGTCGCACGGCACCGCCAAGGTCGCCGGCTTGTTCGGCCCGATCTGCCTGGTCTGGTTCGCCGTCCTGGCGGCCATGGGCGTCTCCCACCTCGTGCGCGAGCCGGGCGTGCTGGCCGCGCTGAGCCCGACCCATGCGCTCGGCTTCATGGCGACGAGCGGCCTGACGGGGTTCTTCGTGCTGGGCTCGGTGTTCCTGACCGTCACGGGGGCCGAGGCGCTCTACGCCGACATGGGCCACTTCGGCAAAGGCCCGATCCGGACCGCCTGGCTGGGCCTGGTGCTGCCCTGTCTGACGCTGAACTACCTGGGCCAGGGCTCCATGGCGCTGGGCATGCTGCGCGCCTCGCACGGCGCGCCCATCGCCAATGCGGACTGGTTCTTCATCATGGCCCCGCACGTCCTGCGCGCGCCTGTCGTGATCCTGGCGACCCTGGCCACCATCATCGCCAGCCAGGCGGTGATCACCGGGGCCTATTCCATCAGCAACCAGGCGATCCAGCTTGGCCTGTTGCCGCGCATGCGGGTCAACCAGACCTCAGAGCACGAGGCGGGCCAGATCTATCTGCCGCAGATCAACCTGCTGCTCGCTGTCGGCGTCGTGTTCCTGGTGGCGGTGTTCAAGAGCTCCAGCGGTCTCGCCCACGCCTATGGCCTGGCGGTGACCGGCACCATGGTCATCACCACCACCCTGGCCTTCATGGTGGCGCGGGGGCTGTGGCGCTGGCCGCTGTGGAAGGCCGTGCTGGTCATCGCGCCCCTGCTGACGCTCGATCTGGTGTTCCTCGGCGCCAATGCGCTGAAGCTGCTGTCGGGCGGCTTCATGCCGCTGGCCCTGGGCGGGGGCCTCTACGCGGTGATGGCCACCTGGTCCAAGGGCAGCCGGCTCGTGGCCGTCAAGACCGCCGCGAGAAGTCCCTGCCCATCGCCGACCTGATCGCCACGATGCAGGACCGCCCGCCCAACCGCGCCGCCGGGGTCGCCGTGTTCCTGGCCGCCGATCCGGACCGAGCGCCCGGCGCCCTGATGCACAACCTCAAGCACAACAAGGTGCTGCATCAGACCAATGTGATCATGACCGTGCAGACGGTCGCCACGCCGAGGGTCGACGACGCCGATCGCGTCCGCCTCAAACAGCTGGGTCCCGACTTCTGGCGGGTGACGGCGCGGTGGGGCTACATGGAGACGCCGAACGTGCCCAAGGCGCTGGGCCTGTGCCGCAAGCTCGGACTGAAGTTCGACATCATGTCGACCTCCTTCTTCCTCGGCCGGCGGACCGTCGTTCCGGCCCGGCATTCGGGCATGCCGATCTGGCAGGACAAGCTGTTCGTCATCCTGTCCAAGAACGCCGCGACGCCGACGGACTTCTACGGTCTGCCGCCGGGGCGGGTGGTGGAGATGGGCACGCAGATCAGCATCTGAGCGCAGCCTTGACCCTCCCGCCGGGGGGCGTAGGGTTCCGCCGTTCTCCGGGGCGTCCCGCTTGAGGGACTGAGAGGCGGGTGAGTCCAGACAAGCCGCAACCCGCCGAACCTGATCCGGGTCATGCCGGCGAAGGGAGGGAACGCGGCGCCCGCGCTAGGGCCGCAGACCGCTTTCCTCGCACAGTCATGGCTCCGGATCCTCGTCAGCCTTCGACGAGAAGAGGCCGCCGCCATGAACGCACCGTCCAAGTCCATCGACGCCGTCGCCACCGGCGAGATCCCCGGCTCCAGGAAGGTCTATGCGGCCGGCGAGCTCCACCCGGACATCCGCGTGCCGTTCCGCCAGATCGCCGTGCACCCGAGCGCCAATGAGCCGCCGGTGACGGTCTACGACCCCTCCGGCCCCTATACCGACCCGGCCGCCGCCATCGACATCAACCGGGGCCTGGCCCGCCCGCGCGACGCCTGGGTGCTGGCGCGCGGCGATGTCGAGCAGGTCTCCGACCCCCGGGAAGTCAAACCGGAAGACAACGGCTTCGCCGCCGGGCGCCACCTCGCCCCCGCCTTCGAGCGCCACGTGCCGGTGTTCAAGGCCAAGCCCGGCAAGGCGGTCACCCAGCTTGCATACGCCCGCGCCGGCATCGATCACCGCCGGAGATGGAATACGTCGCCATCCGCGAGAACCTCGGCGCGCGAGCAAGCAGGCGACGCCGCGCGCATCGCGCGACGGCGAGGACTTCGGCGCCGAGATCCCCGACTTCATCACGCCCGAGTTCGTGCGCGACGAGGTGGCCCGCGGCCGCGCGATCATCCCGGCCAACATCAACCACCCCGAGCTGGAGCCGATGGCCATCGGCCGCAACTTCCTGGTCAAGATCAACGCCAACATCGGCAACTCGGCGGTGCTCTCCACCGTGGCCGAGGAGGTGGACAAGACTGGTCTGGGCGATCCGCTGGGGCGCCGACACGGTCATGGACCTGTCCACCGGCCGCAACATCCACAACATCCGCGAGTGGATCATCCGCAACTGCCCGGTGCCGCATCGGCACCGTGCCGATCTACCAGGCGCTGGAGAAGGTGGACGGCGTCGCCGAGGACCTGACCTGGGAGGTCTTCCGCGACACCCTGATCGAGCAGGCCGAGCAGGGCGTCGACTACTTCACCATCCACGCCGGCGTGCGCCTGCCCTACATCCCGCTGACCGCCGAGCGCGTCACCGGCATCGTCAGCCGCGGCGGCTCGATCATGGCCAAGTGGTGCCTGGCCCACCACAAGGAGAACTTCCTCTACGACCAGTTCGACGAGATCTGCGAGATCATGGCGCGCCTACGACGTCTCCTTCTCGCTGGGCGACGGCCTGCGCCCCGGCTGCATCGCCGACGCCAACGACGAGGCCCAGTTCGCCGAGCTGGAGACCCTGGGCGAGCTCACCCAGATCGCCTGGAGCCACGGCTGCCAGGTGATGATCGAGGGCCCGGGCCACGTGCCCATGCACAAGATCAAGGCCAACATGGACAAGCAGCTCGCCGTCTGCGGCGAGGCGCCGTTCTACACCCTGGGCCCGCTGACCACCGACATCGCGCCGGGCTACGACCACATCACCAGCGCCATCGGCGCGGCGATGATCGGCTGGTTCGGCACGGCCATGCTCTGCTACGTGACGCCCAAGGAGCACCTGGGCCTGCCCGACCGCGAGGACGTGAAGGACGGCGTGATCGCCTACAAGATCGCCGCCCACGCCGCCGACCTCGCCAAGGGCCACCCGGCCGCGCGGCTATGGGACGACGCGCTGAGCCGCGCCCGGTTCGAGTTCCGCTGGGAGGACCAGTTCAACCTGGGCCTCGACCCCGAGACCGCCCGCGAATTCCACGACGAGACCCTGCCCAAGGAAGCCCACAAGACCGCCCACTTCTGCTCCATGTGCGGCCCCAAGTTCTGCTCCATGAAGATCAGCCAGGAAATCCGCGACACGGCGGCCAGGCAGAACGACGTGGCGGGGGCCGACCCGGAGGCGGGGATGGCGGAGATGGCGAAGAAGTTCAGGGACGGCGGCGGGGAGATCGACGTGGCGGTGAAGTCGGGGTGACGGCCCACTGATCCTCGTCTATCCTCGCGTGAGCGGCTAATCAGGTATCCGGTAGTCTAGATTAAATTCGGTCCCATTGCTTCATGCAATCGAGAACAGCCTCCCTAGAACGCTCTCTGCTTAGTGCCCGCCTTCTATCGAAGCACTTCCTGAACGAGGATGACCTGCGTCTAGCCGATCGGGTCCTCCATGTCTCAGAATACTCCTCAGTCATCTGGGATCCCTCACCACCGCATATTTTCGGTGGCGGAGATATCATGAATAAATCTCTCCGCCGTTTGCGCAGCTTTCGCGGGCTCGTCAGATACGGAACATCATGCTTTCATTTTCCTTAGAATTGGATCTTTTTGACGCTGATCCATTTGTCGACGCTCGAATCCTGATGGCGGAATATTCGCTGTCCGCCATGGGCGCCAATGAAAGCAATTACCAGACCATAGCTGCCTGATTATAGCGCTCAAGGGGCCGCCTCCGTTGGGCGAGATATATCGATCTTCGGATGTGTGTTGGTGGACGTCCACGAGTTCTCGTAGAAGAGAGGCGTGCGGTCAATGTCCGACCAGAACGACCGGCGTCATCCTTCCGTCGTCCAGTCCTGCGCGGCGCAATCATGGCGATCCGCGAGAACCCTTAGAGGGCGCCCGGCTGAGTGTCAGTTCGCTTCTTGTCCCAATGGGCTGAGGCGTCGATCCCGTCGACGAGAAGCCTGCCGGAAGGTGAAGTCGATCGAGGCGCCTCGGCGCTGTCGGCATCGACAATGACAGCTTAGGCGCAAGCACCGGACCGTTTCAATCGAATCGTCGATGGCGGAGAGTGACAACGAGAGCCAGCCAGACACGGTACTTGCCGGGATCTAGCTTTGACGGCACCACTATTCGCTCTTCATCAGACCTGGTCATTGCAGGAGATGTTAGGAGATCGCTACTTTGGATGCGGCAATGCCGCGACCGTTATAGGTCAGTGCGGATTATTGCAGCAAGTCGGTCATGCTAATGTGAATTAGTGGCAATTTCCCCAGATCTGTTCGATAATTTTGATACTTTGCATTCCGATGGCTGGATACTATGGTTGTCATATTCCGCGTCCGGCGTAAGGCGCTGCAGTTGTAACGCGAGTATAGATGGCCTGTCCGCGCTCGGTCAGGCGTGACGAAGCTTCTCCTTAGCTGGTGCTTGGGTAGGGAGGACATTCCCCTGATAACTTTCACGCTATGACGCACGAATACGTCGATACCAATAAGGTGAATTTAACAATTCCATGGATAGCCGTTGGAGATCGAGGCTTGGACGAGTGGAATGTCCTAAGCGGGAGTTGCAAAAATTGATTCGCACTGCTTTATTAGACAGGTCGGCAGACTCTTGTAGATTTTCATGCTATGGGGTCCGGCAGAGTTACAATTCGTATAACTTTCGATCCAGACGTAAGCTTACGCTTGAGTTGCGAGCTGATTCCGTCCGATGCGCAAGCTTCTGATGCTCTGCGGTGAGGATTTCGACCAGCACCTTAGCTTGAGCACGCATTGTATTGGCACGTGCCGCCGGGCACGCGGCTAACAAGCGGCCATGACCGACGCGCCCTCGACTCCCCCGACCGCCTCTCCTCCAATCCCAAGAGCCCGCACTACGACGAGGCCGTGCTCGCGCGCGGGGTGGGGGTGCGGTTCAAGGGGGAGGAGAAGACCACCGTGGAGGAGTACTGCGTCTCCGAGGGCTGGGTGCGGCTGGCGGTGGGCTCCAAGGTCGACCGCTTCGGCCAGCCCCTCACCATCAAGCTCTCCGGCCCCGTGGAGCCGTATTTCCGGGACGTAGAGGCGTAGGGGTTCTTGGCCCGCCCTCGTCCTTCGACAGGCTCAGGATGAGGGCTATTGGCAGGGCGGTTCAGTAGAAATCCTCATCCTGAGGAGCCGCGCAGCGGCGTCTCGAAGGGCGAGGATTTCGGTCCCGCCTCAGGCCTCCGCGCCCGCCGTCGCCTTCTGCTTCGCCGCCGCGCCTTGGGCCGGGGCGAGGACGAAGTCGTATTCGATGGTCCAGAACTCGCTGTCGCACCGCTCGCCGCCCGGGGCGACGCCCGCCGGGTGCAGCACGAAGTCGGTGATCAGCTCGGCCTTCACGCCGAACACCACGTCCGATTCCAGATACTCCCCGCCGCGCTTGAACAGGTGGGTGATGATCGTCTCGCAGCCGGGCGCGCAGATGATGAAGTGCACGTGGGCGGGGCGGAAATGGCTGATGTCGGTCATGCGGATCAGCTCGCCCACCGGGCCGTCCATGGGGATGGTGTAGCCCTTGGGCGCGATGGTCTTGACCAGATAGCGGCCGTCCGGGCCGGAGTGGAACACGCCGCGCAGATACGGCCCCTCGTGGCCCTCCAGCTGGACCTCATAGGTCCCCGTCTCGTCCGCCTGCCACATGTCGAGCACGGCGCCGGCGACGGGCTTGCCGTTCATGTCGGACACCTTGCCGTGGATGTAGCAGGGGATGCCCTCCACCCCCTCGGCCATGTTGCCGCCGGCCGGCAGCTCGGGGGAGTCGTCCACATAGAACGGCCCCAGCACCGTGTGGGGCGTCGCGCCCTTGGGCAGGTGGTCGTTCATCATCACTTCGAGCATGGACACGCCCAGCACGTCCGACAGCAGGATGTTCTCGCCGCGCGCGTCGCTGGTCCATTGGCCCACGCGGGCCAGGAACTGCAGGCCGGCCATCCATTCGCCCTGGGTCAGCCGCGTCTCCTTGGCGAAGGCGTGCAGGTGTTTCACCGCCGCGGTCATGATCTCGGCCATGCGCGGATCGTGGGCGGTCTTCCAGCGGGCGACGGCCTGGTCGGTGATGGTGTCGATGGTCGAATAGGGCATGGGTCTGATCCTCCCAGATCGTGCGGCCGGACGGCGTTTTCGTCAGCTTGCGCGCCAGGGCCGGCCCGTCAAGCCGGGCTTGGCGTCAGGCCCGCTCCGGCCAGGCGCCGGGGTGCGTCGCCAGCGTCTTGCGGATGCTTTCCGAATGCTGGCCGAGCACGGGGGCGGCGCGGCTGTCCGTGGCCCGCACCCCGTCGAAGGTGAAGGGCGAGCGCAGGGCCTTTTCCGCGCCCTCGATGCGGCCGGACACCGGCACGATCATGCCCAGGAACTGCGCCTGGGGATCGTTGGCCGCCTCCTCGATATTGTTCAGCGGCGCATAGGGCAGGTCGAAGTCCGCGAACCGCGCCAGCCATTCGGGGCGGGTCTTGGTGGTGGTGATCCTGTTCAGCTCGACCAGCAGGTCCTCGTAGTTGTCGATGCGCTTTTGCCGGATGTCGAAGCGGGGGTCCGCCGCCAGGGCCTGGGCTTCGAGCGCCGCGACCAGGGCGTCCCAGAACTTGTCCATGGAGGACAGGTGCACCCCCAGGTGCCGGCCGTCCTTGCAGGTGAGGATGAAGGCCTGGGCGAGCTTGGGCCGGTCCGAGCGCATTGGGGATTTCGCCCAGCGCGAAGTAGCCGGTGAAGGGCTCCACGGCGAAGTGCATCATGGCTTCGAGCATGGAGATCTCGATCAGCTTGCCCTTGCCGGTGCGGCCGCGCTCCACCAGGGCGCCGGTGATGCCCCAGCGCCGCATAGATGCCGGTCTGGGCGTCGGCCATGGCCGGGCCGAGCAGGCGCGGGTTGGCCGGATCGGTGGCCACGCCCAGGAACCCCGACAGCGCCTGGGTGACGAAGTCGTAGCTCGGCCGGTGCGCATAGGGCCCCTCCTGGCCGAAGCCGGAGATGGAGCAATAGACCAGGCGCGGATTGATCTTGCTCAGCGTCTCATAGTCGGCGCCCATGCGGCCGGCGGCGCCGGGGCGGAAGTTCTGGATATAGACGTCGGCCTGTTCGATCAGCTCGCGGAACACCTCCTTGTCCGCCGGCTCCTTCAGGTTCAGGCCGATGGAGCGCTTGCCGCGATTGTAGGCCTGGAAGTGCGCGCTATAGAGGCCGCCGCGGAAGTTCGCGGTAAGGATCGCCGGTCTCCGGGCTCTCGACCTTGATCACGTCGGCGCCGATGTCCGCCAGCATCATGGCGCAGCACGGGCCGGTGATGAAGGTGCCTTGCTCGACGATGCGGATGCCGTTCAGGGGTTGGGTCATCTGGGGTTCCGAACTCAGTTGTCGCTCTGGACGAAGCCGTCGGGCGCGGGCCCGTCATAGCGCACGGCGCCGGCTCGCGGCGTTGGCCATCAGGAAGCCCACGGGCCGGCTCTGCTCTTCGAGCAGGTGCCCGACCAGGCTGGCGGTGCGCGCCAGGATCGGCACGCCCTTCAGCGCCAGCAGGGGATAGCCGGCGTCCAGCAGCACGGCCGGAATGGCGCCGGACACGTTCATCTTCAGCGGCCGGCCGGTGATCTCGGGCAGCAGCTTGTCGATCAGCAGGGCGATCTCCGCATAGACGCCCGCCGTCTTGGTCTCGCGGCCCACCTCCAGCAGGCGACGGGCGCGCGGATCGAAATCCTTGTGCAGCGGGTGGCCGTAGCCGGGCACGGCGCGCTTGACCGCGCGATAGCGGCCGATGACCTCGCGGGTCGCGGCCTCCAGGTCGCCGGCCTCCTTCTGCGCGCGCACCTCCTCGAAGAACTTGCCGGCGTTCTCCGACGCCCCGAGGATCACCGAGCCGCAGCCGAGGATGCCAGCCGCCACGGCGCCTTGCAGGGCTTCGGGCGCGGCGGCCAGGGTCATGCGCGAGGCGACCACGCTGGGCACCAGCCCGTGCTCGGCGATGGCCACCAGGGTCGCGTCCAGCACCCGCCGCTGGGCCTCGTTCGGCAGAGCGCCCGCCACCAGCAGCCAGACGTGGTCGGTGAAGGTGATCTTGCCGATCAGCTCGCCCACCAGATCGTGGCCGCGGATCAGGATGGTCTCCGGGTCGGAGCCGGAAATCGCGGTGGCGGAGTGCGCCTCTTTGCCGATCTTCATGCCGTTTCCTCGACTTGCGCCGTCCCAGGGCCCGGACGGGGGTGTTGGACTTGACTCGCGGTGGGTTCGAACTCAAGCCTTGATCTCAATTGGCCGCCCCGATCCAATCGAGGGCGGCGCGACCGCGGACCCCGCCGCGGCGTAGTGGCCGCAGCCGCGGAGGAAACCATGGCCTACCAGACGATGTTCGGCTCGCTCGGCTCCTATGAGAAGGGCTCGATCGAACTCAACGACGACCTTAAGCACTACGCTTTCTCCAATGTGTTCGAGGTGGCGGGCAAGTCCAAGCCGTTCGAGCGCGTGGCCGTCACCAAGAACATCGAATACGTGGCCGAGGTGATGAAGGTCGATGGCGCGGGCCCCTGGTACGTGGCGCCGCACGACGAGTTCGCCGTGGTGATGGACGGGGAGGTGGAGTTCACCTTCGTCAAGCTCGACCCCGCCTCGGCGCCGGCCGGCGGCCAGGGCGCGCGCAAGCTTCCCGGCCAGCCCAACGGCCAGAAGATGGGCAAGGTCCGCGCGCGGCGCGGCCACCAGGTGCTGCTGCCCGCCGGCGCCGCCTATCAGCTGTCCGTCCAAGACCCCCGCCGTCGCGATCATCCAGACCCTGCTTGGCCCCGAGACGGTCGAGCGCTGGTCTGAAATCTGCACCCTTTCCTAGCCGATACCGCTTCAAGGAGCCGCGCCATGGCCGAAGCCAAATCCCCCCCGATCGTCAAGTCCGCCACGACCAACAAGCAGGGCTACCACAGCTTCCAGTACGGGCCGTGGACCTTCAGCCGCGACGAATATTTCGTCCACATCGAGTGGCCGAAGGGCAAGCACATGATGGAGGTGGACCGGTTCCTCAGAGCCATGGTCCGCGACATCGGCTGGGGCTTCTTCTACGGCTGGATTTTCTTCGACGACGTGTTCGGCACCCACAACCACTACGGCACGGTCGACATCTACGCCGGCGCCTATGACCAGGGCTGCAAGGCCGCCGGGATCGACTTCATCGAGACCTACACCGCCGAGAGCGTCTCCCAGGCCTTCGCGACCATCTCCACCGACTGGATCAGCAAGGGCTACGATCCCCTGTCCGCGCCGCTGGAGACCGGCACGCCCATGGGGCCCAAGGGCAAGCCCATGGAAGGCCCGCTGCTGCGCAACTTCAACCCGGCCACGCGGATGCTGGGCCTGCCCGGCGACCAGCCGGTGCGCTCGGACGCCACCGGCACGCCGATCAACCGCGCCTTCGCCGACGTGAAGTTCGACACCCCCGACATCGAGCCGGAGCCCGGCTTCGAGGGCCAGCTGCACGCCATCAACCTGTTCGACCACATCGCCCGCTCGGACGTCACCTGGAACCCCTCGGTGACGGCGGTGACCAAGGCCTCGATCTGCTGCGTCACCTCCGAGGAGCACATGCTGCCGGTGATCCACGGCAATGACCGCAACGAGTGGTTCATCCAGCTGTCGGACGAGATCCACTGGAAGATCCAGGACAAGAACACCGGCAATCCGCGCGGCACCATCGTGATGAAGCCCGGCGACGTGTGCGCCATGCCCGCCGACATCCGCCACCAGGGCTTCTCGCCCAAGCGCTGCATGCTGATGGTGATGGAGAACGGCTCGCCGGAACTGCCCGAGCTCTACGCCACCGGCAAGCTGGCGCCCTATCCGATCGAGTTCTAGGGGCGGGCGCCAGACAGATGGCGTCCGCCGACGAGCGGACGTTCCGAACGTCTCAGATGGGTGGGACGCTGCGAACCTTGTGCACGACCGTTCGGTCCGGTCCGAACGGCAGCCAGCGATCATGAACCCGGATACCGAGGACTAAAGACGCGTACTTGGGCGGATCAAAGCTTCCCGCTGTCGCATCTAAGACGGGCATGTCGCGTGGCGGTCGTCCTATCATCGCCGCCAGCCGGTTGCGCTCCTCGGCTGCTCGATAGGCATAGGCGTCGATCTTGCTTCTGTTTCTGGAGAACAGCCAACCTTCGTACCTGCCGATAGCGACCCGGACAGCCTCCACGTTGGGGTTGGCCTGCTCCCAGGAGATGAAGTCGTCCGCATTCCAGCGGGTAACGCATCGGCCCATCAATGAATCGGTCGATGAGATCAATCAGGTCGCCAGGTGTAGCCGCGACCTCCTGGCGGATGTGCGATGTGCGACGACTGCTCGAAGAACCGCTTCAGCCAAGTTCCGAGGCCCATCGGCGGTCGCTCCCGTGCCCGCCGACTCAGATTAGCCCAAGGCCGATGTCCGACAAGCGGACCTTCCCAACTTCCGAGATGGGTCGATCTTCCCCGTTGGCGGGGCGCCCTAGCGCCCCACCTTGGCGGCCAGGACCTCGCGGTCCACGGCCCCCTCCCAGCGCGCCACGACGATGGTGGCGACGCTGTTGCCGGCGACGTTCACGAACACCAGGGCCTCGGCCAGGATGCGGTGGATGCCGAGCACCAGCGCGATGGACGCCAGCGGGATCGAGTGCGCCGTGGCCAAGGTGGCGGCCAGCACCACGAAGGCGGCCCCCGCCACCCCCGCCGCGCCCTTCGAGGTGATGAGCAGCACCGCCATCAGGGCGAGCTGCTGGCCGATATCCAGGTGGGTATTGGTGGCCTGGGCCAGGAACACCGCCACCGACGCCGAGATAAAGGCAGGTGCCGTCCAGATTGAAGGAATAGCCGGTGGGGATCACCAGCCCCACCACCAACTCCTCGCAGCCCAGCCCCCGCAGCTTCTGCATCAGGCGCGGCAGCACGGTCTCCGACGACGTCGTGGCCGCCACGATCAGCAGCTCCTCGCGGATGTAGCCAAGCAGGCGGAAGATGTTCACCCCGGCCAGCCAGGCGATGGGCCCCAGCACCAGCAGGGTGAACAGGGCGCACACGACATAGAACTCGCCGATCAGGGCCCCCAGCGAGACCAGCGAGCCCGCGCCGAACTTGCCCACCGTGAAGGCGATGGCCCCGAACGCCCCCAGCGGCGCGGCCCACATCACGAAGCCGACGATCTTGAAGACGACCTCGCCGCCCTTCTCGATGAGGTTCACGATCGGCCGGCCCCGCTCGCCCAGGCCCACCAGAGCGAAGGCGGTGAGCAGGGAGATCAGCAGCACCTGCAGCACGTCTCCCGCCCGCGAAGGCGCCGACGAAGGTCTTGGGGATCACGTGCAGCAGGAACTCGGAAATGTTCTGGTGCTGGGCCCTGGCGGCGTAGTCGGCCACCGCGCCCGCATCGAGCGACGCGAGGTCCACGTTCATCCCCGCGCCGGGCCGCCACAGGTTCACCACCAGCAGCGCCAGGCCCAGCGCCACGGTGGTCACCGCCTCGAAATAGAGCAGCGCCTTGATCGCCACGCGGCCGACGCGGCGCATGTCGTTCATGCCGGCCACGCCATGGACCACGGTGCAGAAGATCACCGGCCCGATCAGCATCCGCACCAGCGAGATGAACCCGTCGCCCAGCGGCTTCATCTGGGCGCCGAGGTTCGGGTCCAGCCAGCCCAGCACCGCGCCCGCGAGCATCGCCAGGAGAACCTGGACCCAGAGCTGCCTCAGAAGGCCGAAGTGGCCTAGCCGGCTCTCTCCCCTCCCCCTGGAGGGGGGAGGGGCGGGGGTGGGGGTGGCGCCCTGTCCGCGACGCTGACATGTGCGAATTTCCTCAGCGGCGGCTTGGCCGCCAAGTCCTTTCCTGCACCGTCACGACCCCCATCCCCAACCCTTCCCCCCTCCAGGGGGAAGGGAGCGCGTCACTTGCCCCGCGCCTTCAGCGCCGCGTCGAGCCGCGGATAGACCCGCCGGGCGTTGCCTTCGAACACCTTGGCCTTGTCCGCCGCCGAGATCGGCAGGGCGTCGACGTAGCGCTTGGTGTCGTCGAAGTAGTGCCCGGTCTCGGGGTCGATCCCGCGCACCGCGCCCACCATCTCCGAGCCGAACAGGATGTTGTCGACCTCGATCACGCGGAACAGCAGGTCGATGCCCGGCTGGTGATAGACGCAGGTGTCGAAGATAGACGTTCTTCATCACGTGCTCGGACAGCGCCGGCTTCTTCAGCATGTCCGCCAGGCCCCGATAGCGGCCCCAGTGATAGGGCACGGCGCCGCCGCCGTGGGGGATGATCAGGCGCAGATCGGGGAAGTCCTTGAACAGGTCGCCCTGGATGAACTGCATGAAGGCGGTGGTGTCGGCGTTGATGTAGTAGGCGCCGGTGGCGTGGAAGGCCGGGTTGCAGCGATCCGGAGACGTGGATCATCGCCGGCACGTCCAGCTCCACCATCTTCTCGAAGAACGGGTACCAGTAGCGGTCGTAGATCGGCGGCGGCGCTGAAGTGGCCGCCCGAGGGGTCCGGGTTCAGGTTGGCGCCGACGAAGCCCAGCTCGTTCGACGCAGCGCTCAAGCTCCTCGATGGAGCCCTCCAGCGTGGCGCCCGGCGACTGGGGCAGCTGGCACACGCCGATGAAGGTCTCGGGGAACAGGTCCACCACCCGCTTGATCAGGTCGTTGCAGTTTCGCGTCCAGGCCTTGGAGACCGCCTCGTCGCCCACGTGCGGCGCCATGGCCGAGGCGCGCGGCGAGAAGATCGTCATGTCCGCGCCGCGCTCCTTCAGCAGCTTCAGCTGGTTGTTCTGGATGCTCTCGCGGATCTCGTCGTCGCTGATCTTGAGCCCACCCGGCGCCGGCGCGGCGGCGTCCTTGAAATGAGCGACCTGCTCGTCGCGGAACCGCTGCAGGTCGGCGGGCGCGGTGGTGTAGTGGCCGTGGCAATCGATGATCATGGGCGCGGGTTCCCGTCGTTGGAGGCTCAGCAAGGCAGGCGGCGGCCAGGGCGGCATAGTCACTCGGCGCGGCGATGGCAATTCGCCTGAGAGGCGCTTGATCAGGATCAAAGCCCGGCGTCCGAGCCTCGGTCATCCATTCGCCATGAGCCAGACCCAAAACATCCCCGGCACCACCCTGTACGACGGCGACGAGGCCCAGAAGGGCTATGCGCTGAACCGCATGTGCTTCTCGTTCAACGACGCGAAGAACCGCGAGGCCTTCGTCAAGGACGAGGACGCCTATTGCAAGAAGTACGGCCTGAACGCGGCGCAGCGCGAGGCGATCCGCCATCGCAACGTGCTGGAGCTGCTGGCCGCCGGCGGCAACGTCTACTACCTCGCCAAATTCGCCGGGATCTTCGGTCTCAATGTTCAGGACATCGGCGCGCAGCAGACCGGCATGACGGTCGAGGCCTTCAAGGCCAAGCTGCTCGAGCACGCCACCTAGGGGGACAATTCATTATGGCCAGGATCATCGGGGGCGCGGCCATGTCGCACGTGCCGTCCATCGGCAACGCCATCGACAAGGGTCTGCAGAACGACCCCTACTGGAAGCCCTTCTTCGACGGCTTCCCGCCCGTGCGCGCGTGGCTGGCCGAAGAGAAGCCGGACGTCGTGGTGTTCTTCTACAACGACCACGGCCTGAACTTCTTCCTGGACAACCTGCCGACCTTCGCGGTGGGCGCGGCCGAACAGTACGTCAGCGAGGACGAGGGCTGGGGCCTGCCGATCAAGCCGCCCTATCCGGGCGATCCGGACTTCTCCTGGCACGTCATCGAACACCTGGTGGCCGACGAGTTCGACGTGGCCACCTGCCAGTCGCTGAAGGTCGACCACGCCTTCGTGAACCCGTGGGAGCTCCTGTGGCCGAACGACGCGCGGCCGGTGCGCGCCGTGCCGATCCTGGTCAACACCGTTCAGCATCCGCTGCCGTCCGCTCGCCGCTGCTTCAAGCTCGGCCAGGCGGTGGGCCGCGCCATCGAGTCCTACGACAAGGACCTGAAGGTGCTGGTGCTGGGCACCGGCGGGCTGTCGCACCAGCTGGAAGGCCAGCGCGCGGGCTTCATCAACAAGGACTTCGACAAGCTCTGCCTGGACAACCTGCCGAACAACCCCGAGGCGCTGCTGGACTTCTCCACCCACGACCTCGTCGAGCAGGCGGGCAGCCAGGGCGTGGAGATCCTGAACTGGATCGCCATGCGCGGCGCGCTGACCGGCCGGGTGTCGCAGCTGCACCTGAACTACCACGTGCCGATCTCGAACACGGCGTCGGGGCTCATCGCCCTGAAGAACGAGCCGGCCCTGGCGAAGGCGGCGTAGGACATCCGCGAAAGCCCCGGGGACCGCCCTCGTCCTTCGACAGGCTCAGGATGAGGGCTATTGGAAAGCCGGGGGAGGATGGATGCGGCGCGCTCAGTAGATATCCTCATCCTGAGCTTGTCGAAGGACGAGGATTTCGGCGGCGCCGAGCCCCGCGATGCGCCTCTAAGCGATGATGTCCGGCGTGATCTGGTCTTCCAGCTGCGCGATCTGGTCGCGCAGGGAGAGCTTGCGCTTCTTCACCCGCGCGATGCAGAATCTGATCGGGGCTGGGCGCGGCGGCAAGCGCCGCGATGGCCGCGTCCAGATCCTCGTGCTCCTGGCGCAGCACGGCGAGCTTGGCTTTGATGATCTCGACTTCGGGCTTGGGCTCATCGCTCACGGCGCGAACCTCCTGCCCCCTACGGCCGGCTTGTCAGCCCTGGCGGGCCTTGAAGCGGGGGTTGGTCTTGTTGATCACATAGACCCGGCCCTTGCGGCGCACCAGCTTGCAGTCGCGGTGGCAAGTCTTGAGCGCTTTCAATGAGCTTCTGACTTTCATCGCCGACGTGTTCCCTGGGGCGCGAGCGCCTGACAAACCCTGTATTCGAAGAGCGGGCGCATATAGGGCCCGATCACGGCAAAGTCAATTTGGCCGCCGCCCCCGCGCCCTAATCCGAACCGGCGACGGTGCTAGACGGCCGCCGGAGCCTTTGAGAGTCTGCAAGTCGATGGATCGGCGACTGTTCTTGATGTCCGGCGCGGTGGGGCTGATCGACCCGGTGACCCCGCTCGTGCGGACCTCGGCGGGGCTCGATCCCCCGACCCAGTCCGGCGACGAGGGGTTCGACGCCTGGGCGCTGGACTTCCTCACGCGCCAGGTCGCCGCCGGCTGGCCGCCCGAACCCCTGCGCGCGGCCCTGGCGGGGCTGGAGCCGGACCCCCGGGTGATCGCCGCCGACCGCCGCCAGCCGGAGTTCACCCGCTCGGTGGGCGACTACATGGCCGCCGCGGTCTCGGACGACCGCATCGTCAACGGCAAGGCCGCCCTCTCCGACCAGCACGACGCCCTGCAGACCGTGCAGGGGCGCTTCGGCGTGGACCCGGCCATCCTGGTCGGCGTCTGGGGCCTGGAGAGCGACTTCGGCAAGACCCAGGGCGACTATGACGTGATCCGCTCGCTGGCCACCCTGGCGGCGGACGGCCGGCGACGGCGCTGGGCGGAGAGCGAGCTTGCTGGCGGCGCGTGCGCATCCTCGTCGCCGGGGAAGCAGCCGCGCGAGCGGCTCACCGGCTCGTGGGCCGGCGCCATGGGCCAGACCCAGTTCCTGCCCAGCATGTATCTGAAGCGCGCCGTGGACATCGACGGCGACGGCAAGCGCGACATCTGGACCTCGGCGCCCGACGCCCTGGGCTCGGCGGCGAACCTGCTGGCCAACGCCGGCTGGCGGACGGGCCAGGGCTGGGCCTATGAGGCGATCCTGCCGACCGGCTTCGACTTCGCCCTGGCCGAGAGCGACGCACGGCCCCCCGCCTTCTGGGCCCAGCGGAACGTGAGGCGCGCCGACGGCAAGGCCTGGAGCGCGGCGGACGCCCAGGCGCCGTGCGTGCTGCTGGCGCCGGCCGGGGCGACTGGGCCGGCCTTTTTCGCCCTGCCCAACCACTTCGTCATCCGCGCCTACAACAACTCCGCCAGCTACGCCCTGGCCGTGGGGCTGATCGCCGACGCCGCGTCGGGCGGCCCGCCGCTCTCCACGCCCTGGCCGGTGGAGGCGCCCCTGTCGCGCGAGGACCGCACCGACGCCCAGAGCGCGCTGGTCGCCCTGGGCTATGACGCCGGCGCGGCCGACGGGCTGATCGGAACCAAGACCCGCGCGGCGCTGAAGGCCTGGCAGAGCGAGCGAGGATTGATCCCGGACGGCCACCTCACCGTCGATCTGGCCGCCCGCCTGCGCGCCGAGGCCCAGGAGGGCGCACGCCCATGACCGCCGCCTTGCGCCCCCATCGCCGCGCGATCCTGGCCAGCGCCCTGGCCGGAGGTTTCGCCGCCCTGACCGCCGGGCCTGGTTGCGCCCAGGACGACGCCCTCACCCAGGCGGTGTTCGACGACTGGGTGGGCGCCCAGCGCGCCCGCGCCCTGGCCTCGCGGCGTCAGCGCCGACGCCTGGGAGGCGGCGCTGCAGGGCCTGACGCCCGATCCGGTGGTCATCGCCCGGCGCGCCTCGGCGGCGGAAACCAACCTCACCCTGGCCGACTATGTGACGCGCCTGTTGAACGGTCGCGGCCAGAAGGCGCGGGCCAAGCTCGCCGCCACGCCCCAGCTTGCGGGGGTGCAGACGCGTTATGGGGTTCCCGCCGGGGTGCTCACCGCCTTCTGGGGCATGGAGAGCGACTACGGCGCCAACATCGGCGACCGCGACGCCCTGCGCGCCATCGCCACCCACGGCGCGGCCGGGTTCGGGCGGGGCGGACTGGTCCGCGGAGTTCCTGGCCGGCCTGAAGATCCTGCAAAGCGCCGTGGTGCCCCGCGCGCGCATGGTCGGCTCCTACGCCGGGGCGCTGGGCCAGACCCAGCTGATGCCGACCAACTATCTGAAGTATGGCGTGGACTTCGACGGCGACGGCCGCGTCGACGTGTGGGGCAGCGCGCCGGACGCCCTGGCCAGCGCCGCCGCCCACCTGGTCGGCGAGACCGGCTGGAAGCCGGGCGAAAGCTGGCTGGAGGAGGTCGCCCTCGCGCCCAGTTTCGACCTCGTCCAAGGTGGAAGTCGAGATCACCGCCCTGGCCCCCGACCGCTGGCAGGCGCTGGGCGCGCCGCGCGCCTCGGGCGTTCCCTGGAGCGCCGCCGACCGCGCCGAGACCGCGCGGCTGCTGCTGCCTTCGGGGATCACGGGCCCGGCGTTCCTGGCGTTTCCCAACTACTGGGCCTTTGAGGCCTATAACCCCAGCCTGCCCTATGCGGTGGGGGTGTCGCTGCTGTCCAAGTTCGCGGCTGGGGAAGTCGCGGTGCGCAAGCCCTGGCCGACCGATCCGGCCCTGCCGCGCGAGACCCGCATGGCCGCCCAGGCGGGCCTGGCGCGGCTGGGCGACTACGACGGCAAGATCGACGGCGACATGGGCAAGAAATCCCGCGCGGCCCTGCGCGTCTGGCAGCTCGCCGCCGGCTACCCCCGCGACGGCTTCCTCACGGCCGAACAGGCGGCGGTGCTGGCGAAATAGGGGCGGGGAGCGAGCAGTCCATCGCCGGCCAGTCTACGGCCGGCCGCAGCGAGGGGGATAAGTCTTCAATCCCCCTCGGCGCCGGACGGGCCACAATGGCCCGGTGAGCCGCCGATCCTTCCCTAGCCTCGCCCGCCTCTCGCCCGTCCCGCCGCCTCACGTGCGCGCCCGCGCGGCACCCGCGCCTCTCCGCGCACCCACCCGCGCACGCCCCCGCGCGAAGAGACGGGTCTGTCCCCCCATCGGGCCGGATCTGTCCCCCGATCCATCCCCGCATCGATCCGGCCGGCGCGCTCACCCGGAATTAAGCATTAACCCCGAAGCTTCCCGCGCAATCCTCGGGGGCGCGTTTCCATGTTTCAGATCATCGGGCTCGTCGTGCTGTTCGCCACGGTGTTCGGCAGCTTCATCATGTCAGGCGGCAAGATGGAGGTGATCATCGAGGCCGCCCCGCACGAGCTGATGGCCATCGGCGGCGCCGGGATCGCGGCCTTCCTGATCTCCAACTCCATGACCACCATCAAGGCGACGGGCGGCGGCGTCGGCAAGGTGTTCGCCGGCCCCAAGTGGAAGCCGCAGGACTATCGCGACCTGCTGTCGCTGCTGTTCCTGCTCACCAAGACCATGAAGTCCAAGGGCGTGATCGCCCTGGAAAGCCACATCGAGCGCCCCGGCGAGAGCACCATCTTCGCCCGCTATCCCCGGCTCATGAAGGACCACTTCGCCGTCGACTTCATCTGCGACACGCTTCGCATGATGACCATGAACCTCGAAGACCCTCACCAGGTCGAGGACGCCATGGAAAAGCAGCTCGAAAAGCACCACCACGAGGCGCTGGCCCCCGCCCACGCCTTGCAGAGCCTCGCCGACGCCCTGCCCGCGCTCGGCATCGTCGCGGCGGTGCTGGGGGTGATCAAGACCATGGGCTCGATCACCGAGCCGCCCGAGATCCTGGGGGCCATGATCGGCGGCGCCCTGGTCGGCACCTTCATGGGCGTGTTCCTGGCCTACGGCATGGTCGGCCCCATCGCCACGCGGCTGCAGGAGGTGGTGAACGAGGAGGGGGCCTTCTATCGCATCATCCAGTCGGTGCTGGTGGCCCACCTGCATGGCAACGCCGCCCAGATCTCCGTCGAGATCGGCCGCGGCGACGTGCCCAGCGCCGCCCAGCCCAGCTTCCTGGAAATGGAAGAGGCGCTGAACGCCGTCCCGAACGAGACCGGCCAATAGGCCCGAGGCCGCGCCGGCCCAAGATGTGACTTGCACCTTCTAGGGAAGGGGGCATTATCAGTGTAGCGCCCCCCAGGGTCTCGCCAGCTTGACGATTCTCGGATCGTCGCGTCGGTTCGATATCTGAGGAAGCAAGGCGCGATAACCTCCAAGGGGACGACCTGATGACCTCCAACACCATTCGTAAGATTCTCGTCGCCGGCGCCTGTGTCGCGGCTCTGGGCGTCGTGGCCTGCAAGCCCAAGCCCGCCGCCGACGCCGCTGCTTCCGACGCCGCCGCCGCGTCTGACTCCGCCGCCACCGCGATGACCGCCGCTTCCGACGCCGCGGCCTCCGCCAGCGACGCTGCGGCCTCTGCTTCCGACGCCGCCGCGGCTCAATAAGCTCGCCGTTGACTGCATTCGATCTCTCCGGCAGGCACGGCTCATCGCCGCGCTTGCCGGAGGTGACCGAAACGGGCTATTTGGCTGCGGGGCGCTAAAGGTCTCTTTTAGCGCGCTAACCTCCAAAAGGACCCCTCCAATGACCTCCAACACCATCCGTAAGATTCTGGTCGCCGGCGCTTGCGTCGCGGCCCTGGGCGTCGTGGCCTGCAAGCCCAAGCCCGCCGCCGACGCCGCTGCTTCCGACGCCGCCGCCGCGTCTGACTCCGCCGCCACCGCGATGACCGCCGCGTCTGACGCTGCGGCCGCCGCCAGCGACGCGTCCGCCGCCGCTTCCGACGCCGCCGCGGCTCAATAAGCTCTTTTGAGCTAGAGTTAGGGAAAGGGCCGCCCCAGGGCGGCCCTTTCTTGTTTCAGCCTCCGACATTGGCGGACGTGCAATGGCCGGCGCAGGGGTCGACTGGGACCTGGACGGCGCGCCCCGTTCGCGCCTGTTCGACGACGTCTACTTTTCCAAGGCCGGCGGCCTGGAAGAAGCCCGCGCCGTATTTCTCGCCGGCTGCGGCCTGCCTGAGGCCTGGAGAGGCCGGAGCCGGTTCGTCGTGGGCGAGTTGGGCTTCGGCACAGGCCTGAACGTCCTGGCGCTGCTGGAGCTGTGGCGGCGCGAACGCCCGCCGGGCGCCCGACTGAACGTCTTCTCCGTCGAAGCCCATCCGCTGACCGCCCAAGACGCGGCCCGGGCCCTGGCCGCCTGGCCCCAGATTGGCCGATCTGGCCCGGCCCCTGCTGGACCGCTGGCCGACCGCGCGGGGCTTTCACCGTCTGGACTTTCCCGAGCTGAACGCCGTCCTCGACCTGGCGGTGCTGGAGGCCGCCGAGGCGCTGGACGCTTGGGACGGGCGCGCCGACGCCTGGTTCCTGGACGGCTTCTCTCCCGCCAAGAACCCGCAGATGTGGCGCGAGGAGGTGCTGGGCCTCGTGGCCGCACGCTCGGCGCCCGGAGCGCGAGCGGCGACCTACACCGTGGCCGGGGCGGTTCGGCGGGGCCTGGAGGCGCAAGGGTTCGCCGTGTCCAAGCGCCCCGGCTTCGGCGGCAAGGCCGAACGTCTGGAGGCCGTGCTCGCGAACGCGACGCCTCGGACTGGGAAAGCGCCCATCCGGATCGCCATCGTCGGCGCGGGAATCGCCGGGGCCTCGATCGCCAGGGCCCTGCGCGCCGAGGGGATCACGCCCATCGTCGTGGACGCCGGCCCTGTTCGGCGGCGGCGCCTCGGGCAACCCCGCCGCCCTGGTGACGCCGAGGCTGGACGCCGGAGGCGGCCCTGTCGCGGCCCTGTTCGCCCAGGCCTTCGCCCGGGCCGTGGCCCTCTATGCGATCGGAGGCGCCGAAATCGGTGATCGCGCGCGGCGCCCTGCAGCTCGAAGCCCAGGCCCGCGACGCCCGCCGCTTCGACACCATCGCCGCCAGCAACCTGTTCGAGCCCGGGGCCCTGACCCGCCTGTCGGCGCAAGACGCCGGCGAACGCCTGGGGGAGCCCGTCAATGCGCGGCGGCCTGTGGTTCCGCGACGCCCTTGTGGTGGAGCCCGCCGCGATCCTGGACGCCTGGCTGGAAGGTTGCGAGGTCGTGCGGGCGGACATCTCGCGAGCTCGAACCCTACGGCGGGGCCTGGCGCCTGGTCGACGCGGACGGGGCGACCGTGCTGGAGGCGGACGCGGTGATCGCTGGCGGCCGGCTTCGGGACCACGCGGCTGCTGCCCGGCTTGCCGCTTCAGCCCGTGCGCGGCCAGGTGAGCTTCGCCGATCTGCCGCAGAGCCCCGTCCCGGCGGCCTGGGGCGGCTATGCGATTCCCACGCGGAACGGGATCCTGTTCGGCGCCACCCACGACCGGGACGACACCGGCGTGGATATCCGCGCGGAGGACCACCTGCGCAACCTCGCCCTGCTCGCCCAGCGACGCCCTATCCTCGCCGCCGCCCTGGCCGAGACCCCCTTGGCCGGTCGGGCGAGCCTGCGCGCCGCGACCCCCGATCACCTGCCCCTGGCTGGCCCGGCGCCCGGCGCGCCGCCGGGCTCCATGTCCTTGGCGGCCTGGGCGGGCGGGGCTTCGCCCTGGCGCCCCTGCTCGGCGAGACATCTGGCGGCGGCCGTGCTCGGCGCGCCCAGTCCCTTGCCCCGGTCCTTGGCCAGGACGGTGCGATGCTGAACGTTTTCAGTCCCCGTTCGAGCGAGACAGGAGCAAACTAGGCTCGGGCGCGCGTCCTGCGTAGCGCCCGTTAGGAGATACCCATGAGCCGCTTGATACCAACGGCGAGCGCCGCCCTCGGCCTAGCCTGCGCCGCCGCGCTGCTGTCCCCGACCGTTTCATCCGCCGCCGAAGCCGCGAGCGCCGCGGGCTGCAAAAGTCCCGCACCCGCGCGCAGTTGCTTTTTTTCCCGCCAGCTCTCCAGCTTCTCGGCCGCGGGCGAAAAGACGCTCAATCTGCGCGTCGGCGTGAACGACTACTATCAGCTCAAACTGCTCGGCCGCTGCACGGAGCTGCCCTGGACGCAGGTGATCGGGCTGCAGACGCGCGGCGGGTCGGACTTCATCTGCTCGGGCCTGGACGTCACCGTGATCGTCCCCCGCCCCGGCGGCGGCGCCCCCGAGCGGTGCATGGCCACCAGCCTGCGCAAGCTCACCCCTGAAGAGGTCAAGGCCCTGCCGCCCAAACAGAAGCCTTAGGGCCCCGACGGAGCGCGGCCGACTCCTTATTTGCGAATTATTCGCATTTAGGCTTGCGGGCGACCCGCTGATGCAAATAAGAATGCTTCGCAAGAACAGATCTTGGGGAGCTTTCCATGTCGCCCGTCATACGCAGGCCGTCCGTGGCCATGGGTCTCGTCGCGAGCGGCGCGCTTAGTCTGAGCCTCGGCGCGGCGCATGGCGCGCAGGCAGCGTCACCGGCGGTGTCCAACGAGGTCGCCGCCGCCGTGGTGGTCGCGCCTGGCGCCAATGGCCTGACCCACCAGACGGGCCTGTCGGTCATGCCCGGCGACCTCATGGACACGCCCCAGGCGGTCAGCGTGGTATCCGCCCAGATGCTTCAGGACCAGGGGGTGACGACCCTCGACCAGGCCCTGCGCAACGTGCCCGGAATCACCGTGTCCATCGGCGAGGGCGGCACGCTCGAACGGTGACCAGTTCAAGATCCGCGGTCAGGACGCCCAGGACGACGTCTATATCGACGGCCTGCGCGACTTCGGCGTCTACACCCGCGACAGCTTCGACTATCAGGAAGTCCAGGTGCTGATGGGTCCGTCCAGCGCCATGTTCGGGCGCGGCTCGACCGGCGGGGTGATCAACACCGTTTCCAAGACGCCGATGATGGACGACTTCGCCGACCTTTCCGTGGCGGCGGGCGACGGCGAGTTCTATCGCGCCAGCGCGGACATCAACCACGCCTTCGACGCCTCGACGACGGCGCGGATCAACCTGATGGCCGCCTCCAGCCACGTGAAGGACCGCGACGTGGTGCGCTCGCGTCGCTGGGGCGTGGCCGCATCCCTGGCCTGGGGCATTGGGACCGACACCACCGTCGTCGCCAACTATCTGCACCAACACGACGATCGCATTCCGGACTATGGGATCGTCATCGTCCAGCCGCCCGGATCGCTCGTGGCCATGCCGGCCAGCGAGTACGGCGTCGGCGTGGATCGCTCCAACTTCCTGGGCTTTTCGGCGGACGCCGACCGCACCACCGCGGACATCTTCACCTTGCGCGCCCAGCACGACGCCGGCGATGGCCTGACCCTGACCAGCGACAGCCGCGCGGGCCTGTACGAGCGCTACTTCCGCTACACCCCCGTGGACCGCTGCGACGACACCGCCTCAACGGCGTTCTGCGCGACCAATCTGTTCGACGGCGATCCGGCGACGGTCCCCAACGCCTTCATGGGCGGCGGCGGCCCCTACCGCCAGCGCGCCTGGGGCTTGCAGAACATCTCCACCGCCAGGGCCGAATTCACGGCGGGCGGGCTGCGCCAACAGCTGATCGTGGGCGTCGATCTGTCCTATCAGAAGAACGACAAGACCTTCTACGCCTACGCCCTGCCGCCGGGCGTCTCGGCGAAGTCGGCCATACCGCGCAACCTGCTCGACCCCGACCCACAGACCCCGGCCGGATACCAGGCTTTCCTGCCGGTGGGCGGCGCGATCAGTTGCGTCGGCTCAGGCGTCTGCACGACCGCCGTGAACGGGGTCTCGGTGCTGACCAACGCCAGCGGCTCCACCACCCTCTATTCCAGCGGACACAGCGCCGACTACGGCCTGTTCGCCACCGATCGGCTGTGGCTGACCGATCAGTGGTCGGTGATCGGCACGCTGAGGTTCGACCACTACGACTCGACCTATTCGACCACTCCGATCGTCGGCGCCGCCAGCTCGCTGAACGCCGCGTCCAACCTCGTCGATCCACGCGTCAGCCTGGTGTTCGAGCCCAGCAAGCGCCAGACCTTCTATCTATCCTGGGGCCGATCGGCGACGCCGCAGGGGACCTCGATCGTCGGCTCGGCCAACGCCCTGACGGCCACCAGCAACGATCTCGAGCCGGAGGTCGGCGAATCCTTCGAGGCCGGCGCGAAGGCGTCGATGCTGAACGGCAGGCTCGGGCTGTCCGGCTCGATCTTCCGGGTCCACAAGAACAACGCCAAGCGAACCGACCCGGCCACCAACGAGGTCGAAGCCCAGTCCGGCCAACGCCAGACTGTGCGCGGGGTCGAAGCCTCCGTGAGCGGCCGGGTCACCGCCGACCTCAACTTGAACCTCGCCTACACCTATCTCGACGCCAAGATCGACAAGTCCTTCAGCTGCACCCGCAGCGCCCCGTTGGTCTGCAATCTGGACCCCTACAGCACTGGGCGGCAGGCTGCCCTGACGCCCAAGCACGCGGCCTCCGCCTGGGCTGACTACAAGCTGGATTCGATCACCCCAGGCCTGAGTGTGGGCGGCGGCGTCACCTATCGCAGCAAGCTCTACCTCGCCTACCGGACCTCCGGCGTCGCGCCCAACCCGACCGGGCTCAGCCAGGTGGCCGAGGTTCCGCACAGCCTCTCGGTGGACGGGCTGATCCAATACCGTACGGCGCGCTGGAGCTTCGCCCTGAACGGCTACAACCTCACCAACCGGCTGAACTACGCCCAGGTGTTCTCCAACCGGGCCGTTCCCGCCGCCGGGCGCACCTTCGTGCTGTCGCTCGGCGCGCACTTCTAGGAGCGGGGGCGATGCTGGCCAGGATCGAAGGCCTGCTGGACGCCGAAGCGGTCGCGCATTGCCGAGAGGTGCTGGAGGCCGCCCCCTGGGTGGACGGCAAGGTCACGGCCGGCGAGCAGTCGGCCAAGGCCAAGCGCAACCTGCAGGTTCCGGAGGATCATCCGGCCGCGCGCGAGTTGGGCGAACTGATCCTGGGCGCGCTGGGCCGCAACCCGGACTTCGTCTCCGCCGCCCTCCCGCTGCGGGTCTTCCCGCCCCTGTTCAACCGCTACGACGCTGGCATGGCCTTCGACGCCCACGTGGACAACGCCATCCGCCACGTGAAGGCCGCCAACCTGCGCATCCGCACCGACGTCTCGGCCACCTTGTTCCTCACCCCGCCCGAGGACTACGACGGCGGCGAGTTGGTGATCCAGGACACCTTCGGCGAACAGCGGGTGAAACTGCCGGCAGGGGATCTGGTGGTCTATCCGGCCTCCAGCCTGCACAGGGTGGAGCCGGTGACGCGCGGATCCCGGTGGGCGTCGTTCTTCTGGACCCAGTCCATGGTCAGGGACGACGGCCAGCGCGCCCTGCTCTATGACCTAGACCGGTCGATCCAGTCGGTCCGGGGCGAGCTTTCCGACGCGCACGAGGCCGCCGGGTCGCTCACCGCCGTCTATCACAACCTGTTACGCCGCTGGGCCGAGGTTTAGGCGTCGCCGTGCATACGACCGATTAACCGGCGCGGCGCATCCTTGCATCGTGAGCCTCGCCCAACCGCTCGACCTGACCACCCCCGAACCGGCCGAGACCCCGCCGCCGGCGTCGCCGCGCGCGCGCCTGGCCCTGTTCAAACGGCTGGCGGACGTGGTCTGCCTGCCGGCGAGCCGAGTGAACGCCTTCGAACGCAGCATGACCGCCGACCTGCTCGTGGACATGCTGCGCGAGGCGACGGTGGATGAGCGCAAGCGCGTGGCGCGCCGCCTGTCGAACCTGGCGGAAATCCCGCCCGTGCTGGTTCGCCTGCTGCTGCGCGACGAGCCCGAGGTCGCCCAGGAGCTGCTGGAGAACAGCGCCACGTTGTCGGACGCGGACCTTCTGGACTGCGCCGTGCACGCCACCACCGAGCATCGCCGGCTGATCAGCGTTCGCCGGGGCGTGGCCGAGGTGGTGTCAGACGCCCTGATCCAGCCCTTGGAACCGGTGGTGATCGAGGCGCTGCTGCGCAATGAGCTGGCCAAGGTGTCCAACTCCGCCCTGGAGTTCATCGTCGCCGCCTCGCGCGAAGACCTGCAGTTCATCCCCCTGCTGTTGCGCCGCTCTGAGCTGAGGCCGCACCACGCCTATGCGATGTTCTGGTGGGCCGGAACGGAGGCGCGCAAGCTGATCCTCCAGCGCTTCGCCGTGTCTCGCGAGGTGCTGCAGGAGAGCGCCAGTGACGTGTTCGCCATGGCCGCCCAGGAGGGCTGGGCCGACCCCCTGTCGCGCAAGGCCCTGCAGTTCATCGAACGGCGCCAGCGCAACCGCCAGGCCCTCGAGAAAAGCCGGTTCGCCAGCCTGGATGACGCCGTCTCCGCCGCCCAGGCCGGCATGACCCGCGAGATCGCCGAGGAGATCTCATACCTGTCGGGCGTCAAGCCCATGACCGGCGCCAAGATCCTCACCGACCCCGGCGGCGAGCCCCTGGCGATCCTGTGCAAGGCCACGGGGCTTCCCAAGACCGCCCTGCGCGCCCTGTGGCGCGGCATGCGCCGTGAGGAGACCGACGCCTCCGGCGCGGTCGCGCCGGCCTTGGAGCACGTGCTGGTCACCTACGACATGATCGCCGTGGACCGCGCCCAGACCGTGCTGCGCTACTGGAACTGGGCCCTCTCCTCGGCCCTGACGCCGGCCCTGTTGCAGGCGATCCGCGAAGGCGACGAAGCGGGCATCGAGGACTTCTCCACCGCCCAGCGCTCGGCCATGCTGGTGCTTCACCGCGATCTGGCGCGCTAAGCGCACACCAACGGCGGCGGCTGTTATCCTGCAACCGCAAATGAGCTGGCGCGCGAATGCTGGCGAGTGCTCGAGTTTCTCTGTTCACTCGAAATTTTCCCCCAGCAGCAGTTGTGTTGATTGGTGAAGCTCTATATGAGCCTGCCGTCATAACTGACAGTCGGCGAGCAATCAGGTTACGCCGTTGACAGGGGCCAGATCACATGGACGATAAATCCGAAATCATCGGCATGACGGCTGATATCGTGGCCGCCTACGTGGGCGCCAATTCGGTCGAAGCGGGCGATCTTCCCGCGCTCATCCAGAGCGTGCACCGCGCGATTGCCAATGTTGCCTCCGGCGCCGAAGCCGTCGAGGCCGCGCCCAAGGATCCGGCTGTTCCGATCAAGAAATCGATCACCGCAGACTTCTTGATCTGCCTGGAAGACGGCCGCAAGTTCAAGTCTCTGAAGCGGCATCTTCGTACGAAGTACAACATGAGCCCCGAGGACTATCGGACCAAGTGGGGTCTGGCCAAGGACTACCCGATGGTCGCGCCGAACTACGCCAAGGCGCGCTCGGAGTTGGCCAAGCAGATGGGCCTGGGCCAAGGCGGTCGCCAAGCGGCGCGCAAGGGCCGCTAAATCCGGCATTGATCGAACGCCGTCGCGGACGGATCGCTCCGTCCGCGATTTTCTCCTTGCCAGCGATTCGCGGCGCAGCCGATAAGCGAATCAAAGCGAATCCAAAGCTTTGGTGAGGAATTCGGAGATGCTTACTCAGGCCGCCGCTCAGGCCGGCGCCCGGGCGCATGAGGAACTCTATTCATACTGGACCTCGCGCCGCGAGGACGGCCGGCTGCCGTGCCGAGCCAGCATCCACCCGGCGCACTTCAAGCGCCTGTTGCCCACCGTCAGCCTGATCGACGTGAGGGGCGATCCCATGTCCTATCGCGTGCGCCTGGCGGGCACCGGGCTCTACGGCGTCTATGGCCGCGAGATCACCGGCCGCACCCTGGAAGAAATCTACAGCGCCCCTGCCGCCGAATACTGGCGCTCGGAGCTGGACAAGGTGGTGCAGGAGCGCCGGCCGCGCGCCGGGATGCACAGCCTGGCCTGGCGCGGGGCGGCGCACGTCTCGATCCTGTGGCTGCGCCTGCCGCTCGCCTCCAACGGCCAGGACGTGGATATGATCCTCGGCTATGACGGCATCCTCGGCCAACAGTCCGAGATCGAGGCTTCGGGCATCCGCGCCGCCTAAATCTCCGCCTCCAAGAAGGGGGACGCGTTGAGCAAGCTTTTGCCGACCACCCTGGTCGGAAGCTATCCGCAACCGGACTGGCTGATCGATCGCGCGGGCCTCTCCAAACAGGCGCCGCCGCGCATCCGGGCCCAGACACTATGGCGCGTGGCGCCCGACTGGCTGGAGCAGGCCCAGGACGATGCGACCCTGCTGGCCATCCGCGACCAGGAGCGGGCGGGGATCGACATCCTCACCGACGGCGAAATGCGCCGGGAGAGCTACTCCAATCGCTTCGCCACCGCGCTGGCGGGGCTGGACCTGGACAATCCCGGCGCGGCCCCTACCCGCCGGCCCGGAACCCAGCCGGTGCCCCGGGTGGTCGGCAAGATCAGGCGGCTGCGGCCGGTGGAGGTCCGCGACGTGGAGTTCCTGCGCCGCAACACCGACCGACAGATCAAGATCACCGTGCCGGGCCCCTTCACGATGTCCCAGCAGGCGCAGGACGACTTCTACGGAGACCCGGCCGCCCTCGCCATGGACTACGCCGCGGCGGTCAATGCGGAGGTGCGCGACCTCTTTTCGGCCGGGGCGGACGTCGTGCAGATCGACGAGCCCTACATGCAGTCGCGCCCCGAGGCTGCGCGGCGCTATGCGGTGGAGGCCATCGATCGGGCGCTGGAGGGCGCGGCCGGGACCACGGCGCTGCATCTGTGCTTCGGCTATGCGGTGTTCGGCCAGCCCAGGCCCGAGGACGGCTATTCCTTCCTGCCCGAGCTCGCCCGCTCGCGGGTCCAGCAGATTTCGGTGGAGGCGGCCCAGCCGGACCTCGACTGCGCCGTGCTGGAGTCGCTGGGCGACAAGACCGTGATCCTGGGCGTGCTGAGCCTCGGCGATCCCCAGGCCGAGACGCCCGAGATCGTCGCCGCGCGCATCCGCCGCGCCCTGGCGCATGTGCCGGCCGAGCGGATCGTGGTCGCGCCCGATTGCGGCATGAAGTACCTGCCCCGCACCCTCGCGCTTCGCCAAGCTGGAGGCGATGGTCGCCGGCGCGGCGATCGTGCGGGCCGAGATCGAGCGGGACCGGGCCCAGGTCCAGCGATGATCGGCCGGCGCATCGTCCTGGCCCGACGGCCCGAAGGCGCAGCGCGGCTGGAAGACTTCCGGCTGGAAGATGCGCCGGTCCCGGAGCCGGGGGAGGGCGAGATCCTGGTGCGGGTCCGCTGGCTGTCGCTGGACCCCTACATGCGCGGGCGGATGGACGAGGGCCCCTCCTACGCCTCGCCGGTGGGGATCGGCGAGACCATGACGGGCGAGACGGTGGCCGAGGTCGTGACCTCCCGGGCGGACGGCTACGCGCCCGGCGATCTGGTGCTGACGGCGTGCGGCTGGTGCGACTATGCGGTCGTGAAGCCCGAAGCGGCGTCCAAGCTCGATCCCGCGATCAAGACGCCTTCCTATGCGCTGGGTGCGCTCGGCATGCCGGGACTCACGGCCTGGCATGGCCTTGTCAACGTCGGCGAACCCAAGCCGGGCGAGACCGTGGTGGTCGGCGCGGCGACCGGGGCCGTGGGCTCGCTGGTCGGCCAGATCGCGCGGCAGAAAGGCTGCCGGGCGGTGGGCGTGGCCGGCGGGGCGGACAAATGCCTCCATGCGGTCGAGACGCTGGGCTTCGACGCCTGCGTGGACCGCCGCGCGGCGGACTTCCCCGCCCGGCTGGCCGACGCCTGCCCGGAGGGCGTGGACGTCTATTTCGAGAGCGCGGGCGGGGCGGTGCTGGCCGCCGTCCTGCCGCTGCTGAACGACTTCGCCCGCATTCCACTGTGCGGCGTGATGGCGGCCTACAACGCCGAGGGGCCAGATGCGGACGGGCCGCGGACCTCGCGGCTGCTGCGGACCCTGCTGGTTCGCCGCGTGCGCCTGCAGGGGTTCCTCATCGGCGACCACTTCGACCAGGCGCCGGCCTTCCGCCGCCAGATGGGCGCGTGGCTGGACAGCGGCGCGGTCCGCTATATCGAGGATCGGGTGAAGGGTCTGGAAAACGCGCCGACGGCCTTCCTCGCCCTGCTGAGGGGCGAGCACCTGGGCAAGGTGGTGGTGCAGGTCGGCTGAGCCGCCTCAGGCCGCCTCGACATCCAGCGAATAGCCGGCCGAGCGCACGGTGCGGATCGGGTCCTCTTCAGTCCCCTCGTTCAGCGCCTTGCGCAGGCGCCCGATGTGGACGTCCACCGTGCGCGCCTCGACATAGACGTCCGAGCCCCAGACCGCGTCCAGCAGCTGCTCGCGGCTGAACACCCGGCCGGGGTGCTGCATCAGATAGTCCAGCAGGCGGAACTCGGTGGGGCCGAGGTGTATCTCCTTGCCGGCGCGCTTCACCCGGTGGGCGGCCCGGTCGATGACCAGATCGCCGTGGCGGACGAGGTCCTCGGCCAGGCCCGGGCGGATGCGGCGAAGCACCGCGCGGATGCGGGCGGTGAGCTCTGTCATCGAGAACGGCTTGACGATGTAGTCATCCGCGCCCGTGTCGAGCCCGCGCACGCGGTCGGATTCCTCGCCCCGGGCGGTGAGCATGATGATCGGCAGGTTGCGCGTCTCGGCCCGCGAGCGCAGGCGGCGGCAGACCTCCACGCCGGACACCTTTGGCAGCATCCAGTCGAGCACCACCAGGTCCGGCAGGCGCTCGTCGATCATCAGGAGGGCTTCTTCGCCATCGCCGGCGACGCCGACCTGATAGCCCTCCTTGTCCAGATTGTACTGAAGCAGGGTGGCCAGGGAGTCTTCGTCCTCGACCACGAGGATCTGAGGCGTCAAGGGGCCGCTCCTTCCTCGGAGACCCGCAGAGCATCCCACTTGGGCCGTTCGTCCGGCAGATCCTCGCCAGTGATCTCGTAGTGGACGATCTCGGCGATGTTGGTGGCGTGATCGCCGATCCGCTCCAGGTTCTTGGCGATGAACAGCAGGTGCGCGCAGGCCGCGATCGTGCGCGGGTCGCCCATCATGTAGGTGAGCAGCTCGCGGAACAGCGAGTTGTAGTGCTCGTCCACCTCGTCGTCGCGCGACCAGACGCCGATGGCCCGCTCCACTTCGGAGGCGGAATAGGCGTCCAGCACGTCCTTCAGGCGGCTCAGCACCAGCTTGCCCATGCGCTCGATGGAGCGGGTCAGGGGCGTGATCGGCTCGGTCTCGCCCAGCACCACGCCGCGCTTGGCGATGTTCTTGGCCAGGTCCCCGCAGCGCTCGAGGTTCGAGGCGATCTTCATGGCGGCCACGGTCTGGCGAAGATCGGCCGCCACCGGCTGGCGCAAGGCGATCATGCGGATGGTCTTGCGTTCGATCTCCAGATTCAGGGCGTCGAGCTTGACGTCCCGTTCGATCACCGTCTGGGCGAGATGCACGTCCCTTTGGCTGACCGTGTCGATGGCGTCGCTGACGCTGGCCTCGACCAGCCCCCCCATCCGAGCCACCTCGGCGGCCAGCTGGTTCAGCTCTTCGCCGTAGGCCTTGACGATATGCTCGCTCATGGGCTGGGTCCGTCTCCAAGAGAGGCCGGCGGCTTGCCGTCCTCCGCGTGCGATTCACGAGGTCGCGGTCTGCTAGTGCCTGTTGATTGCTGTCACCATGTGAAGCTTTCACGACAATTCTATTACAGCCTTAACCTCCGCGCACGCGCGGCGGGTCTCGCGCCGCTCAAACCTTGTCGGGCGCCTCGTCGCCAGCGCCGGGCGCGGACGGCGCGGGGGGCGGCGGCCGGAGCCGGAACCATCGGAAAATAGGCGGTGAAAGCGGCGCCCTTGCCCTCGGCGCTTTCCACGAACAGCCCGCCGCGGTGGCGGTTGATGATGTGCTTGACGATGGCGAGGCCCAGGCCCGTGCCGGACTTCTGGCCGCTCTTTTGGCCCTCGACCCGGTAGAAGCGCTCCGACAGCCGCGGCAGGTATTCGCGCGCGATGCCGGGCCCGTCGTCGGCCACGCGGATAGCGGCGTAGACGATCCCGCGCCCGTGGTCGGGGCTGAGCAGCGACAGGCGCGCCGCCGCCGGGTCGCGCGGCTCGGCGGCGGCCTCCGCCGTCAGACCCGCCAGGATCTCGACGGTCACCGTCCCGCGCTTGCCCGCATACTTGATGGCGTTGTCGGCCAGGTTCTGGATCACCTGGATGATCTGGTCGCGGTCGCCGGTCACCACGGCGACCCCGGGGCGCGGCATGCGCGCGACCAGGGTGATCTCCCGCTCCTTGGCGATCGGCCCCAGGGCGTCGACCACGTCGGTCGCGGCCATCGCCAGGTCGGCGGCGTCGGAGGGGGCGATGTGTTCGGACAGCTCGATCCGGCTGAGCGACAGCAGATCGCCGATCAGCCGGGCCATGCGATCGGCCTGGTCGGCCATGATGCCCAAGAAGCGCTCGCGCGCGGCCTCGTCGTCCTTGGCGTGGCCGCGCAGGGTCTCGATGAACCCGGTCAGCGAGGCGAGCGGCGTGCGCAGCTCATGGCTGGCGTTGGCCAGGAAGTCCGCCCGCATCCGCTCGTTGCGACGTGCGTCGGTCTCGTCACGCATCCACAGCAGGGCCAGCCGGCGGCCGTCGCGCGACGGCAGGGGCCGGGCCACGGCGCGCCAGGCCCGCTCCAGGGGCCCGCCCCCCTCGAACTCCACCTCCGCCTCGACGCGGCCGTACAGCGCCTCGTCCAGGGCTTCGAGCACGCGCGGATTGCGCACATGGGCGGCGAGCAGCCCGCCCTCGCGAGTGAGGCGCAGCAGCGCTCGCGCCGCGGCGTTGCCGAACAGCACCCGTGGGCCGGCGACGCTCTCGGCGTCCTCCGCCGCGACCAGGATCACCGGGTCAGGCAGCAATTCCAGGATCAGGGCGTAGGGAGTCCCGGTCGCGCTGTCCGCGTCGGCCGGCGGCGCGGGGTCGGGCGCGTCGCTTGCGGGCGCCGCCCGGCCGAACCGCCATAACAAATCCCAGATCGCGCGCGCCATTCGCCCGTCCTTCGCGCGGCGCAAGCCGCTCCTCCGCCCCCGGAACATACGGGGCCGCCGCACCAGCAACCACAGCCTTGTGACGTCTCGTTGAAAGCCGGGGGCTATGGGGCGCGTCCGCCTAGCCTGACGCGCCCTCGGCGGCGCGGCCGTCCGGTCGGCCTAGGACGCCGTCCTCGCGGTGACGGAAGGCCAGATGCTTGGAGCCCAGATAGGTCAGGCACAGGCCCACGGCCGAGCCCATGGCCAGGGGGACGATCAGCCAGTCCTTCAACACCGGAGCGATCAGGATCGCGGCCGTGTAGACGCCAATGTTGGCCACGCCGCCGGCGCACTGAACCGCCACATAGACCACCGCTTCGCGCAGCCGGCCGTCCTTGCGCCGCACCTTGAAGGTCCAGGTCCGGTTGAGCAGCCAGGTCACCCCCACCGCGACGCTGAACGAGATCAGCCGGCCGACGAAGTAGTTCAGGCCCGCGCCGTGGACGAGGCCGTAGAGGATCAGGCCGTCCACGGAAAATCCGGTGGCGCCCACCACCCCGAACCTCAGGAAGGCGGGGTCGATTCGCGCCCACAGCGCCTGGGCCGGGGCCAGCCAGCCCACCGGCGCCTTCATGCCCAGCCACCGGCGACGCCACGCCTCGGCCGGTACAAGGGCCAGGGCCAGCACCATGGCCGCGGTCGGCGCCAGCCAGATGATCCTCGCCTGATAGCGCGGGAAGGGCCCGGAGAAGATTCCGCATACGCCGGCGTTCAGCACCACCGCCGCGGCCAGCAGCAGCGCCATGGCGGTGGCCCGGCCGGCGCCCTCGGCCCCGTCCAGCCGGCGTCCGCGCACGAGGCCGCCCAGGCTGGCGCTTTGGGCCAGGCCCAACACCAAGAGACCGAGCGCCACGTACACCACCGAGTCGTCCAGCAAGGCCAGCTGGGAGATCTTCACCTTGGGCTCGCACAGCTCGCCCTTGGCGCCGCAGGGGCCGACGCCCCGAATCAGGCCGACCAGATTGGTCTTGCCCCAATACTTGTGGTTCAGGAACGCCCGGGGCCGGCGCAGGGGATCGTCCACCCAGAAGCGGCTGAGCTGCAGGCCCCAGTTGCGCATGGAGGCGGTGAACTGGCCCCAGGGGTCGTAGGCGATGGTCCCCAGCACGAAGGCCGCCTCCTGCTTCTCCATCCGCACCCGATCCTGGTAGGTGGAGCGGTTGAACACGCCGGTCGCCGGCAGGGCGGACCACAGGATGTCGTCGGACTTGGCCAGTGGCAGGTCCTTGTATCGGCAGATCACCCACGGCGTTCCCGCCGCGCAGGACGCGCGCAGATAGGCGCGGCCCGGCCCGTCGGCGAGCACCCGGGCCATCAGGAAGGGCGGGCGGCGGAACTCGTCCCCGGTCTTCCAGGAGATCGCGGCGCCGTAGAGGGCGAGGGCGCCCACGGCCACGCCAGCCGCCAGGGCGGTCAGGCCGGTCGCGATCTTCAGCTCGCGGCGCGGCGCGCCGATCAGCAGGCCCAGGCCGAGCGCGACCGGAACCATGGCGATGGCCAGCAGCAGGTGCGAGCTGTGAAAGGCGATGGCGGCGGTCATGGTCAGCCAGACGCCGATGCGCTCCCAGCGCTCAAGCCGGTCGCGGTAGAGGAAGGTGAGCGTCAGGGCCGCGGCCAGCACTGGCGCGAAGATGTCCGGCACGGCGAAGCTGGCGACCCAAGGCAGGCTGGTGCCCGCGGCCAGCGCCGCCATCAGGGCGTAGTAGGTCCACCCCGGCGCGGCCGGCGCGGCGCTTCGCCAGAGCAGGAACACCAGCCAGGCGCAGATCAGCGACTGGGCCAAGCGTCAGCATCCACAAGGTGCCGCGATGCGCCAGGGTGTAGAGGAAGATGCCGTAATAGGGCGACCGAGCCGCCATGTTGGAATGGTTGAAGTGCTTGGCCCACTGCTCTCGCGCCCACTCCCGCTCGCCGGCTGGAGTGGCCGGCGGCCGCGCCACCGGCTGACCGAGCACCTCGTGACGGAGCGCCTGATAGAACCGGGCGCCGTGGATGAAATAGTCCCGCGTGTCGGTGAACACCGACGGGCGGCCGACCATCAGCACCGTCAGAACGACGATCAGAGCGCCGGCCGAGGCCTGAAACACACTGGGCAGGCGGCCCGTCATAGCATCAGCGCCTGATGGTGAAGACCGAAGCCAGGAAGCCGGAGGCGGCCATCTGGACCGCCACGGCCACGGCGGTCAGCGACACGGCCAGAAGGCGCGTCACGCCGCCGAGCGGCACCGGGCCGAACCCGGTCTGCGCCCACTCGAGCACCGCCCAGCCGGCCCCCGCGCACCCGGCCACGAACACCACCAGGGCTGCCCGCAGGATGGTCTCCAGCGTCAGGCCGAGCAGGAAGGGGTGCAGGTTGCGCGTCGGCGGCAGGAAGCCCTCCACCGTGGCGTAGCGGCGCGCCAGGGCGCCGAACATGATCAACTGCACGCCGATCAGGATGGCGAAGCACGAGGCGATCAGGGTGTGGACGTCCAGCTCCAGCGCCGGGGTCAGGCGCACCGCGCCCTTGGACAGCAGCGCCACCCCGGCCAGGCCCATCGCGGTCAGCAGGGCGCCAGGATAGATGAACAGGAATTTGGGGCTGTGCAGCAGCAGGAAGCGCAGGTGCCGCCAGCCGTCGCTCCAGGTCTTCAGATGCGGGCGGCGGGTGCGGCCGTCGGGCTTCAGGGTGGTCGGCGTCTCGGCGATGCGCAGGTTCTGCAGAGCGGCCTTGACCACCATCTCGCTGGCGAACTCCATGCCCGGACTCTTCAGGCCGAGCGCCAGGATGGCTTCCCGCGAGAAGCCGCGCAGGCCGCAGTGGAAGTCGCCGATCGGGATGTGGAAGAACAGTCGGCCCAGGAACGACAGCACCGGATTGCCGAGATAACGGTGCAGCCAGGGCATGGCGCCCTTGGCGACGCCGCCCTTGAAGCGGTTGCCCATGACCAGCTGCGCGCCGGCCCGCAGTTCATCAAGCAGCCCGTCCAGGCGCTCGAAATCGTAGGAGTCGTCCGCGTCGCCCATGATCACATAGCGGCCGTTGGCCGCCTTGATCCCGCCGAGCAGCGCCGCGCCATAGCCCTTGTCGAGCACGCCGACGACCCGGGCGCCCGCCGCCTCGGCCAGGGCCTGGGAGCCGTCGGTGGAGCCGTTGTCGGCCACCAGCACCTCGCCCTTGACCCCCGCGCGGTCCAGAAAGCCCCGCGCCTTGGCGACGCAGGCCTGCACCGTCTCCGCCTCGTTGAGGCAGGGCATCAGGATGGTCAGCTCATACTCGCCCGCGCCCCGGCGGGGGGTCCCGGCAAGCGCCAGGCTCTGCTCGCGCACCGACATTGTCATCTCTCGCTGGGGTAACGCACCGATCAACGATCCGTGATGTCGCACACCCAAGGCGGAATTGCGACGTTCACGGCGATCGATCAAGGCCTTCGGCCCAATAAATCCGCGAATGGACCCCGCCGCTTACGCAACAGGCGCGTTCTTATAGCAGCTTGACCCGAAGGCGCGCGAGGGCAAGCTCGCAGCCCCATTTGGAAACACCTCATGCCCTCGGACGCCGGCCCGAACCCAAAGACCTTTCGCTGGGACGACCCGCTGGCGCTGGAAGGCCGGCTTTCGCAAGACGAACGTCTGATCCGCGACGCGGCCCGCGTCTACGCCCGGAACAAGCTGTCGCCCCGCGCCGCCTCGGCATTCGCGCAGGAGCGGTTCGACCGTCAGATCATGACCGAGATGGGCGCGCTGGGCCTGCTCGGCGCCATGCTGCCCGAGGCCTACGGCGGGGCGGGCGTGTCGCACGTTGCCTATGGGCTGATGGCGCGCGAGATCGAGGCGGTCAATTCCGGCTACCGCTCGGCCATGAGCGTGCAGTCGTCGCTCGTCATGCATCCCATCCACGCCTTCGGATCGGAGGCGCAGAAAGCGCGGTGGCTTCCGGGCCTGGCGCGCGGCGAGATCTTCGGCTGCTTCGGCCTGACGGAGGCGGACGGCGGCTCTGACCCCGGCGCGATGAAGACCCGGGCCGAGCGGGCCAAGGGCGGCTACGTCCTGAACGGCGCCAAGATGTGGATCACCCATTCACCAATCGCCGACGTGGCCCTGGTCTGGGCCAAGCTGGAGGGCGAGGTTCGCGGCTTTCTGGTGGAGCGGGGCTCGGACGGGTTCACCACCGGCCGGATCGACAACAAGCTGTCCCTGCGCGCCTCGGTCACCGGCGACATCGGCCTGTCGGACGTGTTTGTGGCCGAGGACAGTCTGCTGCCCGCCACAAGAGGTTTGGCGTCGGTGTTCTCCTGCCTGAATAAGGCCCGCTATGGCATCGCCTGGGGCGTCCTGGGGGCGGCGGAGACCTGCTTCTCGGCCGCGCGCGACTACGCCGCCGAGCGCATCCTGTTCGGCAAGCCGCTGGCTGCCCGCCAGCTCGTCCAGGCCAAGCTCGCGGACATGATGACGGAGATCGCGCTGGGTCTGAACGCCGCGCTGCAGCTCGGCCGGATGCTAGACGCGGGCGAGGCGGCGCCCGAGGCGATTTCCATGCTCAAGCGCAATAACTGCGCCAAGGCGCTGGCGATCGCCCGTTCGGCCCGCGACATCTGCGGAGCGGCCGGGATCGCCGGCGAGCTGCCGGTGATGCGGCACCTGATGAACCTGGAGACCGTTAGCACCTACGAGGGCGCGCACGACGTCCACGCCCTGATCCTGGGGCGCGCCATCACCGGCCACAACGCGTTCTAGTCAGTCCTCGCAAGTGGCGATGGCCAGCTGCACCAGGCCCGGCGCCATCTGGCCGGCGTCAGCCGCGGCGGCGGCGTTTTCCGGCGACTGCATGGCCTTATCGAAGCTCGCCTGATCGGCCCACTCCATCTCCACGATGATGTAGCAGGGCGGCGCGCCCATGGGCGATCCCACCACCTTGTTCACCTTGAAGCTCTTGAGCCCCGGCAGCTTATTCACGAGGGGGGTATGGACCTCGTTGTAGTGCTTCCAGAACGCCGCCTCGTCAGCGGGCTTCTGATAGATCGCGAACAGCTTGATCGACATGACGTCCCTTCCCTCGCTCGCTTTCGGCGGATTCTAAAACTTCATTCCCGGCAGATTGAGGCCCGCCAACGGCCCGGCCACGTCCTTCATCATGTCAGCCTGGGCCTCGTCCAGACGCCGCTTGGCGTCGGCGTGGGCGGCGACAATCAGGTCGGACAGCACCTCGCCCTCGCCCGGCTGCATCAGGGTCTCGTCGATCTGGACGCCCTTCAACTCGCCGCCGCCGGACATGGACACCTTCACCAGGCCGCCGCCAGAAGTCCCTTCCACCATGAGGCCCGCGAGGCGGCCCTGCGCCTCCTGCAGCTTCTCCTGCATGGCCTGGGCCTGCTTCATCAGGGATTGAAGGTCTTTCATGGGCTTTCACGCGATTGAGGCGGCCGCCGCGGGGGATCACGCGCCCCATGGCTGGCGGGGCCGCTTCGTTCTAAGATGGCGGGCGCAATGCGTGAAGGGGTCATGGGCCATGACGTTGCAAGCGATCATCGGACGATTGGCCCTGGCGGGCCTCGCGGCGACGGCCCTGGCGGGCTGCGCGGGCATGAACCGGCTTGTGAGGGTGTACTCTCCGTGCCGCGACACGTCGGTGTCTTTGTATTTCGAGTCCGCCTCGGACCAGCCGACCGAGAGCGGCGAGGCGGTGATCGCCGCCACCGCCAAGCACCTGCGCCGATGCAAGGTGAGCGAGATGCTCCTGCGAGGGCTTGCCGATCCGGTCGGCTCACCGGCCGAGAACCTGGATCTCTCCAAGCGCCGCGCCGAGCATGTGCTGAACGCCTTCGTGGCGGCGGGAATGTCAATTCCGCACTACACCCTCGCGGCGTCGGGCGAGCAAGGCGCGGTGGAGCAGCGAGGCGTCGTGACGCCGGTGCGGCGGCGGGTGGACGTCACCGTGCTGATGGCCCGCTGAGGCCGGCCTAGTCGTCCTCGCCGACGCCGTCGTCCTGTTCGCCTTCGGGGGGGCCGGCCTGGGGCTCCGGCCTCAGGGTGCGCACGCCCACCACCTCGGCGCCCGGGAACGCCTGCATCACCTCGCGCACGAAGGGGTCCGCCTCCGCCTCGCGCGGGCGGAAGCTTCTCGCGTTCGGCGCGCTCGCGCAGGCTCTCGGCCCCGCCGCCGCCTTCGGCCGCCACCAGCCACGGCTGGCCGGTCCATTCCTTCAGCCGCGCGGCCAGACGCCGCGCCAGGTTGGAGGGGCAGCCGGGCGCCGGCTCGAAGTTGATGGCGCCGGGACGGAAGCTGACCGGCCGGACATACCGCTCCACGTCCAGCTTCAGGTGGATGTCGCGCCGCGCGTCGATCAGGGCGACCACGTCCTCGAAGGACTGCAGCGCCGGCGAGGCCTGGGCGGCTGACGGCTGGGGCGCGGCGGCGGCTTGCGGCTGGATCGCGCGGGCGGTCGCCGCCGATCCTCCGCCGCCCGACCGCCGCCTCCAGACGGACGGCCCGCGCCGCCCATCGCCGGATTTTCGCCCGCCTGCAGCGCCTTCAGCGCCTCTTCGGGCCCGGGCAGGTCGGCGGCATAGGCCAGGCGGATGATCGCCATGTCGGCGGCGGCCTGGGGTCGGGCGCGAGGCGCACCTCATCATGGGCCTTCAGCAGCATCTGCCAGATGCGCGACAGCGACCCGGCCGAAGCCCGCGCGCCGAGCGCCGCCAGCCGCGCCGCCTGGTCCTTGGGCAGCGCCAGGGCGTCCGGCCCCAGAGCCTTGGCCAGCGACGCGCCGTGGGCGTGCTCCAGCAGGTCGCCCAGCCACCTGGCCCGGATCGGCGCCAAGCCCGTACAGGCCGCAAACGCCTTCAGCGCCTGCCCCACCTCGCCCTTCATGATGTGTTCGAACAGGCCGATGGTCTCGCCGCGGTCGGCCAGGCCCAGCATGTCGCGCACCGGCGCGGCGGTACCACCGGCCGCGCGTCGGCCTGGACGATGGCCTGGTCGAGCATGGACTGGGCGTCGCGCACCGAACCCTCGGCGGCGCGGGCGATCAGCATCACCCCCTCATCCTCCACCTTGCGCGCCCTCGGCCGTCGGCGATCTTCTCGCAGGTTGCCGACGATCACGTCCGGCTCAACCCGGCGCAGGTCGAAGCGCTGGCAGCGCGACAGGATGGTCACCGGCACCTTGCGGATTTCGGTGGTGGCGAAGATGAACTTGGCGTGCGGCGGCGGCTCCTCCAGCGTCTTCAACAGGGCGTTGAACGCCGCCGTCGAGAGCATGTGCACCTCGTCGATGATGTAGACCTTGTAGCGCGCCTCGACCGGGGCGTAGCGCACGCCTTCCAGGATCTCGCGCATCTCGTCCACCCCGGTGTGGCTGGCGGCGTCCAGCTCGAACATGTCGATGTGCCGGCCGTCGATAATCGCGCGGCATCGTGCGGCCGTCCTCGGGAGGTCCACGCGATGGCTGGTGCACCGTGTCGCTCTCGTAGTTCAGCGCCCGGGCCATCAGCCGCGCCGTGGTCGTCTTGCCCACCCCGCGCACGCCGGTCAGCATGAAGGCGTGGGCGATGCGGCCGGTGGCGAAGGCGTTCGTCAGGGTGCGGACCATGGCCTCCTGGCCGATCAGGTCCTCGAAGCTCCGCGGCCGGTATTTGCGGGCCATGACCACATAGGCGTCGTCTTGACACTGAGCGCTGCGGGCGCAGCCGCCTCGGCCGCGAATATCTCGGCGGTCTTCTCGTCGCGCTCGGGCGGTTCGGGTTCGAGCGAAAGGTCGGCGTCGGTCATCGGTTGTCCGGAAAAGGCCGGGTGGAAGCTGGACGACGACCCGAAGCGAAACTCGTTACGGCTGCTTCCTTCCGGACCTGACCGGGTTGGCGAGGGCCTCGCCCGCCGCCAGCCTCCGCCTTCAATATCGCGTGCGGGCGGACCGGGCGCAAGGGCGCGCCCAGCGGGCGCCCGGCCTCTCGCGCACGCGGCGATGACGCGCTATGAGCAGGCGATGTCGCTTTCCATGTTCATCAACACCTACGCCGGCAATCCGCTGGACCGGGCCGCCGAGCGGCGGCTGGACGACGATTGGCTGGCCGCCCGCCGCGCCGACGCGGACACGGTGCTGGTCGCCTCCTGGAACGGCCAGCCGCTGGTGCGAGACCGCGAGGGCGGGATCGACCTGGTGCGCCTGGATGGCGAGATGGGCTTCGCGCTGGCCCGCGTGGACGAGGACATCCTGTTCCTGGGCCTGGACGGCGAGACGGCCGTGTTCGGCCTGAACCTGGACGGCGAGGCCGATCCCACCGCCGGCCCGCTGGAAGGGCGCGGCAAGTTCATGGACCTGCGATTCGCCGGCGGACAGCTGTCGGCCGAGGACGCGGGCATCGCGGCCACCGCCAAGGCAGTGCTGGAATGGCATCAGCGCCACAAGTTCTGCTCCCTATGCGGCCAGCGCTCGGAGGTGGCCGAGGCCGGCTGGAAGCGCATTTGCCCCGCCTGCAAGGCCGAACATTTTCCGCGCACCGACCCGGTCACCATCATGCTGCCGACCTATGGCGAACACTGCCTGCTCGGCCGCCAGGCGGCCTGGCCCAAGGGCCGGTTCTCGACCCTGGCCGGGTTCATGGAGCCGGGCGAATCGATCGAGGCGGCCTGCGCGCGCGAGGTGAAGGAGGAGGCGGGATTGACCGTCACCTCGGTCCGCTATCACTCCAGCCAGCCCTGGCCGTTTCCCACCAACCTGATGATCGGCCTGATCGCCGAGGTCTCCGATCAGAACGCCGCGCCCGACCAGACAGAGCTGGAAGAGGTCCGCTGGTTCAGCCGCCAGGAATATGCGCAATATCCTGGCCGGCCAACCGTCCGGCGACCGCGGCGCCTCCCACTGGGCGGCTGTCGACGGGATAGGCGTGCCCCCGTCCTGGGCCATCGCGCATCAGCTCATGAAGGCCTGGGCCGAGGGCGCGTGACACTTCGCCGGTTGCGCAAGCGGGGACGGCGTGCCACAGACGCGGCGCTTTTCCGTCTGATTTCCTGCCTGGCGTGAGGGGGCCTGCCGTCACACATGAGCGAGCTAGGGTTCAATAAGATAGCCGCAGCGGTCCTGGCGACCGGGCTGGCGGTGCTTGGCCTGAGAGAGTTGTCGGCCGCGATATACAAGCCTGAGGTCGCGGCGAAGCCGGGCTATGCCCTGCAGGTGGCCGAGACGACCACCAGCGCGGCGCCCGTCGCCGACCTTCCGCCCGACTGGGGCACGGTGCTTCCGGCCGCGGACGTCGCCGCCGGCCAGGCCCAGTCGCAGAAGTGCGCCTCCTGCCACAACTTCACCAAGGGCGGGCCGAACGGCACAGGCCCGGACAACTGGGGCGTGGTGGGCCGCCAGCCGGGCACTCACCCGGGCTTCGCCTATTCCGACGCCATGGTGGCCTTCGGCAAGGCGCACTCGGCCTGGACCTATGACGAGCTGTACGACTTCCTGAAGTCGCCGCAGTCCTACGTTTCGGGCACGAAGATGACCTTCATCGGTCTTAAGACAGCCCGAGGAACGGATCAATCTGATCGCCTGGCTGCGCCAGCAGTCCGACAGCCCCGTGCCGATTCCCGCGCCCAAGCCCGCGGCGGCGCCTGCGCCAGCCGCTTCCGACGCCGCCCCGGCGGCTTCGGATGCTCCGGCCGCGTCGGACGCCCCGGCCGCCGCGAAGTAGGCTCCGCCGGTCTCAGGGCCGGCGGTACGCCGTGGGGTCGCCGACGCCGGCGGCCCTGATTTGCTCTATCGCGTCACTCAGCGTCCTCTACCGCCACTGCCATGTGATGAGCGTTGGCGTGCACGATCCGCGCGCCGTCGAGCAGCATGGCCATGTGTCCTCGCCAGAAGACGAGATCGCCGCGCTCCAGCGACGCCGGGTCCGCCGGCCGCGTAAAAGCATCGAGCTGCTGGTCCGTGTCGCGCGGACAGGCCCGCCCGCAGGCGTAGAAGGCCTGCTGCACGAGGCCCGAGCAGTCCAGGCCAAGGCTGTCGCGCCCGCCCCACAGGTACGGCGCGCCGACGAATCGCTCGGCCACGCTGGCCGGGTCGCTCTCGAATTCGCCGGCCGGCGCCAGGTGTCCGACCGGGATGAAGCCGGCCTCGCCGCAATCCAGAAAGCCATTCGTCTCGCCCGTGGTCCGCACCAGGCTGTTCATGGACAGGGCCATGACCGGAGCGGACTTCAGATCGGCCTTGGAGAATCCGAAGGTTCGAAGCGCCTTCACCCAGTGGGTTGGCGCGTCCGGCGCGGCCCCAGGTCGTCGGCGCGGCACGAAGCCGACATAGCCGTCGCGGCGCGCCTGGCCCCAGGCCCAGCCCCGCGCCGTCTCCAGGACGTCGAAGGCCTCGCCGTAGATGAGCTGATCCTCCAGAGGCGCGTCCGGGGCCGGGGCCTTGCGGATCGCGGCGACCGGCGCGCGGCAGACCCTCCGCTCCGCGTGCGCGAACCGATCGGCGCGCACCAGCCCCTCCAGCCGCTCGTCGGCGAGGTCTGGGCGGCCCAGGACGGCGCGGGGATCCGGCGCGGTCATGGATAGCGGCGCTTCAAGAGGTCGAAGACCGCGCGGGCGGCCATGACGTCCGCCCCCACCGGGAAGCCGGGCCGGCCCTTGGGGTTCCAGCCGAAGATGTCGAAGTGCGCCCAGCCCTTGGCCGGGGCGAAGCGCTGCAGGAACAGGGCGGCGGTCACCGAGCCGGCCTGGGCCCAGGCTTCGGGATCGTTGCGCAGGTCCGACAGGTCGCCCTCCACCGCCTCGGCGTAGGGCTTCCACAGGGGCATCCGCCACAGCGGGTCGGACACGCGGCCGCCCGCCACGGCGAGGTCCCGGGCCAGCGCCTCGTCGGCGGTGTAGAAGGGCGCGATCTGCGGTCCCAGCGCCGCGCGCGCCGCCCCGGTGAGGGTGGCGAAGTCCAGCGTCAGCTCCGGTTCCAGCTCGCCGGCGCGGGCCAGGGCGTCGGCCAGGATCAGCCGGCCTTCCGCGTCGGTGTTGCCGATCTCCACGGTCAGGCCCTTGCGGGTGGGGATGATGTCGCCCGGCCGCATGGCGTCGCCGGAGACCGCGTTCTCCACCGCCGGGACCAGTACAGCGAGGCGGACCTTCAGCTTGGCCTCCATCACCATCCGCGCCAGGGCGAGCACATGGGCGGCGCCGCCCATGTCCTTCTTCATCAACCGGATTCCGCCCGTGGGCTTCAGGTTCAGCCCGCCGGTGTCGAACACCACGCCCTTACCGACCAGAGCGATCAGCGGATGCGCCCGCCTCGCCCCAGGACAGCTCGATCATGCGCGGCGCGCGTGCGGGGGCGGCGGCGCGGCCGACGGCGTGGACGGCCGGATAGTTCGCTTCGTGCAGATCCTCGCCGACCACGCAGGCGATAGAGGCGCCGTTGGACTCGGCCAGCTCGCGCGCGATGGTCTCGATCTGCAGGGGCCCCATGTCGTTGGCCGGGGTGTTGACCATGTCCCGCGCCAGGGCGCAGGCGTGGGCGATCAGGCGGGCCTGCGCAGATCCGCCTCGTCCGCCCACGACCAACCGCGGACGCGCCGGGCCGGTGCGGCGCTTGTAGCGGTCGTAGACGTAGCCGCCGAGCGCCCAGGCCAGGGCGACCTGACCGGCGTCGAGGCCCCGAGGCGCGGACGCGATCTTGTAGTCGCCAGGCGGCAGGCGCGCGGGCAGGGCGCGCAGGATCATGGGGTCGGGCCGGTCGTCGTCGCCCAGGCCGAACAGCGCCCGCTCGATGCGCCCGTCGCCCTTGATCACGACGCAGAGCTGGCCGGCCCGGGCCTTGAAGTCCGCCAGCGCCGCCTGGGCCCGCGCGGACGCCGAGCGGCGCGCCAGGAAGGCCTCCAGGTCCTGCTTACGCAGGGCGTGGATGGGAACGGCCTCGCCGTCCGCAGCGCTGATCAGGAGGTCGGTCATGGCAGGCCCTGGCTTCAGTAAGGTTTCGTCAAGCTTAACGCTTCGTTGAGGGGCCGGGTCGAGACTCTTCGCGACAGGGCCACGCCGCCCGATGGAGCGCGTCTCGATGTGTCGCAACCTCGCCCTCGCTGCAACCGCCTTGGCGCTAGCCATGGCCGCGCCGAGCCTCGCCGCCGCCAAGTCCAAGGACAAGGCCGAGGCCGCCCCCTCCGCTGAAACCTCGGCTCCAGCCGCGCCAGCCGCCGTCCGTCCCAAGAAGGCCACGTCCGAGCAACGCGCCCAGGCCGAGCGGCTGGAGCCCCTGGCGCGGGCCGCCTTCTGGGCGCACGAACTGGAGATCGATCCCAAGGACGCCGAGGCGGGCGTGCGCCTTTCCGCGGCGCTACGAAGCCTTGGACGCACGGACGAAGCCGCCCAGGCCGCCCAGAGCGTATTGGTGATGGACCCGTCCAACCAGGCCGCTCTGTTCGAACTCGCCCGCGCCTACATCGCCGCCGGAAGCGGCTTTTACGCCATCGAGCCCCTGACGCGCCTGCAGAGGGCGGACGCCAAGGATTGGCGGCCCTGGTCGCTGATCGGGGTGGCCTATGATCAGGTCAAGCGTCCCGCGGACGCCGAGGCCGCGTGGCGCCAGGCCCTGGTGCTGTCGCCGAACAATCCGGCCGTCTTGTCCAACCTCGCCATGCACGACGCGGCCAAGGGCGACACGGCCCAGGCCGAGACCCTGCTGCGCCAAGCCGCGGCCCAGCCCGGCGCCACCATCCAGATCCGTCAGAACCTGACGCTGATCCTGGGACTTCAAGGCAAGCTGGCCGAGGCCGAGAAGCTGGCCCGCCAGGACCTGCCGCCGGCGGTGGCGGACAACAACCTCGCCTATCTACGCGCGGCCCGGGCCGCCGAGACGACGCCTGCGCGCGAGCGGCGCCCAGACCGCGGGGTCCTGACACTCCGGCAGGTCGCGAGGGCCTATTTCCAGACGGCCATGGCCCGCATCACCGCCGGGCCCATGATCACCACGAACAGAACCGGCAGGAAAAACACGATCATCGGCACGGTCAGCTTGGCCGGCAGGGCGGCGGCCTTCTTTTCGGCGGCCGCGATGCGCAAGTTCGCGGTTCTCCTTGGCCATGATCCGAAGCGCCGAGCCCAGCGGGCGTGCCGTAGCGCTCGGCCTGGATCATGGCGGTGGCGACGGACTTCACGCCCGGATGTTCACCCGCTTGGCCAGGCCCTCATAGGCGAGGCGGCGATCGGGCAGATAGCTCAGCTCGGCGACCAGCAGGGACATCTCTTCGGCCAGCTCGATGGAAGAGCCGCCGATCTCCTGGCTGACCTTCTGGATCGCGGACTCGATGGACATGCCCGCCTCGACGCAGATCAGCAGCAGGTCCAGCGCGTCCGGAAAGGCCTGGACGATGCTCTTGCGCCGCTTCTGGACGACGTTCTCCAGATAGATGTTGGGCGCGTAGAACCCCGCGGCGAACCCGCCCACGATGGCGGCGATACGGGTCATGGGCGGCAGGCCAAAGTCGTTGATCACGAACAGATAGAACGCCACCGCGGCCGCGAAGGCGAACGGCAGGGCGAAGCGGAAGAAATAGAACGCCGTCACCGGCCCCGGGCCCCGGAAGCCGGCCTGGGCGAGCTTGTCCACGACCTTCGGATCCTCCAGCAGCCTGCGACAGCTGCAGCCGGTCCACGATGGTCTTGTAGACGCCCTTCGTCCTTGCGCCTCAGCAGGCTTTCGCTCGCGCCGGCCATCGCCTCGCGGGACTTGCGGCGCAGCTCCTCGCGTCGGGTCGCCACGGACTTCAGCCGGACCTCCAGCGTGTCCTGGCGCAGCATTGGCGCGGCCAGGGTCACCATGGTGGCGAAAGCGACCCCCGCGGCGAGCGCGGCGACCACATTGGCGGGGTTGGTGACGATGGTGACGAGGTTCACGGCGCGCCCATCAGAATTTGAAGTTGATCATTTTGCGCATCACGCAAGATGCCGAGGCCCATCCAGATCAGCGCCGCCGGCGATCATCATCTGGCCGCGCGGATCGGTGAACATCATCGCCATGTAGGACGGGGTCGTGAGCCAGATCAGCATCACCACCCCCGGCGGCAGGACGCCGATGATCAAGGCCGAGGCGGTGGCCTCGGACGACATGGCCTTGATCTTCTCGCGCATCAGCTTGCGCGCGCGCACCACGGCGGAAAGATTGCCCAGCGCCTCGGCCAGATTGCCGCCGGTCTTCTGCTGGATGGCCAGGACGATGGCGAAGAAGCGCAGCTCCTGGATCGGCATGTGCTCGTACATCCTGTCCAGCGCCTGCTCCATCGGCAGCCCGTGCGAGACGCCGTCCACCAGGCGGCGGAACTCCGAGGCCAGCGGCTCGGACGTCTCGCGCGCGATGATCTGCAAGCATTCGTTCACCGGCAGGCCGGACTTGATGCCGCGCACGATGATGTCCATGCGCGTCAGAGAACTCCTCCGACGAACTTCTTGGACCGGCGCTTGGCCAGAAAGCCGATCACCCACCGCGGCAGGCCGAGCCCCGACGCCGACGCCCAGCGCCGTGGCGATCCAATCGCGTTCGACCCAGCACCATGGCCGACGCGCCAGGGTCGCCAGGCCCAGCGCCACGCAGACGATCCAGAAGTTTCGCTGGAGTCATCTGCAGCCCCGCCTGGCGGAGCCTCGCGGCCAGGTTCAACGCCGCTTGGCGCTGCTGCTTTTCCTGGTCCTTCAGGGTGCGCAGGATCTGCTTTCGGCGCGCGGTGGGGTCCTGTTGCGCGGGCGCGCATGCGCGCGCTGTCCGCGGGCTTGCGCTCGAGATGGCGTGGGCGCGCTTGAGCGTGCGGGCCTTGCCCGCCGCCGCCGGCGAACGCCAGGCCGACGCCCGGCCACGGCCACGAAGCCCAGGACCGCGGCGATCACCACCATGAGGTCTCGGACCCATGGCCTACTCCGACGCGTCCAGGGCTTCGGCCAGCTCGCGCTCCAGGCCGAAATAGCGGGCGCGGTCCCAGAAGCGCGGGCGGGAGATGCCGGTGGAGCGGAACTTGCCGATGACGCGGCCGTCGTCGTCCTCGCCGGTGATCTCGAACACGAACAGATCCTGGGTGATGATCACATCGCCTTCCATGCCCACCACCTCGGTGACATGGGTGATCCGGCGCGAGCCGTCGCGCAGGCGCGCGGCCTGGATGATCACGTCGATCGAGCCGACCACCATCTCGCGGATGGTTCGCGACGGCAGGCCGAAGCCGCCCATGGTGATCATCGACTCCATCCGGCTCATCGCCTCGCGCGGCGAATTGGCGTGCAGGGTGCCCATCGAGCCGTCGTGGCCGGTGTTCATCGCCTGCAGCAGATCGAACGCCTCGGGGCCGCGCACTTCGCCGACGATGATCCGTTCCGGGCGCATCCGCAGGCAGTTCCGGACCAGATCGCGCATGTTGATCTGGCCCTGGCCTTCCAGGTTGGCCGGGCGGGTCTCCAGACGCACCACGTGCGGCTGCTGCAGCTGAAGTTCGGCGGCGTCCTCGCAGGTGATCACCCGCTCGGTCGGGTCGATGAAGGCGGTCATGCAGTTGAGCAAGGTGGTCTTGCCCGAGCCGGTGCCGCCGGAAATCAGCACATTGCATCGCGAGGCGCCGATCACCCCCAGTACCCGCGCGCCCTCGGGACTGATCGAGTCGGTACTCGACCAGATTCTTCATGGTCAGCTTGTCGCTCCGGAACTTCCGGATGGTCAGTGTCGGGCCGTCCAGCGCCAGAGGCGGGGCGATGACGTTGACCCGCGAGCCGTCGGGGAGGCGCGCGTCGCAGATCGGCGAGGACTTTCGTCGACCCGCCGGCCCACCTGCGAGACGATCCGCTGGCAGATGTTCATCAGCTGGGTGTTGTCGCGGAAGCGGACGTTGGTCAGCTGGACCTTGCCCGCCGACTTCGATGAACACCCGCTGGGCGCCGTTGACCATGATGTCGGCGATCTCGTCGCGGGCCAGAAGCGGCTCCAGCGGCCCGAAGCCGAGCACGTCGTTGATGATGTCCTGGACCAGGTGTTCCTGCTCGGACACCGACATGGAGACGTTCTTGATCGCCACCAGCTCGGCGACGATGTCGCGGATTTCGCGCGGCCGGCCGCCTCGGCGTCGAGCTGACCGAGTTGGGACAGGTCGATGGTGTTCAGCAGGGCGTTGAAGATCGTGGTCTTGGTCGCCTGGTAGTAGTCGCTCTGCTCGGCGACGACCTCGGTCTCGGCCGCCGGGCCGCGCACGGCGCGAAGCTGCTCGAACGCGGACGTCGGCCTGGGACCGGCCGCCTTGGCGCCGGCCTGGGCGGCCGCGCCCGCGGGGCGGCGCTGGACCGGAGCGGCAGGCGCCGGCGACGCCTCGACCCGCTGCGGACGCGTGGCGATGCCCTGGCCCGGCGACGGCGGGGGCGGGGTCGCCGTTTCGATGTTCAGCGCTTCTGCGGCTGATCGCTTACCGAACACGCGTCTTCACCTTCACTTGAACTTGAACAGGGAGGACAGGAAACCGCCGCGACGGACGGCGCGCACGGGCTCGCGGCGGCTGATCAGCTGGGCGAGGTGATCGAGCCCCTCGGCCACGCGGGTCTTGGGTCCGACCTCCATGAGCATCTGGCCGTTGTTGGCGGCCTTGCCGTACAGGCTTGGCTCGAAGGCCAGCACCAGAGCGGGCGGCACGCCCATGGCCTCGCCGAAATCCTTCACCGGGATTTCCGGGCGGCCGGTGACGCCCACCTGGTTGAGGATCAGGCGCGGCGGCGCGTCGTTGGGACGTTGCTGGCGCAGCAGGTCGACCAGGTTCTTGGCGTTGCGCAGGCTCGCCAGGTCGGGCGTCGCCACGATCACCACCTCGTCGCTGGTCAGCAGCAGCCGGCGCGTCCAGGCGTTCCACAGATGCGGCAGGTCGAGCACGACGAAGGGCGCGGTGGAGCGGATCTTGGCCGCCACCTCGTCATAGGCGTCCGCGGAGATGTCGTAGTCGTCGTCCAGCGTCGCGGGCGCGGCCAACAGGGTCAGGTGCTCGCCGCAGCGGACCGTCATCCGCTCCAGCAGCACGGGGTCCAGCCGGTCCGGCTGGCTCAGGGCGTTGGCCATCCCCTGCAGGGGGTCCTGGTTGAAGTCGAGCCCGGCGGTGCCGAACGCCAGGTCGAGGTCCGCGATCACCGTGTTGGTCTGCATCCGCTCGGACAGGGTGAAGGCGAAGTTGTGGGCCAGGGTCGAGGCGCCGACGCCGCCCTTGGCGCCGACGAAGGCGATCTGGCGGCCCACGAAGGGCGCGGACGGGTCGCTGTAGAGGGTGGTGATCGCGTTGATGAGCTGCAGCGGCTGCAGCGGCGGCACCAGATATTCGCTGACCCCGCGGCGCATCAGCTCGCGATACAGGGAGATATCGTTGGCCGAGCCGATGACGATGACCTTGGTGCCGGGGTCGCAGACCTCGGCGAGCTGGTCCAGCAGGCCCAGCATCACGTCGCGGGGGTCGGAGCTCTCCACGACGACCAGAGAGGGGGTGGGCTGGTTCTGGTAGTACTCCACCGCCCCCGCCAGGCCGCCCGGACGACACGGAGGCGGCGGCCCGGGCCAAGCGCCGGTCGCGGCTGGCCTTCTCCGCCAGGGCGGCGGTGGCCGGGCTGCTCGCAGAAGACGTGGATGGCGATGCGCGGGATGCCGCCCTCGGACAGGGCCGCCTCGGCGCTGGCCTGGAGTTCGCGGACCGGATTCGCGGCCGCCGGAGATGGCGTCATCATCTCCTGCGAGCCCGGGAAGGCGGTCAGGTGCATCGTCGTCGCCCGCCGCCCGGCGCGCTGGTGTGCGCCGCGGCGGTCGGCGCGGGGGATTCGGGGACGGCGAGGTCGACCGGATCGTCCGCCGGAAGGTTCGGGGGCGCGGCGAATTCGTCCTCGGCGGCGAAGCCGGTGTCCAGATCGTCGTCGTTCAGGTCGGGGCGGGACGGCATCTTAGGGCGCGCCCCCGTCGAGGTTGAGGCGCTGGCCTGGGCGTCCTTGGCCGTGGAGGTGGTCTCGCCGGCCCGGTACTTGGTGATGACCGCTGCCGCGACGGACCGCGTCGGACGGGATCCTCGGCGCGCGGGTGGTCGATGTCGGCCGGATCGGCGATCTGGGCCGCCATGTTGGCGGCGATCGCGCAGCCGAAGTTGATGCTGGCGGTGTTGTTGCGCGTGGCGGTCAGATTCTCCCAGTTGCGCCCGCAGGTCGGCACGACCGCGTGAACGTCGGCGAAAGTCACGATCACCGGCGCGGGGCCGGATGCGTCGGGATCATAGCCGGCCCGAACAATCTTGTCGGACGGAACGCCGAGCTGCAGCAGCAGCTGACGACTGGCTTCCCCGGTGATCGCGGCGGTGTCCGCATCTCGCGCAGTGACGGGCATCTTGATGGTGACCTGCCCGCCGTCGGCCTCGGACCAGCGTTGGTAGAAGGCGACGTCAGCGCCTGGCGCTGGGGCCCGGACAGGCCCTGGACGTGCGCGGCGAGGCGCACCTCGTCGGGATGCGACTCGGTCTTGAGCGGATACTGGTCGAGCGGCGTCAGGGCCGCGCGGGGACCGTCGGACGAGGGCCTGGGCGTGGCGCAGGCGCCGAGCGCCGCCGTCAGGGCCAGGAGTGCGATCGAACGCGCTGAGATGCGGATCATCCTCGGGCTCCTATTCGATCACATAGCCGTAGGGACCTTCGTAGGTCCGCCCGGCCGTAGCCGCGGGAGGCGCCTTGTAGGCCTGGTTCAGCCTGCCCAGCAGCACGGTCTGGGCGTCGTTGGCGATCTTCAGGCCGTCGGCGGGCGTCTGCAGGGAGTCGGGGCTGACCGGCTTGACCAGATAGGGCGTCACGATGACCACCAGCTCGGTCTGGCCGCTCTGGAAGTCGCGCGAGCGCAGCAGCGCGCCCAGCACCGGCAGGTTCATCGCGCCCGGGAAGGAGTCGAGCGTCTGCTTGGTGTCGTCCTGCAGCAGGCCCGCGATCATCAGCGAGCCGCCCGAGGGCAGCTCCACCGTCGTCTCCGCGCGCCGCACGCTGAGGGCCGGAATGGTGAGGGACGGAGCGCCCGAACCGTTGTTGATGCTGAACGAGCCCTGGTTGGTGAGCGACGAAACCTCGGTGGACAGCTTCAGCGAGATGCGGCCGTCCGACAGCACCACCGGCGTGAAGCCGAGCCCGACGCCGAAGGGCTTGAACTCGATGGTCACCCGGCCTTGCGAGTCCTGGCCGGTAGGCACCGGGAACTCGCCGCCCACCAGGAACTTGGCGGCCTCGCCGGAGATCGCCGTGAGGTTCGGCTCGGCCAGGGTGCGCACCAGGCCCGACCCGCTCGAAGGCCTGGACACGTGGCGTTGGCCTGGTTGACGCGCGGTCGACCCGGCGGTCTGCTGCGGTGGCGGCGCAGCAGTTGGATGCGCCGGCGATGTGCTCGTGATCAACGATCGGGCAGGTCTGGCCGGCAGTCCATCCGGGACCGGTGCACGGCAGCTGCAGCTCGGGCTGTTGCGTGGTGTCTCGGGCGTAGGCCCTGGGTCAGCCCGCCCAGGTAGTCTGTCCGTTGACGCCGCACAGCCGGGCACGAATGGCGCTAGGTGATCTGATTGCCGCCCATCTGGCCGATGATGGCGTTCAGGTTGAAGCCGAGCTGCTTGATCGCCGTGCGCTGCACCTCGACGATGCGCACCTTCAGCATCACCTGCTGCTTGCCGGCGATGGAGAGCATGTTGAGCACCTGCTCGGGCTTTTCGACGAACTGCTCGGCGATGCGCTGGGCCTTGTCGGAGTCCGAGGCGCTGGCGACCTGGCCCGTGAGGATCAGGGAGTTGTTCACCGCCTGGACCTCGATCTTGGCGTCAGGCAGCACGCGGGCGATGGTCTGGGCGGCGGCCGAGCCGTCCTGGTCCACGCGGATGTCCAGGGTCAGGATCGTCCGCCCCATGCCGTCGAAGAAGGTGGCGTCGGTCTGGCCGGTCGCCACGCCCAGGATCGAGATGCGCCGGGGCGTGTGCAGCACCACGTCGGCGATCTTCGGATCGGTGACCGCCACGTCGCGCGCGTCCACCGGCAGTTCGACGTGGCCGACTTGCCCTTGCCGACCTGCAAGCTGCGCGAGGCGGGCCCGGAGGCCGACAGCGCCACGCGCAGGGTCGTGTCCGCCTGCACAGGCGGCGGTGCGCGGACAGCGTGCGGTATGAAGGCGGCCCGCCGGCGAGCGCGGGCGCGGCCACGGACGCCGATGCGCCGGCCAGCGCCGAGGAGCGAGGCCAACAAGCCCGCCCGCGCAGAATCGCCCTTGAGCGAAACGGGTCATTTCGAAGCGACCTGATCCGCCTGGCTGACCAGGCCATAACGGACGACCGTGACGCCCTGCTGCATCCCGACTCCGCCGGCCGTGGTCGGCCCGCCCATGTCCGCGTACGAGCCTCAGCATCAGCGACACGTCGCCCTGGCTCTGGCGCGCATCAAGGCCGGCGCGGCGGCGGCGGGCACCTCAAGCGTCGCGGTGGAGCCGACCATGGTCTTGGCGCCCTGGTCGGGAGCGGTCTTCTGGTCGATCGCCAGCACCCGCACGTTCTGGAGCACGGTCTGGGTCGGCGCCGGCCAGGGCCCCGACGCATCCTTGCGGCTGACCACCACGTCCACACGGTCGCCAGGCAGGATGAAGCCGCCCGCGGCGCTGTCCACGGTCACGGGCAGGGCCACCGCCTGCATGCCCGGCAGCAGCATGGCCGCCATGTAGCCGCTCTCGCCGGCCTTCACGACCTTCGACGCGACGATCGGCTCGTTCTCCATGATCTGTTCGCGCACGACCGCGCCCAACAGGTTCTTGACGGCTTCGGGACCCGTGGCAGGGCCACGGCGACGCCCGGCTTTGCGGGCGAAGGCGCGGCGGCTGATCGGTGATGTAGGCGGCGTTCAGGGCCGCGGCGGGCCAGGCCGTCCAGCCCAGATCGCTCTGGGCGATGCGGGTTCCAGGCGGCAGGGCGCGCTTGGCGGTCAGCACGCTAATCGTGGGCTGAGCCGGTCCGGAGGCCACCTGGGCCGGCGGCGGCGCGGGGCGATTGGCGATCATCCGCTGCACCACCCACGCCAAGCCGATGGCGGCCACGGCAGCCACGGCCAGCACGATGATCCGGACAGATCCCATGAGCGCACGCACTCTTTCCTATCCCTCCCGCGTTGAGCTCATGCGCGCGGGCTCGGGAATCGCCGGGCTTCTGCCGTCGGCAGCACCATCCCAGCGCATGGTTAACGGCCGCCTAAGCCCGGCGGCCCGCCTCAAGCCCGGCCGAACGCCAGAACCAGTGCGCTGAACGGAAACGCGGCCAGGGCGCCGACCGCGATGGCGAGGCCGTAAGGCAGGTCTTCGCCCGGGGTCAGCAGCCGGCCGAGCCAGGCCGGACCGCCCGCCGCGAGGATCGACAACGGCCCCTGGCGCGCCATGATCAGGCCCGCGGCAAGGGCGCCTCCCGGCCAGACCCGTCGCCAACAGGAACGGGGCCAGCCCCGGCAGGCCGAGCCATAGGGCCGCGGCCGCCATCAGCTTGGCGTCGCCCCCGCCGCACCAGCCGAGGGCGAACATGGCCATCCCAGCCAGCAGGGCGATCACCGCGGCCAGGACGCTCATCCCCGCCTCGGCAAGCGTCAGATGCGCGGCGAAGGCCGCCGCCGGAAAGGCGAGGATCAGAACCGCGGGAATCCAGTTGGGGATAGTGAAGCTGGTCGCGTCCTTCAACGCCGCCGCGATCACGCCAGCGGGGAAGACGGCCAGGAGCATGAGAGCGAGGGTGGACGTGATGGAGGACATGGCCTCCTAACTTGCAGCGCCCCGGTGAACGAAGGGTTTCCAGACGGGCCCCGGATTCATTCCTTCGCTAGATTTGACAACCCGGGCGCGCGGCGGATCGCATCGCGGTCCGCGCAAACGAAAGGGCCGCGGCGCTTGCGGCGCCGCGGCCCTACGTTCTTCCGGCCGTCAGACTACTTCAGCGCGGTGCCGACCGCAGTGAACTTGGTCGTCAGGTTGGTGCCGATGGTCGTCAGGGCGGTCACGATGACCACCGAGATGAGCGCGGCGATCAGGCCGTATTCGATGGCCGTGGCGCCGGACTCGTCGTTGACGAAGCGAGTGATGAACTTGGACATACTTGATCTCCTATTAGCGAGCGGACGACTTAGGGGACCAAGCCTGTCAGCCCGCTTGCCCCTGGTTTGCATGAGGAGTTTCCCGCAACGAGCTTAAACCCAAGTAAACGCCAGAACAGTTCTTGCATTTTGTTTGGTTTACCAGAATTTACCATTACCATCTATTCACCATAAGGCTCTTGGCGCTGGAAATTTAGGAATATAATATACCAGTATATACGGGTTGTAAATCGGTCCGGGCGGGGTTCAGCGTTTATTGACCAATCCCCTGCAGCCTAAGCACATCGTCTTCGCGGAGGCCGACATGGCCCGCCCCTATATAATGAGAGCCGCCAGCGCCTTGGCCGCCGTGGTCGCGATCGCCGCGCCCTGCGTCGCCTGGGCTCTGACCGTGCCTATCGATGAGAGCGCGATCGTCCAGACCCGCGCGCCGATCGGCAGCGTGATGGTGGGCAATCCTTCGATCGCCGACGTGACCGTGATCGACGCCCGCCGCGTGGCGGTGCTCGGGCGCAGCTATGGGATGACCAACCTGATCGTGCTGGACCGGATGGGCCGGCCGATCATGCAGCAGCGAGTCAGCGTCGCCCCCGCCCAGAGCGGCCGGGTGTCGCTGTACCGGGGACCGCTGGTCTACAACTTCGCGTGCTCGCCCCGCTGCGAACGCACGCCTATGCCCGGCGAGGAAAAGGGGTCGGCCTACGAGCCCTATTCGACCGGCTTCAAGGACTATGACGAACGGGCCAAGTCCGACGCGGCGGCGCCGTCCGGCGGCGCCTCGCCCCTGGGCGCCGCCCGCTGACGCACGTTTAAACGTCGGTTAGGGCTGCGCGCCTATGCTGGGCGCATGAAGATCACCGGCGCATGGGCGCGGAATCGGGCCTCGACGAACAAGCTCGCGCGCTTCATCCGCGCGCAGGGCGGCGCCGCGGCCGTGGAGTTCGCCCTGGTCGCCACGCCGTTCTTCCTGCTGCTGTTCGGCATCATCGAGCTGGCGTTCATCTTCCTGGTCTCGTCCTCCCTGGAGAACGCCACCGCCCAGGCCGCGCGGACCATCCGCACCGGCGAGCTGCAGACCGGCGGCGCGGCGACGGCCACGGCGTTCAAGGCCGCCGTCTGCGCCAAGTTCGGCTGGCTCCAGTCGGACTGCTCGTCGAACCTGTCGGTGGATGTGCGCACCTATCAGACCTTCGCGTCGGTCACCGCGCCCCAGCCTGTGTCGAACGGGACCTTCAACCCCGGCGCCCTCACCTTCGCGCCCGGCGGGCCGGACGACATCGTGGTGGTGCGGACCTACTACCAGTGGCCGCTGATCGCGCCGATGATCTCGCAGGCGATGCAGCAGCTCAACGGCGGCAAGGCGCTGCTCACCTCGACGGTCGCGTTCCGCAACGAACCGTACGGGAGCACCTGACCCGTGTCCCTGTTCCGGAAATTCATCCGCGACCATCGCGGCGTGGCGGCGGTGGAATTCGCCCTGATCGCCCCAGTGATGATCCTGCTCTACAGCGGGTTGGTGGAGGTGTGTCAGGGGGTGATCGCCGCGCGCAAGGCCAACCACGTGGCCTCGGCCATCGGGGATCTGGTCTCGCAGGTGGAGGTCGTGTCCTCCAGCGACGTCTCGGACATCTTCGCCATCGGCCAGACCGTCATGGCCCCCTATCCGACCACGACCCTGCAGATGCGGCTGACCAGCGTGACGCTGAACTCCTCCGGTACGCCCAAGGTCGACTGGAGCCGCGGATCCGGCGGGCTCGGCGCCTATTCGGCCGGCGCGACCGTGAGCCTGCCGTCGACCCTGGGATTGGGCCCCAACGACAGCGTGGTGATGGCCGAAGCCAACTACCAGTACAATTCGATCCTGAAGTCGGTGATGCCCAACGCCCTGAACTTCACCGAGAAGTACTATCTGCGGCCCCGTCGCTCGGACAAGGTCACCTGCAGCGACTGCTAAGCGCCTGAGCCAGGGGCGAGGCCGCGAACCGCCGGCCGTCCAATGACTCCGCAGGAACTGCGCCGATCAGGCTCGAGGTGATTAGCACGGCGTCGGCCGTCGCCAAGACGTCGGGCCCTTCCGCCACTTCGGCGACCTCCACGCCCATGGACCGCGCCGCCGCGATCAGCCGGCCGCGCATGATCCCGTCCAGGACGCCGCACGCCAACGCCGGGGTGAACAAGCGCCCGTCGGTGATCCAGAACAGGTTCGCAGCCGCCGCGCAGGCCAGCTCGCCGCGGGTATTGAGCATCAAGGCTTCGTCGGCGCCGGCCGCGCGCGCCTGGGCGCGGGCCAGGATGTTGTCGAGGTAGGACAGGGTCTTCAGCCGCGAGACGGGCGAGGTCTCGTTGCGGCGGACCTCCACCGTGGCCAGGCGGACGGACGCCGGCGGCGCGGGCGAGGGCCCTGCCATGGCGAACAGGCGAGGCCGGGCGCCGGACGGCCGGTCCAGTCCCCGCCCCGAACCGGCTGTCAGGGTGAGGCGGGCCACGGCCCGGCCCGTCCCGCATCCGGCCGCCTCGATCGCGCCCTGCAGAGCCGCCAGCGCCTCGGCGCGGGCGGGCGGATCGAGGCCGAGAACCGCGCAGCCCCGCTCCATCCGTTCCAGGTGCGCCTCGACGTCTTGAAGGGCGCCGTCCACCGCCAGCAAGGTTTCGAAAAGACCGTCGCCCAGCAACAGGCCCCGGTCGTCGCCAGGGATCATCGGGGGGATCATCGGCCCGGCCCGACGAGGGCGCGGCGCAGGGCGTCGATCTTGGCCTCGGTCTCCAGCCGCTCCAGCACCGGATCGCTGTCGGCGACGATGCCGGCGCCGGCCCGCGCCTCGAAGCGCCAGCCGTCCGCGTCCTCCAGGAACGTCGCGGTGCGGATCAGCACGCTGGAATCGCAGGCGCCGTTCAGCCCGGCCCAGAAGATCGAGCCGCAATAGGGGCCGCGCGCCGGCTCATAGTCCGCGATCACCTTCATGGCCTGCACCTTGGGGGCGCCCGTTATCGAACCCGGTGGAAAGGCCGCTTCAAACAGGTCGGCGGGGCCAAGGCCCGGCGCCAGGCGTCCCACCACGGTGGAGACCAGGTGGTGTACATTGGCGAAGCTCTCCAGGCGGAACAGCTCAGGGGTCTGCACCGACCCGGCCGGGCAGACGCGCGACAGGTCGTTGCGCATCAGGTCCACGATCATCAGGTTCTCGGCCCGGTCCTTCTCGCAGGCCAGCAGCTCGCGCCCGAGGGCGTCATCCTCGACGGCCGTCGCGCCGCGCGGGCGGGTGCCCTTGATCGGCCGGGTCTCCACCCGCAGCACCCCGTCGTCGCGGATGCTGACGAACCGTTCGGGCGAATTGGACACCACCGCCCGGCCGGGCAGCCTCAGATAGGCCGAGAAGGGCGCGGGGCTCTGTTCGTCCAGCCGAACAAAGAGGTCCAGAGGCCGCGCGCCGGAGGCCAGCCGTCCGCCCCAGGCGCGGGCGATGTTGGCCTGGAAGATCTCGCCGGCGGCGATGCGCTGCACCACCTCGGCCACCGCCGTCTCGTAGGCGGATCCGGGCGTGACGGGGTCAAAACGCTCCGCCACGACGTCGCGGGGCGGAACGGGATGGGCGCGGTCCAGCAGCGCCATCGCCGCCTCGGCGCGGGCGCGGGCGGCCGCGTCGTCGGCGCCCCGGCCGACGGCCAGCACCTCGCGCCGCTCGTGGTCGAAGGCGAGCAGACCAAGATAGAGGCCGCACGCCAGGTCCGGCCAATCCGGCCCGCCGCGATGGCCCGCCGGCTCGATCCGCGCACCAAGGTCGTAGGCCATCAGACCGGCCAAGCCGCCCTGGAACGGCGGGCCGTCCGGATCGGCGCGCGCCCGATCGCCCGAAGCCTGACCAAGCGCCTCGGCCATCAGCCGCAGCGGATCGCGCGGATCGTCCGCCTCGACCTGCAGCACCGCCTCGGGCGCGGTCATCACATAGGACCAGCGCGCGCGCGCGCCGCCGCCGCCGGACAGAAGTCCCAGCGCGTACGGCTCGTCGGCCACGGCCGCGAGCATCTGCATCGGCTCGCGCCAACCGGATCTGATGACCGCCACGGCGTTCATGGCGATAGCCCCAGACGGTCTCCAGGCCTAGTGATGTGACCCCACCGAATGCCGTCTGCATCCACTGGGGTCACATCACAAATCGTTGGGTCTAGTGGATCGGACCACAAACGAACGGAACCGTCCGTTTGCTACGATCCACTAGTGAAGCGTCGCATCACGGGGCGCCTCACGTCATGGTGATTAGAACCTCGTCCCGCGCCGCTGCAATCTATGTCGTTGGATGGAGGTCCACAGGTCCTGTCGCGTCCGCTGGAGGGGTCAAACCCTTCGGCGGACGCGGTCTTTTTTGAGGATCGGACCTTCCGGCCGGACAGGCGCCGGCTTGAGAGTTGTTCTCGCTGGCCGGCCGCCGCGAGCCCCCTATAGTCCAGGCGAAGCGCAGACGGGACCATGACCGCACAACACGCTCACGGCGCCCCGCCGGCCGGACCCGTGTCCCTGGCCGAGACCCATGCACTCACCCGTGGGATCACCCGCCTTTCGATCGGCGTGGCCCTGATCCTGACCGCCATCAAGGCGGCGGCCTGGCTGGCCAGCGGCTCGGTGGCCATGCTGGCCTCGCTCGCCGACTCGTCGCTGGACGTCATCGCCTCGGCCGCGACCTTCGCCGCCGTGCGCTACGCCGCCGCGCCGCCGGACCGCGCGCACCGATACGGTCACGGCAAGGCGGAGGCCTTCGCCAGCCTGCTGCAGGCGGGGCTGGTGTTCGGATCGGCCGCCCTGGTGGCGGAAGAGGCGATCCGCCACCTGATCGTGCCCGCGCCGCTGCAGGCCGAGGGCTGGGCCATGGGGGTGATGGCGGTCTCGGTGGTCCTCACCGGCGCCCTGGTGGCCGCCCAGACCCAGGTGCTGAACCAGACCCGCTCGGTAGCCGTGTCCGGAGACCGAGCGCACTATGCTGTGGACCTGGCCTCGAACCTGGCGGCCTTCGCGGGCATCGGGCTGGCGGCCTGGCTGGGCTCGCCGCGCTGGGACGCGGCGGCGGGCCTGGTGGTCGCCGCCTGGCTGGTCTGGGGGGCGGTGAAGGTGTTCCGTGACAGCTCCGACCAGCTCATGGACCACGAACTTCCGAACACCGCGCGCCGCGAGATCGTCAAGCGCATGATCCAGGACCCCAAGGTGCGCGGCGTGCACGAGCTACGCACCCGCGCTTCGGGCCCCTACATCCACATCCAGATGCACGCGGACCTGGAGCCCACCTTGTCGCTCGAAGAGGCGCACGACGTGATGGTGGAGGCGGAGAACCGGGTGCTGGAGGCCTTCCCCTCGGCCGACATCATCATCCATCCGGACCCGCAGGACCGGGCCGAGGCGCACGGCGGGGCCTTCGCCGAGACGGGGCATCGTCGTCGGAAGAAGAAGACGGGGTAAACGCGGCCTTAATCCGCGCGGGCCCATAGGCGGGGCTGGTCAGCCCCCTCTCCGGCCCCGATGAGCGTACAGCGCACTCTGCATCACTTTCCCCTCGACCCGGCCTCCAGGCAGGCGCGCCTGGCGCTGGGCGAAAAGCGCCTGGCGTTCGAGGCGGTGGTGGAGCGCTATTGGGAGCGGCGCCCCGAATTTGTCGCCCTCAATCCCTCCGGCCTGACGCCGGTTCTGGAGGTCGTGGAGGACGGACGGCGGCTGGTGCTGTGCGAGGCGCCGGCGATCCTGGCCTATCTGGACGAAACCACGCCCGAGCCCCCCTGCTGCCGCAGGACGCCGACGGGCGCGCGGAGGCGCGGCGCCTGACGCAGTGGTTCGACCGCAAGTTCGACTTCGAGGTGAACGCCCTGCTGGTCCACGAAAAGGCCGAGAAGCGCCTGTTCGGCCTGGGCGCGCCCAACGACGGGGCGATGCGGCGCGGCCGCGAGGCCCTGCGCGAGCACCTGGACTATCTGGAGAGCCTGCTGGAGACCCGCGATTGGCTGGCCGGCCCGCGCCTCAGCTTCGCGGACATCGCCGGGGCGGCCCACCTGTCGGTGGTGGATTTCCTGGGCGACGCGCCCTGGAGCCGGCTTTCCGGCGACCAAGACGTGGTACATGAAGATCAAGTCCCGGCCGTCGTTCCGGCCGCTCCTGGCCGACCGGGTGGCGGGCGTACAGCCGGCCGCCCACTATGCCGACCTCGATTTCTGAACCTTTCGAACCCCTGATCCGAGAGCACGCGCTGGCCCTGGGCTTCGAGGTCTGCGGCTTCGCCTCGGTGGAGGCGCCGTGGCCGGCGGCGGCGCGACTTCACGAATTCATCGATCTCGGCCGCCACGGCGACATGGACTGGATGGCGAGCACCGCCGAACGGCGCGCCCATCCCCGCGCCATGTGGAGCGAGGCCCGCTCGGCCGTGGTGCTGGGGCTGAACTACGGGCCGGAAGCCGATCCCCTGGCGATCCTCGATCGCAGGGACCGGGGGGCGATCTCGGTCTATGCCCAGGGCGACGACTATCACGAGCTGATCAAGGGGCGGCTGAAGACCCTGGGCTACTGGATGGCCGAGACCATGGGCGGTCAGGTGCGCGCCTTCGTGGACACCGCGCCGCTGATGGAAAAGCCGCTGGCCCAGACGGCCGGGGTCGGCTGGCAGGGCAAGCACACCAATTTGGTCTCGCGCGCCCATGGCTCGTGGCTGTTCCTGGGCGCGTTGCTGACCGACCTCGTGCTGGAGCCCGACGCGCCGGAGGCCGACCACTGCGGATCGTGCCGGGCGTGCCTGGATGTGTGCCCGACGGGAGCCTTTCCCGCGCCCTATCAGCTCGATGCGCGCGCCTGCATCTCCTACCTGACCATCGAGCACAAAGGCCCGATCCCGCGCCGCTATCGCCAGGCGCTGGGCAACCGCATCTATGGCTGCGACGACTGCCTGGCGGTGTGCCCCTGGAACAAGTACGCGGCCCAGGCGCGCGAAGGCGGCGTTCCATCCGCGCGAGGCCCTGACCGCGCCGCTGTTGGCGGAGCTCGCCGGCCTGGACGACGCGGCGTTCCGCGCCCTGTTCCGCAAGAGCCCGGTCAAGCGCATCGGCCGCGACCGCTTCGTGAGCAACGTGCTCTACGCCGTCGGCAATTGCGGCGAGCCGGCCTTGGCGGAGACGGCGCGCGCCCTGCTGGACGATCCCTCGCCGCTGGTGCGCGGCGCGGCGGCGTGGGCGCTGGGGCGGCTGCTTTCCGAGGATGAGTTCGGCCGGCTTGCCGCAAGCGCGGGCGGCGGCCGAGCCTGACCCCGACGTCCGCGCCGAATGGGCAGCGTCCGCGCCCTAGGCGCGCGCCGCCTTGGCCTGGCTGAGGTCGGTGCGGATCTCGTCGCGCTTCTCGTGGATCGAGGCGATGACCAGGCCCATGGGTATGCCGATGTCCACCAGCACGGCCTCGGAGAGCTGAAGGCTCGCCTCGATGGTCTCGGGCACAGCGTCCGAGGCGCCCAGTTCGTAGAGCCTGCGGGCATGGCGCGCGTCCCGGGCGCGGGCGACCAGCACCACGTCGGGCCGCAGGCGGCGCACGGTCTCGACCACCGTCTCCGCCGCTTCGGGCTCGTCGGTCGTCAGCACAACAGCGGGGGCGGTCATCAGGCCGCAGCGCTCCAGGAACTCGGCGTTCGACGCGTCGCCGAAATAGACCTCGCGGCTCTCGGTCCGGCCCGCGCCCACCGAGCGCACGGAACGGTCCACCGCCACCCAGGCGACCTTGTGGCGGTCCAGCATGTCGCCCACCAGCCGCCCGACGCGGCCATAGCCGATCAGCAGCACGCGGGGCGTCTCGTCGGGCTCGGGCGGCGGGGCGGCGACAGTCTCCACGCTCTCGGATGTGCGGCCGAGGCGAGCGCCTAGCGCGCCCAGGGCGGGGATGACGAACATGGTCAAGGTGGCCGAGACGGTGACCGCCTGGGCCACGGCCGGCGCCAGCAGCGCGCGCTCCTGGGCCTGACCGATGATCACGAAGGCGAACTCGCCGCCGGCCGCCAGCACCAGGCCGCATTCCAGCGCCTCGCCGCCCTTCAGGCCGAACGACCGGGCCGCGCCGGCCGCCGCCATGCCCTTCACCGCCAGCAGCCCCGCCGCCGCCGCGAAGATCGGCAAGGGCGAGGCCAGGATCAGGTCGACGTTCAGCCCCAGGCCCACCGACAGGAAGAACAGGCCGAGCAGCAGGTCCTTGAACGGCCCGATCAGCACCTCGACCTCGTGGCGGAACTCCGTCTCGGCCAGGAGCAGCCCCGCCCCCAGGGCGCCCAGCGCCATGGACAGGCCCATCAGCCGCGCCACCAGGCCCGCGCCGATCACCACCAGCAGGGCCGCCGCGATGAAGTACTCCTTGTGGCGGGCGCTGGCGGCGGCGGCGAACAGCGGCCGCAGCATCAGCCGGCCCACCAGGGCGACGCAGCCCAGCCCGGCCACCCCGGCGGCCAGGGCGAACACGGGGCTGGAGCCGCCGGCCCGGCCTCCCGCCAGCACCGCCAGGGCGATCAGGATCGGCGCCACGGCCAGGTCCTGGAACAGCAGCACCGAGAACACCGCCCGGCCCGGCGCCGAGTGCAGCCGCCCACCCTCGGCCATCACCGGCAGCACCACGGCCGTGGACGACAGCGCCAGGGCCGCGCCGACGGCGAAGGCCGCCTCCATGGGCAGGCCGAGCGCCATGGCGACGCCGCCGATCAGCGCCCCGCTCGCCACGCACTGCAGGGCGCCGAGACCGAACACCAGCCGGCGCATCAGCCGCAGCCGCTCGAAGGACAGCTCCAGGCCGATGGTGAACATCAGGAACACCACCCCGAGTTCGGCGAGGTCGGCGATCTGCTCGGGCTTGGAGACGGTGAAATAGTCGAGCCAGGGATGGCCGGCGGCGAACTGGCCGAGCCCCTGGGGCCCCAGCGCCACCCCCGCCGCCAGGAATCCCAGGATCGGGCTGATCTTCAGCCGCGCGAACAGCGGGGCCGACCACGCCGGCGGTGGCGAGGAAGGCCACCACGTTGGAATAGGCGGGCAGGGCCTCGGTCATCGCCGCTCCGTTCGCTTGAGCGGCGAGTATGGCGAAGGGGCCGCCGGGCGCAAAGCGCGGCGGGCGTCAGCCGAGCCCGCTCTGCGGGCCGGCGGATTGGGGCTAGGCGGCCGACGCCGACCAGCGCATAAGCTCGCGCCATGCGGCGGGCGCCCCACAGATCGGCGAGAGATGCGCGGCGGGTTCTGCCCGCCCTGCTGACCGCGTTCGCCGATCCTGCTGCAGGGACTGATCCCCGCCGCCGCGGTGGCCGCCGACCACGCTCCCGCGTCCTGGCATGTGGCCATCTGCACGCCGCAGGGGCTGAAGACCGTCGATATCGACGCCTCGGGCGGTCACAAGCACGGCCACTTCGGGGGCCTGGCCTGCGAGCAGTGCGTGATCGCGAGCTTCGCCGGCGTCGCCGCGGAGCCGCCGACGATCATCCCGAGCGTGACCGAAGTCGAGGTCCGGCCCATCGAGCTGGTCTTCCACGGGGTACGCCCGAGCGAGGCCGCAACCCTGCCCCCGGCCAGGGGCCCGCCCGTCCTCTCCTGACGTCAGAGCCGTCCGCGCGGGTTTGCCCGCGCGCTGTTCCTCACGTTCGGGAGAGACCTTCCCATGACCGATTCACGTCGCGTGCGCCTTGACGCGCCGCGCCTCGCCGCCCTCGCGGCGCTCGTCTTGCCGACCCTCGCCCTGCCCGTCGCAGCTTCCGCTCACGGGATCGCCGGCGCCCGCTTCTTTCCCGCCACCCTGGTGATCGAAGATCCCGCCGCGGCCGACGAGTTGGCCCTGCCCACCGTCTCCTATCTGGAGGGCGACGCGGCCGAGACCTCGATCTCCGCCGAATATTCCAAGCGCCTGACCAGCACCCTCAGCGTCTCGGTCGGCGGCGAATGGACCCGCCAGAAGGAGGCCGGCCTGCCGGCGGCCACGGGCTTTCAGAACCTGGAGACCGGCGCCAAGTGGCAATTCCTCACCAGCGCGGCGCACGAGGCGATCGTCTCGGCCGGCGTCGACGTGGAATGGAGCGGCACGGGCGCGTCCGCCGTGGGCGCCGAGCGGCACACGACGATCACCCCCGGACTGATGTTCGGCAAGGGCGCGGGCGACCTGCCGTCAGGTCTGGGCTGGGCGCGGCCCTTCGCGCTCACCGGCCAGGTCGGCTATGCGATCCCCAGCCGCCGGCGCGATCCTGGAGAGCCGCAGGACAATCCGCGCGTCGTCTCCTGGGGACTGGCGTTGGAGTACAGCCTTCCCTACCTGCAGGCTCAAGTGAAGGATCTAGGCCTGCCAGCGCCATTCAACCGCATGACGCCGCTCGTTGAAGCCAGCTTCCAGACCCCCGTCACCGGCCCTGACCGGCGCACCACCGGCACGATCAACCCCGGCCTTATTTGGGCCGGCCGAAAGATCCAGATCGGTGCGGAGGCCACGTTCCCGATCAACGCCGCCAGCGGACGCGGCGTCGGCGGCGTGGTGCAGATGCACTTCTATCTCGACGACGTCTTTCCCCACTCTCTTGGCAGACCCATCTGGTGAAACAGCTCATGCGCAACGTCCTTCCCGCCGCCGCCGCTGCCGCCGCCCTCCTCGGACTTGGCGCGGGCCACGCCTTCGCCCACGCCCAGCTCGTCCAGGCCGACCCCCGCGTCGGCTCGACCGTGCACGAGGCGCCGGTGATCATCTCGCTGAGGTTCGACGAAGTCCCGCGGCTGCCCGGCTCGGCGGTGATGCTGACCGGGCCCGACGGGCGCCAGACCCGGCTCGGCCCCCTGGCCCACGACCCCGGCGACCCGATGACCCTGATCGCGCCCACGCCGCGCCACCTGGGGCCCGGCGCCTACAAGGTGCATTGGGGCGCCCTGTCGCCGGACGCCCACCGCACCCAGGGCGACTTCGGCTTCACCATCCATCCCTAGACGCCGGCGCCCCGCGCCGACAGGAGACCGACATGTCCATAAAGCCCATCCTCGCCGCCGCCGTTCTGGCCGCCGCCTTTCCGCTGACGGCCCACGCCGGGGTCGCCGTCAGCGGCGCCTGGACCCGCCCCGCCGCCGCCGGCCAGAACGGCGCCGGCTATCTGACCATCGTCAACACCGGCCCCGGCGCCCAGACCCTGCGCGGCGCCTCCAGTCCCGCGGCGATGAGCGTCGGCGTCCACGAGTCGGTGATGACCGGCGGGATCATGTCCATGCGCAGCGTGACCGGCGGCCTCGCCATCGCGCCCGGCCAGACGGTGACGTTCAAGCCGGGCGGCTATCACCTGATGCTGATGCGGCTGAAGCAGCCCCTGAAGGCCGGCGAACGCGCGCCGATCGAGCTGGACTTCGCGCCGGCGGGCAAGGTGAAGGTCGACCTCGTCGTGGGCGCCGGCCCGCCTGACGCGCACGCCGGCATGGCCATGCATTGACCTTCGGCGCCGCCAGGGCGTTGGAAGGCCGATGAACAAAGATTAATGACAGGCGGGACCGGGGTTGGCTCATGCTCTGAGCCGATCGTCTCGAGCGGATATTCCTTATGAAGCGCCTTTGCGTCTACCTCGCCGCCTGCGTGGCCGTCATGGCCGCCGCCCCCGTCGCCCTGGCCGCGGAGGATCTGGCCCAGGCGCCCCGCTACGGAAGCCTGGGGCTTCGACCTTTCGGCGCGCGACCTGGCGATCAAGCCCGGCGACGACTTCTTCAACTACGCCGAGGGATCGGCGATCGACGCCATGACGATCCCGCCGGATCGCTCCCGCTACGGCTCGTTCGACAAGCTGCACGAGCTGTCCGAGGCGCGCACCCGGGCGATCATCGAGAAGGTCGCCGCCGACCCGAACGCCACGGGCGAGGAGGCCAAGATCGGCGCCTTCTACCGGGCGTTCATGGACGAAAAGCGGGTCGAGGCGCTGGACGACAAGCCCCTGGCCGGCGACCTGGACGCCGTGCGCAAGGCCGACAGCCTCACGGCGCTGGCCGAGCTGATGGGGGCGTCCAGCGAGGACCTCGGCTTCTCGGTGTTCAACCCGTACATCAACTCCGACGCCAAGGCGCCGACGCGCTACGCCGTCTATCTGACCCAGGGCGGGCTCGGCCTGCCGGATCGCGACTACTACCTGAAGCCCTCGTTCAAGGCGCAGAAGGACAAGTACGAGGCCTATGCCGCCAAGGTGCTCGGCATGATCGGCTGGGCCGATCCGGACGCCGCCGCCAAGGCCATCGTCGCCCTGGAGACCTCCATCGCCGAGGCCAGCTGGACCAAGGCCGAGCAGCGCAACGACGTGAAGACCTACAACCCCATGACCATCGACGAGCTGGTCAAGGCGGCGCCGGACTTCCACTGGCGGCCGTTCCTGAAGCGCGGGCGAGCTGGGCAAGGTCGACGCGGGTGGTGGTCAACGAGAACACCGCCTTCCCGAAGATCGCCAAGATCTTCGCCGACACGCCGCTGGACGTGCTGAAGGCCTGGTACGCCTTCCACCTGACCGACAACGCCGCGCCCTACCTGTCCGAGCGCTTCGACCAGGCCCACTTCGAGATGTTCGGCAAGACCCTGTCCGGGCCAGCCCGAGCAGCGGCCGCGCTGGAAGCGCGGCGTGTCGCTGGTCGGCGCCCAGATGGGCGAGGCCGTGGGCAAGATCTATGTGGCCGAGTACTTCCCGCCGGACTCCAAGGCCAAGATGGAGGCCCTGGTCGCGGGCCTGCGCGAGGCCATGAAGGCGCGCCTGTCCAAGGTCTCCTGGATGAGCGCCGAGACCAAGGCCAAGGCCCTGGAGAAGCTCGCCAAGTTCCACGTGAAGATCGGCTATCCGGACAAATGGCGCGACTATTCGGCGCTGACCATCTCCGACCAGGACCTCTACGGCGACGTGGGCCGGGCCATCGCCTTCGAATGGCGCCGGCAGGTGAACCGCCTGGACCAGCCGGTGGACAAGGCCGAGTGGGGCATGACGCCGCAGACGGTGAACGCCTACTACTCCCAGACCGAGAACGAGATCGTCTTCCCCGCCGCCATCCTGCAGCCGCCGTTCTTCGATCCCGACGCCGACATGGCCGTGAACTACGGCGGCATCGGCGGGGTGATCGGCCACGAGATGACCCACGGCTTCGACGACGAGGGCCGCCAGTCCGACGGCGACGGCAAGCTCACCGACTGGTGGACGCCCCAGGACGCCAAGCAGTTCCAGGCCCGCGCCGACCGGCTGGGCGCCCAGTACTCGGCCGTTCGAGCCGGTGGCCGGCGCGCACGTCAACGGCCAGCTCACCATGGGCGAGAACATCGCCGACCTGGGCGGGCTGCTGCTGGGCCTGGACGCCTACCACGCCTCGCTGGACGGCAAGCCCGCGCCGGTGATCGACGGCCTGACCGGCGACCAGCGCGTGTTCCTGGGCTGGGCGCAGGTGTGGCGCACCAAGCAGCGCGAGGACTCCCTCAAGCGCCAGCTGGTCTCCGACCCCCACTCTCCGGCCAAGTACCGGGTGGACGGCGTGGTGCGGAACATCGACGCCTGGTACGCGGCCTTCAAGGTGAAGCCGGGCGACGCCCTCTATCTCGCCCCGGACCAGCGCGTACGGATCTGGTAGGCGCAAATAAAACGAGCCCGCCGCGCGGTGATCGCGGCGGGCTCGCCTTTACGCTCTTGATCGAGCGGGCGTTTCCTCCCCCGAAACGCCATGGAAATCCGCGCATCGACCGCGCGCTGGACTTCGCGGGACGGGAGAGTGCGGCGAGATTTCAAGGGGTGTCAACGCGCGCGCCGGCCGCTGGCCGGACGGCCCGGCCGGACTGATGCAGCAAGGTCACAGGTTAAGACGGCTTAACCATGGCCGCCAACCGGTCCACCACCGCGCATTCGGCTTCGAAGACGTAGTCCGGCCGCGTCGCCGTCACCGGACCCACGCCCGCCTGGGCCAGGGCCTCGGCCGCCGCGAACACCTCGCCTGAACCCACGAGCAAGCCCCCCGCCCGGCGCGCGGCGCCACGGTCGATGAAGCCCTTGAGCGCGGTCTCGGCGGCCTTGGTCTGCTCGGCCGGCCAGGTCAGCGCCGCCAGACCCTGGGCCCGCGCCCGCGCCTCGATGGCGCGCACGAAGCGGCGCACGGCGTCCAGGCCCTTGGCGGTCCAGGGCGCGCTCAGGCTGGCGGCGAGCTGGGCTTCGCTCTTCAGGATCAGGCCGTCGGCCAGCGGGCGCAGGCCGTTGGCCTTCAAGGTGGCGCCGGTGGTGGTGATGTCCACGATCAGCTCGGCGGTCCCAGCGGCGGGCGCGCCCTCGGTGGCGCCGCTGGAATCCACGATGCGATAGTCCGCGACCCCGCGGCTGGCGAAGAAGGCGCGGGTCTGGACCGGATATTTGGTCGCCACGCGCATGCGCCGGCCGGTGCGGTGCAGATAGGCCATGGCGACCTCGTCCACGTCGGCCATGGTCTCCACGTCGATCCAGCTCTCCGGCGCGGCGACCACCAGATCGGCCCGCCCGAAGCCGAGCGCCATGAGCAGCATGGCTCGCCCGTCCAGCGCGTTCTGCTCGCGCAGAAGGTCCTCGCCGACGACGCCCAGGTGCAGATCGCCGCTCTCCAGCGCGGCGGCGATGTCGGAGGAGGACAGCAGCTGCACCTCCGCCTCCGGCAGGCCGTCCAGCACCGCGCGATAGCCGCGTCCGCCGCCCACGGCCTTCAGCTTGAAGCCGCAGTCGGAGCAGCCACGCCTCGGTCTGGTCCTTCAGCCGGCCCTTGGAGGGCACGGCGATCATCAGGGGGCCGTTCATCGCTCGCCTCCCGAAAAGGCGCGCCAGGGGCGGACCATGCAGCCCACCGCGCCGGTCGAACCCTTGGCGCCCAGAGCCGTCATCAGGCCGTCGTAGCGCCCGCCGGCCGCGACCGGCCGCTCGGCGTCGAGCGACGTGCTCAGCACCTCGAACAGGGCGCCGTCGTAATAGCCGAAGGCGCGACCGAAGGCGGGGCTCAGCGTCAGGCGATCCTCGGGAATCCCTTCGGCGGCAAGGCGCGCGGCGCGGTCGGACCAGGCGTCGAGCGCGGTCTGCAGCGCCTTGCCCTTGGCGAGGGCGGCGACGGCCTTCAGGGCCGCGCCGGGCCGGTCGGCGACGGCCAGGAAGTCCATGATCCTGCCGGCGTCAGCGGCGGCCAGCGGGGGCGCCTCGGCCGCCCGGCCGCGCTCGGCCAGGCGATGCACGATCTCGGCGGGGGCGCGGCCGCCCACCGGCTGGACCCCGGCCAGGGCCCACAGTTCGGACAACGCCTCGGCCGCCTCGGACTTCCGGCAGGCCGGCGAGCAGCGACGCCAACCGTCCACCCTTGGCGGCGGCGGGCGCAGGCGCCTGGACGCGCTCCAGCTCGGCGCGGAAGGATCGCGGGCGGCGAAAGGCGCGGCCAGGCTCAGCACCAGGGCCGGCGCCAGGCCCAGGGCGGCCAGGAACACCTCGAACAGGGCGATGTCGCCCATGCGGATCGACAGGTCCGCCTCGTCCGCCCGGCGGCGGCGGCGCGCCACGCCAGGCCGGCCATGGCCGCATCGGCGCCCACGCGGTCGGCCTCGCCGTAGCATTCGACGCCGATCTGCAGGAACTCCTCGGCGCGGTCAGAGCCCTTGGGCGCCACGCGGAAGGCCTTGCCTTCGTACAGATAGCGGCCCGCCCCGCCCCCGGCCTCAAGGTGCGGCCAGCGCGACGCCGATGGTGAAGTCGGGCCGCAGGCAGGCTTCGTCGATGCCGTCGGCCTCCACCACGAACAGGCGCGGGCGCATGGCCTCGCCCGACAGGTCGAGCATCAGGTCCAGCCGCTGCAGCACCGGGATGTCGATGGGCGCTCGCCGCCCGCTCCAGGAACGGAGCGCGGATGGCGGCGAGCGACGCCTCGGGCGCGGAGGGCTCGAGCCGGATCATGACCCGGCCCCGATGATCTTGCGCACCGCCGCCACCAGATCGGCGCGGGGGATGGTCTGCTGGCCGGGCCGCTCGGCGCGCCAGGCGTCGTTGTCCGAAAGGCCCTTGGCCAGCTCGCGGCCGAGGTCGAGGTCCTTGATGGTGACGGTGCCGGCGGCGATCTCGTCGTCGCCGAGCATGATGGCGGCGGGGGCGGCGCGCCGGTCGGCGTACTTCATCTGCGCCTTCATGCCGGAGCTTCCGAGATAGACCTCCGCCGCGATCCCGGCGGCGCGCAGTTCGCCGGCCAGGGCGAAGTAGTCGGGCATGCGGGCCGCATCGAAGGCGATGACCACCACGGGGCCGCGCAGGCTTCCGGCCGGGTCGCGACCCGCCGCGCGCAGGGCCGCCGCCAGGCGCGAGACGCCGAAGGAGAAGCCGGTGGCCGGGGTCGGCTGGCCGGTGAAGCGCGCCACCAGGCCGTCATAGCGCCCGCCGCCGCCGACCGAGCCGAAGCGGATCGGAAGGCCGTCCTCGCCGGGGGTGTCGAGCAGCAGCTCCGCCTCGAACACCGCGCCGGTGTAGTATTCCAGGCCGCGCACCACGGACGGGTCGAACCTGGCCTGGTTGGACTGAACGCCCAGGCCCTCCAGCGCCGCCTCGATCAGCTCCAGTTCGCGCAGGCCCTCTTCGCCCACGGCGCCCAGCTTCAGCTTGGCCAGGGCCGCCAGCACGCCGGCCTCCTTGGTGGAGACGTCGATGAACTCGGCGATGGCCTCGCTCTGGGCCGGGTCCAGCCCCGCGCCCTTGGTGAAGGCGCCGGACTCATCCAGGCGCCCGGGGCCGAGCAGGTCGCGCACCCCGTCCCAGCCCAGGCGGTCGAGCTTGTCCACGGCGCGCAGGACGGTGAGCTTCTGGCGGGCGTCGGCGATCCCGGCCTCGTCCATCAGGCCGTCGAGCAGCTTGCGGCTGTTGATCTTCAGCACATAGGCGCCGCGCGGCAGGCCGGCCGCCTCCAGGCCGGCGGCGGCCATGGCGATCATCTCGGCGTCCGCCTCGGGGCGGGCGGAGCCCACGGTGTCGGCGTCGCACTGGACGAACTCGCGATAGCGGCCGGGGCCCGGCTTCTCGTTGCGCCACACCGGGCCGAAGGCGTAGCGGCGGAAGGGCTTGGGCAGGGTCTCCCAGTTCTGGGCGGCGAAGCGGGCCAGCGGCGCGGTGAGGTCGTAGCGCAGCGCCATCCACTGCTCGTCGTCGTCCTGCAGCGCGAACACGCCCTCGTTGGGCCGCTCGGAATCCGGCAGGAACTTGCCCAGCGCATCGGCGTATTCGAACGCCGAGGTGTCCAGCGCCTCGAACCCCCAGGCCTCATAGACGCCGGAGACGGCGCCCAGGATGGCGCGCTCGGCCGCAAGGTCGCGGGCGCGGCGGTCGACAAGGCCGCGCGGGGCGCGCGCCTCGGGTCGGAAGGGGGTCTCGGCGGTCATGCCGCGCGCCTATCGGAATTGGCGCATCTGAGCAAGGAAGGCGGGAAGTCCATCGTCTCGGGTCCTTGGGAAAGGCGGGACGGATGGAGCTGCAAGCGAGCCCCATCCGCAACGGCGGCGGGGCTCGGGGCGGGTCGCTCTAGGCCAAGCGGGTCCGGCCCGGCCCGCCGTGGCGGGTCAGGGAATGGAGATGGCCGTGATGGTGCGACGTCCGCGTCATGGGGCGGGGCCTATAGCGGAAGAATGTGAAGAAAACCAGAGTCAGGGGGACGCCCTCGTCCTTCGACAGGCTCAGGATGAGGACGACTGCGGGCCCAGGTTCAAGGCGAATGGAAGGGCGGTTCAGTAGAAATCCTCATGCTGAGCTTGTCGAAGCACGAGGATTTCGGTCCCTCACGACGCCTGCGCCCGCTTGCCGTCGTGGCCGGTGAGGGTGAGCGGAACGATGGTTCCCGCCGCCGCCGTACCGTCGAAGGCGATCTCGGTGAAGTCCGGGGCGCGGGCCAAGCCCGGCCGCTCCACCAGGGCCGGGACGGTGCGGCCGATCTGGCGGTCCAGGTGGCGGACGAGGGCCGCGTCGCCGGCTTCGCGCAGACGCCGGGCGCGGTCCTTCACCACGGCGCGGTCCACCTGGGGCATGCGCGCGGCGGGGGTTCCGGGGCGCGGGCTGAAGGGGAAGACGTGCAGGTAGGCGAGGCCCGCCTCCTCGACGAAGGCCAGGGTGTTGGCGAACATCTCGTCGGTCTCGGTGGGGAAGCCGGCGATCAGGTCGGCGCCGAAGGCGATGTCCGGCCGGGCGGCGCGGGCCGCCGCGATCAGGTCGAGGGCGTCGGCGCGGCTGTGGCGGCGCTTCATGCGCTTGAGGATCATGTCGTCGCCGTTCTGGAGCGACAGGTGCAGGTGGGGCATGAGGCGTTCTTCCTCGGCCAGGAGGCGCATCAGGTCCGGATCGATCTCGGCCATGTCGATGGAGGACAGGCGCAGGCGTTCCAGCTCGGGAACCAGCTTCAGGATGCGGCCGACGAGCTGGCCGAGGGTGGGCGCGCCGGGCAGGTCCTGACCCCAGGAGGTGATGTCGACGCCCGGTGACCACCGCCTCGCGATAGCCCTGGGCGGCCAGCGCGCGCACGGCCTCCACCACCTCGCCGGCCGGCGCGGAGCGGGAATCGCCCCGGCCGTAGGGGATGACGCAGAAGGTGCAGCGGTGGTCGCAGCCGTTCTGCACCTCCACATGGGCGCGGGCGTGGTCCTTCACCCCGTGGCCGAGGGAGGGGGACATGCCGCGTTCGGCGAAGATGTCGGCCACCCGCACCCGGGGGCCTTCGCAGGGCGGCGTAGGCGCCGGGGGCGGCCTTGTCGGCGTTGCCCAGCACCACGTCCACCTCGGGCATGGCGGCGAAGGCGTCCGGGTCGATCTGGGCGGCGCAGCCGGTGACGACGATGCGGGCGCCGGGCCGCTCGCGCCGCGCCTTGCGGATCGCCTGGCGGGCCTGGCGCACCGCCTCGCCGGTGACCGCGCAGGTGTTGAACACCACCGCGTCGGTGAGGCCGTCGGACGCCGTGCGGGCGCGGATCGCCTCGCTCTCCGACGCGTTCAGCCGGCAGCCGAAGGTGACCACCTGCACGTCGTCAACGGGCGTGGGGGCGGGGGCGGGCGCTGTGATGATCGAGCCGTCGGCCATACTGAACTTGGTCTCAAACGCAAGCGGCCGCCCGATCCACTCGGGGCCCGCCCTCGTGGCGCGATATAGCACGCCTGTGGCCCTGCCGCGACGGCGGCGCGCGGACCACGCCCATTGGGGGGACAAGCTCGCCCAAACTGCGGGGATAACCCGCCCCTCTACGCGCGGGCGCGCGGAGGCGGGGGTGCGCGGAGGTGCGCGGGTGCGCGCGTGAGCGGGCCCGGCGAGGGGCTGACGGCGGACATGGCGGCGGCGGGTCATCCGGCCATCATCGCTCCGTCGCGGGCGAGGGGGATTGAAAATCTATCCCCGCCGACCGAGGCGGCCTCATACTGCTCGCCGTCGGGGTCGGGCGCCAGAGGCGGAGGGGCTCGCCGCTGCAGTCCTCCCCCGCCATGAAGGCCTCGAAGGCGGCCTTGTAGTCGGGATGCCAGCGGGAGAGCGGCGGGCGGTTGTCGATCAGGTCGTGGGCGGCCCAGTCGATGCGCTTCTCGTCCATCTCGCGCGTCACGTCGTTGTCGGGGCACAGGATGTAGAAATCCCCGGCCGCCAGATGCTCCAGCAGGAAGTCCGCCACCTGTTCGGAGGTCCAGGCGGCGGGGGGTTTTTCGGCGATCCGGCGGCGCATCATGCCGGTGTAGGTGAAGCCGGGCACCAGCAAGTGGGCGCTGACCTGGCAGCCTTCGGTTCCGCGCAGCTCGTGCTGAAGCGCCTCGGTCAGCACCTTTATCCCCGCCTTGGAGACGTTGTAGGCGGGGTTGCCGGGCGGGGTGGTGATGCCCTGCTTGGAGCCGGTGTTGACGATCACGGCCGGCGTTCCCTGGGCGATCATCGCCTCGGAGAAGGTCTGCACGCCGTTGATCACGCCCCAGAGGTTGGTCTGGAGCACCGCCCGCCAGTTGTCGTAGCCGCCGATGGCCGTGGTCGGCTCGCCGACGCCGGCGTTGTTCATCAGGAAAGCCACGTCGCCGTAGGTGTCGTAGGCGAAGGCGCGGAGCCGTTCGACCTGGGCCAGATCGCCGACGTCGGTGACCTGGGCGCGCACCTGGGCCTGACCGCGCGGGGCCTTGGCGCGCAGGGCGGCCTCCGCCTCGGCCAGCTGGGCGGCGTTGCGGTCGGCGATGACGACGTTCAGCCCGAGCGCGACGAGCCGGCCGGCGACCGCCAGGCCGATGCCGTCCGCGCCGCCGGTGATGACCGCCGTGCGGCCGGGGGTGAGCGCGGGATGCTGGGCCATGAGGATCGCCTTGTCTGGAGTCAGATCACGCCGGTGAACTCGGTCGCCACCGGGCCGGTCATCAGCACGTGGTTGTCCGACAGCCGCCACTCGATGTGCAGCTCGCCGCCGTCGGTTTCCACCGTCGCGGAGCGGCCGCACAGCAGCCGGCGGTGGGCGGCCACCACCGCCGCGCAGGCGCCGGTGCCGCAGGCCTTGGTGAGACCCGCGCCGCGTTCCCAGACCCGCAGGCGGATGCGGTCAGGCGCCTTGATCTGGGCGAAGCCGACGTTGACCCGCTCGGGAAACAGGCGGTGGTGCTCGATCATCGGGCCGATCTTCTCCACCGGCGCGGCCTCGGCGTCCGGCACGAAGAACACCACGTGCGGATTGCCCATGGAGACGCAGCCGGGGGTGTGCATCACCGGGTCGTCGATGGGGCCCACCTGAAGCTCGATGCCCCGGGTGTCCATCTCCTCTTCCAGGGGGATGTCCGGTCCAGCCCAGGCCGGGGACGCCCATGTCCACCGTCACCAGGCCCTCGCCGGCCTTCGTGGCGCGCAGCAGCCCGGCCTTGGTCTCCAGCGTCGCCTCGTCCTTGCCGGAGGCCTGCATCAGCAGCCAGGCGGCGCAGCGGCTGCCGTTGCCGCAGGCGTCGATCTCACCGCCATCGGCGTTCCAGAACCGCACGAAGGCGTCCGCGCGCGCGGACGGGCCGAGGCTGATGAGCTGGTCGCAGCCGACGCCGGTGGTGCGGTCACAGATCGCCCGCGCCTCGTCCTCGGTGGGATCGAAGGGGTCGGTGCGCGCCTCGACCACGACAAAGTCGTTGCCCAGGCCGTTCATCTTCACGAAGGGGCGGCTCATGGGGTGCTCCTGGGCGCCCATATAGGGCCAAGGGCTTGCGGGACCAACGGCGGCGTCTAAGGGTGCGCCGACCCAAGGAGGCGACGATGGACGGGACGAGCGTGGACGAGCTTGCGGCCGCCAAGGCCAAGGGCATGGCCCTGATCCGCCAGAAGGCGCTGGTGAACGGCGCCTGGGTCTCGGGCGAGGGCGTGATCGAGGTGGAAGACCCGGCGACCGAGCAGGTCATCGGGACGGTTCCCAAGCTCTCCGTCGCCCAGGCCGAGGCGCGGTGAAGGCCGCCGCGGACGCCTTTCCCGCCTGGGCCGCGCGGCCCGCCGCCGAGCGCGGCGAGCTGCTGCGCCGCTGGGCCGGGCTGGTCGACGCCGAGCGCGAGGGGCTGGGCGCCCTCTGGCGCTGGAGAACGGCAAGCCCTTCGCCGAGGCCAAGGGCGAGATCGACTACGCCAACAGCTTCCTCAAGTGGTTCGCCGGCGAGGCCGAGCGGCTGAACGGCGCGGTGATCCCCAGCCCCTCGGGCGCCAGCATCCTGGCCATCAAGGAGCCGGTGGGGCCCATCGCGGCCATCACGCCGTGGAACTTCCCCGCCGCCATGATCACCCGCAAGGTCGGCCCGGCGCTGGCGGCGGGCTGCACGGCGGTGGTCAAGCCCGCCTCGGCCACGCCCTTCACCGCCCTGGCGCTGGCGGAGCTGGCGCTGAAGGCCGGGATTCCCGGCGGGGTGCTGCAGGTGATCACCGGCGCGGGCGGCGCCCTGGGCGGCGTGCTCACCGGCTCGGACCTGATCCGCAAGCTGTCCTTCACCGGCTCCACAGAGGTGGGCCGCGCCCTGATGGCCGAGTGCGCGCCCCACGCTGAAGCGGCTTTCCATGGAGCTGGGCGGCGCGGCGCCCCTGATCGTGCTGGAGGACGCGGACCTCGATCTGGCCGCCGCCGAGACGGTGAAGGGCAAGTTCCGCGGCTCGGGCCAGACCTGCGTGTGCCCCAACCGCATCTATGTCCACGCGTCGGTCTATGACGCCTATCTGGAGCGATTGGCGCCGCTGGTGGCCGCCCTGAAGGTGGGCTCGGCCTTCGAGCCGGGCGCCCAGATCGGGCCGCTGATCGACGCGGCGGGGCTGCACAAGGTCGAGGACCACGTGGCGCGCACCGTGGCGGCGGGCGGCCGTGTCGTGGTCGGCGGGGCGCGGCATGAGCGCGGCGGGCGGTTCTATCAGCCCACGGTGCTGGCCGGCGGCGACGAGGGCCTGTATCCGCCGCGAGGAGACCTTCGGTCCGGTGGCGCCGGTGTTTTCCTTCGAGACCGAAGAAGAGCTGATCGCGCTGGCCAACGGCTCGGAGTTCGGCCTGGCGTCCTATCTGTTCGGCCAGGACCTGGACCGGGTGATGCGCGTGGCGCGGGCCATCGAGGCGGGCATGGTGGGGGTGAACGTCGGGCTGATGTCCAACGCCGCCAACCCCTTCGGCGGGGTGAAGTCGTCCGGATTCGGTCGCGAGGGCTCGGTGTTCGGCATGGACGAGTACCTGCAGATCAAGTCCATCACCCTGGGTTTACGCTGAGCCTGTCACGCCGCCGCGATTGACCGCCCGCCCCGCATAGGCTTCCCTCCTTGCGGGCTGCCGGCTCTGGGCCGGAGGAGGCGGGCATGAACCGCAATCAAGCCGTGATCGCCGGCGTCGTAGCCGCGGCCCTGATTCTCGGCTTCGGCGGCGGATTCCTGGCCGGCAAGGGCGTGGGCGGACGCCATGGCGCGGGCGCCGCCGTGGCCAGCGCGGACTCCGGCATCTCCTGGCCGTTCTTCGGCAAGCCCCGCTCCGCCAACGCCAAGCGCGCGGCCCCGCCCAAGCCGGACGGCTTCGCGGTCTGGACCCAGCGGATCGACACCTCCGGCGCCCAGCCGCTCGCCTGCGTGAAGATGACCCGGCCGCTGGACTCCTCGAAATCCTACGCCGACTTCGTGCTGATCTCGCCCGAGCCTGAGGGCCAACCCGCCGTCACCGCCCGGGGCGACGAGCTGTGCGTCGGGGGCCTGGGCTTCACCGACCGTCGCATCACCCTGTTGAAGGGCCTGCCGGCCAAGAACGGCGACGCCCTGGCCGCCAACGCCGACGTGGACTTCGTCTTCGGCGACAAGCCGCCCTACGTGGGCTTCGCCGGGGACGGGGTGATCCTGCCGCGCGAGGAGGCCGACGGCGTCGGCATCGAGACGGTGAACGTCTCCAAGCTGGCCATCGAGGTCTGGCGCGTGCCGGACCGCAATCTGGTGCGCAAGACAGATCGTCAAGACCGACCCCACCGGCGAGGGCGAGTACGGCTACGACTACGACTCCCGCCCCGACGACGAAGGCCAGGTGGTGTGGAAGGGCGAGGTCGCGGTCACCGGCGAGCAGGGCCAGCGGACCACCACCGTCTTTCCCCTGGGCGCGGTGCTGAAGACGCTGAAGCCCGGCGGCTATGTGATCAAGGCCAAGGACGCCTCGGGCGGACGCACGGCCGAGGAGGACGACAACAACCGCCCCGCCCAGGCCAGCCGCTGGGTGATGTTCACCGACATGGCGCTGATCGCCTACCAGGGCTCGGACGGGCTGGACGCGGTGGTGCGCTCGCTGAAGACCGCCAAGACCCTGGCCGGCGTGCGCGTGGTGCTGGTCGCCCAGGACGGCGAGGACCTGGCGTCGGGCGCCACCGACAGCTCCGGCCGGGTGCGCTTCCCGGGCCCGCTGCTGAAGGGCAAGGACGCCTCCCACGCCAAGATGCTGATGGCCTATGGACCCCAGGCGGACCTGGCGGTGCTGGATCTGGACCGCAGCCCCGTGGACCTGTCCAACCAGGGCATCGGCGGGCGCGCGCGTCCCCGGCGCCCTCACCGTCCGGCCGCACGGCCAAGACCGCCATCGACGGCTATATCTACGCCGACCGGGGCATCTATCGGCCGGGCGAGACCGTGCACCTGGTCGCCATGGTGCGCGACCGCACCGGCAAGGCGGTGACCGACCGCAAGGGCGCCCTGGTGATCAAGCGCCCCTCCGGCGTGGAGATCGTCCGCCAGCCCTTCGACAAGGCCGACAACGGCGCCGTCGCCTATGACTTCGTGACGCCCAAGAGCGCCCCGCGCGGGCGCTGGACCGCCACGCTGCAGATGGAGGGGATCGACGATCCGGCCGGGTCCCTGTCGTTCCAGGTGGAGGACTTCGCGCCCCAGCGGCTGGCGGTGACCGTCGCGGGCGCGCAAGGCGACGCCGATCCTGGCCGGCCAGACGCGGCGCGTGGATGTCTCCGCGCGGTTCCTCTACGGCGCGCCCGGCGCGGACTGCAGACCCAGGGCGAAGCCAGGATCAGGGCCGACGCCGATCCCTTCCCGGCGTTCAAGGGCTTCCAGTGGGGCGACGACAAGGCGCCCTTCCAGGAGAAGTATCTCGACCTTCCTTCGACGGTCACCGACGGCGAGGGCCATGCCGTGCTGGCGGTGAACTCCGCGGAGGCCGGCGAGGTCTATCAGCCGCTGCTGGTGGCCATGACCGCCTCGGTGTTCGAGCCGGGCGGGCGGCCCGTGCGCGAGGACCTGAAACTGAAGCTGAGGACCAAGCCGCTCTACCTCGGCGTCAAGGTCGACCAGGGGGACTTCAAGGGCGACACGGCGCCGGTGGCGCTGCAGATGATCGCCGTGGACGCCTTCGGCAAGCGCACCGCCGCGCCGGGCGCGACCTGGACGCTGATCTCCGAGAACTGGGACTACGACTGGTTCCAGAAGGACGGCAAATGGCAGTGGCGGCGCACCAGCCGCGACGCCGTGGTCGCCAAGGGCGTGGTCGACATCGCCGCCGGCGCGCCGGCGCGGCTGAACCGCCGGCTGGGCTGGGGCGACTATCGGCTGGAGCTGACCGGGCCGGACGGCGCCAAGACCGTCACGCGCTTTTCCGCCGGCTGGGGCTCGTCGGGCCGCGACCTCGAGGCGCCGGACATGGCCCGCGTCTCCGCCGGCAGCGACCACTACGCCCAAGGCGACACCGTCGAGATCGACATCAAGGCCCCCTATGCGGGCGAGGCCCAGGTGGCTGTGGCCACCGACCACGTGATCGACTTCAAGACCCTGAAGGTCGGCAAGAACGGCGCGAAGCTGCGGCTGAAGACCTCCGCCGAATGGGGAGGCGGCGCCTATGTGCTGGTCAGCGTGATCCAGCCGCGCGATCCGGTCTCCGCGCCGATTCCGCGCCGGGCGCTGGGCCTCGTCTACGTGCCCCTCGACCCCAAGGGCCGCAAGCTGACGGTGGATCTCGCCACGCCCGACAAGATCGACTCCAAGGCCGGGATCGACATCCCCCTGACCGTCCACGGCCTGAAGCTCGGCCAGCGCGCGCACGTCACCGTGGCGGCGGTGGACGAGGGCATCCTGCGCCTGACCAAGCAGGCCAGCCCCGACCCCGTGGCCTGGTACTTCGGCAAGCGCGCCCTGTCGGTGGACTATCGCGACGATTACGGCCGGCTGCTGGATCCCAACCTCGGGGCGGCGGCCAACGTCAACTTCGGCGGTGATGAGATCGGCGGCGAGAGCCTGACCGTCACCCCGATCAAGACCGTGGCCCTGTGGTCGGGCGTCGTGGAGACCGGACTGGACGGCAAGGCGACCGTGCATCTGCCGGCCCAGGACGCCTTCAACGGCCAGCTTCGGGTGATGGCGGTGGCCTGGACCGACGAGGCCGTCGGCTCCGGCGACAAGGACATGACCGTGCGCGAGCCGGTGGTGGCGGACCTGTCGCTGCCGCGCTTCCTGGCGCCGGGCGACCACGCCTTCGCGACGCTGGAGCTGAACAATCTGGAGGGCAAGGCCGGCGCCTACATCGCCCAGATCACCGGCACGGGCGGCCTGCTGGCGCCGTTCAAGAAGCTCTACAACCTGATGGTCGGCCAGCACGTGACCGAGCGCGCGCCCGTGAACGCGCCGAACCGCGAGGGGATCGGCCAGGTGCGCTTCGACGTGAGCGGCCCGGGCTTCACCACGACCAAGACCTATCCGCTTGCAGACCCGCCTGGGCTGGGGCCCGACGATCCGCACCTTCACCGCCCTGCAGAAACCCGGCGAGGCCTTCACGCCCACGTCCGACATGATGGCCGGGCTGGCGGCCGGCGGCGTGACCATGGAGGTGAGCTATTCGCCCTTCGAGGGCTTCGATCCCGGCCCCATCGCCGTGGCGCTGAACCGCTATCCCTACGGCTGCACCGAGCAGCTGGTCTCGGCCGCCCTGCCGCTGCTGTACGCCACGCAGGTCTCCAAGGACCCGAAGCTGAAGGCCGCGCCCGCCGCGCTGGACGCCGCCGTCGGCAAGCTGCTGGACCGCCAGACGCTGGACGGCGCCTTCGGCCTGTGGCGGGTGGGCGACGGCCAGGCGGACGCGTGGCTCGGCGCCTACGCCACCGACTTCCTGATCGAGGCCAAGGCCCGCGGCGCGTCGATCCCGCAGACGGCGATCGACCGGGCGCTGTCGGCCATGCGCCAGATCTCGCGGCCCGACGGCTGGTCGCCGGTATCCTACAAGCTGGAGTATCCGGACTGGCAGGCCGGCTCCAAGGACGCGTCCAAGGCGGCCACCAAGCGGATGCGAAGCCGCGCCTCGGCCTATGCGCTGTATGTGCTCGCCAAGGCCGGCAAGGGCGATCTGGCCCGCCTGCGCTGGTGGCACGACGTGCAGATGAAGTCCGAACCTTCGCCCCTGGCGCGCGCCCAGGTGGGCGCCGGGCTGGCCCTGATGGGCGACAAGGCGCGGGCGGCGGACTCCTTCCGCCAGGCCGTCGCGGCGCTCAGCTTCAGGCCCGGCCTGTTCGGCCCGCCCACGCCCTATGCGGACAACGCCGACTGGTACCAGAGCCCCCTGCGCGACCTCGCCGGGGTGATCGCGCTGGCCTATGAGGCCGGGGAGACCCCCCTCGCCCGCAATCTGCAAGGCCGGCTCTCCGGCGCGGTGAAGGATCCGGACGCGCTGAACACCCAGGAGGAAGCCCAGCTGCTGAAGGCGGCCGACCAGATGCTGCGCGCGGCCGGGCCCATGAACATCCAGGCCACGGGCGTGACGGCCATCGCCGGCCAGGGCGGGACGCCCCGCTGGTCGGTGGGCCGGCTGGCGGCGGCGAAGTTCGTCAACGCCGGCAAGGGCGCGCTGTGGCGCACGGTGACGGTGCGCGGGACCCCGCTGGCCTCGCCGGACGCCGAGAGCCGGGGCCTGAGCGTGGCCAAGAGCTTCTACGGCTTCGCGGGCGGCGCGGCGGACCCGGCGTCGATCCGCCAGGGCGAGCGGATGATCGTGCGCATCTCCGGAACCAACGAACAGGGCCGCTCCATGCCCCTGGTGATCGACGACGCCCTGCCGGCGGGCTTCGAGGTGGAGATGACGCTGGGTCCGGACGACGCCCAGAGCGGGCCGTTCAAGTTCCTCGGCGAGCTGTCCGCCGCCGACGTGCAGGAGGCCCGCGACGACCGCTATGTGGCCGCCATGACCGTGCAGGGCGGCAAGACCTTCGCCCTCGCCTATGTGATCCGGGCGGTGACCCCGGGCGACTTCTACCGCCCGGGCGTCGTAGCGAGCGACATGTACCACCCGGCCATCCGCGCCCGCACCGCCGGCGGCCGCGTGACCATCGCAGCCGCAGGGATAGGATGGCCGCCGCGTCTGGACGGGGCCGGCGCGCCCTCGTCCTCGTCCTGATCGGCCTCGTCGCGCTTGAGGCCGCCGCGGCCGTGCTGGACGCGGCCTTCCCGCCGAACCTCGGGCGGGGGAATGCGGTCATCGCCGGTGGTGCTGGACCACAAGGGGGCGTGGCTGCGCGCCCTGCCGGTGGAGGACGGGCGCTGGCGCATCCGCGCGGACCTGAGCCGGATCGACCCCAGCTTCCTGCGCCGGCTGATCGCGCCTGGAGGACGCCCGCTTCCTGCGCCACCCCGGCGTGGACCTGCTGGCGGTGCTGCGGGCTGCGGGCTCGGCCGTGACGCACGGGCGGATCGTGTCCGGCGCCTCGACCCTCACCATGCAGACCGCGCGGCTGCTGGAGCCCCGGCCGCGCACCCTGGGCTCGAAGATCATCGAGGCGATCCGCGCCGTGCAGATCGAGGCGCGGCTGACCAAGCCGCAGGTGCTGGCGCTGTACCTCACCCTCACCCCCTACGGCGGCAATCTGGAGGGCGCGCGGGCGGCGTCGCTGGCCTATTTCGGCCACGAGCCCGAGACCCTGACCCTGGCCGAACAGGCCCTGCTGATCGCCCTGCCGCAATCGCCCGAGGCGCGCCGGCCGGATCGGCATCCCCAGGCCGCTCGGGCGGCGCGGGCGACGGTGCTTCAGCGGCTGGCGCGGGCGCATCTGATCTCGCAGGCCCAGGCCGAGGAGGCCGCCGCCGAACCCCTGCCCCAGCCGCACGCCCTTCCCGGCCCTGGCCTGGCATACGGCCGGCGAGCTGGCCCGCGCCGCGCCGCCGGGCGAGGCCACCGTGGTCTCCACCATCGACGCGCCGTTGCAGGCCCGGCTGGAGCAGTTCGTCGCCGCCACGGCGCGGGCGCAGGGCCCCGAGACGTCGGCCGCCCTGATGGTGGTCGAGATCAAGACCCGCGCCGTGCGCGCCTCCGTCGGCTCAGGCGGCCTGGACCGGCCGGGCGGCTGGATCGACATGACCCGCGCGTTGCGCTCGCCCGGCTCGACCCTGAAGCCGTTCATCTACGGCTTCGCCTTCGACGACGGCGTGGTGGCGCCCGACACCCTGATCGAGGACGCGCCGCGCCGGTTCGACGACTATGCGCCGGAGAACTTCGACCGGGTGTTCCACGGCAAGGTGACCGCGCGCGAGGCCCTGGCCAATTCGCTGAACGTGCCCGCGGTGGCGACCCTGGCCAAGCTCGGCCCCGGAGCGTTCGAGGCGCGCATCGCGGCGGCCGGCGTGCGCCTGGTGCGGCCGGCCGAACGGGCGCGCGCGGCGGGCCTGCCGCTGGCGCTGGGCGGCGAAGGCATGAAGCTGTCCGACCTCGCCCTGCTCTACGCGGCCCTGGGGGACGAGGGCGTGGCCAAGCCGCTGGCCTATACGGAAAGCGAGGCCGCGCGCCGGCCGCGCCAGACTGGGGTGCGGATCATGCGCCAGGCGGCGGCGCGCCAGGTGCTGGACATCCTGCGCGAGACCCCTTCGCCCCAGGGCCGCGCGCCCGCCGCCCTCACCCGGCGCGGACCGCTGGTGGCGTTCAAGACCGGCACCTCCTACGGCTTTCGCGACGCCCTGGCGGCCGGGGTGGCGGGCGGCTACGCCATCGTCGCCTGGACCGGCCGGGCCGACGGCGGCGCGCGCGGCGGGCTGACGGGGCGGGAGGCGGCCCTGCCCCTGCTGTTCGACGCCGCTGACGCCCTGGCCCAGCCGCGTTCGGCGCCGCATCCGGTCGCGCCCAAGGCGGCGCCGGCGGCGCTGGCGACCCTGCAGGCCAGCGAGGGACCGCGACTGATCTTCCCGCCCGACGGCGCGGCCATTCAGGTGGACAGTCTCGGTCCCCGGGCGCGGGGGCTGGCGCTGGCGGCCCAGGGCGAGGGCCTGGCCTGGTACGTGGACGGAACGCCGCTGACGCCGGACCCGGACGGCCGCACGGTGTGGCGGCCGGCCTCGCCGGGCTTCTTCCGCCTGAGCGTGGTGGACGCGCAGGGCCGAAAGGCGGAGGCGAAGGTGCGCGTCAGGGCTCCTTAGAGCGGGCTCAGGAAAAGTGGGAACCGGTTTTCCGCCTGGAACCCGCTCCCTGCCCTAGACCCCGGACGGCTGCTATAGGCCGGCCATGACCGAGCATCCCGCCCCCCGCACCTATGGACGCATCAAGGGCCGGCCCCTGCGGGCGGGCCGGGCGGCGTTGATGTCCGACGCGCTGCCGGGGCTGTCGCTGGACCTGGAGGCGGGCCGGATCGAGCCTGAGGCCCTGATGCCCGGCGCGCGGGAGACGTGGGTGGAGCTCGGCTTCGGGGCCGGAGAGCATCTGGCGGCCCAGGCGGCGGCGCATCCGGACGTGCTGATCCTGGGCGCCGAGCCCTTCATCAACGGCGTGGCCAGCGCCGTCCGGCATCTGGGCGAAGCGGGCGTCGGCAACGTGCGCCTGCACGCCGGGGACGGGCGCGACGTCATCGCCGCCCTGCCGGACGCCTCGATCGCGCGGCTGTTCATCCTGTTCCCCGACCCCTGGCCCAAGACGCGCCACCACAAGCGCCGGCTGGTGAACGACGAGACGATCCCCGAATTCGCGCGGGTGCTGAAATCCGGCGGGCGGCTGCGCTTCGTGACCGACTGGGCCGACTACGCCGCCTGGACGCTGGAGCGCCTGTCTCGCTCGCCGGACTTCGCCTGGACCGCCGAGACCGCGCGGGACTGGCGCGCGCCGCCGGCGGATCACGTGACGACCCGGTATGAGCGCAAGCGCCTGGGCGACTGCGCGCCGATCTTCCTGGAGTTCGCGCGGCTCTAGCGGCGCGGGAGCGGCGCGCGCGGGACATATCGCCGCGCCTCGATTCGGGTTAGGAAGCGGCCATGCCAGAGGCCGCGATCGGACCCGTGACCCGCAACGCCATCGTGCTGATGGCGGTGGTGATCTGCGGCGCGGCCACATGGTGGCTTCGCGACATCCTCACCCCGCTGGTCCTGGCCCTGTTCCTGATGGTCCTGATCGACGGGCTGGCCAGGGTGCTGCTGCACCGCATTCCCCGGTTCCCGCCCAAGGCCGCCATGCCCGTGGCCGTGATCCTGTCGCTCGCGCTGTTCGCGATCACCGTCTATCTGGTGGTGGACAACACCACCGCCTTCATCGGCCAGCTGGTGGACTATGGGCCCAAACTGCACGCCGCCGCGTCGCGCGTGGCGGGGCAGTTCGGGGTCACCGTGCCGCCGACCCTGGCGGAGCTGCTGCGCAAGCTCAATCCCGGCCAGTACGCCGCCATGGCGGCCCAGAAGTTCCAGAACTTCGCCTCGGACGCGGTGTTCGTGCTGATCTACCTGGGCTTCCTGATCGCCTCGCGCACCGGCTTCAGCCGCAAGATCGTGATCCTGTTCCCCAGCCGCGAGAAGCGCGAGAACGCCACGCGCCTGTTCAATCGGGTCCGCACGGGGGTGGAGCGCTACGTCTGGGTGCAGACCGTCACCGGCCTGATGATCGCCGGGGCCTGCTGGGCGATCATGGCGGCGGTGGGCCTGAACAACGCGCTGTTCTGGGCCTTCTTCATCTTCATCGCGGCCTACATCCCGATGATCGGCGCGGCGGTGAGCATCCTGCTGCCGCCGCTGTTCGCCCTGGTGCAGTTCGACACTTACTGGCAGGCGATCACCCTCTTGATCGGACTTGAGACGGTGTTCTCGGTGATGGGCAACATCGTCCTGCCCAAGATGCAGGGCGACAGCCTGAACCTCGACCCGGTGGTGATCCTGCTGTCGCTGGCCTTCTGGTCGGCGGTGTGGGGCCTGCCCGGCGCCTTCCTGTCGAGCCCGCTGACGGTCATGGCCATGGTGATCCTGGTGCAGTTCCCCGCCACCCGCTGGATCGCGGTCTTGCTATCGGAGGACGGCAATCCCGAACTGGACGGCGAGCCGCCCTCGGTCGGAAGGAAGAAACGCGCCTGATGCGCGCGCCTGCCCGCGAAGCCTCGCAATCGCAGGCTGGCCCGACGGCGATCGTGATCATCGCGGTGGTCCTGGTCGGCGCGGCGTTCTTCTATCTGAAGGATATCCTCGCCCCGCTGGCCCTGGCGATATTCCTGATGATCGTGGTTGAAGGCCTGGCGCGCATGATTCAGCGTCGCGTCGTCCTCATTCCTCCGTCGGCGGCCCTGCCGGTCGCCATGATCCTGACCACGGCGGTGTTTGGCCTGACGGTCTACATCGTCGCCAGCGACGCCAGGGGCTTCCTGACCCAGCTGATCCACGATGAGCCCAGGCTCGACACGCTTGTGGCTCACCTGTCCGCGGATCTCGGGATTGTAACCCCTCCGACGATCGAGCAGATGATCGCCCAGGCCGATATCACTCGACACCTGGCCAGCGTGGCCAAGGGCGTGGAAGGGGCGGCTTCCGGCGCCGGCTTCGTCGTCGTCTACCTGGTGTTCCTGTCCCTGTCGCAGCACGGGTTCACGCAGAAGGCGGGCCAGCTGTTCCACACCGACGCCGGACGCGAGCACGCGCGGCAGGTGTTCGTTCGCATCCGCACCGGGGTGGAACGCTATGTGTGGATCCAGACCCTGATCGGGTTGATCCTGGCGTCGGCGTCCTGGGCTCTCATGCGATGGGTCGGTCTGGATGACGCCCTGTTCTGGGGATTTCTGGTCTTCCTGGCCGCCTATGTGCCGATCCTCGGCAGCGCCGTGGGCATCTTCCTTCCGCCGCTGTTCGCGTTCGCGCAATTCGACACCCACTGGCAGGCGCTGGTTCTGCTGTTCGGCGCGGAAACGATCCATGTCGTGGTCGGCAACATCGTCGCGCCAAGGCTCCAGGGCGCGAGCCTGAACGTCGACCCGATCGTGGTGCTGCTCTCGCTGGCCTTCTGGGGCGCCATCTGGGGCGTGCCGGGGATGTTCCTGTCCACGCCGCTGACGGTGGTCGCCATCGTCATCCTCGTCCAGTTCCCGAGGACCCGCTGGATCGCGGTGCTGCTGTCGCGCGACGGCGAGCCGGAAACCTTTCACGCCGACGCGGCGACTGGGCCGGCCTGAGGCCCGCCCAGCCCGTCACGCAAGCGTGATGGCGACCCCCTTAAATCGCCCGATGGCGCGCTTATCTCATATCCGCCTGACGATCTGTCGGGCCCGCGACGCTGATTGTCCCCAACACGCGTCGCCGCGAAGAGAGCCCGCGCCGTTCCCCCCCACGGCCCGGGCCCCGGCCGCCGGACGGTGAACCCATCCGGCGGCTTTCGCGTATCCGGGGGCGCCGTCGCGAGGCCTCGCCCGAGGCGTTAAAGTTCGTTAACCGACCGCCGGTAGCCTGAGTTGATGTCGACGCGCCGGACGCAGGCCCGAACCCCCCGCCCGACGCCGGACGAGCCGTCCGCCGGCGCGGCTCCGGTCGAGACCTTCGCGGCCGAACTCGACCACGTCCTTCCCGGCAAGGCGGCGAGCGACGCGGAAGCCGACTTCGCCGCCCAGATGCGCCAGGACTGGATGCTGGAGGCCGGCCTCGGCCTCGACCCGGCGACGCTGGCGGACATCGTCGCGGACTTCTGGGCCTTCGCCGAACGCCGCCAGAAACGCGACCCCAAGATCGACCTGCGCCCAGTCGGCGGCGAGGAGGGCCACGCGCCCGCGCTGTGGGCCCTGATGATCGTCCAGGACGACCAGGCCTTCCTGGTCGACACCGTGATGGGCGAGATCACCGAGCGCGGCTGCACGGTCAGGGCCATGTTCCACCCGCTGGTGACGGTCCGCCGCGACCGGGCCGGACGGCGGGCCGAGACCGGCGCGCACCGCCGCGAGTTGATGATCCTGGTGCTGCTGGAGCTCGGTGCGGGCGGCGACGGCGAGGCCCTGGTCCAGGGCGTGAGCGCAGCCCTGGCCGACGCCCGCGCCTCGGTGGCGGACTTCAAGCCCATGCGCGACCTGATGGACCGCGCCATCGCCGAGCTGGAGGCCGGGCGTCCGGGCGGCGCGAAGGGGGTCTCCGGCGAGGAACGGGCCGAGGACCTGGCCTTCCTGCGCTGGCTGAACGCGGACCACTTCGTGTTCCTGGGCGCGCGGGTCTACGACTATCCGCGCGACGGCAAGGGCGCCTACGCCGCCGAGGAGCCGCGCGCCGATCCCGCCGAAAGCCTGGGCGTGCTGCGCGACCCCGGCCGGGTGGTGCTGCGGCGGGATTCCGAACCGGCGATCCTGTCCGCCCAGGCGCGACGGCGGCTGGGCGACGTGCCCCTGGTGGTCGCCAAGTCCAACATGCTCTCGCGCGTGCACCGGCGCGGCTATCTCGATTACGTCGGGGTCAAGCGCTACGGCCCGGACGGACGGGCGTTCGGCGAGATCCGCTTCGTCGGCCTGTTCACGCTGGAGGCCTATCAGGAACCCGTGCGCGAGGTGCCGCTGATCCGGCGCAAGGCCGCGCGGGTGATCGCGCGGGCGGCCAAGGCGGCGGGCGGGCACCGCGAGAAGCGCCTGCAGGGCGTGCTGCAGACCTATCCGCGCGACGAACTGTTCCAGATGAGCGAGGACGACCTGCTGCGCATCTCGCTCGGCCTGGTGCACCTGGAGGACCGGCCGCGCGCCAGCCTGTTCGCCCGCCACGACCCGTTCGACCGCTTCGTCTCGGTGCTCTTCCTGCTGCCCCAGGACCGCTACACCTCCGACGTGGACCGGCAGGTGGGCGAGATGCTGGCCCACGCCTGGGGCGGGCGCGTCTCGGCGGCCTATCCCAGCTTCTCGGACGGGCCGCTGGCGCGGGTGCACTACATCGTCGGCGTGCGGCCCGGGGCCCACCCCGAGCCGGACATGGACGCGCTGCAGGCAGAGGCGGCCGCCGCCATCCACACCTGGCGCGACGACTTCGCCGAGACCCTGCGCGCCTCGGGCCTCGAACCGGAGCGGATGGCGGACATCTCGCGCCGCTACGCCGACGCCTTCCCCGCCCGCTATCGCGACCTGTTCAGCGCCGCGGAGGCCCTGGCGGACATCGAGCAGATCGAGACGGCCACGGACGCGCCGATCAAGGTGCGCGCCTATCGCACCGCCGCGGAGAGCGAGCGCCAGTTCCGCTTCAAGCTCTATCGCGAGGGCGGCCAGGCGCCCTTGTCCGACGTGCTGCCGATTGTGGAGAACATGGGCCTGAAGGGCATGATCGAGGACGGGGTCGAGGTGACCCCCCTGCGCCCGGACGGAACCCGCGCCAGCGTCTGGGTCCACGACTTCCTCTTGGAGGACGACCTCGGCGATCCCCTGGACTTCGAGGCCGTGCGCGACGCCTTCGAGGACGCCGTCGTCGCCGTCTGGGCCGGGCGCACCGAGAACGATCCGTTCAACCGCCTGGTGGTGGAGCTGGGGGCGAGCTGGCGCGAGGCGGCCCTGATCCGGGCCCTGGCGCGCTATCGCCAGCAATCGAGCATGGACCCCAGCCAGCGCGCCCAGACCGCCGCCCTGGCCAACTTCCCCGGCGTCGCCCGCCTGATCCTCGACCTGTTCCGCACCCGCTTCGATCCGGCGATCCGCGTGAGCCCGCGCGCCCGCGCCGAGCAGTCCGACGCGGTGTTCGGCCGCATCGTCGAGGCCCTGCAACGGGTGGAGAGCCTGGATGCGGACCGGGTGCTGCGCCGCCTGGCCATGCTGGTCCAGGCGATCCAGCGGACCAACTACTTCCAGCCGGACGAGGACGGCGAGCCCAAGCCCTATATCGCCTTCAAGATCGCCAGCCGCGAGCTGGAGCACCTGCCCGACCCCAAGCCGTTCCGCGAGATCTTCGTTTGGGCGCCGCACGTGGAGGCGGTCCACCTGCGCTTCGGCCCTGTGGCGCGCGGGGGCATCCGCTGGTCGGATCGGCGCGACGACTTCCGCACCGAGGTGCTGGGCCTGGCCAAGGCGCAGCAGGTGAAGAACGCCGTGATCGTGCCGGTAGGCGCCAAGGGCGGCTTCTATCCCAAGCAGCTGCCGCGCGGCGGAACGCCCGAGCAGATCCGCGCCGAGGGCGTGCGCGCCTACACCACCTTCCTGCACGGCCTGCTCGACCTGACCGACAACCTCGGCGCCAAGGGCGAGGTCATCCCGCCGCCCAGCGTGATCGTGCACGACGAGGACGACCCCTATCTGGTGGTCGCCGCCGACAAGGGCACGGCCACCTTCTCGGACATCGCCAACGGCGTGGCGGCCGAGCGCGGCTTCTGGCTGGGCGACGCCTTCGCGTCTGGCGGATCGCAGGGCTACGACCACAAGGCCATGGGCATCACCGCCCGCGGCGCCTGGGAGGCGGTGAAGCGCCACTTCCGCGAGCTGGGCAAGGACATCCAGTCAGAGCCCTTCACCGTGGCCGGGGTGGGCGACATGTCCGGCGACGTGTTCGGCAACGGCATGCTGCTGTCGACCCAGATCCGGCTGGTGGCGGCCTTCGACCATCGGCATGTGTTCATCGACCCGGACCCGGACCCGGCCACGTCCTTCGCCGAGCGCCAGCGGCTGTTCGCCCTGGCCCGCTCGTCCTGGGCGGACTACGACCCGGCGCTGATCTCCAAGGGCGGCGGCGTCTTCCCCCGCTCGGCCAAGCAGGTGACCCTGACGGCGGAGATTCAAGCGCTGCTGGGGATCAAGGACCAGACCCTGACACCGTCGGACCTGGTGCGCGCGGTGCTGAAGGCGCCGTGCGAACTGCTCTATTTCGGCGGCATCGGCTGCTACGTGAAGGCGCCGCACGAGAGCGACGCCGAGGTCGGCGACAAGACCAACGATCTGGTGCGCGTCAACGGCGACGAGCTGCGCTGCAAGGTGGTGGGCGAGGGCGCCAACCTCGGCTTCACCCAGGCGGGCCGCATCGTCTTCGCGCGGGCCGGCGGGCGGATCGACACCGACGCCATCGACAATTCCGCCGGCGTCGACTGCTCGGACCACGAGGTCAACATCAAGATCCTGACCGGGGCGGTGGAGCGCGCCGGCGGATTGAAGCGCAAGGCCCGCGACGCCCTGCTGGTGCGGATGACCGACGACGTGGCGTCCCACGTGCTGGAGCACAACTACGGCCAGACCCTGGCGCTCAGTCTCCTCGAAGCCACGGCGGCCCAGGACCTGGAGTCGCACGCCGAGTTCATGGCCCGCCTGGTCGCGGAGGGGCGCCTGGACCGCAAGGTCGAGGGCCTGCCGGGGCCCGCCGCGCTGGCGGAGATGGCCGCGGCCGGCCAGGGCCTCGCCCGGCCGGAGCTGGCGGTGCTGCTGGCCTACGGCAAGCTGGAGCTCTGCCACGACATTCTCGAGAGCGCGGCGCCGGACGATCCCTACTTCTTCGGTGCGCTGAAGGCCTACTTCCCCAAGCCGCTGGCCCGCTACGAGGCGGACATGAAGCGTCACCGCCTGCGCCGCGAGATCATCGCCACGGTGCTGGCCAACGACATCGTCAACATGGCCGGCTTCACCTTTCCCCAGCGCCTGCGTGATGCGGCGGGCTGCGACACGGCCGGGCTGGTGGTCGCCTTCGAGGCCGCGCGGCGCATCTTCCGCCTGGACCGGGTCTGGGCGGAGATCTCGGCGCTGGACGGCAAGATCCCGGCCAAGACCCAGCTCGACCTCTATCGCGAGATCGTGCTGCTGCAGCGGCGTCAGACCTACTGGATGGCCCGCGCCCGGCGCGGCGGCCAAACCGGTATGGGCGCGGGGGTGGAGGCGCTGATCGCCGCCTACCAGCCCGCCGTCGACTCGTTCAAGGCGGTGGGCCTCGGCCTGCTCGCGCCGTTCGAGCGGCAGGCGGCGGAGGCCCGCGCCAAGACCTTCATCCGGGCCGGCGCGCCCGAGCCCCTGGCGCGCATGGCGGCCGGCGCGCGCGCCCTGATGGCGGCCTCGGACGTGGCGGACATGGCCCGCAAGGCCCGCTGGGCCCCGACGGCGGCGGCGCGGGTCTATGTGGCGGCCGGCGCGGCCTTCGGCTTCGACCGGGTGCGCGCGGCGGCCGGCGCCCTGCCCACCAACGACGCCTATGAGCGGATGGCCGCCCGGCGCATGATCGAGGACCTGCTCGCCGAGCAGGCGGCCACGGCCCAGGCGGTCATCGCGTTTTGCGGCAACGCGGACGCCGGCGCCGACGCGGCCTCGGCCAAGGCCGCCGTGCAGGCGTGGGCCGGGCTGCGCCGTGACGAGGCCAACACCGCGCGCGACCACCCTGGCCGAGATCGAGGCGGCGCCCGGCGGCTGGAGCTTCGCCAAGCTCACCATCGTCGGCGGGGCGCTGGGCGCGCTGGCGGCGGCGAAATAGCGAAGGGCTCGGATCAGGCGTCCAGGGCCGCGGCCAGGCTTCGCCCGCGGGGCGGACGCGGGCGGCGTGGGCCGCCGGCGCGCCGAGGGTGCGGCGCAGGAAGCCCACGAAGCGGTCCTGACAGCCGCTGGCCAGATCCGGATCGTAGCGCATGGGCGAGGGGAAGCCCTCGTGGCCCGGCGCGTCGAAGGCGTGGGTGCCCGGCGCGATCCACAGCTGCACGTCCGCCGCGTTCTGGCGGGGCGCGTCGAACACGCGAAGGGCGTCCGCCTGGCCGGTGATGTGGTCCCGCTCGGCCACCACGCCGAAGATCTCCGGCGCGCGCACCCAGGGCTTGGAGCGGCTGAGCGCCCCGGGGCCGCCGTAGGGATAGGCGAGGAACAGGCTCTTCACGCCCTCCAGGCACTCGGGGCTGGCGTCCTGCAGGCCAGCCTCGCCGGGACGGTCCAGCGGCATGGTCATCAGGTCCATGATCGACCAGGAGCCGTGGCTCCAGCCCGCCAGGCACAGGTTCGAGGCGTCCACGCCGGGCTCTTGCGCCAGGCCCCAGGTGGCGGCCAGCACGTCGCCGGCCCGCTCGCGGCCCCAGAAGGTCGCGCCCGAGCACACCAGGGTGGCGCCGAAGGCCAGGCTCCAGCCCCGGGGCGTATAGGAATCCACGATGAAGGCGCGAAAGCCCGCCTCGGCCGCGCACTCCGCATAGCTTTCGATGTGCGGGCGCACCCCGGCGCAGCCGTGGAACAGGATCACCGTCGGCCGGTCGCGCGACGACGTCGGCCCATAGGACCGCACGTGGGGCGCGAGCATCTCCCAGCGGCGTTCCATGGTGTCGAGCGGCCAAAGCATCCGGCCAGTCACCTCGCTCTAAAGTGGGGACCTGATGCGGCCCAGCCCGATTCCGTCATCGTCGCGTTGCAAATTCGCCGCCCCGACGGCGACGGTCAAGACGAAGGCGCCTTAGAGCACGCATCCGGGCCAGACGCGATCAATGCCTGAACACCCGAACGCCGGTGAAGGCCATGGCGATACCCCGCTCGTCGGCGGCGGCGATCACCTCCGCGTCGCGGATCGATCCGCCCGGCTGGATCACCGCAGTCGCGCCCGGCCTCCAGCGGCCTGGATCAGGCCGTCGGCGAAGGGGAAGAAGGCTTCCGACGCGCAGGCCGAGCCCTTCAGGAGCCGGCAGGCCCGCCATCTCGGCCGCCTCGGCGGCGCGCATGGCGGCGATGCGGGCGGAGTCGCGCCGGTTCATCTGGCCCGGCGCCGATGCCCGGCGGTCTGGCCGTCCTTGGCGATAGACGATCGGCGTTGGACTTCACGTGCTTGGCGATGGTGAAGGCGAACAGCATGTCGCGCACCTCCTGCGTCGGTGGGCGCGCGCTTGGTGACGATCTTCAGGTCGGCCGCAGTCAGCCGCGAATTGTCGCGCGACTGGACCAGGAAGCCGCCGGCCACCGAGCGGAACACCTCGCCGGCCGCGCCAGCGGATCGGGCAGGCCGCCGGTGAGCAGCAGGCGCAGGTTCGTCTTGGCGGCGAATACGGCGATGGCGTCGTCGTCCGCGTCCGGCGCGATCACCACCTCGGTGAACACCTTGACGATTTCGGCGGCCGTCGCGCCGTCGAGCGGCCGGTTCAGACGCGACGATGCCGCCGAAGGCGGAGACCGGATCGCACTGCAGGGCGCGCGCGTAGGCGCTCGATGCAGCGAGGCGCCCAGCGCCACGCCGCAAGGGTTGGCGTGCTTGATGATGGCGCAGGCGGCGCGCTCGGCCGGGATCGAACTCGGCGACCAGCTCGAAGGCCGCGTCGGTGTCGTCGATGTTGTTGTAGCTCAGCTCCTTGCCCTGGATCTGGCGGGCGGAGGCCACGCCGGGGCGCGGATCGCCCGTGACCGGTAGAAGGCCGCCTTCTGGTGCGGGTTTTCGCCATAGCGCATGGTCTGGCGCAAGCGTCCCGGTGAGGCTCTTGCGGCGCGGGCCAGCCTGGCCCGGCCTGGTCGGCGAACCAGGTGGAGATCGGCCGCGTCGTAGGCGGCGGTGCGGGCGAAGGCGCGGGCGGCCAGGCGCGTGCGCAGCTCCAGCGGCGGTGGTCGCCGTCCGCCTGTCAGCGCGGCCAGCACGTCGCTCGATGTCCGCAGGCTCGGTGCAGACGGCCGACATAGGCGTGGTTCTTGGCCGCCGAGCGGATCATCGCCGGCCCGCCGATGTCGATGTTCTCCACGCATTCGTCGAAGCCCGCGCCCTTCGCGACGGTGGCCTCGAACGGATAGAGGTTCACATAGAGCAGATCGATGCCGCCGATGCCGTGCTCGGCCATGGCCGCCGCGTGTTCGGGCGCGTCGCGCACGCCCAGCAGGCCGCCGTGGACGACGGGGTGCAGGGTCTTGACCCGCCCGTCCATCATCTCCGGAAAGCCGGTGAGCTCGGCGACGTCCTTCACCGGCAGGCCGGCGGCGGCGATGGCCGCGCGGGTGCCGCCGGTGGAGACCAGCTCGACGCCGAGGTCGGCCAGAGCGCGTCGGCGGCCTCGATCAGGCCGGTCTTGTCGGACACCGAGATCAGGGCGCGCTTGACGGGCGCGCGGTCAGGAGCGGGCGGAAAGGCGGGCGCGGACATGGGCTGTCTCCATCGTGAGAGGGACGCCCAGGCGCGCGGCATTCGAAACCCCCGCGCTCCCCGGTGGTTCCCCACCTTCATCGCCAGTCACGCGGGACGGGCGGAACATAGGCGGGTGAAGACGGCTGTCAACGCCGGGCCGGCCTCGCGACCGGCGCTAAGCGGTCAGCTCGCGAGACGTGATGTGGTAGCGGAACGTGTCGGGGGCGAGCTGGTCCAGCTCCGTGCTCGCGGTCATGGCGGCCGGGTACATCAGGAAATGCTCGCCGAGCGGTCGCGGCGCGCCTGGCAGCACGATGTCGGTGGCGTGATTGTAGGCCACCCAGTTCATCTCCCAGGTCCCGAACAGGCGTTCGCGCTGGGCGCGCACCAGCGGGCTGTCCACCGGCAGATTGGCTTCGAGCGCCACCTTGCGGACATCCGCGGGGTCCACCGGGAACCAGCCCTCGCCGGCCAGCCACATCTCCGCGCGGCAGTGCTGGGCATGGGTGACGTCGCCGCTGGCGCCGAGCTGGCGGACCAGGCGGGACGGCCCGACCCGGATCCCGTAGGCGTCGCGCGCGGGGATGCCGGCGGCGCGGGACAGGCCGACCATCAGGCTGTTGATGTCGGCGCACTTGCCGCCCATGAACCCGGTCCGCAGCATGCTCTCGATGCCGCCGATGCCGCAGCCGCGGGTCGCCGCGTCGCGGAAGGTGTTGTCGACCACCCAGTCGTAGATGGCCCGCAGGCGCGCGCGCGGCTCGCTGATGCCGGCGGTGATGCGCGCGGCGGTGGCGCCGACGACGCCGTCGGTGGGCAGGCTGGGAACCGGGGCGGTCCAGAACCGTTGCTCGGCCGGCGTGAGCACCGTCCCGTCTGCGGCGCGGTCCTGGGTGGCCAGGGTCTCGACCACGGTGAGCTTGCGGTCGCCGGGCGCGCGCCAGCTCACCTTGAGCAACTTTTCGTCATAGCGCGCGTCGCTGACGATCCGGGCGTGGCCGTTGGTGTTCAGCCGCCGGCCCAGCCCGCGCTGGTAGGTCCCGACGCTGCCCGCGAGGGGAAGCCACAGATCGACCGGCGCGTCATGCGGCGCCAGGTCGACGGTCGAGGTCATCTCGAACTTTCGCCAGCCGCTGGGAAGCGGCGGCTGCGCTCCGGCGCGCGCGGCGGCGGCCAGCGGGAGCGTCGAGGCGGCCAGGCCGGCGAGGAGTGATCGGCGATGCATACGCGGTTCCTTTCGCCGGCCTCGAAGGGTCGCATCGGCCGGCGTGTGCGCGGGTGATGCCCAATCAAAGCCGGCAAGACAAGCGCGGAGCAGCGCGCAATGCGCGGGCGTTCAGCCTTCCACCGCCGCCAGCTTCCAGCGCACGCGGCCGCCCTTGTCGGCGCGGATATGGCCCATGAGGACCACCTGATGGGTGGGAACCTGGCGGCCCTCGCGGAAGCAGACGGCGGGCTCCACGCGCACCTCGGCGGCGTCGTTGCGCAGCCACCAGCCCGCTTCTGAACGCCCGCGCAGCAGCACGCTCTTGTTGTCGCGGGCCACGGCGGCGGAGACCTCCGGCGGCAGGTGGAAGCGGGCCTCGTAGGGGATCACCCGGGGCCGGGTGGTCCGCACCGAGGTGAAGCGGTCCTCGCCGCGCAGCTCGTCGGCGTCCAGGTCGAGGTACAGCCGCCGCTCGTGCAGCAGGCCGAGCGAACGCACCCAACCGTCGTGCGCCACGTCGAGCCAGACGCCGGTCTCCGCGTTGGTGCGGCGCACCTCCACCTCGCGCGCGCCGTCGATCAGGCGCGGGCCCAGCACCTTGGCCCGCCAGCCGGACAGGGGCGCGCCGGCCGACTCGCGGCCGAGCGAGACCGTGGAGGCCGCGCCCGTCAGGCGCAGGGCCTGGGCCGTGGGCGCCCGGGGGCTCCAGCCGGCGTTGGTGATCAGCCGCTCGCCGCCGCAGGTCACCTCGATGGCCGCCGGTTGGGCGCAGGCGGAGACCGACGACGCGCCCGAGGCGGGAACCCCGGCGTCCACCAGCACCTCGATCTGGCCGCCATCCATCCGCTCATAGCCGCCGTGGGGCAGGCGCATCGGCACGGCGGCGCCCGGCTCCATGCCCGCGCGGGCGGCCAGCACCCGCGTGGCGGAGGCCGCCTCCCCGCCCTGGAAGCAGGCGAGCGCGCCGTCGGCCAGGGTGAAAAGGCGCAGGGCCGCGCCCAGGCGGTCGATGGCCCGGGCCGCCTCCTCGGGCGTGCGCGAGATTGCGCTGGGCCAGGGCGTCGTCCAGGGCGACGAGGTCGAACAGCAGCTCCATCCCCGCCTCGGGGGATCTGGACGCATGCGCGCCATCCGCCAGGACGCTCGCGGCGATGCGCCTGTCCAGCCGGTCGCAGGCGCGGTCCAAGAGGCGCTCGCCCGCCCGGCCGGAGAGCGTCGCGGCGGCGCAGGCGGCCGCGACCATCCGCTCGGCGAAGCGCTCGGCCGGGTCGCGCACGATCAGCAGCTGGCGCGCGTGGCGGGCCAGAAGGTCCGGCAGGGCGTGCGCCTCGTCCTCCGCGGCGTGCTCGCTCAGGGCCCCGGCGGCGCAGGCGAGGTTGAAGGTGCGCCGCTCCAGCACCGCGCCGCTCCAGGAAAAGGCGTTCCAGCGGCCGAACACCGCCCGCCAGAGGGACAGCAGGCGCAGGGCTTCCCGCGCGCCGTCCTCGCCCTGGGTCAACAGGTCGCCCAGCCAGGCGAAGCCGTGCAGCTGCATGGCGAAGGCGAGGCTGGGGCTCGGCCGGTTCCAGGGGTCCGCGCCGGGCCCGAGGTTCAGCGTGTCTCCGGCGAGGGTGAAGCGGCCTTCCATGAGGCCCCGGCCGGCGTGCGCGTCACGCGGACGCGGATCGGTGGGAAAGGCCGAAAAGCCCTCGGCGCGGGGGCCGGACAGCAGGGCGAGGTGGAGCGGGGAGCCGAACCATTCGGTGCGAAACCGTCGGCGCAGGGCCGCGACGATCGCCTCTGGCCACAAACCGCTCGTGCGGCTCGGCGCGGAAGAGACGGTCGCGGAACTCGCCATCGTCGCCGGTCAGCGCCCCCTCAGCGCGGCGATGTTGCCTCCGTAGCGTTCCGGTCCGCCCCGGAACACGGCCGTGCCGGCCACCAGCACGTCGGCGCCGGCGGCGAGGCACTGGGGCGCGGTCTTGTCCGTCACCCCGCCGTCCACCTCCAACAGGATGTCGCGGCCCGAGGCGTCGATCATGGCCCGCAGGCGCTCGATCTTCTTGAGCTGGGAGGTCATGAAGCTCTGGCCGCCGAAGCCCGGATTGACCGACATCACCAGGATCAGGTCGAGCTTGTCGAGCGCCCACTCGATGGCCTCGGGCGGGGTGGCGGGATTGAGCACGGCGCCGGCCTTGGCGCCCAGCTCGCCGATGCGCTGCAGGGTGCGGTCAAGGTGCGGGCCCGCCTCGGGGTGGACGCTGATGATGTCGGCGCCGGCTTCGCGGAACGCCTCCAGGTAAGGATCGGCCGGGGCGATCATCAGGTGGCAGTCGATGGGGATGGTGACGTGCGGCCGGATCGCCTTCACCACGTCGGGTCCCAGGGTGATGTTGGGCACGAAGTGGCCGTCCATGACGTCCACGTGCAGCCAGTCCGCGCCGGCCGCCTGGACCGCCCGCGCCTCTTCGCCGAGCCGGGCGAAGTCCGCCGCAAGGATCGACGGCGCGATGATCGTGCGTCGGCTCATGGCCTGGACTTAACCTTGGTCTCTTCCCCCGGCAAGCGGACCAGCCGGGCGATGAAGAAGCCGTCGGTTCCGCCCGCCTGCTGATGAGGCAGAATCCGCAAGGTTCCGGCGTCCGTGAGGCTGGCGGCGGGCGCCCGCCCTCGCCCGGCGCGGGCGGATCGAGGCGGAAGTCGGGATGCGCGGCGAGGAAGCCGTCGATCTGGGCCTCGCCCTCCTCCGGCTCCAGCGAGCAGACGCAATAGACCAGCCGCCCGCCCGGCTTCACCCGCTGCGCCGCCGCGTTCAGCAGCCGCGCCTGGACGGTCGCGAGGGAGGCGATGTCCGAGGGGCGGGCGGCCCACAGCACGTCCGGATGGCGTCGGAAGGTGCCGGTGGCCGTGCAGGGGGCGTCCAGCAGCACCGCGTCGAACTGGCGCGGATCGTCCCAGGCCTCGGCGGGGGCGGCGACGGTCTCGGCCTCCAGGCCCATGCGGGCGAAATTCTCCTTGAGCCGTTCGAGCCGCGCGGCGGAGCGGTCCAGCGCGGTGACGGCCGCCCCGGCGGCGGCGAGCTGCAGCGCCTTGCCCCCTGGCGCGGCGCACAGGTCGATCGCCGGTCTGGCCGGGCTTCACCGCGAGCAGGCGCGCGGGGATGGCGGCCGAAGCGTCCTGCACCCACCAGCGGCCCTCCGCGTAGCCAGGCCAGCCGGCCAGATCCCCCTTGCGGCGGGTGCGCACCTGGCCGCCGGGCAGCACCTCGCCCTCCAGCGCTTCGGCGAGCGCCGGAGCATCGGCGGGGTCCTTGGGCGTGAGGTCGGTCGCCGGCTCCTCGGAGATCAGGGCGCAGGTCGCGGACGCATCGGCCTCGCCATAGGCGGCGCGCCAGCGGGCCTGGAGCCAGTCCGGGGCAAGGACTTCGGGCGGCAGGAGCGGCGCGGCTTCGCGAACGAGGCCCCTGAGCACGGCGTTGATCAGGCCCTTGAACGGCCGCGTGGCGCGGTCGGCGCCGGCGATGTCCAGCGTGGTGGCGACGGCGGCGTGGGCCGGGACGTCCAGATGCAGCACCTGGGCCGCGCCCAGGCGCAGAAGAGCGCGCACGGCGTCCGGCGGGGCGCGCTCCACTCGCTCGCTGAGCATCCGGTCCAGCGTTCCCTTGTGGCGCAGCACGACCATGGCCAGGGCCCGGGCGAAGGCGCGCTCGCGGGCGTCCAGCGCGGAAATCTCCGGGCCGGCCAGCGCCGTCTCCAGCCCGCCCCGGCGCGCCAGGGCCTGCTCGACCACGGTGAGCGCGGCGCGGCGGGCGGCCAGGCCCGTCTGAGCGCCCGCCTGGGAAGATGCCTGTTGGGTCGTACGCGCCACCGTCGCTCCTTCGTCGCTGAGGCCCCCTTCTAGCCCACCGGGGCCGGTTCGGAAGGATGTCGCGCAACTCGCCCGACGGGCGCAGGCGATGGAGCGGGCCGCCCGCGCCCGCTAGCCTTGGGCCGTTGGAAATGGACGGAGGCCGCCATGGCCGGCCCGAAGACGATCAGTGTGATTGGCGGCGCGCTCGCCGGAGCCCTGGCCCTGTGCGCGGGCGCGGGGTGGGCGAGCCTGGCTGTCGCGGGCGACGCGCCGGCGGCCTATTACCCTTCGCTGGGCTATGGCCAGACGCCGCCCTGGGTCTATGCGGAGGCGCCCGGCCACGGACAGGTTCCGGCCGCCCACGACCGCGCCCTGGTCTTCGGCGACTGGCCGCAAGGTCCGCCGCCGGGCTACGTCGGCGAGCCGGCCTATGGACCGGACTACGCCTATGGTCCGGACGACGGGCCCGGCCCCGACCTCGCGCCCGGTCCGGACTCCTACGGCCCGCCCCGCGAGAGGGGTTATGACAGCGGCTGGGTCGAACAGGAACGTTCGGGGCCCGGCTATCGGTCCTATGCCGGCTCGCGCGTGCAGACCTACGACTATGACAGCGGCTGGCGCGCCTCGCGGTCCGAGGAGGACTCGCGGATCGGGGAGCCTGAGCCGCTGCCGCCCGTGGGACAGGACTATGGATACCGAGGCTATGGATACAGCGACGGGCGCAGCTGGCGGCCGGCCAGCGCGCCGCCGCCGACCCTGCGGATGCCGGCCGATGCGGCGCCCCCTGGGTCCCGTGGCCTATCGCCAGCCCGGACTGCGGATGGACGACCGCTTCTTCGCCGGCTCCGGCGGCGTCGGCCCCGCCTACATCGGCGGCGGCGGAGGCGGGGGCGGCGTCTATGTGATCGCCGGCGGAGGCGGCCGGTCCTCGGCCAGCGCCACGGCCTTCGCCGCCGCCAGCGCGCGGGCCAGCGTCAGCATCCGCGGCGGCGCGAGCTACCACGGCGGCGGCCACTGCTGCGGCAAGTAGGCGCCCGTCAGTCGGACGCGGCCTGCTCCTTCAACGCCACGTGGGCGCGGCTGATCAGATAGGCGCGCACCGCCTCCGCGTCGTCCGGGCTCAGCACCTTGGCGAAGGAGATCATGCCCTTGGACGAATAGGCGCCCTTCAGCACCACCTGGGCGAAGCCGTCCTTGTCGCCGATCAGGGGCGAGTGGCGCAGGTCCGGCGTGATCCCGCCCGAGACCGCCTGGTCGCCGTGGCAGAAGCCGCAGAACCGGCTGTAGAGCTTGAAGCCGTGATCCACCACGGCCGCCGAGGCGGTGAGCGGCGGCGGATTCAGCGCGAGCGCGCCGAAGTCCGGCTTGGGCGGCAGCTTGGCGGTCCCGCCCAGCTTGAACACCAGAAGCCGGCAGATGTTGTGGAACTTGCCCGATTTGAGCGAGACGATCCCCGGCGACAGGGAATAGGCGCCCCCGCCGCCGACCAGCACCGCCACGTACTGCTCGCCGTGGGCCATGAAGGTGGAGGGCGCGGCGATGATCGGGCTCTGGGCGTCGAAGGACCAGAGCTTCGCGCCATTGTCCGCCCGATAAGCCTCGAACTTGCCCGCGTAGGTGCCCTCGAACACCACATTGCCGGCGGTGACGACGACGCCGCCGTTGGCCGGGCCGGGGTGCGGCGCGCGCCAGGCTTCCTTCTGGGTCACGGGGTTCCAGGCCAGCAGATAGCCCTTGAGCGCGGCCATGCTCGCCGCCTGGACCGCCTTGTCGTCGGGCATGGCGCCGGCCGCGGAGTCCAGGCCCAGGTTGAAGCCCACCGGCGCGGGCTTCCAGCCTGACGCGCCCTTGTAGGGGAAGCCCGCCTCGTTGGCCGGGATGTAGACCAGGCCCGTCTTGGGGCTGAAGGCCATGGGGTTCCAGTTATGGCCGCCCAAGGGCCCAGGCAGGCCCTGCCACATCTTGCCGGTCTGCGAATAGCGCGCCTCGGGATTCTCGATCGGCCGGCCGGTCTTCAGGTCCACGCCCGTGGCCCAGTTCATCGGCGTGAAGGCCTTGGCCGAGATCAGCTTCCCGGTCTTGCGGTCGAGCACATAGAAGAAGCCGTTCTTGGGCGCCTGCATGATGACGTGGCGCGTCTTCCCGTCGATCTTCAGGTCCGCCAGGATCAGCGACTGGGTGGCCGAATAGTCCCACTCATCGCCGGGGTTCACCTGGTAGTGCCAGACGTACTGCCCGGTCTCGGGCCGCACCGCGATGATCGAGGTGAGGAACAGGTTGTCGCCGACCTTGCCGCGATAGCCCTGGTTCCAGGGATCGCCGTTGTCGGTGCCGAAGTAGAGCAGGTCCAGCTTGGGATCGTAGGCCATGGAGTCCCAGACCGTGCCGCCGCCGCCGAGCTTCCACGGCGCGCCCGCCCAGGTCTTGGCCGCGATGTCGCGCAGCGGCTTGTCCGAAGGCTGGCCGTCCGGTTTCGCCGGATCTCCGGGCACGGTGTAGAACCGCCAGGCCATCTTGCCGGTCGCCGCGTCATAGGCCGAGACGAAGCCGCGCATGTTGTACTCGGCGCCGCCGGCCCCGATGATCACCTTGCCCTTCACGATGCGCGGGGCGCCGGTGATGGCGTAGGACTTGGAGCGGTCGAAGGTCTGGACGGACCAGACGACCTTGCCCGTCTTGGCGTCCAGCGCGATCAGCCGGCCGTCCAGGGCGCCGACGTAGACCTTGCCCCGCCAGATCGCCACGCCGCGGTTGACCACGTCGCAGCAGGCCTTGGCGCCCCAGGCGCCGGGCACCTTGGGATCGTAGGACCACAGCATCTTGCCGCTGGCGACGTCATAGGCCCGCACCTTGGACCAGGCGGTGGAGACGTACATCACCCCGTCCACCACCAGCGGCGTGGCCTCCTGCCCGCGTGTGGTGTCCAGGTCCGAGAACCAGGCGAGGCCGAGCTTGCCGACGGTCTGGTCGTTGATCTGCTTCAGGGGCGAAAAGCGCTGTTCGGAATAGGTGCGGCCATAGGTCATCCAGTCGCCCGGATGACTGTCGGCCGCGGTGATGCGCCAGGTGTCCACCGCGCTCGCGCCCTTGGGCCCGCAGCCCGCCAGCGCCATGGCCACAACGATCAAGATCGCACCGATCCGCCGCATTCCCGTCTCCTCCTCGCGCGCCCTCTTTGGAGCCGTCTTGGTCGCCCCATCGCATGCCGTTCGTGTGTCGCCTAGTCAAATGCGGCCGGGCCTTTGGGCCTGGACTTGGGCCCGCGACACCCGACAAATTGAGACATCGGCCTCCTAGCGTGTAGGCTGGACGCGTAAAATCATTATATTGCTATCGAATTGTCCGGGCCTTCAGCCAGGTCCCGCCCGCGCCGCAGGAAAGACCACGTGAACAACCCGATCTACGACCGCCGCATCGACCATCCCGCCGCCTGGACCAGCGCCGCGGTGGGCGGCAAGGAAGGCTTCATGCACCGCATGGGGCCCGAGCACGCCAAGGCCCTGTCCGAGCTGGTGGAACGCACCCGCCACATGGCGCCCGACGCGCCGACCCGCGCGGACTTCGACCACCCGGCCATCAACGAGACTGATGAAGGGCCTGCGCTTCGAGCTGCTGAGCGGCAAGGGCGCGGTCATCCTCTCCGGCCTGGACATGTCCGGCCTGTCGCTGGAGGACTACAGCCGCATCTACTGGGGCCTGGGCACGCACCTGGGCGTCGGCGCGCCGCAGAGCTATCGCAAGGACAAGATCGGCTACGTCCAGAAGGAAGAGGATAACCCCACCGGCCGGGGCTACCTGATGGACGTGGAGCTGCGCTCCCACACCGACTTCCACCAGATCATGTCCCTGGCCTCGTTCCGAAAGTCGGCCGAAGGCGGTCTGAGCGGCGCGGTCTCTAGCCTCGCCATCCACAACATCATCCGCGAAGAGGCGCCGCAGCACCTGAAGCCGCTCTACGAGGGCTTCTTCCACGAGATGGCCGGCTCCAAGGCGATCTCGGCCGAGAAGGTGCCGGTGTTCTGCAACGTCGATGGGGTGGTGAGCTGCTACTTCCACGGCCTGTTCCAGATGGCCGCGGCCAAGCAGATGGGCGTGGACCTGCCCGCCGACCTGGCGGCCGCGCAGAAGTTCTTCTCGGAGGTCGCCCACCGGCCCGAGGTGCGGCTCGATTTCATGCTGGAGCCGGGCGAGATGCTGTTCTGGCACAATTTCACGGTGCTGCACTCGCGCACCAGCTTCAACGACACCCCCGAACAGAAGCGCCTGTTGCTGCGTCTGTGGCTCAACGTCGAGAACGGCCGGCCGATGCATCCCAGCTTCGTCGAGCGCGCCAAGCTGATGGACGCCATCCATGAGTTCCGGCGAGGCGGCCATCCACTACGCCAACGCCGGTGTGCTGAAGCCCGTCATGGCGGGGGCCGAGTAGCTCCCCATGGCCGGACATCTGACCGGACTGTTCCACGTCGCCATCAAGACCGCGGACCTGGACAAGACCGTCCGCTTCTATCGCGACATCATCGGCTGCCACGAGACCGACCGGCCGCCGCTGGGCTTTCCGGGCGCATGGCTCGCCGTGCCGACGCCGGTGGGCGAGGCGATCTTCCACATCTACGGCGGCGAGCCGGCCAAGGGCCCGGGCGGCTCGCCCACGCCCCACGGCACGGGGGCCATCGATCACGTGTCGCTGACCGCCGTGGGCTTCAACGCCATGCGCGACAAGTTCAAGGCCGCCGGCCTGCCCTGGCGCGAGGCGATCGTGCCGGGAACGCCGCTGTGGCAGCTGTTCATCTTCGATCCGTCGGGCGTGCAGTTGGAGATCATCTTCGACAGCCGCGCGGAGGACGGGCCGGAGCCCGACGACACCACGCCGGGCGTCCGCTATCGGCCCAACGAGGACTATTTCGACCCGGCGGCCTACGCGAAGCTTTAGCGGCCCGCCTTGCGTTTCAGGCTCGCGCGCCGCACATCCCGGCCATGGCCAGCGCGAAGATCTGCGGACTGAAGACGCCCGAGGCGACGGCGGCGGCGCTGGAAGGCGGCGCGGCCTTGCTCGGCTTCAACTTCTTCGCCGCCAGCCCCCGCTACGTCGAGCCTGACGCGGCCGCGCGTCTGGCGGCCCCCGCGCGGGGCAAGGCCCGGATCGTGGCGGTGACCGTCGATCCCGACGACGCCCTGCTGGACCGCCTGATGGCGACCCTGAAGCCCGATCTGATCCAGCTTCACGGCAAAGAGCCCCCCGCCCGCGCCGCCGCTGTCGCCGCGCGCACCGGCGCGGGGGTGATCAAGGCGATCCCGGTTTCCGACCCCTCGGACCTCTCTACCGCGTCAGCCTATGAGTCCGTGGTCGAACATCTGATGTTCGACGCCAAGCCGCCCAAGGACGCCGCCCTGCCCGGCGGGAATGGCGCGGCGTTCGACTGGACGATGCTCAAGGACAGGCGTTTCGCGCGCCCCTGGCTCCTGGCCGGCGGGCTCGATCCCTGGAATGTGGCCGAAGCCCTGGCGGCGTCAGGCGCGCCGCTGGCGGACGTTTCCTCTGGCGTGGAGCGTGGTCCCGGCGTAAAGGACCCCGCTCTGATTTCGGCCTTTCTCAACGCCGTCCGCCGCGCTTGATGCGCCCGCGATGAACAGTCCCATGACCGCTTCGCCCCAGCCCTTGCTGCGTAACGACTATTCGTCGCTCCCCGACGACAAAGGGCGCTTTGGCGAGTACGGCGGCCGCTATGTGGCCGAAACCCTGATGCCGCTGGTGCTGGAGCTGGAGCGCGCCTACGCGCGAAGCCAAGGCCGATCCCGCCTTCCAGGCCGAGCTTTCCGGCTATCTGAGGCACTTCGTCGGCCGGCCCAGCGCCGCTGTATTTCGCCGAGCGGCTGAGCGCCCACTTCGGCGGGGCCAAGATCTATTTCAAGCGCGAGGACCTGAACCACACCGGCGCGCACAAGATCAACAACTGCATGGGCCAGATCCTGCTGGCCAAGCGGATGGGCCGCACCCGCATCATCGCCGAGACCGGCGCCGGCCAGCACGGGGTGGCCACCGCCACGGTGTGCGCGCGCTTCGGCCTGCCCTGCGTGGTCTACATGGGCGCGGTGGACGTGGAGCGGCAAAAGCCCAACGTCTTCCGCATGAACTTCTTCGGGGCGGAGGTGCGGCCCGGTCACCTCCGGCGCGTCCACGCTGAAGGACGCCATGAACGAGGCCCTGCGCGACTGGGTCACGAACGTCGAGGACACCTACTATCTGATCGGCACGGCGGCCGGCCCGCACCCCTATCCGGCCATGGTGCGCGACTTCCAGGCGGTGATCGGCGAGGAGACCAAGGCCCAGGTCGCGGAGCTGGAAGGCCGGCTTCCCGACGCGGTGGTGGCCTGCATCGGCGGCGGCTCCAACGCCATCGGCATCTTCCACCCGTTCCTGAACGACGAGAGCGTGCGGCTGATCGGCGTGGAGGCGTCCGGCCACGGGCTTTCCACCGCCAAGCACGCCGCCTCCATGGCCGGCGGGCGGCCCGGGCGTGCTGCACGGCAACAAGACCTATCTGCTGCAAGACGACGACGGCCAGATTCTGGACGCCCACTCGATTTCCGCCGGCCTCGACTATCCCGGCGTCGGCCCCGAGCACGCCTTCCTGAAGGACGTGGGCCGCGCCGAGTACCGCTCCGCCACCGACGACGAGGCCCTGGCCGCCTTCCAGCTGCTGCGCCGAGCTTGAGGGCATCATTCCGGCGCTTGAATCCTCCCACGCCATCGCTCGCGTCGGCGAGATCGCCCGGGAGATCGGCAAGGGCGGGGTCGTGGTGCTGAACCTGTCGGGCCGGGGCGACAAGGACCTGAACACCGTGGCCGCCGCCCAGGGACGGGTGATTTGACCAAGGCCCGCATCGACGCCCGCTTCGCCGCGCTGAAGGCGCAAGGCCGCGCCGCCTTCGTCGCCTATGTGATGGCCGGCGATCCGGATGCGCAGACCTCGCTGGAGATCCTGCGCGGCCTGCCGGGCGCGGGCGCGGACCTGGTGGAGCTGGGCTTTCCCTTCTCGGACCCCATGGCCGAGGGCCCGCCGATCCAGAAGGCGTCGCAACGCGCCCTCAGCTCCGGCATGACTTTGAACGGCACACTCGATCTGGTGCGCCGGTTCCGCGAGGGCGATCAGACCACGCCCCTGATCCTGATGGGCTATCTGAACCCCCTGCTCACCCACGGCCTGGAGGCCTTCGCCAAGGATGCGGCCGACGCCGGCGTGGACGGGCTGATCGTCGTGGACTGCCCGCCGGAGGAAGCCGATCCCCTGTGCGACGCGCTCGACGCCAACGCCATCGCCCTGATCCGCCTCGCGACGCCCACCACGGACGACGAGCGGCTGAAGGTGGTGGTCCAGCGCACTTCGGGCTTCGTCTATTACGTCTCCGTGGCCGGGGTGACCGGCGTGAAGGAGGCGGACGCCACGGCCGTCGCGCCCGCCGTGGCGCGGGTGCGCAAGGCGTCTGGCCTGCCGGTGGCGGTCGGTTTCGGCATCAAGACCCCCGAGCGCGCGGCGGCGGTGGCGCGGGTGGCGGACGCCGCCGTGGTCGGCTCGGTGCTGGTCGATGAGATCGCCGGCGCCCTTGAGCACAACGCCTCGCCCGTCCCGAAAGTTCTGGAAACCGCGCGCGCCCTGGCGCAGGCTGTGCATGAGGCGCGAGTCACCGAGAGATCGAGCTGACCATGGCCGCAGTCCGAGACGATTTGCCATCCGACCCGCCCGCGCGCCCCGAACGGCAGCGTGGCGGCTGGCTGGCGAAGATCGCGCCGGGCGTTCGCAAGCTCGTGTCCAAACGCGAGACCCCCGAAAACCTGTGGGTCAAATGCCCCGACACCGGGGAGATGATCTATCGGCCCGACCTTGAGGCCGCCCTGTGGGTGACGCCGTCGGGCCGGCACATGCGCATCGGGCCCAAGCTGCGCTTCGCCTACACCTTCGACGAGGGCCGCTTCGAGGAGATTCCCGCCCCCAAGGCCGTGGACGATCCGCTGCATTTCGTCGACGACAAGCCCTATTTCGAACGCCTCGCCCAGTACCGCGAGCGGACCGGCGAGAACGACGTCATGGCCATCGGCTACGGCGCCATCGGCGGCCAGCCGGCGGTGGCCCTGGTTCAGGACTTCAGCTTCATGGGCGGCTCGCTGGGCATGGCGGCGGGCGAAGGCTTCATCGCCGCGGCGCAGGAGGCTGTGAAGCGTGAGGTTCCGCTGGTGGCCTTCACGGCGGCGGGCGGAGCGCGGATGCAGGAGGGCTCCCTGTCGCTGATGCAGATGGCCCGCACCACGCTGGCCATCCAGGAGCTGAAGCGCGCGCGCCTGCCCTACATCGTGGTGCTCACCGACCCGACCACCGGCGGGGTCACCGCGTCGTACGCCATGCTGGGCGACGTGCAGCTGGCCGAGCCGGGCGCCCTGATCGGCTTCGCCGGGGCGCGGGTGATCGAGCAGACCATCCGCGAGACCCTGCCGCCCGGCTTCCAGCGCTCCGAATACCTGGTCGAAAAGGGCATGGTGGACCGGGTGGTCGAGCGCAAGGAGCTGCCCCCGGTGCTGAGCTCCATCCTGAAGACCTTGATGATGGGCCGCGCCCGCCGGGGCCAAGCGGCCTAGCTAAGATCCGGCCGCGATCCGCGCCGCCGCGAAGCCGAACCACGCCGCGAACGTAAGCCACGCCAGGGACGGCGCCATCCACAGCGTCGCGGCGCGCGAGACCCTCGAGACCCGCCAGGTCACGACCGCCGCCAGGATCAGCGAGGCGAGGTTCGCCAAGGCGCTGACCTGCGTGGTCCAGAACAGCCCGCCCACGGGGTAGAGCAGGCCCCAGACGATCAAGGCCACGACCCACCAGGCCTCGCGACCGCCGTCCGGGCCGGAGATCCGGGCCCGCCAACGGGCCAGGCCCCACGCCGGATAGATCACGGTCCACACCATCCCCACCACCCAGCCCGGCGGCGCGAAGGGAACCGCGGCATAGTTGGGATCGGCCATGGTCCCGAAGGTGAAGATCAGCCCGTTGCCGATCAGCGTCGCCACCAGGGGCGTCAGGGCGCTCCATAGCGCGCCGGTCCAGTCGGGGCTGTTCCAGGGACTCGGCGACGCAGGCTGATTCATGCATGCAGATTAGTGGCCCCGGCGGCGTCCACAACACTTGCGAAATTCCGGCCGCGCGCGCATTGCCCCCCGCCATGACCGACGAGCTGAGGGACCTGGACGCGGCGCTGAAGCGGCTGCAGGGCCTGCACCCCAAGAAGATCGACCTGTCGCTGGAGCGCATCGGCAAGCTGCTGGACGCGCTGGGCCGGCCGCAGGACCGCCTGCCGCCGGTGATCCACGTGGCCGGCACCAACGGCAAGGGCTCGGTCGTCGCCTTCCTGCGCGCCATGGCCGAGGCGGCGGGGCTGCGCACGCACGTCTACACCTCGCCGCATCTGGTGCGCTTCGCCGAGCGCATCCGCCTGGCCGGGACGCTGATCACCGACGAACATCTGGCCGACGCCCTGGCGCGGGTGGAGGCGGCCAATGCGGGCGCGCCCATCACCTTCTTCGAGATCACCGCCGCGGCGGCCTTTGTCGCCATGGCCGAGACGCCGGCGGACCTGGCGGTGATCGAGGTGGGGCTGGGCGGCGAATTCGACGCCACCAATGTGATCGGGCCGCCCGCCGTGGCGGTGATCGCGCCGGTGGACTTCGACCACCGCGAGTTTCTGGGCGAGGACATCCGCGTGATCGCCCACGCCAAGGGCGGCATCCTGAAGCCCGGCGTTCCCGGCGTGGTCGCGCGCCAGAGGCCGGAGGTGATCGAGGAGATCGAGGCCCAGGCGGCCAAGGTCGGCGCGCGCCTGATCGAGGCCGGCCGCGACTTCGACGCCTTCGCCCAGGCCGGACGCATGACCTTTCAGGACCACGAGCGGCTGCTCGACCTGCCCCCGCCCAGCCTCTACGGCGCGCACCAGGTGGAGAACGCGGGGCTGGCGGTCGCCGCCATGCTGGCGCTGGGCGATCCGCGCATCGACGAGGCGGCCATCGCCAAGGGCGTCGCGGGCGCCGTCTGGCCCGCGCGGATGCAGCGGGTGACCGCCGGGCCGTTCGGCGAGCGGGCGACGGCGCGCGGATCTGACCTGTGGCTGGACGGCGGACACAATCCGCACGGGGCGCGGGCCCTGGCGGCGGCGCTGAGCGCGCTGGCCGCGCGCGACGGCCGGCCGGTGACGCTGGTGGCCGGCATGCTGGCCAACAAGGACGCGGCCGGGTTCTTCGCGGCGTTCGAGGCGCTGAAGCCGCGCGTGTTCTGCGTGCGGGCGGATGCGGAAGCCGCGGCCGACGGCGAGGCCCTGGCGGCGGCGGCGCTGTCCGTCGGGCTCGATGCTGTGGCCTGCGGCGATGTCTGGGACGGCTTCGAGCGCGCCCTGGCCGAACCCGGCCCGGCCCCGCACCTGTGCATCGGCGGCACGCTCTACCTCTGCGGCGAGGTGCTGGCGGCGGCTCCGGAGACCTGGCCTAGGTAGACGCGACGCCTTCGTCCTTCGACGGGCTCAGGATGAGGGCGACTGATTGGGCGGTTCAGTAGAAATCCTCATGCTGGGCTTGTCGAAGCACGAGGATTTCAGTCCACGTTCCGCGTGCGCCGCCAGGCGCCTCCGGCGTAGACGGCCACCCCCGCCCAGATGCAGCCGAACGCCAGCAGGTTCAGCGGACGCAGCGCCTCGCCGCTCGCCACGCCGATGGCGAACTGCATGGTGGGCGAGATGAACTGCAGGAAGCCCATGGTGGCCAGCGGCATCCGCCGCGCCGCCCAGGCGAAGGTGACGAGCGGGGCCACCGTGGCCGGCCCGCCCAGGAACAGCAGCAGGCCCGCCAGCGGCTGGGTCGCGTGGCCGTGGCCCGTGGATTGCGCCCACAGGCCGTAGGCGAGGCCCGGACCGGCCAGCACCAGGCACTCCACCAGAAGGCCCGTGCGCGCCTGCACGGCCACGGTCTTCTTGATCACGCCGTAGGCGCAGAAGGTGACCGCCATGGCGAGCGACGCCAGCGGCAGGGCGCCGTGGGCGACGGTCTGGATCGCCACGCCGCCAGCCGCCAGGGTGATGGCGATCCCGCTCGCCCGGTCGATCCGTTCGCGAAACAGCAGCGCGCCAACCGCCACGCTCATCAGGGGGTTCAGGTAGTAGGCGAGGCTGGCGTCCAGCGTATGGCCGCTGTCCACCGCCACGACGAACAGCGTCCAGTTCGCCCCGATCAGGAGCCCCGCGGCGCACAGCAGGCCGAGCGTGCGCGGCGAGCGCAGGACCACGGCGAACTCGGCGCGCCCCCGCGACATCATGACCAGCAGGGCGACGATCAGCAGCGACCACACCGCCCGCCAGGCGACGATCTCGTACGCGCCCGCGCCGGCCCAGGCCGCCGCCTTGAACAGCAGCGGCAGGAAGCCCCAGAACAGGTAGCAGAGCGCGCCCGCCAGGACCGCCGATCTTTCCTCGGCGATCCGCGACGCGGCCGCCGAGGCCGGGGTCACGCGGGGGTCTTCTCGATGAGCCCGCGCTCGTGCAGCAGCTCGGCGATCTGCACGGCGTTCAGCGCCGCGCCCTTGCGCAGGTTGTCGGAGACCACCCACAGGTTCAGGCCGTGCGGCACGGTCGAGGTCGTTGCGGATGCGGCTGACGAACACGTGGTGCTCGCCCTGCGCTTCCTTGGGCGTGATGTAGCCGCCGTCCTCGCGCTTATCGATGACCGTGACGCCGGGCGCCTCGCGCAGGACCTCGCGGGCGTCGTCCTCGTCCAGCGCGTTCTCGAACTCGATGTTCACCGCTTCCGAATGGCCGACCATCACCGGCACCCGCACGCAGGTGACGGTGAGCTTGATCGACGGATCGATCATCTTGTGGGTCTCGCGCCACATCTTCTGCTCTTCGTCGGTGTAGCCGTCGTCCTTGAAGGCGCCGATGAAGGGGATGACGTTGAAGGCGATCTGCTTGGGGAACTTCTTCGGCTCCGTCGGGCCAAGCATGTAGATGGCCTTGGTCTGATCCCACAGCTCCGCCATGCCTTCCTTGCCCGCGCCGGAGACCGACTGGTAGGTCGACACCACCACGCGCTTGATCTTCGCCGCGTCGTGCAGGGGCTTGAGCGCCACCACCAGCTGGATGGTCGAGCAGTTGGGGTTGGCGATGATGTTCTTCTTGCGGAAGCCCTCGACCGCGTCCGGGTTCACCTCCGGCACGATCAGCGGCACGTCCGGGTCCATGCGCCAGGCGGAGGAATTGTCGATCACCACCGGGCCGGCCTTGCCGATCTTCGCCGACCATTCCTTGGACACCGCGCCCGCCCGCCGACATCAGCACGATGTCGACCTTGGAGAAGTCGAAGTGGTCGATGGCTTCGCACTTCAGGATGCGCTCGCCGAAGGCGACCTCCACGCCGATGGATTTGCGCGAGGCGACGGCATAGATCTCGTCCACGGGGAACTTCAGTTCCTCGAGGATGTTCAGCATCTCGGCGCCCACGCCGCCCGTGGCGCCCACGACGGCCACCCGGTAACCCATCGAAATCTCTCCTGAAGCTTGGAGCGGGGGCCTTACGCCCTGGCGGTTCGGCGCGCAAGCTCCCGCGCCGGACCCTTTGAATTCATCCCAGAAACCGTTGCTCGAAGGCCGCCCGGCGGGCGGGATCCAGGCTGAGCGCCTCATGAAGATAGGCGTCCAGCGAGCCGTACCGCTCCTCGATGGCCTTGAAGGCGGTCTCCAGATAGGCGGCCTCGACCCGCATGGCCGCGCGCACCGCCTCGTCGTCGGGGGTGCTGGCGGCGTGTTCGGCGATCAGCCGGGCGATGGTCGGGCCGCGCGTCTCCACCGAAACCGCGTGGTTGGTGAGCAGGTAGTCCTCGATGAGGTCATCGCGATGCACCCCGGCGATGTGGTGGGTCAGGGCGGCCAGAAGACCCGTGCGATCCTTGCCGGCGGCGCAGTGGATCAGCACCGCGCCGTCCGCCTCGGCCAGGGCCTGGAAGTAGCGGGCGTACAGATCCAGCAGCCGCGGCTCGAAGGCGACCTTGCGGTACCACTCCAGGCTCGTCCGGTGGAAGAACTCGGCGGTGGGATCGGCGTCCTTGAGCATGTGACGCCAGCCCTCGCCAGGGGCGCCCAGATCATTGTCGATCACCTGGGCGGAAAAGCCCGGCCAGCGCTTGGAGGGCTGGTCGGTTCGCTCGTCGGTGCGGCGCAGGTCGACGACCACGGCGATGTTCAGATCGGCGAGCGCCTGAAGGTCTTCTTCGGTGGCGTTGTGATGGTGGCCCGAGCGATACAGCCGCCCGCGCGCCAGGCCCCGGCCGCAGGCGGTGGCGTAGCCGCCGAAGTCGCGCAGGTTGTCGATCCCTTGAAGCTTGATGTGCCGGTCCATGACGTCGGATGTAGCGAGTCGGCATGACGGAACAACCCGCGCGGCGAAGATCACGCCTCGCCGGCCAGGAACCGCCGAATCCAGTCCCCCACGCGGGCGCAGTCGTTGGGCGCGGAAAGGCTCGCGATGGCGGCGTCGGCCTGGGCGTCCGTGTAGCGGGTTCCGCGCCGGCTCTCGATCAGGGCCTCGGCGAAGGCGGGGGTGAATTCCGGGTGCAGCTGGATGGAGACCGCCGGCTGGTCCTCATAGGCCAGCATGCCGAAGGGGGTGAAGGCGCTGCCCGCCAGCACCCGCGCGCCCGGCGGCGGCTCGACCACCTGATCCTGGTGCGAGGCGGGGATCGCGATGTCCGGCGCGGGCGTCATCCACGGCTCTGAGGCCCTCCACGCGATAGTCGTGCAGGCCGATCCCCCAGCCCTTGGGCGACTTGATCACCTTGCCGCCGAAGGCCTGCGGCCATGGCCTGATGCCCGAAGCAGACGCCGACCAGCTTCGCCTCGCCCCGCGCCGCGCGCAGGAAGTCCATCAGCTGGGCGATCCACGGCTCGTCGTCATAGACCCCCGCCGCGGAGCCGGTGATGATGTAGGCGTCGTGCGCGCCCGGCCGGTCGGGCCATTCGCCGGCCTGGACGTCATAGCGCGACCAGTCGAAGCCCTCCCCCAGCAGGTCGCGGAACATGCGGCCGTAGCTTTCGAACCGATCGGTCAGCTCCGGAGGCGGAAAGCCGGTCTCGATCACCGCCAGCTTCATTCGTCCAACCCCGCGATCACCGCCTTCAGGCGTTCCAGAGCCAGCTCCTTGCCGGACGGAAAGTCCTCGTCGATCCACCAGTCCTCGGTCTCGCGCAGGGCCCGGCCGACCGCCGGACCGGCCGGAACGCCCAGCGCCGTCACGTCCTCGCCGGTGAGCGGGAAGGTCGGCGGGACCCAGACCTCCGCCAGGGTCAGCAGGCCGCGCCATTGCGGGGCGGCCTTCAGCGCCTTGGAGGCGGCCCAGGCCAGCTTGACCCGGTCGGCGAAGACGCCGGCGCCCAGCCGATAGACCGCGCGGCGCACCTGGCGGGGGCTCAGCCACGAAGTGAGCGCGGGCTCCGATCCGGCCGCGGCGACCAGCCGGTCGCGCTGGGCGTTCGACAGCCGCAGCCGCTCGGCCAGCTGGGCCGCGGTCTTGGCGTCCGGCGCCGCCAGGGCCGCCAGCCGCAGTTCGGCGTCGCAGGACCCCAGCACCGACCGCTCGATCTCCACCAGCGCCTCGAACCGCGCCAGGTTCGTGGCGCCCGGCAGGATCGCCGCCAGCACGCCGGTGGAGGCCATCAGCTTCACGGCGGGGCGGGGATCGGCGGCGGCCAGGAGCTTCAAGAGCTCCTTCTGGGTCCGCTCGGCCGCGCGACCGGCGAGCATGCCCTTCAGCGCCTTGCAAGCCGCGAGCGCCGCCGCGTCCGGCTCCCCGCGCCCAAACCAGGCCTGGAACCTGAAGAACCGCAGGATGCGCAGATAGTCCTCGCGGATGCGCGCCATGGGATCGCCGATGAACACGATCCGCCCCGCCCGCGCGTCCTCCACCCCATGGCCGGTGGGGTCGAACAGGCGTCCGTCAGGATCGGCGTAGAGCGCGTTCAGGCGGAAGTCGCGGCGCTGGGCGTCCTCGGCCCAGTCGGTGGTGAAGGCCACCACCGCCCGGCGCCCGTCGGTGGAGACGTCGCGGCGCAAGGTGGTGACCTCGAACGGCTTGCGGCCGGAGATCGCGGTGATGGTGCCGTGCTCCACCCCGGTGGGCGCGGCCTTCAAGGTGGCGGCCTCCAGCGCGGCGGTGACCTCGTCGGGGGTCAGAGTGGTGGCCAGATCGATGTCGTCGGCGGGCAGCCCGATCACGGCGTTGCGCACGCAGCCGCCCACGAAGCGCACGCAGCCGGGGCCGCCCTTGGCCTGCAGCGCCTCGATCACCGCGCGCGCGGCCGGATCGACCATCCAGGTCTGGGCGCCGATGTCTTCGGCCGGAGCGGTCGGAGCGGAGCTCATGATCCCTTGATGGGCTCAACGCCCCGGCCCCGCAAGACGGCGCCGATGCGTTTCGGACCGATCCGCCTCACGCGCCCAGGAACAGCTCGCGCGAGGGGCACAGGTCGGACACCGCGCAGGCTTCGCACCTGGGTTTGCGCGCCAGGCACACATATCGGCCGTGCAGGATCAGCCAGTGATGGGCGCGGGTGAGGTAGGGCGCGGGAACCTTGGCCATCAGCTCGGCCTCCACCTGATCGGGGGTCTTGCCCTTGGCCAGGCCCAGGCGGTGGGCGACGCGGAACACGTGGGTGTCCACCGCGATGGCGGGCTCCACGTCCAGCTCGTTCAGCACCACGCTGGCGGTCTTTCGCCCCACGCCCGGCAGGGCCATCAGCGCCTCGCGCTCCAACGGAACCTGACCGCCGTACTGGTCGATCAGGATGCGCGACAGGGCGACGACGTTCTTCGCCTTGGTGCGGAAAAGCCCGATGGTCTTGATGTAGGGCTCCAGCCCCTCGACCCCCAGGGCTGCCATCTTGGCGGGCGTGTCGGCGGCCTTGAACAGGGCCTCGCCGGCCTTGTTCACCGACTTGTCCGTGGCCTGGGCCGACAGCACCACCGCCACCAGCAGGGTGAAGGGGTTGTGGTAGGCAAGCTCGGTCTTGGGATGCAGGGTCTGCGCCTCGAACCGCTCGAACAGGGCCTGGATGCGGGCGCGCTCCTTGGGAGAGATTCGGGGTTTGGACGGCATGGGCGGAGCATGCGTGCAGCCGGGCGCTTCGCCAAGCGCGCAGGCGGGCGTATCTTGCGCGACATGGACGCCGCCCCCGCCGCCCGTCTGCATCTGGACGCCGTGATCGCGCCCAGGCCCTCGCTGCCGCTGAAGGGATTCACGGCGCTGCTGGTGGTCGTGGTGGTGCTGAACCTTCCCGTGGGGCTGCTGTTCTTCAGGATGGGCGCCTTCCCGGCGACGGCGTTCATGGGGCTCAGCGTCCTGGCGCTGATCATCGCCTTCTGGGCCAGCTATCGCCGCACGCTTCGCGCCGAGCGGGTGCGGATCAGCGCCGATACGGTGGAGGTGTTCGAAGAGGACGGCGCGCGCTCCACGTCGATCTGGACCTCGCCCACCGCCTTCACCCGCGTGGCCCTGGAGGACGAGGGACGCTCAGGCCCGGCGGTGCGGCTGAAGCTCTCGAACAAGCGCCTGACCATCGGCCAGCGGCTGGGCCCGGTTGAGCGCGCGAATCTGGCCGAGACGGTCGACAACGCCATCCGCTCCGCGCGCGCGGAACGCTGGTCCGGCTAAACCGCAAGAACCGGGCGGATCGGGGCCGAAAACAGCGCTAGTCTTCGCCCATGATCGCCGACGCCGCCCAGACCGCGCCGCTCGACCGCCTCGCCGAACAGGCGCGCGACTATCAGCGCATGGAGGGCGCGCTGCGGTGGCTGGCCGAGCGCTGGCGCGAGCACCCGTCGCTTGAGGACGCCGCTGACGCCACGGGCCTGTCGCCTTTCCACTTCCAGCGCGTGTTCACCCGCTGGGCCGGGGTGAGCCCCAAGACCTTCGTGGCCGCCATCGCCCACGCCGAGGCGCGCGGCCGGCTGGAGGTGGGCGCCAGCGTGCTGGACGCGGCGCTGGACACGGGGCTTTCGGGCCCCTCTCGCCTGCACGACCTGTTCATCGCCCAGGAGGCCCTGACGCCGGGCGAGGCAAAGCGGCGCGGCGAGGGGCTGGCGCTGAGCTGGGGCATGGCGCCCACCCCGTTCGGCCAGGGGCTGTTCGTGACCGCGCCCCGGGGGCTGGCCGGCCTGGCGTTCTGCGAGACCGGCGAAGAGGCGGCGGCCTTGGAGGACATGCGCGCGCGCTGGCCGGCGGCGGACTGGGCGCGCGACGACGCGGCGGCCGCCGCCATGGCCGAGCGGGTGTTCCTGGGCGCGGGCGGACCCACGCCCGTGGTGCTGATCGGCCCGCCGTTCCATGTGCAGGTATGGAAGGCGCTGCTTCGTATCCCGGCGGGACGCACCGCCAGCTATGGCCAGGTGGCGGCCTGGACCGGCAAGCCCGCCGCCGCGCGCGCAGTGGGAGCGGCCATCGGCGCCAATCCGGTGAGCTGGCTGATCCCCTGCCACCGCGCCATCGCCAAGGACGGACGGCTGACCGGCTATCACTGGGGCCTGGCGCGCAAGGCCGCCATGCTGGGAACCGAAGCCGTGCGCGCGGACGAGGCGGCCTAGGCGGGGATGTCGCCGTCCGCGGCGGCTCGGCGCGCGGCTTCCATGAGGCCGCGACCGCGCGCCTCCGTCGGGCCCATCATTTCCGGATGGGTGATGATCCACAGCTCGCCGCGCCGCATGCCGCGCAGGGCCGCCTCGGCGACCTGCTCGGGCGTCCGGTAGTCTTCCGGGTTCACCTGGTCCCAGAAGGCCTGCAGATGGATGTCCTTTCCCTCGGCCGCCGCGGGCGCGACGTACTCGGCCTCGCGCTTGGCGTAGCCGGTCGCGATGTTGGTGACCACCGGCCCCGGACAGAGCAGCGAGACGCCGACCTTGGCGCCCTCCCCCCGAAGCTCCAGCGCCAGGGTCTCGCCGAAGGCCGCCAGCGCGTACTTGGTCGCCGCATAGGCGGCCTGGCCGCGGGTGGCGTAGAGGCTCGACAGCGAGGCGGTGATCAGCACATGGCCGCCGTCAGGATTGGCCTTCAGCGCCGGCAGGAAGGCCGTGACGGTGTTCACCGCGCCGAACACGTTCACCTCGAACATCCAGCGCCAGTCGAGCGACGTCAGGCGGTCGATCGCCGCCATGTTGGCGACCCCCGCATTGGCGCAGAGGATGTGAACCGGCCCGACCTCCTCGGCGATCCGGGCGGCCAGGGCCTGCATCCCATCCGCGTCCCGAATGTCGGCGGCGAAGGCGGTCGCGCCCAGGTCGGCGGCGGCCTGGTCGAGCGCCGACTGGTCCTTGTCGACCAGAACGATGCGCATCCCCTCGGCCTTCAGGCGTTGAGCCAGGGCGAGCCCGATGCCGGACGCTCCGCCCGTGACCACCGCCGTCTTGCCGGCGAGGTCCGCCATGTCCATGGGCGCGGGGCCCGTCTTGATGGTTTCCAGCAGCATGGGATCATCTAACCGCGAGGTTCGCCCGTGGCCAGCGCAGGGTCGTCCGCGTCCGGAAGACCGGACTCCGGATTCGGGCGTGAATTCGCCATGATCTTCGCGCTCGATCCGTCCCCGGCGGCTCCATTTCAAGGAAGGACCCTTCCAGGGGCCGGCCCGGAGAAACTTCGATGAAGAGGACCATATCGCCCGTCGCCGCGGCCTTGATGCTTGTGGCGGGCATTGTTGTCGGATCGGCCGCGCCCTTGGCGTTCGCCCAGCCCGCCTACGCTCAAGACAGCGCCCAGGATCAGGCCCCCGACCAGGACCAGGCCGATCCGGCGGACCAGACGCCTGACCAGGGCCAGGACCAGGCCGGCCCGACGATCAGGATGCGGCGCCGGCGACCGATGAGGCCGCGCCGGACGACCAGGCCCCGTCCGACGAGGCCGGCCCGGACAACTCCCAGGACCAGGCGCCCGGATCAAGGCCCGTCGGCGAACTAAGGCGCGGGACGCCCGGCCCCGCCGGGCGAACCAGGACGTCAGGACGTGGAGAGCTGGGCGCAACGCCCGCCCCTCCACGTCCGAAGCGTCCTACAGGATGTACCGGCTCAGATCCGCGTTCTTGGCCAGGTCGCCGATGCGCTCGCGCACATAGGCGCCGTCGATGACCACCGTCTCGCCCGAGCGGTCGCCGGCGGTGAAGCTGATCTCCTCCACCACGCGCTCCAGAACCGTTTGAAGCCGGCGGGCGCCGATGTTCTCCACCGCGCCGTTCACCTCCACGGCGGCGTCGGCCATGGCGTCGATGGCGTCCTCGGTGAACTCCAGCGTCACGCCCTCGGTGGCCATCAGCGCCTGGTGCTGGCGGATCAGGTTGGCCTCCGGCTCGGTGAGGATGCGGCGCATGTCCTCGCGGCTGAGGGCCTTCAGCTCCACCCGGATCGGCAGGCGACCCTGCAGCTCGGGCAGCAGATCCGACGGCTTGGCCACGTGGAAGGCGCCGGACGCGATGAACAGCACGTGGTCCGACTTCACCGGGCCGTACTTGGTGGAGACCGTGGTGCCTTCGATGAGCGGCAGCAGGTCGCGCTGCACCCCCTCGCGGCTGACGTCGGCGCCGGCGCGGTCCTGGCGCGAGGCGACCTTGTCCAGCTCGTCCAGGAACACGATGCCGGCGTTCTCCGCCAGCTCCACCGCCTCATGCGTCAGGGCGTCCTGATCCAGCAGCTTTTCGGACTCTTCGGCGATGAGCGGGGCCCAGGCCTGGGCGATGGGCAGACGACGCGGCTTGTGGCGCGACCCCATGGCCTTGGACATCATCTCGCCGAGGTCGATCATCCCCATCTGCGAGCCCGGCTGGCCGGGAATGTCGAAGGTGGGGAAGGACGGCCCGTGGTCGGCCATCTGCAGCTCGATCTCCTTGTCGTCCAGCTCTCCGGCGCGCAGCTTCTTCTTGAAGCTCTCGCGGGTCGCCTCTCCGGCGTTCGCCCCCACCAGGGCCTCCAGGATGCGCGCCTCGGCCTGCGCTTCGGCGGCGGCGCGGACGGTGGCGCGGCGCCGGTCCTTGACCATGCCCATGGCCGCCTCGACCAGGTCGCGGATGATCTGGTCCACGTCGCGGCCGACGTAGCCCACCTCGGTGAACTTGGTGGCCTCCACCTTCAGGAACGGCGCCTGGGCGAGCTTGGCGAGGCGCCGGGCGATCTCGGTCTTGCCCACGCCCGTGGGCCCGATCATCAGAATGTTCTTGGGCGTGACCTCGTCGCGCAGCGCCTCGGGCAGCAGCCGGCGACGGCGCCAGCGGTTGCGAAGCGCGATGGCCACGGCCTTCTTGGCCTCCGGATGGCCGACGATGTGGCGGTCGAGCTCGGAGACGATTTCGCGCGGGGAGAATTCGTTCATGCGGGAGCGGGCTTACGCCTCGATGCTTTCCAGGGTGACGGAGGTGTTGGTGTAGACGCAGATGTCCGCGGCGATGGCCATGGCCTTGCGGGCGATCTCTTCGGCCGAGAGGTCCAGATCGTAGAGCGCCCGCGCCGCCGCCAGGGCGAAGGGGCCGCCCGAGCCCACGGCGGTGACGCCATGCTCGGGCTCCAGCACGTCGCCGGCGCCGGTGACGGTGAGGATGGTCTGGCCGTCGGCGCAGATCAGCATGGCTTCGAGCTTCTGCAGATAGCGGTCGGTGCGCCAGTCCTTGGCCAGCTCCACACAGGCGCGGGTGAGCTGGCCGGGATACTGCTCCAGCTTCTTTTCCAGACGCTCCAGCAGGGTGAAAGCGTCCGCCGTGGCGCCCGCGAAGCCCGCGATCACCTTGCCGTCGGCGATGCGGCGCACCTTCCTGGCGTTGCCCTTGACCACGGTCTGACCCATGGACACCTGACCGTCGCCGGCGATGACGGTGGACGCGCCCTTCTTCACGGCGACAATGGTCGTGCCATGCCAGGGGGCGTTGGAGGATTGCTCGGCCATGGCGGCGGATGTGGCGGGCCGGACGGGCGCGGTCAAGGCTGAGGGTCCGCCCTCGTCCTTCGACAGGCTCAGGATGAGGGCTATTGCGAGCACCGATTCCAATCGAAATCCTCATCCTGAGCTTGTCGAAGGACGAGGATTTCGCGCACAGCTAGGGACATGAACTTCACGGACGAAGAGGTCGAGCGCTACGCCCGCCATCTGGTGCTGCGCGAGATCGGCGGGCCGGGCCAGCAACGGCTGAAAGCGGCGCGGGTGCTGATCGTCGGGCTGGGCGGCCTGGGCGCGCCCGCCGCGCTCTATCTCGCCGCCGCCGGGGTCGGGACCCTGGGCCTGGCGGACGGGGACGAGGTCAGCCTGTCGAACCTGCAGCGCCAGGTGCTTTATCGCACCGAGGACGTCGGGCGGAGCAAGATCGAGGCGGCGGCCGAGGCCCTGGCGCGGGTCAATCCGCACGTCGCCTTCGAGCCCCACGCCCTGATGCTCGACGAGGCGAACGCCGCCGGGATCATCGGCGACTACGACGTGGTGCTGGATGGCACCGACAGCTTCGGCTCCCGGTTCGCGGTCAGCGATGCGTGCCTTGCGGCCGGCAAGCCGCTGGTCTCCGGCGCCATCGGCCGCTGGACCGGCCAGCTCTCGCGTGTTCGCCGGCCAGCCCTGCTACCGCTGCCTGGTGCCCGAGACCCCGCCGGACGCGGAGACCTGCTCGGCCGTCGGCGTGATGGGCGCGCTGGCCGGCGTGATCGGTTCGATGATGGCGCTGGAGGCGATCAAGCTGATCGCCGGCGCGGGCGAGCCCCTGATCGGCCGGCTGTTGATCTACGATGCGCTGAGCGCGACGACCCGCATCGTCGGCCTGCCCGCCGATCCCGAATGCCCGGCCTGCGGCGGGGCGGTCACTTCGGCTTGACGAACCTCAAGGCCATGCGGTCGCTCTCGCCGATGCGGTCGTAGCGGGTGTGATCGAACTTCGGATCGGCCGGCTGGCCCGGAGGCGCGCTGCGCCGCGTGGGCGGCAGGGTCCACACGCCGAAGGGATGGTCCTTGGAGTTCCTTGGGGTTGGCCAGGACCTCCGAGCGCGCGGCGAGCTGGAAGCCCGCCTTCTGCGCCGCCGCGATCACGAAGGCTTCGGAGACGTAGCCGTCGCGGGCGTTGTCCTTCATGGGCCGGGGATCGGCGCGGTGCTCCTCCACCGCCAGGACCCCGCCGGGCTTGAGCGCCGCGAAGCTGTCCGCCAGGATCTTGTCGAGCAGTCCCGGCCGCTGCATCCAGTCGTGGATGCTGCGCGCGGTCAGGACGAAGTCCACCGACCCCGGCGCCGCCAGCGGGCCGGAGTGCAGGCCCAGGCCCACGGTCTTCACCCCGAACTTCGCCTCGAAGGCGGCGCGGGCGGCCTTGGCGCGGTCTGACGTGGCGGGATCGTCCACATCCGCGCCGGTGGCGATGTAGGTTCCGTTGGTCGCCTTGGCGAAGGGGGCCAGAATCTCGGTCCAGTAGCCGGCGCCGGGGTCCAGCTCCAGGATCACGTCGCCGGGACGCAGGCCCCAGAAGGTCAGGGCCTGCTGCGGCCGCCGCCACGGGTCGCGGGCGCGGTTCTCGGGCGAGCGGCCCGGGTCGTTGACCGCGTCGGCCAGGGTGTCGACCTGGGAGTTGAACGTCGGCGGCCCGGCGCGGGTCGCGTTAGGAAAGGCGTCTGTGGCCGCCGCCGCGCCCGCCGAGGCGGCGGCGATGAAGAAGGCGAGACCGGCGGCGCGCGCAAGAGCGGGCGAAAGCTTGAAGGTCATGCGTGGGTTCCTCCCCTTTCGGCCCCGGGCCTCGTTATCGGAGGCTTGCAGCCGCCGCGCGACCTCTTGCGCGGCGCGGGCGAGTTCCCACCTAGAAGCGCGGAGGCGCTGGATGTCCAGGCCTTCCGGACGCGCGAGGCCATCCGGCTCGCGCAACGTCCGCCCATAACCCGCAACCTTGCTTGTCCAAGGAGGATGCAGTGATGCGCACCGTTGATTTTTCCCCCCTCTATCGCTCCGTGGTCGGATTCGACCGTCTGGCGGCCCTGCTCGACGCGGCGGCCGCCGGCGAGACCAACGGCTATCCGCCCTACAACATCGAGACCGTGGGCGAGAACGCCTATCGGATCGAGATGGCGGTGGCCGGCTTCAAGCCCGACGAGATCAATGTCGAGGTGAAGGAGAACGTGCTGACCGTACAGGGCCGCAAGGCGGCCAACGACGAGTTCCGCCGGTACCTGCACCGGGGCCTGGCGGAACGCAGCTTCGAGCGGCGTTTTCAGCTCGCCGACTACGTCGTCGTGGAGGACGCCAACCTCGCGGACGGCCTTCTGCAGATCACGCTTAGGCGCGAACTGCCCGAAGCGATGAAGCCGCGCCGTATCGAGGTGAAGGCCGCCGCCGAGGCGCCCGCCATCGAAGGCGACGCCAAGGCCGCCTAAGCGGCCCGCACGGCATGGACTTGAGAGAGGGGGCGGCGTCGAAAGGCGCCGCCTCTTTCGCGTTCGGGGCCGGGGTTCAGGCCGCCTGGCGGTCGAGATCGAGGCCGACGATGCTGGACATCTCCGCCCCGCGCAGGCTCGCCCCCTTCAGGCTGGCGCCGGTGAGGTCCGCGCCCCCCAGATCGGCATCGTCGAGCATGGCGCCGTTCAGGTCGGCCCCTTCGCAGCTGGCGTAGCGCAGCTTGATGCGCTCCAGGTGCGTGGGCGTGGTCCGTGCGGCGCCCAGCGGCAGGGCGCACAGGGCGGCCTTGCGAAGATCGGCCTTGGTGAGGTTGGCGCCCACCATCCGCGCGCCGCGCAGGTCACACCCCACCAGCACCGCCGCGCGCAGGTCGGCCCCTTCGAAGTTGGCCCCCTGAAGCTGGCAGCCCGCCATGTCCACCCCGACCATGCAGGCGCCCTTGGCCGACATGGCGGTCAGCATCAGGCCGCGCAGGCGCCCGCCCAGGGGGCGCAGATCCTCGCCGTCGAACACCGCGGGCTTGCCCTCTTTCCCGCCCGTCTCGCACCAGCGCTGATGACCCTTGGCCAGGGCGAGCAGGGCCTCGGCCCGCTGGGTCGCCGCCGGGGTGGCGTCAGCCATGCAACTGGTCATGTCCGCGCCGGCCTGGCGCATGAGCTGGGCGTCCACGCCGGTCAGCACCGCGCCGACCAGACGGGCGCCCTGAGATTGACCCCCGCCATCTCCGCATGATCGAGGATGACGCCCGAGAGGTTGGCGTCCTTCAGATTGGCGCCCACCAGCTTGACGCCCTTCATCGAGCAGTCGGTGAAATCCGCCGCGAAGGCGGACACGCCCGAGAAATTGGTGCCATCAAGCCTGGCGCCGGAGAAATTGGCCTCGTCCAGCTCGCCGTTGCGGTCCTCGTGACGCAGCACGTCCAGCCCCTTGCGGGGATGGGGAATGGCGATCTGGCCTTCGCGGAAGTCCGCCCCCGAGAGGTCGGCCCCCGAAAGATTGGCGCCGCGCAAGGTGGCGCCGCGGATGTCAGCCCGCGACATGATCGCATGGCGCATGTCCGCGCGCCGGAAGCTGCAGCCGAACAGATTGGCGCGCTCGAGCTGCGTCTGGATCATCTTGCAGCCATCGAAGCTCGAACCGGAGAAGTCCGCGTCCTGGAGGCGGCGGCGGCTGAGGTCCAGGCCGGCCAGGTCCGCGAATCGCAGGGAGGCCCGGCGGCCGCCGGGCTTGCCGGTGACGAACTTCTCGTGGGCGGTGAGAACCACGTCCAGTTCCGCCTGGCTGAGCCGTCTGCGCCCGGATGTATCGCCTGTCACGAGCCTGCCCCGATACTTGAATGTCCCAAGCCGGATACGCTAGCGGGCAAGGGTGGCCGACAGGTTAATCCGCGCGGCCGAACGGAGGCCTTTCGGGGCCCATTTCCAGGCGCCAGCCGCTTGACCGACTCGGGCCCCGCGGCCCACAGCAGGGGCCATGAAGGTGCTTCTGGTGGGGTCCGGCGGGCGCGAGCACGCCCTGGCCTGGAAGATCGCGCAATCGCCCCTGCTGACGCGGCTGGTCTGCGCGCCGGGCAACCCCGGGATGGCGGCCCTGGGCGAGGTGCGGCCCGTGGGCGCGACCGACGTCGAAGCCCTCGTCGCCCTGGCGCTGGAGATCGAGGCGGACCTGGTGGTGGTGGGCCCCGAGGCGTCGCTGGAAGTCGGCCTCGCGGACCGTCTGGAGCGTCGCGGGAATCCCCTGCTTCGGACACTCGGCGGCCGCGGCGCGGCTGGAAACCTCCAAGGCCTTCACCAAGGACTTCTGCGCCCGCCACGATCTGCCCACCGCCGGCTATGGCGTGTTCGAGCGGCCGGACGAGGCCAAGGCCGCCCTCGATCGCTTCAAGCCGCCCTACGTGATCAAGGCCGACGGCCTGGCCGCCGGCAAGGGCGTGGCGATCGCCGACAACCCGCCAGGACGCCGAGGCCGCGATCGACGACATGCTGGGCGGCCGTTCGGCGCGGCCGGGGCGCGCGGTGGTGATCGAGGAGTTCATGGCCGGCGAGGAAGCCTCGCTGTTCGCCCTGTGCGACGGCGAGACCTCGCTGCTGTTCGGCGCGGCCCAGGACCACAAGCGCGCCTTCGACGGCGACGAGGGCCCCAACACCGGCGGCATGGGGACCTATTCGCCCGCGCCCGTGCTGACGGCGGCGCTTCAAGCGAGGCGGCACGGACCGGATTGTCCGCCCGACTGTGCTCAACATGGCGCGCGAGGGCGCTCCCTGCCGCGGCGTGCTCTATGCCGGCCTGATGCTGACCGAGGATGGCCCCAGGCTGGTGGAGTTCAACGTCCGCTTCGGCGACCCGGAGTGCCAGGTGCTGATGCTGCGGCTGCAGAGCGACCTGCTGCCCTATCTGCACGCCGCCGCCGACGGGCGGCTGGCCGAACTGCCGGCGCCGCAATGGAGCGATGAGGCGGCGATCTGCGTGGTGATGGCCGCCAGCGGCTATCCGGACAAGCCGCGAGGCCGGTTCGGCGATCCGGGGCGCGGACGGGGACTTCGGGCCGGAGGTCATCGTCTTCCACGCCGGCACGTCGCGCGACGCGGACGGGACGCTGCGGGCCGCCGGCGGGCGGGTGCTGAACGTCTGCGCCCGGGGCGCGACCTGCGGACGGCGCGGGCGCGGCCTACGCCGCCATCGACAAGATCGACTGGCCCGAGGGCTTCTATCGCACCGACATCGGCTGGCGGGCGCTTCAGCGCACCTGATCGAGCAGGGCGTCCAGGGCCGCTTCGTCCTCGAAACGCGCACGCACGGGCCAGGCGGCCACCCGCTCGCGCCAGGCGGCGGGCAGGCGAACCCAGTCCTTCTCGGTGGTGACCAGCTCCGCCCCATAGATCGCGGCGCGGCGCGCGAGAAAGCCCATGAGCCGCTCGTCCAGCCGGCGCGTGGTCGGGCAAGGGCGCGAAGTCGACCAGCTCGCAGCCGGCCGCCTTCAGCGCGCCGCTCCACCTTCCACGGCTTGGCCACGCCCGCGAAGCCGAGGCTGGGGCCGGGCGGCGGCGGGCCTGACGGCTCCAGCCGCGCGATCAGCACCGGGCGCGACGACAGCAGGGCCAGCAGCTCCGGATCAGGCGCGTCCAGCCCCGGCGGCAGGAGCAGCACTACCGCGTCGGCGCGCGGCCGAGTCCGGCTTTCAGCGGCTCGCGCATGGGGCCTGCCGGAAACACCCGCCCGTCGCCGAAGGGCCATTCGCCGTCGCGCGTCTCGCCATCCACCACGACCAGCGACAGGGCCTTCGCGACCGAGGGGTTCTGGTGGCCGTCGTCCATGACCACGGCCTTCGCCCCCGCCCGCGCGGCCGCCCGCACCCCCGCGGGTCGGTCGGCGGACACCCAGACCGGAAAGTCCCAGCGCCAGCATCAGGGGCTCGTCGCCCACCTGGGCCGCAGTGTGGCGAGCGGGATCGACCCGCACGGGCCCGGACAACCGCCCGCCGTGCCCGCGCGACAGGCCGTGGGCCGGCGACGCCCTTGTGGGTCAGACGCCAGAGATCTCGCGCGTCACCGGGGTCTTGCCCGAGCCGCCGACGGTCAGGTTGCCGACGCAGATCACCGGAACCGGCGGCGCGACCGGCTGCGCGCGCGGCGATGCGGCGGGCGGTCACGGCGGCCCAGATCCAGGACGCGGGGGTCAACAGCGCCCGCACGAGCGCGCCCGGAGCGCGCCCGCGCCTGTACCACCAGCGCGGGGTGTTCAGCTTCATGCCACCGGCAATAGCATCTTCAGCGTGTCGAAGGCCGCCTCGATGTCCTCGCGCCCCGGCCGGCCGCGATGCGGGCGCGCTCGCCCAAAGCGCGGGCGAGGTCGGGCTCGGCCAACAGCGCCTTCAGGGCCTTGGGCCAGTTCGCCGGGGTCCTTGGCCATCAGCACGGCGCGCTCGGCCAGAAACTCGGCGTAGAGGTCGCGCGAAGGCGTCCACGTGGGGGCCGCTGACCACCGCCTTGCCGAGCCGCGCCGGCTCCAGCGGATTGTGGCCGGCCAGACCGTCCAGGAAGCTGCCGCCCAGCGCCACCGCGTCGGCCAGGCGGTAGAACAGCGCCAAGCTCGCCCAGGGTGTCGGCGACGTAGACTTGGGTTTCCGGCGCGATCGGCTGGCCCTTGGAGCGCAGGGCCACGGTCCACCCGCGCGTCTCCAGCGACAGGGCCACGAGGCGTCCGCGCTCGGGATGGCGGGGGACGACGACCAGCAGGGGCCGCGGATCGAGCCCCCAGACGGCGTCGGCGATGAACGCCTCCTCGCCCGAATGGGTGCTGGCCGCCAGGGCCACCTTCCGGCCGCCGACCTGGCGGCGGACCTCGGCCAGGGCGGCCTCGTCGCAGGGCAGGGGCGAGGCGCCGCGCTTCAGGTCCAGCCGGCCGGCGATCATCACCCCGTGCTCGTCCAGCCAGTCGGCGGTGGCGAAGTCCTGGGGGTAGATCAGGTCGAACAGGCCCAGCACCGCCCGCGCCGCCGCCGGCCGCCGGTCCCAGCGCCGGGCGCTCTTTTCGGAGATGCGCGCGCCCATCAGGACGAGCTTCGCGCCGCTGGCCTTGGCCGCGCGCAGCAGGTTAGGCCACAGCTCGCTTTCCACGAACACGGCAGAGGTTCGGCTTCCAGTGGGCGATGAAGCGTTCGGCCGCGCCCGGCGCGTCGATGGGCGCGAACTGGTGGATGACGCCCTCGGGCAGGCGCTCGGCCAGCAAGCTCGGCCGCCGTGCGCGTGCCGGAGGTGACCAGCACCGTCGCCTCGGGCCGCTGGGCGCAAAACCGCTCCACCAGCGGCAGGTGCGACAGGCTCTCGCCGACGCTGACCGCGTGGATCCACACCAGCGGCCCGTTCGGGCGCGGCTGGGAGGCGCGGCCGAGGCGCTCGCCGAGCCGGCGGCGGTCCTCCTTGCCCTTGCTCGCGCGCCACGCCAGGGCGAGCGGCGCGAGGGACTCGCCGAGCCGGGTCACGTGGCGATAGAGCCGCAGGGAAGCCGGCCAGTCGTCCTTGGCCATCGCCGTTCTTCGCCCCGGCCTTCATCGCAGGGCGGCCTCCGCCGCGTCGGTCGCCGCGGTGAGCCGGGCGGCCCAGTCCTGGCGCAGGGCCTTCAGTTCGGCCGCGCCCAGGCCCTCGGGAACGACCAGGGGCCCGTCGAACACCATGGCGCCGCGCCCGAACGGCGCGGGCAGGACCATGCGGTCCCAGGTCTTCAGCCGCGCCGCCGGCCGCGCGGCGAAGCCCATAAGGAACACCGGCGCGCCCGTCCGCTGGGCGATGCGGACCACGCCCTCGGCCATCTGCTCGGCGGGACCGCGCGGCCCGTCCGGGGTCAGGATGAACACCCCGCCGTCCTTCAACCAGTCCAGCGAGGCGCGATAGGCGGCCGAGCCGGAGCCGCGCCGCTTAGGGTCCTTGGTCAGGCGCGAGGAGCCCCGGAAGGACGGCAGGCCCATGGCCGCCATGGCCTCGGCGACGAACCCCGCGTCCTCCGACATGGAGATCAGCAGCCGCGCCGGCCTGTGCGGCACCACCAGGGGCTGGGCGGCGATGGAGAGGGCGATGCGGCCGTGCCAGAAGCAGGCGATCATGCCGCCGGGCTCGGCGATCACGGCCTTGATCGGCTCCACATTGATCCAGCGCCAGCGGATGGTCCGCAGCACCAGCCACAGATAGGCGGTGAGGATCGCGCCCAGGACGGCCTGGACCGGGGCGGAGCGGGCCAGCGCCTTCACGCGGGCTCCGCCTCGAGGTTCTGGCCCTTGGCCAGACGGGCGTAGAGGCCCCGCGCGGCCATCAGGCTCTCGTGGGTTCCCGACTGGACCACGCGGCCCCGGTCGATCACGTGGATGGCGTCGGCCCCGCGCACGGTGGCGAGCCGGTGGGCGATCAGAAGCGTGGTGCGGCCGGCCATCAGCCGCGCCAGGGCCTCCTGCACCTTGGCCTCGCTCTCGGCGTCGAGCGCGCTGGTGGCCTCGTCGAGCAGCAGGATCGGGCGCGTCCTTCAGGAAGGCGCGGGCGATGGCGATCCGCTGGCGCTGGCCGCCGGATAGACGCATCCCCGCCTCGCCGACCTGGGCGTCGTAGCCGCCGGGGATCTCCATGACGAACTCATGGGCGGCGGCGGCGCGGGCGGCGGCCTCGATCTGCGCCTGAGAGGCGGCCGGCCGCGCGTAGGCGATATTGGCGCCTACCGTGTCGTCGAACAGGAACGGCTCCTGGGTGACCAGGGCGATCTGGGCGCGCAGGGAGGTCAGGGTGATGTCGCGGATGTCGCGGCCGTCCAGCGTGATCGCGCCGGCGTCCACGTCGTAGAAGCGCGGGATCAGGTTCAGGATGGTGCTCTTGCCGCCGCCCGAGGGGCCGACCAGGGCCGCCGTGCGCCCAGGCTCGACCTCGAAGCTGACGCCGTCCAGCGCCGGGACCTCGGGATCGTAGGCGAAGCGGACGTCGTCGAAGCGGATCGCGCCCTTGGCCCGAGCGACGGCCTTGGCGCGCGGCCGGTCGCCGATCGTGGGCGCCTCGTCCAGGGCCTCGAACAGGCGAGCCGCCGCCGCCAGACCCTCGGCCAGGATGGTCTGGTAGTTGGCCAGGAACCGCAGCGCCTGGGCGCCGAAGGCCAGGGCGACGATGAAGGCGAGCAGGTTGGAGATCTGGATCTGGCCGTGCAGCGCCCGCCAGCCGGCGAAGGCGATGATCGCGGCCATGACGATGGCCATCAGGGTGTCGGTGGCCGGCGCCGCCAGGGCCTTGGCGTTGGAGCCGGAGATCAGGTGCGCGAGGCGGCGGCGGATCACGGCGGCGACGCGGGCCTCCTCGTCGGCCTCGCGGTTCTCGATCTTGACGATCTTGATGCCGTCCAGGCTCTCCATCACGGCGGCGGAGAGGGCGGAGGTCTCCTCCATGGCGCTCTTGGCCGCGCGGCTGGTGCGCTTGACGAAGCGGCGCATCACCAGCGCCGTGACGGGCGCCGCCACCAGCACGAGCAGGGCCAGCACCCAGTCGGTCGCCAGCAGCACCACCCCCGCCGCGACCACGGTGAGCAGGTTCTGGGTGTAGTTCACCAGGCCCGCCGTCGCCGCCTCGCGGATCAGGCCGGCGTCGTAGAGCACCCGCGAGACATAGGCGCCGGTGTGGGCCTGGCGCAGCTTGGCGAGGTCCGCGCGGACCAGATGGCCGAACAGCTGGGCCTGGACGTCCGCCACCAGGCCGTTGCCGATACGGTTGGTCAGCACCGCCTGGACCAGCTGGGCGCGCGCCGCGCAGCACGCCCACGCCGGCGATGATCAGCGGCAGGACGATCAGGGCCTTGGGGTCGGGCTGCAGGAACAACTTCCGCACCGCCGGCTCCAGCAGCCAGGACAGCACCCCCGACAGCGCCCCGACCATTCCCGCGCACGTCAGCGCGACGACCAGCGCGCCCAGATGCGGCTTCAGATAGGCGTCGAACACCCGCCGGCGCAGGGCCGGGGCCTTGGCGATCGAGGCGGTCTGGGCTGTGGCGATCTCGCCGGTCATGACCGATCGGTCGGGCCTTGGGCGGCGGGTGTCAAGCGGCGCGGGGCCGGCCTTCCGCCGATGCGAGGCGCGGCCTATCTTCGAACGCCGCAAAGGAGCGCGCGTGGCTGCATTCGATCTTTCGACGCCCCGGGGCCGCATCGCCGCCTATTGGGACTTCTTCTGGAGCGACCACGCCTATCTGCGGCTCGGCTTCCAGAACGCCCACTGGATCAGCCCGGAGATGGTCCGCGCCAACCAGCCCTGGCCGTTCCAGCTGAAGTGGTGGCGCGACGCCGGGATCAAGACCGTGCTGAACCTGCGCGGCGAGCCCCACAAGAGCCACCACGCCATCGAGCAGGACGCCTGCCGACGCCTGGGCCTGACGCTCATCGACTTCCGCATGAACTCGCGCGAGGCGCCGACGCTCGAAGAAGCGCTGGGCGCCAAGGCGCTGTTCGAGACGATCGAATATCCCTGCCTGATGCACTGCAAGTCCGGCGCGGACCGGGCCGGGATCATGGCGGTGCTCTACGCGCACTTCCGGCTGGGCCAGCCGATCCGCGAGGCCCTGGGCCAGCTTTCGCTGCGCTACGGCCACTTCCGTCAGGGGAACACCGGCGTGCTGGACTACGCCTTCGAGCGGTATCTCGCCGAGGGCGAACCGCGCGGGGAGAGCCTGATCGACTGGCTGGGCCGGCCCGACTATGACCGCGCCGCCATCAAGCGCGACTTCAAGGCCAATTTCTGGGGCCGCCTGCTGACCGAGGGCCTGCTGCGGCGGGAGTAGGGTGCGTGGTTGCAGCGCGACCATGCGTCCTCCGAGACGCCGTCCTTGCGGACGGCTACCTCAGGATGACGATTTCAGTGCGTGGTAAAGCGTTCGTCATCCTGAGCAGCGATCCGACTAGATCGCGTGCCGAAGGACGCAGAGAACCAACAGCGCGACTATTCCTTGCTGGGATCCAGCAGCCGGTGCGCGTGGATGATGAAGTAGCGCATCAGGGCGTTGTCGACCGTGGCCTGGGCCTTGCCGCGCCAGGCCCTGTGGGCCTCGGCGTAGTTCGGATAGGCGCCCACCAGCTCGACCTTGGAAAGGTCGCGGAACTCGGTGGAGTCGACGCTCTTCAGTTCGCCGCCGATGACGATGTGCAGAAGCTGGCGATCGGGGAAGTCGGGCATGGGGATCCGCTAGGCTGCGTGATGGGGATGGATATGGCCGACCCGCTCCAGGATCAACGGGTACAGCGCCGGGCCGGCGCAGATCAGGCTCGGCTTGCGCGAGGAGGCGAGATTGTAGGCGAACGGGGCGCCCAGGTGATCGCTGACGCGCCCGCCCGCCTCGCGCGCGATCAGGTCGGCGGCGGCGATGTCCCAGTCGCACTTGGTCGAAAGCGCGATCGTGGCGTCGAAGGCGCCGGCGGCCACCAGGGCCATGCGATAGGCCACGGAGTTGCGCTGCTCGATCCGCATGGGCGGCCAGTCGGGGCCCGTCAGGGTGTGGGCTGCTGCCGAGCACGGCGCTGTCCTTCAACGCGGCGCGGGCGCTCGTGGCGATGGGGGCGCCGTTCAGCCGGGCGCCGCCGCCGGCCGAGGCCTCGTAGAGCTCGTCCAGCTCCGGCGCATGCACCACCCCGGCGACGGGCTGGCCGTCTTCCACGATGGCGATGGAGACCGCCCACCAGGGCTTGTCCTTCACGAAGGCGCGGGTGCCGTCGATGGGGTCGATCACGAAGCTTCGCCGCCGCTCCAGGCGCGAGCCGTCGTCGGCGCGCTCCTCGGACAGCCAGCCATAGTCCGGCCGGCGCGGCCATGAGCATCTCGTACAGCAGCCGGTCGAGCGCCAGGTCGGCGTTGGAGACGGGCGTGCCGTTGGCCTTGAACTCGACCTGGAGCGCCCCGTCCGCCTTCAGGCGAAGGGCGGTCTCGCCCGCTTGGCGCGCCGCATCCCGGATCAGCGCCAAGTCGTCGGTCATCGCGTCATTTGCCCGCTATGGCCAGGTCCGGGACCAGGATCGAGGGTGAGTTCACCGACCCCCGGTATTCCAGGTCCGCCCCCGGGACGAGGCGGCCGTAGACGTCGATCAGATTGCCCGCGACGGTGACCTCGTTGACCGGATAGGCCCGCTCGCCGCCCTCGAACCAGAAGCCCGAGACGCCGATGGACCAGTCGCCGGTGTTGGCGTTGAGCGACGGGCCGAACATGCTGGTGACCAGAAGGCCGGCGCCGGCGTCCTTCATCAGGGCGGCAAGGTCCTTGTCGCCCGGCTGGACGGTGAGGTTGGTGGGGCCGACGCCCGGCGGGCCGGCCAGGCCCCGGTGCGCGCGGCCGTTGGACTGAAGACCGAGCTGGCGGGCGGCGGAGGTGTTCAGGAGCCAGGTCGTCAGCACGCCGTCGTCGATCACCGCCAGATCGCCGTTGGTCACGCCTTCATCGTCGTAGGGCGTGGAGCCCAGGCCCCGAACCCGGTGCGGCTGGTCCAGGATGTTGACGCCCTTGGCGAACAGCTGCTCGCCGAGCTTGCCCTTCAGGAAGGAGACGCCGCGCGCGATGGACGGACCCGAGATGGCGCCCAGCAGCGGCCCGATCAGGGAGGCGGCCAGGCGGTTCTCGAAGATCACCGGGGCGGTGACGCTGTCGATCTTGCGCGCGCCGAGCTGGGCCAGGGCGCGGCGGGCGGCCTCGGCGCCCAGGGCCTCAGGGGTCGGCAGGTCGGCGCGATGGCGGGCCGAGCGGCTGTCATATCCGGTCTCCATGCCCTGACCGTCCTGGGCGATGGCGACGCCCCAGCGGCCGAAACTGCTGGCGCGGTGCAGGCCCGAGAAGCCGCCGGAGGTGACCAGCCGCCAGCTTCCCTTGGTCCAGGAGGCGCCGCCCTGGGGCACGGCGATGCCTTCAGGGACTCCGGCCGCCTCGGCGGCGGCGCGGGCGTCGGCCTCCAGCGCCTCGGGCGCGGGGTCCTTGGGATCGAACAGGTCGAGGTCCGGCCCGGGCCCCTTGGCGAGGCGGTCGGCGGGGGCGAGGCCGGCGTAGGGGTCCTCCGGCGCGAGCCTGGCCATGGCCACCACGCGCTCGATCAGCTTGGCGCGAGCCTGGGCGGAAATGTCCGAGCCGGAGACGGTCGCCTGGCGCTGGCCGACGAACACCCGAAGGCCCAGATCGCGCGACTCCTCGCGCTCCAGCTCCTCCACCACGCCGGCGCGGACCTCCACCGACAGCGCCTGGCGCTCGGCGAAGACGGCCTCGGCGGCGTCGGCCCCGGCCTTCAAGGCGGCGGAGACCACGTCCTGCAGAAGGTTTTCATCCATGCTCGCCATATGGCGGAGCCTTTCGGCGCGAACAAGGCGCCGGTTATTTCCAGATCGGCTTGCCGTCGCCAGGCAGGCCGAGCTTGGGCCACTTCTGAGTGACCGCGTCGATCACGTCCTGGTCCATGCGGATCGGCCGGCCCCACTCGCGGTTCGTCTCGCCGGGCCACTTGTTCGTGGCGTCCAGGCCGATCTTGGAGCCGAGGCCCGAGACCGGCGAGGCGAAGTCCAGATAGTCGATGGGGGTGTTCTCGATCAGGGTGATGTCGCGCGCCGGGTCCATGCGGGTGGACAGCGCCCACATCACGTCCTTCCAGTCGCGCGCATTGATGTCGTCGTCCACCACGATCACCCACTTGGTGTAGGTGAACTGGCGCAGGTAGGACCACACCGCCCATCATCACCCGCTTGGCGTGGCCCGGGTAGGCCTTCTTCATGGACGACCACGGCGATGCGGTAGCTGCAGCCCTCCGGCGGCAGCCAGAAGTCGGTGACCTCCGGGAACTGCTGCTGGAACAGGGGCACGAACACCTCGTTCAGCGCCTCGCCCAGGATCGAGGGCTCGTCGGGCGGGCGGCCGGTGAAGGTGGTCAGATAGATCGGGTCCTTGCGCATGGTGATGGCGGTCACCTGGAACACCGGGAAGCGCTCGACGGAATTGTAGAAGCCGGTGTGGTCGCCGTAGGGACCCTCGTCGGCGTACTCGTCGAGCATCACCTGGCCCTCGATGACGATCTCCGCCTGGGCCGGGACCAGCAGCGGCTGGGTCTTGGCCGCGACCAGCTCCATCTTCGCCCCGCGCAGCAGGCCCGCGAACTGGTATTCGGACAGGGTGTCCGGCACGGGCGTGACCGCCGCCAGGATGGTTCCGGGGTCCGCGCCGATCACCGCGCAGGCGGGCAGCGGCTCGGGCCGGCCGGCGGTCTTCCAGCGCTGGTGGTGCTGGGCGCCGCCCCGGTGGCGCAGCCAGCGCATGATGCAGCGGTCCTTGCCGATCACCTGCATGCGATAGACGCCGAGGTTGAAGTCGTCCTCCGCCGCGCCGGACGGGCCCTTGGTCACCACCAGGGGCCAGGTGATCAGCGGCGCCGGCTCGCCCGGCCAGCAGGTCTGGATCGGCAGCCTGGACAGATCGATGTCCGAGCCGGTCAGCACCACCTCCTGCACCGGCGCGCGCTTCATCAGCTGGGGCCGCATGGCCATCACCTGGCGGGCGACGCGGCAGCAGGTCCCAGGCGTCGCGCAGGCCCCGGGCGGCTCGGGCTGGCGCAGGAAGGCCAGCAGCTCGCCCACCTCGCGCAGGTCCGCCGCCGTGGTGCGCGCCTTGCCGCCCAGCGTCACGCCCATGGCCACGCGCTTGACCGTGCCGAACAGGTTGGCCAGCGCCGGCATGGACGAGGGCTGGCCGTCCGCGCGGATGGGGTTCTGAAACAGCACCGCCGGCCCGCCCTGGGCCAACAGGCGGGTCTGGATCTCGGTCATCTCCAGCACGGTGGACACGGGCTCGGCGACGCGCGCCAGCTCGCCGGCGTCGTCCAGCCGCGCCATGAACTCGCGAAGGGAGCGATAGGCCATGGCTTGGCTCTAGAGCGCGTCAGCACAAAGGGAAAGGGTGGCGGCGCCGCGAGGACCGTGGAGGCTGGTTCAATCCCCTCGGACCTGGATAACCAGGTGGGCGCCGTGTGTCCGGGTCCAGGGACCCGGTCAGGGACAGCTCCCGATCGAGATGATTAAGGTCCCCGGGATTAGGGCCTCCGACGTGAACCGCAGCAAGACCCGCCGTCTGCACAAGTAGGCGCGAGCGGGCCCGCGCTCAAGCGGCTCGAACGCGGCCGCGCAGATGAATGAACGCCTAACGGCGTCTTCACCGAGGATTCAAAGGTCCTGGCGTAGGACATGTACGAAGCGGAGCAGAACCGCGCCGCAAGGACACGGAGCGTCCCCATGCTGGACCCTACCGAGTACAGGCCTCTCGCCCACGTCCCCATCGTTCCGGGCGATCTTGTCCGGCTGGAGGGGGATCCGGACGCGTTCTATTCGGTGATCCTGGTTCGCCAGGACCGCTGCTGGGCGCGCAACCTCGACACCGAGCTGGACACCATCACCGACGTGCGGATGTGCCGGCGGATCGGCCACGAGGCCCAGGCGCTGGGCGCTTAGACTCCAGCCTTGGGACCCCAGCCCTGGCGGATCACCGCTGGGGCGAGAAGGCGATGATCTTCGCGCTGTGGAGCGGCGGCGTCGCCGCCCGCGGCGAATGCAGCACGGGCATGCGCACGGTCACCGAGGTGCCCTCGCCCAGCCGGCTCTCGATCGCCATGCCGCCGCCGTGCAACTCGGCGAAGGCGCGCACCAACGACAGGCCCAGACCCGATCCCATCTCCTTGTGCGCCGCGTCGCCGGCCTGTTCATAGGGCTTGCCCAGCCGCTCGACGTCCGCCTCGGCGATGCCGACGCCCGTATCAGTGACCACGATCTCGAGATCCTCCCCGTCGCCTCTGAGGGCCACAGTGATCTGCCCGCCTGCGGGGGTGAACTTCAGGGCGTTGGAGACCAGGTTCAGCACGATCTGCTTGAGCGCGCGCCGGTCGGCGTCCGCCTCCAGCGGCTCGGGCGGCAACAGGCCGCGCAGGGCGATGCGCGACTGGTCGGCCTGCAGGCGCATCAGGCGCAGCGCGCCGGAGACCGCGTCGCGGGCGTCGAACACCTCGCGGCTCAGCTCATAGCGGGCCGCCTCGATCTTGGAGATGTCCAGCACGTCGTTGATCAGGTCGAGCAGATGCCGGCCGGATTCGTGGATCATCTCGGCGTATTCGACGTAGCGGGGCTGCATGTCCCCGAACAGCTGCTGACGCAGGACGTCCGAGAAGCCCATGACGGCGTTCAGCGGCGTCCTCAGCTCGTGACTCATGTTGGCGAGGAAGCGGGACTTTCCGGTGTTCAGGGCCTCGGCCTCGTCGCGGGCGGACTCCAGGCTGCGCTCGCGGGCGCGCTCGGCCGTGGCGTCGCGAACCGCCGCGGTTATCCGCCCCTCGTCCGAGCCGCGCACCGACAGGGCGCAGGTCCGCTCCGGCGCGCCGGCCGGCGCGAAACGGCACGTCCCTGTCCCGCCTCGCGCGGCGGCGGCCAGGGCGCCGGACACGGTGACGCGGTCGGCCGCGTCGACCAGGGCGCGGATATCGACGCCGACCGGACTCGCGCCGGGCAGGTTCGGTCGCATCATGCCCTGCGGCGAGCGGCCGTACGCGGAGAGGATGCGTCCGTCCCGGTCCAGCGCCAGGATCAGATTCGGTTGATCGGCGAGCAGATCCGCCAGTTCCGCCTCGGCGGCGCGGGCCTGAGCGTCGCGCTCGCCCGACCGCCGCCGCCAGAGGAGCTGGCCGGCGCCCAGGCCGAAGCCGACGCTGGCCACCGCCAGCGCGCCCATCCAGCCGGCCGCCGGGGCGCCTGGCGCGTCGAAGCCTATGCCGGCGAGACCGGCGAGGACGGCGACCGCCGCCGCGGCCAGGGACAGGGCCGCCGCCTCGGCCATCCGGCGCGATCCGCCGAACACCGCCGCCGCGGCCAGGGGGGCGAGGCACCAGGCGGCCAGGGGCCCGCCGACGCCGCCGGCCAGCACGCAGGCGCCCGCGCCCGCCGCCGCCCACAACACCAGCAGCAGCGCGCGCATCGGCGCCTTGTCCCATCGCCGCAGGAGGAGGGCCGCAAAGGCCGGCGCGGCGCCGACCAGGACGGCGGCGGCCGAGGTCCACGGCAGGCCCGGCCCGAGCTCCAGGCCCGCGAGCGCCGCGAGACAGGCCGCCGCCCAGACCGCGTGCCAGACCAGCGCCTGACGCAGAGTCGGCGACGCCCGTCGCCGGGCGGCCTTGTCCCGCGCGCCATTGGCCTGGGCGGCGTCCGTGTCAGCAGTGTCTTGAAGGTGGTCGGCCACGGGCTCAACACATCCGGTTGCGGCAGAGACTGTACCGGCCCGAGGGCGCGCGCCAAACACAGATCAAGCGGGAGGCGATCAAGCTTGGGTGGATCGACTGTGGATGAAACTGAATCGTAAGCGTGTTGCGCCAATATCGCCGCACGTTTCCGTGGACATACCTGCCATGACTGATCGCGCGTCGCCCGTTCGACGCAGCACGGCCGTCCCGTTCTCCCCGCCCGACCTCGACGAAGGACGCGCGAGCAAGGCGTCGTTCCTGCGCATGGTCAGCCATGAGCTGCGCACGCCGCTTAACTCGATCATCGGCTTCTCGGAGCTGTTGGGCGGAGAACCCTACGGGCCGCTCGGCGCGCCCGAGTACCGCGAATACGCCGGAATCATCCATGAAAGCGGCCAGCGGCTGCTGACCCTGGTCAATCAGATCGTCGACGTGGTGCGCCTGCAGGACGGCGTGGCGCAGCTCGACCTCGAACCGCAGCGGCTGGACCACGCCATCGACGACGCCTTGGAGACGGTGAAGCCCGAGGCCAGGGCGCGGGCCGAGACGATCGAGGTCGAATGGCCGCCCGAGCCGCTGTGGGCCTTGGCCGACGCCCGGGGGCTGCGCGCCATCCTGTCGAACCTGCTGGAAAACGCCGTGGCCTTCTCGCCCGAGGGCGCCTTGACCACCGTGCGCTGCTCCCGGCGCGGATCGCGCGTGCGGATCGAGATCGAGGACCACGGCGGCGGGGTGGCGCTGGAGGACATCCCGCGCCTGCTGCGCCCTTTCGAACAGGGGGAGAACGCCCTGACCCGCCACACCGACGGCGCGGGCCTGGGCCTGACCATCGTGCGGCTGTTGTGCGAGGCCATGGGGGGCGCCCTGGTGCTGGACTCGCGGCCTGGCGAGGGTCTGACCACGGTGGTGGAGCTGCCCGCCGCCGAGTCCCCCAAGAAGACGCCTCAGACGTCGGCCCCCGTTGCGACAGGGCCTCAGCCCGCCTAAGTGGCGCAGATGAGCGCGCCCCTGGACGAGGTTCTGGACACTCTGGCCGACGAGTTCGAACTCCTGGGCGACTGGGAGGAGCGCTACCGGCACATCATCGAGTTGGGCCGGGAGCTTGAGCCGCTGACGTCCGACGAACGATCCGAGGCCAACCGCGTGCGCGGCTGCGCCAGCCAGGTCTGGCTGGTCACCGAGCCTGATCCGGGGCCAGGGCCGGACGGAACGCTGCGATTCCGTGGCGATTCCGACGCCCAGATCGTGCGCGGCCTGATCGCCATCCTGCTGGGCTTCTATTCCGGGCGCTCGCCGGACGAGATCCTGAGCTTCGACGCCAAGGGCGCCTACCAGCGGCTGGGGCTGGACGGCGCGCTCACCTCGCAGCGCTCCAACGGCCTGTTTTCCATGGTGCAGCGCATCCGCCGCGACGCGGAAGACGCCCTCAGCCGATCCGGTAGTGGGCCGCAAGCCGATCCAGCGCCAGCCTGAGCACCGCCTTGCCGGCCCGCCGGGGCAGGTCCAGGCCGCGCTCGGCCGCCTCGATGGAGGTCTGGTGCAGGCACACCTGTTCGACGACCTCCTTCAGGCCCGGACCCATGGCGTCCAGGGCCGCCGCGAGACGGTCCTTGGCGGCGCGGGCGCGCTCGGCGGGCTCCTGGCCCGGACCCCGGCCGCCCCGGGCGCGGGGCGAGGCCTCCCACGACATGGTCAGTCGGCCGAGCTGGCCGGCGAGATAGAAGTCCTCGCGCAGGCGTTCGGCGGCGGCGATCTGGGCCGCGCTCAGCCACGGCCGGCCGTGCGGGTCCTTGCGCCGCGCCAGCCAGGCCAGCGGCGACTCTCCAAGGTTCGCCGGGCGCTGCACGAAACGGCCATCCCCGTCGGCGACCGCGCGCTGGCCGGGAATGAAGCCGGGACGCCCCGCCGCGGGGCCGGCAGCGCCATGGCCGGCGTCCGCGCCCGCCGCCAGGACGTAGCCGCCCCCCGGCCGGCGCTTCAGTCCAGCCGTCTTGGCCAGGGCCTCGAAGGCGGGTTCGGCGATCCGCAAGGCCGGGCGGCGGCGGCGATCCGGGCCCAGGCGCACGGCGTAGTCGGCCCCGGACGGCTCCAGCCACGCCCCGGGGCGGGCCAGCAGGGCGGCGGCGCGCGAGGCCAGGCGGTCCGCTTCCAGCCCGGTGTCGAACAGGGAGGTCACGCCGCCCTCGCCGACGGGGAGGTAGCGGCGGAGCGCGTAGGTTCCGGCGCGGCGCGCAGGCATCGCTCCAGGTCGCTGAGCGTGGTGTCGAAGACGCGGTCGTCGCGCAGGTCCTCGATCAGATGGCAGGCGTGGCTGGCGGTGGTTCGGTCGCGACCGAAGGCCAGGCCGACCCTCGACAGCGGCCAGGCGAAGGCGGTGTGGGCCAGGTACATGGCGATCTGGCGCGCGCGCGCGGCGGGGGCGCGGGCGCGCACGGAGGCGACGATCTCCGGCGGCGGCACGCCGGTCGCCAAGGCCACGAGACTCGCGACGAACTGGGCCTTCAGATGGTCCTTGGCCGGGTCGGCGTCCGGCCAGCGCGAATAGTCGAAATCCATGTGCTCATGCCCCCGTCAACAGGTTGGCGTCCGCAATTTTTCAACCGTTGCTTGTGTGAAGCTAGGCGTGAATTCCTAAGGAGAGGATAGGTTTCCTGACAAGGAGGTCCGATCGATCGGGATACGCCAGCGTCTCAGCCGCTTCCGACCGCGCGCTCGGCTTGCTATTGCGGGGACAGCTTGTCAGTGAGGCCCTCGCCATGAACGCCCCCGTGCTCAGCCGTGACCCGGCCGCCATCCGCCACGACTGGACGCTCCAGGAGGTCGAGGCGCTGTTCGACCTGCCCTTCAATGAGCTGGTGTTCCGCGCCGCCCAGACCCATCGGCGCTGGTTCGATCCTTCCGAGGTGCAGCTGTCCCAGCTGCTGTCGGTGAAGACCGGAGGCTGCGCGGAGGACTGCGGCTACTGCAGCCAGTCCTCCCATTTCGACACGGGGCTGAAGGCCTCCAAGCTGATGGCGCCCGAGGCGGTGATCGCCGAGGCCGCGCGGGCCAAGGCCGGCGGCGCCCAGCGGTTCTGCATGGGCGCGGCCTGGCGCGAGCCCAAGGACCGCGACCTGCCCAAGCTCGTGCGAGATGATCGCCGGGGTGAAGGCCCTGGGCCTGGAGACCTGCGCCACGCTCGGCATGCTGAGCGCCGATCAGGCGCGGGCCCTGAAGGACGCGGGGCTCGACTACTACAACCATAACCTCGACACCGGGCCGGAGTATTACGCCGACGTGGTGACGACGCGGACCTACGCCGACCGCCTGGACACCCTGGCCGCGGTGCGCGAGACGGGGATGTCGGTCTGCTGCGGCGGCATCCTGGGCATGGGCGAGAGCCGGCGCGACCGCGCGGGGCTGCTGCACGCCCTGGCGACCCTGCCCGAGCACCCCGAGAGTCTGCCGGTCAACGCCCTGGTCCCCATCGAGGGCACGCCCCTGGGCGACAAGGTGGCGGCCCAGGGCGAGATCGACGGCCTGGAGTTCGTGCGCGCGATCGCCGTGGCGCGGATCGTCTGCCCCAAGGCCCTGGTGCGGCTGTCGGCCGGGCGCGAGACCATGAGCCGGGAGCTTCAGGCGCTGTGTTTCCTCGCCGGCGCCAATTCGATCTTCGTGGGCGACCGGCTGCTGACCACGTCCAACCCGGAGGTCGACGCCGACCGCCGGCTGTTCGCGGACCTGGGCCTCAAGCCCATGGGAGGCTTGAACCGGCGGCGAAGGCGCTAGGCCGCCGCCTGCACCGGCTTGAGGGCGTCCAGCGCCGCGGACTTGGCGGCTTGAAGCGCGCGCTCGTCGTAGGCGCGCCGCTCGCCGCGCGCCCAGACGGGGTTCGGCCAGGCCTCGTCGTCGGCGCGGCGGCCGATCACATGCACGTGCAGCTGGGGCGTGACGTTGCCGAGCTGGGCGACGTTCAGCTTCTCCACCGGCCGGCCGAGCGCCGCGCCGATGGCCCGCACGGCCGAGCCGGCGGCGAGGATCTCGTCCATAAGCCGCGCGCGATCGGGGCCGGACAGGTGCTCCAGCTCGCGCGCGCCGGCCCGGCGGGGGATCAGCACGATCCACGGATAACGGGCGTCGAGCTCCAGCCGCGCTTCGCAAAGCTTGAGCATGACCAGGGGCTCGGAGGTCGCGAGGAAGGCGTCGTCCAGCTTGAACTTGTCCAACTTACGCTCCCGGACCACTCAAAAGGCGCGCGTCTGTACCGGCGCGGGCGGGCGACGTCCACCGCCGACCCATGACATCCACGTCATGAAGAGCCCGCGCATGCACGGCAGGCGCCTTGCGGGGGAACCTGCCCGGGGCTAGACCCGGCCAACCCCCACCGCACCGCGAAAAACGGAGATTCCCATATGGCGCGCGCGAAGATCGCCCTTATCGGCTCGGGCATGATCGGCGGCACCCTCGCCCACATCGCCGCGCGCGAGGAACTGGGAGACGTGGTGCTGTTCGACATCGCCGAGGGCACGCCCCAGGGCAAGGCCCTGGATCTGGCCGAGGCCAGCGCCGTGTTCGGCAAGGACAGCGCGCTTTCCGGCGCCAACGACTACGCCCCGATCAAGGGCGCGGACGTCTGCATCGTCACCGCCGGCGTGCCGCGCAAGGCCGGCATGAGCCGCGACGATCTGCTGGGCATCAATCTGAAGGTGATGAAGGCCGTGGGCGAAGGCATCAAGGCCAACGCCCCGAACGCCTTCGTGATCTGCATCACCAATCCGCTGGACGCCATGGTCTGGGCGCTGCGCGAGTTTTCGGGCCTGCCGCACAACAAGGTGGTGGGCATGGCCGGGGTGCTGGATTCGGCGCGCTTCCGCTGGTTCCTGGCCGAGCGGCTGGGGGTTTCGGTGGAGGACGTGCACGCCTGGACCCTGGGCGGGCACGGCGACGACATGGTGCCGATGATCCGCTACTCCACCGTCGGCGGCCTGCCGCTGCCGGTGCTGGTGGAGCAGGGCGCGCTCAGCCAGGACGAGCTGGACGCGATCGTGAAGCGCACGCGCGGCGGCGGCGGCGAGATCGTGGCCCTGCTGAAGACCGGCTCGGCGTTCTACGCTCCGGCCGAAAGCGCCATCGCCATGGCCAAGAGTTATCTGAAGGACAAGAAGCGGGTGCTGCCCTGCGCGGCCCATCTGACCGGCCAGTATGGGCTGAAGGGCCTCTATGTCGGCGTGCCCGCCGTGATCGGCGCGGGCGGGGTGGAGAAGGTGATCGAGTTCCCCATGGACGCGGCGGAAAAGGCCATGTTCGCCAAGTCGGTGGAGTCGGTGCAGGGCCTGATCGAGGCCTGCAAGACGATCGATCCCAGCCTCGGCTAGGCCGGGCTGAACGGCGCGGCGGCGGCGGCGTCTGACGCCCCGTTTCGCCTTCGGTTGAATCCGGCCACCGGTTCGCCCCGGTTCCGCCGTTTTGCCAGCGCTTAGAACGACTTCGAACCTGATTCGGATTCGGGGCCGGACCCGCCATGAGCGCCTTCATTTTCCACGACCCTTCAGGACGTCGTGCGCGCCGAGCCGGGCTCGCGGGCGGACTCGCGCTCGCCCTGGTGGCCGCCGTGGTGGCCGGCTTCTTCGCGACCCTGGCCCTGGCGCCGACCCTGCCGAGCCTGGTGATGAAGGACCCGCGCACCCTGCTGGCGCTGCACGTGGAAAGCCCGCGCCATCGCCACCTCGGCCGGCCCGCCTGGACGCGCGTGCCGCGGCCCAAGACCGGCGCGACCTCCCGGATCAACCGCCCCCTGACCGTGGCCTTCTATGTGAGCTGGGACGAGCGCTCGCGCCAGTCGCTGGGCGAGACGCTGGGCAAGTTCGACGTGCTGGCGCCCATGTGGCTGGCGCTCACCAACGACGCCAAACTGGTGGCGAACACCTACGACCCGCAGGCCGAGGCGATGATCGCCGCCGCCAAGAAGAAGCCGGCGATCCTGCCGGTGGTCAACAACGTCCACGACGACGCCTGGGACGGCGCCATGGCCGACCGGCTGCTGGCCGACCCCGCGCGCCAGCGGGCGCTGATCGCGCGGCTGGTCGACCTCGCCCAGCGCCACGGCTACGCCGGCTACATCCTGGACCTGGAGGACCTCTCGCCGGTCTCCCAGAAAGCCTACCCCGCCTTCGTCACCGCCGTGAACGCCGCGCTGCAACCGTCGGGCCGGGAGGTGTGGATCACCGCCCCCTTCGCCGATCCTGAGCTGGCCCTACGCCAAGCTCGGCAAGGCGGCCGACACGGTGGTGCTGATGGCCTACGACCAGCACTGGGGCGCGGGCGACCCGGGGCCCATCGCCGGCCAGGACTGGTATGAGGCCAAGCTGGCGCGGCGGCTGGCCGTGCTGGACCCGGCCAAGACCATCGTGGCCCTGGGCTCGTACGGCTACGACTGGACCCTGGCGCACGGCAAGAACAAGACCAGCGCCGACACCCTGTCGTTCCACGAGGCCACCCAGATCGCCCACGACTCCGAGGCCGAGCCGGCCATGGACGCGAGCGCGCTGAACCCCACCTACGGCTATTCGGACGAGACCGGCCAGGACCACCGCGTCTGGATGCTGGACGCGCCGGTGACCTACAACGAGATCAAGGTGGCCGATGCCTGGCGCCCGCGCGGCTACGCCCTGTGGCGGCTGGGCACGGAGGATCCGGGGGTGTGGAGCGTGCTGCCCCACGCCTACGGCCAGGCGAGCGACGCGGGCCTCAAGGTGCTGCGGCCCGGGGCGGACGTGGACTTCGACGGGACCGGCGAAGTGCTGCACGTGTCGGCCACGCCCGCGCCCGGCAAGCGCAGCTTCTCCACCGACCCCTCCAACGGCCTGATCGACCAGGAACACTACGACGTCATGCCCACCGCCTATGTGGTGCAGCGCTATGGCGCGCATCCGGGCCTGGTCGCCCTCACCTTCGACGACGGGCCGGACCCGCGCTGGACGCCGAAGATCCTGAGCATCCTGAAGGCCAAGCACGCACCGGCCACCTTCTTCGTGATCGGCGCGAACATGCAGGAGCACCCCGACCTTGTCCGCCGCGAGATCGCCGACGGGAACATGGTGGGCAGCCACACCTACACCCACCCCAACATCGCCGCGACGCCCGTGGCCGAGACCGACCTTGAACTGAACGTCACCCAGCGCCTGTTCGAGGTGATCACCGGCCGCTCGTTGCGGCTGTTCCGCCCGCCCTATTTCGGGGACGCCGATCCCTCCACGCCCGCCGAGGTGAAGCCGCTGCTGATCGCCCAGAAGCTGGGCTATCTGATCGTCGGCCTGCGCATCGACCCGGACGACTGGAAAAAGCCCGATCCCAAGCTGATCGTGCAGCGCTCGATCGACCGGCTGGAGCACCCCGGCCCCGTGCCCGGACAGGTGATCCTGCTGCACGACTCCGGCGGGAACCGGCAGCACACCATCGAGGCCCTGCCGAACCTGATCGACGCCCTGCGCGCGCACGGCTACCGCCTGGTGACGGTGGGCGAGCTGGCGGGCCTCACCCCCGCGCAGGCCATGCCGCCGGTTCAGAATTCCATGGAGCTGACGCTGGACCGCGTCGGCTTCGGTTTCTTCCGCACCGTGGATGCGACCTTGCGCGCCCTGTTCATCGGGGCGATCGCGCTCGGGGTCGGCCGGCTGGCCTTCCTGGCGGTGCTGGCCTTGGTGCACGCGCGCCAGGAGGCCCGACGCAAGCCCGAGCCGCTCGATCCCGAGACCGGCCCCCTGGTGAGCGTGCTGATCCCCTGCTTCAACGAGGTGACCGTGATCGCCAGCTCCGTGGCGCGCATCCTTGAGTCCAAGTGGACGCGGCTGGAGGTGCTGGTGCTGGACGACGGCTCCACCGACGGCACGGCGGAGGCGGTGGAGCGCGCCTTCGGCGACGATCCGCGCGTGCGGCTGATGCGCTTCCCCAACGCCGGCAAGGCTTCGGCCCTGAACCGGGGGCTCCCGGAGGCCAAGGGCGAGGTGATCGTCTCGCTGGACGCGGACACCCTGTTTCCGCCCGAGACCATCGGTCGGCTGGCGCGCTGGTTCGCGTGGCCCGAAGTGGGCGCGGTGGCGGGCAACGCCCTGGTGGGCAACCGGCTGAACCTGATCACCCGCTGGCAGGCGCTGGAGTACGTCTCGGCCCAGAACCTGGAGCGGCGGGCGCTGGCGGCGCTTGGCGCGGTGACGGTGGTGCCCGGCGCGGTCGGCGCCTGGCGCGCCTCTGCCCTGAGGGCGCTGGGCGGCTATCCCGAAGACACCCTGGCGGAGGACCAGGACCTGACCATCGCCGCCCAACGCGCCGGCTGGAGCGTGGAGTTCGACCCGGCCGCCCGCGCCTACACCGAGGCGCCGGACACGGTGGCCGGCCTGATGAAGCAGCGCTTCCGCTGGTCCTTCGGCACCTTGCAGTGCATCTGGAAGCACCGCGCGGCCCTGTTCGACATCCACCGCCCGGCGCTGGGATTCCTGGCCCTGCCGCAGATTTGGCTGTTCCAGATCGTGCTGGCGGTGGCCGCGCCCCTGGTGGACGTGGCGGTGGTGTGGAGCCTGCTTTCGGCGGGGCTGGACCGGATGTTCCACCCCACCCAGTGGCGCAGCGACAACCTCTATCAGGCCCTGTTCTACTGGGCGGCCTTCGTGCTGGTGGACCTGTCTGCGGCGGCGCTGGGCATGGCGCTGGAGCGGCGGGCGCCCTGGCGCGACATCCTGTGGCTGCCCGTCCAGCGGTTCGGCTATCGCCAGATCATGTACTACGTGGTCGTGAAGGCGGTGCTGACCGCCATCGGCGGCCCGCGTGTGGGCTGGGGCAAGCTGGAGCGGCGCGCCACGGCCGCCATGGAGGCGGTGGAGCCGGCTTAGGTCGGTTGCGACGCACAACGACGCTTCCTATAAGCGGGGAGCCGGTGGTCTCCGGCGCTAACTCTCACAGTCTGCTGGCGCCGGTTCCATGGACGTTCACGAACACCAAGCCAAGGCGGTCCTGAAGACGTTCGGCCTGCCCGTGCCGCGCGGCTTTGCCGCCTTTTCCGTCGACGAAGCGGTCAAGGCCGCCGAGGAGCTGGGCGGCCCGGTCTGGGTGGTGAAGTCCCAGATCCACGCCGGGGGGCGCGGCAAGGGCCGCTTTATGGGGCTGGGCCCTGACGCCAAGGGCGGCGTGCGGGTGCTCAAATCGGTGGAAGAGGTCCGCAAGAGCGCCGAGGAAATGCTCGGCCGCGTGCTCGTCACCCACCAGACCGGCCCAGCCGGCAAGCAGGTGAACCGCCTCTATATCGAGGAAGGCGCGGACATCGCCCGCGAGCTTTATCTGTCGCTGCTGGTGGACCGCACCGTGGGCCGCGTGGCCTTCGTAGTCTCCACCGAGGGCGGCATGGAGATCGAAGCGGTCGCGGCCAAGACGCCCGAGAAGATCCTGACCCTGGCCATCGACCCGCTGGCCGGCGTGACCGACGCGGACGCGGCCAAGCTGGCCGAGGCCCTGAAGCTGGAGCCTGCGGCGGCGGCCGAAATGCCCGCCGTGGCGCGCGGCCTCTACAAGGCCTTCACCGACAAGGACATGAGCCTGCTGGAGATCAATCCCCTGATCGTCACCGGGGACGGCCACCTGAAGCTGCTCGACGCCAAGGTGTCGTTCGACAACAACGCCCTGTTCCGCCACCCCGACATCGTCGCCCTGCGCGACGAGAGCGAGGAGGACGCCAAGGAGATCGAGGCGTCCAAGCACGACCTCGCCTATGTCGCGCTCGACGGCGACATCGGCTGCATGGTCAACGGCGCGGGCCTGGCCATGGCCACCATGGACATCATCAAGCTCTATGGCGCCGAGCCCGCCAACTTCCTGGACGTGGGCGGCGGCGCCGACCAGGCCCGGGTGACGGCGGCCTTCAAGATCATCACCGCCGACCCGAACGTGAAGGGCATACTGGTCAACATCTTCGGCGGCATCATGCGCTGCGACGTGATCGCCGAGGGCGTGGTCGCGGCAGTGAAGGAGGTGGGGCTGAAGGTCCCGCTGGTGGTGCGCCTGGAGGGCACCAACGTCGACCTGGGCAAGAAGATCATCAACGAGAGCGGCCTGGACGTGACGGCGGCCGAGGATCTCGACGACGCGGCCAAGAAAGTCGTGGCGGCTGTTAAGGGCGCGCGCTGATGTCCATTCTGATCGACCGCAACACCAAGGTCATCGTCCAGGGCCTGACCGGCGCAAGACCGGCACCTTCCACACCGAACAGGCCCTCGCCTATCACGGCACCAAGATGGTCGGCGGGCGTGCACCCGGCCAAGGGCGGCACGATGTGGACCGGCACGGTCGGCGGCGTCGAAAAGCATCTTCCCATCTTCGACAGCGTGGCCGAGGCCGAGGCGCGCACCGGGGCCGAACGCCTCGGTGATCTATGTGCCGCCGGCCGTGCGCCGCCGGCGGCGATCCAAGAGGCGATCGACGCCGAGGTCCCGCTGATCGTCTGCATCACCGAAGGCATTCCGGTGCTGGACATGGTCAAGGTCAAGGGCAAGCTGGACAGGTCGAAATCACGCCTGGTCGGCCCCAACTGCCCGGGCGTACTGACCCCCGACGAATGCAAGATCGGCATCATGCCCGGCAAGATCTTCAAGAAGGGCTCGGTGGGCGTGGTCTCGCGCTCGGGCACCTTGACCTATGAGGCGGTGTTCCAGACCAGCCAGCGCGGGCCTGGGCCAGACCAGGCCGTGGGCATCGGCGGCGACCCGGTGAAGGGCACCGAGTTCATCGACGTGCTGGAGATGTTCCTGGCCGACCACGCCACCAAATCGATCATCATGATCGGCGAGATCGGCGGCTCGGCCGAGGAAGACGCGGCGCAATTCCTGATCGACGAGCCAAGCGCGGCGCAAGAAGCCGATGGTCGGCTTCATCGCGGGGCGCACCGCGCCGCCGGGCCGCACCATGGGCCACGCCGGGGCGATGATCTCCGGCGGCAAAGGCGGCGCCGAGGACAAGATCGCGGCGCATGGAGGCGGCCGGCATGCGCGTTTCGCCGTCGCCGGCGGCGCTGGGCGCCACCCTGCTGGAGGTGCTGAAGGGCTGAATTGCACGCGTCTCGCCCTCGTTTGGACCGATTGAGCGCGTTTTACAGGGCGCGAGCAGCGATCGGGCCGTGGGCTCCCCATATTCTCGGGCCGAGGCGAAAACTCAGATTATGTTCACGGCCTGCTGATAGGCCGAGGCGATTGGGAGACCGGGGTCCGGAACGATGGCCGACGATGCAGGGCGAATAAACAAGGTCTCTGACCGAGACCTCGTTCCTCTACGGCGGCAATGCCGGCTTCGTGGAGGACCTCTATGCGCGATGGGCCGACAACCCGTATTCCGTCGAGCCTCCTGGCGGGCCTTCTTCTCCACCTGAGGGACCGGACCGACGAGGCGATGGCGCCGGCCGCCGGCGCCCTCGCTGGGCGCCGCAGCGCTCACCGCGCGCTGGACCGACCTTTCGAGCGCCTTCGACGGCCTGTGGCCGGCGGTGCAGGCCAAGCCGCCGCCGCCGTGGCCGAGCGCTCGCCCGCCGCCGTCGCCCGAGGCGGTCCGCGCCGCCACGCTGGATTCGCTGCGCGCCATCATGATGATCCGCGCCTATCGGATGCGCGGGCACCTGAAGGCCAACCTCGACCCGCTGGGCATCGCCGGCGCGCCGGAGACACCTCCGAGCTCGACCCGGCCTCCTACGGCTTCACGGAGGCCGACTACGACCGGCCGATCTTCCTCGACTACGTGCTGGGGCTGGAGACCGCCACCCTGCGCGAGATCCTGGAGATCGTGCGGCGCACCTACTGCGGCAACCTTCGGCGTGCAGTACATGCACATCTCCGACCCGGCCGAGAAGGCGCTGGCTGCAGGAGCGCATCGAGGGCAAGGACAAGGAGATCCAGTTCACCAAGGAAGGCAAGATCGCCATCCTGAAGAAGCTGATCGAGGCCGAAGGCTTCGAGCGGTTCCTGCACAAGCGCTTCCCCGGCACCAAGCGGTTCGGCCTGGACGGCGGCGAGGCCCTGGTCCCGGCGCATGGAGCAGATCATCAAGCGCGGCGGCGATCTGGGCGTGAAGGAGATCGTCATCGGCATGCCGCACCGCGGGCGGCTGAACGTGCTGGCCGCGGTGATGGGCAAGCCCTACCACGCGATCTTCCACGAGTTCCAGGGCGGCTGCTCCACGCCCTCGGACATCGAGGGCTCGGGCGACGTGAAGTACCACCTGGGCGCCTCGTCCGACCGCGAGCTTCGACGGCAATAACGTCCACCTGTCGCTGACCGCCAACCCCTGCACCTGGAGATCGTCAATCCGGTGGTGCTGGGCAAGGCCCGCGCCAAGCAGGCCTTCGCCCTGCGCGAGGACCGCGACGGCCGGCCGCGGGCACGTGATGCCGCTGCTGCTGCACGGCGACGCGGCCTTCGCCGGCCAGGGCGTGGTGGCCGAATGCTTCACCCTGTCCGGCCTGAAGCGGCTACCGCACCGGCGGGACCATGCACTTCATCGTCAACAACCAGATCGGCTTCACCACCAGCGCCGCGCTACTCGCGCACCTCGCCCTATCCGTCGGACGTGGCGCTGATGGTCGAGGCGCCGATCTTCCACGCCAACGGCGATGACCCCGAAGCGGTGGTCTTCGCCGCCAAGGTGGCCACCGAGTTCCGCCAGAAGTTCGGCAAGGACGTGGTGATCGACATGTTCTGCTACCGCCGCTTCGGCCACAACGAGGGCGACGATCCGACGTTCACCCAGCCCCTGATGTACGCGCGTCATCAAGGACCAGCCGACGACGCGGGAGATCTACGCCGAGCGCCTGATCGACGAGGGCGTGGTCACCGCCGAGGGCGACGCCGAAGGCTTGGCCGCCGAGTTCGACGAGTTCCTCGACGCCGAGTTCGAGGCCGGCAAGTCCTACGCGCGCCAACAAGGCCGACTGGCTGGACGGCAAGTGGCAGGCACTTCGGGCCGCCCGGACGAGGAAGCCGGCGCGGCGACACCGCCGTGCCGACGGATCAAGCTGCAGCGACATCGGCCTGAAGATCACCGCCATTCCCGAGGGCATCGACGCCCACCGGACCGTCGCCCGCGTGCTGGACAGCCGCCGCGAGGCCATCGAGGCCGGCGACGGCATCGACTGGGCCACGGCCGAGCACCTGGCCTTCGCCACGCCTGCTCGACGAGGGCTATCGCCGGTGCGCCTGTCGGGCCAGGACAGCGTGCGCGGCACCTTCAGCCAGCGCCACTCGGCGATCATCGACCAGACGACCGAGGAACGACTACACCCCGCTGAGCCACATCCGCGCCGGACCAGGCGCAGTTCGAGGTGATCGACTCGGCGCTGTCCGAAGAGGCGGTGCTGGGCTTCGAGTACGGCTATCTCGCTGGCCGACCCCAACACCCTGGTCCTGTGGGAGGCCCAGTTCGGCGACTTCGCCAACGGCGCCCAGGTGCTGATCGACCAGTTCATCTCCTCGGGCGAGCGCAAGTGGCTGCGGATGTGCGGCCTGGTCTGCTGCTGCCGCACGGCTACGAGGGCCAGGGGCCGGAGCACTCCTCGCGCGCGGCTGGAGCGCTTCCTGCAGCTGTGCGCCGAGGACAACATGCAGGTGTGCAACTGCCACCACGCCGGCCAACTATTTCCACGCTGCTGCGCCGCCAGATGCACCGCGACTTCCGCAAGCCGCTGATCGTGATGACGCCCAAGTGCCTGCTGCGGCACAAGCGGGCGGTCTCGAACCTGGAAGACATGACTTCCGGGACCTGCTTCCACCGGGTGATGGTGGACGGCGCCGAGGCGGACTGCGACGTCGGCGGGATCGCGCTCAAGCCCGACGACAAGATCAAGCGGGTCGTGCTGTGCTCGGGCAAGGTCTACTTCGACCTGGTGGACGCACCGCGCCAAGGTCGGGCGCGACGACGTCTATCTGCTGCGGCTGGAACAGTTCTATCCCTGGCCGATGAAGTCGCTGACCCAGGTGCTGGCGCGCTTCACCAACGCCGAGCTGGTCTGGTGCCAGGAAGAGCCCAAGAACATGGGCGGCTGGACCTTCGTGGACCCCTGGCTGGAGCTGACCCTGGCGAACGGCTGGACGTCGCCGCCAAGCGGCCGCGCTATGTGGGCCGCCCGGCCTCGGCCTCCACCGCCGCGGGCCTGACCAGCCGCCACCTGAAGGAACTCGAGACGTTCCTGACGGAGGCCTTCGCCTGAGCCTGTTCCCGCGCGACCCGGCGCAGATTTAGCATCAAGCGCACCGTCCGATCCGGAACTCGACCATGACCGACATCATGACCCCGACCCTGGGCGAATCCGTCACCGAGGCCACGGTCGGCGCGCTGGACCAAGAAGCCGGGCGAAGCGGTGAAAAAGGACGAGGTGCTGGTGGAGCTGGAGACCGACAAGGTCACCCTGGAAGTCTCCGCGCCCGCGGACGGGGTGCTGCAGGATCGCACGCCGACGAAGGCGCCACCGTCGAGCCAGGCCAGGTGCTGGGCCGATCGGACCGGAGCGCGGCAAGGCCGCCGCGCCGCGCCGAAGGCTGCCGGCCAAAGCGCCGAACCCAAGGCCGAGGCCAAGCGCCGAGCCGAGCGCCGGAGCCAGCCCCGCCGCCGCGCGCCGACAGTCCGCGACCGAGCCCCGCGGCTGACCGCCGTCCGTCCAGCGCATCGTGACGGAACGGGCTGGACCCGGCCGAGATCGCCGGCACCGGCAAGGGCGGGCGGATCACCAAGGGCGACGCCCTGGCCGCCCTGGAGGCCCGCGCCACTGCGCCCGCCGCCGCGCCCGCGCCCGGTCGACGGCCCGCGCGCGCCGACGAGCGCGAGGAGCGGGTGCGCATGACCCGCCTGCGCCAGACCATCGCCCGGCGGCTGAAGGAGGCCCAGGACACCGCCGCCATGCTCACCACCTTCAACGAGGTGGACATGAGCGCGGTGATGGCCCTGCGCAGCGAATACAAGGACGTCTTCGAGAAGCGCCACGGCGTGAAGCTCGGCTTCATGAGCTTCTTCGTGAAGGCCTGCGTCGCAGGCGCTGAAGGAGGTGCCCGCCGTCAACGCCGAGATCGACGGCGACCGACATCGATCTACAAGAACCACTACGACATCGGCGTGGCCGTGGGCACCGACAAGGGCCTGGTGGTGCCGGTGGTGCGCGACGCCGACGCGCTCAGCCTGGCCGACATCGAGAAGGCCATCGGCGGCCTGGGCAAGAAGGCCCGCGACGGCGACGCTGACCCTCGACGACCTGCAGGGCGGCACCTTCACCATCTCCAACGGCGGGATCTATGGCTCGCTGATGTCGACGCCGATCCTGAACGCCGCCGCAGTCGGGCATCCTGGGCATGCACAACATCCAGGAGCGCCCCGTGGCGGTCGGCGGCCAGGTGGTGGTTCGGCCGGTGATGTACCTGGCGCTTTGCTACGACCACCGCGTGGTCGACGGCCAGGACGCGGTGACCTTCCTGGTGCGCGTCAAGGACTGCATCGAGGACCCCGCGCGGATGCTGCTCGAAGTCTAGAACGGCCGGGATAGAGCCCCGCCGCCCTTTCCGAAAACCACCCATTGCGTCGTCATCCCGGACGGTCCGCAGGATCGATCCGGGACCCAGGCGCAGTGGGTCCCGGCTCTCCGCGTCGCTGCGGCCGGGATGACGAGAAAAGGTCCGAGCTTCAGGCCGCCTCGTCGGCCGCGTCCTGCCCATCTCCTTCGACGCCTTCGATGCCCTGCTCGCGGACCTTGCGATACAGCGTCGAGCGGCCGATCCCAGACGGCGGGCCACCTCGCTCATGTGGCCGGAGTAGATGCCGATGGCGAGCTGGATCAGGTCCTTCTCGATGTCTTCCAGAGTGCGCAGGTGGCCGCGCTCGTCGAGGATGCGGACCGGCGCCTCCTTCGGCATCTCGGCGATATAGGCCTGGGGCACGGGCGGCACCGGACGCGCGGGGCCGGCGCCAGGTGAGCGGCCGGCGGCATGATCCCGGGATCGCGGGAAGTGGTGGGCTCAGATAGGGGCCGTCGGCGAGCACGATGGCGCGATAGACCGCGTTCTCCAGCTGGCGGACGTTGCC
>CAVXFP010000001.1:887500-1115701 GCA_963761065.1 uncultured Alphaproteobacteria bacterium | reverse complement strand
GTGGACTACGAGGCGGCGGCCAGGCGCCCCGAGCGGATTTCCTCTCGGACGAAAGCAAGGGTGACGCGCGCAGATGGGCTGCTGGAGGATCGGCGCCGACTGATGACGTTCAAGTCCCTGTTCAAGGGCGTGGGGCCGAAGCCGGCGCAGGCAGGCCGCCGCCGCGGCCTCGACGACCACCAGCCGAATTGATGTCGCGACGGCGCTCGGCCGGGGCCGGGTGAATTGGTTCGGCAAATGGCACTCGCCCGGCGCGGCCTCGGAGGCCAGCGCATCGAAGACCTCGACGCCTCGGCGCCGGCCTCGAAGGGGCCGGCCGCGGAGGTGAGGTCCGCTACGACGGGCCGAAACTCAGCCTCGAAGATCCGGTATTCACGATGGGCTCGTGTTTCGCACGGGAGCTGGAGGCTTCGCTCATTCGCCGCGGCGGACGGGTAGTCAGCATGGACTACGACAAGCTCCGCCGGCCCGAGTTCCTGGACGGCCGAGGCCGCGTGCGCGGGCTTCTTCCATCGCTACACGCCCCAGTCGATGCTGCAGGAGCTGCAGCGCGCCTTCGACGAACTGCCCGGCTGGGACCTTGAAGACTCGCTGCTGATCGGCGGCCAGGCCGAGGTCCATGACCTGAACTACGGATGGATTCCTGGCGCGGACACCTCCCGCGCCGCGACGGTGGCGCGCCCGCGCGTGGCGCGTGAATTCGCGCGGACCGCGGCCGAGGCCAAGGTGCTGATTCTACCCTGGGCCTGACCGAATCTGGCTGCACAAGCCCAGCGGCATGTTCTGCAACAGATCCACATTCCCTACACGCGCCGACACGCCGGACAGTTCGAGCTGCACCTGACGGGCGTCGATGACGCCCTCGCGTGCCTGGAAGGGGCTTACGACGTGGTCCGCCGCCATCATCGCGACGGCGACTTCCAGTTCGTGGTGACCGTCTCGCCCGTGCCTTTGCAGGCCACCTTCACCGATCAGGACGTCATCGTGGCCAACGCGGAGTCCAAGGCTGTGCTGCGGGCGGCGGCCGGCGCCTTCGCCCGCCGGCACGACAACGTCAGCTATTTTCCCAGCTACGAGATGGTGACCCACAGCCATCCCGACTTCGCCCTGCGCCCGGACCGCGCCCATGTGGAGTGGGCGATGGTGGACCGCATCATGTCGAGCTTCATCGACGCCTATCCACCACGTCCGTCCGAGCCGCCGAGCCCTGGCCGGATCAGGACGTGGTGCTGGCCGACTAGCCTTTGGCCTATGGCCGAGACGCCACTTTGGGTTAAAGGCAGACTATCCATGTCTCGTTCCGCGCTCGTTGTCCTCGTCAGTCTGCTGACCCTGTGAATCGCGCCCGCCCCGGCGGCGGCGCGCGAAGCTGGCGGCGGCCCCCGGCCATGGTGGTGGCGGCAAATCCGCTGGCGGCGGCGGCTGGCTTGAAGGTGCTGAAGGCCGGCGGCGACGCGGCCGACGCCGCGGTGGCCGTGCAGGCGGTGCTGGGCCTTGTGGAGCCCCAGAGCTCCGGCCTCGGGGGCGGGGCCTTCATGGTCTACTACGACGCGGCGAGCCACACCGTCACGGCCTACAACGGCCGCGAGACCGCCCCGGCGGCGGCCACCTCGGCCCTGTTCCTGAAGCCGGACGGCACGCCCATGCCGTTCTTCGCGGCGATCCTGAGCGGCCGCTCCACCGGTCCCCCGGGGGCCTTGGCCATGCTCGCCCTGGTCCACGACCAGCATGGTGCGAAGCCCTGGAAGCGCCTGTTCGGCGACGCGGAGCGTCTGGCCAAGGGCGGCTTCGTGGTCAGCCCGCGGCTGGCGCAGTTCATCTCCGCGCCATTTCCCCAGTCCAAGGCTCCAGACATCGCCGCCTATTTCACCAGCCGGACGGCACGCGCATGGTCGCGGCGACCTGCTGAAGACCCGCTACGCCCGCACCTTGAAGACCATCGCCGACAAGGGTGCGCGCGCCCTCTATGAGGGGCCGATCGCCGCCGACATCGCCGCGCGGGTGCAGCGCGATCCGGGCGGGGTGAGCACCACGGCGGACTTGGCGGCCTATCGCGCCAGGACTTCGCCGCCCTGTGCCGGCCCTACCGGACTATGTGGTGTGCGCGCCGCCGTCGCCGTCCGGCGGGCCGGCGCTGCTGGAAATGCTCGGCCTGCTGCAGCGAACCGACATCGACCACCGCGGGCCGGGAATCCAAGCCCGTTCGAGATGGCTCAGGCCATGCGGCTGGCCTACGCCGACCGCGAGCAATACCTGGGCGATCCCGCCTTCGTGGACGAGCCGATCCAGGGCCTGCTGAGCGACGCCTATCTTGACGCCCGCGCCAAGCTGATCGGCGAGACGGCCGGCCCCGCGCCGGCCCCTGGCGATCCTCCCGGCGCGCCGCCGCACGGGCCGGACGCCACCCATGAGGCGGCGGCACCTCGCACTTCGTGATCGTGGACGCCCAAGGGAACGTGGTCTGCATGACCACCTCGGTTGAGAGCGTGTTCGGCTCCGGGCGGATGGTCGACGGCTTCATCTTGAACAACCAGCTCACCGACTTCTCCTTCGCCCCCAAGGACGCGGACGGCCGCCCCGCCGCCAACGCCGTGGCCGCCGGCAAGCAGCCGCGCTCGGCCATGACGCCGGTGATCGTGCTGGACAAGACCGGCCGCTTCGTCGCCGCCGTGGGCTCGCCGGGCGGCCCCTCGATCCTGGCCTATAATCTGAAGGCCTTGGTGGGAGTGCTGGATTGGAAGCTGACCATGCAGCAGGCGGTGGCCCTGCCCAATCTGATCGCGCGCGGCGACCGCTATAGCGGCGAGATCAAAGTGTCCGCCCTGGCGTGGTTCAGGGCCTGGCCGCGCGAGGGATGACCTTGACGCCGCCGGGCCGAGAACTCCGGGCCTGCACGGCGTCACGTTGCGGGACGGCGTGCTCGCGGGGGGCGCGGACCCGCGGCGCGAAGGCGTCGCGCTCGGCTTCTAGGCGGCGCGGCGGCTTTGGAGGTCCCGGCGGGTGCGCCATCCTGGCCGGGCTGTTCCGCCGCCGCCGGTCCGCCGGGCAGGCGCAGCTCGAACACCGCGCCCTGCGGACCCGTCTTCGCCAGCACCAGATCGCCGCCGTGCCCCTGGCCACTCGCGCGAGATCGCCAGGCCCAGGCCCGCGCCGCCCGCCCGGCCCGAGCCGGCGAACGGCTGAAACAGCGACGCCACGGCTCGTTCCGGCAGGCCCGGTCCGGTGTCGGCCACGCGGATTACGCCGGTCTCGCCCTGCGTCTCCAGGGTGACGCGCACCTCGCCTGTGGCGTCGCTTTCGGCCGACTGCACGGCCTCGCGCGCGTTGCGCAGCAGGTTCACCAGGATCCGGTGCCGCTGGTCGGTGTCGGCGTGCACGGAGGCGTCTGGCGCGATGTCGGTTTCAAGGCGCACGCCGTCTTCGGTGAGGCCCGCGTCCTCGGCCGCCGCCTGCACCGCCGCCAGCAAGGGCGTGGTGACCGGCCGGGGCGCAGCCTCGCTGGTCTTGCCGTAGTTCAGCACGTCCGACGCCAGGGTGACGGCACGGTCCAGCGCCCGCTCCAGCCGCGGCAGGGCCTGGGTGACCCGCGGATCGCCCATCATCGCCAGGCGCTCCGACGCGATCTTGGCGCTGGTCAGCATGTTGCGAAGGTCGTGGTTGATCTTGGCCACCGCCTCGCGAGCGCCGCCAACCGCGCGCGCGACTGCAACGCCGTGCGCAGGTCCGACTGCATCCGATCCAGCTCCAACTCGGCCCGACCGATTTCGTCGCGCCGTCCGGACAGTTCCATGGCCGCGCCAGCCGCATCGGGATCGGCGCGGAACCGCTCCATGGCGGCGGTGATCCGCTGGATCGGCGCCAGAGCAGGGCGTTCAGGGCCAGAAGAGGAGCAGGCCGATCACCACAGCGACGAACGCCGCCACCCAGACCAGGCCCATCAGATAGCCCGTCAGCTCGCGCCGCAGCGGCCCGTTGGGGACCACGATCTCCACGAAGTCGCCGTCGCGGAACCGGGGCTTGGCCACCACCCGCACCACCGCTCGTCGGTTCGAGAACAGGGTCCAGAACGGCTGGGCGAGCCAATTGGCCGGATTGCGCTGGCGTAGGTCGACGAGCTCCGGCGTGCGCGCATCCGCGGCCCTCCAGCAGCAGCCGGCGCACCCCGCCGCGCTCTGCACCGCCACCGACACCACCCCGTCCCCTCCAGCAGTTGGGCGGACATGGCGTTGGCCAGCATGGTGCGAGCCGGGGCCGCCTCCACGGCCAGGGACGCCAGCTCGGCGCCCCGCACCCGGTCCAAGCAGCCGGTTCTCCTGGAACCCGGCCAGCGAGGGCGCGAGGATCGGAGAAGACCCGCGCCCAGGGCGAGCAGGGCCGTGAGCAGCAGCAGGCGAGCCGGAAATTCGATGGTGAACATCAGGTGATGTGTGAGGCGCGCGCCGTCCGCGCGGGCGCGCCGTCCGGGGGAGGCGTCCGTCATGGGCTGGGAGGCACTCGACGGCCGGCCCGGGAGCAACGGCGGCGCGCGGTGTGGCGTCAGCCGTCAGCAAAGGCCCGAATCCGGCGCGCGAACGCATCGCCGTTGTCGGCCTTGCGAAGCGAGGGCCCCGCCGCTAGTTGTGTCGCCCCGCCGCCGGGCCCCTCAGCCCTCGGAACCACACCTAGAGGTGGCAGAGCGGTTGATGACTGCACCTGAAACGCGGCATACCCGCGAAGGGGATCCGGGGTTCGAATCCCCTCCCCCTCCGCCACCGGCCCAACGGGTCCGTCTCAAATTGAGCTGCCAACGTAGCCACACCCTCCGGCTAACTCCCGACTTTTCCTCGACTTGACGTGCCTGCGGCGAGCATCCGATCACCTGCTAGGCTCGATCACCGTGCCTGGACCTTGCCCTGGGCTGTCGCGGGCCAACTCGCCCATGAAACTGAACGTGCCGGGCCCCAGCGGTCCAATGGTGAAGGTGACCCGACCCCTGGGGGTCACCAGCTCCTCGACCCTCAGGTCGTGGGTCGTTGAACGCCTCGGCGGCCATGTTTCGGTTGATCACCACGCCGACGGCCCAGCTCCAATCTTGAGCTATTCGACTATTTGCAATCCACAATCACTCGCATCAAGAAATATGCAATTGCTTCTCCAATAGCAGGAGATTGCAGTGAAGCGAGCGGCAGGCGCCTTGCCTCTCGGGGCCTGGATTTATTGGCGCGACCCAGGCGTGGGCGGACCCGCGCTTGGACGAGAAGGTCTACGACCCCTACGTCGAGAACCACACCATCCAGTTCGAGACCCGGGCCGGCCAGGAGATCGACGGTCCGCTCGGCGGAGCCCGGACGGTGGTGCTGGAGGCCGAATACGGCCTGAACGACCGCGTCAGCCTGGCGCTGGTGGGCGATATCAGCCGCGAGGCGGGCCAGGCGAGCAGGTTCACTGGCCTGGGCCTTGAAGGGGTGGTCTATCTCGGCCAGATACCCAAGCTCGGCGTCGATGCCGGCCTTTATCTGGAGTACATGCGCGGCTTTCAGGGCGAGTCGGACGCCGGCGAAACCAGCTGCTGCTGGCTAGGGCCCCCGGGAACTTCCAGGGCCTCGTCAACTTCATCGTCGAGCGCCCATTCGGGCTCCTGCGGTCAAGGCTACGCCAGCTACGGCTATGCCGCCTCGGCGACTTGGCGCGCGATCGGAGGCGTGCGCCTGGGCGCGGAGGCCTTCGGCGACCTTGGCGACGATCACGGCTTCCTGAACCGCCCGCTGGGGGCCTACGGCGGGCCGCTGCTGAAGTGGGAGGCCCACCCAAGCTTTTCGCCGGTGGAGATCAAGCTAGACGCCGGTTGGCTCAAGGCCGTTGGCGCTAACCGCGGCGAAGCCGGCAGTCAGGTGAGGCTTACCCTGGAGCTCGAACGCCCAATTCCTACGGCGAAGGGCCGAACCGCGTTGCGAAACGTGACCATCCGCCGTGCGCAAGGTTTGCCCGTCGGCGGCGCATCGACCACTGGCGGAAGCGATCGTCCCGTCCGATCAAGCGGTCTACGAAAGCGCCTGACGCAGCCCACGACCCAGTGCCGGAGGTGGGCAGCTCGTCGGACGAGTTGACGGCCGAGGCTGAGCCGGAAACGATGCGTCCGCCATGACCTCGTTTGAATCAGGACTCCAGGATCGTCATTAAACCGCTGGCTGCGATCGATGCGACGGATGATGGTGTGGACGAGGGGCGGCTCTCCGCACCGACCAAGGTTGCACGCCAAGAACAGACGCACAGGGAGGATTGCGAATGAAAAAGCCAACGGGCGACTCGTCGGCTTTGCGCGCGGTTGATCGCCGTGGGTTTCTTGGCGCGGCCGCCATCGGCGCCGGCGCCATGGTCGCGGGATTGGGCGCCTCGGAGCGTGCGCTCGCGGCCGGACCTGACGGTCAATCCGGGCAAGTCCATTTCTCCGGACGAGCCTCGTGCTTTCGGCGGGGGCGGCAGCGCCGCGCGCGCCGTCAACCGCTCCGAGATCGACCTGTTCGACTGCGAGGTCGAAGGCAAGCTGCCCGTGGATCTCGACGGAACCTGGTTCCGCGTCGGGCCCGATCCGCAATATCCCAAGCCCGACAAATATTCCGGCGACATCGCCTTCGACGGCGAAGGCCATGTCAGCATGTTCCGCATCAAGAACGGCCATGTGGACTATCGCACGCGCTATGCCCGCACCCAGCGCTGGAAGGCGCAGCACGAGGCGCGGCGTTCGCTGTTCGGCATGTACCGCAACCCCTTCACCGACGATCCCAGCGTCAAGGGCCTGTCGCGCGGCACGGCCAACACCCAGCTGTTCGTCCATCACAAGAAGCTGCTGGTCTACAAGGAAGACAGCCCGCCGGTCTACATGGACCCGCATACGCTGGAGACGATCGACGACTACTATACCTTCGGCGGCAAGCTCGACAGCCAGACCCACACGGCGCACCCCAAGATCGATCCGGTCACCGGCGAATATGTGAGCTTCGGCTACGAGGCCAACGGCCTGCTTTCAAAGGAAATTTTCGTCTTTTCGGCGGACCGGAACGGCGCGGTGAACTGGGGCGTGAAGGTCAAGGCGCCCTATGCCGGGATGATGCATGACTTCGCGGTCACCCAGAAGCACATCATCCTGTACCTCACCAACATGGTCGCCGACATGGATCGGATAAAGGCCGGCGGCGTGCACTTCTCCTATGACAGCACCGCGCCCTGCTACTTCGGCGTCATGCGCCGGGGCGGCGACGGCAAGGACCTGAAGTGGTTCACGGGGCAGAGCCTGTTCTGCACCCACGTGATGGGCGCCTGGTCGGACGGCGACAAGGTGACGGTGGACATGGACGGCGGCGAGTCCAACCAGTTCCCCTTCTTCCCGAACCTGCACGAGCCCTTCGATCCGGCCAAGGCGCGCGGCCTGGTCCGCCGCTACACCGTCGACCTGTCCGACAAGGGCAATGACCACTACCAGGTCCAGACGCTCTGGCCCGAAGTCTCCGGCGCGCTCTCGCGGCAGGACGACCGCTATCACACCCTGCCGTACCGCTATGGCTACATGAATTCCTTCGGCCCCGGCGGCGGCAGCTGGGCGATGTTCGACCATTCGACCGGCCAGGCGCAGATGGTCTCCGTGCCCGGCTATTCGCTGTCCGAAATGACCTTCGTGCCGCGCAAGAAGGACGCGCCGGAGGGCGACGGCTACCTCATCGGTCTGGGGTCGAGCATGAAGGAGGCGGGACGCTCCGACCTCATCCTGGTCGACACCAAGGATCCGGCGGCCGGGCCCGTCGCGCGCGTGAAGATGCCGTTCAAATGCGTGGGTCAGGTCCATGGCTTCTGGGCCGACGCCAGCGACCTGCCGGCCGAAGGCGCGCAATCCGCGTGAGCGCCGCGAAGGCGACGTCCATGTTCAGAGTGCTGGCGGCGGCGTTGCTCGCCCTGCTGTTCGCTGCGCCGTCGCAGGCCGGCGGCCCGGATTCGGCCGGGCTGGCGCACCCCGATCCCGGCCAATGGGTCAGCCCGTCGCGCACCTACGACGAGCAGCGCTTCAGTCCGCTCACCCAGATCAACGACAAGACGGTCGAGCCGGCTCGGCCTCGCCTGGTACGCCGATATCGCCACCGAGCGGGGCATGGAGGCGAGCCCGCTGATGTTGGGCGGCGTGCTCTACAACACCACGCCCTTCAACAAGACCACGGCCTATGACGCCAGGACCGGCAAGGTGCTGTGGACCTTCGATCCGCAGGTGCCGCTGAAATACGGCCGCCTGGCCTGCTGCGACATCGTCTCGCGCGGGCTCGCGGCCTGGAAGGGCAAGATCTATGTGGCGACCCTCGATGGCCGCCTGATCGCGCTGGACGCCAAGACCGGCAAGCCGGTGTGGTCGGTTCTCACCGTCGATCACGCCATGCGCTACACCATCACCGGCGCGCCGCGGGTGTTCGACGGCAAGGTGATCATCGGCAATGGCGGCGCGGAAATCGGCGTGCGCGGCTATGTGACGGCCTATGACGCCGAGACCGGCAAGCAGCTCTGGCGCTTCTACACCGTGCCCGGCGATCCGGCGAAGGGCTTCGAGAACAAGGCCATGGCGATGGCCGCCAAGACCTGGACCGGCGAGTGGTGGAAGGCCGGCGGCGGCGGCACGGCCTGGGACGGCTTCGCCTACGACCCGAAGCTGCACCTCATCTATGTCGGCATCGGCAACGGCTCGCCCTGGGCGCAGACGTTCCGCAGCCCCGGCGGCGGCGACAATCTGTTCCTCGCCTCGATCGTCGCGCTGACGGCCGATACCGGCCAATACGTCTGGCACTACCAGACCACGCCCGGCGAGGAGTGGGACTATACCGCCACCCAGCCGATGATCCTCGCCGACCTCGATATCGGCGGGCAGCCGCGCAAGGTGCTGATGCAGGCGCCGAAGAACGGCTTCTTCTACGTGCTCGACCGCAAGACCGGCGAGCTCATCTCGGCCAAGCCCTTCGTGCCGGTCAACTGGGCGAGCCGGGATCGACATGAAGACCGGCCGCCCGATCGAGAACCCCGCCGTGCGCTACGGCCTGACGCCGGCCATGGTGTCTCCCGGCGCCGGCGGCGGACACAACTGGAATCCGATGGCCTACAGCCCCGTCACGCGGCTGGCCTATTTCCCGGTGTCGCAGACCTACATGGGCTATGCGGCGGCGGAGTCCTTCGATCCCGCCAAGCCCTCGCTCGGCACCGCCTTCACCGGCCATGACGCCGAGCGCAAGGCGATCGCCGAATATGCCGACGCCCACACCAAGGGCTGGCTCACGGCGTGGAATCCGGCGACGCAGACCGAGGTCTGGCGCGTGCCCTATCCGCTGGTCGGCAGCGGCGGCGTGCTGGCGACGGCGGGCAATCTGGTCTTCCAGGGCACGATCGGCTCGACCCTTGCCGCCTACCGCGCCGACAATGGGCAGAAGCTCTGGGAAATGCCGGTGCAGAACGTGCCGATCGCCGCGCCGATCACCTACATGCTGGACGGCCAGCAATATGTGGCGGTGAACGCCGGCTGGGGCGGCGGCCTCGCCCACGTGGAGCGCGCCAAATATTCCAAGCTCACCGTCTACAAGCCGCGCCTTCTGGTCTTCAAGCTGGGCGGAGCGGCCAAGCTGCCGCCCCCGCCGCCGGCGCCCATGGTGGTGCCGGAGCTGTCGCCGCCGCCGGCGGTGACGGGTTCGGCGGCGGTCATCGCCCGGGGCGAGACGCTCTATGTCGATCATTGCGCCCTATGCCACGGGGTGGCGGCGCGCGGCGGGGTCAAGGACCTGCGCTACATGTCGCCCGCGACCCATCGCGAGTTCCTCGACATCGTCATCGGCGGCAAGCGCGCGACCAACGGGATGGCCAGCTTCGCCGACACGCTGTCCAAGGACGACGCCGAGGCGATCCACCAATATGTGATCGCGCGCGCCAACGCCGACTGGGAGGGCGAAGCGCCCGCGCCCGCCGGCGGCGGCCACTGAACCGAGACCAATAGACGGCCCGCCGGACGGGCCGCTCACCAGGGGAGAGACGTCCAATGCGTGCCAGCACGATCCGCAAATCCGCCGTCGCCGGCGCCGCCCTGCTGCTGTTCGCGGCCGGCCAGGCGCCGGCGGTTCACGCGCAACAGCCCAAATATTCCAGCCACTACGCCGAGGACCGCGCCGAGATCGAGGACCTGATGGCGCGCTATCTGTTCGCGATCGACTACGACGACTGGGACGCCTACGTCGGCACCTTCGCCGAGGACGGCGAGCTCGAATTCGCCAGCGGAACCAGCAAGGGGCGCGCGGCGATCCGCGAGAATGTCACGAAGTTCGCGGCCGGCATCGGCAGGTTCTACCATACCGAGGACGGCAAGCCCGCGAAGCTGCGCCACGTCATTCTTCAGTCGGTCATCCGCGTCGAGGGGAACCGCGCCTGGGGCCGCTCGCTGTGGCTGGAGATGGCCAATCACGGGCCAGGGGACACCATGAAGATGGGCACCTACGGCATCTATGAGGACCAGCTCAAGAAGGTGAACGGCCAGTGGCTGTTCGCCAAGCGCCGCGTCCTCAACGAATTCATCAAGGGCCGAACGTCAGGACCTGGCGATCCGGTGCGCGACATGGACGCCGCCGCCGAGGCGTTTCGCACCAGCGTTCAGGCTGCCAGGTAGCCGAGCGCCGAAGGCTCCGCGTCAGGCAGGAAGCGGGCTTTCCCGACGTCCAACCCGGCGCGCCGCCTAGAACCAGCTGCGGACCCCGAAGGCGAACCGCAAGTCGCTTGCCCGTTCGCCGTCGGCCCGCGCGAAGTCGGCCGTGGTTCCGAACTTGCGCTCCCAGCTGACGCCCACGTAGGGCGCGAACTTGCGGGTGATCTCGTAGCGAAGCCGCAGGCCTGAATCGATGTCCGACAGCCCCGAGCCGACGCGGCGGGCGGGATCGTTCTTGGCGTAAAGGCTTATCTCTGTCCGCGGCGTCAGGATCAGCCGCTGGGTCAGCAGCAGATCGTAGGCGGCCGAGAACCTCGCCGCATATCGGCCGCCGTCGCTGGCGTAGAGGGTGGCGGAGACATCGAACATGTACGGCGCCAGGCCTTCCACGCCCAGGGCGGCCCAGCCACGTCCGGGCCGCGAGTCCAGGTCGTAGCGGACGCCCGCCTGCACGTCGAAATAGGGGCTGATGGGCTTGGCGTAGAGCAGCTCGTGGCGACCGTCCTCGACCTTGCCGTCCGACGCGACGGTCCCTTCGCTCTTCAGCCACAGCCGGTCGGAGTTGGTTCCGACCCAGCCTTCGGCGTCCCAGTGCAGGCTGTGTTCGCCGCCCGTGGTCCGGTCCTCGAACTGGTCCAGCAAGAGGTGCGAATAGACCCGCTGGTCGTTCATCGCCATGCCGTAGGGCGCGGTGGAGGCGGCGCCGGCCGGCGCGGTCTGGGCGAACGCCGGAGCCGCGAAGCCCAGGCCCATCGCCAGGGCCGCCAGGAGGGTCCGGCGCGCGCTCACGCCACCAGCACCGTGCGGAACATGCCGATCTGCATGTGGTAGAGCAGGTGGCAGTGGAACGCCCAATGGCCGGGCGTATCGGCGTCGAACACGAAGCTCAGCCGCTCGTCGGGCTTGACGTTGACGGTGTGCTTGAGCGGGTCGCAGCGCGCCGCGCGCCGTTCTCCAGCGTGAACAGGAACCCGTGCAGGTGGATCGGATGCTCCATCATGGTGTCGTTGATGAGCACGAAGCCGCATCCGTTCGCCGAGCTTGACCAGGATCGGCTTGGACTCGGAGAATTTCTTGCCGTCGAAGCCCCAGATGCAGCGCTGCATGTTGCCGGTCAGGTGGAGCACCAGCTCGCGATCGGCGGGCGCTGATCGTCCGCGAGTTCGACGGCGGCCAGATCGGCGTAGGTCAGGACGCGGCGGCCGTTGCCGTCGAGACCGTCGCCGGCCTCGCCAGCGCGGCTTGTCGGAGCCTCGGCGATGTGGGCGACGATTCGGGCTCTTGCGCATCTGCGCCATCGACACGCCGTCAGCGTTGGCAGACGGGATCGGGCCGGACGCGGCCAGGCCGGCCGCTCTCGCGCCATGTTCATGCCCGACATGCGGCATGCCGCCATGGCAGCCCGCATGCTCTCCATTCCGGCATCGGCCGTGGTCCATGCCCGCCGTTCCGTCCATGCCGGACATGCCCGGCATGGCGCCGTGATCATCGCTGCATCTGCATCCCGGCCATGGCGCCCATGCCCATGTCGGCCATGGTCCGCGTGGGGACGGGATCCATCGGCGGGACCTCGGCCGTCATGCCCAGGCGCGGCGCGAGGGTGCGCGGGCGTAGCCGCTGCGGTCCTCGGCCTGGGCGAAGACGTGTAGGCCTCGATCAGTTGCGCGGCTCGACCGATGCACGTCATAGGTCTCGGCCACCGCCGATGCGGAATTCGTCGACCGTCACCGGCTCGACGTCGTAGCCGTCGGCCTGCACGACGGTCAGTCGGCAGGCCCGGAATGCGCACATCGAAGTAGGTCATGGCCGAGCCGTTGATGAAGCGCAGGCGCACCCGCTCGCCCGGCTTGAACAGCGCCGTCCAGTTGGCCGCCGGCGGCTGGCCGTTGACCAGGAAGGTGTAGGTCGCGCCGGTCACGTCCATGATGTCGGCGGGGCTCATGCGCATGCGGTCCCACATGAGCCGGGTCTTCAGCGCGGCGCCGACGCCGCGTTTGTGGGCGTCGGCCAGGAGCGATCCCACCGTCGGCCGATGGTAGTTGTAGTAGTCGCCGTCCTGCTTGAGGTTCGAGACGATGGTGGCCGGGTTCTCGTCGGTCCAGTCCGTCAGCATGACCACGTATTCGCGGTCGTAGGCGAAGGGCGCCGATGCGCGCGGCTCCAGGATCAGGGGGCCGTGCAAGCCCGACCTGCTCCTGGGTCCCGGTGTGGCTGTGGTACCAGTAGGTGCCGCTCTGCTTGATCGGGAAGCGGTAGGTGAAGGTCTCGCCCGGCGCGATGCCCGGGAAGGTGAGGCCGGGCACGCCGTCCATCGGCGCGGGGATCCTCAGGCCGTGCCAGTGGATCGAGGTGGAGACGCCGAGCCGATTGGCGACCTTGATGATCACGTCGTCGCCTTCGCGCAGGCGGATGATCGGGCCGGGCATCGAGCCGTTCACGACCATGGCGGTGCGCGGCCGGCCGGTGATGTTGACGGGCAGGGTCCCGATCTCCAGATCGACGTTCGGGCCATGAAGGACGGCGGCGGGTCGGCCCTGAGCCTCGGCCAGACCGTTCCACAGGCCCGCGGCGCCCCCGACGCCCACGAAGGTCAGGCCCTGCACGAAGCGGCGGCGATCCGGCCGGGCGAGAGACTTGTCTCGAACGAAGTCCATGGCTGGTCCTAGCCGCCTTCCCGCCGCTCGGCGCATTGAGCCGGCGCAAGGGTGTTACGCAGCCAAGCGGCCAGCCCTCTCAAGCCAGATCGGCGAGCGCCTCGGCCAGTTTCTTTCGGGCGCGGCGCAGGCGCATCTCGATCGCCTTGGCGCTGGTCTTGAGCTGTTCGGCGGCGTCCTGGTGCGACAGGCCGCTGACCATGATGAGCAGCAGAGGCTCCTTGTAGAACGCGGGCAGGGCGGCGATGGCCTGATCCAGCCGGCGCAGGCGGACGGCGTCGCGCGCCTCGACCGCAGCCGCATCCTGGGTCGTCTCATAGGTCTCAGGCTGCACCGGTTCGGCCGCCTTCGCCCGAAGCAGGAGGCGGCGGACCGCCCGCCTGCGCCCGAAGTCGCGGCACTTGTTCAGGGCGATGGTCCTGAGCCAAGGGCGCGAAGGGGCGGCCCGGATCGTACCGCTTCAGCGCCCCCCAGGCGGAAATGAAGGCGTCCTGCACGATGTCATAGGCGTCGTCGCCGTCGCCCACATAGCGGCGTACGAACCGATAGAGCGGCGCCTTGTGCCGGCGGACGAGGTCGTCGAAGGCCCGGCGGTCATCCTGCCGGGCTTGCGCCGCCAGCGCCTCGTCGCTGGGTTCCAACGTCACGGCCCGTCCGGGGCGAGCGCCTTTGAGACCGTCTTGTCGAAGCGTCGGGCCTGCTGGGGGGTCAGCACGGCCCGCATCGCCAGCACGTGCTTGATGGTGGCTTCCTGAAGTTCGCCCATCGCGGCGTGGAAGCGCAGCACCGCCTGCTCAGCGCGCGGGCTGTAGGCGTGATCGGCGGAAATGGCCGCGGCGAGGTCGCGGTCGGCGGCGCGCATCTCGCCTTCCAGCGCCGTGCGGCGGGCGGCGTAGGCCGTCTCCAGCGCCTCGATCCGCTGGTTCTGATCGGCCGTGAGGCCAAGCTGATGATGCACCAGCTGGTCCAGCCCAGGCCGAGGCCGCGATTGGCTGAGCCCGTAACGCACGCCCGCCCAGCCGGCGATCGCCGTCAGGGCTGCGGTCAGCACGACCATGGCCGTGACGGTGCGGGCGAAAGGGCTCACCGGTTCGGGCCGATCAGCAGGGTGGAGGGCGCGAGCGCCGCGCCCGGAGCGGTGAGCCAATGTTCCTGGGCAGGTGGGGCGGCCCAACGGCTGAACGCCAGCCCGCCCACGATCGCCAGCGCCAAGACGCCGGCCTGGCAAGACGCGATCAGGCGGGCGTTGGCCAAGGCGCGGCTCTGGGCCGCGACACCCGCCCAGATGTCCGCCTCCAGCCGGTCGAGCGTCCGATCCGGCGGCTGGCTGGTCAGGTCGCGGATATCCGCATCGGTCATGTCTCACGTCCTTCCAGTTCCGCGCGTCCGCACGCTCTACGCAGGCGCCCGCGCCGTCCCTCCGAGGGAGGGCTGGACGCGCAAGGTGCGTACCGACCGCACACAAGACCCGTCACGGACGCCTCCAGGGAGATGATTATGAACGTCAGCGCCGCCAAGAAGACCAGCCTGGTCCTCGCCGCCTCCGCCGCCTTGCTGCTCGCCGCGTCGGGCGCCCAGGCTCATGCGCACCTGGTCAAGGCCGATCCGGCGCCCAACGCCACCGTCGCCGCCCCGAAGATGATCTCGCTTCACTTCAGCGAGCGGCTCGAACCCAAGTTCTCGGGATTTGAGGTGGCCAAGAGCGGTGGCGCCAAGGTCCAGCTGGGCGCGGAGCATGCCGATCCGAAGGACGCCAAGACCTTGACCGCGCCCATCGCGGCGGCGCTGGCGCCCGGCGCATATCAAGTGACATGGCATGCCGTGGCCGACGACGGCCACCGTTCGCACGGCGCCTACGTCTTCACCGCGCGCTGAGCGAGACCGCGGGCGTGCCCGTCGTGTTCATGACCGCGAGGCTGCTGCAGTTCGCTGCGACGGCCGTGCTGTTCGGGGCGCCGGCCTTCTACGCCTACGGCCTTCCCGAAGCCTCGGGCCGGCGACGCGACTGGCCGCGCCTGGTCCTGCTGGCCGCCGCCGCGCTCGCGCTCGCGTCCGGCGTCGCCTGGCTTTCGGCCGAGACCGCCATCATGACGGGCGCGGCGAACGACGCCCTGGACCCGTCGTCCATCGCCAGCGTGCTGACACAGAGCCATTTCGGACGCCTATGGGCGATCCGGCTCGGCCTGATGCTCGTCACCCTCCTGGTCTTGGTCTTCGCCCCGTCCACCCGGCCGAGGAGGCTTTGGACGGTGACCGCGGCGCTGGGCGCGGTGCTGCTGGCGAGCCTGGCGCTCACCGGCCACGGCGCGGCGGACGACGGCGCGGCCGGCGCCATCCACGGTCTCGCGGACGGCCTGCATCTGCTCGCGGCGGGCGCCTGGCTCGGCGCGTTGGCCGTCCTGACCATCATCTTGGTGCGATCGACCCGGACGGCGACGCCGGACGAGGCCGCGACCGCCCGCGCCGGCCTGGAGCGGTTCTCCGGCATTGGCGCCGCGGTGGTTGCGATCCTGCTGCTGAGCGGTCTTGTCAACAGCTGGTTCCTGGTCGGCCCCGCCCACGCCGGCGCCCTGCTCACCAGCCTGTACGGTCAGCTGCTGCTGCTTAAGGTCGGCCTCTTCGTCGGGATGCTGGCGCTGGCCGCGGCGAACCGCCTTCAGCTCACGCCACGCCTGGCGCGTGCGGCTGACGCCAACTCGATCGCCGACGCGCTCGCCGCTCTGCGCATGAGCCTGATCGTTGAGACCGCGTTCGGCGTCCTGGTCCTTTTCGCGGTAAGCTGGCTCGGGATGCTCGAGCCGCCAGTCGCAGGGGGCTGAAGGAGCCGCCGACTTGCCAGATGTCTCACCCGGCGCTGACCGCACCTTGAGCTTCATGAGCTTCGCGGCGCTGTGGTGGGTGGTCGTCAATCAGTTTCGCGTTCACCTCGGCCTGGATCTCGGCGCCAGAAGCGGCCTGGTCGCCAAGGGGTATCTGGGCGCAGACCTGTTCCTGATCATCCTGGGCTTCGTCCTGTGCAGAGCGTGGCTCGGCCGAACCGAGGCTAGACCCGTGGGCCATGGCTCGCTTGTCTGGCGGCGTATCGCGCCGAACTACCCGCTGCACCTTCTGGCCATGGCGGCGATCGCGGCCATGGCGTTCGCGGGCCAGCGGCTGGGCGTCGGGTTCAGCAATCACCCGGTCACGCTCAGCGCGCTCCCCGCCAATATCCTCCTGATCCACGCCTGGGGCGTGCTGCCCACCGTCTACTGGAATTTTCCGTCATGGATTTTGTCGGCGGAGTTCGCGGGCTGTCTGCTGTTCCCGGCGCTGATGTTGCTCGCGCGGCGGCCAGCCACCGCGGCCCTCGCCTTGGTGCTGGGATCGGTCCTGCTCTTCGAGGTCATGTTCGCCGTCGCCGCGGCGCGCGGCGTGCTGTTCACGGACATGACCGCGCGGATCGGCGCGCTGAGAGTCTTCCCTGACTTCCTCCTTGGGGCCGGCCTTTATCGCCTGAGCGGAGTCCTCAGGCTTTCAAGGCCGTGGGCCATGGGCTTGGCCGGCGCGGCGCTCTTGTGGATCCTCGCCGCCGCGTCGCTGCGCTGGTCGGACACGGTGATCTGGCCCGCGTTCGGCGCCCTGGCTCTGGGCCTGGCTGAAGCGGGGAGGGACGACGGGCCCGCCCTCGATTCGCCGCCGCTGCTGTACCTGGGCCGGATCGCCTACGCCGTCTATCTGGTCTACCTGCCGGTCGATATCGCCTATTCCAAGGGCCTGCGGCTCCTGATCGGACAGCCGACCGGGGCGCTCGCCTGGACGGCGCTGATCGGGGTGTTTGCGACGATCCTGGCGGTGGGCGCGCTCGCCTACCACATCGTCCAGAAGCCCATCGGAAGCTGGCTTACGCGGCGCGACCCCTTCGCGCGGCCCTGGCAAGGGCCCCGTTCGGCGGGACGATGATGTCGGATTGACTGATCGGGGCGGATTCTCGGCGCGGACTCAACCTCGGCTGATCAGACGCCGGCGGCGGCGATCACGGCCGCATGATCCGAACAGTCGGGGAGGGGCCTTCGCCGCCCGGCCTAGTCAAGGTGTCAGTCCCGAGGCGCACCCCGTCGACCGTCTTGCCGTACATGGACTGCGCGGTGTCGTGGAACGTCTTGCGGGTCTGTTCGACCGATCCGGCGTAGCGGGGATCCTGCGGGCGCGGCTTGGAGTCGATATAGGCCGCCACATCCCAGGCCTGCTGGTCCGTCAGCTTGCCGCCCTGGCTGAACGGCATGTTCGCCTTGATGAAGCCGGCGGCGTTGTTGATGTTCGACATGCCCGCCCCCCAATTGTAGGAGCGGCCGCCCCAAAGCGGCGGGAACACGGTCGCGCCGTCGGCCTTCTGACCCGCGCCGTCCGCGCCGTGGCACAGGGCGCAGTTGGCGGCGTAGACCTCTCGGCCGCGGGCGTAGTCCGGCGCCAGGGGCGGGGCCTTGAGCTTGAGGTAGCCCCGGCCCGGCAGCTTGGCGCCCAGCGGCGCGCCCCGCGACAGGAAGGCGGCGTAGCTTTCCAGGGCGACGAGAACCGGGTCGCCCAGCGGCGGCGCCTTGCCGTTCATGCTGTACTTGAAGCAGCCCTGGATCCGCTCCTGGAAGGTGTTCACGTGGCCGTTCTTGGCCCGGTACTGCGGGAACATGCCGAAGGCGCCCCACAGCGGCGCGGAGTTGGCCAGGCGTCCCCGGTCGAGGTGGCAGTTCGCGCAGGTGAGGTCATTGCCGACGTACTGCGGCGCGGCCGCGGCCGTGTTGACGAACAGTTCCCGCCCCAACGCGACCTGCCTGCCGAACCCGTCGTCGGGGATGGCCGAGTCTGGCGGGGGAACGAACGCCTGGCTCGCGGCCGCCGGGCGCCGGGACGCGGTCAGGCGCATGGTCAGGGCGCCGGCGGCGAAGGCGATCGCACCCACCGCGACGCCCGCCAGGACGATCCTCGCGGGGCGGGACAGGTTCATGGCCGGTCTCCCGCGCGCGTCGACGGCGCCTGTGGCGGCGGACGGCTCGGCGTAGTAGGCCGCCGCCGCGCGCAGGTCGCTCTTGGACAGTCGTTTGGCGATCCCGGCCATCAGGTCGAGCGGCCCGGTCCGTTCGCCGCTCCGAAAGGCGGTCAGCTGGCGGAGGAGATAGTCCTCGCTCTGCCCGACCAGGGGCGGCGTCAGGCTTCCGACGCCCTGACCCGCAGGTCCGTGGCAGGACGCGCAGGACGGCGCCTTGATCGACCAGTCGCCGTTCAGAGCGAGCTCACGGCCCCGAGCCAGATCCGCCCCTTTCTGCTGTACGTCGCCCGCTTCGGACGCGGGCGGCAGCGATGCGAAATAGGCGCCGAGCGCGGCGCGCTGGACCGACGTCAGCCGCTTGGCGATGGGCGCCATCACCGCGCTGCTGCGCTCGCCGGCGGCGAAGGCCTCGAGCTGGCGGTCCAGATAGTCGCCGTTCAGATGGGCAAGGCGGGGGCCGTTCTGCGCCCGCACGCCCTGGCCTTGCAGACCATGGCACGATCCGCACGCCGGGACGGCCTGGGCGGATGCGCCGACCTCGGCGATCCGCGCGGCGTCAGCGGCGCCGTCACCGGACGCGGCGAAGGCTGCGGCGGCCAGGGCGATGGCCGCCGCCACCGCGGCGCCGAAGACGACGGCGTGGCGCGCATTCATCCCGAACCGCCTCCTCCTACGCGCCTCAGTCCGGAACCAGGGCGTAGCCCTGCAGCTGCAAGGTCGTCAGCGTGGTCAGTGCCGACAGATCGACCTGGATCTCCGGCAAGACTTCGTTGCGTGCGATCTTGGCGCCGGCCAGCGCTTGGCCGCACACGTGCACGCTCACGCCGGCGGCGGTGAGCGCGGCGATCAGCGGCGCGCTCGGGTTCGCCGCGACGCCGCGCGCCTTCAGGCCGGCCTCGTTGAGCACGGCGGTCGTCGCCGGGCCGGAAATGATGACGACGATGTGCCGGTTGCTCGCCGGCACGCCTGCCGCGGCGAGCAGGTTCGCCAGCCGCGCGGCCTTTTCCAGGTTGATCGGAGGCCGCCCAGGGCGCCCGGCTTCATCACGTTGACGACGACCTTGTAGTCGAGCGAAGGATCCGGGGGCACGCCGGCATGGTCGACGGGCGCGGTCTGGCCAAATCCTGCGATGAGCGGCGCGGTCTGCGCCATGGACGAGCCCGCCCAGCAAGCCAAAGAGGCTGCGACTACGATTCCCAAGGCCTTGAATGCGATTTTCATTCTCGACTTCCTTTCGAGAGGGAGACAAATCGACAATGGCCCTCTTGGCGTCATCTCGATAGCCGCCAGGGGTGATGTCAGTCTAACGGCGACTTGTCTCCGGTGGGCGCCGCATCAAAGATTGGTGCGTTCGCAACGCCTGACGCTCAGAGCCTACGGCCCCGCCGACGCGGCCGAGGCGTTGGTGCTCTATTGGATCGCGGCGGCATAACCTACGGCGTCGGCTCGTCGATCGTATATCCGAGGCGCCGGATGGTCGGTTCCAGGATGGGGATCACCGGCGCGAGCTGTTCGCGGTAGGCCCGGTAGCGATAACGCGAACGGTCGTAGAGCTTCTCGGTCACCTGGGCGTAGCTGGCCGTGCGCGCATAGCGCTTGTTCTCATGAAACGCCAAGCAGCGCTTATCGTAGGGCGCGCCGATGAATTCGAGCATCTTGCGCACGTTGGCCTCCTGGTCGTCGATCACGTCCTCGTATCGGATGGGCAGATAGCGCAGCTTCATCTCGCGCCGGTAGTGCTCGACCAGGTCCATGATGAGGACGTAGTGGCGCGCGATGCTCTCCAGGTCGTAGGCGCAGTAGAACCCGTGCGTCAGGTGGTTGGAGAAGACCGACAGCACCACGTCCAGAGGGTGGCGCAGCAGGTGGATGATCGGCGCCTGCGGAAAGATCAGGCCGATGAGCCCCAGATGGGTCTCGTTCAGCGGCATCTTGTCGGTGAACCAGCGCGCGCCCTTGCGCATGGCGCCGAGCTGACGCGCGCGCTGCAGATAATAGTCGCGCAGATTGTCGAGCCCTTCGACCTGGTCGCCGAGCCACAGTTCCGAGAACGCCTCGGGGTAGGTCATGGGGCTGTTCAGCATCCGCGGGATCAGCCCGGTCAGTTCGGCGACGATGGGCAGCTCGTCGCCCGCCGTGATCTGCGGATGCGCGCTCAGCGTCTGCTCGACCATGGTGGTGCCCGAGCGGGGGAAGCCGACGATGAAGACCGGCTGCGGGACGCCCTGCAGCACTTCGGCGCGCGGGAGGATTTCAAGGCGGCCGGCTGTGAAGAACGCCGTCAGGCGCTGAACCAGCGCCCCCGCTTGTTCGGCTAGATAGGCTTGGCCGGTGGCCTCGCGCAGCGTGCGCTTGGCCTCGGTGAAGGCGGCGAAGGCCTCGGGGTATCGGCCCATCTTGTCGAGCAGCAGACCCTTCTCGCTCCATTCGACCGGCCCGAGGCGCCCGCCGCCCCGCTGGCGTTCGATGTCTTCGAGGGTGGCGACGGCCTTGTCGTAGTCCTTGACCCGGCCATGCAGGATCGCGCGCAGAAGCGACACGTTCGGGTGGCCCGGCGCCAGTTTCTCCGCCGCGTCGAGCAGCTTGCCCGCGCGCGCGAAGTTGCGGTCGGTCTCCTCCATGCGCGCCCAGCCGTACAGGGTCTGAAAGACGCCTGGATCGAGATTCGACGACTCTTCGTACAGCCGCCGCGACTCCTCCATCCGCCCCTGGTTCTTCAGGTTCCACGCAAGGTTGGCGAGCAGGATCGGGCTGGGCGCGTCCAGCAGCTCCAGGGCGCGGCGATAGTGGTGCTCGCCGACGTGAGGCCGTTGGGCCTCGGTCATGATCATGCCCATCAGGTTGTGCGACTGCGCATCCTTGGGCGCGATGCGCACGGCGTTGCGGGCGTGCTGCTCGGCTTCGGCCATCGCGCCCCGGCCGAACAGCGAAAGCGCCAGGGCCTGGGTGGCGGCCAGATTGTTCGGGTCGAGCCGCACGATCCGCGCCAGCAGCGCCTCGGCCGCCGCGCGGTTCTTCGGCGCGCGAAGCTCATGGAGCAAGGTCAGGCCGCCAATGTGCTTGGGCGACCGCTCCAGCAGGTCGATGAGCAGACGCTCCGCCTCGGCGACGTTCCCCGCCTTCAAAGCGGCGCGGGCTTGGGCGACTTCCGGGGCCGGGCCGGGCTTGGGCCAGGACGCCGTCCAATCGAGCGAACAGCAGCGGTCGGCCCTCAGCCCGCTGCCGCACGCGCAAGCCTGCTGGGGCTCATCCTGTTTCCGCGACGCCATGGGTGTAGCCTTAGCGCCTGGCGTCCGCATGGAAAAGACGCACGCGTTCGCCCCGGTCGCCTGGGAGTTGTTTGACGGTTCCGACGCCGTTCATTTGGGTGTACGGCAGATTAATCAATCCGCAGATGGAGGGCGCGAACAGTTCCTCCGTGGGTTGGAAGACTGTGTCCAGAACGCACGGATTTGGACATCGATCTGTAGATCCTTCGGACCAGGTCGGCGCCCTATCCGTCTCGAGCCGCGCTTTGTTTGGCTCGTGATCGAGGGGGATTTCACGTGCTGCGCCGAACCGACCCTATCGAATCGGTCGAGCGCCTCCGCGCCGGCCGCAAAGGGCTATTCAGCGCCTCCTCGAGCACGGCGCTGCTGGCGCTTGGTTCGGCTATGGCCCTGGGCGTGGCGGCGCCGGGCGCGGCGAATGCGGCGTCGGTGACCGTCAATCCGGTTCAGACCACGACCTACCATCTGTCGGCCGGCGCCAATCCGATCACCTTCGGCTCGACCACGAACATCACCACCACCGGCAACCACCCGGCCGTCTATGGCGGCGCCGCCGCCGACTGGGACATCACCACAGACCTCGGCGCGGTCCTCAGCGGGGGAACATACGGCGGCGTCTATCTTGAACGTTATGGCGTGGTGACCAACTCGGGCTCCATTTCCGGTTCCGGCGGGACCTACGGCGCCGTCTATCTAACCCGCGGCGGCACGGTGACCAATACGAGCAGCGGGACCATCACGGGCAGCGGGTCCGGCGGCGCCGCCGTCGCCATCACCAATGCCCTTGGCACGGTGACCAACGCCGGCTCCATCACGGGCACTAGCGGCGCCGGCGGCGTCTATCTGCGCCGCGGCGGCTCGGTGACCAACCAGAGCGGCGGGACCATCAGCGGCGCCGCCGGCGTCCGCGTCGAGCACGGCTCCGGCGACGTGACCAACGCGGGCTCTATCATCGGCTCGGGGTACTACGGCGTCTATCTCGTAAATAGCGGCACGGTCGACAACCTCGCGGGCGGGACGATCAGCGGCGTCAACGACGGCGTCTACATCCATGGCAATTCCGCCACGGTGACCAACGCGGGCTCCATCACCGGTACGAACCGCTACGGCGTCAATCTTTACCACGGCGGCACGGTCGACAACCTGGCGGGCGCGACGATCAGCGGCGGTGACGGCGGCGTCGTCTCCAATAGCGGTTCCGCCACGGTGACCAACGCGGGCTCCATTACAGCCACGGGCTCGAGCAGCAAGGGCGTCGATCTCTATCGCGGCTCGGTCGACAACCTGGCGGCGGGACGATCAGCGGCGTCAGACGACGGCGTCCACATCCGAGGCAGCTCCGCCACGGTGACCAACGCGGGCTCCATCGACGGGCTCGAGCAGCGGCGGCGTCTATCTCTTCGGCACGGCGGCACGGTGACCAACCAGGCGGCGGGACCATCAGCGCGCGGCGGCCACGCCAAGGGCGTCGACGTCTTCGACGGCTCCGGCACGGTGACCAACGCGGGCTCCATCACGGCCACGGGCTCAATAGCGGAGGCGTCTATCTCTACTCCGGCGGCACGGTGACCAACCAGGCGGCGGGTCGATCAGCGGCGTCAGACGACGGCGTTACTTATGATCGTTCCGCCACCGTGACCAATGCGGGCTCCATCACGGCCAGCGGGCACAATGGCCGGGCCGTCTATCTCGTGTCGGCGGCACGGTGAACAACCAAAGCGGCGGGTACATCAGTGGCGACGCATTCGGCGTCGGCATCGTGGGCGCCGCAGGCGCGGTGACCAACGCGGGCTCGATCACAGGCACGAGCGCGGGCAGCGCCGGCGTCTATCTCGGCGACGGCGGCACGGTGACCAACGCGGGCGCCATCACGGCCGCGGGCTCGGGCGGCGGCGCCGGCGTCCTTCTCTTTGGCGGCGGCGCGGTCACCAACACGGTCACAAACCAAGCGGGCGGAACGATCAGCGGCGACTTTGGCGTCATTATCAACGGCGCCGTTGGCGCGGTGAGCAACGCGGGCTCGATCGAGGGGTTGGGGGACTTTCGCGAGGGCGTCCGCCTCGACGACGGCGGCACGGTGACCAACTCGGGCGCCATCACGGACAACGGGTACTACGGCGCCGGCGTCGTTCTCCTTGGCGGCGGCACGGTGACCAACCAGAGCGGCGGGACCATCACGGCCAACGGGGACTACGGCGTCGGCGTCTATCTCAGCGACAGCGGCACGGTGACCAACGCGGGCGCCATCACGGCCGGCGGATACGAAGGCAAGGGTGTCTATCTCTACAACGGCGGCACGGTAATCAACCAGAGCGGCGGATCCATCAACGGCGAAACCGGCGTCTACGTCCTGGGCGCCACGGGCACGGTGACCAATGCGGGAACGATCACCGGCATCGACATCGACGAGGACGGCGATAACGACGCCGCCGGCGTCTATCTTGGCGACGGCGGCACGGTGACCAACCAGAGCGGCGGAACCATCAGCGGCGAATTCGGCGTCACCATCCTTGGCGGCGGCACGGTGACCAACGCGGGAACCATCACCTCGAAGGGAACCGATGCTGTTGGCGTCTATATCGACGGCGGCGGCACGGTGACCAACCAGAGCGGCGGCACCATCAGCGGCTACACCGGCGTCGTCATCGCCGACGGCGCGGGCACGGTGATCAACGCGGGCTCCATCATAAGCACTGGGGCCGATGGCTCCGGCGTCTACCTCAACAACGGCACGGTGACCAACCAGAGCGGCGGGACCATCAGCGGCGACGATGGCGTCTACATCGGCGGCGACGGCACGGTGGTCAACGCGGGGACGATCACCGGCGCGAACGTCGATGACGACGGCGATCAGGACGCGGCCGGCGTCTACATCGGCGGCGACGGAACGGTGACCAACCAGAGCGGCGGGTCGATCAGCGGCGAAACCGGCGTCTACATCTACGGCGTCGGCACGGTCACCAATGCGGGGACGATCAGCGGGAGTCTAGCCTCGGTCGAGTTCGCCGGCGCCGGCGCGAACACCTTGACCCTGCAGACCGGCTCAACGCTGGTCGGGGACGCCATCGGCAGCACGGCCGGCGGCGCGACCAACGCCTTGGTGCTGCAAGGGACCGGCACGGCGAACAACAACTTCCTGCATTTCAACACCTTGAACGTTCAGGCCTCCGGCGACTGGACGCTGGGCGGAACCTCGACCATCGGCGCGACCACCGTCTCCACCGGCAAGCTGATCGTGACCGGTCCCCTGACCAGCGCCTTCACCATCAACAGCGGGGGGACGCTGCAAGGCAGCACCTCCACCCTGCTGGCCCAGGGCGGCGTCACCGACGAGGGAACCCTGGTGTTCGACCAGGCGTCCGACGGAACCTTCGCCAACGCCATCAACGGCTCGGGCGGCCTGGTCAAGCAGAACGCCGGCGTGCTGACCCTTACCGGAACCTCGTCGGTGGGGTCGACCACGGTCTCTGGCGGCACGCTGATCGTCGCCGGCCCCTTGACCAGCGCTTTCACCACCAACAGCGGCGGGACGCTGCAAGGCAGCACGTCCACCCTGCTGGCCCAGGGCGGCGTCACCGACAACGGAACCCTGGTGTTCGACCAGGCCTCGGACGGGACCTTCGCCAACGCCATCAACGGCTCGGGCGGCCTGGTCAAGCAGAACGCCGGCGTCCTGACCCTCAGCGGAACCTCCTCGGTGGGCTCCACCACGGTCTCCGGCGGATCGCTGATCGTCACCGGTCCCCTGACCAGCGCCTTCACCATCGACAGCGGGGGGACGCTGCAAGGCAGCACCTCCACCCTGCTGGCGCAGGGCGGCGTCACCGACAACGGGACCCTGGTGTTCGACCAGGCGTCGGACGGAACCTTCGCCAACGCCATCACCGGCTCGGGGAGCCTGGTCAAGCAGAACGCCGGCGCCTTGACCCTCAGCGGAACCTCGTCGGTGGGCTCGACCACGGTCTCGGGCGGCTCGCTGATCGTGACCGGCCCGCTGACCAGCGCCTTCACCATCGACAGCGGGGGGACGCTGCAAGGCAGCACGTCCACCCTGCTGGCCCAGGGCGACGTCACCGACAACGGAACCCTGGTGTTCGACCAGGCCTCGGACGGGACCTTCGCCAACGCCATCAACGGCTCTGGAAGCCTGATCAAGCAGAACGCCGGCGTGCTGGCCCTGAACGGCGTATCGGTGCTCGGCGCCACGACGGTCGCGGGCGGCAACCTTCGCATCGGCGACGCTGGCCATCCGTCGGCTCAGCTCACCAGCACGGTGACCGTGCAGGCCGGCGCGACGCTGTCCGGCCACGGCACGGTGGTGGGCTCGGTGACCAACAACGGCGGAACCATATCGCCGGGCGGCAGCATCGGAACCCTGACCGTCAACGGCGACCTCACTCAGTCGTCGAACAGCGTCCTGTCGGCGGAGATCGCCCCACTGGCCAACTCCAAGCTGGTGGTCACCGGCACGGCCAACCTCGGCGGCTCGGTGGTGCTGGTGAGCGCGCCAGGCAACTACCGCAAGGGGACGACCTACACCTACCTGACCGCCGGGACGATCAACGGGGCGTTCTCGACGGTGACGGCCACCGGCGGACTCCAGGTGGGCGGCCCCAATCTGCTGACAGGGACCGCGGTCCTGCTGAGCGGAAGCTTCACCAATGTCGGCGGGACGCCGCAACCAGGCGGCGGTCGGCGCGGGCCTGGTCAGCGTGCCCGTGGGCGCCACCGACTTCGACACCGTCGCCGATGCATGGATCGGCCTTCCCAAGGCCTCGCAACAGAATGCGGCGTTGGATGCGCTCGGCGGCGAGATCTACGCGGACTTCCTCACGGTGGGCCGAGACAGCACGCGCTCCCTTCTGGGCGGGATCAGCGATCAGTTCTCGGCCGCCGACGCGGCCTCAAGCGGCGACGGGGACGGCCTCTGGGGCCAGGCCTATGGCCGCTTCGGCAAGGTTGACCGTCACGGCGCCGCTCATGCCTTTGTCAGCACCTCCTTCGGCGGCGTCATGGGCGCCCACCCGGGCCGGGGGCCCTGACACCTCCTTCGGCGCGGCCCTCAGCTACGGCCATACGAGCTTGAGTTTGCTCGGCCTGCGCCAGCAGGGCGACTTCGACACCTTCGCGGCCGCCGTCTATGGCGAGCAGCGCTCTGGGATCTTCTTCGTCGATGCGGCCGGCAGCTTCGCCTACGACCGTGGCCGAAGCGACCGCTCCGTCATCTTCCCCGGCATCGCGCGCCGGGCGACGAGCGATTTCGACGGCTATTCGGCCGGGTTGCTTGCGGCGATTGGCGCGCGGCTGGACGCGGGCAATGGCCTGCGGTTCGAACCCAGCGTGTCGCTCAACTACAGCCATGTGCAGCAGGGCGGCTTCACCGAGCACGGCGGCCGCGGCGCGGACCTCGCCGTCAAGGCCCAAAGCCAGAATGCGCTGGAGACCATCGTTCAGGAGAGGGTCTCCAAGTCCACCACCTTGGCGAACGGCAAGGTGGTGAGAGCCGATATGACGGCCGCCTGGGCGCATGAGTGGGTCTCGACCTCGCCCCACATCACCGAGGCCTTCGCCGCGCCGGGCGGCGATCCGTTCACCCTGGCCGGCGCCGACCCCGGCAGGGACGCCGAAGTCTTCGGCGCCGCCCTGGCCTACCAGGCCTCCAAACGCCTGACCTTCCAAGCGCGCTTCCAATCCACCGTCAGCGAGAACCGGACCGACAACTTGGTCGCCGCCGGGTTCAAGTTGGCCTGGTAGCAAGAGGGCGGGATTTGATGGCGCCGCGAGGGTCTCGCGCTCGCCGCGGGGGATCCTTCGCCAGCGACGCCCGGACCTGATGGAGTCACTTCGATGCTAGCTTCTGGAGTTTTCGCGGCCGCGCTTATCTTGGCGGCCGACGCCCCCGCGGCTGCGGCGCCAGCGCCTGCGGCGAATGCAGTCACCGCCAATGCGGCCGTGGCGACGTGTCTCAGGACTCAGGCGGCGACCTGGGATGACGGCATTTCAGACGCCTCGACGATAGCGCGGGTCGCGGTGATCCGCTGCAACCAGCTGATTCAGGCCGCCACGGACGAACAGGCTACGGCAAACGGATACGGCGGCGACCCGGTCGCAAAACAGAAGCTTCGCGGCGTGCTGGAACAAGTATTTTCAGGGCGCGCGCTGATGGCGGTGCTCGTGGTGCGGCGAGAGCGCCGGGGGTCTTCAAGCCACTAGCTTGGTCGTCAGGGTCTTTGCTCAGCGATTTCGGCCGCGCGACAAGAGCCTCAAGATCGCCCTGAAGGCCGACGGGACGTGGACGTTCGGAGTGATCGCCGCCGGCCGTGCTACGCGCCGTCGGGCGTCGTGGGACGGGGCCTTTCCGCCGCGAAGTCTGCGGGGGTCGGGGGCGCGGTGTCCTCAGGGTTGGAGCCCTTATGCTTGTCCGTGGCGGGCAGGGGCGCGCCATTCGCGATCCCGAACCCCACCTTCTCGCCCGCGAACTCCGTGTAGGCCACGTTGACGTTCATGTTGGCGCGCTTGAAGGGCGTGTTGCCGTATTCGAGGCCGCTCTTGAGATGGGTGTCGAGCAACGGCGCGAACTCGGGGACCTTCTTCAGCTCCGCGATGGCGGCCGACGGCGGATCGCCCCGGTAGTAGGCGGCGCGGGCGTCATTGATCAGGGCGCGGTTGAAACGAGCGAAGCGCAGCAGGTGCGGCCAGGTGTTCACATAGCCATGCCCTTCGACCACGAACTTGACGTCCTTGGTCTTCATGATGGCGACCAGCTTGTCGATCTCGTCCGCGATCGCGCTCGCGCCGCCCTGAGGGAAGGAACGGCGCCATGTCCCACGCCATCACGTCGCCCATGAACAGCAGATGGTCGGCGGGGAAGAAGACGAAGGTGTCGCCCTGCGTGTGTCCCGGGCCGGTGTGGTAAAGCTCGATGCGGTCAGCGCCCGTGCCGATCGTCATGCGGTCCGTGAAGGTCTTGGTGGGCAGGCGCCCGGGCGTGTTGAACGGGCCGGCCAGGATCTCCTCCTTGGCCTTCTCGTTCATGATCACCTGGATGTCGGGGTACTTCTCGCGGATGTAGTCGGTGCTGCCGATGTGATCGGGGTGGCTGTGGGTGTTGATGACCATGACCACGGGCTTGTCGGTCACCTTCTTCACTTCAGCCAGGATGGCCGGGCCGTTACCCGGCATCTTGGTGTCGACGAGGACCACGCCGGCCTTCTGCACCACGACCAGCGTGTTCCCGCCGCCGCCGAAGATCTTGTAGACGTTCTTGGTGATGTGCTGGATCGGCTCGGGCGGCGGCAGCGGCGAGCGCGCCGGCGCGGCGCCGGCGGGGCGCGGCGGCATGGCGGCGCCCGCTGCGGGAGGCTGCTGAGCGGCCGCCGTGGCGACCAGGCCGCCAGTGACCAAAAGTGCGATCAGCGCGCTACGCTTCATGGCATCCTCCCACGTTTATGTCGTTTATGTGCTGGTAGCTTGCGGGCCAGGCTGGGACAACCCGATCCCGCATCGGCGTCCACGCAGAACGTCCGTCTCGCGCCCGAAGTGCGATGTCCGCTACTGGCGCAGGGCGGCCCTCGACGGCCCATGTCCGGCTCAGTCTGCCCGAGCCGCCTGCCGACAACTCTACCCAGGATTGGCCAGCCGACCAGGGGATCGAACGGCGGGCAATGCGGCTTCTGTTCCGGCGGCGGGTATCCCATGCTTCGCGTTCGGGCATCGCGCCCAGATGCGTAATGCCCCGAATATCTCGCATAATGCCTAAGCTGTTGTATTTATTCTACATCAATAGCCCTCTCCCGCGACGTGAAGACATGGGGTGGGGAAGGGGGCGCGCAACCCATCAGATCGGATGTCAGTTCAAGGTCATATTCCGCGACGGGGGTTGTGATCTGGGGCCGGACCAGGCCGGTCAACACCTGTATTGAGGTCCGATGACCTCATCTGCATCCCACGATCCCCGCACACGCCTGCTGGCCCTGATCCACGGCGCCTTCCCGACCCAGGTGATCCACGCCGCCGTGCGCCTGGGTCTGGCCGAGCTGATGGGCGACGGGCCCGCCGCCGCCGACGATCTGGCCGCCGCCGCCGGCGCCAATCCCGACGCGCTCAAGCGCCTGCTGCGGGCCATGGCCGCGCTCGACCTGTGCCAGGACCTCGACGGCGAGCGCTTCGTCCTCACCGAGGCCGGCAAGCTGCTGAAGGCCGAGGCGCCGGGCTCGGTGCGCGGCGTGGCGCTGCATTGGGGCGAGCGGCTGTGGGGCGCGCTGGGCCAGCTCGAACACTCGGTGCGCACGGGCCGCGCCTGGGCGACTTCCGGCGAGGAGGGCTTTCGCCTGATGGCCCGCGACCCGGCCCAGACGGCGATGTTCCACCAGTCGATGACCGACCAGACCGGCCCGGTGGCCGCCGCCGTGCTCGGCGCCTATGACCTCTCGCGGTTCGGCGAGGTGATGGACGTGGGCGGCAGCTACGGCGCCCTGCTGGCGGCGGTGCTGAAGGCGCATCCGGAGATGCGCGGTTCCGTGTTCGACCTGCCGGACCTGGCCGACGCCTCTGCGGCCTATCTTCGCGAAGCGGGCGTGGCGGACCGGGCGAGCTTCACGGGCGGGGACTTCTTCCAGTCCGTGCCGGCGGGGGCGGACGCCTACCTGCTGAAGATGATCATCCACGACTGGGACGACGAGCACGCCCTGGCCATCCTCAGGAACTGTCGCGAGGCGGCCGGCGCCAAGGGCGTGGTGCTGGTGATGGAGCGGGTCGCGCCGGCGCGCGTTCGCGGCGCCGCAGGACCGCCCGCCGATCCAGGCCGACATCGTCATGCTCACCGCCGCCGGCGGCCTGGAGCGCACCGAGGATCAGTACCGCGACCTGTTCGCCCGCGCGGGCCTGCGCCTCGCCCGCGTGATCCCGACCGCCTCGGAGTTCAGCGTGATCGAGGCCGTTCCCGCCTAGGCGTGTTCGTGCGTGTGATTGTCCGCGGGCGCGTGGTCGTCGTCGTGCCCGTGATCGTCATGCCCGTGCGCCGGTTCGCCGTGATGTTCGGCAGGAGCTTCGTGGCCGCTTTCTGGCTCGGGGTCGAAGGTGAACGGGTCGGGGCCCGCGGCGGCCTCGCCGAACAGGGTCGCGGCCGGGCGGGCCTTGTCCTTCTTCGCACCGATGCGCCGCTGTACGCCCGCCAGGGCCACGGCCACGCCCAGGGCGATGGCCATGAAGGCGATCAGCGTCCGGTATTGCCCGAACGGGCCAAGCTCGGCGTGCGCCAGGTCGAGGTACTTCGGGCTCACGTACTTGGCGAAGACTAAGGGCTTCCACAGGCCATAGCCGAGCGCGGCGATCACGGCGCCGGCCAGCAGGCCGAGCAGTCGTCCAATCATGTCGATCCCCCTGCGATCGCATCCAGTCCGCGCATGGCGGGGGGCGGCCGCGCGGGCGTCAACGGGGCGCTCGCGGCAGGGGAATCCGCCTCAATGATGTGGCGGAACTCTTAGGCGCCGGTGGGCATGGGCGCCTTCCGAGCGGTCAATTCGGCGCCAACAATTCGGGCGCCGGAGCCAGCGGGTCAAAAGCGCGGCGTCGCTCGTCGCCGAGCCAGGGCCACAGGCTGGCCAGCAGCAACAGCACGAAGGTCAGCCGCGCGCCAAGATCCAGCCCTAGCGCCGTGGCGTCGGCGAGCGCGCCGAACCCCGCCACGATCGCGGCCCCCGCGCCGAGCAGGCCGCAGGTCCAGATCAGGCTCATGGCGAAGGGCGGCGCGGCCCTCAGGAACCGCGCGCCCGGCGCCGCGTCGGCGGCTTCGCTCAGGAGCGCCCGGGCGAAGGCGGCGAAGGCGTCGCCCTGGTCGCGTCGGTTCGCGAAGCCTTCGTAGCTTGCGGAGGTGAGAGCGACCTTGCCGCCTATGAAGGTGAGGGTCAGGCGCCGTTCTCCGGTGGCCCAGCCGCGCTCGGCCCGGCCGATCTCCGCGCGCTTCAGGCTGGCCAGCGGCCAGCGCCGCTCGCCCGTGCGCGCCCCGCGCCGCACCAGCACGCCGTCCTCGATCCAGTAGCTCGCCCGCTCGGCGAGGGGGGCCGCGCGCTGCTCGTAGGCCGCGCTCAGGTCCGTACCAGGGTGATCTCGGCGCCGGCCGCCGCGGCGTGCGGGGCGAGCGCCTCGGGCTTTTCGACGCGGACCCGCACGCAGCTCACCCGCGGGTCCTTCAGGAACGCCTCGCAGACCCGCTCGGCGAAGCCCTCCACCAGCGGGAAGTGGCCCTCGGCCGCCACGGCCTGGGTGGCCGCGGCGATGCCTTCGTAATTGATGGTCTCGGCGATGTGCTCGATGAACCCGGTGAGGTTCACGTCCATCTCCACGTCCACCACCAGCGGCTGGGCGCGTCCACGCTCGTGCGGATAGATGCCGATCTCCGCGTCGATCTTCAGGCCGCGCACGAAGATCTTGCTGGCGGCGACGTGGAATGCGCCGGGCGCTTGGGACATGTCGGCCTCCGCGTTCATTCCCCGACCACGTCGGGGGTGCGCCACGCCAGATGTTGGCCGCCATCCACCGCGATCATCTGGCCGGTGACCTGGCGGGCGTCGAACAGGTAGCGCGCGGCCGCGGCGATGTCATCGGGCGATGCGCGCCGCTGCAGGGGCGTGCCCTTGGCCTCGGCGGCGAAATCGGCCGGGCTCTGGTGGATGGAGGGCAGGGTGGGGCCGGGGCCGATGGCGTTCACCCGGATGCGCGGCGCCAGGGCCTGGGCCAGAACCTGGGTCGCCGACCACAGGGCCGAGCGCGATAGGCCGTAGCTGAAGAACTGCGGATTGGGCTTCCACACCCGCTGGTCCAGGAGATTCAGGATCAGGCCCTCGGCGTCGCCAGGCAGAGCCGCCGCGAAGGCCTGGGCCAGCCGCACCGGCGCCCAAAGGTTGGTGCGCATGTGCGCGTCCCACGAGGCGGTGGTGAGGGTCTCGATCCGGTCGTCCTCGAACACCGAGGCGTTGTTGATCAGCAGCGTGACCGGCCCCAGGGCGTCAGCGGCCCGGCCGACCAGGGCGGCGGTCTCGGCGTCGTCGGTCAGCTCGGCGTGGAGCACGGCGGCTTTGCGGCCCTTGTCGCGGATTTCGCCGGCGAGGGTCTCGGCCTCCGGGTCCGGCGTGCGGCAATGGATGGCGACGTCATAGCCCGCCTCGGCCGCCGTCAGGCACAGGACGCGGCCGATCCGCCGCGCCGAGCCGGTGATCAGCGCCGTTCCGCGCATGCGGGCGCTCCGAGGGCCCGGCGCCTAGTCGATCCGGCCGTACTCGTACCTGTTGAGCGCGGCGATCACGACCACGAAGAGAATGATGGGCAGGAGCGCGGACATGCGAGGTCCTCCATTGAAGCCGAGGGCGGTCTAACGAGCGCCGGACCTCGCGGCAAGACGCGCCGCCCATCTCGGCCCAAGCCGACGCTAGGTCTCGAGCTTGTCCTGGGTCCTGGTGTCGAAGTCGCTGGCCTCGTGCCGCTCGCGCAGCTGCGTGGCCGGATCGCCGAACACGCGGTTGACCATGACGCCGCGCTTCACGGCCGGCCGGGCGTCGATCTCGTCGGCCCAACGGATCACGTTCTTGTAGTCCTGCACCGACAGGAACTCGCCGGAGTCGTATCGCTCGCCTTTGACCAGGCCGCCGTACCAGGGCCACACCGCCATGTCGGCGATGGTGTAGTCCGCGCCCGCCAGGAAGGCGGCCTCGGCCAGCCGCCGGTCGAGCACGTCGAGCTGGCGCTTGGTCTCCATGGCGAAGCGGTCGATGGCGTATTCGATCTTGATCGGGGCATAGGCGTAGAAGTGGCCGAACCCGCCGCCCAGGTAGGGCGTGCTGCCCATCTGCCAGAACAGCCACGACAGGGCCTCGGCCCGCCCGGCGCGCCGGGTCGCCGGCAGGAACGCGCCGAATTTCTCGGCCAGATGCAGCATGATGGCGCCGGACTCGAACACGCGGACAGGCTTCGGGCCCGCTGCGGTCCATCAGGGCGGGGATCTTGGAGTTGGGGTTCACGTCCACGAAGCCGGACCCGAACTGGTCGCCCTCGCCGATGTTGATCAGCCAGGCGTCGTATTCGGCGCCCGCATGGCCGGCGGCCAGCAGCTCTTCCAGCATCACCGTGACCTTCTGGCCGTTGGGCGTCGCCAGGGAATAGAGCTGCAGGGGGTGGCGGCCGACCGGCAGGTCCTTGTCGTGCGTGGGTCCGGCGATGGGCCGGTTGATGTTGGCGAAGCGGCCGCCGTTCGTCTTGTTCCAGACCCAGACCTTGGGCGGCGCATAGCTTGGCGTGTCGTTCATCGGTAGCTCCCGAGACGTCGTCAGAGGTTAGCGGCCCAGCTCGCATATGTGGGCGAAACCGCGCGGCGGCGCCAGCCTCGGGATCGCTGACGACGACACGTCGCTCGCGCCAGCTTGCCTCGGGCGGGCTTCTCCTCCATCTGCCCCCCATGCCGGTCTCATCCGCCTATCGGCCCGACCCCGCCTTTCTCGCCCTGGGCCCCGAATTCGCCGACCCGGTGAAGCCGGCGAGCTTTCCGCAGGAGGTCCTGCGCTTCCGCAACGACCGGGCGGCCGCCACCGTGGGGCTCGACACCTTGACCGACGCGGAGTGGCTGGCCGCCTTCGGGCGCTTCGAGCCGCTGCCGGACAACCTGCCCGAGCCGCTGGCCACCGCGCTATCACGGCCATCAGTTTCGCACCTACAACCCCGAACTCGGCGACGGGCGGGGCTTCATCTTCGCCCAGATGCGCGAGGCGGGGAGCGGGCGGCTGCTCGACCTTGGCACGAAAGGCTCGGGCCTGACGCCGTGGTCGCGCACGGCGGACGGGCGGCTGACGCTCAAGGGCGGGCGTGCGCGAGGCCCTGGCCAGCGAGATGCTGGAGGCGCTGGGCGTGCCCACCTGCCGCACCTTCTCGCTGGTGGAGACCGGCGAGGCGCTGCACCGTCCCGACGAGCCCAGCCCGACGCGTTCGGCGGTGCTGACCCGCCTGTCCTACGGCAACATCCGCTTCGGCACCTTCCAGCGGCACGCCTTCCACGGTCGTGCGGACCTGATCCAGGCGCTGATCGACCATGTGGTGGAGACTTACTATCCGGCCCTGGCGGTGCATGAAGGCGCCGCCGCGCGCCGCGCCGCTGCTGGCGGCGGTGATGGAGCGCTCGGCGGCGCTATGCGCGCGCTGGATGGCGGCGGGGTTCGTGCACGGGGTGCTGAACTCCGACAACATGAACATCAACGGCGAGAGCTTCGACTACGGCCCCTATCGCTTCCTGCCGCGGAACGATCCGGGCTTCACCGCCGCCTATTTCGACCAGACGGGCCTGTACGCCTTCGGCCGCCAGCCGGAGGCGGTGCTGTGGAACCTCAGCCAGCTCGGCGGCTGCCTCACGCTGGTCGCGGAGCAGGAACCCCTGGAGGCGGCGCTGAGCGGCTTCGCGCCGGCCTACAAGGCCGCCCTGGCCGAGGGGATGGTCAGACGGCTGGGGCTTGAGCTCCGTGCGCCGGACGAGGACGCGGCGCTCGCCGGCGCCGCCTTCCGCGCCCTGGCCGAAGGGGGCGAGCCGCTGCGCTGGGAGCCGTTCTTCTTCGACTGGTTCGGCGGGAGCGCCTCCGCCGCGCGCGCGACGGCCGGCCCCCGCGCGGCGATCTACGAGGGCGCTGCCTTCCTGGAGCTCCGCGAACGGATGAACGCCTACGTCCCGGCGAGGCCCGAAGCGCTGGACGCTGACTATTTCCGCGCGCCCGAGCCCGAGGAACTGCTCTACGACGAGATCGAGGCGATCTGGGCCGACATCGCCGAGCGCGACGACTGGACCGCCTTCAACGCCAAGATCGCGCGCATCGGACGGGCGCGGGAAGCCTATGGTCTGGAGCCGCCGGCGTTCTGACCGGGCAGGCAAGATCAACACATCCGCCGTTCTCACGGCCCCGTGATTCTTCGCGTGTCAATGGAATCGACTTGCGACGCGGCGGGACCGTGATTTGCATTCATCCGTCCCGCGTGGATCAACGTGGGACACGGGTGGGGGTGAGTGCGATGCGGGTTCCGACAGGACCTCTTTTCAAGCCTTTGGACTACGCGCTGATGGTCATGTTCGGCATGGCCTTCGTGCTGATGACGGCGCTGCGGCTGGCGTAGGACGCAGGTCGTCCGGGGACGTCCTTTTCAGTCCTCGAACACCGCGATGGTGCGGATTTCCATGCTCTGACGCGGGGCCGCATCCGGCGCGCTGGTCGGATCGTCGATGGCCGTGTGGCCGGTCCATTGGACGCGGCTGGGATCGGAGTCGTACAGCTTGAAGGCCAGGATCTCGTCCGGCCGCATGTTGGGCACGTACCACCAGCGATGCCGGGGGCTGTAGCTGAGATTGAAGCCGTGCATCGAGGGTCGGTTCGGGTCGTTCAGCCCGCCGCGGATTTCGCTGGGATTGAGGTCCTCCTTGGCCACCGTGGACGCGTCGCAGACCGCCAGCGGCGTCCGCTCCACCGTGACGATGGGCCGCCACAAGTTCATCTGGATGTGACGGTGGGACAAAAGCCGGTCGGCCTCTTCGGCCCCGACCTCGACCTCGGCGAACCAGCGGACGGTCTGCGCGCCATAATCCACGTGCGCGCCGCGGGCCGGAAGCAGACTGTCGGGCGTGCCTGGCGCGTCGCTGCGGGCGATCTCGCCGAACACCAGCACGCGGCTCGCGCCGGTCAGCTCCTTCACCAGGGCCTCGATCTCCGGATAGTAGACCCGCTTGACCTCCGCCGGATCGTAGAAGTTCTTCACCGCCGTCGGCCGGCGCGCCAGCACGAAGCCGTTCTTCTCCAAGGCGAAGCTTTCCGCCGCCGGACGCGCGTTGTGCACGACGACGTCATGATCCACCACCGGCCAGTAGGACAGCTCCCGCTGGCCCGGAAAGAAGACCGCGCTCTCGCCGGCCTTTACGTAGGGAATGACGACGTCGATGGCGTCGGTCTCGGCGACGGTCTGGGTCGTGCACGGCCATTCCTCCCGATTTTTGAGGAAGCTTAGCCGTGGCGGCGGGCGGGCGCCACAGCTTCAGAAGGGCAGGGGCTTGCCCAGCTCCCCGGCCAGGTCGCGGATGAACTGCCAGGCCACGCGGCCCGAGCGCGCGCCGCGCAGCTGGGACCACTGCAGGGCGCGCTGGTCCAGGGCCTTCGCCTTCAGGCCGAAGCGGTCGGCGTAGGCGCGCACGGCCGCCAGGTAGGCGGTCTGGTCCATGGGCGGGAAGCCGATCCACAGGCCGAAGCGGTCGGAGACGGAGACCTCCTCCTCCGCGTCCTCGGCGGCGGCGATCAGGCCACGGCCCTCGTCGTGGCCGCGGGGCATCAGGTGGCGGCGGTTGGAGGTGGCGATCAGCAGCACGTTTTCCGGCGGCCCGGCGACGCCGCCCTCCAGTGCCGATTTCAGGGTCTTGGCGGCGGAAGCGCCTTCTTCGAAGGACAGGTCGTCGATCAGCGCGGCGAACCGTTCGGGCCGTCCGCGCAGCCGCTCGAACAGGGCGGGCAGGGCGGCGACCTCGTCGCGGTCGATCTCCACCATGCGCATGGCCGGACGCCCGGCGGCCACGGCCATGAAGGCGGCCTTGGCCAGGGAGCTCTTGCCCGCGCCGCGCGATCCCCACAGCAGGGCGTGGTTGGCCGGCAGCGCCTCGGCGAAGCGCGTCAAGTTCTGCACGAAGCGGGCCTTCTGGCCCTCGACGCCCATCAAGAGGTCCAGCTCCAGGCCGAAATCCGGGGCCGCCGCGAAGGCGTCCTGGGCCGCGTCGTAGCGATAGAGCCGGGCGGCGGCGAAGTCCGGATCGGGCGCGGGTCTGGGCGCCAGGCGCTCCAACGCCTCGGCGATGCGGGTCAGAAGCGGCGAAAGCGCGTCCGTCATGGCCGCTTCCTACGCCCGCGCGGGGTCGCATTGCAAAAGGGAAGGCCAGCCCCTAGGTTCCGCCCACTTCGACGAAGCGGCCCCAAGGAGCCCCCATGTTCGCTACCCCCGCTATGGCCCAGACCACCACCGCAGCGGCGGGCGGCGGCGGCGCGCAGGGCATGCTGATCCAGGCCCTGCCGATTCTGGCGCTGGTGGTGCTGTTCTATTTCCTGCTGATCCGGCCGCAGCAGCGCCGGATGAAGCAGCACCAGCAGATGATCGCCGCGCTGAAGCGGGGCGACACGGTGGTCCTGCCCAGCGGCGTGATCGGCAAGGTCAGCAAGGTCGATGACACGGAGGTCTCCGTCGACATCGCCCAGGGCGTGACGGTCAAAGTAGTCAAGTCGATGGTCACCGAGGTTCGCTCGCGCGGCGAGCCGGCGGCCGCCAACGACGCCAAGTCCTGAGTCCAATTAGTCGCCCTGGGCCCGGCCGATGATCCGCCTGTCGCGTTGGAAGGTGGTGCTGTGCATCGTTTCGGCGGTGTTCGGTCTGCTATTCACCCTGCCGAACCTGGTTCCGGCGGGCACGCTTCCCGGCTGGATGCCCAGCAAGAAGCTGAACCTGGGCCTCGACCTGCAGGGCGGATCGTACCTGCTGCTGGAGGTGGACACCGCCGCGATCAAGGTCGAGCGGCTAAACAACCTCACCGAGGACGTGCGCACCACCCTGCGCGAGAATCGGATCGGCTTTTCCGACCTTGGCCTGAAGGGCCAAGAGGTCGACCTGACGATCACCGATCCCACCAAGCTGGACGCCGCCCGTACGGAATTGTCCAAGCTGGGCAACGCCTTGCAGGGCGGCGGGCGGGACGTGTTGGTGGCGGTCCACGGCCAGCAGCTCAGCCTGTCGCTGTCCGAGCAGGCGATGACCGAGGACGCGGTCCAGGCGGTCAAACAGGAAATTGAGATCATCCGCCGACGGGTGGACCAGCTCGGCACCCGTGAGCCGTCGATCGTCCAGCAGGGCAAGGACCGCATCGTGGTCGAGGCGCCCGGCGAGAGCGATCCGGAGCGGCTGAAGAGCGTCATCGGCCAGACCGCCAAGCTGACCTTCCAGATGGTGGACGACACCGTCTCGGCCGACGACATGGCGGCCGGCCGCGTGCCGCCGGGATCCGTGATCGTGCCCAGCGAGGAGCGCCAGGAGACCCAGCTCGCCCTGAAGCGCCGCATCCTGGTCGCCGGCGAAATGCTGGTCAGCGCCAGCCCGGGCTACGACCAGTACAACCGGCCCTCGATCAACTTCCGCTTCAACGGCCAGGGCGCGCGCCGGTTCGCCGACGCCACGGCCCAGAACGTCGGCAAGCGCTTCGCCATCGTGCTGGACAACAAGATCATTTCGGCCCCGACCATCCAGGAGCCGATCACTGGCGGCTCGGGTCAGATCACCGGCAACTTCACCCTGCAGGAGGCCAACGACCTGGCCCTGCTGCTGCGCTCGGGCGCCTTGCCCGCGCCGCTGAAGGTGCAGGAGCAGCGCACCGTCGGCGCCGAGCTGGGTGCAGGACGCGATCCAGGCTGGTCAGACCTCCACCGTAGTCGGCGCGGCGGCGATCTTCGTGTTCATCGTCCTGGCCTACGGGCTGTTCGGCTGGTTCGCGGCGTCGGCCCTGGTGGTCAACGGACTGCTGATCGTGGCGCTGATGTCGATTACCCAGGCGACGCTCACCTTGCCAGGCATCGCGGGCCTGATCCTGACCCTGGCCGTGGCGGTGGACGCCAACGTGCTGATCTACGAGCGCATGCGCGACGAGGCGCGCGGCGGGACGCACGGCCGATCGCGGCGATGGACGCGGGCTATTCGCGCGCCATGAGCACCATCATCGACGCCAACCTCACCACCCTCATCGCGGCCCTGATCATGTTCTCAGTTCGGCTCCGGTCCCGTGCGCGGCTTCGCCTGGACCTTGTCCATCGGCATGCTGACCTCGATGTTCACCGTCGTCCTGATCACCCAGGTGCTGATCGGCTGGTGGTTCCGGGCGGCGCGGCCCAAGACCCTGCCGATCTCGTGAGGCGACGATGACCTGGTGGCCCCTGATCAAACTCTGCCGGTGAAGACGCACTTCCGGTTCGTGCGCCTCGCGGTGATCTTCGGCGTGCTGTCGGTGGTGCTGGTGATCGCTCTCGCTGGTCGGCACCGTCTGTGCCGCGGCCTGAACTGCGGCATCGACTTCAAGGGCGGCACGGTGCTCGAGTTCAGCACGCCCGGCACGCTGAACCTACGGCTCGTCCGCGACACCCTGGGCGGCCTGAGCCTCGGCGACGTGCAGGTTCAGAACTTCGCCTCGGCCGACGACCCGCAGGGCGTACGCCACGTCTCGGTGCGCTTCCAGACGCCGAACGACTCCGATCCGGCGAGCACGGTCACGCGGTCGAAGCATGCGCTGAACGCGACGCTTGGCCAAGTCGCCTTCTCCCGCACCGACGTGGTCGGGCCCAAGGTGTCCGGAGAGCTGTTCCGCAATGGTCTGATGGCGCTGGGCGTCGCGATCGTGCTGATGCTGGTCTACATCTGGTTCCGCTTCGAGCTGCAGTTCGGCCTGGGCGCGGTGGCGGCCCTGTTCCACGACGTGATCCTGACCTTCGGGCTCATCGCGCTGCTGCAGATGGAGTTCGATCTGACACTGATCGCCGCGATCCTCACCGTGATCGGCTACTCGATGAACGACACGGTCGTCGTGTTCGACCGCCTGCGCGAGAACCTGCGCAAGTACAAGAAGATGCCGCTGCGCGAAGTATCGACCTGTCGATCAACGAAACTCTGACGCGGACCGTGATCACCGGCCTGACGGCGCTTCTGGCGCTGCTCGGGCCTGGCGTTCTTTGGCGGCGAGGCGATCTGCGCTTCGTTCTCCGTCGTCACTGATGTTCGGCATCGCGGTCGGCACCTATTCGTCGATCTACGTCGCCTCGCCCATCATGCTATGTGGGGCGTCAAGCGCGGCGAAGACGCGGAGATGATCAAGCCGGTGGCCCTGAGGCCCTGACCGCGGCCGGGCGAGGGGGCTTCCCCCGCCAGTTGATCGTCTTTGAGTTTCAGTTGCTTCTTGAAGTCCCGGCGACGATGGCGCACGCTTGCCATAAGCTCCGGCCGAGTCCGACGCTGGCCTGAGATAAACCGGGAAATAGGGGGTCCGCATGGCGTCATTGCTGCTCAACTTCCGTAACATGATCATCACCGGCCTCGTCCTGGCCGGGATCATGATCATCGGCTTCGGGATGCACAGCCCGCATGGCTTCGATGATTTCTTCTGGCAGGCGCTGCTGCGCTGGATTCACGTGTTCTTCGGCATCCTGTGGATCGGCCTGCTCTACTACTTCAACTTCGTTCAGATCCGTAAGACACCGGATATCCCCGCCGAACTCAGGCCCGCGATCTCCAAGTACATCGCTCCCGAGGCGCTGTTCTGGTTCCGTTGGGCCGCGCTTGGCACCGTGGTCGCCGGCCTGATCCTGGCCTACCTGCGTGGCTACATCTGGGAGATGCTGAGCTTTGGCCTGGCGGGCGGTTACATCGCCGGCCCGGGCGGAGACATCCAGTTCACCTTGATGGGAACCGGCGCCTGGCTCGGCATCATCATGTTCCTGAACGTCTGGCTGATCATCTGGCCGAACCAGAAGATCGCGCTGGGCATGGTCGAGGGCGACGCCGACGCCAAGGCCAAGGCCGGCCGCATCGCCACCTTGGCCAGCCGCACCAACACCCTGTTGTCGCTGCCCATGCTGACGGCGATGACCATGTTCCAGACCCTGTTCGGGTAGGGAACGGCTTCCATCCAGGGAAGGGCCCGCCGGCTGGTCTGGCGGGCCTTTTCATTTTCGGCCCCGTCCTATTATTGGCCATGAACGAGAGCGACGATCTGGACGCCCTGGTCCGCCGCGTCGATCCCGACCGCTGGCTGGCCAGCCGGTTCGCCTCCGATCCCGAGGCGCGGGCCGACCTGATCGCCCTTTACGCCTTCAACCACGAGATCGCCCGCGCGGCCGAGGTGGCCTCCGAACCGCTGGTCGGCGAGATGCGCCTGGCCTGGTGGCGCGAAGCGCTGGCGGAGATGTTCGAGGGCCGGCCCGTGCGCGCCCACCCGGCCGCGCAGGCCATGGCGGTCGCCGTCCGCCGGCGGGCCCTGGACCGCGCCGAGCTCGACGCCCTGGTCGACGCCCGGCTTCGTGACCTCGACCCTTGGCCGCTCACGGCGGATGAGGCCGACGGCTACATCGACGCCACGGCTGGGCGGTTGATGGCGTTGGCCGTCCGCGTCCTCGCCCCCGGGGCCGCCGGGCGCGCGGTCCGGCCGGGGCGGCGGCGCCTGGGGCCTGGGGCGGCTCGATCCGGCCGGCGACGCGGTCGCGGCGGGCGGCTGCCGGCGCCTTCTGGAGCGGCGCGGCGGGGCGGCCGCCGACCTCGGCGGCCGGCGCGGCGCCGAGTTCAGCCGGCCCTGGCCGCCGCCGGCTGTGCGGCGGCACGGCGCCAGCGCCGCGTCTGAGCGGTCGACGCCTTTCCGGCCGTCGGCCTATGCGAGCCCTGAGCCGGCCGAGGCTGGCGCAGGCGCCGCCGCTTGAGCACGCCTGCGGGCTGATCCTCGCGGTCGCGACGGGCCGGATCTGAGCTATTCCGCCGCGACAGCCGGCGCTGCGACAGCCAGCTCAAGGTCCGCCATCGCGCGCAGGCTCATCAGGCGTTTCTTTGCGCGGCCGCGCTCCTTGTTCGGGATCTTGGCGCCGGCCTCGTCGCGCCGGGGGGCCTCCATCGGCGGGAACAGGCCGTAGTTGACGTTCATCGGCTGGAACGGCGCGTCCGGTCCGGAAAGGTGCCCGCCGGTGATGTGGCCGATCAGCGCGCCCAGCGCTGTGGTCGGCGGGGCGCCTCCAGCCCGAGCCCAGCCGCTCGGCCGCCGCGAACCGGCCGGCCAGCAGGCCCACCGCGGCGCTCTCCACATAGCCCTCGACCCCGGTGATCTGGCCGGCGAAGCGCAGGCGCGGCTGGGCCTTCAGCCGCAGCTGCGCGGTCCAGCAGGCGCGGGGAGTCCAGGAAGGTGTTGCGGTGCAGGCCGCCCAGGCGGGCGAACTCGGCGCTCCTGAAGCCCCGGGATCATCGCGGAACACCTCGGCCTGGGCGGCGTGCTTCAGCTTGGTCTGGAAGCCGACCATGTTGAACAGGGTGCCCAGCGCATTGTCCTGGCGCAGCTGCACCACCGCATAGGGCCGCTCGCCGGGACGTGCGCGGATCGGCCAGGCCCACCGGCTTCATCGGGCCGAAGCGCAGGGTCTCGCGGCCCGCGCTCGGCCATCACCTCGATGGGCAGGCAGCCCTCGAAATAGGGCACGTCCTCCCATTCGCGGAACTCGGCTCTTGGGCGCGGCCAGCACGGCGTCGATGAAGGCCTCGTACTGCGCCCGATCCAGCGGGCAGTTGATGTAGGCGGCGGCGTCGCCCCCGGGCCTTCCTTGTCGTAGCGCGACTGGCGCCAGGCGATGGACATGTCGATGCTGTCCGCGTGCACGATGGGCGCGATGGCGTCGAAGAACGACAGGGCCGCGCGGCCGGTCAGGGCGCCGATCGGCCTCGGACAGGGCCGGAGAGGCGAGGGGGCCGGCGGCCACGATCACGCTGGACCAGTCCTCCGGCGGCAGGCCCGCCACCTCCTCGCGCACGATCCGGATGCGCGGGTGGGCTTCCAGGCGCTCGGTCACGGCCTGCGGAAAAGCCTTCGCGATCCACCGCCAAGGCCCCGCCGGCGGGCACCTTGCAGGCGTCGGCCGCCGCCATGATCAGCGAGCCGCAGCGCCGCATCTCCGCGTGCAGCAGGCCCACGGCGTTGTGCTCGAAATCGTCGGAGCGGAAGGAGTTGGAACAGACCAGCTCGGCCAGGCCGCCGGTCTGGTGGGCGGCGGTCATGCGCACGGGGCGCATCTCGTGCAGCACCACGTCCGCGCCCGGCGTTGGCGGCCTGCCAGGCGGCCTCGCCGCCCGCAGAGTCCTCCGCCGATCACGTGGATAGGATCCATGGGGCACAGATAGGCCGGCGGGCGCCCGGGCGGAAGCTTGCAAAAGCTTCACTGTGGAAAACCCAGTGTTTCGCGTATGCTAGCCCAACTAGAAGGCGCTTATGGGGGGAGACTATGGCGACCTTTTCGATGGGCGAAGCCCTCGGTTCGGGCTTTGGACTGATCGGCAAGAGGCCCCTGAGCGTCCTGGCGTGGGGCGTGGCCTATCTGATCGTCGGCGTGGCGCCGGTCGTGGCCATGTTCGCGCTCATGGGCCCGGACTTCCTGGCCCTCATCCACGACGGCCAGAACGCCGCCGCCTCCGGAGCGGCATGGGGTGGACCGCCGCACTTCCCGGCCGAGACGTTCTGGCGGATGCAGAGCCGGATCATAATGTTCCAGCCGGTGGTGTTCCTCACCTCCTTGGCCGCCAGGGCGATGCTGACTGGGGCGGTGTTCCGCGCCGTGCTCGAGCCCAAGAACCGGGGTCTGGCCTATCTGCGCCTGGGCATGAAGGAGCTCTGGCTCGGCCTGCTGATCCTGGCGTCGGGCATCCTGCTGGTTCTGTTCATGATCGCGCTCGCCGGCGTGACGGCCGCCGTGTGCATCGCCATCGTGGCGGCGCTGAAGACGGCGCACGTGGCGGCGGTGTGGAGCGGCCTGGCGGTCGCCGTCTGCGTCGTGGCGGCGGCGGTGGCGGTCATTCACGTCTGCCTGCGCTTTTCCATGGCGGGACCGATGACCTTCGCGGACGGCGAGTTCCGCCTGTTCGAGTCCTGGGCGATCACCAAGGGCCATACCCTGAAGCTGTTCGGCCTGGCCCTGGTCCTTGGGGTGCTGGTGGTCGCGCTGACCATGATCGTGCAGGCGATCGTGCTGGCGATCGGATTCGGGGCCTTGGGGATGACCCACCTGAACCGCGAGGCGGTCGAGGCCTTCTTCCGGAGCCCGCCGCAGACCTGGCTGGCGGCCTGCGGCGCCGTGGATTGCCGGGCTGGGCGCGCTGTTGGTGTTCCTGGGGGCCGCGCTGGCGGCGATCGCCATCGCGCCCTGGGCGGTGGTCTATCGTAGCCTGAGCGGCGGCGCGGGCGCGCCCCCCGCCGCTGCGGCCCCCCCGGCCTTCCTCTGGCCAGAGGACCACGGCGGAGACCATGCGGACGACGTCGCACCCACGACGGCGGAGCCACGGTGACGATACGCCGCGAGGCCGCTCGCGATGACGGCCATGCGGCTGGCGACGATGATCACGACGACCACGGCAAGCCCGCGCAACCCGGCGAGCCTCACTGACTTCGCCCAAGCCCTGTCGCGGCGCCTCGCGTGTCGATAGATTGCGAGTCCATGGTGCGAAGGAGCCGGCGCGGCCGGCGAGCTTAATGACGGAAAGTCCTGTATCGATCCGCGCTTCGCTGGCGTTTTCCTGGAGACTTTGGTCGAGCCGATGGCGCTCGATCTGGGGCGTGCTGGCGCTGACGTCCCTGGCGGCGACGGTCTATCTGGCCGGCGACTTCGCCAACAAGGTCGAGGTCTATCTGGCGGGCATAGCGGCCTATCTTGTCGTCGTGCTGATGACCTATGGGGCGGTGTTCAGGATCGCCTTCGCCAGCCGGCACGGCGATGACCCGGCCTTCACGCCCGGCGTCTCGGGGGTGCAGTGGCGGGCGATGGAGTGGCGGATGCTGGGCGCCCTGCTTCTGCTGGTGCTGTTCTACGCGATCGTGATCGCCGTGGCGTTCGTGGCGGTGGCGGGCGTGGCCTTTGGCATCGCGCTCAACAAGGGCCAGATCGCCGCCTTGACCACGCCCCAGGCCTTGCTCGCCGCCCTCGGCCCCGAGGGCCAGACCGCCGTCACCGTGCTGGGGACCGTCGCCTATGCGGCGCTGATCTATCTGGCGATCCGCCTGAGCCTCGTCCTGGCCGCCACCGCCGACGAGGGCCGCATCGCGGTGTTGCGCACCTGGAAACTCACCAAGGGGCAGGTCTGGCGCATCCTGGCGTCCATGGTGCTGATCCAGCTTCCGGTGTTGTTCGTAAGCGTGATGGTGGCCGCCCTGGCCCGGGCAGGCGCGTCGGGCGGCATGGGCCTTGCAACCGACGCCTTGGCTCCGGCCGGCGCCCTGTCGGCCGGACTCATCATTGGCGTGTTGACCGGGGGCGTGGCCGCGCCCTTGGGCGCGGGCGTACTGGCTTACTACTACATGATGAGTTCAAAGGCCCCTTGAGGGGATTGAGATGACGAGCTTTTCAGCGACCGACGCGGCGCTTTCCGGCTTCCGGCTCATCGGCAAGCGGCCGGGCTTCATCCTGATTTGGGCGGTGCTCTACGCGCTCTATCAGCTCTCGCTGAACGGTCTTCTGATCGGGTTGATGGGCGACAGGCTGGTCGCCTTGCAGACGCTCAATGAAATCAATCGCAGCGATCCGGCGGCGGCGCTGGCGGTGCTGCCCAGCGTCGGCCTCCTGTTGCTCATCACCTTGCCGCTCGCCCTGACCCTCGGGGCGGTGACGAACACGGCCGCGGTGCGGGCGCTGCTCGGTCTGCGCGGCGGCGTGGTCGCGCGGCTAGGGCTCGGCGTGGATCAGGCCCGGATGGGCGGACTGATCCTTCTGTGGGTCGCGCTGGCCATCGGCTACGCCTTCCTGGTGATGTTCATCCTGGCCTTGCTGGCCTCGCTGGGCGCGAGGCTCGAGACGGCGTTCAAGCCCATCTACTTCCTGGTTCTGGCGGCCGCCGCCGTCGCGGCGTTCGTCTATCCGCTCGTGCGCCTGTCGCTGTCCGCGCCCATGACGGTCGCCGAGGGGCGCATCCGCATCTTCGAGTCCTGGGAGCTGACGCGCGGACGATTCTGGCCGCTGCTGGGCGCCTATTTCCTCAGCTGGGTGCTGATGTTCGTTCTGGTGATCGTGGGGCTGATCGTGACCGCGATCACGGCCGCCGCGGTGGTGCTGGCGTTGACCGGTTCGCTAAGCGGGATGTCGGGGATGTTCAGCCCCGATTACAGCTCCCTTAGCGCCTATTTCACGCCGATCCGCCTGGTCGCGGTGGTCCTGAACGGGTTCGTTTCGGCGGCGGCGCTGGCGGTTGCGGCCGGACCCTCGGCGGAGGCTTACCAGATATTCTCGGGGCGGGCGGACGCCCCGGACGAGGCGGCGATCAGGCCCGCATCCGAGCCCGAACCCGCGCCCCAGCCGGCGCCCCAGGCGCCGGAGTCTGCGCTGGCAGCCGCCGAGCCCGCCGCCGAACCGTGGTGGAAGTCCGACGCGGCCGAAGCTGAGGCCGAGCCTGCGCCGGAGACTGAGCCCGTGCCTGAACCGTCCGCCGACCCGGTCGAGGTCGAGCCTGAGGCTGAGGCTGCTTCGCACGTCGAGGACGCCGAGACGTCCGCGCCGGAGCGGGCATGCCGACGAGGCTCCGACCGAAACGCCCTCGGAGGCTCCCGTGGAGCCCGAGGCGGAAGCCCACGCCGAACCGGAAGACCACGGGGCGGCCGAGGAGCATGGCTCGGACGCGGACGGCCACGAGCCGGAGCCGCCGCACAAGCCCGAGCCCTAAGCGCCCGCAGGCGTCGGCGCGCCGGCCTATTCCGCCGCGACCGCCCGCCCGCGCGCCGGCTTGGTCGCCGGCGCCGTCCGTTTCGCCAGCAGACCCTTGAGATAGCGGCCAGTCCAGCTCTGGGGCGCCTCGGCCACCTGTTCGGGGGTTCCGAAGGCGACGATCTGGCCGCCGCCGTCGCCCCCCTCGGGCCCGAAGTCGAGCAGCCAGTCGGCGGTCTTGATGACGTCGAGATTGTGCTCGATCACCACCATGGTGTTGCCGTGCTCCACCAGCTCGTGCAGCACTTCCAAGAGCTTATTCACGTCCTCGAAATGCAGGCCCGTGGTGGGCTCGTCGAGGATGTAGAGGGTGCGGCCGGTGGCCCGCTTGGACAGCTCCTTTGAGAGCTTCACCCGCTGCGCCTCGCCGCCGGAAAGGGTGGTGGCCGGCTGGCCGACCTTCACATAGCCCAGGCCCACGCGCTTGAGCGTCTCCATCTTGTCGCGGATGGACGGCACGGCCTTGAAGAAGGTCGCCGCCTCCTCGACCGTCATATCCAGAATCTCGGATATGTTCTTGCCGCGAAACAGGATTTCGAGCGTTTCGCGATTGTAGCGCTTGCCGTGGCAGACGTCGCAGGTGACGTACACATCGGGCAGAAAGTGCATTTCGATCTTGATCAGCCCGTCGCCTTGGCAGGCCTCGCAGCGCCCGCCCTTGACGTTGAAGCTGAACCGGCCGGGGCCATAGCCGCGCGCCTTGGACTCCGGCAGGGCGGCGAACCAGTCGCGGATCGGGGTGAAGGCGCCGATGTAGGTGGCCGGGTTGGAGCGCGGCGTGCGCCCGATCGGCGACTGGTCGATGTCGATCACCTTGTCGAAGTTCTGCAGCCCCTCGATGGCCTCATGATGCGCCGGCGCGTCCGAGGCGTTGTTCAGCCGCCGGGCCGCGGCCTTGTAGAGGGTCTCCACCGTGAAGGTGGACTTGCCGCCGCCCGACACGCCGGTGATGCAGGTGAACACCCCCACCGGGATCTCGCCGGTGACGGACTTCAGATTGTTGCCGCGCGCGCCGATGACCTTCAGCATCTTCTTGGGCGAGACCGGCCGGCGATGCTTGGGGATGGCGATCTCGCGCTCGCCCTTCAGATACTGACCGGTGAGGCTGCGCGGCTCGGCCATGATGTCGGCCGGGACGCCCTCGGCGATGATCTCGCCGCCGTGGATGCCCGCGGCGGGGCCCATGTCGATCACGTGGTCGGCCGAGAGGATGGCCTCCTCGTCGTGCTCCACCACCAGCACCGAGTTGCCGAGGTCGCGCAGGCCCTTCAGGCTGGTGAGCAGGCGGGCGTTGTCGCGCTGGTGCAGGCCGATGGACGGCTCGTCCAGCACATAGAGCACGCCGGTGAGGCCCGAGCCGATCTGGCTGGCCAGGCGGATGCGCTGGCTCTCCCCGCCCGACAGGGAGCCGGAGCCGCGCCCGAGGGTGAGGTAGTCCAGCCCCACGTCCACCAGGAACCGCAGCCGGTCCTTGATCTCCTTGAGGATGCGATGGGCGATCTCGCCTTCCTTGGCGGTGAGCTGGCTCTTCCAGCCCCTCGAACCAGTCGTGCGCCACCCGGATGGAGAACTGCGAGGCCTCGCCGATGTTCAGCGTCCCCACCTTCACGGCCAGGGATTCCGGCTTCAGTCGCAGGCCCCCGCAGACCTCGCACGGGGTCTCGGACTGGTAGCGGCCCAGCTCCTCGCGCACCCAGCTTGAGTCCGTCTCGCGCCAGCGGCGCTCCAGGTTCGGCACCACCCCCTCGAAGGGCTTGGTGACCTCGTATTTGCGGGCGTTGTCGTCATAGACGAAGCGCACCTTGTCCGACCCGGTGCCGTAGAGGATCACCCGGTGCGCCTCTTCGGGCAGGTCGCGCCAGGGCTTGTCCATGGAAAAGCCGTAGGCCAGCGCCAGGGCCTGCAGGGTCTGGGTGTAGAGCGGCGAGGGGCCCCGCGCCCACGGCGCCACCGCGCCCTTATGGAGCGTCTTGTCCCGGTCTGGCACCACCAGGTCCGCGTCGAAGGCCAGCTTCATCCCCAGGCCGTCGCAGGCCGGACAGGCCCCGGCCGGGGCGTTGAAGGAGAACAGCCGCGGCTCGATCTCGGCGATGGTGAAGCCGGAAACCGGGCAGGCGAACTTCTCGGAGAACAACAGCCGCCGGGGCGCGTCCTCGCCCTCGGCCACGTCGGCGTACTCCCCGATGGCGATGCCGTCGGCGAGATTCAGGCAGGTCTGCAGCGAGTCCGCCAGGCGCTGCTCCAGCCCCGGCTTGGTGACGATGCGGTCCACCACCACGTCGATGTCGTGCTTGATCTGCTTGTCGAGGGCCGGGGCGTCCTCGATCGGGTAGAACTGGCCGTCGATCTTCAGCCGCTGGTAGCCGGCCTTGCGCCACTCGGCGATCTCCTTGCGGTACTCGCCCTTGCGGGCGCGCACCACGGGGGCGAGCAGGTAGAGCCGCGTGCCTTCCGCCAGGGCCATGATCTTGTCGACCATCTGGCTGACGGTCTGGCTCTCGATCGGCAGGCCGGTGGCCGGGGAGTAGGGCACGCCCACCCGCGCCCAGAGCAGGCGCATGTAGTCGTGGATCTCCGTCACCGTGCCGACGGTGGAGCGGGGATTTTTGGAAGTCGTCTTTTGTTCAATCGAAATGGCCGGCGACAGGCCCTCGATCAGGTCCACGTCCGGCTTGCCCATCAGCTCCAGGAACTGGCGGGCGTAGGCCGACAGGCTTTCCACGTAACGCCGCTGACCCTCGGCATAGATGGTGTCGAAGGCGAGCGAGCTCTTGCCCGAACCGGACAGCCCCGTGAGCACCACGAGCTGCTCGCGCGGGATGTCCACGTTGACGTTCTTCAGATTGTGCTCACGCGCGCCGCGCACGCGGATGAAGCGGTGGGGATCGGACATTCCAGGCTCACAGGCGCACGGCCAGGAACGCCCCAGCCGAACCTCTCTATGTAAGCCGGAGACTCACCAGTGCATCAAGAACAAAGTGGGAACCCGATGCGCCGGCCCAATCAATGCGACGGCTTGGGCGGCGGGCAGCCCTTCGGCAGCCGTTGGCCGCGCGGAACGTTGCAGTCGGGGCGGGCGCGCTTAGATTTATCCGAGACATGCTCCGGTTGTGCGGGCGTCCCGGCGTGGTTGGCTGGCGGCGGGCTGCCGGCCGGGGCGTCATGCGCTCCGCGATCACGCCGAGCGCGGTCATTGCGGCCCATGGCGCGGCCGTCGCCGGGAGCGGCGGCCCGATCAGGGCCGGTGTGATCGCTCTGACCCGCACGGTCGTTGCGTCCGTTCGTCGGATTACGATCCTGGATGCTTCGTTGGCGCCAGTCGGTGTCCGCGCGGTCGTGGGCGCTGCGGGCGTCGTCGATGAAGCTCCGCGCACGGCGCTGGCGGATGTCGGCCGTAAGGGAAACGGGCCGGCCATTGCTGTCGAACGCCAGTTTCAGGCCGCCAGCGCGGAAGGTGAAGAAGGCGCCGCCCTGGCGAACCAAATAGGGATCACGAGCGCCGGGTCGGTAGTAGTAGATGCGCTCGCCGTCCGCATTCCGCCGGACCACCCTCAAGGCGCCGTCCGGCCCGCGCCAATAGCGGTCGCCGTTAAACTCCCAGGCGACGCCGCCGCCAGCCGACATCCGCCGGTCGAAGGCGTAGGCGTCTCTGATCGCCGGCGCCTTGACGATCACCGTCTGGGCCGGGGCGGGGGCCACGGGCGCCTGGGCCTCGGCGGCCGGAAGCGGCGCCGGTGCGGGCTCGGCGGGGGCGGCGCTCGAGGCCGGGGCGTCGCTGGCCGCCAGCTCTGGCGCGGAGCGGTTGCAGGCGGCCAGTCCGATGACAAGCATCGAAGCGGCGGCCAGGCTTGAGCGTCTCAAAGCGTTCATTTGTCGGGTTCCCTGCAGGTCAAATGGGCTAACGGCCGGGTGGGCCGATCAGTTGCGCCCAGGCCTCAGGCGTTCGTGACCCCGAATGCCACCGACGTCATCGACACCGAACTGACTACGGCCTCGACGAACACCTCCGGCGTCTCATCCTCGCCCTGGGCTGCAAGGACGTAGAGTAAGGGCAGAAAGTGTTCCGGTCGTGGCACGGCCAGGGCGGCTTCGGGCAGGGACGGCCAGTCGATCAGGGCGGCGTGGTCGCGGGCCTTGATGCGTCTCCACGGCCGCGGCGTCGAAGGCGGCGGCCCAGGGCGGGGCCGGGGCGTCGTCCTCCCGCTCGAAGAAACGCAGATTGTGCACGATGTCGCCCGAGCCGAGGATCATCACCCCGTCGTCCCGCAGTCCGGCCAGAGCCTGGCCGATGGCGTAGTGCTCGGCGGGCGGCCGCTCGATGTTCAGGCTGAGCTGCATCACGGGGATGTCGGCCGTTCCAAGCAGCCAGGGCAGCACGGTCCAGCAGCCGTGGTCCATGCCCCAGACCCCCGCCTCGGCGACCGCGTCCCAGGCCGACAGGCGCACCGCGATCTCGGCGGCCAGCTCCGGCGATCCGGGAGCGGGATAGCGCAACTCGTAGAACTCCTTGGGGAAGCCGTAGAAGTCGTGGACCGTGGGCGGACGCTCGTCGGCGGTGATCGTCAGACGCGGCGTCTCCCAGTGCGCCGAGACGCACAGCACCGCCTCTGGGCGGGGGATGCGCTTGCCCAGCGCGGTCCAGGCCGCCGTGAAGGGGTTCTGCGACAGGGCCGTGAACGGCGAGCCGTGGCCGATGAACAGGGCGGGGGCTTTGGCCATGGGTCTCCTCGAACGCGACGCGGGATGTCAGCATATGAGCAAGCGGCGGCCAAACGGCTAGGCTTTCGCGGCTGGACGTGCATTCTCCCACGCCAGGGAAACGCGATGAACTAGGAGGGGACAATGGCCGCAACGAAGGACGAGGCGCGCATAACCGGCGGGACGGCGGCGGTCGTGACGCTGGTGTTCTGCTTTCTGACCGCCTGCATCGAAGGCATCGATCTGCAGTCGATGGGCATCGCCGCGCCGAGCCTGAAGCCCGAGTTCGGCCTGGACAACGGCCAGCTCGGCTGGATCCTGGCGGCCAGTCCCATCGGCCTGTTCTTCGGCTCCTTCTTCGGCGGGCGGCTCGCGGACGCCTTCGGACGCAAGTCGGCTCTGGTCGGCTCGATGCTGGTGTTCGGCGTGTTCCAGCTCACGACGGTCTGGGCGCCCAACTATGAGATCCTGGGGGCGATTCGACTGCTGTGCGGGCTGGGGCTCGGCGGCGCGCTGCCCAATCTGATCGCCCTGACCTCGGAGGCCGCCAGCGGCAAGAGCCGCATCGTCAGCGTGGTGATCACCGCGGCCGGCATGCCGGTGGGCGGCGGGCTCGCCAGCGCGATCATGTTCCTCGGCGGCGACCACGCGAGCTGGCGCACGGTGTTCTACATCGGCGGGATCGCGCCTCTGGTGCTAGGGCCGCTGATGGCGTTCGCCCTTCCGGAGTCGCGGATGTTCAAGGCGGCCAAGGCCGCCGAGGCGGCGGGCGGCAAGAAGCTCAACACCTTCACGGCCCTGTTCGGCGAGGGCCGGGCGATCTCCAGCCTGCTCATCTGGATCGCCATGCTGTTCACTACCATCGTCACCTATCTGCTCCTCAACTGGCTGCCGGTGCTGATGGTGGCCAAGGGCTTCACCAAGCCCGAGGCCTCGTTCATCCAGATCTGGTTCAACGTCGGCGCCGCCGTCGGGCTCGATCGCGCTCGGTTGGCTGATGGAGCGGCTCATGGCCGCCAAGCCGGAGACCCGCGATCATCAGGGACGGATGGTGCTGTTCCTCTGCTATGCCGGCCTGGCGGTCTCGCTTGTGGGACTTACGGCGATCACCAACAATCTGATGTTGGCCTCCATCGGCGTGACGGTGACGGGCGCCTTCCTGCTGGGCGCGCAATACATCGTCTATGCCCTGACGCCGTTCTACTACCGCACCACCAGCCGGGGGACGGGAACCGGCGCGGGGGTGGCGTCCGGACGTCTGGGCTCGGCGGTCGGGCCCATGCTGGCGGGGATGCTGCTGGGCGCGGGCCAGAGCACAAACTCAAGTGCTGCAGACGATGTATCCGGTGGTGGGCATTGGCGCCGTCGCGGCGATCCTGCTGATGTTCAGAAAGCAGGTGGACGAGTAGGCGAGACCCCGGTTCCAGCCAGGCGTCGCGGCTATGCTGCACTGCATTGAATCCGTTAACCCGAAGCCCTATATCCCTCCACCGTGCGCCGGCTATGTCGGTCGGCGGCGATTGAGCGTCGAGGTCCCAACCTGATGCTGCTCACCATGATGAAGGCCAAGCTCCACCGGGCCACCGTGACCCAGGCGGACCTGGAGTACGAAGGCTCGATCGCGATCGATCGCGATCTGCTGGAGGCTTCCGGAATCCTTCCTCACGAGCAGGTGGACGTGCTCAACATCACCACCGGCCAGCGCTTCACCACCTACGCCATCGAGGCGCCGCGCGGCTCACGCACCATCGGCGTGAACGGGGCGGCCGCCCGGCTGGTCCAGCGCGGCGACAAGGTGATCGTCGTCAGCCTACTGCCAGATCGATGCGGCGGAGGCCCGCAACTACGCCCCCACCGTGGTGCTGCTCGACGACCGCAACGAGGTGAAGAGGGCGGCGTGATCATGCGCGGACCCGTCACTGGGGCGCTGATCCTGATCGCTGCGTGTCTGAGCGCCTGTTCGCCGGGCGGCGGGCTGAAGGCGCTGGGCGCCAAGCCGCCCTTCGACAAGGCCAAGCTGGAAGCGGCCATCGACAACAGCTTCGGCGGCGTCGGCACCTGCGTGGAGATCCTGGACACAGCCTCGGGCTCCGAGGTCTATCGCTACAATTCGCACGGCGTGTGCATGCGCCGACTGCCGCCGTGCTCCACCTTCGAGATTCCGAACAGCCTGATCGCGCTGGACGCCGGCGTGGTGAAACCAGAGACCGTGCTCAAGTGGGACCGGACGCCCCAGCGCGTCAGCGACTGGGAAAAGGACGCCGACATCTCCGCCGCGTTCCGCGAACTCGGTCCTCTGGTGGCACCAGCGCGTGGCCACGACGATCGGAAAGTCCGCCTATGAGGCGCGCCTGAAGGCCTTCGACTACGGCGGCAAGAGCCCGGACGGGCCACTGACCACGTTCTGGCTGGGCCCGACGGAGGGCGGCCAACTCGGAATCTCCACGCTTGAGGAGGCCCAGTTCCTCCATCGTCTTTACGCCGGCAAACTGCCGGTGAAGGCGCAGAGCCTCGCCTTCGTGAAGGCCATCATGGTCAACGAGACGCGCGGCGGCGTGGTGATGAGCGGCAAGACCGGCTCATGCGCCACCAATTCGGACGGCACGCGCCGGGTGGGTTGGTGGGTCGGACGGCTGGCCGGCCCCAAGGACGCCCATGGACTCGACTACGTCTTCGCCGCCTCCATCGAGACCGAGACGGGCGAAGCCTTGCCGGGCCGCGAGGTCGAACAGCGCGTCAAGGACGCCTTCGCCCAGGCGGGGTTGTGGCCGGCGAGCTAGGCTACTTCGTCAGCTCGTACAGCCCGCTGACCTCCACGCGCACGCTCATCTCGCCAGCCTCCACCGGCGTGCTTGGCGCCGCTTCGGCGCGCATGGCGTACATCGGTCGCGGCTGGGGCGGGGAATAGCCGCCGCCCTCGCTCAGATTGACGAGTCGACTGAGCTTGTAACCGGTCGCGTCGGCGTAGAGCTGGGCCTTGGCCTGCAGCGCCTTCACGGCCTTCAGCCGCGCCGCGTCCTCGGCCGCCAGCGGGTCGGAGAGGCCGAATGACACGCCGTTGATCTGATTGGCGCCCGAGGCCACCACCGCGTCCAGCGCCGGGCCGAGCCGCGCCAGATCGCGCACCGTCACCGCCACCTGGTTCGAGGCCTGATAGCCGGTCAGGCGGGGCGGCTTGTTCTGCTCATAGGCGTACTGGGCCGAGAGGTTGAGGCCGGAGGTCTGGATGTCCTTGGCCTCGATCCCCTGACGCTTCAGAGCGGCGATCACCCGGGTCATCTGCTCGGCGTTCTGGGTCATCGCCTGGGCGGCGGTGGGCTGAAGCGTCTGCACCCCGAGCGAGATCGAGGCCTGGTCTGGCGCTGCGCGCACCTCCCCGGTGGCGGAGATGTTCAAGGTGGTGGCCCGGAACATGGCGCCAGCGGCGGGCGCGGGCGCGGGCCCGGTCTGGGCCAGAACGACGCCGGCGCTGGCGCACATCAGCGCCGCCGCGAACGCTCCTGCGGCGAGGCGGGCGGGGGAGGAGGTGTTCATGGTCGCGTCTCCAAGGGGTCTGGCCGGTCTGATGCGTGGCGCGGGACCAGGTCGGCCCACCCTGACAGGGGCAAGATGAACCGGAGCTTTCAGGGCCGTGCGGCCCATGTTACCCCGGCTGACCCCTTCGCGCCCGTCCCGTCGGCGTGCGGGCCCGTAGCTCAATTGGTTAGAGCCGGCCGCTCATAACGGTCTGGTTGCTGGTTCGAAGTCCAGCCGGGCCTACCATCCTCCGTCCGCGGGGGGGCGGGGCCTTGACGGACGTCAATGCCGGGGGCCGTGTGCGCCTGTTGATTTGGTCGCCGTCTTGGCGGGAGGCCCGAATGCTGAAGACTGTGAGAGCCGGCTGGCTGAAGTTCGAAGGCGGCGTTCTGATCGCCCTTGGCGTCGCCGCCCTTGCCCTGTCGCCGGCCGCCAGTCCGGCCACGGACCTGGCCGTGGGCTGGATCCTGATCCTCAGCGGCGTGCTGGGTTTCGCCGGCATCTATGCGACACGGGGCGAGGCGCATCCGGCGTGGGGCGTGCTGTCGGACGTGGTCTGTGTCGTGGCCGGGCTCGTCCTGATCGGCGACGGCCTGACCGGCGGACGCCACGTCGCCCTCATCGCGATCGCCTATTTGGCCGCCGACGGGCTGGCGCTGATCCTGCTCGGACAGGGTTGGCGCGGTCGCGGCCGAAGCCGCTGGACGTGGATCGCCGCGGCCGGGATCGTCGACTGGCTGCTGGCAATTCCGCTGGTCTTCGCGCCCGCGGGCTCGGCGCACCTGTTCGTCGCCCTGGCCGTCGGGGTCGATCTGTGTGCGGCCGGCGCGGCGCTGGGCGGAATCGGCGCGCAGGGCGTTAAGGAAGATTGACGCCGCCGGGCGTCAGCGCAGGCCTAACCTTATAAAATTCAGACATTTGCTGGGTTAACGCGCCGGCAAGCTTTCCCGGGGACGATGCCCTTGTCGGGGGCCGGGGAGCGTCGGGGCAAGCACATGGCGGACGCGCCGGAGATCGCGACCGAGGTCGCCTTGGCCCAGGCCGAGATCGCAGCCGGCCTGCCTGTCCAGGCCGTGCGCCGGCTCAGCGCGCTCGTGGACTACGATCCCGGAGAGCCTGTCCCGCACTACTGGCTGGCGGCGGCGCTCGGCGCGGCCGGGGAGTGGGACGGCCATCGCGCGGCGCTGAAGATGGCGCAGGAGGTCCATGCCTATCGCACCATCGCCGTCTCGGGCGGGGACCTCGATCGGCTGCAGGCCGACCCCGTCTATGCGTCCCAGATCGGCGACCTGCTCTACAGCCAGCAGATGGTGGGCCTGGCGTCCGCAGCCTATGGCCTGGCGGCCGAAGGCGCGCCGGGCAACCTGAACCTCCTGCTGCGCCTTGGCCTTTCCCTCCAGCACCAGGGGCGCGTGGAGGAGGCGGTCAGCGTGTTCCGCCGCGCCAGCGAGTTGGCGCCGACCGACGGCCAGGCGCGCGGGTTCCTGCTTTATGCCCTGTTCCACGTGCCGGACGGGGTCAAGGTTCACGCCGAGGCGGCCCGGGCATTCGCGCGCCTGCACGACGAGGCGCCGCGCAAACCCGCCGACAGCTTCACCAACCCATCCCTGGAGGGGCGCAAGCTGCGCGTCGGCTACTTCGCGCCCGACGCCATGGGGACCCAGCTTCGCCAGTTCCTGACACCGGTGATCGAGCACCACGACCTCGGGTCCGTGGAGGTGTTCCACTACATGCGCGCGAACTCCCGCCGTTCCGCCGCCCGTCGGCGAGGTGCGGGTGATCGGGGACCTGAGCGACGGGGAGGCGGCCCGCCTGGTGCGCGAGGACCGGATCGACGTCCTGCTGGACCTGTGGGGGCACACCGCCCATGGCCGGCTCGGCGTCTTCGCCCGCCGGGCCGCGCCCGTGCAGGTGAGCTGGATGAACTACGTCCAGACCACGGGCCTGAAGGAGATGGACTATCTGCTCCATCCCGACAGCTTGAATGTCCCGGGCGCGCAGGACGACTGTACCGAAACCCTCTGGTACATCGGACCCAGTCCGGGGCCGTTCCGCCCCGACCCGCGCCCGGATCCGACGCCCACGCCCGCGCTTGCGGCAGGCTTCGTCACCTTCGCCAGCTACACCCATCCCATCCGCCTGTCGGACCAGACGCTCGACGGCTGGTCGCGCATCCTCAAGGCGGTGGAGGGCTCCCGCCTGGTCCTGCGCTACGGCTACTACGTGGACGAGGTGCTGAAGAACACGATCCTGACGCGCTTCGCCGCCCGGGGCGTGGCCCAGAGCCGCATTCACTTCCGAGGGCACGTCACTCAGCCGGAATACTACCAGTCCTATGCAGAGATCGACTTGGCGCTGGACCCGGCGCCGTGCCCAACCGGCACCACGGGGGCGGATGCGCTCGCCAACGGCGTGCCGATGCTGACCCTTGCGGGGGCCGACTACTACTCGCGCATCGGGGTGGCCAACCTCAGCCCCCTGGGCCTCGACGAGCTGATCACCGAAAGCTGGGATGAGTACGTGGAGCGGGCCGTCGCTCTGACGTCCGACCATCAGGCGCTGGACGCCCTGCGCCGCCGGGTCCGCGCGGCCTTCGACGCTTCGCCTCGCCGGGACGAAGAGGGGTTCACGCGCCGGTTGGAGGGCGAGTTCGTGAAGATGTTCCAGCGCTGGCGGGAAGGACGGCAGGCCGATGCCGCCTGACGAGGCCTCCAGCGCGCGGGACGTGGTGATCTTCGGCACAGGCCAGATCGCCGAGGTGATCGCTCACTACCTGACCCACGAGTCCGACCGGCGGGTCGCCGCCTTCACCGTGGACGGCGATTACCTGAAGGAAACTACCCTGATGGGCGCGCCCGTCGTGGCCGTTCGAGGAGATCGAGCGCGCCTTTCCGCCGGAGAGCCACGGGATCTATGTCGCCGTCAGCTTCAAGAAGTTGAACCAGCCCCGCACGGCCAAGCTGGCGGAGGCCGAGGCCAAGGGCTACCGCGCCATCGCCCACGTCAGCCCGCATTCGGTCGTCGCCGAGGGCTTCGTGGCTGCGCCCCAATACCTTCGTGATGGAGCACAACACCGTCCAGCCGTTCGCCAGCATCGGGCGCAACACCATCGTCTGGTCCGGCAACCACATCGGCCATCACAGCCGCATCGGCGACAACTGCTTCATCGCCTCACACGTGGTGATCTCGGGCTCGGTGACCGTCGGGGACAACAGCTTCCTCGGCGTGAACGCCACCTTGCGGGACAACATCACCCTGGGCGAGCGCTGCATCGTGGGCGCCGGCGCGCTGGTGATGGCCGACGCGCCCGACGGCGCGGTGTTCAAGGCCCAGGCGACGGAGATGTCGCGCGTCTCCAGCGACAGGATCAGCCGATGAGAGACGCCGCGCCTGGATCTGCCTGGGAGCGCCTGGGGCTCGTCTTCCGCGCGGACGGCCAGCGCGACTGGATGATGACCCACGCCCAGATGCCCCACGCGGAGCACATCGAGGGTTCGGTCTTCCGCATCTACTTCACCTGCCGCAACGCGCAGAACCGCTCGCACGTCGCCTGGCTGACAGTGGATCTGGAGCGGCCGTCCGAGGTGTTGGAGATCTGCGCCGAGCCCCTGATGTCGCCGGGGCCGATCGGCCGGTACGACGACATGGGGATCATGCCCTCGTGCATGGTGAAGACCGAGACCGAGCGCCGGTTCTACACCATCGGCTGGAACGTCAAGACGACCGTGCCGCTGCACAATTCCATCGGCCTGGCGATCGGGCCCGCGGACGGACCTCCAAGCATCGATCGGCCGTTCGCAGGCCCGGTGCTGGAGCGCAATCCGGTCAATCCGTACTTCGTCTCCTGTCCCTGGGTGCTGGCCGACGAAGCCGGGCCGGGCTGGCGGATGTGGTACATGTCCGGCCTGGATTGGGGGGTGCGGCCGGACGGCTCGCCCGCGTCCCGCTACAACGTCTTTCATGCCCGCTCACCGGACGGCGTTGTCTGGACGCCGGACCCCGAGGCCTGCGTCGACCTGCAACACCCCGGCGAGCTCGCCATCGCGCGGCCGCTGGTGATCCACGACGCGGACCTCTGGCGGATGTGGTGCTGCTATCGCGGCGAGGATTACGGCTATCGCATCGGCTACGCCGAAAGCGGGGACGGCGAGGTGTGGACCCGGCGCGACGACCACCCGCTGGCCCTGCCGGTCGGCGGCGCCGGCTTCGACGAGGCCATGACCTGCTACCCCTTCGTATTCGACCACGCGGGAGAACGTTGGATGTTCTATTGCGGAGACCAGTTCGGCCAAGCCGGCTTCGGCCTGGCGCGCCTGCGCGGAGGGACGCGGTCATGAGCCTTGCCGTCGCCCAGGACGCCCCTTCGCCGGTCGAGGCCTTCCGCCGGGACGGCTATGTGGTGATCCCCGGCCTGTTCGCGCCTGAGGCCCTGAACGCGGTCAAGCGCGAGATCGTGCAGACCTTCCACCTGAGGGCCGCGGCCCTGGGCCTGGACCTCCCGCACGACATCGACCAGGAGTCGCTCAGCGCGCTCATGTGCGGCCTGTTCCGCAAGGACATTCCCTCCTACATCGCCGCCGCCAAGCTGACCCAGCACCTGGTCAGCCTGCACCGGATGGCTGTGTCGCCCGAGCTCGTGAGCGCCGTGGCGACGGCGGCGGGCGTGGCCTCGCCGGTGATCTCCACGCGGCCGGTGGTCCACTACATGGCCGACGCCCTGACCATCCCCGGCGGCTATCACAAGACCCCGCCTCATCAGGACTGGCGCAGCACCCAAGGGAGTCTCGACAGCGTCACGATCTGGACGCCGCTCTACGACGTGGGGCTGGGCGACTACCCGCTGGAGGTCATCCCCGGCAGCCACCGGCGGGCGCTGCTTCCCACCACGCCCCACCTGGGCAGTCAGCAGCAGGTGGAGGAGGGACTTGTCGATCCGTCCGCCTTCGAGCCCCTGCCGATGCGGGCGGGCGATGCGGTGATCTTCTCGGGCTTCCTGATCCATCGCACCGGCGAGCGGGGCGGCGAACAGGTGCGCGTGGCCTTCAGCTTCCGCTTCAACAATCTCACGGGGCCAGGGTTCGCCGAGCGGAACTATCCCAGTCCCTACATCTATCGGCCCGAGCCCGCGATCCTGACCCCCGGCTTCGCGGGCGAGACGGACGTGGCCGGGATGCTCGGCGACTGATCCTAATCCCGGTTGGGCTCGCGATAGACGAAGGTCGTGTACTCGTAGAGGCCGTAATCCGCGCGGATTCGCACTTGGCGGCTGAGCGCGCGGGTGGCGAAGGCCGCCGCCGAGTCCATCGGCCAGTGGAACAGGTCCTCGCGCGTCCAGTCCACGTGGATGCTCATCACGTTGAAGGCGAGCCCCAGCCGGCAGTGCGGCCACACCGCCGCGAGCAGGGCCTGCACGAAGGCCTCCATCGCCTCCTGCGGCAGGTCGCCCTTGACGGTGAAGACCCCGTTCAAGATCGCGAAGTCGAACGTCTCGCCCAGGTCCGGCTCGGCGATCAGGTCGCGGACCATGAAGCGCGCGTCGGGATGGCGGCCGCGCGCCTGCTCGATCATGGCAGGGGAGATGTCGAGGCCCGTGTAGGCCCAAGCCCAGGGCGGCGGCTCGGCCGCCAGATGATCGAGCATCAGCCCCGCGCCGCAGCCTACGTCCAGCAGGCGCACCGAGCCTTCCGTACGCGGAACCCCGCCCAGCATCACCCGAAACCGGGTTTCGAGGTCCTCCGCGTTCGGCCAGTCCATGCCCTGGGCGGTGGGGCCGGCGCGGGCGAGAGTCTCTTCGTAGTGGCGCTGGAGGACCCGATAGGTCTCGCCGCCGGGCGCGTCTTTCGGGCTCATGCGTTGAACTCCGGTGTCCGGCTCTTATCTCGGCGGCGACGGCTTCGGCCGGTTCGGTCGCCAGCCGATGCAGCAGCGACAACGGCGAGCCTTCCCATGGCGGCAGGAAGTGCAGCGCCACACCCGCCGCCTCGAACGCCGCTTCATCGTAGAGGTCGCGCCCGCCCGGCGCGTTGATGTAGTCGCTGGCCCCCACGCGCCGGCAGATTTCCACGATGCGGTCCTGGCCGCGTAGTTCGGACGGAAGGCCGAGGGAACTCGACCGCATGAACTCGGGCCCCAGCGACAGCTGCGCGCTAGCCTGCTCCAACTGTCGTTCCAGATAGTCGACCAGCGCCCCGGAGAATGGCCCGGCGTTCAGCAGCGCCATCGCCGCCTCGGGCGCCGCCGCCAGCGATGGAAACGCCCGGATCCGCTCGGCCATGCGCTCGGCCGCGTCATCGGCGAAAGCCATGGCGTCGATGCGCGCGTCGAAGGGCGCGGGCTTCAGCGGCAGGGTCAGCCACGCCGGCTCGCCATCGGCGCCCGGCAGGCGATTGCGGTGGACCCAGCCGCGCCGGGGGAACTGCACGCAGTCGTAGATGACGAACACGTCGGCGGCCGCCAGCAGCCGGTAGTAGCCGGCATAGGGCGCGAAATACGGCTGCATGATCGCCGCCGTCCGCCGTTTCCCGCCATTCGCCTGTGTCGTCATGGAGGGACTGCGCGCCGGTTCGGTTAACGCGTTTTTACCACGGGCTTCGCACAGTCGGCCGCATGGCGAATGAGTTTCCCGCGCTGCTGATCTTTCCGGCCGGATACGGCGACGGGCCGCAGGTCGCCCGGCTGGCGCGGATGCTCGGCGTTCGCACCATCGGCGCCTCCTCGGTCGCGGACGATCCGGCCGCCGCCGGGCACGACGCGTGGCTGACCCTGCCGCATATCGCCGAGCCGGGTTTCGAGGCGGCGCTGGCCGCCGCCGTCGCCGAGCACGGCGTGGACCGCATCCACGCCAGCCACTACGCGGTCTGGTTCGCGCTGAAGGACCGTCTGGCCGACCTGGCGCCCGGGGTCGCGCTCACCCTCGGCCGCAACAACAACGATCTGACCGAGGAGTACGGCGCGCTGCTGCGGCGGGTGCTGGAGGCGCCGGCGATCGAGGGGCTGGAGCGCGCCTCGACGCCGCGCGAGGGGCCGCACCCCACGGTGGCCGCCGGCTTTCTGCGCGCCGCCATGAGCATCCCGGGGGAGAGCTACGAGCCCAAGCTGCTGGCGCTGATCGAGGCCGCGCGCCGGGCCCCCCAGGGCGACATCGTGGAGATCGGCTGCCTGTTCGGGCGCACGGCGGCGCTGCTGGCGATGCTGGCGGGCCACTTCGGTCTCGGGTCGGTGCTGTGCGTGGATCCCGTGGTCGGCCGGCGCCATCGATCAAGGCGCCGACCGCCTGAAGACCCCCAGCTTGGGCTTCGCCTGGGACAGTTTTCGCGGGATCTTCGAGGTGAACGTCGCGCCCTTCGCCCAGGGGCGGCTCAACTACATCCACGGCCTCTCGACGGACGCCTTCGCGCAGTACGCTTCCGGAGCCCCGGTGCAGACCGAGACCTTCGGGCGCACGGCCTACGAAGGCGCCATCGGCCTGCTGCACATCGACGGCAATCACGAGTACGAGCAGGTGGCGGCCGACGCGCGGGCCTGGACGCCGCGGGTCAAGCCCGGCGGCTTCATCGTGTTCGACGACTACGACTGGGACTGGGGCGACGGCCCCAGGCGCGTGGCCGACGCCTTCGTGCGGGACAACGCCGCGCGCGTCCGTGCGACCTTCCTGGTCGGCGGCGCCCTGTTCGTGCAGCTCGGCTAGCTAGGCGCCCAGCGCCGCCCGAAGCGCGGTCGCGACCCGCCGGACATCCTGGTCCGTGAGATCGACGGCGAAGGGCAGGCCGAGGCAGGATCGCGCCAGCCTTTCGGTGACCGGCAGGCCCGTCTGTGGCGCGCCGACGAAGGCGGGGCTTTCGTGGCAGCCCATGCCCCACCAGCGCCGGGTCTGCACGCCGTCGGCCGCCAGCGCCCGCTCGGCCGCCTCGGCGGCGTTTTCGGGAAGCTCCACGACGCAGGTGCTGCTGATCCAGGTGACGCCCCATCCGGGCTGGAGCCGCGCCTGTGGCAGGTCGATCAGCGCGATGCGCATGTGCTGCGCCGCCCTGAGCCAGCGCAGGCGCGTGCTCGGCCAGGCGTCCAGCGCCGCCAGGCCCACAGCGCCGGCGTATTCGCTGAGCTTCGCGTTGGAGGCGGGAAAGACGCTCTCACGCGAACCAAGGAAGCCGAAGCTCGACAGGCCGCGGAAGCGCTCCATCAGGGCCGCATCCTGGCAGGCGAAGAAGCCGCCTTCGCCGACGCCGAGCGCCTTGGTGGCGTGCAGGCTGACGCACAGCGGCACGCGCGCGTCGCGGGCGGTGTCAAACGCCGCGGCCGCGTCGATCAGCACGGGGATTCCATTGCGCTCGCTGAACGCCGCCCAGCCGTCGATGTCGGGCGGCGCGCCGAAGGCGGCGACGGGGATCACCGCCCCCACGGGTCCCGGCGCGTCGGCGAGGGCGGCCTCCACGGCGTCTGGCCGCAGCATCCAGTCTTCCGGATCGACGTCGAGGAACCAGGGCGTCAGGCCCGCCTGGATCGCCGCGTGGGCGGTGGCCACGAAGGTCCAGGAGGGCATGGCGCACAAGCTGCCTTGCGGCGCGCCCATCGCCTTCAGCGCCAGGATCAGCGCCTGGGTGGCGTTGGCGACGGTGCAGACCTTCGCGTCGTCGCCCAGGCCGGACGCCAGCCGCGCTTCCAGCTCGGTGATCAGCGGGCCGAAGTTGGAATACCAGCGCGCTTCGTCGATGCGGTTCAGGTAGGGCAGGATCGCCGCGGCGGACGCCAGGTTGGGGCGCGCCACGGGCAGGACGGCCTGCGCGCCGCCGTCGAACTGTACCGGACTTGCCGGCTTGCGCCGTGCGGCGACGTTGGCCATTGGCGGCCTTTCCTGAAGCGTTCAGGCGAAGGCATCACGATTACGGTTAACAGCTCCTTAGACATCTGACGGCGGTAAGCGAAACGGAGGCAACGGCGCCTGCGCGGGCCATGACGACTGGTCGCCCGCGCGTTCTTCTCGCGATTTATCTCTTGCGAACTTCTGATTCACCTCCCGCAAACCGCTGCGTGCGTAAGGTGCCCGTCATGAGAGCCGATAACGGCTCCAAAGCCTTTTATGGCGGGGTGTCTGATATGCTGAGGTTCGCGGCCTACGCGGCTGTGGGAGCACTCTCGGCGGCTGGCGCGGCGCAGGCGGTGGTGATGCTCAATGGGGCGGGCCACCTGCCAGCGCTGCGACCGGCGGAGTCCGTTTCGATGCTGGAGCCGGCCCTGGCCAGCCCGGCGTCCCAAGCCGCACAAGTCATGAAGGCCGCCGACGGCCACTACTGGGCCGAGGCCCTGGTTAACGGCGCGCGCGTTCGGTTCCTGGTGGACACCGGCGCCACCGCCGTGGCGCTCACCTCCGAGGACGCCCAGCGCCTGGGCTTCGATCCCAAGACTTTGAACTACGTCTATCAGGTGACCACCGCCTCGGGGCAGACCCGCGCCGCGCAAGTGAAGCTCGCCTCGGTGTCGGTCGCCGGCGCCAAGGTCGCGGACGTGGACGCCCTGGTGATCGAGCACGGCCTGCCGTCCTCGCTGCTGGGCATGACCTATCTGGGCCGCCTGTCGCGGTTCGAAGCCACGCCGAGCGCTCTGATCTTGCGGCCCTAGCCGGCCAGCTCCAGCACTGTCGTTGAAGGCGCCCGCACCGCTTCCAGCGCCCGCTGCACCACCTCGACCCCCGCGCCCGGCCGCACCGACTCCACGGTGAGGATCCGCCGCCATGTCCGCGCCCCCGGCCGGCCGTGGAACAGCCCCAGCATGTGCCGCGTCATGAACGACAGCCGCTCGCCCGCCGCCAGGTTCCGCTCGATGTAGGGTATGAAGGCCGCCACCGCGCCCTCCGGCGTCACGTCCGACCCCGGCGCGCCGAACAGGCGCCGGTCGACCGCGCCCAGGATGTCCGGCGTGTGATAGGCCGCGCGGCCGAGCATCACCCCGTCCACGCCCTGCGCCAAATGCGTCTCCGCCTCGTCCAGCGAGCCGATCCCGCCGTTGATCACGATGGTCAGGTCCGGCCGCTCGCGTTTCAGCCGATAGACGAGGGGATAGTCCAGCGGCGGAATGTCCCGGTTCTCCTTGGGGCTCAGGCCCTTCAGCCAGGCCTTGCGAGCATGGACCACGAAGGTCCGCACCCCGGCCGCCGCGCACATGTCCACCAGGCCGAACAGGCTCTGCTCGGGGTCCTGGTCGTCCACCCCGAGGCGGCACTTCACCGTGGCCGGAACCCGCACCGCCGCGCCGATGGCGGCCATGCACTCGGCCACCAGCTTGGGCTCGATCATCAGGCATGCGCCGAAGCGACCGTCCTGCACCCGGTCTGACGGACAGCCGACGTTCAGATTGATCTCGTCGTAGCCCAGGTCCTCACCAATGCGCGCGGCGTCGGCCAGATCGCGTGGATCGGAGCCGCCCAGCTGCAACGCGACGGGATGCTCGGCCGGATCAAACCCCATCAACCGTTCGCGATCACCATGCAGGATCGCGCCGGTGGTCAGCATCTCCGTATAGAGCCGCGCCCGCGCCGTCAGCACGCGGTGAAACGCCCGGCAATGCCGGTCGGTCCAGTCCATCATCGGAGCGACGGAGAGCAAGTTATCCCGCATTTTCAGCATATTGTGGGCAAGACTTATCGAACTGGCGTGGCGGCCCGCCGCGCGCGGGGTCGCTGGAGTGGGAAAATACTAGCACGAGCATAGGCAAAGTACTGGTCGGGGCGGGAATCGGATCGCTAGTCTGCGCGAAGCAAGAGGCCGGCCACGGCCCGCGCGTCGGAGGAAATGGCATGGACGTGCGCCGGTTGGGCGGCGCGCGGTTCCGATGGTTCAGGAAGGCGACCTGATGAAGCGTAGCGACGAACGAATCCTGACGACCCACGTCGGCAGCCTTCCCAGGCCGGCCGAGCTTCTGGCGCTGGGCAACTATCGCGACGGCCCACCCAAGGACGCGGCCGAGTATGCGCGGGTGATGAAGGCCGCCGTGGCCGAGATCGTGAAGAAGCAGGCGGCCGTGGGCCTGGACATCATCAACGACGGCGAGTTCGGCAAGGCGAGCTGGGCCAACTACATCCTGGCGCGTCTGTCCGGCTTCGAGCTGCGGCCCGACCAGATCCGCGAGGTCGAGTGGATCGGTCGCGACCGCTTCCGCTTCCATGAGTACATGAAGGAGAGCTTTCCGCGCGCTGCCGAGGGCGCGCCGACCGACGCCTGCATCGGCCCGATCACCTACCAGGACCGGCGGCCCATCGAGCTGGCGGTGGACGCCCTGGTCTCCGCCCTGCCGGCGGTGAAGGTCGAGGAGGCGTTCATGACGGCGGTGGCGCCGGCCTCCACCGCCTACGACGGGGTCAATGAGTACTATCCGAGCGAGCGCGACTACGTCTTCGCCATCGCCGAGGCGCTGCGCGAGGAATATCTGGCGATCCACAAGGCGGGGCTGCTGGTGCAGGTCGACGACGCGGTTCTGGCCAACATGTACGACGCGCTCGTCTCCAAGAGCCCGGAGCGCTACCGCGAGTGGGCCCAATTGCGCATCGACGCCCTGAACCATGCGCTGGAGGGCATCCCGGAGGACCGGGTGCGCTATCACCTGTGCTTCGGTTCCTGGCACATGCCGCACATGTCCGACGCGCCGCTGGAGGAGGTGGTGGGCTTCATCCTGCAGGTGAACGCCGGCGCCTATTCCATCGAGGCGGCCAACCCGCGCCACGAGCACGAGTGGCGGGTGTGGGAGACGACCAAGCTGCCGCCCGGCCGCATCCTGATCCCGGGCGTGATCACCCACCATCTGGTCACGGTGGAGCACCCGCGCCTGGTCGCCGATCGCATCATCCGCTTCGCCAAGCTGGTGGGCCGCGAGAACGTCATCGCCGGCGCCGACTGCGGCTTCGCCCAGGTCGAGATGATCCAGCGCGTCCACCCGGAGATCATGTGGGCCAAGTTCGAGGCCCTGGTCGAAGGCGCGAAGATCGCGACCGAAGAGCTCTGGGGGCGGAAGGCCGCGGCCTAGCCGCGCACGGTCTCCACCGCTGGGGCGGTCACCGGCTCCTGCAGGAACACGCCCTGTGTCTTCAGCGCTTTGCGCAATTCGGCGATATCGACCGCTCGTGGCTGCACGCCGGTGTTGGCCGCCAATGCCGCCGCGACGCCAGCGCCCTGGCCGGTGAGCCAGCACTGCGGGATCTCGCGCATGAAGCCGTGGGAGTTGGCGTCGCAGGAGATGTGACGGCCGCAGGCCAAGAGACCGTCGAGGCTGCGCGGCACCAGCGCGCCGTAGGGCACGGAGATCACGGGGAACTTCGGTGAGACCGAGGGGCTGACCCCGATCTCGTCGGGGAAGGGGACGCCGTCGCCCCACTGGCCGCGCTCGATACGGCCGACGCCGGCCAGGCGGCGGGTGTGGCGCACGCCAAGCTGTGAGGCGCTCTGCATCATCCAGGCGTTTTCGAAGCCGGGGGCGTGCTTGCGGAAGAAGGCGCAGTGGCCGGCCATGAAGCGGTGCGAGCGGATCTCCAGCTCGGTCATGTCGTCGACATCGAGCGCCGACAGACCCGACTGGCGCGGCCCCAGGAACAGGGCGACGTCGTTGCGCCACGAGACGTAGGGCGGCTGGAAAAAGCCGAGTTGCTCGCGGCCCAGCGCCATGAACTGCGCGAACTGCTCGGGCTCCAGGCGGCGGAAGTCGAGCCAGCGGGTCATGTCCACGCCGCAGAGCATGAAGGCGGTGTTGGCCGAGTGGTGCACGTCGCCTTCCTCGATGTCGGTGTCGAAGGCCGCGCCGGCGCGGGCGAACATGTCGCCGTCGCCGGTGGCGTCCACCACCACCTTGGCCATCAGCGCCTGGCGGCCGGCCTTGCTCTCGAACACGGCGCCGGTGACCCGGCCGTCCTCTACGATCGGCACGGCGGCCCAGGAGTGGAAGACGAGCCTGACGCCGGCCTCCAGCAACATCTCCTGGGAGAGCACCTTCAGCCGCTCGGGGTCCAGCGTCGGCGCCCAGGAGACCACGCCGTGAAATGCCGAGGTGCGCTGGCCCCAGTACGTGGCCTTGGCGGCGTCCTTGGAGCCCCAGTCCTCGGGGGAGGGGCCGGCCACGCCCTCGGGCGGCATGCGGTCCAGCACCTCCTCGGCGAAGCCGCGGATCACATGCCGGCCGGACCAGTCGGTCATCCGGTCGATCCAGATGACCAGCCCGCCGGTGGAAAGCCCGCCCAGGTGGTTGTAGCGCTCCAACAGCACGACTTCCGCGCCCGCCCGCGCGGCCGACAGCGCCGCCGCGCAGCCTGACGGCCCGCCGCCGACCACCAGCACGTCGCAGCGGTGATAGACGGGCGTCGTCCTCCCGGGCTCGGTGACCGCGCCGGTCCCGTTGCGCGGGGGCAGGGTGCGCCCGCTGGCCTCGAACACGTCGGAGGCCAGGAACCGGTCCTCGCTCTGGCGCACGGTCTGAACGCGAGGCGTCTCGGTCTTGTCGGGCATTGCAGGACCTCTCGGCGGCCGCGAACGAAGCCCGTCCATTTCACACCCCGGCGCGCCCCACATCAACGTGCGCGCGCGGTTTCGCCGGACCGGCGAACCTGGCTATGCTGGCGACGGGCCAGGAAGCGGGCGACTCGATTGAAGGCAAGCAAACCGACGCAGCGCGGGGGCAAGGCCTCCGACGCAGGGCAGACGGCCGTCGCCAGAGGGCGGGCGGCGTCGATCGACGCCATCTCCACCGTCGAAATCCCGGGCACGGACTTTCTGGAGCTCCAGGGCCGCTACCCCCAGGGCTCGCTGGAGGACCTGAAGCTCAGGTTCACCCGGCGGGTGATCTTCGTTGCGCGCCGATGGCGCAACCACATCAACGAGGAGCTGCGCAAGACCGGCCAGAGCCATGCCCGCTGGATCACCCTGTTGTGGGCGCACCTGCTGGGCGGCACGGCCAACCACCGCGAACTGGCCGAGCGGATCGGCGTGGAGCTGCCGACGCTGATCCGGCTGCTCAACAGCCTGGAGGCCGAGGGGCTGCTCGAACGGGCGGCGCTGCCCGGGCCAGGCCGGGCGAAGACGGTCCGGCTCACCGACCGGGGCAGGACGGTGCTGGCGGAGCTGAACGCTATCTCCGAGCACGCCCGCGCGGACTTTCTGAAGGACGCGGACCTGGAAAAGCTTCAGGTCGCCATGGCCCTGTTCGACGACTTGATGGCGCTGGACGGGAAGTCCTGAGCGCTCACTCCGCCGCCGGCGCGGGGGCCGCGTCGATGGGCGCGTGGTCGCCGCTGCGCCGCTCGATGAAGCCGATCGTCAGCACCGCCACGCCATAGACCAGCGGGCAGGCGGCGAGCAGGGCGTAGCTCGTCCTCACCGGCAGGCCGCTGGCTAGCACGTAACCCCCGATCAGCGGCCCCAGCACCGAGCCGATCTTGGCCACGCCCGAGCACCAGCCGGCGCCGTTCCCGCGGATGGCGCTGGGGTAGAACATGCTGACGATGCTGGTGATCCCGTAGTGGCTGCCGCCCATGAAGATCGAGATCGGGATCAGCAGCAGGATGAACTGCATCAGGGTGACCGGGGCGAGGCCCGCGATCAGCAGCAGCGGAACCGCGGTCAGGGGCAACAGCGCGATCGCGATCGCCCCGTGCTTGTCGGTGAACCGCATCACCGCCAGCCCGCCGATGGCGCTGCACAGGGAGTTCAGTGAGGACAGCCAGGCCACGTGGTCGGGCGACAGGTGGAGCTTCTCCAGGATCGCCGGACCCCAGGAGACCACGAAGAAGATCGAGATTGAGCTGCAGAAATAGGACAGCCACAAGAGCGGGGTGAGCCACTTCAGCCGGCCCTTGAACAGCATCGACACCTTGAATCCCTCTGTCCGGGGCGCCTCGTCGGTCAGCAGGAACCGCGCGGGGGTGTCCGCCTCGGCCATCGGCGGGATATCGGCGTCCATCCGGCGCAGGGTGTCGAGGATCCGGTCGTGCCGGCCGCCCTTCACCGTCAAGAACCTGAGCGATTCCGGCAGCATCAGGATCAGCAGCGCCGTCGCCAGGAACGAAAGCATCCCGCCGACCACGTACACGCCTTGCCAGCCGAAATGCGGAATCACCAGCCGCGCGAGCGGGCCGGCGACCGCCACGCCGATGCCATAGCCCAGCATGATCAGGGTGATGATCGTGGCCCGCATGCTTTTCGGCGCGAACTCCATGTTCAACGCCCAGATCAGCGGAATGGCGCCGCCCAGCGCCAGGCCGTTCAGGAACCTCAGGGCCATCAGCGACTCGAAGTTCCAGGAGAAGGCGAAGGCGAACGTGAGCAGGGAGAACGCGCCCGTGGCGAAGATGATGGTCGGGCGCCGGCCCCACCGGTCGCCGATGTAGCCGAACAGGAATCCGGCGAAGAGCGTGCCGAACACGCCGATCGAGAACAGCTCGCCGTATTGCTGATCCTTCAGGTGGAAGGCGCCTTCGAGCAGGATGCGCGTGAACGGGATCACGTTCATGTCGAAGCCGTCGAAGAAGGTGACGAGCCAGGAGACGATGATCAGGCGTATCAGGAACCGCCCGAGCTTCTGTTTCTCGATTGCGGCCGACACGTCGACCGTTGCTTGGCCCGCCATGTGTGTCCCCCGGATTTCCACGCCTACCGTTGCATCCTAGCATGCTAGGATATATCTGTTGTGTCGACCTTGGATGCACACTTTGCCTCGATCAAGGCGAGCGGCCGCTTTGGCCGCTATCGTGTGCGCAGACAGCGAGGACGGGCGGATGGACTACAAGCTGATTTCCTGTGACGACCACCTGGATCTCAACCAGCTTCCTGCGGACCTTTGGACCAGCCGGATGCCGGCCGAGTTCAAGGACCGAGCCCCTCACATCGAAGAGAAGGATGGCAAGGCGTTCTGGGTCTGTGACGGTCAGAACTGGGGCTCATGGTCGGGCAAGGGGAACCGCTTCAACGGGCCCAAGCCGATCTTCACCGCGCTGGATCGCGGCGGCATCGTGGACCAGACCGAGCGTCGCCCGGGCGTGTCCGAGCTTCGGCTGGCCGACATGGACCGCGACGGCGTCTACACCCACGTGATCTTCGGCCCGGTCACCTCGATCAACCATCCGGACGCGGAGCTGCGCGACACCTGCTATCGGGTCTACAACGACTGGCTCCAGGACTTCTGCAGCGTCGCCCCCGACCGGCTGCTCGGCGTGCCGATGCTGCCGCCGTATCCGGAGGCGGCGCTCGCCGAACTCAAACGCCTGGTCGCCAAGGGCTGCTTCAAGCAGGCCAACCTGCAGATCGCCGTGGCCGACCCGCCGATCCGCGACCCCCGCTGGGAGCCGATGTTCCAGCTGCTGAACGACAGCGGCATGATCCTCAGCTTCCACGTCACCGTCTTCGCCTCCGCCGGCGCGGCCTTCGACCCGCACAAGGGCAGCCCCGGCATGACCTTCCTGCACGCCAAGTCGTTCGTGGAGCAGTTCCTCGACCCGTTCGTGGACCTGTTCGCCTTCGGCATCCTGGAGCGGCACCCAGGCCTGAAAATCGTGATCGCCGAGTCCGGCGCCGGCTGGCTGCCGTGGGTGGTCGAGGAGCTGGATTACCGGCACTGGCGGCTGTGGGAGTCCGAGGAGTACTGGGCCGACAAGGGCGGCATCCCGCAGAAGACCAAGCCGTCGGACCTGTTCAAGAAGCAGGTCTATTCGACCTTCCAGCAGAGCCCGGTGGCCATGCGGCTGCTCGAGTTCTACGGCGACAACCTGTTGTGGGCGACCGACTATCCGCACCCGGACTCGATCTGGCCGAACTCGCGCCGGATCGCGCAGGAGACCATGGGTCACCTGCCGCCCGAGACGATCAAGAAGTTGACCCACGACAACGCGGCCAAGCTCTACGGCATCGACACCGAAGGCGCCGCCGGCCGCATGGCCGCGGAATAGGTTCGAGGGAGGACGCCCGCATGCCCCTGACCGCCAAACCGATCCTGCCGAAGTTCGGCGCCGAGATGTCCGGGCTCGACATCACCAAGCCGCTGAGCGCGGAGGACCGCCAGGCGGTGCTCGACGCCCAGAACAAGTGGGGCGTCACGGTGTGGCGCAACACCGGCCTGACGGACGAGACCCACATCGCGTTCAGCCGCAACTTCGGCCACATCGAGCTGGCGCCCAGCATGGCGGGCCGCAAGGGCCGCCACGCGCACCGCGAGCTGTTCGACGCCTCCAACCTCGACGCCGAGGGCGAGATCATCGACAATGAAATGGTCCGCCTGCACAAGAAGGGCGACCGGCTGTGGCACACGGACTCGTCCTTCATGGACATCCGCTCGTCCCACTCGCTGCTGCTGTGCCACGAGGCGCCGCCCGAGGGCGGGGCGACCTGGTTCGCCGATACCCGCGGCGCCTATGACGATCTTCCGCAGGCGATGAAGGACCGGATCGAGGGCCTTCAGGCGCGGCACTCGATCTGGTGGTCGCGCAAAATGGCCGGCTATCCCTTCACCGAGGAGGAGATCGACGAACGGCCGCACGCGACGCATCCGCTTGTGCACGTCCACCAGGGTTCGGGACGCAAGGCCCTCTACGTGGCCGCCCACGCGCGCGACATCGTCGGCATGCCGCGCGAAGAGGGCAGGGCGCTGCTCAAGGAGCTGATCGAGTTCGCCACCCAGCCCAAGTACGTGTTCAACGTGTTCTACAAGCCCGGCGACATGACCATCTGGGACAACCTCGCCTCCATGCACCGGGGCGGCGAATACGACGAGGCCAAGGACCGCCGCGACATGCGCCGCACCACGATCCGGGAGGGCGGCGCCGAACTGGCCGACGATCCGTTCACCGACCTGTTCACCGCCTCCGGGACGAGCGCCTACAACACGCCGACGCCCGCGCCCGCCGCCGCCGACTGAGCCAGGACGACGGTCGCGGTTTGGCCCTCGCAGGAGGGCCGCAGGGGCCGGGGGCCGGCGAGCCGGCCTGCCGCGGCTATTCCCCGCGGCGGAACTCGCGGGTCAATTCGTCGAGCTTCGTCAGCAGCTCCGGCGCCAGGGTCGTCTCCACGGCCTTCAGCGTGGCGTCGAGCTGGTCGGGGCGACTGGCGCCGACGAGCGGGCTGGTGATCCCCGGCTGGGCCAGCACCCAGGCCACCGCCATCGTCGGCATAGAAAGCCCGGCCTCGTCCGCCGCCGCCTTGATCGCGTCCACCGCGTCGAACACCTGGTCCTGCCAGTAGCGCTGGCGGTACAGGACGCCGGCATAACTGGGGGCGGTGAAGCGGGTGCCTTCCGTCGGCGCCTTGGTGCGGTCGTGCTTGCCCGACAGCATGCCGCCGGCCATCGGGTTGTAGGGAATGACCGCCAGGCCGTCCTCCAGGCACAGCGGGATCAGCTCCCGCTCGATCTCGCGGTACAGCAGATTGTAGCGCGGCTGGACGGAGACGAACTTCACCAGCCCCTTGGCCTCGCTGCGGCCGAGCGCGCGAGCGACCTGATAGGCCAGGTGGTTGGAGCAGCCGATGTAGCGGACCTTGCCCGAGACCACGAGGGCGTTCAGCGCCTCCAGCGTCTCGTCGATGGGCGTGTTCGGATCGACCATGTGCAGTTGGTACAGGTCGATGAAGTCGGTGTTCAGCCGGCGCAACGAGGCGTCCACCGCGTCCATGATATGCCGGCGGCTGTTGCCGCCGTGGAAGGGCTTGGGCCCCATCGGCACGAAGCACTTGGTGGCGATCACGTAGTCGAGCCGCTTGCCCTTCAGCCAGCGGCCGATGATCTCCTCGGTGCGCCCGCGTAAGTCGCCGTCGCCGCCCAGCGGATAGGCGTCGGCGGTGTCGAAGAAGTCGATCCCGCCCTCGGCCGCCTTGTCCATGATGGCGAAAGAGGTCGCCTCGTCGCACTGCAGGCCGAAGGTCATGGTGCCGAGGCACAGCCGCGACACGCGAAGGCCGGTGTTTCCGAGGCGGATGCTATCCATTGGTCGTCTCCGATGTTTTCAGCGGCCCTGGGGCCGATCACTCTTCGTCCGGAACGTACTGGCCGGGACGCGTGGGGCGATACCGGCCCATGCGCTTGAGCACCGCCGCGTCGACGGGCGGGTAGGCGGCCAGGATGTCTTCGAACTTCTGCTCGGCCCAGCCTTTGAATTCGCCGTGAGTGACGATGTAGAGCTGGTTCTCGCGGATCGCTTTCACCACGCGCTCCCCGGCGTCCAGCGGATCGGCCCAGTCGTCCACGTTGGTGCGCGCGGCGAGCTGCGCTTCCTCGCCCAGATAGCCGCTGCCGGAGCGGTACTTCGCCTGGCGGTTCTGGCCCGCCTCGCGGATGTTGGTCTTGTAGGGGCCGGCGATCAGCACCGAGACGCCGATGTCGTGATCGGCCAGCTCGGCGCGGATGTTTTCGCTCATGGCGATCAGCGCGGCCTTGGTGGTGCCGTAGATCGCCGCGTTGCGCGCGGCCGGGTTGATGCCCGACAGCGAGGAGGTGTTGACCACGTGCCCGCCTTCGCCCTGCGCGACCATCCGCGGCAGGAAGGTGCAAAGGCCGTTGACCGCCCCGCCGAGATTCACGTCCAGGCCCCAGTCCCAGTCCGCGAAGGTCGCCTCCACGATCGAGCCCTGGATGCCGACGCCGGCGTTGTTGACCAGCACATGCACGCCGCCGAACCGCGCCCAGGCCTCGTCGGCCGCGCGGGCGAAGCCCTTCCGGTCGGTGACGTCGAGCTCCACCGCCGCGACCTGGCGGCCCTGCTGCAGGCTCTCGAACAGCTCCAGCGCCGAGGCGATGTGGTCGGCTCGCGCAGGTCGGCGATCATCACCTTCATGCCGGCGTCCACCAGGGCGCGGGCGATCCCCAGCCCGATGCCGCTCGCGCCGCCGGTGACGAAGGCGACCTTTCCTTCCAGGCGCTCCATGCTCAGGCCGCCCGCGCGGCGTCGGAGGAGGTTTCGGGACCGTATTCGTTGATCGTGGTCCGCCTGACGTCGCGCTTGTACTGATCGCTCTCCAGCGGCGTGGCTCGGTGCATGGTGCAGCGGTTGTCCCAGATCACGATGTCGCCCTGCTTCCACTTGTGCCGGTAGATGTACTTGTCCTGCGTGGCGAAGGCATAGAGTTCCTCGATCAGCTTCAGGCCGTCGTCTTCGGACATGCCGACGACGCCCGTGCAGTGGCCGCCGATGTAGAGCGTCTTGCGGCCATAGGGCATCGTCCGCACCAGTGGATGGGTCGCCGCCGGCATGGTGGCGCGCTGGGCGTCGGTCACGCCGGTGAGGCCCGCCAGTTCACGCCCGCGCCAGAAGTCGTGGACGCCGACGAGGTTTTCGATCCTGTCCTTCGTCGCCTGCGGCAGGTCGTCATAGACGACGCGGACGTCGATGAAATGGGTGTCGCCGCCCACCGGCGGGACGATATGGCCGCGCAACAGCGACCACTTGGTCGGCAGGGTGTTGAACGACGAGTTGGTGTGGAACCGCTCGGCGCCCTTGGCCAGTTTCCGCCGCTCGGAGGCGTAGGGGATGATCTCGCCGTTCTCATCGAGGTTTGACGCGTCGAACAGCTCCGGGGCCATGCGGCGCTTGGCGGCGCGGGGCCGGCCCATGCCGGGCGGCAGCTCCAGCGGTCCGAAGGCGCGGCTGAAGCGGATGTGCTCTTCGTCCGTCACGCCCGCATCCCGGACCACCGTGACCGCGTACCGGGCCATGGCGTCCTCGACCGTCGTGACCAGCTCGGGCGTCGGCGGCTGGGTCAGGTCCGCGCCGATGATCTCGGCGGCGAAGATCGGATGAAGGGGTTTGACGGTCAGCGGCACGCATCTGCTCCCAGGCTGTCCGGTTCGGCGTCCGCCGCGAGGGGGGCGGCGAGGGCGGCCTCGTCATATCGGGTCGAAGCGGAACCGCCAACCGTGCGCCGGACACGGCTTTGCGCACGCGAACGGCTGACGATGGTCACTTCGAGCGGGTATATATTATACTGGTATCAACAGCCTCCTGGTTTGGCCTGGCGACAGGGCCAGAATGGCTGCGGGGAGACGTCCAGAAAGGCCAAAGGCCATGCTTACTCAGGAACAGAACGAACTTCTGACCCGGATCGGGCCGGACGCGCCCATGGGCGAGATGCTGCGCGAATATTGGGTCCCGGCCTGCCGGTCGGCCAAGCTGGAGGCGGACGGCGCGCCCGAGCGCGTGCGGCTGTTCGGCGAGAACTTCGTGGCCTTTCGAGGCGACCAGCGGCCGGGTCGGCTTCATCGCCGAGGCCTGTCCGCACCGCTGCGCCTCCATGGCCCTGGCGCGCAACGAGGGCGACGGCCTGCGCTGCATCTTCCACGGCTGGAAGGTCGGTGTGGAGGGCCGGTGTGTGGACGTCCCAACCGAGCCCCTGGAGCGGCGCGCGGACTTCATCAAGAACGTTCCGGTGCGCAGCCACCCGGCGCGCGAGGCGGGCGGTCTGGTCTGGGTCTATCTGGGCAAGCACAAGGACAACCCGCCGCGCTTTCCTGACTACGAGTTCACCCACCTGCCTGAAAGCCACGTCCTGCCCATGCGCGGGATCATCCACACCAACTGGCTGCAGGGCCTGGAGGCGCTGCTCGATTCCGCCCATGTCACCTATCTGCACGCGTCGAACCTCGACAGCGAGGTCGGCCGCAAGCTGTTCAAGGCGGAGTCGGACTACATGCTGAACGACGGCGCGCCGTCGTTCGAGTTCGTGGAGGAGCCCTACGGCTTCCGCGAGGGCGCTTTGCGCAGCCCCGGCGGGGACGTCAGCTACGCCCGCGTGCGCGAGGTTTCGCTGCCGTTCTTCTCGTTCATCCCCATGACTCCGGGCGGGCCGGGGGTGGTCTGCTGCTCGATCCCCATCGACGATGAGACCACCGCGCAGTGGTACATCATGTTCAACCCGCACGAACCGATGCCGCCCAATCGCATGAACGCCTTCGGGGCGTGGTCGGGCGATCTGGACCACTTCAACGCGGACATGGGCGGGCCGGAGAACCTGTGGAAGCAGGACCGGGAGGCGATGAAGAACGGCCACTGGTCCGGCATCGTCGGCCGCGGCAACGCCTACGAGGACTTCGCGGTGCAGGAATCCATGGGGCCGATCGTGGACCGCTCCAAGGAGTTCCTGGCCTCCTGCGATCACGTGATCATCCGCGCGCGCAGCCAGCTCCTGCGCGCCGTGAAGGCGTTCCAGGAAACCGGAGAGCTCGCCTTCATGGACCCGGAGATCGACTTCAGCCATATCCGCGCGATCTCCTTCGCCTTTCCCAAGGACCAGGACTGGCGCGAGGTCGACGCCTTCAATCCGCCGATGGTCGCCGCGGAATAACGAACGGGCCGCCGCCGCTCGGCGCCGGCTATCAGCAACACGATCGAAGGCGGCCAACCGCCTCGAATTCCGCCCGCGGTCGCGCGCGGCCAGGATGGGAAGGAAAGCTCGATGGGGTCTGGGGTGCGTTGGCTGCTCGCGCTGGCGTTGGGGATCGGCGGCCTGGCCGCGGGGCAGGCTTCGGCGGCTCCCGCGAAGGACGTCCTGATCGACGCCGCGGGCGTCTACCCCGAAAGCCTGAGCGCGGCGCCGGACGGAACGCTCTACATCGGCAGCATCAAGGGCGTGGTCTTCAAGGCGCCCCGGGCGCGGCGAAGGCCGAGCCGTGGATCCGGCCGACACCCAAGAACGGCATCCTCTCCCTGCTGGGTGTGCTGGTGGACGCGCCGCACGGGACCTTGTGGGTCTGCTCCTCGCCGAGCCCGTTCCGCACCCCGCCGGCCGTCGGCACGGCCTCGCTGATGGCCTTCGACCTGAAGACCGGCGCCCAGAAGGGCGTCTATCCGTTCCCGGCGCCGGCGTCGGCCTGCAACGACGTCACCATCGCCAAGGACGGGACCGCCTTCGCCACCGACACGCCAAACGGCCGCATCTTCACCTTGAAGCCCGGCGCCAAGGCGCTTGAGCTGTTCGCCGAGGACGAGCGGCTGAAGGGGATCGACGGCATCGTCTTCGGTGGGGACGGGACGCTCTATCTGAACATCGTCTCCAAGGGCCAGTTGATGCGCATCGAGCGCGGCAAGGACGGGGCGATGACCGCCCTGACCGCCCTGGCGCTGTCCCAGCCCGTCGCCGGGCCGGACGGTTTCCGCTTGATCTCCGGGAACAGGTTCCTCCTGGCCGAGGGCAACTCGGGACGGGTCGACGAGGTGACCGTCGACGGCGACCAGGCCGACATCAAGGTGCTGAAGGAGGGGCTGGTGTCGCCCCCGGGCGTCACCCTAGTCGGGCGCACCGCCTACGCCGTGGAGGGCAAGATCCTCTACCTGCTTGACCCCAAGCTGAAGGGCCAGAGCCCCGAGCCGTTCATGGTCCGCGCCATCCCTCTGGGCGCTGGCGAGTAGGGGGCCGTCATGTTCCATCTTCGTCAAGATGACGCGCCAATCGGGTCAAGGACGCGCGCCGACGCCTGGCGTAGGTTGAAACCAAGGCCAGGGTCCATCGTCAGAATGGGCAGGCATAATCGTTGGGAAGAAATGCTGGGACCTGATCCAATTCACAGAGTCATGCCGCGTGGCCGCCTGTTCGCCGTGGCCTTGATGACCGCCGCGGGCCTCGCCTGCGCGCCGGTCCAGGCCGCGCCGAGCGTCGCCTCGATCAACGCGGACATCACCAGGCTATCTGCCGAGGTCGAGCAGCTTGAGGGCGCGCGGGCGGTGCGAAAGCTGCAGCGGGCCTTTGGCTATTACGTTGACCGCGGCCTGTGGGGCGAAGCGGCTGACCTGTTCGCCGACGACGGCACGATCGAGGTCGGCATGGACGGCGTCTATGTCGGCAAGGCGCGGATCCGCGAATATCTGAAGCGCGCGGGCGGCGGGCAGGACGGCCTCGTCTGGGGTCAGCTCAACGAGCACCTGCAGCTCCAGCCCAAGGTGGACGTCTCCGCCGACGGCCTGACCGCCAAGGGCCGCTGGCGCGAACTCGAAATGCTCGGCCACTTCCACAAGGACGCCTTCTGGGGCGACGGGATCGAGGAGAACGACTACGTCAAGGACGGCGGGGTCTGGAAGATCAAGTCATTGCATTTGTACATAAACTTCATCGCGCCCTACGAAGGGGGCTGGGCGCGGATGAAGCCCGCGCCGGCCGACTGGCGCACCGAGGCGGCCAAGGACTTCCCGCCCGACCGGCCGCCGACCGTCAACTACCGGCCGTTCCCTGAACCGCAATTGCCGCCGTTCCACTACCGCAACCCGGTCTCTGGCCGCGTGTGGGAGGGCCGGCCATGAGGACGCCCCTGATCGCGCTCGCCGCCGCCGCGGCTCTCGGCGCGGGCTTCGCCGGCCAGGCCGCCGCGGCCGACACCCCGACCGTCGCCAAGCTTGAGGCGCGTCTGGCCGAATACCGCCACCGCGTCGAGCTGCTGAAGGACAAGGACGCCGTCGAGAACCTGCAGGCGGCCTACGGCTTCTATTTCGACAAGTCGCTGTGGCGGGAGGTCTCGGACCTGTTCGCCGACACCGGAACCTTCGAGTACGGCCAGCGCGGCGTCTATGTCGGCAAGGCCCACATCCGCCGCGCCCTGCTGCTGTTCGGCAAGGAAGGCCCTGAGTACGGAAAGCTCAACAATTACATGCAGCTGCAGGGCGTCATTCACGTGGCGCCCGATGGCAAGACCGCCAAGGCGCGATGGCAGAACGTGGTCATGCTCGGCCGCAAGGATCAGTCCGGCGAGTGGGGCCTGGGCGTTTCCGAGAACGAATACGTCAAGCAGGGCGGCGTCTGGAAGATCTCCAAGCTGCACTACTACGTGACGGCCTTCACCGACTACGACCTGGGCTGGACCAAGTCCGCGATCCCCGCGAAGGGGCCGAGCGCGGCCATCCCGCCTGACCGACCGCCGACGGAGGTCTATCGGGCCTATCCGGGCGCCTATGTGCCGCCCTTCGACTACAAGCATCCGGTAACCGGCGAGCCGATCGACATCCCTGAGCCGGCCGATCCCATCGTGGGGCGCAAGTGATGAAACGCACCTCGCTACTTCCCGCGCTCCTCGCCGCCGCCGCGCTGGCCGCACCCGGGCTCGCCGCCGCCAAGGGCAAGGCCGACGACTCCGCCGCCCTGGCCGCCGCGTCCGCCAAGCTCGACGCCCTGGGCAAGCGCATCGAGCTGTTGGAAGACGCCAACCAGGTCGAGATCGTCCAGCGGACCTACGGCTACTTCGTGGACAAGGCGCAGTGGACCAAGCTGTCCGAGCTGTTCACCAAGGACGCGACGCTGGAGATCGGCGGGCGGGGCGTGTTCGTCGGCCGCAAGCGCATCCTGGAATACATGCAGACGGCCTTCGGCCCCGACGGCGCCAAGCCGGGCATCGTCATCAATCACATGCAGTTCCAGCCCATCGCCGACGTCGATCCCGACGGCCTGCACGCCAAGCAGCGCATGCGCGCGTTCGTGATGAGCAACGGCGGCTGGGGCATCCCGCTGTACGAGAACGAGTACCGCAAGGTGAACGGCGTCTGGATGATCTCCAAGCTGCGCGGGCCCTTCACCATGTACAGTTCGTGGGAGGGCTGGGCGAAGAACGCCGTGCCGAACACGCGGCCCGAGAGCTTCCCGCCGCCGCCGGACCTGCCGCCGACGGTCGTCTATCTGACCTATCCGTCCTACTACATCGTGCCGTACCACTATCCGAACCCGGTGACGGGCAAGCCGTGGGTTCCGCTGACCTCGCAGGCCGGCGCCCAGGCCACGCCGACCCAGGTCTCGCTCGGTCATTGAGCGGCGAGGCGGCGTTGTGCATGAGCGAAGCGCTGCGCAGCATCTGGGCCCTTCCGCTGGCGCTGGCCGCCGTAGCCGCGATCCTGGCCGGCGGCGTGGTCGCGCAGGCCCAGAAGGCCGCGGGGCCGGCGGCCGTGGACGCCGCGCGCCTGCTGCATGCGGCCGTCCGATCCCGACCAGTGGCTGATGGACGGCCGCACCTATTCGTCGCAGCGCTACAGCCCGCTGGATCAGATCAATCAAGGCGACCTCGGCCAGCTGGGCCTGGCCTGGTACGCGGACCTGGACACCTATCGCGGGGTGGAGGCCACGCCGCTGTTCATCGATGGGGTGCTCTACAACATCAGCGCCTGGAACATCATCACCGCCTACGACGCGCGCAGCGGCAAGGTGCTGTGGACCTACGACCCGCAGGTGCCGCGCGAATGGGGCCGCTACGCCTGCTGCGAGCCGGTGGCGCGGGGCCTGGCCGCCTGGAAGGGCAAGATCATCATCGCCACGCTGGACGGGCGGCTGATCGGGCTGGACGCCCGCGACGGCAAGCCTGTCTGGACCACCCAGACCTTCGACAAGACCCAGCCCTATTCCATCACCGGCGCGCCGCGCGTGTTCGACGGCAAGGTGGTGATCGGCAACGCCGGGCGCCGACCTCGGCGCGCGCGGCTTCGTCAGCGCCTATGACGCCGACACCGGCAAGCAGCTCTGGAAGTTCTTCGTTGTCCCCGGCGACCCCGCGAAGGGCCTCGAGAACAAGGCCATGGCGATGGCCGCCAAGACCTGGACCGGCGAGTGGTGGAAGATCGGCGGCGGCGGGGCGCCCTGGAACTCGATCACCTACGATCCCAAGCTGAATCTCGTCTACTTCGGCACCGGCAACGGCTCGCCGCTGGTCTGGAAGTACCGCAGCCCGGGCGGCGGCGACAACCTGTTCCTCTGCTCCATCGTCGCGGTGAACGCCGAGACCGGCAAGTACGTCTGGCACTACCAGGAGGTGCCGGGCGAGGAGTGGGACTACGACTGCACCGAGCCCTGATCCAGGCGGACCTGACCATCGGCGGCAAGCCGCGCCAGGTGCTGATGCAGGCGCCCAAGGACGGCTTCTTCTATGTGCTCGACCGCAAGACCGGGAAGTTGATCTCGGCCAAGCCCTACGTGCCGGTGACCTGGGCCAAGGGCATCGACCCGAAGACCGGCCGGCCGACCATCAATCCCGAGGCGCGCTACGGCACCGACCCGGTGCTGGTGACGCCCGGCCCCGGCGGCGGCCACAACTGGTTCCCGATGGCCTACAGCCCGCGCACCAAGCTCGCCTACTTCCCCAGCTACGAGCAGTGGGTCGCCTACGCCCGGGACCCGAACTTCACGCCCAAGCCCTTCCGCTCCAACTCCGGCTGGGGCGGCTACTCGGGCGAGGCGCTGAAGAAGCGCATCGAACTGCAGAAGATCGGCGACCCGCGCGAGAAGGCGCACCTGACCGCCTGGGATCCGGTGAAGCAGAAGCTCGCCTGGCGCGTGCCCCTGCCGCGCCACGGCAATGGCGGCGTGCTGGCCACCGGCGCGGACCTCGTGTTCGAAGGCACCACCCGGCAGACCTTGACCATCTTCGACGCCACGACGGGCAAGCAGCTGTGGGAATACAAGACCCAGAGCGCCCCGGTGGCCGGGCCGATCACCTACATGCTGGACGGGGTGCAATACATCGCCGTCAACGCCGGCTGGGGCGGCGGCGCGGCCCAGATCGAGCGCAGCGCGGGCAAGGAGCTGCCCAGGGCCGCCGCGCGGCTGCTGGTGTTCAAGCTGGGCGGGACGGCCGTCCTGCCGCCGCTGAAGCCCGCCGCGAGCAGATGCCCGAGCCGCCGCCGCTGCGCGCCAGCGAAGCCCAGGTCCAGAAGGGCGCCCAGCTCTTCGCCTCGACCTGCGCGCATTGTCACGGCCAGCAGGCGATCGGCGGCGTGAAGGACCTGCGCCACATGACCCAGGAGACCCATGCGGAGTTCAAGGACATCGTGCTGGGCGGCGTGAGGAAGGAGAAGGGCATGGCCAGCTTCGCCGACATCCTGACCCCGGAAGACGCCGAAGCCATTCACGCCTATCTGATCGCGCGCGCCAACGAGGACTGGGGTATTGGGCGCGCCGACGACGACAGCCACTGACGCCAACCGCCGACCGGAGCCGCCCTGTGACCAAGCCTTTCCCTAAGACGCCTGGCTTCACCAGCTACAACGCGCCCTCGCGGGTGGAGGCGGACATCTTCGATCTGGAGATCGAGGGCGAGGTGCCGCGCGAGTTGAACGGCGCCTGGTACCGCATGACGCCCGATCCGCAGTTCCCGCCGTTGCTGGGCGACGACATCTACCTCTCCGGCGACGGCATGATCTCGATGTTCACGTTCGAGGACGGCCACGTGGACTACAAGAGCCGCTATGTGCGCACCGAGCGGTTCCTGGCCGAGCGCAAGGCGCGCCGGGCGCTGTTCGGCGCCTACCGCAACAAGTTCACCGACGAGGCCGCGGTCGAGGGCATGGACCGCACCGTGTCCAACACCTCGCCGATCTGGCACGCGGGCCGGCTGTTCGCCACCAAGGAGGACGGCCTGCCCTACGAGATCGATCCGGAGACGCTGGACACCATCGGCCGTTACGACTGGAACGGCCGGCTTCGGACCAAGACCGTCTCGGCCCACCCCAAGGTCGATCCGCGCACGGGCGAGCTGTTGTTCTACGGCTACGAGGCCTCCGGCGACGCCAGCCGCGACATGTCGTTCTGCGTGGCCGACGAGGACGGCAATCTGGTCAGCGAGGAGTGGTTCGAGGCGCCCTACGCCGGCATGGTCCACGACTTCGCGATCACCGAGGACTATGTCGTCTTCCCGATCTTCCCCACCATCGTGGAGATGGAGCGGCTGAAGGCCGGCGGCCCGCACTGGATGAGCGACGTCTCGCAGGACGCCTGGGTCGGCGTGATCCCGCGCAAGGGCGACGCGCGCGACCTTCGCTGGTTCAAGCGGCCGGGCGGGCAAGTTCTTCCACGTGATCAACGCCTGGAACGAGGGCGAGACGGTCATGCTCGACCTGTGCGTCTCGCAGATCAACACGCTTCCCGTTCATCCCCGATGTGTCGGGCGCGCCCTACGATCCCGCAGAAGGCCGCGACGATGCCTTCGCGCTGGACGCTGGATCTCAACCGCAACGACGACAATATCGACGAGCGGACGATCAGCCATGTCCCCGGCGACGTGCCGCGCATCGACGACCGCCGCATTGGCCAGCGCTATCGCCAGAGCTGGATGGGCATGGTCGATCCCACGCGCGCCATGCGGATACTCGGGTCCCGTCGGCGCGGGCTTCAACATGGTCGGTCGCCTCGACATGGACACCGGCGAGACCGACGCCTGGTATGGCGGCGACGATGACACCTTCCAGGAGCCGCAGTTCGTTCCGTCGGCGAGGGCGAGCTGGACGGCTACGTCGTCGTCGGTGATCGAGAAGCACGCCGAGAACCGCTCCGACGTGGGCGTGTTCCGACGCCGGGCAGATGGCGGACGGGCCGGTGGCGGTGATCCGCCTGCCGCTGCGCCTGCGCGGCGCGGTGCACGGCTGCTGGGCGCCGCGCGCCTCGTAGGCTAGCTGGGCCGCACGGCGCTGAGTGCGCCGATCACACGGTTTTTGGCGCTAAACGGGGGCCTGACGCGCACGCGAGTTGACACCCCCGCGTCCCGGGGGGCATAGGCGCACCGCAAAACGGAGACTCCTATGGAGATTCGCGAAGGGCTCACCTTCGACGATGTTTTGCTGGAACCGGGCCGTTCCGAGGTGATGCCGAGCCAGGTCTCGACCGCCACACGGCTGACCAAGACCATCGCGCTCAACATCCCCATCGTGTCCGCCGCCATGGACACGGTCACCGAAAGCCGGCTGGCCATCGCGCTGGCTCAGGCGGGCGGGCTCGGCGTGATCCACCGCAATCTCAGCCCCGCCGAGCAGGCCGATCAGGTCCGCGAGGTGAAGCGCTACGAGAGCGGCATGGTCATCAACCCCATGACCATCAACCCGGACACCACGCTGGGCCAGGTCTGGGAGATCACCAAGGACCGCAAGATCTCGGGCTTTCCGGTGGTGGAGAAGGGCTCGGGCAAGCTGGTGGGCATCCTCACCCACCGCGACATGCGCTTCGAGAGCGATCCCAAGCTCAAGGCCAAGGACCTGATGACCAAGGAGGGCCTGGTCACGGTGCGCGAGGGCGTGGGCCAGGGCGAGGCCGAGGGCCTGCTGCGCACCCACAAGATCGAGCGGCTGATCGTGGTGGACGACGACTTCCGCGCCGTCGGCCTGATCACCGTCAAGGACATGGAAAAGGCCCAGGCCTTCCCCCTGGCCTGCAAGGACGAGCGCGGGCGCCTGCGGGTCGGCGCGGCCTCCGGCGTCGGCGACGCCGGCTACGAGCGTTCCATGGCGCTGATCGAGGCCGGGGTGGACGTGGTGGTGATCGACACCGCCCACGGCCACAACGTCCAGGTCGCCGAGGCGGTGAACCGGGTGAAGCGCGAGTCCAACGCCGTGCAGATCATCGCCGGCAACATCGCCACCTACGACGCCGCCCGCGCCCTGATCGACGCGGGGGCGGACGCGGTGAAGGTCGGCATCGGCCCAGGCTCCATCTGCACCACGCGGATGGTCGCCGGCGTCGGCGTGCCCCAGCTTACCGCCATCCTGGACGCCGTGCGCGCGGCCGAGGGCTCCGGCGTGCCGGTGATCGCCGACGGCGGCATCAAATATTCCGGCGATCTGGCCAAGGCCATCGCGGCCGGCGCCTCAGCGGCCATGATGGGCTCGATGTTCGCCGGCACGGACGAGGCGCCAGGTGAGGTGTTCCTCTACCAGGGCCGCTCCTACAAGGCCTATCGCGGCATGGGCTCGGTGGGCGCCATGGCCGGCGGCTCGGCCGACCGCTACTTCCAGAAGGACGTGGCCGAGGCCTTCAAGCTGGTGCCCGAGGGCGTGGAGGCCCAGACGCCCTACAAGGGCCCCGTGGCGCCGATCATCCACCAGCTCATCGGGGGCCTCGGGCCTCAATGGGTTATGTCGGCGCGCCGGACATCGAGGCCTTCCGCCAGAACGCCCGGTTCGTCCGCATCACCGGCGCGGGGCTTCGCGAAAGCCACGTTCACGACGTGATGATCACCCGCGAGGCGCCCAACTATCCGAGCTCGGCGGCATGACGACGGCCGTCGCTTTCAGGCGGGCATGACCCCGGCCGCGCGCCTCGCCGCCGCCATCGACATCCTGACCGCGATCGAGACGCGCCATCGGCCCGCCCGCTTGGCGCTGAAGGACTGGGGTCAGGCGTCGCGCTACGCCGGCGCCAAGGACCGCGCCTTCGTGTCGGGACTGGTGCTGGACGCCCTGCGCCGCAAACGCTCGCTGGGCTGGAGGCTGGGCTCGGAAGCGCCACGCGCCATCGCCCTGGCCGCCCTGCGCTTCGCCTGGGACTGGAGCCTGGAGGACGTGGCTGCGGCGGCGGCCGGCGAGCCGCATGGGCCGGGCGCGCTCTCCGAGGAGGAGGCGAGGGGCCTCGCCGAACCGCGCTCCCTCGACGACGCCCCGGCGGCGGTGCGCGGCGACTATCCCGATTGGCTGGAGCCTCACATTATCCGCGTCTTCGGAGAGGCGAGGGCTCAGGAATGCGCAGCGCTCGCCCGCCGCGCGCCGGTGGACCTGCGCGCCAACGCCCTGAAGACCGATCCCGCCAAGGTTCTGAAGGCCTTGGAGCCCCTGGGAGTCGGGCCGGCCGGCGTGCTGGTCAATGCCCTGCGGGCCCCCGCGCCCCAGGCGTTGGAGCGCGCCGCGCCGGTGGAGAGCCAGCCGGAGTTCGCCAAGGGCTGGTTCGAGGTGCAGGATCTCGGCTCCCAGATCGCGGCGGCGGCGGCCGGCGAGGTCAAGGGCAAGCAGGTGCTGGACCTGTGCTCCGGCGGCGGCGGCAAGACCTTGGCGCTCGCGGCGGCCATGGGCAATTCCGGCCAGATCTACGCCTATGACGTCAGCGCCGCGCGCCTGTCCGAAGTGGTGCGCCGGGGCCAGCCGGCCGGGGTGCGGAACCTGCAGGTCCGCTCGCCCACCCGGTCCGACGCCCTGGATGACCTGAAGGACCGCATGGATCTGGTGTTCGTGGACGCCCCCTGCACCGGCTCGGGCGTCTGGCGGCGGCATCCGGACTCCAAGTGGCGGCTGAGCCCTGAGCAGCTCGACAAGCGCATGGCCGAGCAGGACGCGGTGCTGGCCACGGCGGGCGGCCTGGTGAAGCCGGGCGGGCGGCTGGTCTATGTCACCTGCTCGCTGCTGGCTGAGGAGAACGAGGATCGGTTGGCCGCGTTCCTGGCGGCGAATTCGGATTTCGCGGTCCGTTCTGCGCTGCAGGCCGTCACGACCTCGGGGCAGGCCACGCCGGAAGGGCTGGAAATGCTCGCATCCTGCGCGACGCCCGAGGGGTTCCTGCGCCTGACGCCGCTGAAAAGCGACACGGACGGCTTCTTCGTCGCCGTGCTGGAGCGCGTAGCGTGACGCGCGCGCGATTCTGCCCTATGGCCCGGCCATGACGCCCACCGCCCATCACGAACGCGTTCTGATCGTCGATTTCGGCAGTCAGGTGACCCAGCTTATCGCCCGCCGGGTGCGCGAGAGCGGGGTCTATTGCGAGATCCACCCCTACGACCGGGTGGACGAAGCCTTCCTCGCCAAGTTCGCTCCCAAGGCGGTGATCCTGTCGGGCGGCCCGGCCAGCGCCCACGAGGCCGAAAGCCCCGCCGCCTCCCAGGCCATCTTCGCGCTGGGCGTGCCGGTGCTGGGCATCTGCTACGGCGAGATGACCCTGTGCGCCCAGCTCGGCGGCACGGTGGAAAGCGGCCATCAGCGCGAGTTCGGACGCGCGGACATCCAGATCGAGCGGGAGTCCCCGCTCTTCGCCGGCCTCGGCGACGTCGGCGACCGCGAGCCGGTGTGGATGAGCCACGGCGACAAGATCACCGCCATCCCGCTGGGATTCGAGGTGGTGGCCAGCTCCGAAGGCTCGCCCTTCGCCGCCATCGCCGACGAGGGCCGGCGGCTCTATGGCGTGCAGTTCCACCCCGAGGTGGCCCACACCCCGCGCGGGGCGCTGCTCCTGCGCAATTTCACCCATCGCATCGCCGGGCTGAAGGGCGACTGGACCATGGCCTCCTTCCGCAGCGAGGAGATCGCCCGCATCCGCGAGAAGGTCGGCGCCGGCAAGGTGATCTGCGGCCTGTCTGGCGGGGTGGACTCGGCGGTGGCGGCGGTGCTGATCCACGAGGCCATCGGCGAGCAGCTCACCTGCGTGTTCGTGGACCACGGCCTGCTGCGCCTGAACGAGGCCGAGCAGGTGGTGACGCTCTTCAGGGATCACTATAACATTCCGCTGATACACGTTGATGCGGCCGATGAATTCCTCGGTGAGCTGAAGGGCGTTTCAGACCCCGAGCAGAAGCGCAAGACCATCGGCCGGCTGTTCGTGGACGTGTTCGACCGCGAGGCGTCCAAGATCGAGGGCGCGGCCTTCCTGGCCCAAGGCACCCTCTATCCGGACGTGATCGAGAGCGTTTCGGCGCGCGGCGGCCCCTCGGCGGTGATCAAGAGCCACCACAACGTCGGCGGCCTGCCCGAGAAGATGAAGCTGAAGCTGGTCGAGCCGCTTCGCGAGCTGTTCAAGGACGAGGTGCGGGCGCTGGGCCGCGAACTCGGCCTGCCGGAGGTCTTCGTCGGCCGCCATCCCTTCCCGGGGCCGGGCCTCGCCATCCGCATCCCCGGCGCGATCACGCCCGAGCGCGTGGCGGTGCTGCAGCAGGCCGACGCCATCTATCTGGACGAGGTGCGCAAGGCGGGCCTTTACGACTCCATCTGGCAGGCCTTCGCCGTGCTCCTGCCCGTGCGCACCGTGGGCGTGATGGGCGACGCGCGCACCTATGAGGAGGTGCTGGCCTTGCGGGCTGTCACCTCCACCGACGGCATGACCGCGGACTTCTTCGAGTTCCCTTGGGACGTCCTGGCCCGCTGCGCCACCCGCATCATCAACGAGGTGAAGGGCGTGAACCGGGTTGTCTACGATGTGACCTCCAAGCCTCCTGGCACCATCGAGTGGGAATAGGCGCCGCCCGCGCATCCAAAACCGCGTCCGGCGGCGAATAGGAGGCGAGAGGGGCGGGTCGGCCGTCCCGGACGGGAGACGTTCCCATGTACGACTACGGGTACCCCTATTCGTTCGGCCAGTTCATGTTCGCCTACTGGTGGCTAGTCTTCCCCTTGATGTGGTTCGTCTTCGGGCTGCTGCGGATGTGGATGCGCTATCGCGAGCACCGCTACACGCTCGAGGTCATGCAGAGCTATGCCGCCCAGGGCAAAGACCCTTCCGATATCGCCAAGACCCTGCGACCCACGGAGCGGCAATGGCCCGAGTCCAGGGACGGGCGCTGCGGCGAGTGGCGCGGCGGCGTGATCCTGCTCGGCGTCTCGGCCGCCTTCGCCATCGCCTCGTATTACGGGATGCTGCCGGGTACGGAAGGGCCGTTCCGCTTCGTCGCCCTGATCACGGGCCTGATCGGCGTCGCCCTGCTGGTGACCTCGATCGTGACGAAGACGTTCATGTCCGGCCTCGACAAGAATGGGAGATGACACTCGCCGGGGGGGAGGCGCGCCTCGTCCTGGAAGCGCGCTCGGGCTCGGACGAGGCCTTCGCTCAGCTGGTGGGTCTGCACCAGCAGGCGGTGAGGGGCTTCCTGCGTCGCCTGTCGGGTTCGCACGCCGACGCGGACGATCTGGCGCAGGACACGTTCGTCACCGCCTGGTCCAAGCTTGGCGCCTTCCGCCCGGACGGCAGCCTTCGCGCCTGGCTGTGCGGCCTCGCCTATCGCAAGTGGCTGACGCATCGGCGCTCGGAAGCCCGGCGCATGGGCCGCGAGGACGCGGTGGCGCGGGAGGCGCCGCCGCCGCTGGCTTCGCCGGACGCGCGGCTGGATGCGGCGGCCTTGCTGGCCACGCTCCCCTCGGAGCAGCGGGCCTCGGTCGCCCTGTGCCTCGCGGCCGATTTCTCACACGCCGAGGCGGCCGAGGCGCTCGACCTTCCGCTCGGGACGGTGAAGTCGCATGTTTCGCGCGGGCGTGCGAAACTGCTCCAGTTGATGGGTCAGACCGATGACTGAGTCCGAACGCCTGCTCGCCGAACTCTGGGCCGCCGACGCGCCGCCGGCGCGCGACGCGACCTTTTCGCTGACAGTGATGCAGGAGGTCGCGAAGCGCCGCTTCCGTCTCGGGCTCGCACGCTTGGCGGTCATGACCTTGGCGGGGGGCGCAGTGGTGTGGGCGCTGGCCCCTTCGGCGGACACCCTTTCCCGGGCGCTTGCTCAGGCGCCGGTCGGCGGCGTCATCGGGCCGTTCGCGGCCGCGGGCTTCCTGGCCTGGGGAGTCTGGAGCTGGGCCGTGGACGCCCAGCGCCGCGCCGAGGCCTGAGCCGCCTTACAAAGATTTCATGCCCCGCGATGCATCTGCGGGGCGGTCAGGCGGCCTCTGTGCGGTCATGAGCGGAGACTGCATGTTCCGCTGACGCCACAAGAAGGGTCGCACCCATGAACACTGCACCGGCCGTCATCGGCACTCTCGTGCCATTCGGCTTTTTCGCCATGATCGCGCTGATCGTGATCTTGCCGCGATATTTCCGGTCGCGCGAGCGCCAGTCCCTGCAGGCCACGCTACGGGCGGCCATCGAAAAGGGCCAGCCCCTGCCGCCCGAGGTGGTCGAGGCCATCAGCCGCGACGCCAAGCCCACATCCTCGCCTGCGCGGGACATCCGCATCGGCATGATCTGGATTGGCGTGGCCGCGGGCTTCGTCGGCTTCGCCTACGCCCTCGGCTACATGGCCGATAGCGCCGAGGCCTTCTATCCCATGATCGGCCTCGCCGCGTTCCCCGGATTCATCGGCCTGGCCTTCCTGATCATGGGCCTGCTGGGCCGCGGCAAGGACCAAGCCTGAGGCCGGCGAGGGGAGGGGCGGTTCGCCATGGCGGCTGCGCCGCGAGATCTTGCCGGGCTGCACGACCTGGAGCTGGCGAACCTGTCGGCCGCGGGCGGCCGGGCGGCGTTCGGCGAGCTCGTGCGCCGGCACGGCTCGGCGGTGCGTGGCCTGTTGCGCCGGATGGGGGCGGACGCCTCGACGGCGGACGACGTCGCCCAGGACGCCTTCCTCGCCGCCTTCGAGCGGATCGCCGAGTTTCGCGGGGAGGGGACCTTCGCCGCCTGGGTCAAGCGGATCGCGGCGCGGCTCTACGCCAAGCGCTGGCGGCGCGCGGCGCGGCGGGTGCTGGCCGAGGACGGGCCGGGGACCGATCCGCCGCCCCCGGCCGATACCGACGCGCGGCTCGACCTCGACGAGGCCCTGCGCGCCCTGTCTGCGGCGGAACGGATGTGCGTGTCCTTATGTCACGGCGCTGGCTTTTCGCACGCGGAGGCGGCCGAGGCCTTGAACACGCCCTTGGGGACGATCAAATCCCATGTCAAACGTGGTCTGGATAAGCTCAGGGAGCGCCTGGCGGCCGAGGGCGGCCAGACTGAAAGGCAAGCCAATGGCTGAGCTGGAGTTCGAGCACCGACTGTCCGGCCTGTTCGCCGAGGCGCCCGTCTTCGTGGACGCGGACGCGAGCCGTTTCGCGCGGCGGGTCGAGACCCGGCTGGACCGCGCCTGGACGCTGCGTCGAGCGCTGATCGGTGTCGCGGGCCTCGCCGGCGGCGTGGTCGCGGCCGGCCAGATGCTGGGCGCGCCGATGATCGACCGGGCGGTCGGGTTCTCCGAGGCGTCGCTGTCCAGCGTCTCGCACGGCGCGCGCGCCCTGGGCGGCCTGCGGTTTCTCGCGGACCTGCCCGTGGGCGCCGAGGTGGCGTGGACCGCCGCCGGGCTGGCCGTTCTGGCGATCGTGCTTGTGGCCGCCCGCGCCATCGAGGAGTTCTGAATGTCCGCCCAGAAGCAAGCCGACGAGCGGCTGTCCGCGCCCGACATCACCGCCATGAAGGGCAAGACGCCCATCGTCTGCCTGACCGCCTACACGGCGCCCATGGCCCGGATGCTGGACGGGGTGTGCGACATCCTGCTGGTGGGCGACTCGGTGGGCATGGTGGTCCACGGGCTGGACAACACCGTGGGCGTCACCCTGGAGATGATGATCCTGCACGGCCAGGCGGTGATGCGCGGCTCCAGCCGCTCGATGGTGGTGGTCGACATGCCCTTCGGCTCGTACGAGGGCCGGCGTGAAGACGCCTACGCCAACGCCGTGCGGGTGATGAAGGAGACCGGCGCCCAGGCGGTGAAGGTGGAGAGCGGCCCGGCCGTCGCCGACACCGTCGCCTACATGGTGGACCGCGGCGTGCCGGTGATGGGCCATGTGGGCCTCCGACCCCAGTCGGTGCTGGTGGACGGGGGCTTTCGCGCCAAGGGCCGCACCAACGCCGAGCATGACAAGGTGATGGGCGAGGCGGAAGCCACCCAGAAGGCCGGCGCCTTCGCGGTGGTGGTCGAGGGGGTGTCCGAGCCCCTGGCCCGCGCGATCACGGCGGCCCTGGAGATTCCCACCATCGGCATCGGCGCTTCGCCGCTGTGCGACGGTCAGGTGCTGGTCACGGACGACATGCTGGGCGTGTTCGACTGGACGCCCAAGTTCGTGCGCCGCTACGCCGACCTGAAGACCGAGATCGACCGCGCCGTGCGCGCCTACGCCGACGATGTGCGCGCCCGTCGTTTCCCCGGCGAGGCGGAGACCTACCAGCTGTTCAAGCGCGCCTAGAGCGGGCCCAGGAAAAGTGGGGACCGGTTTTCCGCCCGGGGCCCGCTCCCATCGTGCTCTAGGACGCGCCTTCCGTTGCTCCCGTCGATCCTTGCCGCTAGGGTCGCGCCGCTTTAGGAATCCTGGACGCGGAGCCCTCGCGCGTGAGCGAATTTTTCGAAGAAGTTGAGGAGCAGCTCCGCTCCGAACGTGTCACGGCGATCCTGCGCAAGGGGCTGCCCTGGGCGATCGGCGTGGCGTTGGCGGCGCTGGCGGCGGCGCTCTTGGTCTGGGGCTACCAGGTCTGGAACGCGAAGGAGGCGGCCAAGGCGTCGCAGACCTACGCGGAGGCCATGGACACCCTGAAAGCCGGGGATACGGCCAAGGCGTTCACTGAGTTCGGCGAGGCCGCCAATCGCCATGCCGCCGGATACGCCGCCCTGGCGCTGATGCAGCAGGCGGGCATTCGGCTGAACGAGAACAAGCCCGACGAGGCCGCAACCCTGTTCGACCGCGCCGCCAAGGCCGCGCCCGGACCGATCCTGGGCGACATGGCGCGCCTCAAATCCGCCTTGGCGCTCCTGGATTCAGCCCCCTACGCCGCCATCGAGGAAAGGCTGAAGCCCTTGATCGACGCCAAACGGCCCTATCACGTCGCCGCGCGCGAGGCCTTGGCCATGGCCAAGGTCAGGGCCGGCCGCCTGAAGGAGGCGCGCGAGGACTTCGTTATCCTGGGGCTGTCGCCCGATGCGCCCGAAGGCGTGCGGCAACGCTCGCAATACGCCATCGCCGCCATCGACAGCGGCTCGGCGACCGGCGTGACCGCGGCGGTGAAGGCCGAGCTCGCCATGCCCCCGCCGACCCCGGCCGCTCAACCCGACCCGCTGCAAGCCCCAGCTTCCGGAGCCGCTCAATGAAGGCCCTCAAGACGGCGCCCCTGAGGGCCAAGACCGTCCTCGCGTTGATCGCCGTCGCCGTGTTCGGCGCCGGTCTGGCCGGCTGCAGCACGGTCGAGAAGCTGAACTTCCTCGACAAGAAGAAGAACAAGGTGATCGCCTCGCAGGGCGAACGCATCCCTCTGATCGCCCTGAACCAGAAGCTGGAGGTGTCCAAGCTGCTGAAGGGCCAGACCTTCTTCCTGCCCCAGCCCGAGCCGGTGACGTCCTGGCCGCAACCCGGCGGCGCCCCGGACCGGTGGATCGACAACCTGAAGGCCGGCGCCCAGTTCGAGGTCGCTTGGCGCAAGGGCTTCGGCCAGGGATCCAAGCGCGGGATCCACGTCACCGCGCCGCCGGTGGGCGCGGACGGGCGGATCTATGTGATGGACGCGGAGGCGAACGTGTCGGCCTTCGACGCGGCCTCGGGCGAGCGCGTGTGGCGCACCGACGTCGCCGTGAAGACCCACCGCGACAAGACCGCCTTCGGCGGCGGCGTCGCCTATGCCGACAACAAGGTGTTCGTGAGCTCAGGCTATCGGTTCGTGGCGGCGCTGGACGCGGCCACGGGCAAGCTTTTGTGGCGCACTTCCACTGACGCGCCCATCCACGACGCTCCGACGATTCTGGATGGCAAGGTCTTCGCCATCAGCGTCGACGACGAACTGATGTCATTCGACATACAGACCGGCGACGCCGGCTGGACCTATCAGGCCCTCACCGAGCCGGCCCGCATCCTGTCCGCTTCCAGCCCGGCGGCGGCCGGCGACACCGTGGTCGCGGCCTTCGCGTCGGGCGAGCTGACGGCCCTGCGCGCGGTCAACGGCAACGATGAATGGACCGCCGTCCTGTCGCGCACCAACCGCACCAACGCCCTGTCGGAGATTCGCGACATCGCCGGGCGGCCGGTGATCTACAAGGGCGACGTCTACGCGGGCAGCCATTCGGGCCTGTTCATGGTCGTGGACCTGCGCACCGGCTCGACGCGCTGGACCCTGCCGGTGGACACCATCACCACCCCCTGGCCCGCCGGGGACGTGGTCTATGTGATCTCCCAGGCCGGCCAGGTGATCTGCGCCTCTCGCGAGAGCGGGCAGGTCTATTGGATCACCGATCTCAACAAGGGTCTGAAGCGCAAGAAGCGCTCGCTCTACTACGGCCCGGTGCTGGCGTCCGGCCGGCTCATCGTCGTCGTCTCGACGACGGCAAGATGCTTGAGCTCGATCCCCAGACCGGGGAGCTGAAAGGCTCCCTGAAGGTGGGGGCGGCCATGCTGATGCCGCCGATCGCCATGAACGGCATGCTCTACGCGGTGACCGACGGCGCGACGCTCGTCGCAATCCGCTGACCCCAAGGCTGGCCCCATGACGCTTCGCGTCGCGATCGTCGGGCGGCCCAATGTCGGCAAGTCCACGCTTGTTCAACCGCCTGGCGGGCCGCGCCCTGGCGATCGTTGACGACCGGCCCGGCGTCACCCGCGACCGGCGCGAGGGCACGGGCCGGCTGGGCGACCTCGATCTAGAGCTGATCGACACCGCCGGCTTCGAGAACTTCACCGACGAGAGCCTGCAGGCCCGGATGCAGATCCAGGCCGAGCGCGCCATCGCGGACTCCGATCTGTCGCTGCTGGTGATCGACGCGCGCGAGGGGATCACCCCGCTCGACCAGATCTTCGCCGAGCTGCTGCGCCGCACCGGCAAGCCCCTGGTGCTGGTCGCCAACAAGGCCGAGGGCCGCTCGGGCGATGCGGGCGCGACTGACGCCTTCTCGCTGGGCATGGGCGAGCCGGTGGCCATCTCCGCCGAGCACGGCGAGGGCATGTCGGACCTCTACGACGCCATGCTCGCGGCGGTCCGCCAAGGAGAGCGCGGCCAGACCTGGCCGAGGCGCTGGACGACGAGGACCGGCCGATCCGCCTCGCCATCGTCGGCCGGCCGAACGCCGGCAAGTCGACCCTGGTCAACAAGCTGATCGGCGAGGAGCGCCTGATCACCGGGCCCGAGGCGGGCATCACCCGCGACGCCATCCCCGTGGACTGGATGTGGGAGGGCCGGCCTGTGCGCCTGGTCGACACCGCCGGCATCCGCCGCAAGGCCAAGGTGCAGGAGAAGCTCGAACGGCTGTCGGTGAACGACTCCCTGCGCGTCGATCAACTTCGCCGAAGTGGTCCTGCTGATCATGGACGCCACCAACGCGCTTGAGACCCAGGATCTGCAGATCGCCGACCTGGTGGAGCGCGAGGGGCGGGCGCTGGTCTATGTGCTGGCCAAGTGGGACCTGGTCGAGGATCCCCAGGCGCGGCTGAAAGATCTGCGCGAGGAGGCGGACAAGGCCCTGCCGCAGCTTCGCGGCGCGCCAGATGGTGGCGCTGTCGGCCGAGACCGGCCGCGGGCTCGACAAGCTGATGCCGGCGGTGCTGAGGGCGCTGAAGGACTGGTCGGTCGAAGGTGAAGACCCGCGACCTCAACGACTGGCTCAGGATCGGCGACGGAGCGCCATGCGCCCCCGGCGGTGGGCGGCCGCCGGGTGAAGCCGCAATACATGGCCCAGACCAAGGCCCGGCCGCCGACCTTCGTGCTGATCGCCTCGCGCGCCTCGGCCCTGCCGGACAGCTACAAGCGCTATCTGGTCAACAGTCTGCGCGAGAGCTTCGACCTGCCGGGCACGCCCATCCGCCTGACCGTGCGGGCGGGCAAGAATCCCTATGCGGACGGGGAAGGGCGCGCCGGCGCCGCTTAAGCCCGCCGCGCGCGAGGCGGTCAGGCGCGAGACCGTCAGGCGGATCGCCGAGCGCAAGGCGGGGCGAGAGGCTGGCGAGTCCAGCCCCGAGCCGCACAAGCCTGGGCCCAAACCCGCGCAGCGCAAGCCCAGTCCCAAGCTGGCGCCGAAGAAGCCCGCCTCCAGGCCCTTCAAGGCCAAGAAGGGAACCGGCTCGCGGCCCGGCCGCCCCTCCGCCACCGGCGTCCGCTCGCGAACGCCGCGCAGGTAGCTGGGCGCCGGCTAAGGCCGGCGTTCCGGCCTCAGATAGACGAACCAGTAGACCGCCCCCACGAGGCCGGCCCCGCCGAGGATGTTGCCGAGGGTGACGGGCACGAGGCTGGACGCGAATCCCGCCCAGGTGAGGCCGGACAGCGCCGACGGGTCCATGGCCAACTGCGTCCACAGCGCGGCGGGCGCGCCAGCTTTGATCAGCAGGCCCAGCGGGATCATGTACATGTTGGCGACCGAGTGCTCGAATCCCGCCGCCACGAAGGCGGAAATGGGGAAGGTGATCGCCAAAATCTTGTCGGCCACGCCGCGCGCGCTAAGGGATAGCCAGACCGCCAGGCAGACCAGGACGTTGCACAACACGCCCAGCACCAACGCCTGCTCGAAGGGCAGGGCGGTCTTGTTGGCCGCGATCGTGAGGGCCACGCGGGCCACGGCGCCGTCGCCGGCAAGGTACTGTCCCGACAGGAACACCAGCGCCGCCGTGCCGAGCGCGCCCACGAAGTTGCCTGCATAGACAATCGCCCAGACGCGCAACACGGCGCGGAGCCTGATCTTGCCGGCCGCGAAGGCCATCACCATCAGATTGTCGCCGGTGAACAGCTCCGCGCCGCCGACGATCACCAGCACGAGGCCGAGCGAGAACACCAGGCCGGCGAGCAGCCGCGCCACGCCGAACGGCAGCACGCCGGCGCTTCCGGCCAGCACCGTGGTGGCGAACATCGATCCGAGGCCGATGAATGCGCCGGCCAGCACGGCCAGGACGAACAGTCGCGGCGCGTCGAGGCGGGCCTTATCGACCCCTGCCTGCTCCGCCTTCACGGCGATGTTCCGGGGAAGTCGAGCGTCGACCGTCACGTCAGGCGGATTGGGGTCATTGCGCACCGCCATGTTCGGATCACCCGCTCGAAGAAGCCACAGCCCGACGAAGGGGCGCGATTTGCCGCGACGGGTCAATGCCTGGGTCGGGTCGGCCGGCGAGTGCGCGGGATGCGTCTGACCGCACTGTTGCGCGGGCTAGTATGCCTTGAGCGGCGTCTTCGCAACGCGCTCCTGGCTACAGATTTCGCACACGCCAGTATCGTAGAACTCGGCGCGCTGTTCAAATCTTGGAGGCTCGCAGCAGATCAGGCACAGAACGCCCTGCGCATAAGCTCTTTGCCGCCACGCCTCCTGGACGGAATTGATCGTTCCGGAGGTGTTGTCCATCGATATTTCCACAGCATCAACTTTACCGGCAGGCGCCCCGGGGGTCAATCGAAGCGGCATCACTTCGGCTTCACGATTTTGTATGGGGCTTTGAGCCCCGCCCGCGCGCGCGGGCGCCCAGGCCGATGTTCGCGCCCGCGACCCTTGCGGCGACGCGCCGTCTTGGCCAAAGGTGCGTCGAGCCACCCAGAGGAAGCCCATGACCGCGCCCATCGATGTCTATTTCTGGCCGACGCCCAACGGCACGAAGATCACCATCCATTACGGCGCCATTACGGTGACAGTGCACACAATTGACGAAGCTGGCGCGCGAACTACGGTATTGCATGGTCCCTCACTGAGAAATATGTGAACTGTCACCGTAATTCCCGGTTCTTTTCATCGCCGCACCGCCTGTCATGCCGGGTGCTGCGCTGCACGCCGAGATCCAGCGCCGCCAGCATGGGCCCGACCTATACATGTTTCCGAGTTTCATCTACGCTGACCTATACTTCATGACCTCAAATATTCATTGGGAGGCAAGGCGATGACCCGTCACATGAAGATGGATGCTGTCGCCGTCTGGGTCGTTGCGATCCCGTGCATCGTCCTGGCGGGAGCGCGCCGCGGCACAGGTCGGCCAGAACCACGGACAGGTCGATGCACACGTTCAGGCCCATGCGCCGCTGCCGACACTCGGCGCCGTCCACCAGAAACCGATACAGGCCCTGGGAAAGGCCGTTATGAAGCTGCCGGCGGTCGCCACGCCGGAGCATGGGGCCAAGACATTTGTCCATGGGACCTACACCTTCAGGATCTGCCCAAGCGCCGGCACTGGCTGCGACATCGTCCTGCCGTCCGGAGGCAATCTCAGCCTCACCTTCGAGGCCTGGGGCGCCGGCGGCGGCGGCGGCAGCGGCGTGGACTCCAGCGCGAACAGTTACGACGCTCACCCTCCCGCGGGCGGCGGCGGCGGCGGCGGCGGGGGCGGCGGCTATGGAAAGGTGATCGCCCCGGTTACAGCGCAGGCAACGGGCATCGTCTATCACGTGACGGTCGGCGGGGGCGCGCAGCAGGCGGCGGCGCGGGTGGTGCTGGAGACGGCACCTGCTCTTTAAGGATTGCGGCATTGCCGGCAGCGACGGTGGTGACAGCTCCGTCGCCGGCGTGGTCACCGGGCATGGGGGCAAGGGCGGCAGCGCCGGCCCCGGTAAAGACTACGCGGGACCTGGCGGCGCCGGCGGCCATGGGGGGGGGCCGTCGGGTCCGGCAGCGGCTTGTCCGGTGCAAATGGCTATCCGGGTGGGCAGGCGGCCAGTGGTCGTTGCGCTGCCGGCGGCGGCGGCGGCCTTGGCGGCGCGGGCGGCGGGCCGGGACGCACCGGACCCTATATCAACGATGGCGGGGCGGGTGGCCATGGCGGCTACCACCGGGGGGTAGGTTGCACCGCAAGCTCTCAGGGCGGGGGGGTGTCAACCGGCGCGGCCGGCGGCAACGGCCAAGTGAAGATCAGCTGGTAGGAAATTCTGCCGGAAGTGGGGACACGCACCACTTCGTCCGCCCCGATCTGACTGATCGGGCCCCACCGTACATCCAGCACTGCGCGCCGCTCGAAAGGTCGTACGTTTCCCACTTTCTCGGACGGGGCCGTGTCCGGGGGACAGGACAACCGGAGACATCGCACGGCATCGAGCCAGAGGCGGGACAGGGCTTATCCCCACCGTCCGATCAGCGGCGATAATCGGCGCATGACCCCCGGCGCCGGCGCCAAACACCGGTTCTCCTTGGCCTTCACGCGGCCAGCGCCCGCGCTGCGGCACGCGCGCGTCTGGCGCCGCGCCGCGCGGGAGGGCGTCAGTTTGTCGGTGCCTCCGGGGCCCGGAGCGTGTCCCATATGGACATCGAGGACATGCGTCGCCTTGTCGACCAGGCGCCGCCGCCTCCCCCGCCGCTTGCGGTCGCGGCCGCACTTCGCCAAAACCCGTCGGAGCAGGAGACCATTCCCCATGACCGCGCCCATCGATGTCTATTTCTGGCCGACGCCCAACGGCACGAAGATCACCATCGCCATGGAGGAGATGGGCCTTCCGTACAATCTGATCGCCGTGAACATCGGCAAGGGCGACCAGTTCAAGCCGGAGTTCCTGGCGTTCAGCCCCAACAACCGGATGCCGGCGATCATCGATCCGGAGGGTCCGGACGGCGAGCCGATCTCGGTGTTCGAGTCCGGCGCGATCCTGCAGTACCTGGGCCGCAAGACCGGCCAGTTCTATCCCGCCGACGAGCGCGGGCGCGTGCAGGTGGAGGAGTGGCTGTACTGGCAGATGGCGGGCCTGGGCCCCATGGCCGGCCAGGCGAACCACTTCCGCAGCTACGCCCGCCAGATGATCCCCGACCAGCGCTACGTCGCCTATGGCACGCAACGTTATGTCACCGAGTACGAGCGGTTGGCGGGCGTGCTGAACAAGCGTCTGAAGGGGCGCGAGTTCGTCGCGGGCGACTACTCCATCGCCGACATGGCCTGTTACCCCTGGGTGCGCGGCATGGCGATGTTGAACCCGGGCATCCATGAAGGCTTCGACGACCTTCTGGCCTGGGTCGACCGGATTTCCGCGCGCGATGCGGTGAAGCGGGCGGACGAGAAGGGCAAGGAACTGGTCCACACCGCAGCCAACGCGGGCGCGGCGGGCGAACAGGCCCGCAATGTGTTGTTCGGCCAGCGCGCGCGGCGCTGAGCCGGATTTGCTCCGCCGGCCAGTTCGCAGCCCCGGATCAGCCCCGCTGATAACTATGTCTTAAGTCGCTGTTGACCGCTCATTTACAGTCATCAACTGGCCGTAAACGCAAACAGCAATAAAATTCACGGTGACTGGCGCTTTAACTCTATCTTTAGCGCCGGGGCTCTTCCCTTAGCCTCAGAAGACCGCGGCGAGAGCCATCGGTCGGACAGGGGTCCAAGGTGATGTTGGCTTTGAATGATGTGGAACTGGCGGGTCCCCCGCCTCTGCCCAAGCCCGACGCCAGCGGCGACGAGCTGTTCCGGATGGGCCTGATGTACTCGACCGGTCAGGGCGGCGCGCCGCTCGACTACGTGTCGGCGCATATGCTGTTCAACCTGGCCGCCATGCGCGGATCGACCGAAGCGAAGGTCTATCGGCGCGAACTCAGCCAGGAAATGGATCACGCCGACGTGGCCGAAGCCCAGCGCGCCGCGCGCGAATGGCTGTCGAGCGCCGCCTAGGAACGGTTAGAAGATCGGCACGGCGCTGGAGTTGTTCAGCAGATAGCTGAAGCCGATCGAGCTCGGGACAAGGCCATTGAGCTGCTGAACGAACACGCCCGCGTCGGCCAGGCCGGTGCGCGGCACATAAACGACGTCGAAGCGCCGCAGCGGCACGAGATCGGTCTTGCCCGGATGGTCGAGGCCGCGCCGCAGGTTCGCGGTGCGCATCATCGGCCGCCCGTCGGGCCCGCGCCGGATAATGATCACGTCCCCACGCTTGGCTGAGCTCTTGAAGCCGCCGGCCTGGATCACCGCCTGCAGGGCGTTGATGTCGCCGGGCATGTCATAGACGCCCGGCTTGTCCACCTCGCCGCCCACGAACACCTTCAGCGGCGTGGCGGTCTTCACCGACACGAACACCTCGGGCCGCAACAGCTGGCTGGAATAGGCCTGGTCGAGCGTCTGCTCCACCTCGCCCACGGTGCGGTCGGCCACCATCACCGTATGGATCAGCGGCAGGCTGATGCGCCCGTCCGGCTGCACGATGAGCGTCTTGTCGAGTTCGGGCGCCGAGGGGACGGAGATGTCCAGTTCGTCGCCTGGATAGACGCGGTAGGGCGGCTCCTCGTCCGTCCAGGTCGCATAGCCGATGTTCGGGAACTCCGCCTTCGCTTCGCGCCGGGACATCGCCTCGCGTCGCGGCGTGGCGTGGGCCATGGACCGGTGGGGAGGGCCGGGGGTCTGGCACCCGGCGAGCGTCAGCGCCGCCACGGCGCACACCCCCCAACCCTGCCAAGTCCTGGACTGCATATCAGCCGTGCGCCCCGCGCCGATCCGGAAGATCTCAAACCTTAACGAAAGTGGGTAACGAACGGTTAATCGCGACCGGCGAGGGTGCAGGCTGAAGGCTAGAACGGTCGCTTGGTCAATGGCCTACGACAACACTTGGGGCGCTGGAAACGGAGCCTATCGCGGGTCGGGCGGTGAGTGGGCCTCACGTCCGCGATACAGCTATGCCGACGTGGTGACGCTGCTGTGGCGCGACCGCGGGCTGATGCTCGCCGTGTTCGCGGTCCTGTTCGCGATCGGCGTGATCGCGGCCTTCCTGATCAAGACCGAGTACGAGGCTCATTCCAGCATCCTGGTGCGGCTGGGCCAAGCCTATGTCTATCAGCCGGATGTGGGCGACGCCGCGCGGGGGGCGATTCCCACCACCGACGATGTGGTCCGCTCCGAAATCGAGATCCTGCAGAGCCCCGACCTGCGCCGGAAGGTGATCGCCTCGCTGGGCGTAGGCCAGGTCTCGCCCGACGCGGCGGCGGGCTACGACCGCGCCTCGCCCGCGAAGAAGCAGACGATCCTGGACTCGGTGGTCGCCCAGATGGGCCGCAATCTGAAGGTCGAGACGGCGCCGGACACCTCGGTCGTGCGCCTGACCTATTCGGATTCCAACGCCCAACGGGCGTCGCTGGTGCTGAACAAGCTGCTCGACGACTATCTGAGCTACCGGCGCACCGTGTTGGCCGACAAGGCCCAGCCCTTCCTCGATCAGCAGCTCCAGATCTTCCAGAAGAAGCTCGACGACGCCGACACGGCCTATCAGAGCTTCCTGTCCAGCGCCGGGATCGACGACTTCGACGCCGAGAAGGCCTCGCTCAACACCCTGCAGACCTCGATCACCGATGAGCGTTATCGCGTCGAGGCGCGGCTGAGCGAGATCGGCGGGCGGCTGGCGGAGATCAGCCGGCAGGTCGGCCAGATCAGCCCGGAGGTGGAGCTCTACCGCGACTCCAACCCCGCCGCGTCGGACAAGCTGATGCAGCTCAACATCGACCGCCAGGACCTGCTGTCGCGCTACAAGCCCGACGCCCAGCCCGTGCGGGACATCGACCAGAAGATCGCCCAGCTCCAGGCGCTCCAGAAGCAGCCGGGCGCCCAGGTGTCGGGCGTGCGGCGCTCGGGCGTCAACCCGGTCTATCAGACGGTCCAGACCGAACAGTTGCAGCTGACCGCCGAGGGCGCGTCCCTGCGCGAGCGGCTGAGCGCGCTGACCACCCAGCTTCAGCAGATTTCGGCTCGCCGCCAGCAGCTCAACGAGCTCGAACCTCAATACCTCGCCCTCGGACGCGACCGCGACCTGCTGCAGACCCAGGTCCGCGACCTGATGCAGCGTCGCCAGCAGTCGCAGGCCGCCCAGGCCATCGCCCAGAAGAGCAACGACAACATCCGCATCGTCGAGCGCCCGACGCCGCCCGCGCGTGGTTCGAGCCTGCGCAAGCCGATCGTGGTCCTGGCCTTCCTGTTCGCCGCCTTCACGGCCCTGTGCGTGGGCCTGCTGAGGCTGTTCCTGCGCCGCGGCTTCGCCACGCCGTCGTGCGCCGCGCGCACCTTGGACCTGCCCGTGCTGGCCGCCGCGGGCGTGAAGCACCGGTTGTGAACGGACGGGGCATCGCCGGGCAGGGGATTGGATTAGCCTTGAACCTTGCGCGTGTTGCGATTCGGGCGATGGTCGATTTAACCGGCGAGATGGCTGAACTCTGGGCGTCGCTGGCGCCGCCGTCCGCGGGCCAGGGCTTCCTCGTGCAATTTGTGGCCGCGACGCGGGGCGAGGGCGCCTCCACCGTGGCGCGCGAATTCGCCCGCTTCGCAGCGGGCCGGGCGACCCGTCCGGTGTGGCTGGTGGACCTCGACCTGAAGGGCGCGCCTCAGTACGGGGCGATCGAGAAGGAGCCGGCGCGCTACGGCCGTCTGAGCCGGCCGGCGGCGGGGAGCCCGGACGGTTCGACCTTCTTCACCGTCCACCCCCCAGCGCGGGACAGCCAGGGCCGGCGCATCCCGGACTCCCACTATCTCAGCGGCCACGCGGCGGGCGGGGCGAAGCTGTGGGTCACGCGCTTCCGCAACGAGATGCTGCGCCCCGGCCAGGTTCCCAGCGTGATCGAGACCGCCGACTACTGGGCCGCCATGCGCCGCCACGCCCAGGTGGTGGTCGTGGAACTCGCCCCCGGGCGAGCTGTCCCAGTCCGCCCTGGCGGCCGCGCCGTTCATGGACTGCACCGTGCTGGTGGTCGCGGCGGACGGCGCCGACACGCGCGGCCCCGCCGCCCTGCGCGATGCGCTGGAGCAGGCCGGGGGGCGGGTCGCCGGAGTGTTCTTCAACCGCGCGGTCATCCAGCCGCCCCGGTTTCTCAAGGCCCTGATGCCGTGACCGCCCAGGCCGTCTATCCGGCGCCGCATCGGCCGCTGGAGCGCGCCACGGCCGTGGACGCCCTGGCGTTCGCCGCGGCCGTCGGGATCATCATCGTGTTCAGCCAGGCGTGGCTCACGGCGCTGACCGGCGGCTCCACCGACGCAGAGGCGTCGAGCCTGGTGCGGGCGATGTACTTCCCCGCCTATGGCCTCGGGCTGGTTCTGCTGGCGATGGAGCCGCTGCAAGGCGCCCGCGCGGCCGTCCGCCAGCCGCTGCCGATCCTGCTCGTATGGATCGCGGCGGCCTCCATGCTGTGGTCGGTGGACCCCAGCGAGACTCTGCGGCGCACCGTGGCGCTCGCGCTCACCACCATGTGCGGCCTGCTGGTCGGGTCTAGGTTCCGCTGGGCGACCCTGGCCGAGGCGCTGGCGACGGCGTTCGCGATCCTGGCGGTGGGCTCGTTCCTCGTCGCGGTGCTGGTTCCGTCCTACGGGCGGATGCAGACGCTGTTCCCGGGGGCCTGGCGCGGGTTCTGGGTCGAGAAGAACCTGCTCGGCGGCAACATGGCCATCGGCTTCACCATGATCGCCGCGGCGGCCCTGCTGAGGCCCAAGCGGGCGTGGCTGTGGTGGCCGTTGGCGGGCCTGGCGCTGCTGCTGATCCTGCTGTCCACGTCAAAGACGGCCCTGCTCGCCTGCGCGGTAGGCGTGTCGGGCATCGTGCTCGTGTGGCTGATGCGGCGGGGCCCGGCGACGCGGGTGGCGGCGATCTACGGCGTGGCGACCGCCGCGGCGCTGGGCGGCATGATCGCCCTGTTCGCCGCCGATGTGGTGCTGGCGATCCTGGGCAAGGACGCGACCTTGACCGGCCGGACCAAGATCTGGGCGGCGGTGATCCACCAGATCACCCAGCATCCCTGGCTCGGAGTCGGATATGGCGCGGCGTGGAGCGGGGACTCTCCGTGGGCCGTCGTGGCCCAGATCACCAAGGAGGCGGGATTCCGCCCGAGCCACGCCCACAGCTCCTGGCTTGAGCAGTGGCTGGCGATGGGCGTCTTCGGGCTGGCGGCGTGGACGGCCTATTTCCTGGAGACCTGGGTGCGGGCCATACGCGCCCTGTTCACTCACAAGGGGGCCTATCTCGTGGTCCCGTTCCTGCTCGTCTACACCCTGACCACCCTGACCGAGAGCGTGGCGGTGATCTACAACGACATGCGCTGGGTGATCTTCGTGGCGTTGGCGGCCAAGCTGGCGCTGCCCGACAAGTCACCGCCCAGGCCGCCCGCCTTGCCCAGGCGCCGCCGTCCTTCGGCCACCGTCACCACCTCCGCCCTCCCGGCAAGCGCCTGGGCCAGGAGGCGCTCCAACGCCCCCGGCTCGCAGCCCCAGGGGGAAGGGGTCTGGCCCACGTCGTGGGTGTAGAGGATCAGCCAGCCGCCGCGCGCGGTGGCCTGTTCCAGCCAGCGGCGGGCGTTCGCCTCGCCCTCCGGCCCTTCGATCCCCACCGACGGCGCCTGGTTCAGGTCCGTCCCCGCCTCGATCAGGCCGGGGTGCAGCGCGCGCAGTACGCCGTAGCGGCCTGACAGGGCCCGCTTGGCCGACGCGGACACGTCGCCGTAGGGATAGGCGAAGCTCGTCGGCTCCGGGACGCCCAGCGCCTCCAGCGCCTCGCGATTGGCCTCCACGTCCGCCACCAGCGCCTGGCGCGAGGCGAGGGCGCAGTTCATATGCGACGCCGTGTGGCAGGCGATCTCGTGGCCGGCGGCGTGCAGGCGCGCGATGTCCGCACCCGTCGCCACCCGGCCGCAGGGGCTGTCCTTGCCCAGAAGTCCGGTGCTGATGAAGTAGGTGCCCCGCAGGCCGCGCGCCTCCAGGATCGCCGCGCCGGCGTCGGCCGCGCTGGCGGGGGCGTCGTCGAAGGTGAAGGACACCATGGGCCGGCCGACATGCGCGGGCGCGGGGCTGCGCTCGGCCAGCCGGGCGGTGCGGCGGCGCAGCTTGCCGCGCAGCGAGCGGTCCGCGGACTGGGCCTCGCTCATACCGCCTCCGCGCACAGGGCGGCGCGATAGAGCCGCATGCAGAAGGCCCGCAGACCGATCGGCGCGACCTCGGCCAGGGCGACGGCCTTCAGCATCGGCCGCCAGATACCCTTGAGCGGGATCGGCTTGAGCAGCCGCGCGACCTTGTAGCTGGGGTAGCGGCTGACCACCGCGCGGTGCGCCTTGACGATGCGCCGGAAGTTCTCGACCGACTGTTCGTACTTGCGCGCGATCACGTCGGCGGGGTCGAGCCCCAGGTGGGTGGCGGGATTGTCCACGTGCAGGATCGCGGTGCCGGCGCGACACCCGCACGCCCCACTCCACGTCCTCCCAGCCCCAGCCGTTGAAGCCTTCGTCGAAGGCCTCGCTGTCGAACACGTCGCGGCGGACCAGCAGGTTCGAGGTGAAGACGTACTTTTCCGGATGCTTGGCGCGGAACGGGGCGGGCGCGCAGTCCGAACGGCCGGCGAGCTTGCGGTGCAGGGCGTGTTCGCGCCGGTGCGGCGTCTGGTCCATGGAAAAGCCGCCGAAGGCCACCGCCGGCGCCTCGCCCGCGATCAAGGCGATGTATTCGCCCAGGAAGTCCGGCCGGTCGGGCAGCATGTCGGCGTCCAGGAACAGCAGCCAGCCCCCGCGCGCATGGCGGGCCAGGCGGTTGCGGCCCTTGGCGCGGCCCTCGTTGGCCAGCAGGCGGATCAGCCGCGCGGGCAGGGCCAGGGCCTGAACGGCGACGGTGACCGTCGTGCGCCAACTCGTCATCGCCCGCGCCGTCGTCCAGCAGCACCAACTCCACCGCGCCGTCCAGGCTGGCGGCCTCGCGGTCCAGCGCCTCCAGCAGCGGGCGCGGATCGTCGTGCAGGAACGGGATCAGCACCGACAGGCGCGGCTTGGCGGCCTTGCGGGCGCGGTTGTCGATCTTCCATTCCTTGATGTGTTTCATCGGCGCGTTCATGCGGTCCTCGCGTGCAAGGCGCGGACCAGTTGGCCGCAACGGGTCCGTGCGCCCGCGCCGTCCAGCGCCAGGATCAGCGCGCCGTAGACCAGGACGCCCGCGCCGGCCTTGGCGAACAGCTCCACCGCGCCGCCGAAGCGCGGGATCGAGGCTCACGGCCACGGCCATGCCGGCGCAGGCCAGAGCCGCCCGTCCGATGGTGGTCCAGGGCAGGGGCAGCGGCATCACCCGCCGGCCCATGACCCAGGAGGCGAGGGCGCCTGTCGCATAGCTCGCCGTCGTCGCCCACACCGCGCCGTTCAGGCCGAAGCGCGGGATCAGGATGAAGGTCAGGGCGAAGTTGGCCGTCGCCGGGATCGCCATGGCCGCGAGCAGCAGACGCGTCTGGCGCCCGAGGGTGAAGGCGGTGTGCAGATAGTAGGTGGTGATCCCCGCGAAGAAGCCCGAGGCGGCGATCCAGGGCGTCACCCGCGCCGCTCCGTCGCGCAGGCCCTCGCCGATCATCAGGTCGGCCAGGGGCTTGGCCACCAGCGCCAGGCCCACGGCGGCGGGCAGGCAGATCAGCACCATCAGCGAGACCTGCTCGCGGGCGGCGCGTTGCAGGGCGGCGCGGCCCCCCTGCTCGAGGGCGGCGATGCAGGCCGGTCCGCCCGCCGCGCCCAGCCAGATGAACAGGACGTCCAGCGTGCGCGAGGAAAGGCTGTAACCGGCGTGGTAGGCGCCGACGCTGGCCTCGTTCAGGAAGGCGGCCAGCATGAAGCGGTCGGTGCTCGCCAGCGCCAGCGCCAGGATCAGCGACAGGGACACTGGCACGCCGTAGTGGGCGTAGGTCTTGGCGAGCGCCGGATCGAACCGTCCGGCCGACGCGCGTTTCAGCTCCTCGGGCAGCACGAACGGCAGGCATAGGGCGGCGGCCAGGCCCGCGCCGATCAGGGGCGCCGCGCCGCCCGCGCCGAGCACCGCCAGGGCAGCCCCGATGGCGAAGGCGCCGGCGGTCTGGCCGATGTCGAGCAGGGCCGAGGCGGTCACCCGGCCCGCCGCGCGGCGGTGCTCCTGGGCCAGCTTGGCGAGGCTGCGCACCGGGATGGCCACCAGGCCCGCGCCGACGGCGAACTTCAGCGAGCCTGGGATCGGCAGCAGCCACACGACCAGCACCGCCGCCGCCGGCAGCAAGAACGCCAGTGTCCAGAACACGCGATAGAGCGTGGCGAAGTGGACGGGCAGGGCCGCGTCCTCGGCCTTGCGGGCGTAGAACCGCGCCATGGCCGCTTCCAGCCAGGTGAAGGCGAGGGTGTGGACCAGGCTCGCGGCCGAGAACGCCAGGGCGTAGGCGCCGTAGGCGTCGGGCGTCAGCAGCCGGGTGAAGGCGACCAGGCTGAGCAGCCCGACGACCCCCTGAACGATGTTCGCCGGCAGGTAGCCGATCACGCCCTTCCAGAACACGGCGGAGCCTCAGCGCACCGTGGACCGGTCCCCGAGCAGGCAGGGGATGGTCATCAGCATGATGTAGAGGTCCAGCCAGAAGGACTGGCGGTGGATGTACTCCACGTCCAGCGCCACGCGGCGGCGCACGGCGTCAGGCGTATCCACCGGCCCGCGCGAGCCCTTGATGGCGGCCCAGCCGGTGATGCCGGGCTTCAGCTGGTGGCGGTGGGCGTATTCGGCCACCAGGCGCGCGGACTCGGCCTGTCCGGTCTTCATGCCGATGGCGTGGGGGCGCGGTCCCACCAGCGACATCTCGCCGGTCAGCACGTTGAAGATCTGCGGAAGCTCGTCCAGGCTCGTGCTGCGGATGAAGCGGCCCACGCGGGTGATCCGGTCGTCGTCCTCGGACACCTGGCGCGAGGCGGTGGCGTCCGCCGCGTCGGTCCGCATGGAGCGGAACTTCCAGACCACGATCTCTTCGTTGTTGAAGCCGTGGCGGCGCTGGCGGAACAGGATCGGCCCGGGGCTGTCCAGCCGCACGGCCAGCGCGGTCAGCGCCATGATCGGCAGGGCTATGATCAGCGCCAGCGAGCCGATCGTCAGGTCCTGCACGCGCTTCCAGAACGCCCGGTCCTCGTTGCGCTCCAGGCCCGAGAGCTGGGCCAGCGGAGAGTTGCCCAGCCGCGACAGCGTGGCCGCGCCCGTCTCGCCATCGAAGTCGAGGAACAGCGAAATCTCGTTGGGCAGCACCCGCAGATGCTCGATGATCTGGTTGACGCGCCCCTGGGCGGAGGCGGGCACGGCCACCACGATGCGGTCCACGAAGGGCGCGATGCGGTGGTGGATCAGGGCCGCGGTGTCGCCCAGCACCGGCACGCCGTGAATCGTGGAGGGCACGCGGTCCAGCCGGTCGTCGAACACGCCGAGCACATTGGCCTCGCGGGTGTCCAACATCTTGGCGATCAGGCGCTCGGCGTTGCGCGTTGCGCCCACCAGAACGACGTTGGGCGTCAGCAGGCCCTCCGCCCGCCAGCGGCGCACGCTGGACCACCAGCCCAGATGGGCCAGATAGACCGCCGAGAAGCTCAGCATCAGCCAGACGAGCCCCTGGGCCGCGACCACGGCCCCACGCGTCGCGCCGACGACGGCCAGGATCGCGGCGGCGGGCAGGAAGGCGGCGGCGGTTCTTCAGCAGGTGGCCGGAGAGCGCCTCGCGCGCCTGAAAGCTGTAGGCGCCCGTCGTGCGCAGGCCCCAGGTCAGCAGCATGGCGCCCAGAACATAGGGCAGCACCGCCCCCACCGGCGCGGCGAGCAGGTCGGCGGGCTGGCCGATCCGGCAGGCGATGGCGGCGACGGCGATGACGATGGACGCATCGGCCATGCGAAAGCCCTTGGCCGGGTCCGAGGCGGTCAGGCGCGCCCGCGCCGTCAGCAGCCGTCCGGGCCGCAGCGGCCCCCGGCGCTCGCCCTGCCGTCGATCGGCGTCGGTCTGGGGCCCGAGCTCCCGGCGCAGCTCGGCCGGAACCTCGCCGTCGGGCCGAGGCGAGGGCGCGGGACGCGTCGACGCGAGCCGTCGGCTCCGTGGCGGGCGTGGTCTGCAGGCGGGCGGCGAGAGTGGACATAGGGGCACAGGTCGTCCGAGTTTGACGACGCCCATTCTGGCAAACCGGGATGAGCCCTCAGTTAACGGCGCGCGCTATTCCCCGGCCGCCTGATCGCCGCGGTAGGCTCGATTGCCAGGGCCTGCGGTTCGGGCTATCGGGACGCGCCTGGGCGCGAGCTCGGACAGGTGACGTGGCCGAGTGGCTGAAGGCGGCGGTTTGCTAAACCGTTGTACGGTGTAAAGCCGTACCGAGGGTTCGAATCCCTCCGTCACCGCCACGGCCCGCTGGACCAGGACGCGCGGCGACATTCGCCGGCAAGCCCCGTCGTTGACAGGCCGTTCGGTTCCCTCGACCATCGATCCACACAACGCGGACAGCGGGGAGGGGACGGGTGAACAACCGGCGCGCCGGTCAGGCGACATCGTCCGACATCCCCGCCGCCGGTGACGGATCCGGCGCCTGGGACAGGCGCGGCGTGCTCAAGGCCGCCGGCGCCGCGGCGGCGGCCGGATCGGCGCTGGGAGCGAGCGTCGCCCGGGCCGCGCCGGGCCTTGGCGGTCCCCCGCTCTACAAGGTCGTGGCCGACACGCGCTTCGCCGACAGCCGCGCCTTCGCCGCCGAGGCCGCCCGGGCCGGCCAGCGAATCGCGTGGACCGAGGGCGACGTCACCAAGCTCTGGTACGACGAGCTCGACCTGCTGTGGCGCGGCGACAAGGCCGCCCTGGCGGGGCTCACCGATCACGCGGCCTTCTTCTGCCTGGAGCGGCTGGCGCTGGATCGGGGCCTGCGCACGGCCTTCAAGGCCGAGCACCGCCGCACGCCCTCCGGCGCGGTCGCCCACGCCGTCGCCGGGCCGGACGCGGTGGTGACGCAGGCCGCCATGGAGCGCCTGTCGGGCCGCGCCTGGGCGGCGCAGGCGGCGAGCATGGCCCTGGCCGCACGCGGCGCTGGGCCCGTTGGAGAGCTTCGGCGGACGGCCTCCCCGGCGGGGCCCGGCCAGCCGCTTGTCTTGATCAGCTGGGTCCTCGCGGCCAAGCCCGAACGGCGCATCTAGGGAGACACGCATGAGAGTTCCGGCCGGCGTCAGCGCCGCGGACTTCGCCGAGGCGCTCAAAGCGTTCGAAGGCGTGGTGGGCAAGGACTGGGTGTTCAGCTCCGAAGAGGACCTGGAGCCCTATCGCGACGCCTACTCCATCGTCTGGGACGAGCCGGAGGAGCGGCTCGCCTCCGCCGCCGTCGCGCCCTTCACCGCCGAGGAGGTGCAGGCGGTGGTGCGCATCGCCAACGAGCGCCGCATCCCGATCTATCCGATCTCCACCGGCAAGAACCTGGGCTATGGCGGCGCCGCGCCGGTGATGACGGGCAGCGTCGTGCTCGACCTGAAGCGCATGAACCGCATCCTGGAGATCGACGAGCGCAACGCCTACGTCGCTGGTCGAGCCGGGCGTCAGCTATTTCGACCTCTACCGATACATTCAGGATCGTGGGCTAAACCTTTGGATTGATTGTCCGGATCCAGGTTGGGGCAGCGTCATCGGCAATGCGCTGGACTACGGCGGCGGCTACACCCACGGCGCCTACCGCAACCACTTCGACTCCCACTGCGGCATGGAGGTGGTGCTGGGCACGGGCGAGGTGCTGCGCACCGGCATGGGCGCCCTGCCGAACGCCAAGACCTGGCAGCAGAACAAGTACGGCTACGGCCCCTGGATCGACGGCCTGTTCAAGCAGTCGACGCTTGGCGTGGTCACCAAGATGGGCTTCTGGCTCTACCCGGCGCCCGAGGCCTTCATCTCCGGCGTGATCGGCGTGCCCAAGAAGGCCGACATCAACAAGCTCGTCGACATCGTCAACTACCTCGAGAACACCGTGACCATGCAGGGCATGCCCGTGATTGGCCAGCCCCTTCCTACCGCTTGGGCGTCTCTGCGCCGCCCCAGCCGGGCGTGCCGGGCTATGACGCGCCGATGGAGGAGCAGGAGGCCTACGCGGCCGCCAAGGGCATGCCATACTGGACGGCCCAGGTGCTGTACTACGGCCCGGCGGAGGTGGTGAAAGCCCAATGGGAGTACACCAAGCGCCTGTGTTCTGAGATCCCGGGGGCCAGCTTCACCGGGGGCGAGGTGATCGCCATGCCCCCGACCGAAGAGCAGCTGAAGACCCTCAGCAAGGGCAACTTCGGCATCCCGGCCCTGTCGATCTTCTGGATCGGCGCGCGCTCCGAGTATTCGGACCCCACCTACGGTCACATCACCTGCTCGCCGATCATCCCGCGCACAGGCGAGGGGATCGTCGAGGCCTACGACCTCATCCGAAAGACGGCCCAGGAGCTGGATCTGCCGGTCACGGTGCTGACGCCGCCGATCGGTTGCTGGGCGCGCACCTTCGTGATCCTGGTGATGCTGGCCGTCACCCACGATCCGGCGGACGAACAAGCGCACCCGCGAGAACTTCCGCAAGTTGGTGAAGATCCTGGCGGATCATGGCTATGGCGAATACCGGACGGCGCCGGCCTTCCAGGACGACGTCATGGCCACCTACAGCTACAATAACCACGCCCTGCTACGTTTCCACGAAGCGGTGAAGGACGCCGTCGATCCCAACGGGATCATCTCGGCGGGGCGCTACGGCGTGTGGCCCAAGCACCTGCGGGAGACGCGGCATCATCCAGGGCCTGCTCGCGGCGCTCGCCCGCCGCCCTGGCCGCCGCGCCGCGGCCAGGCCAAGGACCACGCCCGCCGCGCCGGTGCGCGCCGTGCCCGGCGCCGGCTGGTCGTCCGTCGCCGATCCCGGCCGACACGGGCGAGCACATTTATCAGCGCTACTGCTTCGCGTGCCATGCCGCCGGCCCCGGCCACCCGGGAACCCAGGCGTTGCAGGCCAAGTACAAGGGGACCAAGCCCGCCGAGCTCGACCAGCGCACGGACCTGACCGCCGCCTTCGTCACCTACACGGTGCGCCACGGCGTCTCGGTGATGCCGTCCATGCGCCCGACCGAGATCACCGACACCGAGCTGAAGGCCATCGCCGCCTATCTGTCGCGCAAGAAGCGCTGACGCCGCTGCGGCGCTGGCTCGGCCGGGCCGAGGGCGTCTCGCTGCGGAAAAAATTGAAATTACCCTTGATGATCGGCGCAAGCCGCCTATGCATGCGGCGCCGCGGGGGTCGATGAGTCCGAACTGAAGTTCGGGCGCGGGGGCTTGCGCGGCGTCGCCCAGCCGCCTGGCGCCTCGGCCTTCCCTGCGCGGTCGCCGCGCGGCGAGGGGACGCGGGGCGTCCCGCCAACCTCGAAGGATCCATCGCCGGCCGATGACGGAACGCGTTTTGACAGACACAGACTCTAGTTCCTCGCTCGCCCGGCGCGGCGCCCGCAAGCGCCCTGGAGGAAGAAGAGAGCCGCCGGCTGGGCCTGGTCTACCTCTCGATCCTCGCCCTCATCGTCGGCGTGGTGACCGGCTTCGGCGCGGTCGGGTTCCGCGACCTGATCGGGCTCATCCACAACGTGATGTTCTCCGGCCATTTCACGATGGGGTACGACGCGAACGTCTTCACCTCGCCCGCGCCCTGGGGGGCGCTGGTCATCCTGGTGCCGGTCATCGGCGGCCTGGTCGTCACCTTCCTGGTCAGCAATTTCGCGCCCGAGGCCAAGGGCCACGGCGTGCCGGAGGTGATGGACGCCATCTACTACAAGGGCGGCGTGATCCGGCCGGTGGTGGCGGTGGTGAAGTCGCTGGCCTCGGCCGTCGCCATCGGCAGCGGCGCCTCGGTGGGCCGCGAGGGCCCGATCATCCAGATCGGCTCGGCGCTCGGCTCCACCCTCGGCCAGATCGTGAAGATGCCGGCCGGCCAGCGCATCGCGCTGGTCGCCGCCGGCGCCGGCGCGGGCATCGCGGCGACCTTCAACACCCCCATCGGCGGGGTGATGTTCGCCATCGAGCTGATGATGCCGGAGGTGAGCGTCAGCACCTTCCTGCCGGTGGCCCTGGCGACCGGCGCGGCGACCTTCATCGGCCGCTGGGTGCTCGGCGATCAGCCGGCGTTCCAGGTGCCGCACATGGCGCCCATGGCGACAGACGCCAACGCCTTGATCGTGCTCTTGCTTTTCGCCGTTCTCGGCTCGATCACCGGCGCCGCCGCGGCGGGATTCATCCGCGGCCTGCACGTCGTCGAGGATCAGTTCGACAAGATCAAATCCAACTATCTGCGCCACGTGCTGGGCATGCTGCTGATGGGCGTCTTGATGTACGCCCTGTTCGTCGGCTTCGGGCAGTACTTCGTCGACGGCGTCGGCTACGCGACGGTTGAGGCGATCCTGTCGGGCCGGCTGACCACCTTCTGGCTGCTCGGCCTGCTGTTCGTCGCCAAGGTGCTGGCGACCTCGCTCAGCCTGGGCTCGGGCTCATCGGGCGGCATCTTCTCGCCGTCGCTGTTCATGGGCGCGGCCCTCGGCGGCGGCTTCGCGGCGCTGTTGACCGCGGCGGGCTTCCCGCTGCCGCTCAGCGTGCCGGCCTTCGCCATGGTGGGCATGGGCGCCATGGTCGGCGGCGGCACCGGCGCGGTGATGACCGCCGTGGTGATGATCTTCGAGATGACGCTCGACTACGACATCATCATGCCGATGATCGTCGCGGTCGCCATGAGCGTCGGCGTGCGGCGGCTGCTGTCGCGCGAGAACATCTACACCCTGAAGCTGGTCCGGCGCGGCCAGGCCATCCCCAAGGCGCTGCACGCCAACATGTTCCTGGTGCGCCGCGCGCAGGAGGTCATGGATTCGCGACGTGGCGGTGCTGCCCGACGACACGAGCTTCGACGATTTCCTGCGCCAGACGGATCATGCCGGCCGCATGCGCCACGTGGTGGTGACCAAGAAGGGCCGGATCTACGGCGTCATCCGGGTCAACATGGGCATGCGGCAGGGGCTGGAGAGCGCCCATACCGGCGTCACCCTGGGCGATGTCGCCAGCCGCAACTTCGTGATCGTGGGCGAAGAACGACGTGGCCTTCGACGTGATCGAGCGGATGTGGCGCAAGAAGGGCTTCATGGCCGTGGTGGTGTCGGGCAAGGGCGTGCCGCGCCCCGAGAACGTGGTCGGGGTGATCACCAAGGAGCACGTCGCCGACTCCGTCGCCGCCAGCGTGAAGATCTATCCCCACGACTAACCGGGCGGCGGGACCAGGTTCACTGGCCGACCGCTCGCGAAGCCCTCGATGTTCTCCACCGTCGTCTCGACGATGCGCGCGACCGCCTCCCTGGTGTTGAAGGCGCTGTGGGGCGTGACGATCACCTTGCGGCGAGTGCAGCAGCACATGGTTGGCCACCAGCTCGCGCAGGTCCCGCTGGTCGTAGTGCGCGGACATGACCAGCTCGGCCTCCTCGCGGATCATCGGCTCCTCGGCCAGAACGTCCAGGCCCGCGTGGGCGATCTTGCCGGACCGTAGGGCCCCGATCAGGGCGCGGGAGTCCACCAGGCTGCCCCGCGCGGTGTTGATCAGGGTCGCGCCGGTTTTCATCTTCGCGAAGGCCGCCTCGTCGAACAGGCGCCGGTCGTCCGGCAGGGCAGGGACGTGCAGGGTGATCACGTCCGCACGGGCCAAGAGCGCGTCGAAGTCCACATAGTCGAAGCCCATTTCGGCCGCGCAGGCGGCGTCCGGCCTCATGTCGAAAGCCAGGACCTTCATGGCGAAGCCCTTGGCGATGCGGATCACGCAGCGGCCGATGGAGCCCGTGCCGACCACGCCGAGGGTCTTGCCGTTCAGATCGAAGCCTTCCAGGCCGTCGGGCGAGAACGGACCGTTGTGGGCGCGCTCGAACGCCTCGGGCAGGCGGTGGGCGATGGCGAGCAGCAGGGCGAAGACGTGCTCGGCGACGGTGTTCTCGCCATAGATGGGCACATTGCAGACCGCGATTCCGCGCTTGCGACAGTATGCGAGGTCGATGTGGTCCACCCCCGTGGAGCGGGTGGCGATCAGCTTCAGATCCTTGAACGCGTCCAGCACCGGCGCGGAGACGTCCGAATATATGAAGGTCGAGACGATCTGGGCGTGGGCGTAGCTCGCCGCGTTGTCTGGCCCCAGGGCCTCGTCCACGAAGGTCACCTTGCACGCCGGGCCCAGGCGCTCGAAGGCGGCCCGTTCGCGCGGCTCGGACTCGAAGACGACGACATCCATCGGGTCGCTCTCACGCCCGCTGGCGACATTCACGTCAGGTCGCCGTGATCCACGCCCGCGCGGCCGCAGCCTCGCTCGCGTGGAACGCCTTGATCGGGCAGGGCATCAGGAAGGCGAAGGCCATCGCCATGTGGCGGATCCACTCCACGTCCGAGACCAGGGCGACCCGCTCCCAGCGACTCAGATGCCCCATGCCGACCTTGATGTCGTCCAGCACCGCCCCGACCTCGACGCCGGCGAAGTCCGCGCCGACCTCGTAGTAGATCCCCAGCTTGTCGTGGCGTTTCAGCGACGCCTCCACCGCCGGGATCAGCACGGCCTCATAATCCTGCCGCGTAAGCTTGCCCCGGCACGCGACGGCGAGAACCGTGTCCGGAAAGCCCTTCAGTATCTCGATCATCTTATCCTCCAGTGGTTGGTCGACGTCCCCCGTGGCGGCCCCGACGGCCGATTTCAAAGTCCCTGTGCGGCGTGCGCGCCTTGCGACCCCTCCGATGCCAGGGCGCCGGAAACGATGTCCTGCACCTCGGCGGTGATCTCCTCCTGGCGCAGCAGGCGTTCCTGGCCGGACAGGTCGTCGAGCTTCTTGTCGATGTTCATCCGCGCGGATTCCATGGTCGCCAGCCGGGCCGCGTTCTCGCTGGCGAAGCTCTCCAGCGCCGCCAGGGCCAGTTCGGCGAAGACGTATTCGCCCACCAGCTGCTCCACGAGGCGGGGGGGCGGAAGATTGGTCAGGGGCGGCGGCCCCGCGCGCGGCGCCCGGAAGGCCTCGAGGTCCAGCGGCAGGATCGGCCGGCGCACGACGGCGACATCGGCGCCCGCCATGGTCTGGGCGAACACGATCTCCGCGCGCGCGAAGCGCCCCTCGGTGAAGCCGGAATAGAGGGTGTCGGCCACGCGCCGGGCGGTGGCGGCGACGCCGGAGACCTGGCTGGCCATGGGGGCGGTCCAGTCCACCGTCCAGCCGCGTTGCGTCGCCAGGATCAGGCCCCGCGCGCCCACCACGAAGGGCTTGACGGTCTCGGCGGCCGGGGCGGGCGCGTCCAGCACGTGCTCGGAGAAGGCGCCCGCGAAGCCGTGCTCGGCGGCGAACATCACCACGGCCGTGGGCCCCGTCACCGAGGCGGGATGGGCCGCCGGGTCGGGCTCAAGCAGCTGCACCGCGCGCCCAAGACCGCCGGCGATCACGTCGGTATAGGCGCGGTAGCCCTGCAAGCTGGCGCGGGCCTGCTGCACGTGGGTCGCCGCGATGCCGCGCATGGCGCTGACCACGGCCTTCAGCTTGCGGATGCTGGCGATCCGCGCCTGGACTTCGCCCAGAGCGCTCATGTGGCCGCCTTGGGAGGGGGCGCCGCCGGCGCGATGGGCTTGAGAGTGTCGATCAGCTCCGAGAGGGCGTCGCGCAGCTGCCGCCGGCCATCGTCGTCGAGTTCGCGGTCGCTCTCCAGCTTGTCGAGCACGGGCTTGCAGTGTCCATCGAGCCAGGCGGGCATCTGGGCCTTGAAGGCGTCGATCTGGTCCAGCGGCAGGGAGTTGAGCAGGCCGTCGTGCAGGGCCAGAAGCTCGCCCGCCTGATGGGCCAGCGTCAGGGGCGCGTACTGCGGCTGGGTCAGGATGGCGCGGATGCGTTGGCCGTGGTCGATCTGGGCCTGGGTGCGCGCGTCCAGTGTGGTGGAAAAGCGCGTGAACAGCTCCAGCTCCAGGAACTGGGCGTAGTCCATCCGCAGACTCTCGGCGAGCTCGCGCAGGATCGGCGCCTGGGCCTTGCCGCCCACGCGGCTGACCGACAGGCCGATGTCCACGGCGGGCTTCTGGCCCTCGTAGAACAGCTTCGAACTGAGCACGATCTGGCCGTCGGTGATCGAGATCAGGTTGGTGGGGATGTAGGCGGAAAGGTTGCCCGCCTCGGTCTGGGCGATGGGCAGGGCGGTGAGCGAGCCGCCGCCCAGCGTCCTTGGACAGCTTGGCCGCCCGCTCCAGCATCCGCGCGTGGATGTGGAACACGTCGCCCGGATAGGCCTCGCGGCCCGGCGGCTGGCGCATCAGCAGCGACAGCTCCCGGTGGGTGGCGGCGTGCTTGGTCAGGTCGTCGATGACGATCAGGGCGTGCTGGCCCCGGTCGCGGAAATACTCGGCCATGGAGAAGCCGGCGTAGGGCGCGATCCACTGCAGCCCCGGCGCGCTGGACGAGCCCGGCCACCACGAAGATGCAGCGCTGACGGATCGCCGTACTTGCTTCACCGCGTCGATCACCCGGCGCACGGCCGACGACTTCTGGCCCACCGCGACATAGATCGAGATCACGTCCGAGCCGCGCTGGTTGATGATGGCGTCGGTGGCGAGCGCGGTCTTGCCGGTCTCGCGGTCGCCGATGATCAGCTCGCGCTGGCCGCGCCCCAGCGCCAGCAGGGCGTCGATCGAGCTTGATCCCGGTCTGCAGCGGCTCGGCGACCAGGTCGCGCTCGATGATTCCGGGCGCGGCGCGCTCCACCGGATCGAACCGCTCGGCGACGATCGGCCCGCCGTCGTCCAGCGGCCGGCCCAGGGGGTCCAGCACCCGGCCGAGCAGCGCCGTCGCCGACCGGCGTCGAGGCGATGGCGCCGAGGCCGCGCACCTGTTCGCCCGCCTCCACCGCGCCCAGGTCCAGCAGCACGCAGCCGATCCGATCCTCGTCCAGGGCGTGGGCGAAGCCGGCAGCCCCGCCCTGAAAGCGCATCAGCGCGCCCAGCGGCAGGTCCGGCAGGCCGCGCACGAAGGCGATGCCGTCGCCGACCTGCTCGACGATGCCGATCTGCTCGGGGCTCGGCGTCAGCGACGCCTTGTCCAGGCGCCCCTCGGCGGCCTTGAGCCAGCGATCAAGCGACGTTTTGAGCGTGGTCGTCATCAATCAACTCGGCTTCGATCCGCTTCAGGTCGTCGGACCAGTGAGCGCCGCAGGATCGTGAATGGGAAATGCACTTCCACGCCCGGCGAGCAGGCCGGGATCGACGGTGAACACGAGGCTTCACCGGCGCGCCGAGGCGCCTTGGCCAGGTGTTCGGTGAACCGCTTGGCCGCTCGCGCGTCCAAGGCCTCGGCGGTGACCACCTGCGGCCCGTCGCCGCTGGCCGCCACGCGCTCGACGATGTGCTGCTTGGACTCGGCGGGCAGGGCGGCCACGTCCTCGCAGAGGCGGTCGAGCATCGCGGTCTGGACCGTCGCCTCGGGCGTTTCGCGAAGCAGGCGCCCCACGACCTTGACGGCCAGCCGCGCGGCGCTTCGCCCGGCCTGACGCACCGCATCGGCGCGCTCGCGATCGAAGGCCGTCTGCGCCTGGGCCTTCACGGCGTCGGCGTCGACGTGGGCTTTGGCGATCAGCGCCTTGCGCTCCGCCTCGGCGGCCGCGCGCGCGTCGTTCAGCATCCCGTCCCGCTGCTGGACGAGGCTCGCCCGCTGGCTCTCCAGATCCTGGCGCAAGGCCTCGGCGGCGGCCTTCTCGGCCGTCACGTCCGCGATCAGCTTGTCCGCCGCCGCCTGGCGCGCCGCGATGATCTTGAGCACCGGCTTGTAGAGGAAGCGGTGCAGCAGCCAGACCAGGACCAGGAAGTTGGCGGCCTGGAAGCCGAAGGTCCAGGGGTCGATCTGCATCTCAGTGGACGAACGGGTTCGCGAACAGGACCAGCAGCGCGATCACCAGGGCGTAGATGGCGGTGGTCTCGATCATCGCCAGACCGACGAACAGGGTCCGCGAGATGACGCCGGCCGCGTCCGGCTGGCGGGCGATGGCGTCCATGGCGGCGGCCACCGCGCGGCCCTCCGCCAGGGCCGGGCCGACAGCGCCAAGCCCCACCGCGAAGGACGCGGCCAGGATGCTGGCGATATCGATCCAATTGGTCGGGGGTAGAGCGGTCATCGCGGACTCCTCATTAGGAACGGACTTGGCCGACCGCCGCGCCGATGAAGACCATCGCCAGGACGGTGAAGATGTAGGCCTGGATCAGGCCGGTGAGCAGATCGAGCGCCATGAACGGGATCGGCACGAACAGCCCCATCAGCGACAGCAGCACGCCGATGACGAAGACCGCCGCTCATGATGTTGCCGAACAGGCGGACCATCAGGGCGAAGATGCGGGTGATCCCGGACAGGAGGTTGAGCGGCAGCATCACCCAGGTCGGCTTGGCGAACTCGGCGAGGTAGCCGCCCAGGCCGCAGCGACTTCACGCCGAAATAGTGCACCGCGAAGAACACCAGGGCGGCCAGGGCGCCGTCGGTCTCGATGATGCGCCGTCGGCGGCTCCACCCCCGGAACCAGGGACAGCAGGTTGGCCGAGGCGATGAAGATGAACAGGGTCGCCAGGAACGGCAGATAGGGCCGCGCGGATCGGCCCGCATGGTCTCGCGGATCTGGGCCTGCACGAAGGTGATCAGCAGCTCGATCACCGCCTGTCCAGGTTTCGGGCTCCAGGCTGAGCCGGCGCGTCGCCAGCACGCTGCCCGCGGTGAGGACGCGCCATCAGGCCCCAGGTGATGACCACCGGCGCGGTGATCGGAACCGGCCCGAAGTGGAACAGGACGTTGGCGATCAGGGGCGAGGCGATCATGGCGGCCTCCCCGAGCAGCCGCACGGCGATCGGTCGCGCCAGCACCAGCCCGGCGAGCGCGCGCGAGCAGGGCCCCGCGCCCGCAGCGCGGCGAACACCAGGGCCGCGACGACGAGCCCCAGGCGCAGCACGTGCAGGCCGATGTGGACGCCAGACGCGCGCCGTCCGCGTAACAGGTCGCGCGTTCAGCCGCAGCGAGGCGAAACTCGCCCCGCCGAGGACAAGACCCGCCACGGCGAAGGCCGCCAGCTGCCGGCGCAAGATCTCGGGCCAGCAGGTCGTCGCTCCCGCTGCATCTCCTCGACGCGCCGCCAGGCGACGAGCAGCCGGCCGTGATCCCGAGGAACAGCAGGCGCCGGTCCAAAAGATGCCGGTGCCCAGCCGCCCGGTCGAGCCAGCGGCCGAGGAACACGCCGCCAGGGTCGGCGTCACCACCAGCCAGCCGAGCGCGCCGATCATGGCCAGGTTCCGCGCCGAGCGAGCGTTCGCCATGCGGCCTGCCAAACGCCCGCGCGCGCCGCCCGGCTGGCGACCGAGCGGGTCAGCTCCATGTCCGCGCCCGCTGTCCATGCCGGCGCCGGTCCGGCGGGTTCGGCGCGCGCGGCAGGTGCCTACCCTGGGTCGCCGGCCTGGGGCCGCAGGATAGCCGATCATCTGGCGGATGGCCTGCGATCTGCAGCTGCGTCGGCGTCGGCGCGGGCCGACGGTCCGGCCTCCGCCTCGTTCGCCGAGCCGCCGCGCACGACGGCTTCCAGGCGCGGCGAGGTCGTCGCCGAGCACCGCCTCGCGGGTGGCGACCGCCACCTCCTGTCCGCCGCTGACCGTGAGCACGCCGCCGCGCACGGCGCAATAGCCCTGCTGCCGCCCGAACGCGCGCCAGCAGACCACCGAGGCCGCCAGCGCGGTCACGAAGTCCGCGTGGCCGGGCAGGATGCCGAAGCTCGCCGCTCTCGTCCTCGGCCGCACGGCGGACGACGTCGGCGTAGTCGGCGACCACGGCGCTGGGCGTGGCGATCAGCAGCCTCATGCGGCCGCCCTCCGCCGGCTTGGCGCGGCCGCCGTCTCTCGCGCGCGGGCTTCGTCCAGATCGTGCCGACCATGTAGAGCGAGCTCTCCTGCCCAGTCGTCGCCTCGCCGTCGAGGATCGGCCGGCAGCCCGCCAGCGTCTCGGCGAGCGGCACGCGAGCGGCCGGGCTTGCCGGTGAAGGCCTCGGTCACGCGGAAGGGCTGGGTCAGGAACCGCTGCAGCCGCCGGGCGCGGATGCACGGTCAGCCGGTCGGCGGCGCTCAGCTCCTCGATGCCGAGCAGGGCGATGATGTCCTGCAGCTCGCGATAGTGCGCGATGGTCGTGCGCACCTCCTCGGCCAGGTGGTAGTGGTCCTCGCCCACCACCGCGGGGTCGAGCAGCGACCGAGGTCGAGGCCAGCGGATCGATCGCCGGATACATGCCCTCGGCCGCCATGGAGCGCGACAGCACGATCGAGCTGTCGAGGTGGTTGAACAGCTCGGCGACCGCCGGATCGGTGAAGTCGTCGGCGGGCACGTAGACCGCCTGGATCGCGGTCACCGCGGCGCCGGCGACCGAGGCGATGCGCTCCTCCAGCGTCCGCGATCTCGGTCGCCAGGGTCGGCTGGTAGCCGACCCGCGACGGCAGGCGGCCGAGCAGCCCGGAGACCTCGCTGCCGGCCTGGACGAAGCGGAACACGTTGTCCATCAGCAGCAGCACGTCCTGCTGCCGTCTCGTCGCGGAAATATTCGGCGATGGTGAGGGCGCCGAGGCCGACCCGCCAGCGCGCGCCGGGCGGCTCGTTCATCTGGCCGAACACCAGCACGGTGCGGTCCAGCACGCCGGACTGGCGCATCTCGAGCAGCATCTCGTGGCCCTCGCGCGAGCGCTCGCCGACGCCGGCGAACACCGAGATGCCGCTGTAGGTCTCGACCATGGCGCGGATCAGCTCCATGACCAGCACGGTCTTGCCGACGCCCGCGCCGCCGAACATCGCCGGCCTTGCCGCCCCGGGCCAGCGGCGCGAGCAGGTCGATGACCTTGATCCCGGTCTCGAGCAGGGTTCGCGCGCCGCTCTGCCCCGCCAGCGGTCGGCGGCGGCCGATGGATCGGCCAGCGCGGCAGCTCGGCGAGAGATCGGCGCGCCGCCGTCGCGCGGCTCGCCCAGCACGTCCACCAGCCGGCCCAGCATGGCGTCGCCGACCGGCACGGAGATCGGCCCGCCCGTGGCGACCGACGGGCAGCGCCGCGGCTCAGCCCCTCGGTGCTCTGCATGGCGACCGCCCGCACGGTGTGGGCGTCGAGGTGGGCCTGGACCTCGGCGGTCACCCGCGCCGTCGGGCCGGCCGACGATCTCGAGCGCGTCGTTGATCTCGGGCAGGGCGCCTTGCGCGAACCGCACGTCGATCACCGAGCCGCGCACCGAGATCACCCGCCCCGCCGCTTCGGTGGCGCGGGTTTTGCCGGATGATTGTCCTTGTTCGGTTGCGGCATGGCGTAGGGTTTGATCCTCGCCCCCAATTGAATTGACTTTCGGGCGGACACGTCGGCGCGACCGCCGCCAATCCTTGCGGGAAGTCGGCATCCTTGCGCCGGCAAAGCGGGACGACGCATTGAGGTCCGTCAACGAATGATCGCGAGCGTCGGTCGGCCCTGTCAAACCCAAACCGATTGCCGCGCCCGGCCGCCTCTCCTAGCGTCCAGGGACGCGGCGCCCGACTTCCCGACTCAACAGCCGCGAGGACGCGATCGAGATGAAGCGCTGGGTGACCCGACTGGTCGGGCTGGGGGCGACGCGGCCGTGGCTGACCGTGGCGCTGGCCCTGGCCGCCTGCGTGCCCCGGGCTTTTCGCCGCCAGCCACTTCGCCATGACCACCGACACGGCCGCGCTGATCTCGCCCAAGGTCGCCTGGCGCCAGGCCGAGGCGGCGATGGACTCCTCCTTTCCCGACGCGGCCAAGCCGATCGTGGTGGTGGTTGACGGCAAGACGCCGGAGTTGGCCGAACAGGGCGCGGCCGGCCTTGCCGACGCCCTGGCGGCGCGCAACGACCTCATCGCCTCCGTCAGCCGGCCGGACGCGGGACCGTTCTTCGGCCGCAACGGCCTGCTGTTCCTGTCGCTGTCCGAGGTGCAGACCACCACCGGCGAGCTGATCTCCGCCCAGCCGTTCCTGGGACCGCTGGCCGCCGATCCCAGCCTGCGCGGGGTGATGTCGAGCCTGTCGGCCATGCTGCTGGGCGTGCGCCAGGGCGACACCACGCTTGCCTCGGTCCGCAAGCCCATCGCCAGTCTTGCCGGACGCGCTGGACGGGCCTGGAGCAGGGCAAGGCCAAGCCGTTCTCGTGGGAAGCCTTGATGGCCAAGCCGGGCGCCGCGACGTCGCCGCTACGCCGGCTGGTGCTGGTCCAGGCCAAGCTCGACTACGCCGATCTGGAGCCCGGCGCGGCCGCGTCCGACGCCATCCACCAGGCCGCCCGCGACCTGAAGCTCGACGCCGCCCACGGCGTGACCGTGCGCCTGACCGGCGAGGTGCCTCTGTCTGACGAGGAGTTCGCCTCGCTCGCCGACGGAGCGTGGCTGGTCACGGCCGTGATGCTGGCGGCGGTGGGGCTGATGCTGTGGCTGGCGACGCGCTCGGTGCGGATGATGGCCTGCATTCTGGGGACCACCCTGGCGGGGTTGGTCGTCACCGCGGCGCTGGGCCTGCTGGTCATCGGCCGGTTCAACCTGATCTCGGTGGCGTTCATCCCGCTGTTCGTCGGGCTGGGGATCGACTTCGGCATCCAGTTCGCCGTGCGATTCCGCGCCGAGCGGCTGGACGAGCCCGACCACGTCGCGGCGCTCGGCAAGACCGCCGTGGGGATCGGCGAGTCCCTGGCCGTGGCGGCCGGCGCCGTCACGCTTGGCCTCTTCGCCTTCCTGCCCACCAGCTACATCGGGGTGTCCGAGCTCGGGGTGATCGCGGGCATGGGCATGGTGGTGGCGCTGGGCCTGAACCTGACCCTGCTGCCTGCCCTGCTGATCCTGGTGAAGCCGCGCGAGCGGGAGGCGGCCATCGGCTACGCCAGCCTCGCCCCGCTCGACCACTTCCTGGTGGCGCATCGGCGCAAGGTGCTGTGGGCGCTTCGGCATCGCCGTCGCGGTGACCATCGCCCTGCTGCCGCTGGTGCGGTTCGACTTCAATCCGCTGCACCTGCGCAATCCCAAGGCCGAGGCGATGGCGACGCTAACGGACCTGATGAAGGACCCCGAGCAGACGCCCAACACCATCAATGTGCTGAGCCCGTCCCTGACGGCCGCCGACGCCGCTGGCGACGCGGCTTTCCGCCCTGCCGGAGGTGGAGGGCGCGGTCACCCTCTCCAGCTTCGTGCCGGAGGGGCAGGCGGCCAAGCTCGCCTATATCGAGGACGCCTCCCTGCTGCTCGACCCGACCCTCAATCCCTTCGATATCACCCCGCCGCCCACCGACGCCGAGACGGCGGCGAGCTTGTCCAAGACCGCCGCGGAGCTGCGCCAGACCGTCGCCGGCTCGACCGACCCGACCGCCGGGGACGCCCTGCGGCTGGCCGGCGCCCTGGAGCGCCTAGCCGCCGGGCCGCCGGCCTTGCGCGAGCGGGCCTCGACGCTGCTGATCGCGCCGCTGAATACCATGCTGGACCAGATGCGCAACATGCTGGCAGCCCAGCCGGTGAGCCTGGATATCTTGCCGCCCGACCTTAAGCACGACTGGGTCGCCAAGGACGGTCGCGCCCGCATCTCGGTGATCCCCAAGCATCAGGACAACGCCGGCCTGAAACGGTTTGTCGCCCAGGTGCGCGCCGTGGCGCCCAACGCCTCGGGCGGGCCGGTCTCCACCGCAAGAGGCGGCCAAGACCATCGCCTACGCCTTCATCCAGGCCGGCGTGCTGTCGCTGCTCGCGGTGACGGCGTTGCTCTATGCGGTGCTGCGCTCGATTCGAGAGGTGGCCTTCACCCTGGCGCCGGTGGTGTTGTCCGGCTTCCTGACGCTGGGCACCTGCGTGCTCATCGGCCAGCCGATCAACTTCGCCAACATCATCGCCTTCCCCCTGCTGTTCGGGGTGGGCACGGCGTTCCACATCTATTTCGTCATGGCCTGGAGGGCCGGGCAGGGGGACCTGCTGCAATCCAGCCTGACCCGCGCGGTGTTCTTCAGCGCCATGACCACCGGCATGGCCTTCGGCTCCCTGTGGCTGTCGCACCACCCCGGCACGGCCAGCATGGGCAAGATCCTGATGATCTCCATCGTCTGGACCCTGGTGTGCGCGTTGCTGTTCGAACCGGCGCTGCTCGGCCCGCCGCCGGCGCCTAAGGAGAAGACCTAAGGGCGTCGCTCAAACGGGAGGCGCCGGCATTCTGTCGGGAGCGGCCGTCAAATTGTCGAATTGCCCGGTCAGCCGAACCGCCCAAATTAGATACCAGACCGGTCCAGTTCGGCGAGGAGCTCGCGCGCGAGCTCATCTACGGTGTTGAAGTCCGCGATAAGTTGGGGATGAAAGACTATAGGCCTAGAGCCTTCGTTTAGAAATGAACCATTATAGGTTGAAATTGTTCTAGAAGACCCCGTTCTTCCAAGCTTTGGCGATACTGTTCTCGATCACGTTGCATTAACGCGGCTTGGGCCTCCTCAAGTGCCGGCTGGTTCCGCATTTCAGGATAATGGTCAAAGGCGGGATGTAGGCCCTGGGATGCGATTGGAGCAAGCCGGCCGTCGCGAAAGTCTGTAATGTTCGTGACCTACCCCTGTAGCTCTTCAAGCGAGGCATTCACCCGCTCGGAAAGCCGTGCTCGGGCGCGTGGAAGCGCTATCCCGAAGGCATCGCCTCGATCGAGTCGAGGAACCATGTCCATCATCTCCCCTTTCGAAAACCCAAAGCCAGGCAAGATTTTCAAGGGATCCGAAGACATTAAACAGTTGAAGGCTTGGACGTTAATTGTGGCGTTCGAGCACTCTCTTCACTGGCTCGGGACGGTATCGCGATCAGGAGGTATGAACTCTCGTGATACTCGATCGATACAACGGAGCAGGTTGCAGAGGCGTCGCGACAGGCCGTGTGTGCCATATTCTTTTGCTTTTTCGGTCGCATAGGCTCGCCCCACAAAGCGCAAATAGTAACTCTGCGTATTTGGCATGTAGCGTGTGGTAACGCTGCGAGAAGTTCGCTGATCTGTTGCTCGCTAAAGTAATTTGGCATGATCAGCCCCGGCTGCATGGTTGGTTCGCAACCATCACTTGTGGGCCTCGGGCGTCCGGATTCAAGATGCCTCTGGGCGCAGCTCCCCAATCCGTCTCAAACGTTCGGGACGTCCGCTCTTCGGCGGCGCAAGCGGGGAGGCGTCCGCTCTTGGCCCGCCTCTACCCCCCCGCCATCAGCTTGTCGGCCAGGGCGTCGATCTTCTTCAGCAGGGCCGGGGGCGCCGCCGCTGGCCAGGGTCGAAGCGAAGTCCGAGCGGCGGGTGGTCAGTTCGCTGATCGAGCCCTGATAGTAGACGTCGATCACCTTCCACTTGCCGTCGCTGGCCTGGCGCATGCGGAAGATCAGGTCGGTAGGCTTATCGTCCTTGGGGATGATGTGGCTGCGGACAAGCTTGTCCGGCCCACGCGTCTGCACCTTGGCGTCCACGACAAGGCGCTCGCCGTTGAAGTCGTCGAAGTTCTTGGCGTAGGTGGCCACGGTCATGCGGCTGAACGCCTTGACCAGGGCGGCCTGGTCGGCCGGCGACACCGTCAGCCACTTCGGGCCTACGGCGAAGCGGGTCATGGTCGGCAGGTCGAAGGCCGCCTCCACCGCCGGCGCGAGCTTCGCGTAGCGGCCGTTGATGCCCAGCGCCTTGCCCTGCTTCATGGCGGCCAGCAGGGCGGCGTTGAACGCCTCGATCTGGGCCGCGCCGGGGTCGGCCGCTTGCGCATAGACGGCGGCGGGCGAGAGCGAGGCCGCGAGCGCTGCGGCGATCAGGATGGATCTTGAGGTCATGGTCAGGCCGACTTGGCCAGGTCCGTTTCGATCACGCGGCAGATGTCGGCGGCGTTCAACCCGGCCTGTTCGTATTGCTTGAACGGGTCGTCGTGGTCGAGGAACACGTCCGGCAACTTCATCGTCCGCACTGTGAAGCCCACCCTCAGCAGATCGTCGTTGACGATGAAGTCGACAATGTGACTCCCGAACCCGCCGATCGAGCCCTCCTCGATGGTGACCAGCATGCCGTGGTGGCGCACCAGCCGGCGCACCAGGTCCTCGTCGATGGGCTTGGCGAAGCGTGCGTCGGCCACGGTGCAGGATATCCCGCGCGAGGCCAGATGCTCGGCGGCGGAAAGCGCGCTCTGCAGCCGCGCGCCGAGGCTCGAGGATCGCCACGTCCTTGCCCTCGCGCAGGATGCGGCCCTTGCCGATGGGCAGCACCTGGCCGCGCTCGGGCAGGGCGACGCCCACGCCTTCGCCGCGCGGATAGCGGAGCGCGATGGGGCCGGAGTCATAGGCGGCGGCGGTGGCGACCATGTGCACCAGCTCCGCCTCGTCGGCGGCGGCCATGATCACGAAGTTCGGCAGGCAGCCGAGATAGGCGAGGTCGAAGCGAGCCGGCGTGCGTCGCGCCGTCCGCGCCCACCAGCCCCGCGCGGTCCATGGCGAAGCGCACCGGCAGGTTCTGGATCGCCACGTCGTGCACCACCTGGTCGTAGGCGCGCTGCAGGAAGGTGGAATAGATCACGCAGAAGGGCTTGAAGCCCTCGGTGGCCAGGCCAGCCGCGAAGGTGACCGCGTGCTGCTCGGCGATGCCGACGTCGAAGGTGCGCTCGGGGAACGCCTTGCCGAACAGGTCCAGCCCCGTGCCCGAGGGCATGGCGGCGGTGATCGCCACCACGCTGGGGATCGTGCTCGGCCTCCTGGATCAGGGCCTGGGCGAACACCTTGGTGAAGGCCGGCGCGTTGGGCGCGGACTTGGTCTGCACGCCGGTGGCGACGTCGAACTTGGCGACCGCGTGGCCCTTGTCGGCGGACTGTTCGGCCGGGGCCATAGCCGTGGCCCTTGTTGGTCTTGATGTGCAGCAGGATCGGCCGCGCCTCGGCGTCGTCGCGGATGCTTTCCAGCACGGCGCCAGGCCCTCGACGTCGTGGCCGTCGATCGGGCCGACGTAGGTGAAGCCCAGGGTCTCGAACAGGGCGCCGGCCGAATGATCCGCGTCCCCCGCCGTCGCGTCGGGGCCGAGTTGCGCCAGGTACTTGCCGAGCGCGCCCACCGGCGGGGCGATGGACATGTCGTTGTCGTTGAGCACGACCAGCAGGCGGCTGTTCATCGCGCCGGCGTTGTTGATCGCCTCATAGGCCATGCCGGCGCTGAGCGCCCCGTCGCCGATCACCGCGATGACGTGGTTGTCGCCGCCGCGCCAGGTCGCGCGCCACGGCCATGCCCACGGCCGCGGAGATGGAGGTGGAGGAGTGGGCCGCGCCGAAGGGGTCGTATTCGCTCTCGGCGCGCTTGGTGAAGCCCGACAGGCCGCCGCCCTTGCGCAGGGTGCGGATGCGGTCGCGCCGGCCGGTGAGGATCTTGTGCGGATAGGCCTGATGGCCGACGTCCCAGATCAGCCGGTCGGCGGGCGTGTCGAACACATAGTGCAGCGCCACGGTCAGCTCGACCACGCCCAGCCCCGCGCCCAGATGGCCGCCGGTGACCGACACAGCCGTCCACCGTCTCGGCGCGCAGCTCGTCCGCGACCTGACGAAGCTGGTCGCGCGAGAGGCGCCTTGAGGTCAGCGGGCGTGCGGACCGTGTCCAGAAGAGGCGTCGTTGAGGCCATACAGCTTGAATCCCCTGACTTAATGCTGCCGTCGCCTAGGACGCTCTGTCGAGCAAAAATGATGGAAGGGCGCGCAAGTCGTCCGCCGCCGCGCCGTATATGTCCAGGCCATGCGCGGCCTGATCGGCCAGACGCGCGGCCCATGCGCGCGCGCCGTCCACGCCCGTGCAGCGACACCAGAGTCGCCTTGCCCTGTTCCTGGTCCTTGCCGACCGCCTTGCCCGCCTGTTCCGGCCGAACCTGTGGCGTCAATGAGGTCGTCGGCGATCTGGAACGCGAGGCCGATGTCGCGGGCGTAGTCGCGCATCCGCGCGCAGATCGTCTCCGCCGGCCTCCGCCCAGAATCGCCCCCGCCTCGCAGGAAAATTCGAACAGCGCGCCGGTCTTCATGCGCTGGAGCAGGATGATCTCGGCCTCGCCGAACGCCTCCTCGGGCGCCCGCATGTCCATCATCTGGCCGCCGATCATGCCCTCCGCGCCGCCCGCCGCCGCCAGCCGTGCGACCAGCTCGGCGCGCACCTCGCCGGAGGGATGGGTCTCGGGATCGGCGAGGATGCCGAAGGCGTGGGTGAGCAGGGCGTCGCCCGCCAGCACGGCGGTCGCCTCGTCGAACTTGCGGTGGGTGGTGGGCCGGCCCCGGCGCAGGTCGTCGTCGTCCATGCAGGGCAGGTCGTCGTGGACCAGCGAATAGGTGTGCAGCGCCTCGATGGCGGCGCGCGGCCCGCAGCGCCCGCGCCTCGGGCACCGCGAACAGGCGGCGCGGTGGCCAGGGTCAGGAACGGGCGCAGCCGCTTGCCGCCGGCGAACACCGCGTAGCGCATCGCCTCCATCACCCGCCGGTGCAGGCCGTGCTCGGCAGGCAGAAGGCGATCCAGCGCCGCGTCCGCCAAGGCCGCGTCCCGCTCCAGCGCGATGCGCACGGCGTCGAGGCGGCCGGCGGCCGTGCCCGAGGCGCCCTGTTCGGTAGAGGCGAGCTCGGTCATGCCCGCGCCTTCGTCCGGAGACTGATCGAACTGGACGCCAAGCTGCGCTCTCCCTTCACCCCTATAGACGGTGCGCGCCCGAGCGGACCCCAGCGACCGAACGGGAATCGATGATCTTTTCTGCAATCGGTCGAACGGAGCCGGCGCGCAACCCCATTCGCGCCGCGGCGATATTGCGATGAGCGGGGCTATTCGGCCGCCTGCAGCGTCTCGCCGGCCTTCTGGGCCTCGAGTTCGGCGGCCTTGGCCTCGACCAGTTCGACGATGTGCTCGACCATCTCGCTCGTTGTCGATCTTGTGGTCCTGCTTGCCGGCCATGTAGACCATGCCCGCGCCCTTGCCGCCGCCGGTGAAGCCGATGTCGGTGAACAGCGCCTCGCCCGGGCCGTTCACCACGCAGCCGATGATCGACAGGCTCATCGGCGTGGTGATGTGGGCCAGCCGCGCTTCCAGCGTCTCCACGGTCTTGATCACGTGGAAGCCCTGCCGCGCGCAGGACGGGCAGGCGATGATGTTCACCCCGCGGTGGCGCAGGCCGAGCGACTTGAGGATGTCGAAGCCGACCTTCACCTCTTCCACCGGGTCGGCCGCCAGCGACGACGCGGATGGTGTCGCCGATCCCGGCCCACAGCATGGAGCCCAGGCCGATGGAGGACTTCACCGTGCCGATCCGCATCGGCCCCGCCTCGGTGACGCCGAGATGCAGCGGGCAGTCGATGGCTTCGGCCAGCGCGTGATAGGCGGCCACGGTGAGGAACGGGTCGGACGCCTTCACGCTGATCTTGAACTCGTGGAAGTCGTGGTCCTGCAGGATGCGTGGCGTGGTAGAGGGCGCTCTCCACCATCGCCTCGGGGCAGGGCTCGCCGTAGCGTTCCAGCAGCTCCCGCTCCAGCGAGCCGGCGTTGACGCCGATCCGCATGGCGCAGCCGTGGTCCTTGGCCGCCTGCACCACCTCGCGCACCCGCGCCGAGGAGCCGATGTTGCCGGGATTGATCCGCAGGCAGGCCGCGCCGGCCTTGGCCGCCTCGATGCCGCGTTTGTAGTGGAAGTGGATGTCCGCGACGATCGGGATCTTCGCCGCCTTGACGATGGCGGGCAGGGCGGCGGTGGACTCCTCGTCCGGGCAGGACACCCGCACGAGGTCCGCGCCGGCCTCCTCGACCCGACGGATCTGCTCGATGGTCGCCGCCGCGTCGGCGGTCAGCGTGTTGGTCATGGTCTGGACGGTGATCGGCGCGTCGCCGCCGACCTCGACCGATGCCGACGCGGATTTTCCGGCACGCGCGTCGCTGAATCATCCGCCAGGGGCGAACGTGGGCGAGAGCGGCGTCGTTATGGGCGTCCATGGCGAAATAATCCCCGAAACCGTGCGCTATATTGTCTGAAGCGCGAGCATGGCGCAATTTAGGTGTTACAGACGGGATCGAGCCGCCTCCGCCATTATGCCGCATTGTTGTGTGGCATATGCGACGGAATGCGACCGAAGGGGAACTGGATCGTGAAAGTCGTACTCGCCCAGCCACGTGGATTTTGCGCGGGGGTCGTCCGGGCCATCGACATCGTCGACCGTGCTTTGGAAAAGTACGGCCGGCCGGTCTATGTGCGCCACGAGATCGTCCACAACCGCCACGTGGTCGAGGGCCTGAAGGCCAAGGGCGCGCGTGTTCGTCGAGGAGCTGTCCGAGGTTCCCGAGGGCGCGATCACCGTGTTCAGCGCCCACGGCGTGGCGCGCAAGGTGGTGGACGAGGCCGAGTCGCGCGGCCTGCCGGTGCTGGACGCCACCTGCCCGCTGGTCTCCAAGGTGCACGCCCAGGGCAAGCACTATGTCAACCGCGGCCGCACCCTGGTGCTGATCGGCCACGCCGGCCATCCCGGAGGTCGAGGGCACCATGGGCCAGGTGCGCGGCGAGGTGCATCTGGTCGCCAACGAGGCGGACGTCACCGCCCTGGACCTGCCGCTGGACACCCGCATCGCCTACGTCACCCAGACGACGCTCAGCGTCGACGACACCAAGAACGTCATCGCCGCCCTGAAGGCGCGGTTCACCGACGTGGTCGGGCCGGACACGGCGGACATCTGCTACGCCACCCAGAACCGCCAGTCGGCCGTGCGCGACCTGTGCAAGGTGGCGGACGTGATCCTGGTGGTCGGCGCCAAGAACAGCTCCAACTCCAACCGCCTGCGCGAGATCGGGATCGAGGAGGGCCTGCCGAGCTATCTGCTCGCCGGCGGCAGCGACCTGATCCCGACTGGGTGAAGGATAAGAAGGTCGTGGGCTTGACCGCGGGCGCCTCGGCGCCCGAGGAACTGGTGCTCGAGGTGATCGACGCCCTGCGCAAGATCGGCGAGGTCGAGGTCGTTGAGATGGACGGCATCGTCGAAGACATCGAATTCAGGTTGCCGACGGAGCTGCGCACGCCCGTTCGGCCTGTTGGAAGCGCCGCGTAGGCGCGTTGTTGGCATAAGGAGCGCGACGTGGGATTGCCGCTGTCGCAGACGGTCCGTATCGGGACCTACATCTTCAAGCAGCACATGGCGGGGCGTAAGCGCTACCCGCTGGTGATGATGCTGGAGCCGCTGTTCCGCTGCAATCTCGCCTGCGCGGGCTGCGGCAAGATCGACTATCCGGACGACATCCTGAACCAGCGCCTCAGCTACGATCAGTGCATGGAGGCGATCGAGGAGTGCGGCGCGCCGGCGGTCTCCATCGCCGGGGGCGAGCCCCTGCTGCACCGGGACATGCCCAAGATCGTCAAGGGCTTCCTGGACCGCAAGAAGTTCGTGATCCTGTGCACCAACGCCCTGCTGCTGACCAAGAAGATCGATCAGTACAAGCCGCATCCCGGCTTCACCTGGTCCATCCACCTGGACGGCGATCAGGCCATGCACGACAAGTCGGTGTGCCTGGACGGCGTCTATGACAAGGCCATGGAGGCGATCAAGCTCGCCAAGTCCAAGGGCTTCCGCACCCAGATCAACTGCACCCTGTTCAATGACGCCGAGCCGGAGCGCGTGGCCGCGTTCCTGGACGAGATGAAGGCCATCGGCCTGGACGGCGTCACCCTGTCGCCCGGCTACGCCTATGAGCGCGCGCCCGACCAGGAGCACTTCCTGAACCGCGAGAAGACCAAGAACCTGTTCCGCGACATCTTCGCGCTCGGCGACGGCGGCAAGAAGTGGGACTTCACCCAGTCCACGATGTTCCTGGACTTCCTGGCGGGCAACCAGGCCTACGCCTGCACCCCGTGGTCCATGCCCGCGCGCACCGTGTTCGGCTGGCAGAAGCCCTGCTACCTCGTCGGCGAAGGCTACACCAAGACCTTCAAGGAGCTGATGGAGGACACCGAGTGGGACAACTACGGCGTCGGCAACTACGAGAAATGCGCCGACTGCATGGTCCACTGCGGGTTCGAGGGCACGGCCGTGCCGACACCGTCAAGCGCCCCTGGAAGGCCGCCCTGGTGGCGCTGAAGGGCGTGAAGACCGAGGGCCCGATGGCCAAGGACATCTCCATCGCCAACCAGCGCCCGGCCGACTACGTCTTCTCAGGCCACGTCGAGAAGAAGCTAGCCGAGATCAAGGCCAAGGCCGGCGCCAAGGGCCGCTCCAAGACCCTGACGGCGGCGGAGTAGCGGGCCTCCTTTGTGCGTGGTTCGAGAGCGCGATGCTCGCGCATCGCTCCTCACCATGACGACGGTGTTGCTCATTCACTGAGCGCGTCATCCTGAGCAGCCCGCGCGAGCGCGGCATGTCGAAGGACGCACAGTCCCTCGACAGGCGACCGCAGCAGCTCCGCCGGAAACGCTTCAAGCGCCCGAAACCCCGCCTCCGCCTCGATCCCCGTGCGGATCAGGGCGGGCAGCTCCCACGGCCGCGCCGCCAGCGCCTTCAGCACCGCCATGACGTCCATGCGTCCGTCCGGCGCCATGCCCGCCTGGGCCGCGCGGGGCAGGGCGCGGTCCGAGGCGTCCGAGATCGCCCGCGCCACGGCGAACGGCAGGCCGTGACGGGCCGCGGCCTCGGCGACGATATGGCTTTCCATGTCCACGGCCATCGCCCCGGTCGCCTCGCGCAGGCGCAGCTTGGTCGCCACGTCCGCCGCCATCTCGTCCGAGCCCAGCACCTCGCCGGTGACGGCGCGGAGCGCCGCGGCCGAGATGCTCGGTCCAGGCGGGATCGGTGCGATAGCGTTCGTCCGGCGCGATCACCTTGGACGCCACCACCCAGTTCCCGGGCCGCAGCCCCGGCTTCAGCGCGCCCGCTAGGCCGATGCTGATGATCCCCTGCGCGTCCGGCGCCGCCGCCTCGATCTCGCGCGCCAGCCGCGCCCGGTCGCCGCCGCCGGCGATGACCGTCACCCCTGGTCCGGCCAGGATGCGCGCCTCGCGCCGCAGCCCGGTGACCGCGAGGATCATCACATGCCGTAGGGAATCTGGCCGTCGTTGGCGCGCTTGACGTTGCGGTAGCGCGCCAGGGCCCACAGCGGGAAGAACTTCGAATAGCCGTGGTAGCGAAGGTAGAACACCCGCGGGAAACCCGCCGCCGGTGTAGTCCGCCTCGTCCCAGAACCCGTCCGCGCCCTGGTTCGCCTCCAGCCAGCGCGACGCCCCGCGCCACGGCATCGTGGTCGGCCTGGCCCGCCGCCATCAGGCCGAGCAGCGCCCAGGCGGTCTGCGAGCGCGCGAGACGCGGCCGGCTCATAGCCTTTGTAATCCAGCGCATAGCTGTCGCAGCTCTCGCCCCAGCCGCCGTCCGGGTTCTGGATGGCGACCAGCCAGTCCGCGGCCTTGCGCACCGACGGCCGGTCAGGCCCCAGGCCAGCAGCGTTCAGCGCGCACAGAGCCGACCAGGTTCCATAGACGTAGTTCACCCCCCAGCGGCCGAACCAGCTGCCGTCCGCCTCCTGATCCTTTTCCAGATAGTCCAGCGCCGCCTTCATGCGCGGATCGTCGTTGGAGACGCCGAGCTGGGCCATCATCCCCACGCAGCGCGCCGAGACGTCCACGGTCGGCGGATCGAGCAGGGCGCCGTGGTCGGCGAAGGGGATATTGTTCAAATAATAGTGGTCGTTATCCGCATCGAAGGCGCCCCAGCCGCCGTTCCGGCTCTGCATCCCCCAGGTCCATTCGACCGCGCGGTCGATGGCCTCGTCGTACTGAGCGCCGGCGCCCAGCCGCGTGCGCGCCCGGTCCATGGCCATGGCCACCACGGCGGTGTCGTCGGTGTCGGGATAGTGGGCGTTGTTGTACTGGAAGGCCCAGCCGCCGGGCCGCACGTGCGGCCGCTGCACGGCCCAGTCGCCCTTCACGTCCAGCACCTGCAGGGGCGCCAGCCACTCCAGGCCCTTCAGCGCGCGCCGTTCGGCCTCCTCGCCGCCCGCCTCCATCAGCGCGTGGGCGACCAGAGCCGGTGTCCCACACCGGCGACACGCACGGCTGGCAGTAGGTCTCCTCGTCCTTGACCACGAGCAGCCGCTCGACGGACTCGCGGGCGAGGGCGCGGTGCGGGTGGTCCTCGCGGATAGCCCAGCACGTCGAACATCATCACGCTGTTGGCCATGGCCGGGTAGATGGCGCCGAGGCCATCCACGCCGTTCAGCCGCTCGGTGACGAAGCGCCACGCAGCGGTCGATGGCCCGCTGGCGCAGGCCCTTGGGCCACAGCGGATCAATCGCCTTAAGAACAACGTCCAATCCATTGAAAAACAGCGTCCAGAACCGGCTCTTCCTGGCGGCCTGTGACTTCGGTTTGACCCGCACGTCGGTCGTCATAGAGCTCGTCCACCCGCACCCCGCGCGGGTTGCGGGCGACGCGGCTTTTTCACCTGCAGCACCAGCAGCGGCACGATCACCGTGCGCGCCCAGTAGGACATCTTGTTCAGGTGGATCGGGAACCAGCGGGGGACCAGGATCAGCTCCACCGGCATGGTGGGGATCGCGCTCCACGGCCCCGCGCCGTACAGGGCGAGCTGGAAGCGGGTGAAGACGTTGCACGCCGCCGCCCCGCCGTGCGCCAGGATCGCCTCGCGGGCGCGCACCATGTGCGGCGCGTCGATGATCGTCGCCGATCATCTTCAGGGCGAAGTAGGCCTTCACGCTGGCGGAGATGTCGAAGGCGCCGCCGTGATAGAGCGGCCAGCCGCCGTGGTCGGCCTGGATGCGGCGCAGATAGACGCCGATCTTGCGCTCCAGCTCCAGATCCTCGGGCTCGCCGAGATAGTGCTTCAGCAGCACGAATTCGGCCGGGATGGTGCAGTCGGCCTCCAGCTCGAACACCCAGTGGCCGTCCGGCCGTTGCAGCGCCATCAGGCGCGTCGGCCGCCTTGCCGATGGCCGCGTCCAGGTTCGCGGAGGGGATGGGAGAAGCGCCGTCCATGGTCTCAGCGTTAGCGCGGGGTCCCGCCGAGCGCCAGTTCGGCCGCGCGGCGGCCGGAGCGCAAGGCGCCCTCGATGGTGGCCGGCAGGCCGGTGTCGGTCCAGTCGCCGGCCAGGAACAGATTGGGATAGCGCGTGCTCGCGCCGGGCCGCTTGGCGTTCTGCTCGGGCGTGGCGGCGAAGGTGGCGCGGCGCTCCTTGACGATCTGCCAGGGGGGCAAGGGGCCGTGCAGGCCGTGCACGGCCGCCACGTCCCGCCACAGCCGCCGGGCCAGGGCCTCGCGGTCCGCGTCCGAGCAGCCGGTCCGCGCCGCTGACGGTGACCGAGATCCGGTCCTCGAAGGCGAACACCCACTCGGCCGTCGCCGCCGATCACGCCCACGATCCGGGCGGCCGAGGCGGGCGGGGCGATCTTGAAATGGCGCGTTGACGATGGCGCGGTGCTCGTCCGGCACGACGAGGTCCGGGACCAGGGTCTCGGCGACCCAGGGGGGCACCGCCAGGATCACCGTGTCGTCGGGCCCCAGCGCGACCTTGCGCGCTGGGCAGCGCCGAGCATGGCCGCCCGGCCGTCCTCGAAGACGATCTCGCGCACCCGCTTGCCGAGCTCACCTTGGCCCCCTTCGCCTCCAGATAGGCCATCGCCGGCTCCACGAAGGCCGCCGCCAGCGTCGGGCTGGCGACGCGCGGGCGACAGGCGTCCCCGCCCTTCATCAGGGTCTCGCGCACCACGGCGGCGGCCAGCCCGCCCGTCGCCCTCGGCGGGATCGGTGTTCAGCACGGCCAGCAGGAAGGGCTCGATCAGCAGCGACCCACAGCCGTCCGCGACGGCGCAGCACCTCGCCCACGGTCCGGCCGGAGCCGGCGCGCGGGCGAGCTTGCGAAGGCGAGGTAGTCCAGAGCCCGGGTCTGGGGCACGCGCCGCCGGGAGTTGAACACCCACCAGGGCAGCGGCGCCGTCGCTGGGCCGCAGGGTCCAGCGGTCGCCGGTCCCCAGGTCCGCGAAGCCGATGGCCGCTTCGTCCGGCCCCGCGAGCCGGTCCGGCGGCGCCGATGGCCGCCAGATATTCCCCGCACGGCGGTGTTGCCCGACAGGACCAGATGGTTGCCGTTGTCGATCACCATGTCGAGCTGGGGATCGAAGTAGGAGCGGCAGCGCCCGCCCGCCTGGGCCGCGCCCTCGTACGACCTGCACGCTTACGCCCGCGCCCGGCCAGGGCCACGGCCGCCGACAGGCCCGACAGCCCCGCGCCGACGATGTGGACCGTGCCGTCGGTCAACCGAACAGCCCGCGCCGCAGCACGACCCACAGCAGTTCGCCCTTGCCGATCTTGGCGCGCGTGCGGGGGAGGGGCCCAGCCTTGCGCCTCCGTCTTCCTCAGGATGCGCGAATAGACCGCGCCCATCAGCCGGGGCGCGGCGAGCCGGCCCCTGGGGCGGGCGCGCATCACGCGATCAGCGGCGGCGTAGTGCTGGATGCGCCAGCTCGGCCAGCTCGCGGCAGGCGGCGTCCACGCGCGGATCGGCGATCACGGCGGCGGGCTCGTCGGTCTCGATCCCGGCCGATCCGAGCAGTTCCTTCGGCAGGTAGAGCCGGCCGATCTCGGCGTCCTCGTCGATGTCGCGCAGGATGTTGGTGAGCTGCAGCGCGCGGCCCAGATGGCGGGCCAGCTCGATCCCCGGGTGCTCGTCCATGCCGAAGATCCGCACCGACAGCCGCCCCACGGCGCTGGCCACCCGATCGCAGTAGAGGTCCAGGGTCCGCATGTCCGGGGCGCGGATGTCGGCGTCCACGTCCATCTGCATGCCGTCGATCACGGCCAGGAAGTCGTTCTTGGAAAGGCCGTAGCGGGGCACGATGTCCGCGATCAGCGCCGCCCGGCCGGGGTCCTTTCCAGCGTAGAGCGCCTCGATGTCCTCGCGCCAGCCGGCCAGGGCCTTGGCGCGTTCGGCGCGCGGGCCTTCCATGTCGTCGGCGATGTCGTCCACCGCCCGGCAGAAGGCGTAGACGATGAACATCGCCTCCCGCTCGGCCTTGGGCAGCACCCGCATGCCCGCGTAGAATGAGCTTCCGGCGGCCTTGGCCTGCACGCTGGCGATAGCCTCGTCGGCGGCGCTCATCGCGGCTTCCTCTGGGCGGCGAGGGCCGGCGCGGCGGCCCTCGGGCGGCCCCGGCCGAGGATGCGGTCGAGCAGCGCCAGGGCGGCCAGGCCCGCCATCTCCGGCTTGGAGTGACGCACCCGCTCGCACAGCGGGTCGCGGACCAGCAGGCGCGCGGTCAGATCCTCGGCCAGGCGCTGGATGAACGCCACCTCATAGGCCAGCCGCCCGTCCTTGATCCCGGATGCGAAGGGGCGCGAACGGTCCAGCAGCCCCTGGGTCTGGCGGGCCAGGTCCGCGATCACGCCGCGCAGGGCGGGCGAGGCGAGCGACGCGGCCAGCGCGTCCACGCCCGATGCCAGGCGCGCGCCAGATCGCCGGTCGGGATGATAGACCCGATCCAGGTCCCGATAGTCCTCGGCGCAGTCCTGCAGATGGTTGATCACCTGCAAAGCATTGCACAGGGCGTCGTTGGCCGGCCAGAGGGCGCGGTCCTCGCCGTGCACGTCCAGCACGAAGCGACCCACGGGGCTGGCCGAATAGCGGCAATAGTCCATCAGCTCGTCCCAGTCCGCGTAGCGGGTCTTGGTCACATCGCGGCGGAAGGCTTCGAGCAGGTCCAGGCCGTGTTCGGGCGACAGGTCGCGGTTCTTCAGCGCCCCGCGCAGGGCCAGGGCCTCGGGGTTGGCGTCGCTCTCGCCGGCCAGTGTCGCCCGCATGGCCTCCAGCAGCGCGAGCTTCTCGGCGGGCGAGGCGGTCTCGATGGTCGGCCACGTCGTCGGCGGTGCGGGCGAAGCGGTAGAAGGCCATCATCGCCGCCCGATGCCGGGGCGCGATGACGAAGGAGGCGACGGGGAAATTCTCGCCCTTGTGGTTCTTGCCGGATTGCAAGCTCGCGCCGCGCTCATGCGCTTCCCGCCATGGCCTGGACGCGGCCTTTCCACTGGCCGCCCTTGCCGCGCCACACCTGCAGCGCCGACTGGATCGTGAAGACCGTGTACATCGCGCCGATCACCGGCAACGCCAGGCCCCACAGCGGCGAGCGTCCGTAGAGCCGCAGCATCGGCTGGAACGACGACGGCCATCAGCAGCCAGGCCAGGCCCCCGGCCAGTCTGCGGCCAGCCGTGCCCGTTCAACGCCACCGCGCGGCCCGGTCAGATAGGTGAGGATCATGCCCAGGACCGTGCCCGTCAGCAGCACAGGCGAATAGCCGAGCTGAGCGTAGGCCGAGCGGGAGACCATCTTTCCGATCTCGTCCACCGTGCGTAGGGCCGCAGGCTGCGGGCGCGCATGGTGAGGCCGAGCCAGATCGGCCCTTGCGCCTTCAGCCGCGTCGCCAGGGCGCAGTCGTCGATGATCTCCGCGCGCACCGAGGCGATGCCGCCGGCCGCCTCCAGGGCCTCGCGGCGCACCAGCATGCAGCCGCCCGCCCCGCCGGCGGTCTTCGCTTCGGATCGTTCACCCAGGCGAAGGGGAACAGCATCTGGAAGAAGTAGACGAAGGCCGGGATCAAGAGGCGCTCGGCCGACGTCTGCGCAATGCAGCCGCACCATCAGGGCGGCCAGGGTCAGCCGCCGGCCTCGGCGCGGGCGACGAGATGGCGCAGATTGTCCGCATCGTGGCCGATGTCCGCGTCGGTGAGCAGCAGATAGTCGGGCGCGGCCTCGGCGCTGGCGCGCTCCACGCCCTGGGACAGGGCCCACAGCTTGCCTGTCCAGCCCGAGGGCAGGGGACGTCCGCCCACCACCTCCAGGCGCTCGTCCTTGCCCAGCGACTGGCGGTCTGTCCGGCGATGGCGGCGGTGCCGTCGCTCGCTCTGGTCGTCCACCAGGATCACCCGGAACGGGCCCGGATAGTCCTGCACCAACAGCGAGCCGACGGAGCGGGCGATCACGTCCGCCTCGTCGCGGGCCGGAACCACGGCGATCACCGAGGGCCAGGCGGCCGGCTCGGCGGGCTCGTTGCGGTCGTCCCGCTCACGCGCCAGCCAATAGCCGCCCCGGCCGAAGACCAGGTGCAGCCAGATGATCAGCGGAATCACGCCCAGCGCGGCCACAAGCATGGCCTCAGACATAGCCTTCCGCGCCGAACCAGGCGAGGGCGTCGGCCAGGGCCTCTGTGTACGGCCGCGCCGAATAACCCAGCTCCCGCTCGGCCTTGGCGGAGGTGAAGAACATGTGGTGGCTGGCCATCTTCAGGGCGTCGGCGGTGACGAAGGGCTCCTTGCCCGTGATCCGCGCCACGCGCTTCGGCCGCCCAGGCCAGCGGATAGAGCGGCGCGCGGGGCAGGCTCACCGTGGGCGGCTTGCGCCCGACGAGCCGCGCGATCTCGGCCAGCATGGCGCGCAGGGCCACGTCCTGGCCGCCCAGGATGTAGCGTTCGCCGATCTTGCCCTTGTCCATGGCCAGCAGGTGCCCCTCGGCCACGTCATCCACGTGAACCAGGTTCAGGCCGGTATCCACGAAGGCCGGCATTCGCCCGGACGCCGCCTCCACGATGATGCGGCCGGTGGGCGTGGGGCGCACGTCGCGCGGACCGATGGGCGTGGAGGGGTTCACGATCACCGCCGGCAGGCCTTCCTCGGCGACCATCCGCTCCACCAGCCGCTCGGCGGCGACCTTGCTTTTCTTGTAGGCCCCGATGGCGCCGTCGATGGTCAGCGGCGCGGTCTCGTCGGCGGGGACCCGGATCCAGGCTCAGCGTGGCGACCGAGGAGGTGTAGACGATCCGCTCCACGCCGGCCTCCAGGGCCGCGCGCATCACCGCCTCGGTTCCCTGCAGGTTGTTGCGGACGATCTCCTGCGGATCGCGGGCCCAAAGGCGATAGTCCGCCGCCACGTGATACAGCCGCCGCACGCCGGCCATCGCCCGGGCCATATCTGCGGGCTCGCGCATGTCTCCGAACACGATCTCGCAGCCCAGCGCGTCGAGGTTCTGCTTGGGGCTTGAGGTTCGGGCCAGCGCCCTGACGGTTTCGCCACTTGCGCGATCAGCGCGCGCGCCACCGCCGAGCCGACAAAGCCGCTCGCCCCGGTCACCAGTACTGGGGAGTTGCCCTCCAACGCCAAGCTCGGCCCCCTAAGGCGCGACCGGCGTCAGCTTCGCCAGGGCCAGGGAGGCGGAACCACCGCCGCCAGGGGCGGAGCCGAGGGAGCCGCCACCGCCACTGCCGCGGAGGTCACCGAAACCGCCGTCGCCCCGCGCGGGCGTCGGACGCCGGCTCTCCGCGGCCGAGGGCTCGGCGCTCTCAGCGGCGGCCAGCGCCGGCTGCGTCGCGGCGGCCGGCTCAGCGACCGCGGTCTGCGCCGCCTCGGGCGCGGCGGCGCCGGGATCGTCGAAGCCTGGATCGTCAAAATTGGGCAGATTGGCGATGTTCGACCTGGCCGCCGTCGATCTCGGCGCGCTGGTTCTGCAGGTACAGCGAGCGCATGGTCGCGTAGCTGTCGGTGCCCATCTCGTCGATGGCCTTCAGGTCCGGATCGGCCTCGGCGCGTTCATCCAGCCCGGCCACCAGGGTCTTGGAGGTGTTGATCACCCCGGCGCCGCTGAATTTCGCGAAGACGAACGGGTTCGCCGCGAGGCTCACGCCCGAACCCACCAGGTCGCGCAAGGTGGACGGGCCGAGCACCGGCAGGAACAGATAGGGCCCTTCGGGCACGCCGTAGCGCGCCAGGGTGATGCCGAAATTGTTGTCGTGATGCTTGAAGCCGCCCTTGGTCGCCGGATCCATCAATCCGCCCACGCCAAAGGTCGAATTGGTCGCGAAACGGACCACGGTCTTGGCGCCCTTGGCGATCTTCAGCTGCAGGATGTCGTTGATGAACACCATCGGCTCGCCGAGGTTGGCGAGGAAGTTGTGCAGGCCCTTGCGGATCGGGTTGGGCATGACCTTTTCGTAGGCCATGGCGGCCGGGCGCAGCACGGCGCCGTCGATCGCCTTGTTCACCTTGTAGAAGCGCCGGTTGACCTTCTCCCAGGGATCGCCGGGCGCGTGCGATGCATTGACGGTCACGGACTTGAGCGCGGTGTCCGGCTCGCGCCGCCGGCGCCACCTGCGTCAGGCTCACCGGGGTGAGCGCGGTCGGCTGGGCGCTGACCGTCGCGACGCCGGCTACGGCCCACGCCAGGGCCACCGACGTCAGAAGCACAGCCAAGGCCCGCACGCGCCGGCCAGCGCCCGCGCGATCGGTCAGGTCGAGATCGGTCCCCGGCGCTTGCATCGACGTGTCGGCTCCTCACGCCCCCCGGACGCGTCTGGCGCCCGATTATGGCGCTATTGCGCAAATATAGTAACTACCGCGCTTAGCCCAAGCCTTACATCCCGCGCGCCGACTCGCCGGCGCGCGGACGGGGATTTGCCCCGCCCTTGGCCGGCTTGAGCGTCTGGGGGACACACAGCCGGTGTTGCTGGTCATTCAGATCACGGGCGGGGCGCTGCTGGCCCTGTCGGCGGCAGGGATCGCCTATACCCTGGCGGCCGCGGTCCTGGTCGGGCCCAGGCTGCGCGCGCCCGCCGCGCCGAGCGGCCCCGCGGCGCCCGCCAGCCTGCTCAAGCCGCTGCACGGCGCGGAGCCGGAACTCGCTGAGAATCTTGACAAGTTTCCTGAACCAGGACTACGCCGCCCCGGTGCAGATGGTGCTGGGCGTGCAGGACCCCGCCGACCCGGCCGTGGCGCCCGCGCGCGCCTTCCAGGCCGAGCACGCCGACGTCGAGCTGGTGCTCGACGAACAGGTCCACGGCGTCAATCGCAAGGTCTCCAACCTGATCAACATGGCCGGCCGGGCGCGCCATGACCTGCTGGTGCTCAGCGACGCGGACATCCGGGTCGGCCCCGACTATCTCAGTCATATCGCGCAGGCCCTGGAGGCGCCCGGCGTCGGCGCGGCGACCTGCTACTATTTCGGGCAGGGCCGGGCGGGGTTCTGGTCGCGGCTCACGGCCATGGGCGTCAGCTACGGCTTCCTGCCGAACGTGGTGCTGGGCGTGGCGCTGGGCATGGCCCAGCCGTGCATGGGCTCCACCATCGCCTTGAAGCGCGAGGTGCTGGAGCGAATTGGCGGCTTCGAAGCGTTCAAGGACGTGCTGGCCGACGACTATGAGATCGGCCGGGCGGTGAGGGGGCTGGGCCTCAAGGTCGCGCTGCCGCCCATGGCCGTGGCGCATGGCTGCGCTGAGCGGAGCTTCGCCGCCGTCATCGCTCAGGAGCTGCGCTGGGCGGTGACCATCCGCAGCCTGCAGCCGGCCGGGCACTCGGGCAGCGTGGTGACTCATCCGGTCCCCCTGGCGACGCTGGGCGCGCTGCTGCTGGGCGCGCCGGACTACGCGCTGGGCCTGCTGGCGATGGCGATTTTGACGCGGATCGGGCTGATGTTGGCCGTGGATCGGGCGGTCGGCGCGTCGTCCGGACCCGCTCCGCTGCTGCCCGTGCGGGATTTCGTCTCATTTGGTGTATTCATTTGCTCTCTGTTCGTGCGTTCGGTGGACTGGCGGGGCGCGCGGTTTCGTGTTTCATCCCGGCGCACAGTCCCCGACGCCTAGGAGCCCTCATGCTCAAGACCCTTTTCCTGCAGGCGCCCTCGTTTGACGGGTTCGATGGCGGCGCGGGTTCGCGCTACCAGGCCCGGCGCGAGATCAAGTCGTTCTGGTATCCCACCTGGCTGGCCCAGCCGGCCGCGATGGTGGAGGGATCCAAGCTCGTCGACGCGCCCGCCGCACCGCCAGAGCCTCTCGGACGTCACGGCCATGGCCAAGGACTTCGAGATGTTGGTGCTCCACACCTCCACGCCCGTCCTTCAAGTCCGACGTGAAGGTGATCGAGGCGATGAAGGCGGCCAATCCCAGCCTCAAGGTCGGCCTGATCGGCGCCAAGGTGGCGGTGCAGCCCGACCTCAGCCTCACCGAGGCGCCGCTGGTCGACTTCGTCGCGCGCAACGAGTTCGACTTCACCATCAAGGAAGTCGCCGAGGACCGTCCCTGGTCGAAGATCCAGGGCCTGTCCTGGCGCAACGCCCGCGGCGCCATCGTCCACAATCCCGACCGGCCGATGCTGGAAAGCATGGACGACCTGCCGTTCGTCACCCCGATCTACAAGCGCGACCTGATGATGGAGAACTACTTCATCGGCTATCTGAAGCACCCCTACATCTCGCTCTACACGGGCCGCGGCTGCAAATCGCGCTGCACCTTCTGCCTGTGGCCGCAGACCGTGGGCGGCCACCGCTATCGCACCCGCAGCGTCGGCCATGTGATCGAGGAGATCGCCTGGGCCCAGAAGGCGTTCCCGCAGACCAAGGAATTCTTCTTCGACGACGACACCTTCACCGACGACCTGCCGCGCGCCGAGGCCATCGCCAAGGAGCTGGGCAAGCTCGGCGTCACCTGGTCGTGCAACGCCAAGGCCAACGTCCCGCGCGAGACGCTGAAGAAGCTGAAGGACGGCGGCCTGCGCCTGCTGCTGGTCGGCTACGAGTCCGGCAACCAGCAGATCCTGCACAACATCAAGAAGGGCATGCGCATCGAGGTCGCGGAGAAGTTCACCCGCGACTGCCACGAGCTGGGCATCGCCATCCACGGCACCTTCATCCTCGGCCTGCCGGGCGAGACGCGCGAGACCATCCAGGAGACGGTGAACTGGGCGGCCAAGATCAATCCGCACACCATCCAGGTGTCGCTGGCCGCGCCCTATCCGGGCACGTTCCTGTACAATCAGGCGGTTCAGAACGGCTGGCTCGACGCCGAGCACGCCGAGCTGGTGGACGAGAGCGGCATCCAGATCGCGCCGCTGCACTACCCCCACCTGAGCCACGAGGAAATCTTCGACTCGGTGGAGACCTTCTACAAGAAGTTCTACTTCCGCTCCGGCAAGATCGCCTCGATCGTCAGCGAGATGGTCCGCAGCCCGGACATGATGAAGCGCCGGCTGCGCGAAGGCGTCGAATTCTTCCACTTCCTCAAGGAGCGTAAGGAGATCGCCGCTTGACGGGCGTTGCTCCCGCGCTGCCGGACACCTCGGCCGACGCCTGGCCGAACCCGCCGCCGGACAGCCGTCTGCGGCTGGGCGAGGAGGCGCACAAGCGGCTGTTCTGCCGCACCCTGCTCGACACCTTCGACGCCTATCGGCCGCGCGTGATCGACTGGCCGACGCTGCAGCCCGAGGCGCGCGACCGGCTGATCAACCTGCCGATCTGGGACATCGCGGTGCAGACCGAGGGCAAGGCGGGCCTGCGCGTGCGCACCTACGGCGAGCTGATCAAGGATCCCCTGCTGAAGAAGGCCGTGGCGCTGAACGCCTATGAGGAGACGCGCCACAAGGTGGTGCTGTCCAACCTGGTCGAGGCCTACGGCATCAAGCTGGCGCCCGAGCCGGAGTACAAGCGGCCGACGCGATCCGGAATGGGCCTTCATGGTCACCGGCTTTTCGGAGTGCATCGACAGCTTCTTCGCCTTCGGCCTGTTCGAGGCCGCCAAGCGCACCGGCTTCTTCCCCGACGAGCTGGTCGACACCTTCGAGCCGGTGATCCAGGAGGAGGGCCGCCACATCCTGTTCTTCGTGAACTGGGTGGCCTGGCATCGGCGCAACATGCCCTGGTGGCGGCGGCCCTGGTTCGAGCTGCGGGTGATCGGCGTGTGGCTGTTCCTGATCTGGGAGCGGATCGGCATCGCGCGCGGCCTCGACGGCGGCCCCGCCGAGGACAACAACTTCACCGTCACCGGCGCCGAGCAGCTGGGCGTGCGAGATCGACGTCTGCCGAGCTGATGGACATCTGCCTGGCCGAGAACGACCGCCGCCTGGCCAGGTACGATCCGCGCCTGCTGCGACCGACCTTCGTGCCGAGGATGGTGCGCCTCGCCCGGCGCTTCATGCGCGCGCCCAAGCCGGCCCCGGCGGCGGGGTGAGCAAGGGCAGACCGCTGCCTGATCGTCACCGCCGACGACTTCGGCCTGTCGGTGGAGGTCAACGAGGCCGTGGAGGAGGCGCACCGCAAGGGCGTGCTCACCTGCGCCAGCCTGGTGGTCGCCGGCGACGCGGCCGAGGACGCGGTGCGCCGCGCCCGGAAGATGCCGAAGCTCGGCGTCGGTCTGCACCTCGCCCTGCTCGACGCGCCATCCGCCATGCCGGCCGAGGACATCCCCGACCTGATCGACGCCGACGGCGGCTATCTGGCCAGCCGCCCGGCGGTCACCGGCGCCAGGATCGCGCTGGACCCCAAGGTTCGCGCCCAGGCGAGGGCGGAGGTGCGCGCGCAATTCGAGCGCTTCGCGAACACGGGGCTCGACTTGGATCACGTGGACGGCCACTGGCACTTCCACCAGCACCCGACCCTGCTGGGCATGGTCATCGACGAGATGACCGGCCGCGGCTGCGTTCGCGCCGTGCGGGTTCCGCGAGAGCCGGCGCTGCCGTCCTGGCGCGCGGCTGGACGCAGGGGGCTCGCGCGCCGGCTCTTCTCCACCTTCAGCAAGCGCCGATGATGGCCCTCATGCGCCGCGCGGCTGCGGCGCGCCGGGATCGGCGCGAACGACTGGTTCTTCGGCCTCAACGACGGCGGCGCGGTGGACCGCGACCTGCTGCTGGGCATGATCGCCGACCTGCCGCCGGGGATCAGCGAGATCGGCCTGCACCCGGCGTCCGGCCCGCTGTCCGGCCCGTTCGCGCCGCCCGCCCACTGGAAGGTGCGCGAGGAGCTGGACGCCCTGACCGATCCCGACGTAATCGCGGCGTGCAAGGCCGTACGCCTCGGCCGATTCGCTGACTTTTTCCCGGCCAGGAGCGCCGCATGATCCGCCGAGCGGGACCAGTGCTGCTGTTCGTGGCCGGGGTGATCCTGGCCGTGGTCCTGGCCTACCACGCGGGGGTGGACGCCATCGGCCACGCCCTGGCGGCCGTGGGCGCCTGGCGGCTCGCCGTGATCTGCGTGATCCAGGTCGCCTCCCTGGCCATGTGCGCGGCCGGCTGGTGGGTGGTGGCGGGTGGAACGCCGCTGCGCGCCTGCCTGGCCGCCCGCTGGATCCGCGACGGGGCGACCAACCTGTTCGGCTTCATTCCGGCCATCGGCGAGGCCATCAGCGCCCGCGCTCTGTCGGTGATCGGCGCGGCCACCGCGGGCAAGGCGACGGCGAGCACCATCGTCGACGTGGCCGTAGAGGCCCTGGCGCAGGCGGTCTACACCCTGATCGGCCTTGGCCTGCTGATGCCGCATTTGAATATCGTTCAGGCGCAGCACTGGACGATCATCGCCGGCATCGCCCTGCTCCCGGTGCTGCTGATGTTCGCCATCAGCCGCCATCGCGGCGCGCTGCACTTTGCCGAGAAGATCGGCGAGAAGCTGGCCGGCGGGCTGGGCCTGAAGTCCGAGACCGGGCCGCTGAACCTGGCCGAGACGGTCCGCAAGATCTACCTGCTGAAGGGCCGCGTGGCGGCGGCCGGGGCGCTGCACCTGGTCGCCTGGCTGATGAGCGCGGTGCAGGTCTGGGTCGCCGCCGCGGCGCTGTCCCATCCGCTGGGAGTCGTGGACAGCATGGCGCTGGCGAGCCTGGTCTCGGCCGCGCGCAGCGCCTTCTTCGTGGTGCCCTGGGCGGCCGGCGTGCAGGAGGGCGGCTTCCTGCTGGTCGGCGCCGCGCTGGGCATGGACGCCTCGTCCGCCATCGCCCTGTCGCTGGTTCTGAGGGCGCGCGACGTGATCGTCGGGGCGCCGGCGGTGTTCCTCTGGTACGCGGCCGAGGGGCGTCGGCGGATAAGCCGAGCCGCTGCGGCTAGCTCGCCCGCGCCATAAGCTGAGAGCGGCAGAACTCCAGCGCCTCGGCGTTCACCGCGATGACGTCGTCCAGCGAGGCGGCGAAGCGGTTGCCGCCCAGCTCCAGGCAGGTCTCGATCAGGGCCGGGATGTCCATGAAGCCGATCCGCCCCTTCAGGAAGGCGGCCACGGCGATCTCGTTGGCGGCGTTGAACAGCAGCGGCCCGCCCGTCCCGCTGGCCAGCGACGCCTTGGCCAGCCCCAGGCAGGGGAACCGTTCGTAGTCCACCTCCTCGAAGTTCAGCGCCCGCAGCGCCGCCAGCGAGATCGGCTCCACCCCCGTCTCCAGCCGGTCGGGCCAGCTGAGGCCATAGCCGATGGCCACGCGCATGTCGGGCTTGCCCAGCTGGGCGATCATGCTGCCGTCGCGGAACTGCACGGCCGAGTGCAGGATGGAGGAGGGGTTCACCACCACCTCGATGGTCGCGGGGTCCTGCTCGAACAGATAGGCCGCCTCGATCAGCTCCAGCCCCTTGTTGGCCAAGGTGGCGCTGTCGATGGTGATCTTGTTTCCCATGCTCCAGTTGGGATGGTTCAGCGCCTGCTCGGGCGTGGCGGCGCGCATCTGCTCAAGCGTAGAGGTGCGGAACGGCCCGCCGCTGGCGGTGAGCAGGATCGACGCGATCTCGCTGGGCTTGCCGGCCAGCAGCGACTGGAAGATCGCGCTGTGCTCGGAATCGGTGGGGATCACCTCGACGCCCTGCTTGGCGGCAAGGTCCAGCAGGGCGCGGCCGGCGCAGACCACCGGCTCCTTATTGGCCAGCGCCAGGCGGTTGCCGGCGTTCACCGCCGCCACCACCGACGGCAGGCCCGGCCGATCCGGCGATCGCCGCCAGCACCACGTCCACCGGGCGTGCTGGCCACGGCGGCCGAGGCGTCCGGCCCTTCGAACACCTCGACGCCCGCGGGCGCGTTCTTGCGGAACTCGGCCGCCGCCGCGGGTCGGAGAGGGCGACCGCGCCGCAGCCGAACTCGCGGCAGATCGCCACGGCGGTCTTCCAGTCGGAATTGACCGCGATGTTCTGCAGCCGGAACTCGTCGGGGTGCAGGCGCAGGAACGCCAGGGCGCTCGTCCCTATGGAGCCTGACGCGCCAAGAATGGTTACTGATCTCAAGAGGCTGTTCCCCGGTGGGCCGTGCGCGGACTATGGACCGCAACGGCGAGATGCGAAAGCGCCGGCGCCCGAAGCGCGCCTTTCGCCCACCCCGCCAGGGCGTCCTTGGGTCAGCCGGACGGTTCGGCGCCTAGAGGACTTTCACCTCGGCGCGCTCCTCCTTGACCTTCAGGATCAGCACGATGCCGATCACGAAGAACACCACGCCCACGGCCACGCCGGCGCGCTGGTTGTGGAAGAAGGCGGTCAGCAGGCCGATGGCGAGCGGGCCCAGGAACGAGGTCGCCGTTCCGGACAGGGCATAGAGGCCGAAGAACTCGTTCAACATGGACCGAGGCGACAGCTTGGCCATGAACGAGCGCGACGTGACCAGGCCGCAGGTGACGAAGAAGGCGACGCAGTTCTGCGCCACGAAGAACACCTGGTCGGACAGGGTGGGGTATAGGCCCCCGTGCGAGACCTGCGGCCCGGTGTTCACGAAGAAGACCATCGTGGGCGTGATCGAGACCAGGATGACGTTGAACACCAGGCACCCCGCCACGAAGGCGATGGTGGACTTCTTGGAGCCGATCTTGGCGTCCAGCCACCCGCCGAACAGGCCCGCCAGGGCCGCCACCACGCTGTTCACCAGGCCCTGGGCGATCAGCATGGTCGGCGTCCAGTGCAGGATGCCGGCCGCGAACACGCCGGTGAACAGCATCAGCACGATGAAGCCCTCGTTGAAGGCCATCCGGCCGGCCAGGAACAGCACGATGTTCTTGAACTGGCCGATCTTGGACAGGGTCGCCCTCAGGCTCGACAGGCCGTGGCGGATCGCCTCGGGGACCTTGCGCGCGGTGGAGGGCGAGTCCGGTGTGAACAGGAACATCGGGATGCCGAACACCAGCCACCACAGGCCCGACAGCACGCCCACGGCCCGCTCGGGCTCGTGCTTGGCGGCGTCCAGGCCGAACAGCGGGTGCGCGTTCCAGCTCCAGGCGAGCAGGAAGAACAGGAACAGGATGATCCCCGAGCCGTTGCCCAGCGCGAAGGACAGGCCGCTGAGGAAGCCCACGCGCTTGGAGTTGGGCGCCACGTTGGGCAGCATGGCGTTGGAGAAGATCGCCGAATACTCGAACGAGCAGTTCGAGACGATGATCACGGCCATCGCCAGGCCCAGGCCGACGGTCATGCCGGGCGTGGCGAACCAGATGCCCATCATGCACGGGATGCCGATGATCATGGTGCCGATCAGCCAGGGCTTTCGCCGCCCGCCCGCGTCGGCCACCGCCCCGCAGATCGGCGCGCCCAGCGCGATGATGACCGCGGCGATGGCGGTCATGTAGCTCCACACGGCCTGGCCGCGCACGGGATCGCCGATCACGACCGTGGAGAAATAGGCCGAGAACACGAAGATGTTGACCAGGGCGTTGTAGGGGCTGCGCGCCCCGTCGAACAAAGCCCAGGCCCACTGGCCCAGCTGGCTCGCGCCCTTGTGGGGCCCCTCGTGCTCCTCAAGCGCCACCGCTTCGTGCGGCCGGAACCGGCCCGTGCTCGACGATCTCAGTCATGGCCGTTTCCCCTGGGTGTCTTGGTATGTTTGCGGGCACTATCCGGGCGGCCGAGGCGGCTGGCAAGCGCCAGCGTCGGCCTTAGTCGAAGAAGGCGAAGGTGCGGATTTCCAGGCTCTGGCGGGGCTTGGCGTCCGGCGGGCTGGTCGGGTCCTCGAAGGCGCTGTGAGCGGTCAGCTGCGCGGCGTTCGGGTCGGTGTCGTACAGGGTGAACACCAGCACCTCGTCGGGCCGCATGTGCGGGAACCACCACCAGCGGTGCGCCGGGTTGGCCGCGATGTTGTAGCCGGCCATGGAGATCGGCATGGGCTCGTCCGGGCGCATCTTGATGACGCCGTTGCGCAGGTCGGCCGGCGCGATGCTGGCCCCCTCGCAGACGGCCAGCGGCGTGCGCTCCACCGGCGCGATCGGACGCCACAGGTTGATGTTGGCGAAGCGCTTCTTCAGCACCCGCTCAGGCTCGGGATGCAGGGCGCGGATGAAGCCTTCCAGGGTCTCGCGGCCGAAGTCCACGTGGGCGCTGTGGGCCGGCTTGTCGCCCCCGGGCGCGTCTTCGAGACGGGTGACGTCGTTGAACGCCCAGACTTCCGAGGCGCCGGTCATCTCCTTCACCAGCGCCGTCATCTGCTCGAAATAGGCGCCGCGCACCTGTTCGGGATCCAGCAGGTTCGCCGCTGTGGGCGCCTGGACGAGCTGGAAGCCGTCCTCGGTCAGCGAGAACGGACGCCCGCGGCCGTCGCGCACGCGCACGGTCTTGGGGTCGAACACCAGGGTCGAGCTTTCCCGCTGCAGCTCGTAGAGGATGCCCCCCTCGCAGTCGGTGTGGATGTAGTTCAGCTCCGTTTCCACGAAGGGGATCGCGTCGAGCCGATCCGTCGTCAGGGCGTCGGTCACGACTTGCCCCGGAAGGGCAGGGTGAGGATGAACAGCACCAGCTTCAGGTTCATCAGGCCCAGCGCCTTGCGCGCCTCCGCCGGGCGCAGCTTGGCGGTCATGGGCATGGAGCCGAACACCTTGCCCTTGATCACCAGGTCGTCGCCGTCGCGCTCGATGGCGCTGACGTCCATCAGCTCGGACTTGTCAGGCGAATAGAGCTTCATCTCAGCCCGCCGACACCTTGCCGAAGTCCATGCCCATGTCCTCGAAGGCGGTCATGGCCGCCGCGCGGCCCGCGCCGAACACCCCGCCGCCCGGATACTGGAAGGGGCCCACCAGATAGAGCCGCTCCACGTCCGGCACGCTGCCTCGGCCCAGCTCCGGCGTCGGGCGCCAGGCGCCGGACTGATAGGTGGTGGACGCCACCCCGTGCAGGTCCCCGCGCCGGAAGCTGGACGAGGTCCGCTCCATGTCGACGGGCGTGTCGCAGTGATAGGCGACGATGTTGTCCGGCCCCACGTTGTCGATGAAGCGGCCCATGTGATCCAGCATGTGCTGGGCGTAGTCGGTCTTCGCCTCGTCCCAGTTGCGGCCCTCGGGATGGTCGTAGGTGACGTAGTCCCACACGTGCATGGTCGCCTTGCCGGCCGGCGCGCGCGACGGGTCGTGCTGGGTCAGCGAGCCCAGGCCGATCAGGGGATAGCTGGAGAAGCCGCCGTAGCGCATCTCGTCGAAGGACACGCGCAGCACGTCGTAGTCGTTGGGCAGCAGCTCGATCATCACCGCCTTGACGTGATCGCCCGCCTTGAACCTCAGCGGCGCGTTCAGCGCGGCGTGCACGGTGATGCAGCCCAGCTCGGTGATCTGGGTGCGGTTGGCGGTGGAGACCACCCAGGGGTCCAGCCCATCCACCATCTTGCCCAGATCATGCGGGTGGATGGAGCCGATCACCCCGTCCTTGGCGGCGTATTCGCGCCCGTCCGACGTGACCACGCCGGCAGCGCGGCCGTTCTTCACGGTCACCTTGGCGACGTCGACGCCGCCGGTCACCTCGCCGCCGTGGCTCTTGATGCAGTCGATCAGCGCGCGGGTCAGCTCGCCCGAGCCGCCCACCGGCACGCCGAAGCCGAACATCTCCAGAAAGCCGACGAACACGAACACGCCCATGCCGGTGGCCTTCTCGTCGGGCGACACCAGGTTCTCGCCGGCGATGCGGGCGAAGGTCATCTTCACCTTGGGATGCTCGAACCACTCGTTGAGCAGGTCGTGGATGCTCATCTGGATGATGCGCCACAGCTCGCGCCCCTCGCGGCTCTGGTCCATCAGGGCGTTGGAGGCGCCGTTGGGCGGCGGCGGGCTGTACATCGAGCTCGGTCAGCATCGGCATCAGGCCCTCGGCCTGGGCGGCCAGACGGCGATAGGCCTCCGCGTCCTTCTGCGAGAACTTGGCGATGTCCGCGCAGGTGCGCTCGCGGTCGCGGTAGAGGCCGAGCGTCGTGCCGTCCTCGAACACCGTCATCATCGGGCAGTCGGGGAAGACGTATTTCAGGCCGAACTTCGACTTCAATCCGAGGTCATCGTTCTTAAGTAGCGGATTTCCCTGGATAAAGATGTGCGCCATCGAGTGCTGGTCGTGCAGGAAGCCGGGCACGGTCAGCGGCTTGGTGACCACGCCCCCGCCGAACCAGGCGTTGCGCTCCAGCACCAGCACCTTCTTGCCCGCGGCGGCCAGATAGGCGGCGGCGACCAGGCCGTTGTGGCCCGCGCCGATGGCGATGACGTCGTACTGATCTGCCATTCCCGGTTCAGTCCTCAGCTCTTTGCGTGGTTCGTGACGCGATCTTGAGGGATCGCTCCTCACCATGACGACTATTCGTGCGGCCCGCCCACCCTCGTCATCCTGAGGAGCGGCCCGCCAGGGCTGCGTCTCGAAGGACGCAATGCGTTCGCGGCTTACGCCATCAGGCTCTGGATGTAGGCGGTGTCCATATATTCGCGGATGGCGAAGATGGTCCCGTCCTTGATCTCGACGATCCAGCAGTAGCGGTTGTCGTAGGTCTTGCCGTTGGTCAGCTTGCCGGTGCCGTGGGTTTCCATCGCCACGATGTTCCCGGTGGAGACCAGGGTGTTGATCTCGTTCTGGGGATCCTTGCCTTCAAACAGGCCGCGTACGGGAACCAGGAACTCGTCGACGATGCCCTTGCGCCCGGTGTGGACGGCGGCGCCGGGGATGTCGGACTTGGTCATCGGAACCCAGGTGGCGTCCGGGTGGAGCAGGGGCTTCAGGCCCTGGAGATCCTCGGCGTTCAGCAGGTCGAAGAAGTCGAGGACGATCTGCTCGGCGGGGGTGTTGGCTTTGGCCATGGAACGGCTCCGTTGGCGGGAAAGACTAGGCCACTTCGCGGCGCAGGGCGTCCGCATCGAGGCGGTGAGCGTGCGCTTCGCTGACCTTGGCCGGCGCGGTTTCTTGCAGGAACAGGGCGATGACCCCGGCGATCAGCGCGCACACGCCCATCACCAGCATCGGCGCCTCAAGCCCCAGCGTGGTCATGTCGGAGATGCGCCCGGCGACGAAGGGCGCCAGCACCCCGCCCAGAATCTCGCCCACGCCCACCACGATGCCCATGGCCGTGGCGATGTAGGCGCGCGGCAGGCTCTCGCCGGGGATTGCGCCCATGAACATCGGGAAGATGCCGTTGCCGATCCAGCCGACGAACAAGAACGCGGTCAGGGCCCAGACGGGGCCATGGAAGTACACCGCCGCCAGGGGCGTGATCACGCTGCCGAAGGTGCCGATCAGCAGCAGCGGCTTGCGCCCGAAGCGGTCGGACAGGCCCGGGATCAGCAATCCGCCCAGGAAGGCGCAGACGCCCAGCGCGCCCATGATGCCGGCGGCGGCCTCGGGCGTCATGTGGCGGAACTCGGTGAAGAACACCGGCAGGAAGGCGAAGCCGGTGACCAGCCAGCTGACCATGAAGATCGAGACCAGCGAGCAGACCAGGATGTTGCGCACCGCCAGCATCTGCAGCAGGCCCAGCTTGGGGCCGGATGCGGGGTCATGAACCTCCTTGGGCGGCTCCTTCACCCACAGCCAGATGGCCGCGGCGCACAGCAGGCCGGGAATGGCCGCGAGATAGAAGGCGTGCCGCCAGCTCATGGTCGCGGCGATGGCCACCAGGATCACCGGGCCCGCCGCATTGCCGATCAGGTTGGAAAAGCCGTTCTGCACGATGCCGGCGTTGACCCCCCGGCGGGCGTCGGCGGACTCCACCGCCATGATCGCCAGGCAGATCGGCATCACGCCGCCTTCCAGAATGCCCATGAACAGGCGCGAGCCGATCAGCACCGCGAAGTTGTGCGCCAGGCCCGAGACGGCCGAACACAGGGAAAAGCCGACGACGCAGATGATCAGGATCATCTTGCGTGAGCCCGTCCTGTCCGACAGCCAGCCTACGCCATAGGCCGAGATCGCCCAGGTGAACGACAGGGCCGAGCCGATCAGGCCCACCTGGGTGTCGTTGAGCTTCAGGTCCGGCTTGATGAACGGCATCAGGTTCGACGCCGCCTGGCGGTCGAAGAACACCACGCCGAAGGTCAGGCCCAAAATCAGGACGAGGGCGTTCTCGTAAGTGAAAAGGCCGCGACGCGGCATGACATAATCCTCCCAGGCGGCCCCGACTGATGCGGTTGCTCACGCAACCCTATACGGCATCCCGAAGCGCGCGCCAGCCCGTCCGCCCCAACCAGCGGGCGAGAACGGCGCTCACCGCATGACGAAGGGGTTCGGAACCTCTTCGTTGGTGTCGATCCAGACGCTCTTTTCCTGCAGATAGTCGCGGATGGCGGTCAGCCCGCTCTCGCGGCCGATGCCGCTGCGCTTGTAGCCGCCGAAGGGCGACATGTAGCTGACCGCGCGATAGGTGTTCACCCAAACGGTGCCGGCCTCCAGCCGCTCGGACATCTGCAGCGCGCGCCGGATGGACGAGGTCCACACCCCGGCGGCCAGGCCATAGAGGGTGTCGTTGGCGATCTCGACGGCCTCGTCCTCGTCGTCGAACGGGATCACCGACAGCACCGGGCCGAACACCTCTTCCTGGGCGATGCGCATGTGGGGCGTCACGCCGGTGAACACCGTCGGCTCCACGAACCAGCCGTCGCCGCACTCCGGCCGCGACGCCGCCCCGCCGCCGAGCGCGCAGGCCGCGCCCTCGGCCTTGGCGATCTCGATGTACTCCAGCACCTTCTGCGCGCTGGGGCCGGGTGGTGATCGGGCCGACCTGGGTCGTATCCTCCAGCGGATTGCCCATCCGCGCGGTCTTCGCCAGCGCCAGCAGCTTGTCCATGAAGGCGTCGTGGACGCTGCGCTGGACCAGCAGGCGCGAGCCGGCGATGCAGGTCTGGCCGGTGGCGGCGAAGATGCCGGAGACCGCGCCCTTGACCGCGTTGTCGAGGTTGGCGTCGTCGAACACGATGTTGGCCGACTTGCCGCCGAGCTCCAGCGTCACCGGCTTGATGCCCCGCGCGGCCATCTCATAGACCCGCTGGCCGGTGGCGTCCCCGCCGGTGAAGGCCACCTTGGCCACGCGCGGATGGGTGACCAGCGCCTCGCCGATCTCGCCGCCAAAGCCGGTGACGATGTTCACCACGCCGGGCGGAAAGCCCGCCTTTTCGAACAGCTCCCCGAAGGCGAAGGCCGAGACGGAGGAGAACTCCGAGGGCTTCCAGACGATCGTGTTGCCGGCGGCCAGGGCAGGGGCCAGCTTCCACGTCGCCAGCATCAGCGGCGAGTTCCACGGCGTGATGGCGGCCACCACGCCCAGCGGCTCCTCACGGGTGAAGTTGAACACGCCGGGCTTGTCGATGGGGATCACGCGCCCCTCGATCTTGTCAGCGAGTCCGCCGAAGTAATTGAACCATTGGGGAATATAGTTCAGCTGGCCGCGCATCTCGGCGATCAGCTTGCCGTTGTCGGTGGTCTCGATCGTCGCCAGCCGCTCGGCGTTCTCGGCCACCAGGTCGGCGAACTTGCGCAAGATCGCGCCGCGCGCCGTGGCGGTCATGGCGCGCCAGGGGCCGCGGAAGGCGGCGAAGGCGGCCTGCACCGCCTTGTCCACATCGGCCGGCGCCGCGCGCGGGATCATCGCCCACGCCTTGCCGGTGAACGGGTTCTCGGTCTCGAACCAGTCGCCGGTGGAGGGTAGGGCCCACTCGCCGCCGATCAGGAGCTTATGCTTTGTCAGTTCAGCCATCGCCGCAATTCCACCCCATGCGTGGTTCGAGACGCGGCGCTGACGCGCCGCTCCTCACCATGACGCTTCTCTTTGCATTCAAACACCCAAGTCATCCTGAGGAGTCCGCAAAGCGGACGTCTCGAAGGACGCAAGGCCGCATTGCAGGCGTCGCGCGACGGAGTGGAAGCGGGGATAGGCAGCAATCTATCCCCCTCGGCGGATCTGGCCGCACACTGACCCCATGCCCGCCGCCGCAGAAATCCGCCGCCTCGATCCCGCCTCGCGCGCCCGCGCACCCGCGCACCCCCACGCGCGCACCCGCACGAGAGGGTTCCGGAATTCCGCCTCAGCCTTCCTTTTCGAGTTCGTCCAGCGCCGCCTTGGCGGTGCGGAAGGAGTCCACCGCGCAGGGGATGCCGCCGTAGATGCCCACCTGCAGCAGCACTTCGCGGATCTCGTCCTTGGTCAGGCCGTTCTTGATCGCGCCCTTCACGTGGACCCGCAGCTCGTGCTGGCGGTTCAGGATCGAGATCATGGCGAGGTTGATCATCGAGCGGTCGCGCTTGGACAGCTCCTCGCGGCCCCAGGCCCAGCCCCAGCAGTATTCGGTCACCAGGTCCTGCAGCGGGCCGGTGAAATCGTCCTTGTTTTTCAGGGCGTTCTCGACGTACTCGGCGCCCAGCACCGACTTCCTGATCGCCAGGCCGCGGTCGTAGATTTCCTTGCTCATGCGTTCTCTCCTATTGATTGGTTCGGCAGACGATCGCCGGCGGCCCTCAGCAGGGCCTCCAGCGCGGCCTGGCTGGTGAAGACTTCGGCCTGAAAGCCGGCGCGCGGGCGCCTTCGACGTTAGCGGTGCTGTCGTCGATGAACAGACAGCGGCCGGGTTCCACCTTCGCCCGCTCGGCCACAAGGCGGAAGGCGTGGACGTGCGGCTTCACGACGCCGAGCTCGTGGCTGAGGTAGGGCTCCAGGCGCGCCAGCCGGCCGTCGCTGGCGGCGACCTGCTGTCCCAGTGAACCTGTTGGTGTTGGAGAACAGCATCACGCGGTTGGCGTCGGCCAGGCGTTCCACGAAGCCCAGCATGGCGCGGTCCAGTTTCAGGTGGCAGCACCAGTCGTCCACGAAGGTCGGCCAGTCGCCGCCATAGCCGATCTCGTCCACGAGACGCCGGTGAAGGTCCTCGATCGCCATCTCGCCGGTGCCGATCCGTTCGTCGGCCTCTTCGCGGCCAGCCAGTCCAGGGCGTCCGGCGTGCTGCACCGGCCGGCGAGGCGGCGGCGCAGGACGGCGTTGTCGTGGGGCACGATCACCCCGCCCAGGTCGAAGATCAGGGCGTCGAAGCTCACGGCTTCACCGGCTCCGGATCCACACCGGCCCATCCCTCGACCATCTTGGCCATGCAGGTGAAGTCGATGTCCGGGCCGAACAGCTGGTTGGTGATCGACAGGAACTGGCGCACCGCCGAGCCGACCACCATCGGCACGCCCATGGCCTCGGCTTCCTCGAGGCACAGCCGCAGGTCCTTGAAGGCCAGGGCGGTCGCGAAGCCGTAGTCGAAGGTGCGCGGCAGCACCGAGCGGGGCCACTTGTCCCGCGTGGCGCTGGAGGCGCCCGTCGAGACGTTCAGGACGTCGATCATCAGCTTTGGATCCAGGCCCGCACGCTCGCCCATGGCCATGCCTTCGGCGGTGACGGCGATGTGGGCGCAGCGAGATCAGGTTGTTGACCAGCTTCATGGTCTGGCCCGCGCCCGGCGTCTCGCCCATGAAGAACAGCTTGCCGAAGTCCGACAGGACCGGCTGGGCGGCCTCGAACGCCGCCTTGGGCCCGCCGACCATCACCGCCAGCGTGCCTTCCGCCGCACCCTTCACCCCGCCGGAGACGGGGGCGTCCAGCGAGGCGATCTTGCGCTCGGCCAGGCCCTCGGCGAGCGTCTTGGCGGCGGCCGGGCCGCTGGTGGACAGGTCCACGAAGGTCTTGATCTTGGCCGCCGTGGACCACGCCGTCCGCGCCCAGCGCCGCCGCCTGAACGATCGGCGGATTGGGCAGGGAGGCGAGCACCAGCTCCGCCGCGTCCGCCACCGCCTTGGGCGATGTGGCGCGCTTGGCCCCGCGCTCGACCAGCGCCGCAACGGCCGCGTCGCTGACGTCGAACACCGTCAGCGTATGGCCGGCGTCGAGCAGCCTGCCCGCCATGCGCCCGCCCATGCGCCCAAGCCCGATGAATCCGATGTGCTCGCCCATCGCCCAGTCGTCTCCTTGTTAGTGATTGGTCTTGAACAGACCCAGATCGATCGAGTCCGCCAAGACCTTGTAGCCGGCGTCGTCGCCATGTAGGTGATCGCCAGCGTGCCAGCCGTCGCGGATTTGCGTTGGATGAGCCGGATCGCGCCAGGCGGCGTCGAAGTCGAGCACCGCGTCGAACGCCCCGGATGTGCGGATCCAGGCGTTGACAGCCTGGCGCATGGCTTCGCCTTCGGGGCTGAAGGTGCTGACGCCCTCGTAAGGCGTGATCGGTCGCGCCATAGACCTTCAGGCCGTGGGCGTGGGCCCGGGCGATGATCTGCTTGTAGGCGCCGATCAGGTCGTCGGCGGTCACCGGATCGCCGGGGCCGAAGAACTTGGCTGCGGCGGGCGGCGGGTTGGACAGGCCGATATCATTGATGGCCTCGAACACGATCACATAGGCCGCGCCGGGCACGGCCAGCACGTCGCGATCGAAGCGGGTCAGGGCGCTGTCGCCCGCGCCGTTGTGCAGCAGGCGGTTGCCGCTGATGCCCTCATTGACGACGCCGACGGGCGCGCCGCCGCGGGCGGCCAAACGGTCAGCCAGGATGTCGGGCCAGCGTGGTTGGCGTCTGTGGTGGAGCCGAGCCCATCGGTGATGGAGTCGCCGAACGCCACGATCGTCTTTGACCCCGGCGCGGCGTCGACCTCGACGCCCGAGAGGAAGGCCCGGAACTGGATCTTGGCCGCGTCCGCCGGCATGGCCGCCGCGCCGTCACATCCGCGGCCGCCACATAGCCCGTCTGCGCGCCGGTGCCATGGCAGGTGCAAGGCCCCGTCGCGTCCGGCAGGTAGATGCTGACCGCGAGGCTCGTCAGGGCCGGGACGGGCAGGTCGATCGGGTCGCTGACCAGGGGCGCGCCGGCGGGGATCACGGCCGAGGACGCCGCCGTTGAACGTCACCACGTGGTCCGTGCCCGGCTGGATCGCGCCGTTCTCGCCGGCCAGGGCGACGTGGACCGCGCCGATCGCCAGGGACTTGTCGCCATAGGCATTGGTCAGGACCACGCGCAGTCGCTGGCCGCCCGCGGAGATGCGCACGATCTGGCGGATCGTCTGGTTCTCGTAGCTCGGGCTGGCCGGGAAAGGCCCGCGGGCCGGCGAGGGCGCGGTTGGCGACGCGCCCCAGGTTCCGATCCATGCGGCGTTGGCGACACCGGTCGCGGCGAAGCTCAGAAGGAGGGCGGCGAGGAGGGGAATGCGGCGCATGATCAGCCTTTCGTGATGGGCTCTACGTCCACCCGCACGATCCCGTCCAGCCCCGGTTTGGCCGCGGGGTAGATGTCCAGCACCTTCGGGTCGTGCCCAGGGATGATGTGGGCGCGCGAGGGCGCCAGCTTTCGCAGGGTCGTTCAGCCCCTCCAGATAGTCGTCGACGTCCACCAGCACCGGGAAGGGATGGTCGCGCTCCAGGTTGGCGTAGAGGTGGGTGGCGTCGGACGCCAGCACCACCGGCCCGCGCGCTTGGTGTTCACCCGCGCCACCTGCAGCCCCTTGGTGTGGCCGCCCAGCTTGTGCAGCGTGATCCCCGGCGCCAGTTCGCAGTCGCCGTCATGGAACTCGACCCGGCCCTCGAACAACCGATGCACCATGCCCGCGACGTCGTCCGCCTCGAAGGCGCCGCGCAGCATGCCGTGGCACATGCACCGGCCGGTGCAGTAGGCCATCTCCGCGTCCTGAAGGTGGAAACGGGCATTGGGAAAGGGCCGAGTTGCCGGCGTGATCGTAGTGCATGTGAGAGACGATCACGTCCTTCACCGTGTCCGGCTCGACGCCGATGGCCTTCAGCCCCGCTTCGATGGGGCGGATCATCGTGCGGCCCCGGCGCTTGGCGACCTCGGGATCGAAGCCGGTGTCCAGCACGAAGGTCTGGCGCTCGCCGACGATGGCCCAGACGAAATAGTCCAGCGGCATGTCGGTGTCGTGGTCGTCGCCGGCGATGAAGTTCTCGGCCGCCTTACGCGGGTGATGGCCGTAGCGGATGGCGTAGAGTTCGTAGGTGTCGCTCATGGGCTCACCTTAGCCACGCGCCGGGGCGCGCTTCAACGGTCGCTCAAGCTGGAGCCGCGACCGGCTGGCGGCGACATCCCGCGCCGCGACCTTCGGAAAGGCGCGCTGGGTCCATCGCCAGGCGTCGACCACGATGCTGTCGAGGTCCGACCGGCGCGGGTCGAAGCCCAGCGCTTCGCGCGCCAGGGACGTGTCCGCCACCAGGATCGCGGCGTCGCCGGCCCGGCGCGCGCCGACCGGGGCGGGCAGGGCCGTCCGGTCACGCGGCCGATGGTCTCCAGCACCTGGGCCACGGAAGCGCCGTGTCCGGCCCCGAGATTGAAGGCGCCGCCGCCCTTGCCGTCCAGCAGCCGCCGCACCGCCAGCACGTGCGCGTCGGCCAGGTCGCTGACGTGGACGTAGTCCCGGATCGCCGAGCCGTCGGGGGTCGGATAATCGCCGCCGAACACCGCGAAGTCCTTGATGTGGCCTTGCAGGGCCATCAGGGCGCGGGGGATCAGGTGGGTCTCGATCTCGCGCTGTTCGCCGATCTCGCCGTCCGGGTCGGCGCCGGCGGCGTTGAAGTAGCGCAGGATCGCCGCGCCCCAGCCATAGGCCCGAACGTAGTCCTCGATCATCGCCTCGCAGGCCAGCTTGGCGCGGCCGTAGGGATTGATCGGCGCCTTGGGCGTCGCCTCGGTGATCGGCGTGACGGCCGCCTCGCCGTAGACCGCGCAGGTGCTGGAGAACACCAGCTTGTCCACGCCCGCCTCGCGCATGGCCTCCATCAGCCAGAAGGTCCCCAGCACGTTGTTGTCGTAGTATTTCGCCGGCTCGTTCACCGACTCCCCGACCAGGGACAGCGCGGCGAAGTGCATCACCGCGGCGATGTCGTGCTCGCGGATCGCCCGGATCACCGCCTCGCGGTCGCGGATGTCGGCCTCGACCAGCGGCCCCCACTTCACGAAGTCGCGGTGGCCGAGCCCCAGGTTGTCGAGCGCCACGGGCAAGAAGCCCGCCTGGCTCAACGCCTTGCAGGCATGGGCTCCGATATAGCCGGCGCCGCCGGTGACAAGCACGCTCTGGGTCATGGCGGCGCTCTAGGCGTTCGGGCGCGAAGGGAAGCCTCAGGCGGCGGGGCCGTTCACCACCAGCAGGGCCGGCGTGTACGGGCGAGAGCAAGGTTGAAGGTGAGATGCGTTCGGACCTCTCGCTACAGGCGGACCGCATTGCTCCGGACGCGGAATAATCCACTAAATTCAGGGAGAAATGGTGGGTGTAGTAGGGCTCGAACCTACGACCCGCTGATTAAGAGTCAGCTGCTCTACCAACTGAGCTATACACCCGCGCTGAGCGCCGGGCCTTTTAGCTCAATGGGTTTCGAAAGCAAGTCTGGCTGGGCGGTGAGAAAATAACTCGGAATTGTCCGACTTCACCGTCCGAACGTGGCCGATGTCGACAGTTCAACCCTTGGGTGCGCGGAAAGTTGCGGAAGATCAATGCTCGCCTGGAGCCGGGTACAATCTAAGGATTAGCCGCTCCGCCAGCTCAGCTTACACCCCTCACCGGCGCGGCGGCCGAGACGGCCAGCGGCGAGGGCGCGGCCCTTATTCGAATCGCTTACCAAGGCGAGGCGCGGGTACGGCGAAAGGCAGGAATTCTTCCATCATGTCCAAGCGGGACATCAAAGGCGCGGTCGATTTTCAGCACCTGGAGCGCTACTCGGGCGGCGATCAGGCCCTGGTGGACGAGGTGCTGGGAATATTTCGTGAGCAGACCGCGGTCTGGCTGCGCCTGCTCGATCCGGCCGCCAAGGACGGCGCCTGGCGCGATGCGGCGCACTCCCTGAAGGGCTCGGCCCTGGGCGTGGGCGCCTTCAGTCTGGCCAAGGCCTGCGAGGCGGCGGAGATCGGCGCCCACTCGGACGAGGGCCACAGGGCCGTGCTGCTCAATCATGTGCGCGACGAGGTGAACGCGGCCTTGTCAGATATCGCCGCCTATGAGCACGAGCAGGCGTTGAAGTCGCTCAGGGGGTAGGCGTTGACCAAGGGGCGGGTCGAGGCGTTCAGCGACGCGGTCATTGCGATCATCATCACGATCATGGTGCTGGAGCTGAAGGTTCCGCACGGCGCCAGCCTCGCCGAGCTGAGGCCCGTGGCGCCGGTATTTCTCAGCTACTGTGCTGAGCTTCATCTACCTCGGCATATACTGGAACAATCACCATCATCTGCTGCACGCGGTGAAGACGGTGGCGGGCGCGGTCCTGTGGGCCAATCTGCACCTGCTGTTCTGGCTCTCGCTGGTGCCGTTCACCTCGGCCTGGCTGGGCGAGCATCCCTTCGCCACGGCGCCGGTGGCGCTGTACGGCGTGGTGTTGCTGATGAGCGCGGTGACCTATTCGATCCTGGTTGCGACGCTGCGGCGCCACGAGGGGCCGCAGTCCACCTTGGCGCTCGCCCTGGGCGGCGACTTCAAGGGCAAGGCGTCCCCGGTGATCTACGCCGCGGCGATCGCGGCCGCCTTCGTCGCGCCGGTCGTCTCGCTCGCGCTCTACGTGGCCGTGGCGGCCATGTGGCTTGTGCCGGATCGGCGCATCGAACGCGCCCTGGGCATGTCCTAGGCGCTGATCCTGCCGCTAGATGCCGGCGCCCATGTCGAGCAGCCGGTGGGCGCGCTCGTGCGCCTCCGCTTCCTGGGTCAGCCAGGCGACGAAGGCCTTCACCTGCGCGAGGCGGCCCTTGGCCTTCGGATAGACGATGTAATAGGCGAAATCGACGGCGGTCTCGATATCGAACGGGCTGCACCAGCCGGCCGGCGTCCAGGTCTTCCTGGGCCAGGGTCTGTTTGGCCAGCGCCACGCCGCGGCCTCCCGCCGCCGCCTCGATCACCAGGCTGGACTGGTTGAAGCGCGGCCCGCGCGCGCCGTCCACGCCCTTCACCCCCCGCGCCGCCAGCCACATGGCCCAGTCCGGGCAGGAGTCGTCCGCGTCGGGCGAGCCGTCGTGCAGCAGCACGTGGTTCTTCAGGTCTTCGAGCGAGTTCAGGGGCGTCTGGGCGAGCAGGCCGGGGCTCGCCACCGGCGATCACGGTCTCGCCGCAGCAGTCGCACCACCTCCAGGCCCGGATAGGCGCCGCGGCCATAGCGGATCGCCAGGTCCACCTCGCCGCTGGTGAAATCCACCAGCTCGAAGCCGGCCGACAGCCACACGTCCACCTGCGGATGGGCCTCCTCGAAGCGGCCCAGCCGCGGCACCAGCCACTTGGCGGCGAAGGACGGCGCGGCCGACACCGTCAGCCGCCGGCCGTCCATCGGCCGCGGTCAGCAGCGAGGCGGCCTCCGCCAGCCGGTCGAAGGCTTCGCGCAGGGCGGGCAGGGCGGTCTGGGCCGCGTCGGTGAGCAGCAGGCCCTTGGGCGTACGCTTGAACAGGGGCGCGCCGATGTACTCTTCCAGGTTCTGGATCTGCTGGCTCACCGCGCCGGGCGTCACCGACAGCTCGTCGGCGGCGCGGCTGAAGTTCATGTGCCGGGCGGCCGCCTCGAAGGCGCGCAGGGCGTTGAGCGGAGGCAGCCGTGCGGCGTTCCATGAGTTTTCCTAAAGGCACAGACAGAACTTCTGCCTTCGCGAAGTGGCGCCTTGGGGGGCAGTTTGCAAGCGCCTCCCGCCATATCGGCCCTTTCGGCGGGGGGACGGCGGGGCGGGCTCTCGGGTCCGCCCCGCTCTCGTCTTAGGCCCCTGGCCATTAGAGGACCTAAAGCCTATGCCCCGCAAAAGCCCATCACAACCGCGCTCCGGCCGGTCTGGTGCGTCTTGAACGGCCGCGCCTCAAGGGCGGCCGCGCGGGCGTGGTTTGGCTGGTGGGCGCCGGCCCTGGCGACCCCGAGCTGTTGACCGTCAAGGCCCTGAAGCCTGCTGAAGGCCGCCGACGTGGTGGTGCACGACCGGCTGACCCCGCCGCCGATCCTGGCGCTGGCCGGTCCGGCAGCGCGCGCCTGATCGACGTGGGCAAGCGCAAGAACCGTCACACCCTGCCGCAGGACGACATCAACGCCCTGATCGTCGGCCTCGCCCGCGAGGGCCTGACCGTGGTGCGCCTGAAGGGCGGCGATCCGTTCATGTTCGGCCGCGGCGGCGAGGAGCTTGCACGCCTGCCGCGCGGCGGGCGTGCAGTGCCACGTGGTCCCCGGCGTCAGCGCGGCCCTGGCCGCCGCCGCCGGCGCCGGCGCGCCGCTGACCCATCGCGGCCTCGCCCAGGCCGTCACCTTCGTCACCGGCCACGCGGCCTCGGGCGGGGAGCCGGACCTGGACTGGGCCGCCCTGGCCAAGCCGCAACCACACGGTCGCCATCTACATGGGCCTGTCCACCGCCTCGGCCATCGCCGCGCGGCTGATCGCCGCTGGGCCGCGCGCCCTCCACCCCCGCGCTGATCGTGGAGCGGGCGAGCCTGAAGGACGAACGGCGGGTGCTGACCACCCTGGCCGACCTCGGCGCGGCGACGCAGGGCCTGGATGGCCCGGCCATGCTGATCGTCGGCGAGACGGCGGCCATTTCTCATCCCGGCCGACGTCGGCCCAGGTCTCTTATCGAGGAGACCTTTCGAATGTCTGCGGCCCCGCCGCGATGCATTGCGGAAGGAGCGGGCGTCGATGAAGGCCCTGACCGCCAACGACCTGCTCAATGGCGATGTGGTGTTCTGGAACGACGGCCGCTGGGTCGAGCGTTTCTCGCAGGCGGAGCTGTTCGACGGACGGCGCGGCGGACGAGGCGCTGGTCGTCGCCGAGGGCCAGCCGACCGTGGTGGTCGCGCCCTATCTGATCGACCTGCAGGACACGGCCGAAGGGCCGGTTCCGGTGAGCTATCGTGAGCGCCTGCGCGCGCTCGGCCCCACCAACCGCACCGACCATGGCAAGCAGGCCGAGGGCGGCGCCGAAGTCGAGGCGCTGGCCCACGCCTCCGGCGCCGCCCGCTCCACCGGGCGGCTCGATCTGATCAAGCGGCATTGAGGGGCTGATGTACCGCTACGACACCATCGACCAGGACTTCGTCACCGACCGCTCGCGCGAGTTTCGCGAACAGTGCCGCCGCCGGCTGGCCGGCGAGCTGACCGAGGACCAGTTCAAGCCGCTGCGGCTGATGAACGGCCTGTATCTGCAGCTGCACGCCTACATGCTGCGGGTCGCCATTCCCTATGGCGCGCTGTCGACCGAGCAGCTGCGCCGGCTGGCGCACATCGCGCGGACCTACGACAAGGGCTACGGCCACTTCACCACGCGCACCGAACCTGCAGCTCCACTGGATCAAGCTGCGCGACATGCCCGACATCCTCGACGGGATGGCGCGAGGTGGGGCTGCACGCCATCCAGACCTCGGGCAACTGCATCCGCAACGTCACCGCCGACCCCTACGCCGGCGCCACCGCCGAGGAGGTGGACGATCCGCGCGTGTGGTCCGAAGTGATCCGCCAGTGGTCCACGCTCCACCCGGAATTCTCCTTCCTGCCGCGCAAGTTCAAGATCGCGGTCACCGCGGCGGACAAGGACCGCACGGCCGCTCGCTCGCACGACATCGGGCTGAAGGTGGTGCGCAACGCCGCACGGCGAGCTGGGCTTCGAGGTGATGGTCGGCGGCGGGCAGGGGCGCACGCCCTACCTGGCGCCCGACGATCCGCGAGTTCCTGCCGGTCGGGCGGCTGCTGTCGTACGTGGAGGCGATCCTGCGCGTCTACAATCGCTATGGACGGCGGGACAATATCTACAAGGCGCGCATCAAGATCCTGGTCGCCGCCCTGGGCGCGGAGGCCTTCGCCCAGCAGGTCGAGGAAGAGTGGTCCAAGATCGACGGCGCGAAGGTCGACCTGCCCCAGGCCGAGCTCGACCGTATCCGCGAGGCCTTCGTGACGCCGGCGTTCGAGGCCCTGCCGGCCGTCTCGTCCGCCTTCGAGGCGGCCAAGGCGGCCGACCCCGCGTTCGTCCGCTTCGCCCGCAACAACGTCCACCCGCACAAGAAGCCGGGCTACGCCATCGTCGATGTCTCGCTGAAGGCGCCGGGCGAGACCCCCGGCGACTGCTCGGCCGATCAGATGGACGTCATCGCCGATCTGGCCGACCGCTACAGCTTCGGCGACGTGCGGGTCACCCATGAGCAGAACCTCGTCCTGCCGCACGTCAAACTGGACGATGTGCACCAATTGCACGCCGCGTCTGAAGGCCATCGGCCTGGCCACCGCAAACATCGGCCTGGTCAGCGACATCATCGCCTGCCCGGGGCTGGATTACTGCGCCCTGGCCAACGCCCGGGCGATCCCCATCGCCCAGCAGATCGCCGAACGCTTCGCCGACCAGGACCGCGCCGAGGCCATCGGCGAGATGAAGATCAAGATCTCCGGCTGCATCAACGCCTGCGGCCACCACCACCTGGGCCACATCGGCATCCTGGGCGTCGATAAGAAGGGCGAGGAATTCTACCAGCTCTCGCTCGGCGGCTCGGGGGCGGAGGACGCCAGCCTCGCCAAGATCCTCGGCCCGGCCCTGCCGGCCGACAAGGTGGTCGACGCCGTGGAGGCCCTGGTTGAGCGCCTATCTGGGCGTGCGCAAGGAAAACGAGCGCTTCCTGGACGCCCTGCGCCGGGTCGGGCCCGAACCTTTCAAGGAGGCCGTCTATGCCGAGGCTCATTAAGCTCGACGGCGGCGTGTTCGACTGGGCCGACGACCGCTTCGTCCGGTCGCGCGAGGACGAGGCTGCGCCCAACGGCGACGTGATCGTTCCGCTTCGCCCGCTTCTTGGCCGAAGGCGAGGGGCTGCTGTCCGGCCGCGCCGTGGCCGTGCGGGTGGAGCCGGATCAGGCGGTCGAGGACCTCGCCTACGACCTGCACCGGCTTGGCGGCCGTGGCCCTGGCGTTCCCCAAGTTCAGCGACGGGCGCGCCTTCAGCTCCGCGCGGCTGCTTCGGGAGCGCTATGGCTATGCCGGCGAGATCAGGGCCGTGGGCGAGGCTCTGCGCGAGCAGGCGCTGCACATGGTCCGCTGCGGCTTCGACGCCTTCGAGCCGGCCGACGGCTCCACGCCCGAACAGTGGGCCGCCGCCGCGGGCCGCTATCGCCATGTCTATCAGCGGGCCGCCGACGCGCGTGCGCCGGCCTTCGTTGAGCGGGGGAACGGCGCATGAGCCTGACTGTCGACGCCCCTGGCGCAGACGATCGACGTCGCCGCGGCTGGACGCGCGCCTGCGCCGCGCCGATCCGCGCGAGATCCTGCAGGCGGCCGTCGATCGCTGGGCGACAAGCTCGCGCTGGTCTCGTCCTTCGGCGCGGAATCGGCGGTGCTGCTGCACATGGCCGCCCAGGTCAAGCCGGACATCCCGGTGCTGTTCCTCGATACGGGCATGCTGTTCGGCCAGACGCTGGACTACCGCAAGTCGCTCGCCGCCCAGCTCGGCCTGACCGACGTGCGCGACCTGCGCCCGGCGCACGCCGACCTGGCGGTCCACGACCCGGACGCCACCTTGCATCAGACCGACGTGGACGCCTGCTGCCGCATCCGCAAGGTGCTGCCGCTGGACCGCGCCCTGGAGGGCTTCGACGCGCTGGATCACCGGCCGCAAGCGCTTCCACGGCGGCGACCGGCTGCGGCTGACGGTGGTCGAGGACGGCCGACGGCAAGGTGAAGTTCAATCCCCTGGCCAGCTGGGACAAGGAGCAGCTCGACGCCTACGTCGCCGAGCACGACCTGCCGCCCCATCCGCTGGTCGCCAGGCCGGCTACCCGTCCGTGGGCTGTTGGCCCTGCACCAAGCCCGCGGAAACGGCAGATGTGCGCTCCGGACGCTGGGCGGGTTCCGAAAAGACGGAATGCGGCATACATACGCCCGCGCGCGCCTGCAGCCGGTGCTGCAGGTCGGCGGCGATATCTGACCTTTCGACCCTCTGTGATCCAGTTTGACGGAGGCCCCAGTCGGCCATGAACGACATGAACTTTCGCACGTTCGCCACGGCCGAGGCCGGCGGAACCCACTCCACCGACGTGATCGTCGTCGGCGCGGGGCCGATCGGCCTGTTCGCCGTGTTCGAGCTGGGCCTGCTCGACATGAAGTCGCACCTGGTCGACATCCTCGACCGGCCGGGCGGCCAGTGCGCCGAGCTGTATCCAGAGAAGCCGATCTACGACATCCCGGGCTATCCGGTGATCTCCGGCCAGGAGCTGACCGACAAGCTGATCGAGCAGATCGCGCCGTTTGGCCCGACCTTCCATCTGCAGGAGATGGCCAGCGCCCTGGAAAAGACCCCGGACGGCAAGTGGCGGCTGACCACCGACCAGGGCACCGTCATCGAGGCGCCGGTGGTGATCATCGCGGCCGGCGGCGGCTCCTTCCAGCCCAAGAAGCCCAATGTCGCGGGGCTGGACCTTTATGAAGACAAGGGCCCGGGCGTCGGCGTGCACTACGCCGTGCGCAAGATGGACGCCTTCAAGGGCAAGCGCGTCGTCATCTCCGGGGGCGGGGACTCCGCGCTCGACTGGACGCTGAACCTGCATCCGCTGGCCGAGCACATCACCCTGATCCACCGCCGCGACGGCTTCCGCGCCGCGCCGCACTCGGTGGCCCAGATGAAGGCCCTGGTGGAGGCCGGCAAGATGGACTTCATCATCGGCCGCCCGCTCGAACTGAAGGGCGAGGGCGGGGTGCTCAAGGCCCTGGAGATCGAAGACGCGGACGAGTCCAAGCGCGACATCGCCGCGGACGCCTTCCTGCCCTTCTTCGGCCTGACCATGAAGCTGGGGCCGGTGGCCGAGTTCGGCATCAATCTGCATGAGAACTTGATCCCGGTGGACACGGAAAAGTTTGAGACTTCCACGCCCGGGATCTTCGCCGTGGGGGACATCAACACCTACCCCGGCAAGCTCAAGCTGATCCTCTCGGGCTTCCACGAGGTGGCGCTGGCCGCCCAGAAGGCCTTCCACTACGTCTATCCGGAGCGCCGGCTGCACTTCCAGTACACCACCAGCTCCAGCGACCTGCAGGAGAAGCTGGGCGTCAAGTAGCCGGCGGGCACCCGGCGAACGTCCCGACGTTCACGGCCGTGACCAGGCCGCCGTTGAGGCCGCGCGCGTAGAACTGGCGCATGGAGCCGGCGTCCATGCCGGTGAACAGGTCCACGCGCGCACCTTTGATCGCTCTGCCGGTGTCGGAGGCGTACCAGTAGCCGTCGTGCAACGAGCCGTCGGGCAGGACCAGCCCGACGGTCTCCTTGATGAATACGAGGGTGTGGCGCGGGATCAGGGCGGGGTCGACCGCCAGGGTCCGCATCGGCGAGACGCGGCAACCCAGCGAATCCCGCGTCCCCACGCCGCGTGCGCCGGCGTAATAGAGCGTCGGCCGCAGCCGCCAGTCGGGCGTGGCGTCCAGCGGCGAAAGCGTTGTCGCGATCAGGTCTCCGATGGGGTCGGGGGGAGCGTCCGCCGGCTGCGCCTGAACGCCCAGGGCCGTCGCGGCGAGGGCCAGTCCGACCAGCAGTCCACGCATCGGCCAGCCCCCGTTCTCGGCGCCACGATCACGCCGCGCCGTCCTAGCGCCGCGCTTTAGGGCGGGCAATCGCGTGGCGAGGCCTGTGCTGGCCGACCGCCATGCGCCCGCCATCGAGCGGTGCTATGTGCGATGGCTCAAAAGGCGCGAAGGAGGCGAGACATGGTCCGGCGCATGGCATTTTCGGGTCCCGCCGTCGTCGCTGCGGCGATCCTGGCCCTGCCGGGCGGCGCCTGGGCATGGGGCTCCACCGGCCACCGGCTGATCGGCGTGGTCGGGGCCGGGGCCTTGCCCGAGGAAATCCCCGCCTTCCTGCGCACGCCGCAGACGATCCAGGCCATCGGCGAGCTGGCGCGCGAGCCGGATCGGTCCAAGGGCGTGGGCGATCCCCACGACTCGGACCTCAACCCCGCGCACTTCCTCGACCTGGACGACCAGGGCCGGGTCGGCGGCGGGCCAAGCCTCGACGAGCTGCCGCCCACCCGCGCGGCCTATGCGGCGGCGCTGCGCGCGAAGGGCACGGACGACTACGCCCAGGGCTATCTGCCCTACAGTCTGATGGAGGGCTGGCAGCAGCTGGCCAAGGACTTCGCCTATTGGCGGGTGACCGACTGGGCCGCGACCCACGGCAAGACCGAGGCCGAGCGGGCATGGATGGCCCGCGATCGGAGTCTGCGCGAGCAGCTCATCGTCCGCGACCTTGGTTACTGGGCGCACTTCGTCGGCGACGCCAGCCAGCCGCTGCACGTCACCATGCACTACAATGGCTGGGGACCCTTCCCGAACCCGCAGGGCTTCACACAGGACAAGGTGCATGCGCCCTTCGAAGGCGCCTTCGTGCGCGCCAACGTCACGGCCGACGATGTGCGTGCAAAGCTCACGCCCTACCAGGACTGCGCCTGCTCCATCGCCGAGCAGACATCCCGCTATCTGAAAGCCACCCTGGGCCAAGTGGAGCCCTTCTACGCCTTGCAGAAGGCCGGAGGGTTCACGGACGGCGATCCGCGCGGGCGCGCCTTCGCCGCTGAGCGCCTGGCGGCGGGCGCCTCGGAGCTGCGTGACATGGTGGTGGACGCCTGGCGCGCCAGCGCCAAGCTTAGCGTCGGCTATCCGCCCGTCCTGCCCGCCGATGTGGAGGCCGGCAAGGTCGATCCTCTCGGGCCCCTGCAAGGAGAGGACTGAGATGAGCCCCGCCCGCGCCCTGCAGTTCGGTGCGCCCGAGCCGGGTGTGGTCTACCGCGACCGGCCGGCGGCCTTCGGAGTCGCGGAGCGTGAGGGCGGCGGCATCGCCCTGGTGCGGGTGACGATCCCTGGCGCGTCCTGGTTCGACCTTCCCGGCGGGGCGCTCGATCCGGGCGAGGACGACGAGCAGGCGCTGGTGCGCGAGTTCGGCGAGGAGACTGGTCTGATCGTCCAGCCTGGCGCCCTTGTGACCCGTGCTTCGCAATACTTCCGCCTGAACGACGGCGAGCCCGTCAACAATCGCTGCGCCGTGTTTCAGCCCGTGGTCGAGGGCTTCGATTCGGCGCTGAAGATCGAGGACGATCACGAACTGGTGTGGATGGCGCCGGGAGAAGCGGCCGAACGCGTGCGTCACGACGCCCACGCCTGGGCCATTCTGCGATGGCTGCGCGATCGGCGTCATCGGCCAGCTTGATCGCTCCTGCGGGCGCGACTAGAACCTCCGCCTCGCACTTCGCCGCCTTAGCTCAGCTGGTTAGAGCGCTAGATTGTGGATCTAGAGGTCCCCCGTTCGAGCCGGGGAGGCGGTACCATCTTCGGAAGCGCCCGTGTATTTCGCAGATGCACACATCGCGCGCCGAGTTCCGAGGCGCCTATCGTTTCCCCACGATTAAGGACATTTCGGCCTTTGACGGACTCGTTTGCGCGGGATAGCGTGATTGTCCGATCACGGGATTGTTCGCACCTGCGAAATCCGGAGGGTCGAGACGGCGGTCCGGCTTCGGTCAGGTCCGCCGATAGGTCGAGAGGACTGGCGCATGGCCGAGGTCGTCATCGAACTGCCTGTGAAACCGGGCGAGGAAGCCGTCCTGTTCGGCGACTATCTAAGCCAGTTCATGCGAAGTCGCTCCAGCGAGGCGGTGGCCTGGGCCGCGGATCACGACGCGCCCTATCTGATGGTCCGCTCCGACCCGCTGATGGACGTAGAGGTCAAGGTCCTCACCTTCCAGCGCCGCAGCGCCGCCATGGCGTTCTCCAATGGCTGGACGGAGGCCAAGACCCTGGCCGGCTGGCGCGGCGCGGCCTGACCCGCAGGGCCTTCGAGCCACATACGACAAATCGGGCGACACGATGAGCCGTCTGGCCGGACTGCGCGCGGTCGTCGTGGGCGCCGGGGCGGTCGGCTCCACTGTCGCCTTCGTGCTCCAGTCGTGGGGCGCGGACGTGACGCTCGTCGATCCGGCGGCGCTAGGGGACAACGCCTCCGGTGTGGCGGCGGGCATGCTGGCCCCGGCCTTCGAAGCTGTGCTCGATCCCGCCTCAGCCGGACACTACCCCTTGCTGAAGGCGGCGCGGGACGCTTGGCCGGCCCTGGCCGAGGCGGCGGGCCTGGAGCCGCTGCTCGACCGCTCCGGCGCCCTGTTGGTGGATGCGGAGGGCGCGCAGGAGGCCATGCAGGCGCGGCTCAGCGCCGTCGGCGCGGCGGTCGAGCGGCTGAGCTTGGCCGAGGCCGCCGGCCTGAGCCCGGGCCTCAATGCTCCGGACGGCGCTATCCTGGCCCCGGACGATTGGCGGATCGAGCCGCTCGAAGCCCTGCGCAGGCTGCGGACGGCGTTCGTTGCTCGGGGCGGGCGGTCGCGGGCCGCGTCCGTGACGGCGATCTCGCCCGACGAGGCGGTGCTGGCGGACGGCGAGCGCCTCGCCGCCGACGCGGTGATCCTGTGCACCGGGCTGGCGCCGAACGGCGTGGCTGAGGTCCCGGGCGTCCTGGCGCGGCTGGAGCCGATCAAGGGCCAGATCGCCCGCTTTGAGGGCGCAGGACCGACCGGCGGTCCCGCCGTGCGCGCGCCGGGCGTCTATGTCTCGCCCCATCCGCTGGGGCCGGCGGTCGGCGCGACCATGGAGGCGGGCCGCACGGACCGGGCCGTGGAGCCTGAGACCCTCGTGCGGATGGCCGGGCTGGCCGGCGGACTCTTTCCGGCGCTGGCGAGCGCCCGGGTGAGCGGGGCCGCCGGCGTGCGCGCGGGAACGCCGGACGGCCTGCCGCTGGCGGGCCGAGCCGGAGAGGGGCCGTGGCTGGCGCTCGGCGCGCGGCGCAACGGCTGGCTGCTGGCGCCGATGATGGCGCAAGTCCTGGCCGATCTGCTGGCCGGAGACGACGCCGGCCCGTTCGCGGCCGGGTTCGATCCCAACCGTTTCGGCTGACGGATTCAGCTTCGATTAACCATAAATTCCCACGCTGCGCCCATGGCCGTGGAATCGATCCGGAATGTGGTGGAGTCCGCCATCCAGCGCGCCTCTCAGGCGACGGGGGTGGATTTCGGATTCCTGCTGCGCACGGCGGGGCGCGAGAGCGGCTATAACCCCGGCGCCAAGGCGCATCGCTCCTCGGCGGCCGGCCTCTACCAGTTCGTGGACCAGACCTGGCTCGCCACGCTGAAGCAGCACGGCGCCAAGTACGGCTATGCGCGCTACGCCGATCTGATCAGCCAGGACGCGGCGGGGCACTACCACGTGAACGGCGCGGCGGCGCGCGCGGCGGTCATGGATTTGCGCATGGACCCGCACGCTGCGGCCCTGATGGCGGGCGAGCTGACAGCGGATCACGCGGCCTATCTGCGCGGCCGGGTAGGGCGCGAGCCCACCGCCGGGGAGCTCTACGCCGCCCACTTCCTGGGCCCCAAGGGCTCGGCCAAGCTGATCGAAGCGGTCCGGACCACGCCCGGCGCCAGCGCGGCGAGCCTGTTCCCGGACGCGGCGTCCGCCAATCCGGCGGTGTTCTACAAGGACGGGCGCACGGCCACGGTGTCGCAGGTCTATGCCAACCTTACGAAGGACCAGAGCGGCGTCATCGAGACGCCGGCCACGGGCCAAGGCTTCGTCCAATATGCATCCGAACGCCGGCTTCAGATCGTCGAGCAGCAGCACGCGCTGATGGATCTGGTGCTGCGGGGGCCGATGGATCCTGGGACCGACCGCTCAAGTCTCGGCGGCTCGCTGTTCTCGACCGAGATGCTCAGGGTGCTGTCCGACGCGGGGGCGGGGCCAAAACTCGGGCCAGCCGCCGGCGCGGGCCCTCAGCCCACCGACCGCTCAACGTAGCCCGGGGCCGCCTCGGGCTCGGCGTCCAGTCCGCGCCCCGCGCGCTCCCGATCCCTGCCGCACCGCCGAAGCGACCGCACGGGCCACGGCCGCGACGGTGACGGGCTTGCGCAGCACTTCCTCTACGCCGGCGGCCAGGCAGGCCTCGACCTCGTCGGCGTCGCCGCCGATCACGGCGATGATGGGCGTGTCGCGCGCGTCGCCGGCCAGGGTGCGGATCTCGCGCGCGGCTTCCGGGCCGGTCAGATGCGGCATCCGTCCGTCGAGCATGATCAGGTCGAAGTGGCAGAACTCGGCCAGTTCGAGCGCACGACGGCCGTCGTGGGCGTGGACCACCTGGTGGCCGAGCTGTTCGAGCACCGCGCGCAGCACGGCGGCGTTCAGGGAGTCGTCTTCGGCGACCAGCACCCGCAGGCCGCGCGCGCCGGGCCGAGCGACGGCGTGCTTCGGGTCGGCGGGCTCGTCGGACTCGGCGGGCGCCGCGGCGGCCGGGTCATAGGGCAGGTCCAGCCAGAAGCGGCTGCCCACGCCCAGGGCGCTTTCAGCCCCGATCTCGCCGCCCATCAACCGGGCCAGCTCGCGGGACAGCGACAGTCCCAGACCGGCGCCGGGCAGGCCCATGCCGACCCGCTCGATCCGCGCGAACGGCTCGAAGGCGCGCTCCAATTCGGCGGGCGAGAGGCCCGGACCGCTGTCGGCCACTTCGATGCGGATGCGCCCGCCATCGGAGGGCTGCACCCGCACTTCCACCTGCCCGCGGGCGGTGTACTTCACGGCGTTGCCGATCAGGTTGGCCAGCACCTGACGCACCCGGGCCGGATCGCCCATGGCCGCGCCGCTGGGCGGGCCTTCTAGCGCGGCGTCGACAAGCAGGCTCAGCTCCAGGTCCTTGGCCGAGGCGTGAGGCTTGGACAGCAGCACGACGGCGCGCGCCAGGGCCGCCGGATCGAACGGGTGTGTCGCCACGGTCAGGCGTCCGGAGCCGGCGGTCTCGGTGTCCAAGGTGGCGTTCAAGGTCTCCAACAGCTCGTTGGCCGAGGTGAGGGCGGCCGAAAGCTGATCGCGGCTAGGCGCGGCGCGGCCGCCCGCGCCGGTCGCCGCGGCCAGCACGTGGGCGACGCCGGTCAGGCCGTTGCGGATCTCATGCGACAGGGTGGCGATGATCTGGGACTTGGAGGTGGTCGCCCGCTCGGCCTCGGCCAGGGACCGGGCCCGCTCCTCCATCAGCACCTCACGCTCGGCGGCCAGGGCCAGCTGGTGGCGCAGGATGCGGTTCAGGATCAGGCACAGGGCCATGGCCAGCGCCAGCGCGCCGCTCGCAATGATGGCGGCGCCGTGGTCCTCGGGCCTGGAGAACAGGACGATCAGAGGGGACGCGGCCGCGGCGGGGCCGACCACGGCCAGGGTCGGAAAGCTCGCGGAGGTGAAGAACATGCAGGCCACGGCCGCCGCGACGTCAATGCTCAGGATCACGCCGGCCGCCGGCCCGGCGTTCGCGCCGAACAGGGCGATCTCGGCGACCGCTAAGGCCCACAGCAGGCCGCCGCCGATGTGCAGCGCCCACCGGGTGCGCTCGCTGGCGACGGGGTGCTTACGAAGCACGTTCACAGCGGCGTAGAAGGCCGCCCAGTTCAGGCTGAACTGAATGAAGATCGCGGACATCCACACGGCGTTGTCCGCATAGGCGCCCGCCCAGACGAACACCGGCAGAGTCATGCCGAAGAAGCCCAGGGCGTAAGGCAGAACCTCGCTTTGGGCGTCCAACGCCCTCAGCCGCACCGGCGTTGGAGCGGTGTCCACGGTTGGATGTTTGAAAGCACCTTCGCGCGACATGGCGGCCCCCTGCAAGGTAACCGAGTATAGGCGAGCCAAGGTTGTGCGTTTAGTTAGGGTGACTGGTTAACCCGATACGAACAAACGACAAGTCATTCTTAAGCATAACGGACCATAGTCGGGACGGGCTGGGGCTGAGCGAATGGCGACCACGCGGACGGCGCTCACGGGCGCGGACATCGACGGACTGACGCGCGGCTCCACGCCGGACGAACGCGCGGCGGCGGCGCACAAGATCTGCAGGCGCATGGAAGATGCGCCTCTAAGCCCCGAAGAGCGGGAGATCGCGCGCGAAATCGTGCGGGTCATGGCGGCCGACGCGGTGGAGCTGGTCCGCCGGGCCCTGGCCGTCACGCTGAAGAGCTCCACCCTGGTGCCGCGCGACGTCGCGCTGAAGCTGGCCCGCGATGTGGAGAGCGTCGCCACGCCGATCCTCAGCTGCTCGCCGGCCTTCACCGACGAGGATCTGGCCGAGATCGTCCGGTTCGCCGGTCCGGCGCGCCAGATCGCCATCGCTCACCGCCAGAGCCTGTCGGAGACCGTCACTACGGCCCTGGCCGAGCATGGGGCCGAGGCGGCGGTCACCACCGCCTGCGCCAACGACAACGCCACCTTCACCGAGGCCGGCCTGCACAAGGCGGTCTCGCGCTTCGCCAGTTCCCAGGCCCTGCTTGCGGCCGTCGCCTATCGGCGGACCTTGCCGCTGTCGATCGCCGAGCGGCTGGTCAACATGGTCGGTGAGCGGGTGCGCAACCACCTGATCGACGAGCACGCCCTGACGCCGGAGACCGCGTTGCAGATCGCGGTCGGCGCGCGCGAGCGGGCGACTATCGATCTGGTGGACCAAGCGGGCCGCACGGCGGACGCGGAGCGTTTCGTCCAGCATCTGAACACCCAGGGCCGGCTGACGGCGTCGCTGCTGCTGCGCGGCCTGGCCCATGGGCACATGACCTTCTTCGAGTGGGGAATCGCGGAGCTGGCCAAGGTGCCGCACCACCGCACATGGCTGATGATCCACGACGCGGGGCCGCTCGGCCTGCGGGCGATCTACGAACGGGCGGGCCTGCCGGTTCGCCTGTTCTCGGCGTTCAGGGCTGGGGTGGACACCTTCCACTCCATGGAGTTCGACGGCGGCGCGCGCGACCAGCAACGGTTCCAGGAACGGATGCTGGAGCGCTTCCTCACCCAGCCGACGGCCGCGCCCAAGGAGGACGTGGACTATCTGCTGGACAAGATGGACTCCACGACGCGCGCCAAGAAGCCCTCGGCGCGCAAGGCCGCAATGGCCTCGAGCGCCAGCTGATCGATCAAATTTCTGCGAAGACGCCGGCCCGCTACGGGCCGCGCCGGACGGGCCAGGATCAGCCCAGGAAGGCGCGGGTCTTGGCTTCCAGCTCGGTGGCGAGGGCTTTGCCCATCGGATGTTCGTCGGTCTTGATGTCGTCGCGCACCACGGCCTTGATGGAGTCGATGTGCGCGTCCACCAGATTCAGGGGCGCATTCAGCCGGGTCTCGGGCTTGTCGATCAGCTTGCACAGCGACGCGGCCAGGCGCGTGACCAGCGGAAATTCGTAGGTGGTCCCGAGCCCCTTCAGGTCGTGGGCGCGCATGTAGAGCGCTTCGGCGGTCTCGGCGGTGAAGCCTTTGGCGCGCACCTCGGCGCGGGCGGTGTCGAGCTTTTCCAACTCGTCGCTCAGCCATTGCGAGAACTGGCCGGACAGGCTCTTGAGGGCCGCCTCGGCGCGCGCGACGGCGTCGGCGTCCAGGCTGAACCGCCCGCCGCCTACCTTGGCCTTCAAGGTGTTCGGGGCGTGAAACACTTGCGCCGGGCCTGAATTGCTCACGGACAGACTCCCTCCAAACGCTCTGGCGACTGCGCGCCTTACGCCGCCAAATTGCGGCAAGCAGTTTAACAAGTCGTGGAGGCTACGAGGAGAACTGCTCGGCCAGGACGCGTTCTTCGAAATTACGTCCGGCGTCGAACAGCATGCATAGCTTCACGTCGCGATCTTCGGCGACTTCCACCCGCGCGACGTCTCTAACCTCGTAGTTGTCGGCCACGGCGCTGACCGGACGTTTGTCGGGCTCCAGCACTTCGATGGTCACGCGCGCGGTGTGGCGCAGCAGGGCGCCGCGCCAGCGGCGGGGCCTGAAGGCGCTGATCGGCGTGAGCGCCAACACCTGGGCGTCGATCGGGATAATCGGTCCGTGGGCGGACAGGTTGTAAGCGGTCGAGCCGGCGGGCGTGGCCACCAGCACGCCGTCGCACGCCAGCTCCGCCATCCGTTCCTTGCCGTCGATCAGGATGCGCAGCTTGGCGGTCTGGCGGGTCTGGCGCAGCAGCGAGACCTCGTTGATGGCCAGCGCGGTCCGGTGTCTTTCCGGCGCGGTCGGTCGCGGTCATTACCAGGGGATGGATCACGGCGCGGTCGGCGGCCTGGATGCGCTCGATCAGGTTCTCCTCGGCGTAGTCGTTCATCAGGAAGCCCACCGACCCGCAGTTCATCCCGTAGATCGGCTTGGCGGAGGGCAGGGCGCGATGGAGCGTCTCCAGCAGGAATCCGTCGCCGCCCAGGGCCACGATGACGTCCGCCTCCGCTTCGGGGATCGACGCCATAGCGGGCTTCCAGCCGGTTCAGAGCCGCGACGGCGTCGGGACGCTCGCTGGCGACGAAGGCGATGCGCGGGGTGGGCTTGGTCATCGGCCGAACAAGCGTCGCCGCCGCGCGCTTGTCAAACCGCGGAGACGGCGTGGCGGAAGGCGGCCGCCGCGGCGCTGACCGGGTGGCTTCCGAAGGCGCTCAGCGCCTGGCGCGCGCTGTCCGCCGCGCCGGATGGACGGCCGCCGTTCAATGCGCGCACCAGATCGAGCACGGTCGGGAACACGCCCCGGTCCAGCCCTACCGAATAGCAGGCCAGCGCCAGCAGCTCGGGCTTGTCGCCGTCCACCGCGATGCGCACCTGCTCGGCCGTGAAGCCACCAAGCTTGGCCAGGGCCGCCTCGAACAGTGACAGCTTGTCTTCGCGCAGGGCGCGCAGCAGATAGCCCGCGCGCAGTTGTCCGGCGTCGTGGAGCTTGGCGATCAGCCGTCGCTCCATCTCCTCGCGTTCGCCGCTGCGCTCCACGACCAGGGGCGTGGCCGCCTCTGGGAAGGGCTCATCCTGCGCCGCCGCAACGGAGTTGGCGATGGCCTGGTCCAATGCCTCGGAGTCGAGGGTGAAGCGGGTGGTCAGCACCGTGCGCAGAGCCTGGCCCACCCACAGATACAGTCGTTCGCCCAGCTCGGGCGTCATTTTGGGGTGGCGCGTCAGGGGCGAGCGCAGGGAGGCGATGCGGCGCGAGGCCTCGACCATCCGCGTCATGCCGGCGGCGGGAATGTCGGCGGTGTCGTTGCAGGCCAGGGCCGTCAGCACCGCCGGCTCCTCGTAGGTCAGGATCGCGTCCACCACGAGCGGGCCCAGGCGCGGCCGGCGGGCCACCTCGATCTGGTGCTCGATGGTGGCCTCGACCAGGAGCCGGATCAGGTCGCGGTCCTGCAGCACAGGGCTGGAGGCGATCACGGGCCGGGCGATCTCGATGTCGTCCAGCGCCAGCACGTTGATCAGCGCCCGCGGCGCCCAGCGCGCTTCGGCCAGGGCCTCGGCCAGGCGCGCGCGGATGTCGTGCTCGGCCTCGATCACCAGGCACATGAAGATGTCGTTGAGCAGGGCCTGGACGGCGTCGCTGTTGAGTTCTCCGGCGGACTCGGCCGTCTCGCACAGATCCACGATGGACAGCAGCAGCCGTTCGCGGTCGGCCTGCGTCCTCGCCTTCGCCAGGGCGATCAACCGTTCGGCTTGAGTTGCGATGCTCAACCCCACCTCCGTCACAGATTTGCCCTTTAGCCTAGACTGCCCTGCGCCGGTGAAAACATGCTTAATCGCGGCCCTGCCGGCGATGGCCTTTTTCATGGAGATCGGATGTGGCAGGACGCCCTGCTTCTCGCCTTGGACCAAGGCGCCACCTCGACCCGCGCGATCCTGTTTGACCCGGCGGGCCGCTGACCCAATCCTATCTGGCGGGCGGCCGGCCCGTCCTTGACGGGCGAAGCGGACGGCGCGAGGATTTTCACCTCTAGGGAGAGCGGTCATGGCGGACGGGAATCTGGCGGGCATCCGCTCGCTCAAAGGCAAGATCAGCGAGGCCGAGTGGAAGGCGCGGGTGGATCTGGCCGCGCTCTATCGGCTGGTGGCCCTGGAAAAGTGGGACGACCTGATCTTCACCCACATCTCCGCGCGGGTTCCCGGGCCCGACCGGCACTTCCTGATCAATCCCTTCGGCATGTACTTCGACGAGGTGACCGCCTCGTCGCCTGGTGAAGGTCGATCTGGACGGCAAGATCGTCATGGACAGCCCCTACGGCATCAATCCGGCGGGCTTCACCATCCACTCGGCGGTGCATGGCGCGCGCGAGGATGCGCACGTCGTCATGCACCTGCATACCGACCAGGGCGTGGCGGTCTCGGCCCAGGCCGAGGGGCTGCTGCCGCTGTCCCAGCACGCGATGGTGGTCCTGCCGCATCTCGCCTACCACGGCTATGAAGGCATCGCGCTTGACCTGAGGAGCGCGAACGTCTGGTCGCCGATCTGGGCGACAAGTCGCTGATGCTGCTGCGCAATCACGGCACGCTCGCGGCCGGCGGCACGGTCGGCCGAGGCCTGGTTCGGGCTCTGGCATCTGGAGCGGGCCTGCAAGATGCAGGTGATGGCCCTGAGCGCGGGCCACGACGGGGTGCTGATCGCGCCGCAGGCCGCGCAGGACGAGGTCGCCAAGGTCGTCGCGGGCGGGATTCGCCTCGATGTCGGACCTGCCTTGGGCCGGGCTGCTTCGCCGGCTCGACCGTCTTTCGCCCGGCTACGACGCTTGAATTACGGGGCCGCGGCGACCTTCTTGGCCGCGGCGGCCCTGGCCGGACATGCCGAGGCGGGCGCTTGGCCGATCACGCCGGGCCGGACCCAGGCGATCCTCAAGTTCGAGCATCAGGCGGCCGGGGAGGGGCTGGATCTTGGCTCCGCCACCGTGCCCATCCCGTACCGCCGCGAAGACAATCTGTCGGTGTTCTTCGAGCATGGCCTGACCTCGCGCCTCACCTTGCAGGGCAAACTCGGCCTGGTTCAGGGCGTGGACGGCCCGATCAAATACTCGGGGCGCGGACCGCTGGAGCTGGGGCTGCGCGGCGTGCTGTGGCGGCGGGGCGACGCGGTGGCGAGCCTCTACCTCGGCGGGGTGGTCGCTGGCGCCGGCGTCAATGCGCTCTACGCGGGGCCGGGGGCCGGCAAGGGCGATTTGGAGGCGCGTCTGCTGGCGGGAGCCTCGCGCCGGCTATTCGGACTGTCGGCCTATGAAGAGGTGCAGATCGCCGCTCTGAAACGTCGCGATCTCCCCAACGAGATGCGGATCGACACGACCGTCGGCCTGGACCTGACGCGGCGCTGGACGGTGATGCTGCAGAGCTATTCAGGCATGGCCTACGCCGCCGGGCCCAATCCCTGGTGGCTGAAGGGCGAGGTCTCGCTGGTGCGGCGTCTCGGGCCCTGGCGGCTGCAGGCGGGGTGGCGCAGCGTGATCGCCGGCCGCGAAACTTCCAAGGATACGGGGCCGGTGCTGGCGATATGGAAGACGTTCTGAGCGCGCGGGGTCCGTCGGCTTTTGTCGCCCGACGTTCGACTGTTACTGGACGATGCTCGCTATCGGCTCCATACGTCCGCGTGGGGGTCGCTTTGCGTCGGACGGGGCCGATCCGCGCGCGTGAGGGGTGACGTGGTCCGGCGACATTTCTTTCTGTTCGCAGCGCTGGGCGTTGTGGCGCTGATGTTGGTGGCCGGCGGGGTGAAGCTCGCGGTCAGCGTATTCGCGCGCGCGCAGGCCGAGTCGGCGGGCGCCGGCTCGCGCGGCGGCGTGCTGGTGTCCCAGACCAGGGCGACCCTGCGTCCGTTCACCGACCGGATCGAGGTCCTGGGCGTCGCCAAGGGCCGTCAGTCGGTGACCATCACCTCCAACACCACAGAGCTGATCACCGGCGTTCACTTCAAGGACGGCGCGCGCGTGGCCAAGGGCCAGGTGCTGGTGGACCTGAAGTCGCAGGAGCAATCCGCCAACATCGCCCAGACCGAGGCGTCCTTGAACCTGGCGCAGCTCAACTACGATCGCTGGAAGCGTCTGGGCGAGCAGGGGATCGCGTCGAGCGCCTCGGTGGACCAGTACCGGGTGGCCTACGAGCAGGCGAAGGCCAATCTCGACGCCGCCAAGTCGCGGATGGGCGACCGGGTGATCCGCGCGCCGTTCTCCGGCGTGGTCGGCCTGTCGGACGTCGCGCCGGGGACCCTGATCAATCCTGGCGCGCCGATCGTCTCGCTGGACGATGTCGCGGTGATCCGGGTGGACTTCGACGTGCCCGACCGCTTCCTGCCGGTGCTGCGCGCGGGCATGCCGATCACCGCGCGGCCCGACGCCTATCCCGAGATGGTCGCGTCCGGTCGCATCGCCATGCTGGACACGCGGGTGGATGAGAAGACCCGGGCGATCAAGGCGCGGGCGGAGTTCCCCAACACCGATGGCCGGTTGAAGCCTGGCATGCTGATGCGCGTGGCCATCGACCAGGGCCAACGCCAGTCCGTCGCCGTGCCCGAGGCCGCGGTGCAGTACGAAGGCGACCTGGCCTATGTGTTTGTGCTGACCAACCAGGGCGGCCGCCGCATCGCTGAGCAGCGGCAGGTGCAGACGGGCGCGGACGACGCCGGCTTCATCGAGATCAAGAGCGGCCTGAAGGCCGGCGAAGCCGTCGTCGCTGACGGCGTCAATCGCGTTTCGCCCAATCAGGCGGTGCGGGTGGCGGGCGCGGGCGGCGCGGCCGGGCGCGGGCGATGACCCTTTCGGACCTTTCCGTCCGTCGGCCGGTGTTCGCCGCGGTCGCGGCCATCATCCTGTGCGTGGTGGGCGTGGCGGCCTTTACGGCTCTGCCGGTGCGCGAGCTGCCCAACGTCGATCCGCCGCAGGTCTCGATCTCCACCACCTATACCGGCGCGTCGGCGGAGGTGATCGAGGAGCGCATCACCCAGGTCATCGAGCAGCAGGTGGCCGGCATCCAGGGCGATCGACCGCGTCACGTCCTCCAGCCGCGACGGGCCCTCGCGGATCAACATCACCTTCACCCTGGACCGCAACCTGGACGAGGCCGCCAACGACGTGCGCGACGCGGTCTCGCGAGTGGCCTCGCGCCTGCCGTTGCAGGCGTATTCGCCCCAGATCGTCCAAGGCCAACGCCGACTCGTCAGCCGATCATGCTTTGTCACCTGACCTCCAAGACCATGAACCGGCTGGCAGCTGGCCGACTACGCCAACCGCTATCTGGTGGAGCGGCTATCCACGATCCCGGGCGTCGGCCGCAGGTCTATGTCTGGCGGCGCCCAGCTCTACTCCATGCGGATCTGGCTGAACGCCGACGCCATGGCCGCGCGCGGGGCCTGACGGTGGAGGACGTCGAAAGCGCCCTGAACGCCCAGAACGTCGAACTGCCAGCGGGCGCGCTGGAGTCCACGTCGAAGGACTTCACCATCGGGTGAACGCGCGACTATGTCGCGGCCCGAGGACTTCGCCACAGCTGCCGATCACCGCCCGGCGAGCGGGTCGAGCGCGACCTCCGCGCCCAGCAGCGGCGTGACCAACGCAGGCCGGCCTGCAGACGCGGCTACATCACCCGCCTGGGCGACATCGCGCGGGTGGAGGAGGGCGCGGACGACCGCCGGCGGATGTTCCGCAGAACGGCGCGGACGCAGATCGGCTTCGGCATCACCCGCCAGTCCCAGGCCAACGACCTGGAGATCGCCAAGGCGGCGCAAGCGGGTCAAGGAGATCAACGCCGGCCTGCCTCAGGGCACGGTGCTCAAGGTCGCCGTGGACTTGGACGGTGTTCACCTCGCGACGGCCATCAAGGAAGTGTGGATCACCATGGGCCTGTCACTGGCCCTGGTGGCGCTGGTCAACTTCGTGTTCCTGGGAAGCTGGCGATCGGCGTGATCCCCACGATCGTGGCCCCGATCTGCATCCTGTCGACCTTTATCGTGCTGGCGCCGTTGGGGTTCTCGATCAACCTGCTGACGCTGCTGGCCCTGGTGCTCGCCATCGGGCTGGTGGTCGACGACGCCATCGTGGTGGTGGAGAACATCCAGCGCCGGATCGACGAAGGCGAGCCGCCGCTGGTGGCCGCCCAGCGCGGGGCCAAGCAGGTGTTCTTCGCGGTGGTGGCCACCACCGTCGTGCTGATCTCGGTGTTCGCGCCCCTGATGTTCCTGCCAGGCTACGTCGGCAAGGCTGTTCGTGGAGCTGGCCGTGGCGGTGGCCGCGGCGATCGCTCTTCTCGGCGCTGCTGGCGCTCAGCCTCTCGCCGATGCTGGCCTCCAAGCTGCTGCGCCCGGCGCGGGCGAGGGGCTGGCTGGCGCGCCCGTGTAAACGCCGGCATGGACCGCGCTTCGCGAATCCTATCGCGCGTCGCTGAAGATGCTGCTGGGCGGCCGGCGCGCGCCGTTGACCGTCGGTTCGGGCGTGGTGGTTCGTCGCGATCCTGGCGCGGCGGGCCTGTTCGTGGCCCTGCCCAAGGAACTGGTGCCGCCACGAGGACCGCGGCCGCGTCGATCTCAGCATCCAGGCCCCGGAGGGCTCGGGCTACGACTACACCCGCGCGGCCACTCTGCAGGTCGAAGCCGACGCTGGACGCGTTGCGCCGTGGACGGCGACGTGAACCTCTACGTGATCGGCGTGCCCGCGGTTCAGCCAGCAATCCAGTACAATCAGGCCTTCGGCGTCGGTGGTGCTGACGGACTGGAGCCAGCGCAAGAACTCGGCCCAGGACATCGCCGCGCGGCTCAACCACGAGTTCGCGCACGATCACCGGCGCGCGCATCATCGCCAGCGTGCGCGGGCCGTTCCATCGCGGCGGCGGCGGTTCGGGCAACAACGTCGACCTGATCGCCAGGGCGACGACTATCGCGCAGATCGCCCGCTGGATCGCAGCCGATCTTCGCCGCCGCCCGAGACAATCCGGGCCTCGCCGCGCCCGCGCCTGGACTATGAGCCCACCTCGCCGCGCCTGATCGTCGAGCTCGACCGCGACAAGGCGGCCGCGCTCGGCGTCTCGCCCGAATCGGTGGGCACGCGCGCTGGAGACCATGTTCGGCTCCAGCCAGGTCACCACCTACGTCAAGAACGGCCAGGAATACGACGTCATCCTGCAGACCGACCTGCGAGCACCGCCGCACCCAGGACGACCTGAACACCCTGTATGTGCGCGGCGTCGTCCGGCGAGCTGGTGCCGCTGTCGGCCATCGTGGTCAACACCGAAGTGCGCGGCGACACGCCCGATCGCGCCCGCGTCGACCGCCAGCGCGCGATCACCCTGACGCCGAACTCGCGCCCGGCTACACGGTCGCCGAGGCCGTGGCCTTCTTCAAGCGCCGAGGTCGGCCAAGCAGCCGCGCCGGCAACGGGTGATCAACTGGGGCGGCCAGGCGCGGACTATCTGGAGGCGTCCGGCGCCGTGGGCCTGGCCTTCGGCCTGGCGCTGCTGCTCGTGTTCCTGGTGCTGGCGGCGCAGTTCGAGAGCTGGATCCACCCGGCGGTGATCATGCTGACCGTGCCGCTGGCGGCGCTCGGCGGGCTGTTCGGCCTGCTGATGACCGGCTCGACGATCAACATCTACAGCCAGATCGGCCTGATCATCCTGATCGGCATCGCCGCCAAGAACGGCATCCTGATCGTGGAGTTCGCCAACCAGCTGCGCGACGCAGGGCCGATCGGTCACGCGAGGCGGTGATCGAGGCGGCCGGCATCCGCCTGCGGCCGATCATCATGACCTCGATCGCCGCGGCCTGCGGCTCGCTGCCGCTGATCCTGGCCGGCAGGGCGCCGGCGCGGGCAGCCGCGCAGACCATCGGCGTGGTGATCTTCGCGGGCGCGATCTTCGCGACCCTGCTCACCCTGTTCGTGGTGCCGGTGTTCTATAACCTGTTGGCGCGCGTTCACGAAGTCGCCGGAATGGACCGGCCGGCTGATCGACGCGTTCGAGTCGCGCGAGCAGTCGCGCCAGCCGCCGGGCCGGACATTCGAGCCCGGCCGGGCGGCCGCGGAATAGTCTCGAAGGCTAGTGCTCGTCGCGCTGGGTGGCGATGTAGGCGATGATGTCCGTCCGGTCCTTGGGATCCTTGACCCCCAGGAAGGTCATCTTGGTGCCGGGCACCAGGGCCTGCGGATCGCTCAGCCACTTGTCGAGGGTGGCGGTGTCCCAGGTCAGGCCCGAAGCCTTCATGGCGTCGGAGAAGTCGAAGCCGGGCACCTCGGCAGCCTTGGTCTTGTACACGCCGTAGAGGTTCGGCCCGGTCATGTTGCCGGCGCCCTTGACGATGGTGTGGCAGGAGCGGCAGAGGCCGAACTGGCGCTGACCGTTGTCCAGATCGGCGGTGTTGTAGGGCGCGGGCAGCTTGGACAGCATCTCCTTCTGCTCGTGCAGCTGTTCGGGCGTCGGGCCGGCAGGTTCGGCGGCCGGAGCCTCGGACACCGCCGGGGTCGCCTCGGGCATGACCGGTTCTTCGCTCTTCTGGCCGCACCCGGCCAGTCCTACCGCGAGCGCGCTCGCGACCACGATCATGCCTACTCCGCGCATTCCGAATAATCCTCCAAGGCCGGTTGAACGCGGCGCAAGCTAGCCATCCGAGATCAAGTTGCAATGGGCCGCGGGACATTCGCTTAGATCGCGACACGCTCCCGGATTTCCGCTAGCGTTATGGTCAATCGGCGGGCCACGGACGGCTCGACCGCAAGACTTGATATCTTACATGAGGAACCTGGGATGACGGACTTCAAATTGCTCATCAATGGTAAGCTTGTGGCCGGCGCGTCGAGCTTCGACGTGCTGAACCCGGCGACTGAAGAAGTCGTGGCCAAGTGCCCCAAGGCCGATCGCGCCCAGCTCGATCAGGCGGTGGCCGCCGCGAAGGCCGCGTTCCCGGCGTGGTCGAAACGGCCCCTGAAGGAGCGCGCCGCGCTGCTCAACAAGGTGGCCGACGCGCTGGAAGCCCGCGCCGAGGAATTCGCCCGCCTGCTGGTGCAGGAGCAGGGCAAGCCCCTGCCGATGGCGCTGTGGGAAGTCGGCGGCACGGCCGGCGGCCTGCACTACTTCGCCTCGCTGGACCTGCCGGACAAGGTGCTGAAGGACGACGCCGAGACCAAGATCATCCTGCAGCACAAGCCGCTGGGCGTGGTGGCGGCGATCACGCCGTGGAACTTCCCGCTGATCCTGCTGTCGATCAAGCTTGGGCCGGGCCTGTTGGCCGGCAACACCATGATCTTGAAGCCCGCGCCGACGACCCCGCTGACGACCATGCTGTTGGGCGAGCTGATGGCCGACATCCTGCCCCCGGGCGTGGTCAACGTGCTGGCCGACCAGAACGAGCTGGGCGACGCCATCACCGGCCATCCGGACATCGCCAAGGTGGCCTTCACCGGCTCCACGGCCACGGGCAAGAAGGTGATGGCCTCGGCCGCATCTTCGCTCAAGCGCCTGACGCTGGAGCTGGGCGGCAACGACGCGGCCATCGTGCTGGACGACTGCGATCCCAAGGAAGTGGCCCCGAAGATCTTCGGCGGCGCGACCATCAACTCCGGTCAGGTGTGCCTCGCCATCAAGCGCGTCTATGCGCCCAAGGCCATGTACGACGAGCTGTGCGACGAACTGGCCAAGCTGGCCAATGACGCGGTGGTCGGCGACGGCTTCGAGCAGGGCACCCAGCTCGGGCCGATCCAGAACAAGATGCAGTTCGAAAAGGTGAAGGGCTTCCTGGACGCCGCCCACAAGGACGGCAAGGTGATCGCCGGCGGCGCGCCGCTGGACCGCAAGGGCTACTTCATCCCGCCGACCATCGTGCGCGACATCCCCGACGAGTCCAAGCTGGTGCAGGAGGAGCAGTTCGCCCCGATCCTGCCGATCATGAGCTACACCGACCTGGACGACGCCATCGCCCGCGCCAACGACAGCGAGTATGGGCTGGGCGGCACGGTGTGGACCAACGACCTGAAGCGCGGCCAGGACGTGGCCTCGCAGGTCCTGTCGGGCACCATCTGGGTGAACAAGCACCTGGATTTGCCGTTCGACATTCCCTTCGGCGGCGCCAAGCAGTCCGGCATCGGCGTGGAATACGGTCAGGAAGGCCTGGAAGAGTTCACTCAGGCCACCACCATCAACATGTCGAAGGTTCCGCTGAACGCACCCAGCGGGCACTAAGTCCATCCGTCAGCCCCGGCTGCGCGCCGGGGTGACGGATCGAAGAATTGGACGGCGGCGGCCCGATCAGGCCGTCGCCGTTTCCTTTTTCAGCGCGGGCATCACCTCGCCGGCGAACAGCTCCAGCGAATGCAGGGCGTCCTCGTAGGCGATCGTGCCGAAGATCATCTGGCCGAGCACGCCGTTGGCGCCGGCGGTCTCGACCTCCCGCGCCAAATAGTCGCTGATCGTCTTGGGCGTGCCGACCATGCCCAGGCCCGCGCTGATGTAGGCGTCCAGGGTCTCCGGATAGGGGAAAGGAAAGGGCACGCCCTTGCGGTCCCATAGCCAGGAGAACGATGCCCGCCAGCGCTCGAATGCGGGCCGGGCGATGCGCATGGCCTCCGCATCGGTGTCGGCGACCACCATGTGGCGGTTCAGGCCCATCACCGGCAGGGCGTCCGGCGACTTGCCGAGCTTGTCCCAGTGTTCCTTGAAGGCGTCGAACGAGGCGCGCGCCGCCGTTCCGGGCGCCATTGACACGACGTTGGCGTCGTTCTCGGCGCACCAGGCCGCGGAGCCGGGATGGCTAAGGCCGTACCACATCGGCGGGCGCGGCTTCTGGTAGGGCCGCAGCACCATCGGGAAGCCCTCGATGTTGTAATACTTGCCGTGGTGGGTGACCTCGCCGTCGGTGGTCAGGGCCTGCAGGAGCAAGTCGCGGTTCTCGGTGTAGCGCTCGCGGATCGTCTCTGGATCCACGTCCATGATCTTCTGCTCGACCCAGACGGCGCCCGAGCCCACGCCGATCTGAAATCGGCCGCGGCTCATCTGATCCAGCATGCAGATCTCCTGCGCCAGACGCATGGGGTGGTAGAGGGCCGGCAGGTAGACGAGGGGGCCGAATTTGAGCCGCTTGGTGCGCTGGCACACGGCCGAGAGATAAACGTTGGCTGAAGGCGCCAGGCCCAGCTCCGTGCCGTGGTGTTCGGCGGTGTGGTAGGAGTCGAAGCCCAGTCGATCCAGGGCCTCCACCAGCTTCAGGCGCGTTTCGTAATGCTCCGCCTGCGGCAGATGAGACGCATCCACGTGATCGAAAACACCAAACTTCATCCTACGTCCTCCCGGCTCGGGCTTCGCCCGTTGGGTGCTTTGATCATGTCAACCGAGACGGGGGCAAGAGTTCGGCGTGGGCGTCGATGCCGCGCGCGCGGGACTCAGGCGCTGACGAGCAGCGACAGCTGGCGCTCGACGGTGTCCTGACGGCCCTCGGCCAGCTCGCGGTCGAGCAGGCGGGTGGGATAGTCGCCGGTGAAATAGTGGTCGGTGAATTGGGGACTGGCCGGGTCGCGCGCCTCTTCGCCCATGGCCCAGTACAGGCCGTCCACGCTCAGGAAGCCAAGGCTGTCGACCTCCAGGAACTTGGTCATCTCCGGCAGCGTCTTGGTCGCCGCCAACAGCTTGTCCCGCATGGGCATGTCGATGCCGTAGAAGTCCGGGAACCGGATCGGCGGGGAGGCGGAGCGCAGGTGCACCTCCGTCGCGCCGGCCGCGCGGACCATGCGGACCACCTGCACAGTGGTGGTGCCGCGCACGATGGAGTCGTCGATCAGCGTCACCCGCTTGCCGGCCAGCACGGCGCGGTTGGGGCTCAGCTTCATGCGCACGCCGCTCTCTCTGGCGCCCTGGTTCGGCTGGATGAAGGTGCGGCCGACGTAGTGGTTGCGGATGATGCCCATCTCGAAGGGCAGGCCGCTCTCCTGGGCGTAGCCGATGGCCGCTGGAACGCCGAAGTCCGGCACCGGCACGACGACGTCGGAGTCCACTTGGCTTTCCTGGGCCAGGCGCGCGCCCATGCGCTTGCGCACGGCATAGACCGAGCGGCCGTTCACCACGCTGTCGGGCATGGCGAAATAGACGTACTCGAACAGGCACGGCCGGGCCTTCGACGCCGGGAACGGCCGCAAGCGACTGGATGCCGTTGGCGTCGATCACCACCAGCTCGCCGTGCTCGATGTCGCGCACGAAGCGGGCGCCGACCATGTCCAGGGCGCGCGTCTCCGACGCTAGCACCGGGCTGCCGTTCAGGTCGCCCAGCACCAGCGGCCGGATGCCCAGCGGGTCGCGCGCGCCGATCAGCTTCTTGTTGGTCATGGCGACCAGGGCGTAGCCGCCCTCGATCTGGCTGAGGGCGTCGATGAACTTCTCGACGATCCTGTCCTTCCGCGACCGGGCGAGCAGGTGGAGGATCACCTCGGAGTCCGAAGTGGACTGGAAGATCGCGCCCGCTTCCATGAGCTGTTGGCGCAGGTACAGGAAGTTGGTCAGATTGCCGTTGTGGGCGATGGCGATGCCGCCGCCGCCCAGGTCGGCGAACATCGGCTGGATGTTTCGCACCACGCTGCCGCCGGAGGTGGAATAGCGGGTGTGGCCGATGGCCGAGGTCCCCGGCAGCCGCTGGGGCGTGTCGGGCCGAAAGAAGGCGTCGCCGACCTGGCCCTTGTGGTGCTCGTTGTGGAAGTTCTGGCCGTCGAACGAGGCGATGCCGCAAGCTTCCTGGCCGCGGTGCTGCAGGGCGTGCAGACCGAGCGCGGCCAGGGAGCTGGCGCCTTGCGCCCCGAATACCCCGAATACCCCGCACTCCAGCCGCAGGGTGTCGTCATCGACTTCATACGAAGGCGCAAGGGGCGGCGAGCCTTGGCTCATCGCGTTTTCTCCACCAGGGCGTCCACGCCCGCGCGGGACTTTTCATCGTAACCGGGGCCGGGGCTATCGGCTGGCTTGCCAGCGCTGTCAGGCGTTCCCTCGCGCACGGCGTTCTCGAGCGCCGGACCGACCTTGTTGGCGACCGCCGCACCCTGTGGGGCCAGCGCCATCAGCATGTGGCCGGACGCGGCCGAAAGGGGGAAGAAGGCGGCGTTCTTGATCCAGTTCGGCACCCGCTCGGCCGGGGTGGCCTGGTTGAATACCAGGAAGAAGACGCCTAGCAGCACCAGGCCTCGAACCAGGCCGAAGCCGACCCCGACCACGCGATCCAGCGTGCCCAGGGCCTCGGCGCTGTGGATGCCGCGGGTCAGGCTGGAGCCGCCCCACCGGAGCAGGCCGTAGACGATGGCGAACACCACCAAGATGGCCACCGCGTTGGCCAAGACGTCCGGGTGCACAGAATGGCGGGCGATCGGTGCGGAGATCCGCAGGCTGAACACCGCCACCACCACCGCGATGATGAACGAGATGACGGTGATGACTTCCTGCGCCGCCCCGCGCGCGAATCCGATCGCGCCCGACGCAGCCAGGATCAGGATGGTGATGAGGTCGAACAATGTCACTGGGTCGCCTCGAAGCTGGTCAGTCCCATACTCCATCGCCAATGCGGCGCACAGCCTCGGCCAGCCGTGAAACCCCAAACACAGCAAGGGGGGCGCCCTCGGCCGCTGCCGGAGCGGCCAGCGCCCGTCGGAATCCCAGTTTCGCGGCTTCCTTCAAACGCGCCTCCACGCGGCCTACCTGCCGCACGTCGCCGGACAGACTGACTTCGCCGAACACGACGCAGTCCTGCGGCAGGGGCGTGTCCAGGGCGGAGGACGCGAGGGCCGCCGCCGCCGCAAGGTCCGCCCCAGGCTCGCTGATTCGCAAGCCGCCGGCGACGTTCAGATAGACATCCCGGGCGCCCAAACCAAGGCCGCACCGCGCTTCGAGCACCGCAAGCACCATGGCGAGGCGGCCGGAGTCCCAGCCGACCACCGCGCGCCGGGGTGTTCCGTAGGCGGAAGGCGCCACCAGGGCCTGGAACTCCACCAGCACGGGCCGCGAGCCCTCGATGCCGGCGAACACCGCCGCGCCGGCCGCCCGGCTGCCGCCTTCGTTCAGGAACAGGGCCGAGGGGTTCTTCACCTCGCGAAGACCGGCGTCGGACATTTCGAACACGCCGATCTCGTCGGTGGCGCCGAAGCGGTTCTTGGCGGCGCGCAGGATGCGGAACGGATAGCCGCGCTCGCCCTCGAAGGCGAACACGGCGTCGACCATGTGCTCGATCACCCGGGGCCCGGCGATCTGGCCGTCCTTGGTGGAGTGGCCGACCAGCACCACCGCCGTGCCCCGCTTCTTGGCGAAGCGGACCAGTTCGCTGGTGGCCAGCCGCACCTGGGCGACTGAGCCTGGGCCGGCCTCGTGCGCGTCGCTCCACAGCGTCTGGACCGAGTCGATCACCGCCAGATCGAAGTGCTCGCGCTTCAGCCCGTCAAGGATGGCGCGAAGCGAGGTCTCGGCCGCGAGCTTCACCGGGGCGTCGGCCAGACCCATGCGCACCGGCCCGCGCGCGCACCTGATCCACCGCCTCTTCGCCGGAGATGTAGGCGCAGGACGCGCCCGAGGAGGCGGCCGCAGCGGCGGCCTGTAACAAGAGCGTGGACTTGCCGACCCCGGGTCGCCCGCCAGCAGGATCGCCGAGCCCGGCACCAGCCCGCCGCCGCAGACCCGGTCGAACTCCTCCAGCCCCGTGGCCAGCCGCGGCGGGGGCGGCGTCTCGGCCCCAAGCCCTTCGAACTGGAGCCCGCGTCCCTTGGCCGACTTGGCGGGGGCGAGGGCGCCGGGCGGCCGTATGGAGGTTTCCTCGACCAGGCAGTTCCAGCCGCCGCACGCGGGGCATTGGCCGGCCCACTTGGCGTGGATCGCGCCGCACTGCTGACAGGTGTAGGTCGCGCCGTCGCGGGCCAGGGCAGGGCTCCTTGGGGTAGGTTCGGCAGTGTGAGGCGAGTCGGCCTGGCCCGCGCCGCCCGCGAGGCGCCGGACGCCTCGTGAAGTTCACCGGGCCGACAAGTCCTTCACGCGGCAGGCGAATGATGCGTATCCTTTGACGGGGACTGAACAGGCAACGAGGCCGAGGCATGAGCATCGTCGACAAAGTGCCGGGGGGTCGTGAGCTTCTCGCCCGGATCAAGAACATCCTCTTCACGCCCGAAGCAGAGTGGGACGCGATCGAGGCCGAGCCAGCCACCATTCGCGGGCTGTATACGCGCTACGCCTGCATCCTCGCGGCCATCGGGCCGATCGCCCAGCTGCTGGGCTCGCAGCTCTTCGGCTATCGGGCGCTGTGGGTCAGTTATCGGCCGCTGCTGACGACGTCCCTGGCCCAGGCGGTGGTCGCCTATGTGCTGTCGCTGGCGGGCGTATTCGTTACAGCCATGATTATCGACGGCCTGGCGCCGAGCTTCGGCGGCCAGAGCAACCGCGTTCAGGCCTTCAAGGTCGCGGTCTATTCGGCGACGGCCGTCTGGATCACCGGCATTTTCGCCCTGCTGCCGCCAGTGAGCGCGCTCGGCATCATCGGAATCTACAGCTTGTACCTGCTCTATCTCGGCGCGCCCAAGCTGATGAAGACGCCCAAGGACAAGGCGCTGATCTACACCATCGTCATCGTGGTGGTGGCGATCGTGGTGTCCATGGTGGTGACGCTGCTGTCTGGCGCCGTGGCCGGGTTGACGGGGCTGGCGGGTGTTCCGAGCGCCGGGTCGATCACCGTAGGCTGAGCGAGCCTCCTCAGCCGGCCTCCCCGACGTAGACCCGGCGAGCGCGGTCCGAGATTCGCACCAGCAGTTCGTAGGAGATGGTGTCTGCGGCGGCCGCCTGATCGTCCACCAGGGCGTGGGGGCCCAGAATCTCGGCCATGTCGCCCGGCTTCACCTGCGCGCCCGTGACGTCGATGGCGACGACATCCATCGACACCTGGCCGAGGAAGGGTCTTTGCGCGCCGCCCAGCCAGACGCGGCCGCGCGCCTGCAAGGCCCGCAAAACGCCGTCCGCGTGGCCGACCGAGGCGATGGCGATGCGCCGGGTCTCCTTGGCGACGTAGAGCGCGCCGTAGCCGACGCTCTCGCCGGCGGGAACGTCGCGCACCTGCAGGACGGGCGCTTCAAGACGGGCGACGGCCGCGATCCGCGGGTCCGCCTGCTCGAACGGCCCGCCGCCATACAGGGTGATCCCCGGCCGAACGAGGTCGAAGTGGTAATCGGGGCCCAGGAACACCCCCGCCGAATTGGCCAGGCTCCGCCGCACCCCCGGGAAGGCCGAGACGACTCGGCTGAACCGTTCGAGCTGAAGCGCATTCAGTGGATGCTCCGGCTCTGGCGCGCAGGCGAGGTGGCTCATCACCATCTCCAGGCGCACGCCCTCAAGCTTGTCGGGATCGGCGGCGAGCGCCTCCGCCTCCTCGATCCGCAGCCCCAGGCGGTTCAGGCCCGTGTCCACGTGCAGGATGGCGGCGAGCCCGCCGTGGTCGCGGCCGAACGCCGTCGCCTCGGCGATCTGCTCCAGGCTGTTGAGCACAGGCGCCAGGTCGGCGGCCTGAAGCTTTGGGCCGGCGCCGGGCGTGAAGCCGTCCAGCACATAGATGGTCGCGGGCCGATCCGGCCCTAGCGCGGCCCTCAGCGTCTCGCCCTCGCTCAGCCGCGCGACGAAGAAGCTGCGCGCGCCCTCGGCCCACAGTCGGCGCGAAACGGGCGCCGCGCCCAGGCCATAACCGTCGGCCTTGACCACCGGCGCCACCTCCGCGCCCGCCGCCTGGCGGACCAGGGCGGCGTGGTTCGCGGCGAGCGCGTCGAGGTCGATGGTGAGCAGGGGCTGAGCGGCGGGGTCCATGCGGCCGCATAGCATCCCTTGGCCGCCGTGCGGAGGGCTTGCCTAGTGCGGGTCGAACCGGCCTTCGCGGGCGAGGTTGCCGAACTTGGTCAGGTTCTCGTTGAAGCTCAGCTTCACTGTGCCGATGGGGCCGTGCCGCTGCTTGCCGATGATGATCTCGGCGACGTTGCGGACCTGATCCATCTCCTCCTGCCAGGCGAGGTGCTCGGGCGTGCCTTCGCGCGGCTCGGTGCGGCTGAGGTAGTAGCTCTCGCGGTAGATGGACATCACCACGTCCGCGTCCTGTTCGATCGAGCCGGATTCGCGCAGGTCCGCGAGCTGCGGGCGCTTGTCCTCGCGGTTCTCCACCTGACGTGAGAGCTGGGCGCCGGCGATGATCGGGCACCGACAGCTCCTTTGCCAGGGCCTTCAGCCCCTGAGTCACCTCGGTGACCTCCTGGACGCGGTTGTCGCTTGCGGCCGCGGTCGGAGGAGGTGACGAGCTGGAGGTAGTCGACCACGATCAGGTCCAGCCCCGAGGTGCGCTTCAGCCGGCGCGCCCGCGCCGCGAGCTGGGCGATGGAGATGCCGCCGGTGTCGTCGATGAACAGTGGGCGCTTCCTGGATCTCGAGGGCGGCGTCGCGGACCTGGCCGAACTCGGATGCGTCGATCTCGCCCTTGCGCACGCGGTCGGACGGCACGCCCGACACCTCCGCCAGCAGGCGCATGGCGAGCTGCTCGGCCGACATTTCCAGGGAGAAGAAGGCCACCACGCCGCCATTCACCGTCTTCTTCGAACCGTCGATCTGCGGCTCCCAGGCGTAGTGGCGCGCGACGTCGAAGGCGATGTTCAGGGCGAGCGACGACTTGCCCATGGAGGGTCGTCCCGCGCAGATGATCAGGTCGGACGGGTGCAGCCCGCCCAGCATCCTGTCCAGGTCGATCAGGCCGGTGGACAGGCCCGCCAGCCCCCCGTCGCGCGAGTAGGCCTCGGCCGCCATCTCCACCGCGCCGCGCAGGGCGTCCGCAAAGGGCGTGAAGCCGGTGGAGGGCGTACCGGTCTCGGCCAGGGAATAGAGCTGCTGCTCGGCGGCCTCGATCTGCTCACGGGCGGTGGTTTCGGCCTCGCCGCGGGCGCTGACGGAAATATCTCCGCCGATGCGGATCAGCTCGCGGCGCAGGGCCAGGTCGTGGACCACCCGGGCGTAGTCGACGGCGTTGGCGGCGGGCGGGGCGCGGTCCACCAGATCCGCCAGATAGCGCAGGCCGCCCATCTCCTCGAACGCCACGTCGTGCCGGAACCGCTCCATGAGCACGATGGGTTCGGCCAGCTGGCCTTTGCGGATGTGCTCCTCCATCGCCGCGAACAGGCGGGCGTGGAAGGGGTCGTAGAAATCCGTGGAGTGCAGCAGGTCGCCCAACCGCTCATACGCCGCGTTGTCGAACAGAATTGCGCCGAGCAAGGCCTGCTCCGCATCGATGTTGGAGGGCGCGTGGGCTGGAACGGGGTCCGGTGAGCGAAGGTCGAGGGCGGGTACGAGGGCCATGATTAACGCTTACTTCGCGATGTCCTCCGCCGCAGGCGCCTGGCCGGCGAATTCAGGGGACAAGTCCGCGCAACTGTGGACGACGCGATTCGCGCGCCCCTCGAGACATGCGCGCCCGTCGCCTCGAAGCGGGTCACGCCGCACAAACGGCCGCCTACAAAAAGTTGAGCCGTCCCATATTGTTCGACGCAGGATACACAATATATAGAACGATCGTTCTTTGATCGCCGTGCTAAGGATCGCCTGCCAGGATGACTCCCAGGGAGAATCGATACTGCTAGGAGTTGATTGGCGCGGACAGATCGCTCGAGCCAATCTACAGGAGGCAAGCCGGCTGTCCTTCCGATATATATGTTCCCCCGGGCCGAATGACGAAGCCGGTTCGTCGACGGTCCTAGACGCCTCCCCCAGATTGGTTCCGATTCGCGCTCTTGGATAGCTCGGGTCAGTCTGGACAAGAACCAGATGTGGAGATGAGTGATGGTTGAAGCAGCAAGTGCGCTGCGACGCGTAGATAGTGTCGAGCGGACGCCTAACGTCGTGGACGTCCATGTCGGAACGCGTATCCGGGTGCGCCGCAAAGCGTTGGGCGTCAGCCAGGCGAAGCTCGCGGACGACCTCGGCCTGACCTTCCAGCAGGTCCAGAAGTACGAGCGCGGGGTGAACCGCGTGAGTTCCTCCAAGCTCTACGAGATCGCCGCGTCGCTGCAGGTGCCGGTGCAGTACTTCTTCGAAGGGCTGGCCGATCCGGCGGAACGGGGCGAGAGCTCCAAGGACGTCGACACCCAGATCTCCGCCCACGCGTTCCTGATGACCAGCGAGGGGCCGCAGCTCGCGGTGCTCTATCCCAAGCTATCGGCGTCGGTCCGTAAGAAGATCATGGAACTGGTCCGCGTCCTGGCCAACCAGGAAGCCTAGGCGACGTCACGGCTGCGCCACCGCCCGGCGCCGCCCGCCTCAGATGCTTTCGTCTTCGTCGTCGGAGTCCTCGACGCCGGCGCGCATCAGCACGCTCTGTTCATAAGGTCCCAGCCCCCTGGATGCTCCGAGCCGCTGCTCGGCGCGCAGGCGCATGGCCGCGGCCAGCGCCGAGCCCAGCGCCGCCTTGAGTTCGGTCAGGGTCGAGCTGTGTGGCTCCGGAATACGGCCGGCCGCGCGTGACATGTTGGCGAGGACCGACGGCAGATACTCGGCGAAGTCCTCGATCTCACAGTCGCTCATTTAAATCACTCTCCCCGATAATATCGTTGGCGGCTGCCGGCTGTCCGGTCCGCGTGGCCCGGTCCAGCAACTCGAGCGTCGTGGTGCGCCGGACGAACGGCCCGGCGGCGCTCAGCAGCACGCCCCGCACCGTCGCCGAGGCGAACGGGCCGGACGCGCAGGCGACGAGCGTGTCTTCGGCCAGGACCACGCGCAGACCCAGATCGTGTGCATCGAAGGCCGTGGCCAGGCATGCGGGGCCGATGTTCACGGCGACCAGGACCAGCTCGCCGCCGCGCTCGGCCTCGGCGAACTCCTTCAGCCGCCGATGCGAGAAGGCCGACAGGCCCGAGCGGACGAACACGGATTCGAACGGCCGCGGCTCCAGCCCGTCGATGGGGGAGGGCGCCATCGCCGGCTCGCCGGGACGCTGAAAGGCGTGGACCAGCGACCAACCGGCCGCCCGGGCGAGGCCGAGGAAACGCTGGCACGCGGCAATCTGGCGCCGCTGCACGGGCGTGGCCCGCGCGGGCGCGAGGTCGCGCTGCAGGTCCAGGCACAAGACCCACGGTCGGCTGTCTCGCGAGAGGTCCGCGTGAAGGCTCAAGACCGCGCCTCCATTTCGTGACCCCGCGGCGCGCGGCCGACCGGTCGAGCACGCCGGGGCGGTCCCAATCGCCCTCGGGCCGCAGCAGCACCAGCGGATCGGTGTCCAGCGACAGGGCGTCGGGCCCAGGCGTCACCTCGGTGATGATCTCCACGTACTCGCGGTTGGAAAAGGTGAAGCCGCCGCGACGTGGTCGGATGCGGGCGTTCAGCCGCCGGGCCCAGAAGTTCACCAGGCGCGGCTCCGCGTGGCCCAGAACGCGCCGGTACCCCTTGCGCTCGGCCAGCCTTATGGCCGCCTGGATCAAGGCCAGGGTGGCGCGGCGGCCCCGGTGGGTCTTGATCACCGCGACGCGCTCGAACTTGGCGAAGTCGGCGAACCACCGCATTCGCAGCACGCCGACCGGCTCGCCCTTGAAACGCAGCAGCAGGTGGGTCGAGCCGGCGAAGTCGTTGCCGTCGTATTCTTCGTCGTAGGGACACGCCTGCTCGCCCATGTAGACCAGGCTGCGCACCGCCACGACCTGCATCAGGTCGTTGAGCGTGCGCGCGACGCAGACCTCGTAGCCTTCCGCTTCCAGGCCGGTGGCCGGGGCGGCGTCCGCGATCATCGGCTGGACCATCGCGTTCATGCGCCGACGCGCTCCAGCTCGGCCACGGCGGGCGCGCGATAAAGGCCGCTGATCGATCCCGTCACGAGGCTGTAGCCGAGCTTTCCGGTCACCGCGCGCCGGCCCGCCTCGGTCGCGACATGGCAGAAGCAGGGGGCGTAGCGGAGCGTGTGGTGGCGAAGGTGGTTCGCCGCCGAGATCACCGTCAACCGGGCCTCTGGCGTGGTCCCGGCCAGGGCCCATCCGTAGTAGGCGGCCGGCCGCTGGTCAGGCGCGGCCAGCAACTCCATGTCCGGTGAAAGGGGATCGAAGGCGTCAGACATGAGCGCCTCAAGCCCCCAATCGTTGGCCAGAAGGAAGACGAACAGCCCGGTCAGTTCACCATCCTGGACGAAGGAGAACGAGGTCGAGCGCGTGCGCGCCTGCGCGGCGTGGACGGTGGACAGGTCGGCCAGCGGCGGCCCGATCAGGCGCAAGGCCAGGGCGTAGCTAGCCTCGACCTGCGCGCGCGAGGACAGCCGCAGCCCGCGCGATGCGAGTTCGGATACAATTTCAAGCTGAACCGCACACGGCGGCGCCATCGCGAACCCCAAGCTTGCTTAACGGGATTCATTGTTAGACTGTCGGCGGCGCTTGGAGGCCCCCACAAGTCTGTATGGGGGTCATACGCGTCGGGAGGCCTGAATGCCGGAAGTCCGTCGCCAGCGGGCCGATTGGTCCGATGTCCGGGTGTTCTGGGCGGTGGTCGAGATGCAAGGGTTCGGCGCGGCGAGCCGCGCGCTCGGCATGTCGCAGCCAACGGTCACGCGCCGTGTCGAGGATCTGGAGATCCGGCTCGGCGCCAAGCTGCTGGTCCGCGGGCCGGGCGGCGTCTCCCTGACCGAGGCGGGCAGGTCCGTCTACGAATACGCGCGCACCATGGAGCATTCCGCGGCCCAGATGGAGCGCATGGTGCTCAATCAGGACCGCCGCGAGGAGGGCCGGGTGATCCTCGCCGCGCCTGACGGCGTGGGGGGCTATCTGATCGGGCCGGCCATCCCTGACTTCATGCAGGCCAATCCAAAGATCACCCTGACGCTGGACTGCGGCCTGTGGCCTGACAGTCCGGTCAGCGAATACGTGGACCTGTCGGTGCAGTTCGCCGACGGCGGGCCGAACCCGGACATCGTGGCGACGCCGCTGGCCCACTTCCATTACGCCTGGTTCGCGTCGCGGCGGTATCTGGACCTCTACGGCACGCCCACGACCCTGCAGGAACTGGCCACGCACCGCATCGTCCAGCATTCCGCCGCCACCCGCCAACCGGAAGGGTGGGGCGCCAAGACCGCGGCGTTCTACGACCTGGCCGAGCCGGCGCTGCTCACCAACTCCAGCTCTGGGTTCGTGACCGGCATGCAGGCGGGGCTCGGCATCGGCTCGATGCCCACGGTGATCGTCAACGTCGCGCCTGATCTGGTGATGCTGGACCTTCCGCCCGTGGCGCACGCGCGGCTGTGGGTGTGCCACCATCGCGAGATCACCAAGAGCGCCCGCGTCGCCCGGGTGATGGATTGGCTGAAGGACGTGTTCGACCCGCGTGACCAGCCCTGGTACCGCGCGGAGTTCATCCACCCGCGCGACTTCGCCGCGAGCCAGCCGGAGCGCGTACCGGCGGCGGGCTAGCCGCCGGCGCGCTCCGTCCGCTAGCCCTCGGAGGCTTCGGTCTCGACCTCGGCTTCTTCGGCGAATTCGGCGCCCGCCTCGAACAGCTCTTCGGCCGCTTGCTGGGCCGCGAAGCGGTCCTCGTCGAACTGCGAGGTGATCACGTTCTCGCCCCGGGCCTGCCGCTCCGCCTCGTCGTTGGAGCGGGCCACGTTCACCTTCACCGTCACCGCGACCTCGGCGTGGAGGCGCACCTTCACATCGTGCACGCCCAGCGTCTTGATCGGGCGGTCGAGCACCACCATCGAGCGGTCGGTCTGGCCGCCGGCCGCCTGGATCGCCTCGGCCACGTCGCGGCCGGAGACCGAACCGTAGAGTTGGCCGCTCTCGCCCGCCTGACGGATGATCACGACACTCTCGCCGTCGATCTTCTTGGCGGCCTGTTCGGCCCCCGCGCGGGTCTCGGCGTTGCGCGCCTCGATGTTATGGCGTTGGGATTCGAACACCTTCAGATTGGACTTGTTGGCGCGCAGCGCCTTCTGCCGCGGCAGAAGGTAGTTGCGAGCGAAGCCGTCCTTGACGTTGACCACGTCGCCGAGGGCGCCCAGGCGCTCGACGCGCTCCAGAAGAATGACCTTCATCGGGGTTTCCTCACTTCACGACGTAGGGCAGCAGCGCCAGGAACCGGGCGCGCTTGATGGCGCGGGCCAGCTCGCGCTGCTTGGGCGCGGACACGGCGGTGATCCGCGACGGCACGATCTTGCCCCGTTCGGAGATGTACCGCTGCAGGAGCTTGACGTCCTTGTAGTCGATCTTCGGCGCGCCGGCGCCCGAGAACGGGCACACCTTGCGGCGGCGGAAGAACGGACGGCGGGGCGCGGCGGCGCCGGCCGAGGAGGCTGTGGCGGATTCGTCGGACATGGATGCCTCCTCTAGGCCTGAGCTTCTTCGTAGGGACGCCGTTCGCGTTCGCGCTCGCGTTCGCGGCGGGCCAGGATCGGCGACGGCTCCGGATCCAGCTCCTCGACCTTCACGGTCAGGTAGCGCAGGACGTCTTCATTGAGCGAGAGCTGGCGCTCCATCTCATGCACGGCGTCGGCCGGGGCTTCGATCGCCAGGAGCGAATAATGCCCCTTGCGGTTTTTCTTGATGCGATAGGCGAGGTTGCGCAGGCCCCAGTATTCGATCTTGGCGACCTTGCCGCCGCGTTCCTCGACGAGCGCCTTGAGCTGGTCGTTGAGGGCTTCGGCCTGTTGCGCAGAGATATCCTGGCGCGCAATCACCACGTGCTCGTAAAGCGTCATGATCCTCTTCCTTTGTGGAGGCGGCGCCCGGCGCGGCGGAAGTTCCGCGAGGGACGATGGATCTTGCGCGGCGACCGGACCGAACGCCCGGAACACTTGAAGGGACCGCGAAAGACCGCCTTCCGGAAAGGCGGGGGACATACCGGGGAACGGGTTGGAACGCAAGGCGCGCGCGTTCGCTCCGGCTCAGGACGCGGGGCTGACCTTGAAGTGCGCGAGCTGGCGTAGCGGCAGCTCCCAGCCCGGCTTCAGGGCCAAGGCCTTTTGGAAGTCCAGGTAGGCGCCCTTGAAGTCATCCTGGCCCCAACGCGCCAAGCCACGGAAATAATACGCCTTTTCCTGTTCCTCGATGCCGTGGTTCAGGCCGACGTCGATCTGGCTCTCGGCCTCGGCGAAGCGTTCCTGGTTGATCAGCCAGACGCCTTCGCCGACGTGGGCTTCGCCCAGCGCGGGCTCGATCGCGATCGCCTTCACGAAATCGGCGTGGGCCTGATCCAGGTCGCGGTTGTTCAGGTACATGGCGCCCCGGTTCACGAAGGTGCCGGCGCGATCATGGGCGTTCAGCGGCTCGCGGCTCAGCGCCAAGGTGCACAGGTCGATGGAGTCCGGCCCGACCCTTCCGGCCTTGGCGGCCTGGAAGCAGGCGCCGGCCAGACCGCCGATCACGACGGTCGCGGCCCTCGGCTGACCGGCGGCGCTCCACGTCAAGGCGGCGATGGCGGCGGCCGAGGCGAGCCTCGCGCGAATGTGCATGATGCTCCTCCCTTGGAAGGCGAGTGGAGCATACCACAAGACGAATAGGCCGTGACGTGAAGTTTCGGCGGCCCCCGCCCGCAGGCGGGGACATGAAGAAGGGCCGCGGATCGCTCCACGGCCCTCCTGATACGTGTGATTAGAAGATTGCTTCTAACACTTGTAGTACATGTCGAATTCGACCGGGTGCGGGTGCAGTTGCAGCCGCGCGACTTCTTCCATCTTCAGCTCGATGTAGGCGTCGATGAAGTCGTCGTCCATGACCCCGCCCTTCTTCAGGAACTCGCGGTCCTTGTCGAGGTTTTCGAGGGCCTCGCGCAGGGAGCCGCAGACTTCCGGCACGCGCTTCTGTTCGCGCGGCGGCAGGTCGTAGAGGTTCTTGTCCATGGGCTCGCCCGGATGGATCTTGTTCTCGATCCCGTCCATCCCGGCCATCAGCAGGGCCGTGAAGGTGAGGTATGGGTTGCCCATGGGATCGGGGAACCGGCACTCCAGACGCTTGGCCTTGGGCGAGGAGCCGTAGGGTATGCGGATCGAGGCGGAGCGGTTGCGGGCCGAGTAGGCCAGCTTCACCGGGGCTTCGTAGCCGGGCACCAGGCGCTTGTAGGAGTTGGTGGTGGAGTTGGAGAAGGCGTTGATCGCCTTGGCGTGCTTGATCAGACCGCCGATGTAGAACAGGCAGGTTTCCGACAGGCCCGCGTACTGGTCGCCCGCGAACATCGGCTGGCCGCCCTTCCAGATCGACTGGTGGCAGTGCATGCCCGAGCCGTTGTCGCCGAACATGGGCTTGGCCATGAAGGTGGCCGTCTTGCCATAGGCGGCGGCGACGTTGTGGATGACGTACTTATAGAGCTGCAGCCGGTCGGCCATGGTGACCAACTCGGCGAACTTCAGGCCGAGCTCGTGCTGCGCCGGAGCCACCTCGTGGTGGTGCTTTTCAGGTTCCAGGCCCAGCTCGCCCATCACCGACAGCATCTCGCCGCGCAGGTCCTGGGCGGAGTCCACGGGGTTGACCGGAAAGTAGCCGCCCTTGGGGCCGGGCCGGTGGCCCATGTTGCCTTCGGGATATTCCTTGGCGCTGTTCACCGGCAGTTCGGTGGAGTTGAACGAATAGCCGGTGTCCTGGGGGGCGGTGGACCAGCGCACGTCGTCGAAGATGAAGAACTCGGCTTCAGGTCCGAAATACACGGTGTCGCCGACGCCGGAGGACTTGACGTAGTTTAGCGCCTTCTTGGAGATCGACCGGGGGTCGCGGCTGTAGGGATCGCCAGCGTCCGGGTTCACCACGTCGCAGAAAATGAACATGGTGGTCTGCTGGTAGAACGGGTCGATGTAGACCGTGTTCAGGTCCGGACGCAGCTTCATGTCGGACTCGTTGATGGCCTTCCAGCCCGCGATCGACGACCCGTCGAACATCGTTCCGTCCGTCAGGAAGTCCTCGTCCACGAGGTCGATGTCGAAGGTGACGTGCTGCATCTTGCCGCGCATGTCGGTGAAGCGCACGTCGACGTACTTGACGTCCTTTTCCTTGATCTGAGCCAGGACTTGATTGGCGTTCATGCTCGTTCCTCGTTGGGATTGTCGGCGGATGATGGATGAGCGGGGAGGCGGCTCAGATGGCCTGGGCGCCCGTCTCGCCCGTGCGGATGCGGACGACTTCAGTGACGTCCGAGACGAAAATCTTGCCGTCGCCGATCTTGCCGGTGCGGGCGGCGGCCTGGATGGCCTCCACCGCGCGAGCCAGCTGATCGTCGGTGACCACGGCTTCGATCTTGATCTTCGGCAGGAAGTCCACGACGTACTCGGCGCCCCGGTAGAGTTCGGTATGGCCCTTCTGGCGTCCGAAGCCCTTGGCTTCCAACACCGTCAGACCTTGAACGCCGACTTCCTGCAGGGCTTCCTTCACGTCGTCCAATTTGAACGGCTTTATGACGGCTTCGATCTTTTTCATGGACTCACGCAGCGAAAGGATCCCGCGCCTTCTGGGTGCGCGGCTCGAACGAAGGGCAGCAAGCATGGGCCTTGCGCCCGGGCAAGGGGCGAGCCGCGACGGTGGCGCGGCCTGGGACCGCGAAATGCTCTGTGCACATCATTTTGGCGCCAGGCGCCCACAATCAGGGCGCCGGCCGACTCGCATGGTTTTGACGACCGTGCAAGGCTCCGGAACGGCCGAAACAGCGCGGGATCGTGAGAGACGATGAGTAAGGGGCGCCAAATCCTCTCCGTCGAACAGATGACGGCCGCCGACCGCGCCACCATCGCCGCCGGGACGCCGGGCTCGGTGCTGATGGAGCGGGCAGGAACGGGCGTGGCCGAGGCCGTCCAGGCGCGCTTCACACCCCGACCGACGGTCGTGCTTTGCGGTCCGGGGAACAATGGCGGCGACGGCTACGTGGTCGCGCGGCGGCTCGCGCTCGCCGGCTGGTCGGTGCGGACGGCCTCCATGGCGCGCGCGCGGCTGAAAGGCGACGCGGCCGACGCCGCCAGCCGCTGGAGCGGCGAGGACGGCCCGCTGGGCCCCGACGCGGTCCAGGGCGCGCAGCTCGTGATCGACGCCCTGTTCGGCGCGGGCCTGTCCAAGCCCCTCGACAAGCCGACGCGTGCGGTGCTGGAGGCGGCCGAAGCGTCCGGCGCGCCGATCGTGGCGGTGGACCTGCCGTCGGGTCAGCCGGGGGACGCGGCCGGGACACTCGGCTACGCGCCGCGCTGCGCCCTGACGATCACCTTCCACCGCAAGAAGCCCGCCCATGTGCTGGAGCCGGCCCGCGGCCTGTGCGGCGAGATCGAGGTCGTGGACATCGGCCTGGGCGATGCCGCCGACGTCTCCCTGTTCGAGAATGGCCCCGACCTGTGGCTGGACGCCTTTCCCTGGCCGGGGCCGGAAGCCCACAAGCACGCGCGCGGGCGGCTGGTCGTGGTCTCGGGCCATGTCCACAACACCGGCGCGGCGCGGCTGGCGGCGCGGGCGGGTCTGCGGATCGGGGCCGGGCTCGTGACCGTGCTGTCGCCGTATGACGCTGCCCTGGTGAACGCCGTACATCTGGAGGCGGTGATGCTGACCCCCTTCACCGACACGAACACGTTGGCCAAGGCGGCGGCCGGCGCCAAGGCGGCAGTGATCGGCCCGGCGGCCGGGGTCGGCGAGGCGACGGCGGAGAACCTCCTCGCCTTGGCGGAGACCGGTACGGCGCTGGTGGTCGATGCGGACGCCCTCACCAGCTTCAAGGACGATACCGGGCGCCTGTTCGCGGCGCTCGACGACCGCGACGTGCTCACTCCGCATCCAGGTGAGTTCGAGCGAGTGTTCCCCGGCGTGCTCGCCGCCTCGCCCGAACGGATCGCGGCGGCGCGGACGGCGGCGAAGGCCGCGGGCGCCGTGGTGCTGCTGAAGGGGCCGGACACCGTCATCGCGGCGCCGGATGGTCGGGCGGCCGTCAACACCAACGGCTCGCCGTTCCTGGCCACCGCCGGTTCGGGCGACGTGCTGGCCGGCTTCATCGGCGGGCTGATCGCCCAGGGCATGGCGAGCTTCGAGGCCGCGTGCGCGGCGGCCTGGATCCATGCCGAGGCGGGCGCGAACTTCGGCCCTGGCTTGATCGCCGAGGACCTGCCGGAGGCGGCGACCGAGGTGCTGGCGGACCTGTGGGCCCTGGCCGGCGAGGGCCGGCCCTAGACGGCCATGTTGTCGATCAGCCGGGTCTTGCCGAGCCAGGCGGCGACGAGGATGCGAGCGGGGCCGGTGAGAGGGCCGGGGCCGAGGCGGCCCAGGTCGTCCGGGTCGCGAGTCTCGAAATAGTCCACCTTGCCGAAACCGGCCTCGGCGAGCGCTTTCAGCGCGGTCGCCTCCACGTCCGCCACGTCGCCGCCATTGCGCAGCGCTCCGGCCGCCGCCGCCAAAATCACATTGAGCTTGTCCGCCACGGCACGCTGGTGTTCCGACAGATAGGCGTTGCGCGAGGAGCGGGCGAGGCCGTCTTGCGTGCGGATCGTTGGCGCCCCGACGATGCTCACGGGCAGGTCCAGGTCTGTGACCAGCCGGCGGATCACCTGGAGCTGCTGGTAGTCCTTCTCGCCGAACACGGCCAGGTCCGGCTCAGCCTGAATTAGCAGCTTGGCCACCACCGTGGCGACGCCCGCGAAATGGGTCGGGCGGAAGACGCCTTCCAGCGGCTCGGTGACGCCCGCCACGGTCACGGTCGTTGAGAAGCCCTCCGGATACATCTGCGCTGGGCCGGGAGCGTAGAGCAGGTCGCAGCCAGCCGCGGCGAGCAGCGCCGCGTCGCGCGCTTCGTCGCGGGGATAGGCGTCGAAGTCCTCGCCCGCCGCGAACTGGGTCGGGTTGACGAACACGCTGGCGACCACCCGATCCGCCTGCGCCTTGGCCAGGCGCACCAGAGACAGGTGCCCCTCGTGCAAGGCGCCCATGGTGGGCACAAGACCGACACGCTCGCCGGCCGCCTTCCAGGCGCGGACCTGGGCGCGCAGCTCGGCCGGTTCTCGAACGACGGGCAGGGCAGGGGCGTTCATGCGCGGGCTTATAGCGCGCCGAAGCATCTTGTGCGCCGGGAGTTGAACGGGATCGACGCCGCTGGCGCCGCGCGGCACACTTGGTCAGTTGCGCCGGCCGTTCATTCGGGACGGCCGGGCGGAAGGTCGGCATGGTTCTTCTGATCCTCGGCGGCGTGGTGATCCTGCTCATCCTCTGGAGGGGCTGGGGCAAGCCCGTGCTTACGCGCGGCCAGTGGCGGGCGGGCGCGGGCCTGTTCGCCGTTGTCGCCATCGCGGGAGGCGCCCTGGTGGCCCTGCGCGGAGGGATGGTCGAGGGCCTGGGGCTTGTGGCGGCCGGACTGATCTCTGCCTTCGCCGCTCGCGGCGGTCGGGGGCCCCGGCCCGGGGGCGCCAGGGTCGGTTCGCACTCGGGCATGTCGGTAGAACAGGCGCGGTCCCTGCTGGGGGTTAGCGCCGCCGCCTCGGTCGACGAGATCAAGGCCGCCTATTCGAAGCTGATGCGCGTGGCCCACCCGGATCGCGGCGGCACGTCGGGCTTGGCCGCTCAGCTCAACGCCGCGCGGGACCGGCTGTTGAAGCGCTAGGGCCTAGCGGTACGCCATGGCGACGCAGCGCTGGCGCTCGGCCTTGAGGCCGGCGCAGGCGTGCTTGGCGTCTGAGGCCGTGAAGCCCAGGAAGCGAGCGCGATAGACGCCGCTGCGGAGCTTGCCCACGTCGCGATCGGCGTCGCCCACCAGGCTGGAGAACCGGCGGCCGATGCGGGAGAGCTCTCGGTCGGCGTCAGCCTTGCTTTTGAACGCGCCCACCTGGATCGCCCAGCCGCCGGAGACCCGGGCGGGCGTGGACGCCTTGACCAACTCAGGGGGGCCGCCTGCGTGGGGCTTCTCGATGGCGCTGGGCGCCCGGCATTGGGTGACGACCCTGGCCCTTTGGCCTTTGCGCGCCTTCACCCTCACCTTGGTGCAGATCTTCTGGGTGTTGGCGGGTACGCCCCCGGTCTTGCAGCGGTACACCGAGCTCACGACCTTCCGGCGCCGGTGGTGGCGGAGCTTCACATAGCTGACGACCTGCACCTGGCCGCAGACCTTGGCCTGGACCGCCGTGAACACCTCAGGCGTGGCGCGTTCGGGCGTCGGCAGCAGATTGCTGCGGGGAGGCGCCGAACCGTCATCCACGACGATCTGTAGGCCCTTCTGATCGGCATCGCCCTGTTCGGTGGGCGGGCGCTGGATCGGGCCGGTGGGATCGCGCTCGAACAGGTTCTGGGCGACGGTGACGGTCTCGCCCTTGTCGCGCTTGTCCAGGACCTTGAAGCCCGCGTTCAGCAGCTCCTGAACGTTTTCGTCGCGCGCGGCGGTCGAGGAGCCTCCGAGCACCACGGTGATCAACCGGCGGCCGTTCCGCACGGCCGAGGCGGCGAGGTTGAACCCGGACGCATTGGTGTAGCCGGTCTTCAGGCCATCCACTCCCGGCATGGAGTCCAGAAGGTGGTTGTGATTGTTCATCACCTCGCCGCGGAAGGCGAACTGCCGCTGGCTGAAATAGGAATAGTACTGCGGGAAGTCGCGCATCACCGAGCGCGCCAGGATCGCGATGTCGCGGGCGGTGGTGATCTGGCGGGTGTCGGGCAGACCCGAGGCGTTCACGAACCGGGTGTTGCTCATGCCGAGCTCACGCGCGCGCAAGGTCATCAGCGTGGCGAATCGGCTTTCGGACCCGGCGATCTTCTCGGCCAGGGCGACGGCCATGTCGTTGGCGGACTTGACCGCGACGGCGCGGATCGCCTCGTCGACGGTGATGGTGTCGCCGGGGCGCAGGCCGAGCTTGGTCGGCGCCATGGCCGAGGCCTGGGGCGAAATCACCATCGTGTCGCTGAGGGACAGCTGGCCCGACTGCAGCGCTTCGAAGGTGAGATAGAGCGTCATGATCTTGGTGATCGACGCGGGATAGCGCGGGCTGTCAGCGTTGCGGGAATAGAGCACCTCGCCGCTCGCCGCGTCGACGACGATGGCGGCGTAACGAGGCTCGCTCCACAGCAGATTGGCGAAAGGAATCTGGGCCGAGGCCGAAGCTGTAAACCCGACGCCCGCGACGAGAGCGGCTAGCACTAATCCGAAAAACGCCACACGGCGGCGGGCGGTCATGGTCATGGCGACGTCCGTCGTTGAATGGGCCGGCGCAGGGCGCCGAACGCAACCCTAGAAACATCAGAGTGCAGTCTGGCTCTTACGCCAAAGTTAAACAACTCCGAAGCGATAGGGCCAATCGGCGCTCCGCAAGAAGCGGGCCAGTCACGCCATTGTGCACTGCACAAAAAATAATTGACAGGTTCGCCCGCCACGCGCATATTGTGCATCGCAGCAAAGGCTTTGCAGTCCGCGCTGCGCCCCGCAACGCCTTAGCCCAGGAGCCTTTCAATGGCGAGCACAGCTCAAACCGCGAAGGCCGCCGCCGATCAGGCCGCCGAGTTCGGCCAAGAGGCCTTCAAGACGACCGTCGATCGCTCTATCGCCGCCTTCGACGGCTTCGCGTCCAATTCCAAGCTTAACTTCGAAGCCATGACCGATTCGCTCGGCCTCGCCGCCGAGTCGGCCCAGTCCCTCAGCGCCCAGGCCGCCGCCTACACCAAGAAGGCGCTGGAGGATCAAGTGACCACGGCCAAGAAGCTGGCCGCCTGCAAGTCCGTCCAGGAAGCCCTGGACATCCAGACCGGCTTCATGAAGTCCTCGGTGGAGGGTTACCTCGCCGAACTCGGGCGATGGTCGGACGCCATGGCGGCCTCCACCCAACGCTCGCTTAAGCCGCTGAACGACCGCTTCGCGGCCGCCGCCGAGCAGCTTGCCGTCATCCGGTGATCCGCACAGTTCTTGTAGCGTGACAGCGGGCCCGGGACGGCGACGTTCCGGGCCCGCTTTGCGTCTGGCCCCCCGGTTCGCGTGCTGAACCCGGAACGAAGCGCCGACGGTCGGAACCGAGGCCAAGATCGGGAGTTTGAATTGAGCCTTCCAATGCAGGCGAGATTCCATATCTAATTGGAACGGGAGTCGGGGCTGAATCCGGCTGCCAAAGAGTCTAGTCAGATGGCCGTTCGCAAGGCAGGGGATCAGAATGACGGCGTCGGCTCGGCCGCGATCACGCAGGTCAAGCCGAAAACCCAGAAGCCGTCCCTATATAGAGTCCTGATCCTGAACGACGACTACACGCCGATGGAGTTCGTCGTTTACGTGCTTGAGCGATTTTTCAACAAGTCGCGCGAAGATGCGACCCGTATCATGCTTCATGTCCATCAGCACGGCGTGGGCGTGTGCGGGGTGTTCACATACGAGGTCGCCGAGACCAAGGTGACCCAAGTGATTGATACCGCCCGCCGTCATCAGCACCCGCTTCAGTGCACCATGGAAAAGGATTGAGTGTCGAAGTGCCCTCGTTCTCGCGAAATCTCGAAGAGACGCTCCACCGGGCCGTGGCCTACGCCAACCAGCGTCGGCATGAATACGCGACCCTCGAGCACCTGCTGCTGTCGTTGACCGACGATCAGGAGGCGGCCGGTGTGATGCGCGCCTGCGACGTCGACCTCAACGAGCTCAAGAAGAACCTGATCAACTATCTGGACACCGAGCTGAAGTCTCTGGTGGTGGAGAACGGCGAGGACGCCAAGCCCACCGCCGGCTTCCAGCGGGCGATCCAGCGCGCGGTCATCCACGTGCAGTCCTCCGGCCGTGACGAGGTGACCGGCGCCAACGTTCTGGTCGCCATCTTCTCCGAGCGGGAAAGCCACGCGGCCTACTTCCTCCAAGAACAGGACATGACCCGCTACGATGCGGTGAACTTCATCGCTCACGGGATCGCCAAGAAGGCCGGCACGACCGAAGCGCGCGCCGTGAAGGGCAACGCCGACGTGGACGGGGAGGACAAGCCGTCCTCCAAGACCGGCGGCGAAGCGCTGGAAGCCTATTGCGTGGACCTCAACGAGAAGGCCCGCCAGGGCAAGGTCGATCCGCTGATCGGCCGCTCGCTGGAGGTGGACCGCTGCATCCAGATCCTGTGCCGGCGCACCAAGAACAACCCGCTTCTGGTGGGCGACCCCGGCGTCGGCAAGACCGCCATCGCCGAGGGCCTGGCGCGCAAGATCATCAACGACGATGTGCCCGAGGTGCTGTCCGGCGCGACCATCTACTCGCTGGACATGGGCGCGCTGCTGGCCGGCACGCGCTATCGCGGCGACTTCGAGGAACGCATCAAGCAGGTGATCAAGGAGTTGGAGAACCACCCCAACGCCATCCTGTTCATCGACGAGATCCACACGGTGATCGGCGCGGGGGCGACCTCGGGCGGCGCCATGGACGCCTCGAACCTGCTGAAGCCCGCCCTGGCGTCCGGCACGCTCCGGTGCATGGGGTCGACCACCTATAAGGAGTTCCGCCAGCACTTCGAGAAGGATCGGGCGCTGGTCCGGCGCTTCCAGAAGATCGACGTGAACGAGCCGAACATCGAAGACTCGATCAAGATCCTGAAGGGCCTGAAGACCTACTACGAGGAGTTCCACAAGCTCCGCTACACCAACGACGCCATCAAGGCGGCGGTGGAGCTGTCGGCGCGCTACATCACCGACCGCAAGCTGCCGGACAAGGCCATCGACATCATCGACGAGGCGGGCGCCTCGCAGATGCTGGTGACCGAAGCCAAGCGCAAGAAGGTCATCGGCGTGAAGGAAGTGGAGGCCGTGGTCTCCAAGATCGCGCGCATTCCTCCGAAGTCCGTCTCCAAGACCGACACCGAGTCGCTCAAGCAGCTCGAAACCGACCTGAAGCGCGCGGTGTTCGGCCAGGACGACGCGCTGATTCAGCTCTCCGCCGCCATGAAGATGGCGCGCGCGGGCCTGCGCGATCCGCAAAAGCCCATCGGCTGCTATCTGTTCAGCGGCCCCACGGGCGTCGGCAAGACCGAGGCGGCGCGCCAGCTGGCGTCCACCCTCGGCATCGAGCTGCTGCGCTTCGACATGTCCGAGTACATGGAGCGCCACACGGTCAGCCGCCTGATCGGCGCGCCTCCGGGCTACGTCGGCTACGACCAGGGCGGGCTGCTCACCGACGCGGTGGACCAGCATCCGCATGCGGTCGTCCTGCTCGACGAGATCGAGAAGGCGCACCCGGACGTGTTCAACATCCTGCTGCAGGTGATGGACCACGGGGTGCTGACCGACGCGGTGGGCAAGAAGGTCGACTTCCGCAACGTCGTCCTGATCATGACCACCAACGCCGGGGCGGCCGACTCCCAGCGCCAGTCCATCGGCTTCGGCAAGGGCAAGGCGGACGACGAAGAGGGCGAGGCGATCAAGCGGATCTTCTCGCCGGAGTTCCGCAACCGGCTGGACGCGACGGTCAGCTTCAAGGCGCTGACGCCGGAGGTCATCCGCCAGGTGGTGCAGAAGTTCGTCATCCAGCTGGAAGCCCAGCTCGCCGACCGGCACGTCACTATCGAGCTGTCGGACGAGGCGGCGGACTGGCTGGCCAAGAATGGCTTCGACGAACTCTATGGCGCCCGGCCGCTTGCCCGGGTGATCCAGGAGAACATCAAGAAGCCCCTGGCCGACGACATCCTGTTCGGCAAGCTGTCGCGCGGCGGCCACGTCAAGGTGGTGCTCAAGGACGGCAAGATCGCCTTCGAGATCGAGGGCGACGACAGCAAGGGCCGCGACGGCCCGTCCGGCGGCGGCGCTTCGGCCGACGATCAGGAACCGGCGCTGGCGGGTTAGGCGAGGCGCAGGGCCTGCTGCCGTTCGTGCTTGCGTTCGGATTCGGCGGCCGCGAGCATCAGGGTCAGAGCGCTGGCCTCGTCCAGGCGTGAACCGTCAAACCGGCCCGCCAGGCCGAGTTCCACCAGCAACGGCCGGATGTCCGGGCCCAGCGCCGCGACGCTCATGTTCCAGTCGCGGAAGGCGCGGCTTTCGGCCGGGCCGCTCGCGATGACGCGCACATCCTTGTGGCGGGGATCGGCTCCGATGCGATCCATCAGTGCGGCGAGCTTGTCGCGCGCGCCCTCCAGGGCCTGGATGAACCATCCTTCGTGCGCGACCAGCAGGCCGCTGACGTCCACGATGCGATTGTTGCGGATCGACGTCGCAATGATCCTCCGGACGATCTCGCCCAAATCCTTCTCGACCTCGTCGCTCCAGCGGCTCGTGTAGATCAGACGTGTCAGTGAGCTCATGATCGGTCTCCCGTGCGCTGCACGGCAGACTATCGGATCAGGCTTACGACTTTGTTGGGCTCAGCCGCGCGTTGAGACGAGCGTCTCCATCTGCGGCCGCACGCGCTCCAGCGGCGGCTCGGGGGCGGTTCCCAGGTGGATGAACCCCGCGATCCGTTCCTCGGGCGCGAGGCCGAGCAGGGCGCGCGCGCGCGGGTCATAGGCGTACCAGTCGGTGATCCAGTTGGCGCCGTAGCCCATGGCGTCCGCCGCGATCAGCAGGGTCTGGCACACCGCCCCGGCCGACAGGAGCTGCTCCCACTCGGGGATGTTGCACTCCGTCGTGCGCGAGACGACCGTGATGGTCAGCGGCGGGTTCTTCAACTTGGACAGCACGCCCAGCGCCTTGTCCGGCGCCGGCTGGTCCGCCGCCAGGGCTTCCAGCGCCGTCGCGTAGTCGGCCTTGGCCTGGCCTTTCAGCACGATGAACCGCCAGGGGAACAGCTTGCCGTGGTCCGGCGCCCGCGCGCCGATGCGCAGCAGGTCGGCAAGTTCCGCGTCGGAGGGCCCGGGCTCGGCCAGGAACTGGGCCGAGGCGGACCGCCGCCGCGCGAGCAGGGCCAGGGTGTCCGGCGAGGGCTGGGCGGTCTTCACCGGCGCGCCGAACTCGGGGGCGGGCGGCGCCTTCAGGGGCGTGGTCATTGCGCTGGGCTCACTTTGTGCTGGGTTCAGCTATAAGGCCGATCAGCCCGCCGCAATGGTTCTAGATGACCTGCTCGCCCAAGCCCGACTGGATGAAGCCCTCTGGACCGCCCTGGCGGGTCAAGAGCGAGCGGCCGATCTATGAGAACCCCTGGATCAGCGTGCGCGAGATGCAGACCGTCGCGCCGACGGGGGCGGACGCGCTTTACGGCCTGGTCGGCTTCAAAAATTTGGCCATCGGCGTGCTGCCCATCCACGAGGACGGAACCATCACCCTGGTCGGTCAGCACCGGTTTCCGTGCGGTGACTACTCCTGGGAAATCCCCGAAGGCGGCGTTCCGCTGGCTGACGACCCGCTGGACGGCGCCAAGCGGGAGCTGCGGGAGGAGGCCGGTCTTGAGGCGCGCGTCTGGCGCCAGGTGCTCGAATTCCAGACCTCCAACTCCGTCACTGACGAGCGGGGCGTGGGCTTCATCGCCCTGGATCTGACCCCGGTCGCGACCGATCCGGACCCCACCGAAGCCATCGCCGTGGCCCGAGTCCCCTTCAATGAAGCGCTGGAGCGCGTCCTCGCAGGGGATATTCTGGACGTGATAACTGTGGCGATACTCCTTCGCGCCTACCATATGGCGACGGAAGGGCAGTTCGAGGCGCCGCTCGCCGCGGCCATGCTTGGCCGAATGGGGGAAGGACGATGACTCAAAGTCGGACGCAGAAACTGAGCTTGGTGCGGCCCGATCAAGCGCCGCCGGTTTGGGCCGCATTGCGCAACGAGGCCGCGGCCGCCTGCAAGGCCGAGCCGCCGCTGGCGTCGCTGCTGGACGCGGTGATCCTGTGCCACGGAAGCCTGGGCGCCGCCCTGTCGTTCCAGCTCGCGCGCAAGCTCGGCGACGCAGTGATCCCGCCGATCAGCCTTCGCGAAATCCATGACGAGGCTCAAGGCGCCGATCCGTCGATCGTCTCCAAGGCCGAGGCCGACATGCGCGCGGTGTTCGAGCGCGATCCGGCCTGCAAGGGCTATCTGCAGCCGTTCCTGTTCTTCAAGGGATTCCTGGCGCTGCAGACCTACCGCGTGAGCCACTGGCTGTGGGAGGAGGGCCGCGAGACGCTCGCCTTCTATATGCAAAGCCGCACGTCTGAGCTGTTCCAGGTGGACATCCACCCGGCCGCGCGGATCGGCGCGGGCGTGTTCATCGACCATGCGACCGGCGTGGTCATCGGCGAGACCGCGGTGGTGGGCGACGACGTCTCCATGCTCCACGGCGTGACGCTGGGCGGCACGGGCGCGGATCGCGGTGACCGCCACCCCAAGATCGGCAAGGGCGTGCTGCTGGGCGCCGGGCGCCAAGGTGCTGGGCAACATCCAGATCGGCGACTACGCCAAGATCGCGTCCGGCTCTGTGGTGCTGAAGCCCGTGCCCGCCTGGCTGCACCGCCGCGGGCGTGCCGGCCAGGCTGGTCAACTGCCCCAACGCCGGCGAAGCGCCCTCGCGCACCATGGACCATACTTTGGCCGACGTCGTTTACGACTATCAGATTTGACGCCATAAGCAGCCGCGTCACTGAAGGAGACCGCCCGTGGACGACAAGGACGCCAAGCGCATCGAGGCGCATCTGCGGCGCACCTTCGCCAATCCCGTGATCGCGCTGAAGCCGCGGCCCAAGCAGAAGGATTCCGCCGAGGTCTATGTCGGCGAGGAGTTTATCGGCGTGGTCTTTCAGGACGAGGACGAGGACGGCTCGTTCATGTTCGAGATGGCCATCCTCGCCGAAGACCTGGAGGCCTGACGCGCCCGCGCGGTGCGAAGCGTCAGGACTCGGCCGGTCGTCTCAGAGCACTCCCAGCATGCTGCCCACCAGCGGGTGGCGGACGATGTCCGTGTCCTGCAGCCGCACCACGGCGATGTCGTCCAGCGTCTCCAGCCTCGCGGCGACGTCGGACAGGCCCGAGAGCGTGGGCAACAGGTCCGACTGGCAGGGGTCGCCGGTCACCACCATGGTCGAGCTCCAGCCCAGCCGGGTCAGCAGCATCTTGAGCTGGACGTAGGTGCAGTTCTGCGCCTCGTCGATCACCACGAAGGCGTTGTTGAGCGTGCGCCCGCGCATGTAGCCCACCGGCGCGATTTCGATGGCGCCCTCGGCGATCAGCGACCGCACCCGCTTCATCGACATCCGGTCTGACAGGGCGTCGTAGAGCGGGCGCAGATAGGGGGCGAGCTTGTCCTCCATGTCGCCGGGCAGATAGCCGATGGATTCGCCCGCCTCGACCGCCGGGCGCGAGAGCACGATCCGCGCGACCTTGCCCGCCTCCAGCGCTTCGACCGCCTTGGCGATGGCCAGATAGGTCTTGCCCGTGCCGGCCGGGCCCAGCGCCAGCACCAGGCTTTTCTGGTCGATGGCGTCCATGAGCGCGGCCTGGCCGTCCGATTTGGGCCGGACGGTCTTCAGATAGTGCTGGTCGCGCGCGTCGGTGCGCCCCCGCGCCTCGCGATCCAGAGGCGACCAGGCGCGATCGACCGGCAGCCGGCGGATCTTCGGATCCCCCTCATACCGGGCGTCGTGGAAGTCGGCTTGGATCGGTCGCCTGAGAGCGCGCTTGGTCATCTGTACCTCCGTAGGGGCAAGAAAAAGGGCGGCGCCGCGAAGGCCCGCCCTGGGGTGATGAGTCGGAAGGAAGAACGCCGTGCATAGGGCCGGGGAGGGCCGAACCGAGCTTCGTTGGGTGGCGGAAAAGCCCGCCAGAACGCTGAACGCGACACCCCGGTCTCCGAGCAAATGAAGGCGCATCGCCTTCAGACCCGCTGCGCGCGACCGGGGAAGGCAGGCCCCCCGAATCGCCCGACTAGGATGATCTTAACCGTGTTTCGGACCGGTTAAGCGACCAGTCGTCAGAAGGGTCACATCACAGCCATGACCGCCTACATCCTCGAAGGCCGCCACCCCGTTCTGCCCGAAAACGGCGCGTTCTGGATCGCGCCCACGGCTAGCGTCATCGGAGACGTGGTGCTGGGCGCCGAGTCGAGCGTGTGGTTCGGCGCGGTGATTCGCGGTGACAACGAGCGGATCGTCCTCGGACCCCGAACCAACATCCAGGACAACAGCGTGTTGCACACCGATGCGGGCGTGCCGCTGATCATCGGCGCGGACGTCACCGTGGGACACATGGCGATGATCCATGGCGCCGAGATCGGGCAGGGCAGCCTGATCGGGATCGGCGCGATCCTGCTCAACGGCTGCAAGATCGGCCGCGGCTGCATCGTCGGCGCCGGGCGCGCTGGTGACCGAGGGCAAGGCGATTCCCGACCACAGCCTGGTCGTCGGCTCGCCCGCGCGGGTAATTCGCGCAGGTGACGGCCGAGGAGAGGGCCGGGCTGATGGAGTTCGGCCCGCCACTATGTCGCTCAGTGGAAGCGCTACGAATCAGCGCTGAAGCCGGCCGGCTGAGCCGGCGTCAGGCGATTCGCCGGCCGTCCACCGCCGCCAGCTTCAGGTGCGGGAAGGCTTCGCGCTGTTCCCCGCTCAGGAAGCGAATCAGGCCGAGCTCGGCGATCTCCTGATCCTGGCCCAGGCCCAGCGGCGTCACCGGCTGGTAGAGGCCCAGCACCCGATCCGGCGGACCGCTTTCGGCCCGCAGCGGCGCCAGCAGCACCTCGATCCGCCCGGCGGGCGCGCCGTCCGCCATGCGCGCTTCGGTAAGCACCACAAGCGGTTCAGCGAGGCGGCGCGCGGTTTCCATGGCCGCGGCCATGCGCGGCCGCTCGGTCGCGGTCCAGACCGACAGGAAATCAGCCTGGCGCAGGTCGCGCGCGTGCAACTCGGTCACGAGGCCGCCGGCGAGGCGGAACACATACTGCCCCGCGGCCGCGCGTCCGAGGATGAAGACCTGGCTGAGCAGCTCGGTGAATTCGCTGGGATCGATCGCCGAACGCAGAGGGCTCAGCCGGTCAACCTTTCGCTCACGCCAATAGTCTATCAACCGTTCCGTATTTGAATGGAACATCGACGTCGTCCACCCCACGCGGTCCAGATCGACCGCACGGGGGTTGCAGTGGAAGCGTCGGGCCAGGTTCAAGCGTCCCATCCCGGGACAGACGACCAGGCCGAAGAGCGCTCATTCGCGGGCGCGTGACGGGGAGAGCCGGCGATGACGGCGCGTCTTTTCAAGCATCCGCTGATCGCGGGCTTCGCGTTCGTGTTAACCATGATGGGCGGGAACGCGGCTCTGGCGCAGTGTTGCGCGCCGCCGCCGCCCTGCTGCACGCCGCCCAAGCCGCCGACCCCGCCCACGCCGCCGTGCTGCAGTCAGGTCAACATTCCCGGCGTCAACGTGAACGTGGGCGCGGTGGCCATCGTCAATGTCACCGCCAGCGCAAGCGCCCAGGCCGGAGCCGCCGCGGGCGCGCGGTCGGGCGGGACTGTCTTCATCGGCGGGGGCGGAGGGGGCGGCTATTACGCTGGCCCCGGCCCGTCGGGCATGATCCAGGGCTTGAACGTGGAAGGCGCCGCCCGGGCCAAGAGGGTCGCCTATGAGGCCACCCGCAGGAAGGTCCGCATCGTGGTGATTCAGGCCGTCTGCATCGACGATAAGGACGTCCCGCACCCCGCCTCGCAGGTGACGCCCGACCGCGAGATCAACGATTCCTATGACGGCGAGCTGTATCGCTGCATCGCCGGTACGCACATGCAGATCACCATCGCCAACTACGACGGCAAGATCAATTTCGACCACGGCCAGATCATCACCTGCGCCAAGGGCGAGGCGCTCTACCGCACCGCCGCGACCGGCGAAGTGGCCTGCAAGGCGCAAATCCCTCAGCGGGACTGCAACGAGCGCTCGCTGCTGCGGCGCTTCGGCGCCGGGGTGAAGATCGTCAGGATGGTCACCATCGAGCGCTACACCGCCTACCGCGAGGAGACGGTCAAATCGGCCGAGTCCTCCAGCTTCAACATGAGCATCGACGGCGGCGTCGGCGGGGTCGTGTACTAGCGGACCCCGCGCCTACGTCTTGGGCTTGATCTCCAGCTTCCAAAGCTTGTCGTCCTGCAGATACTTCTGCGCCGCCTGCTTCAGGTCGGGTGCGTCGACGCGCTGCAGGCTGGCGACCACCGAGCGGATGGCGTCGAGCTTACGCGGGTCCGCCTGGGCGCCGGAGAGCTGCTCCAGCCAGTAGTCGTTGGTCTGGCGGGCCTTCTCCAGGGTGTCGATCAGGGGCTTCTTGGCGCGCTCAAGCTCGTCGGCGGAGACGTCATTGGTCTTCAGGTCGGCGGAGATCTTCGCCAGGTCTGCGTAGAAATCGCCGATCTTGGCCGGCGGCACCTCCACGATCGCGGACACATAGCCGTAGTGCGGGAAGACCAGCGAGGCGCTGGCGCCGGCCTGGGGTGAATAGGTGGTCCCTTCCTTCTCGCGCAGGTCGTCGATCAGCCGCAGCTCGATCACCTGGGCCAGCACGCGCAGGGTGCGCGCGGTCTGCGGGTTGTCGAAGAAGCCGTCGGCCGGCCAGGCCGCATAGGCCGCCGCCTGATCGGCCCGTCCCTTGTCGGTCAGCACCACCGGAGCCGCCGAGGGCTGGGGCAGGGAGACGGCGAGCGATTCGGGCGGCACCGGCGCGTCCGTGCGCGGGGGCAGGGCGCCGAAGGTGGCCGCCGTGTAGGCGATGGCCTTTTCCACGGTGATGTCGCCGACGATGACCACCTCGATGGGCCCTTCGGCCAGGCGCTTGGTCATCAGGGCTTTGAAATCAGCTGGCGTGGCGTCCTTGATCTGGTCTCGGGTCGGGAAGGCGAAGCGCTGGTCGCCGCCGTGCATCAGCCGGCTGAGGTCGCGGCTCATGATTCCGCCGGGTGTCGCTTCGAGCTGGTCCTCCATGGTGGAGGCGTAGGCGCGCATCCGCTGGAAGGCTTCGGGTCGCAGGCCGGGCTGGCTGGCGTAGGCGGCCAACACCTGCAGCTGCACCGGCAGGTCCTCAGGTCGGGTGGCGCCGTCGATCGCCAGGGCGTCCTCGTTGGTCGAGGCGTCCGCGCCGTAGATGTTGCTGGCGAGCACGCGCTCCATGTCCTCGGCCGTGATCGCCTTCAGCCCGCCTTCCACCAGGGCGCCGCCCACGGCCCAGTCTGTCGTCTTGCGATCCGTGGGCAGGTCCAGCAGCCCGTGGCCGATGCGCACGCGCACGCGGATCTGTTTGTCGCGGAACTTGGTGGGCTTGACCGTCAGGCGCACGCCGTTCTCGAAGCGCACGAACGTCGTGCCCAGATCGGTGATGTCGTGCTCCTCGGCGACCTTCCCGGGCGCGCCGAAGCTGGCGTAGGGCCAGGTGACAGCCTTGTCGGCGGTTTCCGGCGCGAGCTTGGCGGCGTGGGAGTCGGCATAGGCCTTGGCGATGGCCGCCTGTCCGCCGTCGATGGGGGAGGGGCTCGCCACGAACACGAGGGGGCCTTGGCCCTTGAACAGCGCCTTCAGCCGCGCCTGGACGGCGTCGACGGTGAGGCCCTTCACGTCCGCCTCGAACTCGGCGAGGTCCTGGGCGGGATTGGTATAGACCGTGCGGTCGTCCAAGCGTGTCCGCGATCTCGTTGGCCAGGCTGGGCGTGTGGCGCGTGGCGGCCGAGGCGGCGGCGGCCTGCAGACTCACACGGCGTTCGGCGATCTCGCGGTCCAACTCCGCCTGGCTCATGCCGTATTCCAGCAGGCGACGCTGGGCCTGATCCGCCGCCGTCAGCGCCTCGCGCCAGCGGCCCGGCTGGGCGGAGACGGTCAGGACCGTCGCGTCGGCCGAATGGAAGAGGTCGTCCCTATAGCCCGCGGCGGCGATGAAGGGCGGCGAGGATGCGCGGGCGAGACGTTCCAGGCGCCGGTTCAGCACCGCCAACCCCAGGGATTCGGTCAACTGTCGCCGACGCTTCGACAGGGTGTCGAGCGAGGTGTCGGCCTTGCGCAGCCATTCGATCTGCACTGTCAGCGGCGCGCCCGGTTCGATCACCAGGCGGGCTTGCGTGCCCCGCTGCACGGGTTTGCCGAGGTCCGGCTCCGGCCCCGCAGGGCCCTGATCGGTCCAGTCGGAGAAGCGGGCGCGGATCTTGGCTTCCATCACGGCAGGGTCGAAGTCGCCCACCGCCACCAGCACCGCGCGTTCGGGACGGTAGTAGTGGCGATAGAAGCCCTCGATCAGGGCGTGGTCGGCGCTCTTGATCACGCTGACTTGGCCGATCGGCAGGCGGCGCGCGGCGAGCTGGCCCTGCAGGAAGAAGCCGATGCCGGCCTTGAAGACCCTTAGGCCCGGGGTGTCGCGCAGGCGCTCCTCCGACAGCACCACCCCGCGTTCGCGGTCGATGGCGCCGGGGTCCAGCGTCAGGTTCCCCGCCGCCTCGCGCAGCAGCATCAGGCTGGTGTCCACCGTGTCGTCGTCGGTCTGGGGCAGGTCGAGCTGATAGACCGTCTGGGTCCACGAGGTCTGGGCGTTGGTGTCGGCGCCGAAGGCCAGCCCATGCCGCTCCAGGATCTTGACCATCTCACCCTCCGGCACGTGCTCGGAGCCATTGAAGGCCATGTGCTCAAGGAAGTGAGCGATGCCCTGTTCCTTGTCGGTCTCCATCAGCGATCCGGCGTCGAATTCGCAGGCGCAAGGAGGCCTGACCGGTCGGCGTGGCGTTCTTCAGGATCGCATAGCGCATGCCGTTCGGCAGGGTTCCGAATCGCACGTTCGGGTCGGCCTTGATGTCCGAGACGGTCTGGGGCCAGACGCCCGTAGGGGCGGTCTTGGCCAGGGCTTCGGCGGCGCCGAGCAGGGCGCAGGCGGTGAACAGGACGCCGGCCGCGAAGGCCGCGATACGCGGGCGGATGATCATGAAACAAACCGGTCTGTCGCTAGGGGTCGCGCACCTTGGCCGCGACTTTGGGCGGTTGCAAGGCGGCCCGGGCCGGCTCGCGTCCGCGCAGCGCCCTAGTTGGTCGGCTTGGTGGTGTAGAAGGTCGCGCTGTTGCCCACGGCGGTCGCCACGCCAGTGACCGACCGGGCCGAAGACGTGAAGGAGACCGCGCTGGTCGCGCCCACGTCCGACGAATTGTACTGATGGTTCGCGACGTTCACCGTGCCGGCGCAGGACGAGCAGCTGTAGCCGGTCGCCGAATTGCCCATGGCGGTGGCCGAACTGGTCAGGTCGTAACCGTTGTTTCCCGTCGAGTTGGCGATCACTTCCACCCCGTTGCCGGAGTTGGTCTGGGTGTTGTTCAAGGTGAGGTCGCTGCCGACCTCCGCGGCCATGACGCTGTTGCCGACGCCATAGGCCAGGGACGAGCTGGAGCCGAACTCATAGGACGTGGTCTCGGCCTGGGCGCGGACATAGCCGGTGTTGTCCTGAACGGTGACCACGTTCAGCGGGTTATTCTCGCCGGAGGCGGAGATGTTGTTGGCGGTGGCGGTGGCGGCGTTGGTGACCGTCTGGCCGTTGCCCACGGCGACGAACTGGGCCGCCTGGGTGCGCTCGCCGGTCATGCTCTGAGTGGCGGTGACGTCCTGCGCCGCCCCGTCCGTGCCTGTGGCGGTCAGGTTGTTGCTGGCGGCGGTGGCGGAAAGCGTCAGAGCGCCGGGCGTGTAGTGCACCGTGGCGCCGCCGTCCGACTGGGTGATAGCGGTGCTGGTCTGGTTGACCGTCGTTCCGCTGTAGCCCGTGGAGGCGCCCACGGCGGCGGAGTTGGCGACGGCCTGGGAGGAGGCGGTCACGTCGCCGGTCTGGGCGGAGTAGGCGTTGATCTGGCTGTCTGTGGTGATCGACACGGGACCGGTGGTCTGGTCGATCGTGCTGGTCATGTCGCCGCCGCCCGAAATGCTGGCGGTGACCGCGTTGCCAGTCGCGGCCGTGGTCAGGGACGAGGACGCGCCGCTGTAGCCGCCGTCCTGCACGTTGAGCGTCGTGGACGCAGGCGCATTCCCCTGCATGGATTGCGTGGTCTGGACGTCGAGCGAGCCGGCCTCGGACCCGGCCGTAAGGCTGTTGCCGGTGGACGAAGTCGTGTCGGTCACGCCGTCGTCGACCGTCACCACGTCGAGCGTCTGGCTCGACTCGACCGTGGCGGCCTGAGTTCTGATCGTTGACGACGTTGTTGTCGGCGGCCCAGCTAGTAGCGGCCGCGCCGAGCAGCATCGTCGCGGGGAGCGCTGCGAGCGTCCCAGCGATAAGGATCTTCGCGGCTTTGCGCATTGTTGCTCGCCAGGTTGTTGTAGGCCGGGACGTAGCCGCCGGTGACGCCGGCGGTAGAGTTGTCGAGCGGATCGTTCCTCGGGTCGAGGCAGATCTGCGGTCCGGGCGCGCCATAGAGGTTGGCCATCATCTCCAGCACGCCCCGTTCGATGACCGCGCGCACGCCGAGCTGAAGCGGTTCCAGTCCGCTCAGTGCCAGCCGATACGGAGAAGGAGTTGCCGTGCAGGATGTCGAACACCCCTGCGGAGATCTCATGGCCGACGATCTGCTTCTGATAGGAGACGACGTCCACCACCTCGAGCGTGCGGGTGTTCACCAGCCGCAGGTCGAGCCCGATGTTCATGATGAAGAGCCGCGCGCCGAGCTGGCCCTTGATGCCCGTGGCCTTCACCTCGCCGCCTGCGGCGTCTACGCCCGACGAGCGGATGTTGAAGTTCAGTTCGGTGATCCCGCCTACAAGATAGAAGTCCGAGCCCGGCACCTGGCCGGAGAGGATGCGGCGGTAATCCGACGGCGCCTGGCCCGGCCGGGCGTTGGGATCATCGGTGATCAGCTTGTTGTTGGCGTACTTGAGTTCAAGCTCGGAGACCGAGGTGTCGTACCGCTCCACCAGCGGCGCGCCGGCCTTGGCCAGCGCGGAGATCGCCATCAGCGAGGCGCCCTGGGTCAGCTTGCGGCCCGAGCCGTCGGATTCTTCCTTGCCGGTGTAGTCGGAGATGCGGCCCACCGCGATGCGCGGCGCACGCACATTGTTGCGCCGGGCCCATTCGCCCAGGCACACCAGGGCTGCGGAATAGGGCGTGGGGTTGGCTGTCACTGGCGCATCGCCGATCGGCTCGGCGTACTTGCCGTCGGGTCCGGCATAGGGCGTCGCACAGGCCGACAGCAGCAGGCCGCAGACGGCCGCCACGGCGCCGACGCGCCCCACGGCGCGCAGGATCGGACGCTCACGAACCATTGCCGCCGACGCCTCCGCTCTGGGAGGCGCTCACGGCCCCCGTGTTCTTCTGGACCGAGTCCACGATGACCGTGTTGTTGTTGCCCTGGGTGACGACCACGAGATTGTTGCCGATGGCCGTGGCGCCGCCGGTCCCGGCCCCCGCACCCGCGCTGGCGCTCGCCGCGCCGCCGGCGAAGGCGGACGCGCCGCCGATGATCCCGTTTACGATCACGAGGTTGCCGTTGGAGTCCCTGGACGAGAACTCGACAGGCCGATTCTCCTGGCCCGGCGTACGCCCGTAGCCGGCGTTGTAGGACGCCGAATTGGCCGACATTGTCTGGGCGCTGGCCGCGCCGCCGATGAGGGCGAGGACCGCGCAGACGCCGATCTTGAATGCAATATGGCGCGTGGTTGTCGCGGCCATGGGTGACTCCCTGCTCCCAAGGCGCGATTCGCGGTCGCCTTTGAGCTCCGCCGAGTTAGCGTCCAAGAGGTCTCGAATTGGTTAAGCATGTCGGGCAAACCGTTCCCGACGGGAGATCGCGTATGGATCCGCAGCTCGACGACGACGCCGGCCCGCCGCGTGCGCGCGAACGGCTGCTGAACGCGCCCTGGCCGTCGCTGGCGATTGTCGGTGCGATTCTGCTGTCCTACCTGCTGCAGTCGCGCCTGACGGACGGGGAGGGGTTCGTCCTGACCTGGGGCTTCTCGCCGGAGGCGCTGGACCAGGGTCGCTGGCCGACGCTCTTCACCATGATGTTCCTGCATGGCGGCTGGACCCACGCGATCACCAACGCCGCGGGGGCCCTGGCGTTCGGTCCGCCGATTGCGCGGCTGCTGGGAGAGCGGCCGGCCGGGGTTCTCGGCTTTTTCGTCTTCTATTTCCTGTGCGGCGCGCTGGCCTGCCTCGGCTACGCCGCCTTGAACCCGCATGACGCCGTGCCCCTGATCGGCGCGTCCGGAGCGGTGTCGGCGTTGATGGGCGGGGCTTCCCGCCTGCTCGGTCAGGACGGCAAGCTTGCGCCGATCTGGAGCCGGGGGCCGGCGAGCCTCGGCCTCGCGTACATCGTCGTGAACGCGCTTCTGGCGCTGACCGGCGTTACGCCGCTGATGCCGGGGGCCAAGATCGGCTGGGCGGCGCATATCTTTGGCTTCATCGCCGGCCTCGTCCTGATCGGTCTGTTCGCCCGGGTGTTCGGTCGTCCCCATGCCGAGGATGTGACCTGACTTGAATTGCGCGGGCGTGGGCGCGGCCGGATGCTGCCTGCCATCTGAAACGGACTGGGAGGCCAGTATGCTCGTTTCGCAGGTGATCAAGGAAAAGGGCGTGGCGGTGTTCACCGTCTCGCCGCAGCAGACGGTGGGCGAGGCCGCGGCTCTGCTTCACGAACTCAAGGTCGGGGCCATGGTGGTGGTCGACGACCGGGACGAAGTCGTCGGCATGCTGTCCGAACGCGACGTGGTCAGGGTGATGGCCTTGCACGGCGGCCAGGCGCTGGACCGCAATGTGGCGGGCTGCATGACCCGCAAGGTGATCTTCGCGCGGCCCGAGGAGACTGTTGATTTGCTGCTCGGCCGCATGACCGACCGGCGGGTGCGCCACCTGCCGGTGCTGGACAATGGGCGGCTGGCGGGGATCGTGTCCATCGGCGACTTGGTCAAGCGCAAGATCGCCGAAACCGAGGCGGAGGCCGAGGAGCTGAAGGCCTATATCTCCGCTTAGGGCTCCACGGGCGGCTTGGACGGCGTCCTGGCCGCCTCCGCCAGGGTGTAGGCTTCGAGCACGGCGGCGGTCGCGTCGCGCGCCTTGATCAGCGCGGGACGAAGCGTGCAGGTCTCCAGATCCTCGCAATCCTCGCACTTGCGGAAGGCGGTGACGCTGGCGCACGGGGCCAGGGCGAGGGGGCCGTCGATGACCCTGATCACTTCCGCGAAGGTGATGGATTGTGCAGGCATTGCAAGGCTATAGCCGCCGAACTTGCCGCGCCGGCTGATGACGATTCGCCGGCGGGACAGCTCCAGAAGGATCGCTTCCAGGAACTTGCGCGGCGCGTCGGCCCGGGCAGCCATTTCCCCGGCCGTGAGCTGGGCGCCTTCGCCGGCCCGCGCCAGCTCGACCATGGCCCTCAG
>CAVXFP010000001.1:0-880000 GCA_963761065.1 uncultured Alphaproteobacteria bacterium | reverse complement strand
CGACCTGGTGCTCCATGTCGAACATGGCGGTGGAGTGGTGGGCCAGGGCGGGGCCGGCGACGGCGAGCGCGCCGGCACACAGGGCGGTGGCGGCCCACAAGGTCTTACGCGTCATCAAAGTCTCCATGTCAGTTTGCCGGCGTGGCCGAGGGAGTCTCAACCTGGTCTTTTAGCGTGAAGCCCGGCCGGCCTTCCGCGTCGGCGGAGTTGTGGTTGTTCTGTTCGCAGACGTATTCCCGGATCTTCCAGTCGGCGTGACGGATGTAGGGTCGCGTCACGGTCCAAGGCGCCTTCAGCACCACAGGGTCCTCGATGGTGGTGGCGATTGTGAGGTGATCGGGTGAGGTCTCGTGGATCCGCTCGATGATGTGGACCTTGTCGCTATGGCCCACGCCCGGAGCGATCTCGGTGCTGGGATCGAGCGCGACGGTGTCGACCACCAGGGTGTCGCCTTCCCAATGGCCGACGGAGTCGCCGTTGAAGGTGAGGTCCGGGTCGTCCGGGTGCTTGGCGTTCAGATAGATGCGGCGCACCTGACTGTCGGTCTCGATAGCGATGGTGACCCGCCCCGGCCCGAACAGGAACTCGATCGGATAGGGCATCTGCATGATCTGCGGCACGCCCGGGGGCAGGCAGTTGGCGTTCTGGTTCTGCAGGTTCTCGCCCTCTTTCTTGGCCGCGTCATAGGCTTTCAGCTTGGCGGCGTATTCGGGCGTGAGGTCGGGCGGCGTGGGGCGTCCGCCAGGGCTGAACAGCGCCTGCCAGTCGATCTGCCACACACCCTCTTCCCAATCGGGCCACTTGCCGATCGCCGCCCAGGCCGCGGCCCGCGCCTTGGGGGTGAGCTTGGCGGGCGTAGAGTCCGGCCGCGGACGCGCTGGACAGCGCCGTTCCGCAGACGAGCAGGGCAGCGCCGGCCAGCAGCGCCGCGCGTTTGAAGTTCTGGGCCATGACGTCTCCCTCTTTTGTTTGAGTGGGCTTCTTCGGCCCTTTGACTGAATACGTTCTAGGGCGCCTTAAGCCCTCGGAAAATAAGTCGTGCGCTCGCGGCGGTTGGACAAGGGGCCGGTCAGACCTGGACGGGCGTTGTGTCCTTGGTCCAGGCGCGTGCGTCGCCCACCCAGGGCACGTTGCGGCCGCGCCAGATGTCCACGAACAGGGTCTTCAGCCGCCATTCCCCATCGTCGCACCGCGTGGCGAGGGCGTCCCACAGGCCCAGGCCATAGATGAAGTTCTCCTGCGTTTGCACGTCGTGCTGCAGGATCGACCAGAAGGCCTTGATCCGGGCGTCGTCGCCCTCGGGCGTCATCAGCACCTGGCTCATGCGGTGCTGGCGGCCCAGGTAGCTCTTGGGGTGCTCGTACCAGAGGAAGTCCGTCAGCTTGCGGATGCCCTCGCGCCCGTTCACACGGCCCGGCGGATCGTGCTCCACCCAGGCGTCCTCGACGAAGCAGTCGACGTAGCCATCCATGTCGCCCACATCCAGCGCCCAGGCATAACGAGCGATCAGGTCGTTCAGGTCGAGGCGGTCCTCGACGGGAATCTTGCGCTTCACGAGCGGGCTCCTTTGCGTGGGGAGGGGTCAGACGGTGACCACCACCTTGCCGACTTGCTGATTGGATTCCAGATAGCGGTGCGCCTCGACGATGTCATCGAGGGCGAAGGTCTTGGCGATCACCGGCTTCAGCTGGCCGCCCTTCAGCCCCTGCAGGATCAGCGCCTTGGCGGTCTCGAAGCGTTCGGGAACGTTCCAGATCTCCGAGGCCACCCAGCCGCGTAATGCTGAGCCCCTTGAAGCAGGCCGGCCAGTGCGGGTAACGGCGTCGGCTCGCCCGACAGGCCGCCATAGATGAACAGGATGCCGCGCGGCGCCATGGCCTGGGCCAGGGTGTCCACATAAGGCCCGCCGACCGGGTCGAACACCAGCCGCGCGCCCTTGCCGCCCGAAGAGCTTCATCACTTCCGCGGGCAGGTCGACCTCGTCGGTGGCGACCACATGGGCCGCGCCGCTAGGCCTTCAGGGCCTCGGCCTTGGCGCTGGTGCGGGTGGCGGCGATGGGCTCGGCGCCCGCCCAGTTGGCGAGCTGGATGGCCGCGAGGCCGACGCTGGAGGAGGCGGCGCGAATGATCACGTAGTCGCCGACGCTCGCCTTGCCCACCTCGATGATGGCCATGGCGGTCATGTACTGCATCCAGACCGAGGCCGCCTCGATCGCGCGTCAGGCCCTCCGGCGCCTTCAGAAGGCTGCTGGCGGGCACGATGGCCGCCTCGGCATAGACGCCGTACTGCCCCTGGCGGAAGTTCGGCAGGATCGACACCCGCTCGCCGACCTGGAACCCCGTTACGTCCGGCCCCACCGCCTCGAGGACGCCAGCGGCTTCATAGCCGATCAGGCACGGCATGCTGGGCGGCTGGATGTACTCGCCCTGGCGGAACGAAGCTTCCGAGCGGTTCAGACCGATGGCCTCGATGCGCACGCGCGCCTCGCCCGGCCCCGGCGCGCCGACCTCCAGGTCTTCGATCTTCAGCTGCTCGGGACCGCCCGTCTGATGCACGCGCACGACCTTGGTCATCGGCAAGTCTCTCCTGGGGATTGGTTTCTCTTTGCGGTCATTGGTAGGCCCGTGAGCCCGGTGGCGCTAGGGTCGAGCGAAGGGATGGGTCTGCACGAGCAAGGAGGTCCCGGTGAAGGCCAAGACGCCCAAGGATCACGCCGCGGCCAAGGCGGCCAGCAACGCCGCCCAGAGCGCGTCCCAGTCTTTTCATCTCGCCGAGGAGGATCCGGAATTCCTCCGGCGCGACGAGATGCGCGCCGTCCATCTGGAGCTGGACTACTCCAAGGCCGACCTTTGCTGCACGACTGGGGGGTCCGCTCCACCATCATCGTGTTCGGCAGCTCGCGCACGCCCTCGCCTGAGACTGCCGAAATCCTCGCCGCCGCCGCCCGCACGGACGCCGAGCGCGCCGAGGTCAAGGCGCGCTCGAACACAAGGTCGCCTACTATCAGGCGGCGCGCGAGTTCGGCCGCATCGCCTCCCAGCGCGGCGGCGCCTTCGCGCCCGCACCATCATCAGCGCGACAACGTCATCGCCACCGGCGGCGGCCCGGGCATCATGGAGGCCGCCAATCGCGGCGCCTTTGAGATCGGCGCGCCCACCATCGGCTTCAACATCACCCTGCCGAACGAGCAGCAGCCCAATCCCTACACCACGCCCGAGCTCACCTTCCGCTTCCACTACTTCGCCATCCGCAAGATGCACTTGGCGATGCGGGCGAGGGCGCTGGTGGTGTTCCCCGGCGGCTTCGGGACGCTGGACGAGCTGTTCGAGATTCTCACCCTGCAGCAGACCGGCAAGGCGCCGCGCACGCCGGTGGTGCTCTACGACAAGGCCTACTGGACCAGGATCATCTCCTTCGAGGGCCTGGTGCGTGAAGGCGTGGTGGAGGCCGAAGACCTGTCCCTGTTCGCCTTCGCCGAAACGCCCGAGGACGTCTGGGCGCGGCTGGTGGCGCCGGGGTGCTGGTGGGAACCGCCGGCGCGGCCTAGGGCGTCGGCCATGTTCTCCGATCCCTTGACTGAGAAGCTGACCGGCTTCGTCCGCGACGTCGGACTGGACGTGCGCCCGGCCGCGCTGGCGGCGGACACCTTCCTGCCGGGGCTCCAGATCCGCGACGGCGCCATCCTGGTCGACGAGGCGCGGCTCTGCCCATCCGGGCGATCTGCTGCATGAGGCCGGGCATCTGGCGGTGACGGACCCGGCCGGGCGCCGTGCGCCGACGCTGGAGCCCACGCCCGGCGACGAGATGGCGGCCATCGCCTGGTCCTACGCCGCCCTGGTCCACCTGGCGCTCGAGCCGGAGGTCGTCTTCCATCCGCAGGGCTACAAGGGCGCGCGGCCAGGCGCTGATCGACGCCTTCACGAGCGGCGGCTGGGTCGGCCTGCCGCTGTTGCAATGGTACGAAATGGCGTTGGAACCCAAGCGCGCGCCCGCGGGCCTTGCGCCTTACCCGCAGATGATGCGCTGGCTTCGCTGAACGAGGGGAGGGCGCCGACGGCCACTTCGCCGGCGGTGCGCTCCCATCATGGTCATCACCGGCCGTCGGCCAGGGTGACCTTCACGAACGAGCCGCCGTGCTGGCCGTCCTTCACCGGGTGGATGACGATCGTGACCTTGTCGCCCACCTTCAAGGTGTTCTTGCTCCAGCCCCGGCGCTCCAGGAAGTTGGGGCTCATGCCCTCGATGCCCCACTTCTCGCGCGTCGCCCGAGGCCGCGGGGACCTCGATCCAGATCCAGCTGTGCGGATTGGTCCATTGGAAGTCCGTCACCGTGCCGGTGATGGTCTTCTCCTTGGTCATGTCGAACATGGCGAAGGAGTGATGCGCCAGGCTGCCGCGCGCCGCGCTTGCCAAGGCCAGCGCCGGCCGCGAAGGCGCCGCAGACTGCATGGGCTGATCTCCTGAATTCCGCATAGGCCTACTCCTGTCCCGGCGGGGTCAGGTCGATCCCGGCCTTGCCCTGGTCGTCCACGAGGTTCCGATTGTTCTGCTCGCAGATGTATTCGGAGATGGTCCAGTCCTTGTGGCGCTTGAAGGTGCGCGAGGTGACCCATGGCTTGGTCAGGGCTTCGGGGTCCTCGATGGTCGTCTGCACCTCCAGGGTGTCCGGATCGGTCAGATGGAAGCGCTCGACGATGTGCATCTTGTCCGAATGGCGCATGCCGTAGCTGCGTCCCAGCGGCGTGCTGTCGGTGAAGCCGACGCTGTCGACCACCAGGGTGTCGCCCTCCCAATGGCCGATGGACTTGCCGTTGTAGGTGAGGTCAGGGTCCGCCTGGTGCCCGCGCCCGTCGGTGTAGATGTGGCGCATCTGCATATAGGCTTCGAGCTGGATGGAGATCTGGCCGGGGCCGTACATGATCTGCATCGGATAGGGCTGGCCCATGATCTCGGGCATCCCTGGCGGCACGCAGTTGGCGGAGGGGTTGTCCTGCTCCTTGCCGGCCTTCTGGGCGGCCTCGAAGGCCTTCAGGCGGGCCGCGTAGGGGGGCGTGAAGTCCGGCTGCGGGCCGGGCTTGAATGCGTCGGGGCCCAGCGGCGCTTCCCAGATGCCGGTGGTGAAGTCCGGCAGCTTGGCGACTTCCTTCCAGGTGAGCCCCTGGGGCGCGCTCTTGGCTTGGACCGCTGGGGCCGAGGAGCCCATGAGCGCGACGGCGACCGCGAGGCCGAGGCAGAATGGACCTGAGACGTATCATCGGACGTAACCAACCCTTGGTCCGACTCTGAGCTTCGCGGACCTTACCGCGCGACCATCGGGGCAAGCTTTTTGGCTGTCAACGATGCAAACGCAACGATCTGGCCGACCGCCTAGCGTCCGAACCGGCCGACGGGCTCGCCCCAGAACGCGCGCGCGCGGCCGGGCTCCACCCAGGCCTGGGCCGAGGGGTGGATGCGGTACATCTGGGCGTCGCGGAAGTAGCGCTGCATCCGCTGGCCCCGGTTGGCCGCCCGCACCGGCGAGGTATGGAACAGCAGCTCGATCGCCTCGCAGGCCATCTGCGCCGACTGCTTGGATAGCGCCCATAGCTTCATGGTGTCGGCGGCGGTGATCGGGGTGCGGTCGCGCGCCCAGCGCTCGCACTGCTCCATGAAGGTCTCGCCGATGGCAGAGCGTGATCGCCTCGGCGCTGTCGGCCAGGGTGAGGGCGCGGCCGAAGGGCGCCTGCACCTCATAGTCCTGGTAGCGCTTCATCCCCGGCTGGCGGAAGGCGGGCTGAGCCTTTGCCGCCTCGTCGTAGTCGTCCAGCGCCGCGCGGGCTGCGCCGATGAACATGGCGCTGAAGGTCGACTGGTAGGCAGCCCCCCACCACGCCGACGTAGAGCGGATCGTTGTGCAGCTGGTAGCCGGGCAGGCCCTCCGGCCCGAAGGCGTCTGAGGTCATCAGGATGTCGTCGGTGAAGAAATGCCGGTCGGGCACGAACACGTCCGTCAGCTTCACCGTGTGCGAGCCGGAGGCATCCATCCCCAGCGCCGATCCGCCGCCCCAGTCGTTCAGGATCTCGATCTTCTCGCGCGGGGAACCACGAAGTTGATCCCTCGGGGCGGCTTGCCCTCGTCCTTGATGATCCCGCCGCCCATGAAGTGGGTGCAGACCGGCGATCCGGACGAATAGCCCCAGCTTCCCGTGACCCTGTAGCCGCCGTCGACGCGCGTGAAGGTCCCGCCGGGCACCGAGCGGTGGGGCGAGCGGAACTCGCCGTCCTTGCCGAACAGCTCGATCTGCACGTCCTCGGGGAAGTAGGCGCCGGCCACCAGCACGTGCGAGGCGGCCAGGGTGTAGCACCAGGCTGAGCCCGGATGGCCCCGGGCGATCTCCATGATCACCTTCTGAAATATCGGGAATCGGAACTGATAGCCGCCGAACATCTTCGGCTGCAGGATGCGGTAGAGGCCGCCCTTGCGGATCGCCTCGTGCACCTCGTCGGAATAGCAGCCGCGCCGGTCCGCCTCGTCCTGGCCCGCGCGCAGCAACGGGCGCAGCGCCGCCGCCCGCTCGATGACGATCTCGGGCGTCAGGCCGGGCTCGGGCTGGGCGAGGTGAACCTTGGCCGGCGGAGCGGTCCGATCGTCGGCCATGCGGCCATCCTCCCATGATATTTTCGCCGAACTTAGGCCATCGGCCCCGTCCGGCGCCAGCGATGGGTCAGCGTTTCGGCTTGAACACGCCCGCCTCGGTGACGATCCAGTCCAGCGGGATATCGTGCGCCTGGGGGTGGATGGTCTCGCATGCGGTTCAGCTCGAAGCCGACGCCGATGGTCAGGGGCGTCTTGCTCATGGTCGCCAGGGTGCGGTCGTAGAAGCCCGCGCCGTAGCCCAGCCGATAGCCGCCGCGTCGAAGCCCACCAGCGGAACGATCAGCGCCCCGGGCTCCACCGCCGGCCCCTCGGCCGGGTGGAGGATGTTCCAGACCCCGGCTTCCATCTTCGTCTGGGGCGTCCAGGGCCGGAACTCCAGCGGCTGGCCCTTGGCGATCACCACCGGCAGGGCCGCGCCCTTCCCGTGAGTAACCGCCTCGCGCAGATAGGGCAGGCAGTCGAACTCCCGCCGGAACGGCCAGTAGCCGCCGAGCATCGGCAGCCCGGCCGGCGGGAACCGCTCCTGCAGCGTCGCCAGGATTGTCTCGCAGCCCGCCCGGTAGACTCTCGATGGGCATGGCCATGCGCGCGGCGATCAACCGCTCGCGTTCGGCCTTGCGCCAAGTCTGGAGTTCAGCTGGGTTCACCGCGATAGCTCCGCGCCAATGCGTGGTTCGACACGCGATCCATTCGGATCGCCGCTCACTATGACGAGTTTCAGGTCGCCCATGACTTCGTCATCCTGAGCAGCCGCCGCCCCAGCGGCGGCGTGTCGAAGACGCACCGAATTACGACAGCCCGATGATCCGGCCGTCCGGCTCCACGTAGATGCCCTCGGCGGAGGGCACGCGGGGCAGGCCCGGCATGGTCATGATGTCCCCGCAGATGGCCACCACGAACTCGGCGCCCGCCGACAGGCGCACTTCGCGCACCGGCAGGGTGTGGCCGGTGGGCGCGCCGCGCAGCGTCGGGTCGGTGGAGTTGGAGTACTGCGTCTTGGCGATGCAGACCGGCAGGTTGCCGAAGCCCATCTTCTCCAGCTCATCGAGCCGCTTGGCGGCGTCGCTGGACGGAACGACCTCGCCCGCGCGGTAGATCTCGAAGGCGATGCGCTCGATCTTCTGCAGCAGCGGGGTGTCGTCGCTGTAGATGGTGTGGAAGTCGGCTTCGCCCGTGTCGATCATCGCGACGACCGCGTTGGCCAGCTCCTCGGCGCCGGCGCCGCCTTCCGCCCAGTGGCGGCAGAGCACGCCTTCACGCCCAGGGCCTCGCAGCCCTTCATCACCGCGGCGACTTCCGCGTCGGTGTCGGCGGTGAAGTGGTTGATCGCCACCACCGGCGGCACGCCGAACTTGCGGATGTTCTCGATGTGGCGCTGCAGGTTGGCCATGCCCTTGGTCACGGCCGCGACGTTCTCGGTTCCGAGGTCCTTGCGCTCGACGCCGCCGTGGTACTTCAGCGCCCGGATGGTGGCGACCAGCACCACCGCGTTGGGCGACAGGCCCGCCTTGCGGCACTTGATGTCGAAGAACTTCTCGGCGCCCAGGTCCGCGCCGAAGCCGGCCTCGGTCACCACATAGTCGGCGACCTTCAGCGCCGACCATGGTGGCGGTCACCGAGTTGCAGCCGTGGGCGATGTTGGCGAACGGTCCGCCGTGCACGAACACGGGGTTGTTCTCCAGGGTCTGCACCAGGTTCGGCTTGATCGCGTCCTTCAGCACGGCGGCCATGGCGCCGGGGGCGTTGAGCTGGCTGGCGCGGATCGGCTCCTTGGCGCGGTTTGAGCCGATGATGATGTTGCCGATGCGGCGCTGCAGGTCCTCCATCGAGGTGGCCAGGCACAGGATCGCCATGATCTCGGAGGCCACGGTGATGTCGAAGCCGTCCTCGCGCGGGAAGCCGTTGGAGACGCCGCCCAGCGAGCCGACGATCGAGCGCAGCGCGCGGTCGTTCATGTCCACGCAGCGACGCCAGGTGATGCGGCGCTCGTCGATGTCGAGCTTGTTGCCCCAATAGATGTGGTTGTCGATCATCGCCGCGAGCAGGTTGTTGGCGATGCCGATGGCGTGGAAGTCACCCGTGAAGTGCAGGTTCAGCTCGTCCATGGGAACGACCTGGGCGTAGCCGCCGCCGGCCGCGCCGCCCTTCACGCCGAAGCAGGGGCCCAGCGAGGGTTCGCGCAGGCAGATGGCGGTGCGCTTGCCGATACGGTTCAGGGCGTCGCCCAGCCCGACGGTGGTGGTGGTCTTGCCTTCGCCGGCCGGGGTCGGGTTGATGGCGGTGACCAGGATCAGCTTGCCGGTCTTGGGGCGAGCCAACGCCTGCTTGACGAAGTCCATGCTGATCTTCGCCTTGGTGCGGCCGTAGGGCTCGACCGCGTCGGCCGGGATGTCGAGCCGGTCGGCGATATCCTGGATCGGCTTCATCGTGGCGGCCTGGGCGATCTCCCAGTCGGTCTTCGGCTTGGCGGTGTCATTCATGGGTGTGGGCTTCCGAGGCTGATCAGCGTGAGCCGGCGCCTCGGTGCGGACCGAGGCTGTCCAGCGGGGTGGACATATGGCGTCGTGAGGTTGCGGATAAACCCCGATGTCGACGTCGAGCGGTCCCCCCGGGCCGGTGCTATGGGCAAGCCTTGGTCCCTGGTCAACTGTCTGGAGCCTGATAAGCTGGTTTTGGGGCTGAACTGGAGGAAACACACATGCGCAACGTCGCACTTCTTGCCACAGCAGGCCTTGTTCTGGCGGTTGCAGCGCCGGCAGGCGTTATCCTGGCAGCCCCGGCGCCAGCCTACATTGCACAGGCCGTGGCGAACCCGGCGCGCCCCGCGGCCGACACCGCCCGCGATCCCGAGCGCAAGCCCGCCGACGTGCTGGCCTTTGCGGGCGTGAAGCCGGGCGACAAGGTCGGCGAGCTGATCCCCGGCGGCGGCTACTACACGCGCCTGCTGTCCAAGATCGTGGGGCCCACGGGCAAGGTCTACGCCCTGTGGCCCGAGGGCCTGGCCAAGATGCGTCCGCAGATGGTCGACGCGTCCAACGCCATCGCGCCCAACGTCAAGGCGATCACCTATGGCGAAGCATCGCTGGGCCTTCCCGAGAAGGTCGACGTGGTGTGGACCTCCGAGAACTACCACGACTTCCACAACGCGCCTCCGGGCGCGCCCGCGCCGAATATCGCGGACTTCAACAAGGCCGTGTTCGACGCCTTGAAGCCCGGCGGGACCTTCCTGGTGGAGGATCACGCGGCCGCGGCCGACGCGGGGCCGGACTCCACGTCCAAGCTGCACCGGATCAACCCCGCCCAGGTGAAGCGGGAGATCGAGGCCGCCGGCTTCAAACTGGCCGCGTCGTCCGACATCCTGAAGAATCCGAACGATCCGCACGACAAGCCCGTGTTCGATCCCTCGATCAGGGGCCATACCGACAAGCTGCTGTTCAAGTTCGTCAAGCCCGCCAAATAGGCGGTGGCAATAATAGGGGAGGGCGCGGCATGAAGCCGTTCCGCATCGTTGTCGCGGCCGCCTTGGCGCTCGCGTTGGGCTCCGGCTCGGCGCTGGCGGCGGGGGCCGCTGTGCCGGCGAACATCGCCAAGGCGATCGCCGACAAGGGCCGCCCGGAGGCGGAGACGGCGCGCGACGCCGCCCGCCATCCGGACCAGCTGATGGTGTTCGCCGGTCTGAAGCCCGGCTGGAAGGTCGTCGACCTGATGCCAGGCGCTGGCTACTTCACGCGCATCTTCTCCAAGGCCGTGGGACCCAAAGGCCACGTCTACGCGCTGTTCCCGCAGTTCATGGCCGATTTCGAGAAGGCCGAAGTGGCGTCCATCCAGGGGATCGCGTCGGGTGGGGACTATCCGAACGTCACCATGGTCACCAACCCCGCCGGCGAATTCAGCGTCGATGCGCCGTTGGATCTGGTCTGGACCTCGCTGAACTATCACGACCTGCAGTTCGGCATGAGCCACGACCAGATCATCGGCTTCGACAAGGCGATCTACGCAGCGCTGAAGCCGGGCGGAACCTTCGTCGTGATCGACCATGTCGCCGCGCCAGGAACGGGCTGGAGCGTCGCGGGCACGCTGCACCGCATCGACCCGGAGGCGATCAAGGCCGATATGGCCGAGGCCGGCTTCGTGCTCGACGGTCAGAGCGACATCTTGCGTAATCCGGCCGATCCGCACGACAAGGTCGTGTTCGATCCCTCGATCCGGGGGCATACGGACCAGGCGGTGTTCAGGTTCAAGAAGCCGAAGTAGCATCTTCGCAGGGCAGGCGGGGGCATGCTCAGTTTCAGCCGTGAGGGGACCATTCCAGCCCTCTGGCGCATGTGGAAAGGAGAACAACCCATGAGCTTCAAATCCGCCGCCGCGCTGGCGACGATCGCCCTGTTGGCCGCAGGGGCCGCCCGCGCCGAGACCGTGCACTTCAGCGCTACGCTCACTGGGGCCGACGAGGTCCCGGCCAACACCAGCGCCGGCAAGGGCGAGCTCACCGCCGAGGTCGAGACCGCCGAGAAGGTGTTCGTCTACCGGGCGACCTATTCCGGCCTCAGCGGACCGGCCATCGCGGCCCACTTCCACGGTCCGGCCGCGCCGGGCGAAAACGGCCCGCCGGTCGTCCCGGTCAAGGACCCCGCCAGCCCGCTCTACGGGACCGCGCGCCTGACCACCGACCAGATGGACGACCTGCTAGCCGGCAAGTGGTACTTCAACGTGCACAGCAAAGCGTTCCCGGGCGGCGAAATCCGCGGCCAGCTCAAGCGGCTGAACTGACCGGCAGGCCGCTTCCGGACGCCGGCTTGATCGGCGTCAATTCATCGAACGGCGTTAACAGGCACAGGCTCTCGTGTGGACGAGTCGGCGGGCGTGTGCAAAAAGGCGCCAGCTTTGCGTGAACCCTCGAAATTGGGCGAGGATAGTGAATACCATGGATTACAAGGCCGCCATTCGGACCGCCGTCGATCACGTCCGGTCTGAGGGGCGATATCGTGTTTTCGCCGATCTGAAGCGTCGCCGTGGCGAGTTTCCCCGCGCCATGTGGAAGGGTCCGGGCGGCGAGCACGAGGTCGTGGTCTGGTGTTCCAACGACTACCTCGGCCAGGGCCAGAATCCGGTGGTGCTGGACGCCATGCACCGCGCCATCGACGAGGCCGGCTCCGGTTCGGGCGGCACGCGCAACATCTCCGGCACCACCCGCTATCACGTCGAGCTGGAGGCCGAGCTGGCCGACTGGCACGGCAAGGAAGCGGCCCTGCTGTTCACCTCCGGCTACATCTCCAACGAGGCGACCCTGTCGTCGCTAGCCAAGATTCTGCCCGGCCTGATCATCTTCTCTGACGCCCTGAACCACGCCTCGATGATCGCGGGCATCCGCCAGGCCGGGTGTGAGAAGCACGTCTTCCGCCACAGTGACCTTGAGCACCTGGAGCAACTGCTGAAGGCCGCGCCGGCCGATGCGCCCAAGCTGGTGGCGTTCGAGAGCGTCTATTCCATGGACGGCGACATCGCCGACATCCGCGCCACCGTGGCGCTGGCCAAGAAGTACGGCGCGCTCACCTACATCGACGAAGTGCACGCGGTCGGCATGTACGGCCCGCGCGGCGCCGGGCGTTGCCGAGCGCGACGGGATGATGGCCGAGATCGACATCATCGAAGGCACGCTGGGCAAGGCGATCGGCATGATGGGCGGCTATATCGCCGGCGACGCCGAGCTGATCGACGCGGTGCGCCTGTACGCTTCCGGCTTCATCTTCACGACCTCCCTGCCGCCGGCCATCGCGGCGGGGGCGACCGCGTCCATCGCCTGGCTGAAGGCCCACAACGAGATCCGGGTCCAGCATCAGGAGCGCGCCGCCAGCCTGAAGCAGCGGTTCCGCGCGGCGGGCCTGCCGGTGATGCCCTCGGTCAGCCACATCGTGCCGGTGCTGGTGGGCGACCCTGTTCACACCAAGCTGGTGTCGGACATGCTGCTCGCCGACCACGGCGTCTACGTCCAGCCGATCAACTATCCGACCGTCCCCAAGGGGACCGAGCGGCTGCGTTTCACCCCCACGCCCCTGCACGACGACGCCATGATGGACCATCTGGTCCGCGGCCATGGATCAGTTGTGGACCCGCTGCAACGTCAAGCGGCTCGGCGGCGTGGCGGCCTGACGCCCGCGCGGTGTAGCCGGTGCGCTGCCCCTTCTGTGGAAGTCTCGACAGCCAAGTGAAGGACTCGCGTCCGTCCGAGGACGGGAGCGCGATTCGGCGTCGGCGCCTGTGCCCGGAGTGCGGCGGCCGCTTCACCACATTCGAGCGGGTGCAGCTTCGCGAACTGACCATCGTCAAGCGTTCCGGCCGACGCGCGCCGTTCGACCGCGACAAGCTGGCCCGCGCCATCGCCATGGCCCTGCGCAAGCGCCCCATCGAGCCCGAGCGCATCGAGCGCATGATTTCCGGCATCGTCCGCCAGCTGGAAAGCCTGGGCGAGACCGAAATTCCCTCGACCACCGTGGGAGAAATGGCGATGAAGGCCCTGAAAAGCCTGGATAACGTCGCCTACGTCCGCTTCGCCTCGGTGTACAAGGATTTCCGCGATCCGGAGGACTTCGCCAAGTTCCTCAGCGACGAGGGCCTGAACGAAGAACCGGAAGGGTCGGGGACCTAGCTTGAGCGTCACGCTCAAGCTCGCGACCTCTCTGGACGGCCGCATCGCCACATCCTCCGGGGAAAGCCGCTGGATCACTGGTCCGGACGCGCGCCTTGCCGCCCACCGCCTGCGCGCCGAGCATGACGCGGTGCTTATCGGCGTCGAGACCGCCCTGGCCGACAATCCGGAGCTGACCGTGCGCCTGGACGGCTACGATGGCCCCCAGCCGGCCCGGGTGGTGCTCGACAGCCGCCAACGCCTACCCACGCAAGGGAAACTCGTCCGCACGGCGCGGGAGGTTCCCACTTACGTCATTGCCGCGACGGCGCCGGCCGAAGCCCTGACCGAGCTTGGGGTGCAGGTTCTGCGCGTCGCGGCCGCCGATGGTCGGCCGGACCCGCGCGCGGTGGTCGAGGCGCTGGCGGAGCGGGGGCTGCATCGCCTGATGATCGAGGGCGGTGGCCAGGTCGCGGCGAGCTTCGTCAACGCCGGGCTGGTGGAACGGTTGGAATGGTTCCGCGCCCCGATCCTTCTGGGCGCGGAGGGTCGGCCCTGCGTCGCCGCGCTGGCGCTGGGCGCGCTCGCCGCCGCGCCGCGCTTTCGCCGCACGGCGATCGAGACGCTGGGCGAAGACCTCTGGGAGCGCTACGAGAGGGCCTGATGTTTACGGGTATCGTCACAGACGTCGGCCGCGTCCGCGCGGTGCGCGACACCAACCGGGACCGGCGCCTCGAGGTCGAGACGGCCTTCGACTTGGCGAGCATCGATCTGGGGGCCTCGATCAGCCATTCCGGCTGCTGCCTCACCGTGGTGGACAAGGGCGAGGACTGGTTCGCCACCGAGGTTTCCGGCGAGACCCTGGCCATGAGCATCCTGGGCGACTGGGCCCCCGGCCAGCCGGTGAACCTCGAACGCGCCGCGCAGCTTGGCGACGAGCTTGGCGGCCACATCGTTTCCGGCCACGTGGACGGGGTGGGCGAGGTGCTGTCGATCGAGCCCGAGGGCGGCTCGCACCGCATCCGCTTCCGGGCGCCGCGCCCGCTGCATCGCTATATTGCCCCCAAGGGCTCCATCGCCGTGGACGGCGTGTCCCTGACGGTCAACGAGGTCCAGGACGACGTCTTCGGCGTGAACATCATCCCCCACACCTGGGAAGCCACCACCCTGGGCCTGCTCAAGCCGGGATCGCGCGTGAACCTGGAGATCGACATGCTGGCGCGCTATCTGGCGCGGTGGCAGGAGACGGCGTGATGAAATCCCTGAACCCCACAGTGCTTCGCGAGGTGCTCTCCGAGTCCGCGGACACCCCCATCTCCGATGTCGAGGACATCATCGAGGACGCGCGCAACGGGCGGCCCTTCATCCTGGTGGACGCCGAGGACCGGGAGAACGAGGGCGACATCGTCATCCCCGCCCAGTTCGCCTCGCCCGACCAGATCAACTTCATGGCCAAGCATGCGCGCGGCCTGATCTGCCTGGCCATCACCGCCGAGCGCGCGCGCCAGCTGCGCCTGCCGCCCATGGTGTTCGAGAACCTGACGGCCCACGGCACCGCCTTCACCGTCTCCATTGAGGCCAAGGAGGGCGTGACCACCGGCATCTCCGCCCATGACCGCGCCCACACCGTCTCGGTGGCCATCGACCCGAGCAAAGGGCCAGACGACATCGTCTCGCCCGGCCACGTCTTCCCGCTGGTGGCCAAGGACGGGGGCGTGCTGGTCCGCACCGGCCACACCGAAGCGGCGGTGGACATCGCGCGCCTGGCGGGGCTGCAGCCGGCGGGCGTGATCTGCGAGATCATGAACGACGACGGCACCATGGCCCGCCTGCCGGACCTGATCGGCTTCGCCCAGCTGCACGGCATGAAGATCGGCGCCATCGCCGACCTGATCGCCTATCGCCGCCGCACCGAGCGGCACGTCGAGCGGTTGATGGATACGCCCTTCGACAGCGTCTACGGCGGCCGCTTCCGCCTCTACATCTACCGCAACACCCTGGACCGCTCCGAGCACATGGTGCTGGTCAAGGGCAAGGTGGACCCCGACAAGCCCACCCTGGTGCGCGTGCACCAGGTCGATCCGGCCGCCGACATGCTGGGCCATGTGGAATCCCGGCGCGACTACGTGCCCCAGGCGCTGCGGACCATCGCGGCCTACGACGGCGCGGGCGTGGCCCTGTTCCTGCGCGACCCGAGCCCGTCATGGCTGTCCGAGCGCTACGGCGAGACCGCCGATCAGGCCCAGAGCGTCCTGCGCGACTATGGCGTCGGCGCGCAGATCCTGCTCGATCTCGGCGTGCGCGAGATGATCCTGCTCACCTCCACCCAGGCCCGGTTGCCGGCGCTCGAGGGCTACGGCCTGAAGATCGTCGACCGCCGTCCCATCCCCCACGAGGAATAGCCCATGACCGACGACGCCGTCCGCGTGCTGGTGGTTGAGGCCCGATTCTATGCGGACTTGGCCGACGAGCTGCTGAAGGGCGCGATCGACGCCCTGGAGGCGCACGGCGCCACGTTCGAGGTCGTCTCCGTGCCGGGGGCGCTGGAGATCCCCGCCGCTATCGCCATGGCGGAGGAGGGCGGCCACCGCCCCGCCGGGGCGTTCTTTGAAGGCTATGTGGCGCTGGGCACGGTGATCCGCGGCGAGACCCATCACTTCGACATCGTGGCCAATAAGTCGGCCCGCGCGCTCATGGACCTGGCGGCCGGCAAGCGCGTGGCGCTGGGCAACGGCATCCTGACCGTCGAGGACGAGGATCAGGCCTGGGCCCGCGCGCGGGTGTCCGAAGGCGACAAGGGCGGCGCCGCGGCCATGGCGTGCCTGGAAATGATCGCCCTGAAGCGCCGCCTGCTCGGCCAGGGCCGATGAGCGGTCCGGACGGCCCACGCGACCTGAAGGAGGCTCACGAGCAGCTCCTGGCCGCCGAGGAGGCCAAGGGCGCGACCCTGTCGAGCCGGGCGCGGCGCGCGCGCACCGTGGCCCGCCTGGCGGCCGTGCAGGCCCTCTATCAGATGGACATCGCCGGGGCGGGCGCTGAGGCGGTGATCCGCGAGTTCACCGGCCACCGCTTCGACGCGGACCTGGACGGCGCCACCATGGCCGAGGCCGACGAGGCCTTCTTCGCCGAGCTGGTGCGCGGCGTAGTCGAGGCCCAGGGCGAGATCGACCGGATCGTGGTGCGGCGCCTGTCGCAGGGCTGGAAGCTGGAGCGGTTGGACGCCACCGCGCGCGCCATGCTCCGCTGCGGCGCCTTCGAGCTGGCTCACCGGGCGGATGTGCCGACCGAAGTGGTGATCGACGAGTACGTGGAGCTGGCCAAGTCCTTCTTCGAAGGGCCGGAGCCGGGCTTCGTGAACGGCGCCCTGGACGCCATCGCCCGGGACGTGCGGGGATAGGCAGGGACCGCCCTCGTCCTTCGACAAGCTCAGGATGAGGGCTACTGTCAGGCCGGCCGATCCGAAACCCTCACCCTGAGCTTGTCGAAGGGCGAGGGGTTCGGCGCAAGACTTTCGAGCTGGAGCAGGGCGTGCCCCGCAAACCCGTCGACGAATTCGAAGTCCATCGCGCGGCTGTTCCGGCCGCTGTCCGAGGGCGCGCCCGGGGCGCTGGGCCTGATGGACGACGCGGCCGTGCTCGCGGCGCGACCGGGCCAGGAACTGGTGCTCACCACCGACGTCATGGTCGAGGGCGTGCATTTCCTGCCCGAGGACCCGCTGGACCTGGTCGCCCGCAAGCTCCTGCGCGTGAACCTGTCAGACCTTGCGGCCAAGGCGGCCGAGCCCTTCGCCTATCTGCTGACCGCCGCCTGGCCCGCGAAGTGCGGTTGGCCTGAGCGGGAAGCCTTCGCGCGGGGGCTGGCGGAGGACCAGGCGGTCTTCGGGGTCCGGCTGCTGGGCGGCGACACCGCCTCCACGCCCGGCCCGCTGACCGTGTCCGTCACCGCCCTGGGCTGGACGCCCGCCGGCGCCATGGTGAAGCGCTCGGGCGCGCGGCCCGGCGATGTGGTGCTGGTCTCTGGAACCATCGGCGACGGCGTGCTGGGCCTGAAGGCGGCGCGGGGCGAGCTGCAAGGCCTGCCGCCCGATCAATCGGACTGGCTGGCGGGCCGCTACCGCCTGCCCAGCCCGCGCGTGGCGCTGCGGGACGCCCTGCGCGCCCACGCCTCGGCGGCGGCGGACGTCTCGGACGGCCTGATGGCCGACGCGGGCCACATCGGCGAGGCGAGCGGCGTCGCCATCAGCCTGGACCTCGACCTCATGCCGCTCTCGGGGCCCGCCGAGGCGTGGCTGGCGCGCCAGCCCGACCGCGTCGCCGCCCTGGCCGAACTGGCGGCGGGCGGGGATGACTACGAGATCGTCTGCGCCGCCCGGCCCGAGGCGGTCGCGCCCTTCATCGCCGCGGCCAAGGCGGCGGGGCTCGTCCTGACGCCGGTCGGGAAGGTCACGGCGGGGCAGGGGCTCAGCGTCTCCTGCGGAGGCCGGTCACTCGAATCCCTCCCGCACCGGCTGGCGGCACGGCTGAGCGGCCTTGCGTCCTTCGAGACGCGCCTTGCGGCGCTCCTCAGGATGACGAAGGCGGGCGGGCGGCAACATATGTCGTCATGGTGAGAAGTGATCCGCCAGGATCGCGTCTCGAACCCCGCAACGGGTTGCTAACCAAACCGCGGGACAAAGGCGTCATGCGTCGCACTTTTCTCCTGACCGCATTGGCCCTGGCTGTCGCCGGTCCCGCCGCCGCGTCGGCGGTGTCGTCCGCGCCGCCGCCGACGGTGCTGATGTCGCCCCTGGCCATGCCCATCGTGGTGGACGGCAAGCTGGTCAACTACGTGTTCGTGACCATGCGGCTGGGCCTGTCCAAGTCGGCCGATGCCGACGCCATGCGCGCCAAGGTGCCGTATTTCCGCGACGCCCTGATCCGCGCGGCCCACCGGACCCCGTTCGTGCGGCCGGACAACTACGCCGCCGTCGACGAGACCAAGATGAAGGCCGCGCTGATGCGCGAGGCCGCCGCCATCGTCGGTCCGGGCGTCGTAACGTCGATCAATATCCTGCGCGCGCAGCCCCAACGTTACGACGGACTGCCCAAGCCAAAGGTCGGTCGGGCGGCGAACTGACGGCCTAATGCGCGGGCGTGTTGCATCGGGCCCCGGCATTTGCCATTTTCCCGCGGCTTTTTTGGGGGACGCCCCCGGACCGAACTCGGGCCGGGAAAGGGCGCCTCAACGCGGTCGCTGGTGCGACCGTCGCGCTAGGCCAAAGAGGGGCTCCGACACTATGAACCAACAGCTTCTGCTCGTCATTGGGGCGGGACTTGCAGCCGTGCTCTACGGCGTCCTGCAGACGGGCGCCCTGATGCGCGCGCCGGCGGGCAACGAAAAAATGCTGGAGATCGCCGCGGCGATCCAGGAGGGCGCGCAGGCGTATCTGCGCCGCCAGTACACCACCATCGCCATGGTCGGCGTGGTGGTGCTGGTCGCGCTCGGCGTTCTGATCGGATGGATGGCCGCGATCGGCTTCGTCATCGGCGCGGTGCTTTCGGGCGCGGCGGGCTTCGCGGGCATGCTGATCTCGGTGCGGGCCAACGTGCGCACCGCCCAGGCCGCATCGGTAAGCCTCGCCAAGGGGCTGGACATCGCCTTCCGCTCCGGCGCCATCACCGGCATGCTGGTGGCGGGCTTCGCCCTGATCGGGGTGACCGGCTACTTCTTCTATCTCGACCCAGGTCATGGGCCTGGACCCCACCAGCCGCGAGGTGGTGGACTCCCTGGTGGCGCTCGGCTTCGGCGCGTAGCTTGATCTCGATCTTCGCGCGTCTGGGCGGCGGCATCTTCACCAAGGGCGCTGACGTCGGCGGCGACATGGTCGGCAAGGTCGAGGCCGGCATTCCCGAAGACGACCCCCGCAACCCGGCCACCATCGCCGACAACGTGGGCGACAACGTCGGCGACTGCGCCGGCATGGCGGCCGACCTGTTCGAGACCTACGCGGTGACCACCGTGGCCACCATGGTTCTGGCCGCGATCTTCTTCCGCGGCACGGCCAACGTCGAGCCGATGATGCTGCTGCCGCTGGCGATCTGCGGCGTGTGCATCGCTGACCTCGATCGTCGGCTCGTTCTTCGTGAAGCTCGGCAAGAGCAACAACATCATGGGCGCGCTCTACCAGGGCCTGATCGTCACCGGCCTGCTGTCGGTGGGCGCGGTCTGGTGGGTGATCCACTCCCTGGTCCCGGCCGCCGTCGACCATCAACGGCAAGGTCGTGGACGCCGACGCCCTGTTCTACTGCGGCCTGGTCGGCCTGGCGGTCACCACCCTGATCGTGGTCATCACCGAGTACTACACCGGCACCAACTTCCGCCCGGTGAAGTCGGTGGCCCGCGCTTCGGTGGCCGGTCACGGCACCAACGTCATCCAGGGCCTGGCCATGTCGCTGGAATCCACCGCCCTGCCGGCGCTGGTGATCATCGTCGGCATCGTGATGACCTTCAACTTCGCGGGTCTGTTCGGCATCGCCATCGCCACCACCACCATGCTGTCGCTGGCCGGCTTCATCGTGGCGCTGGACGCCTTCGGTCCGGTCACCGACAACGCCGGCGGCATCGCCGAGATGGCGGGCCTGCCCAAGGAAGTGCGCGTCATCACCGACGCGCTGGACGCGGTGGGCAACACCACCAAGGCCGTCACCAAGGGCTACGCCATCGGTTCGGCGGGCCTCGGCGCCCTGGTGCTGTTCGCCGCCTACACCCAGGACCTGAAGTTCTTCTCCGCCAACCCGGACCAGTTCCCGTTCTTCGAGGGCCTGGAGGGGATGATCGCCTTTGACCTGTCCAACCCCTACGTGGTGGTGGGCCTGTTCTTCGGCGGGCTGCTGCCCTTCCTGTTCGGCGGCATGTCCATGACGGCGGTGGGCCGCGCGGCCGAGGCGGTGGTCGAGGAAGTCCGCCGCCAGTTCCGCGAGATCCCCGGCATCATGGAGTTCAAGGCCAAGCCCGACTACGCCAAGGCCGTGGACCTGCTCACCAAGGCCGCCATCCGCGAGATGATCGTGCCGAGCCTGCTGCCGGTCGCCTCGCCGGTGGTGCTGTTCGTGGTGATCAACTGGATCGCCGGCAAGGCGGAAGCCTTCGCCTCGCTGGGCGCCATGCTGATGGGCGTGATCGTCACCGGCCTGTTCGTGGCCATCTCGATGACCAGCGGCGGCGGCGCCTGGGACAACGCCAAGAAGCTGATCGAAGAGGGCGCCTATGGCGGCAAGGGCTCCGAAGCCCACAAGGCGGCCGTCACCGGCGACACCGTGGGCGATCCCTACAAGGACACGTCTGGCCCGGCGGTGAACCCGATGATCAAGATCACCAACATCGTCGCTCTGCTGCTGCTGGCGGTGCTGGCGCACCAGTTCCACTGAGCGTGCGTCAGAAGTAAGTGCCCCGCGCAGGTTTCGGCTTGCGCGGGGTTCTCATCGGGGACATAAGGCGAACGATCTTGGCGGGCCCTCGGCCTCATCGGCGCGTGCTCCAGCCCGCGCTCTGAGCCGATCTTCAGCGCCTTGGTCGTCTTAATCTCTGGGCTTTGATCGGTTATGTCGGCAGAATATCTCCGCGCTCTAGCGCATGCGTCTAGTGCAGGCAGGCGGTGCTTCCCTATGCAGTCAGCCTACGGCCTCGCGAATACGGCCTCGCCGTGACGGCCCATATGGCAGCGCCTCTCAGGGATCATGTAGCCAGAGCTGTTGCCGGAATTTCGGATCGATAGTCTCGACGCCCTGGACGAGTTGGACGGCATCCTCGGCACGATTATCACTGCAGGGGTGAAGCGAAACGCCATCGCGCATAACTCCTGGTGCGGCCATCCACACACTGGCGAGGTTTACACCGTCAAGCAGACGGCCAGCGGGTCTGTGCAGATGACGCTAAATCGCCAATGGCCATCGATCCCAGACCGTAGCTGATGCAGCGTTCATCTATGTAGGCCGTGAACTTCGACCTCGTCCGCTTCATGATGAAGCTCGACCTTCACCCGATCATTCCGCCGGTCAGACCGCGCGCTCACAAGAGCAGGTCCGCGCGCAAGGCGCGACGAGAGAAGATCTGACCACGCCGCCAGTCCGAATGGCTTGCGCCGGCCTGACCGTTCAAGTGGCGTTCCCATGCAAGCCGTGTTCCCCCAAGCCGATCTTGACTTGGCTTCTCAACAGGAACATAAAGCGAACACCATTGATCCTGGCGGGCCTGTCGCTAGGGTCGCGCTGTATTCTGCGGAAGCTAGGGGAGACGTGCGATGGCCGGCAGCGTGAACAAGGTGATCCTGATCGGCAATCTGGGCGCGGACCCCGAGGTCCGCACGCTCAGCTCCGGCGACAAGGTGGCGAACCTGCGCATCGCCACGTCGGAGACCTGGCGCGACCGGGCTTCCGGCGAGCGCAAGGAGCGCACCGAGTGGCACCGGGTGGTGATCTTCAACGAGAACCTGGTGAAGGTGGCCGAGAACTATCTGAAGAAGGGCTCCAAGGTTTACATCGAGGGCGCCATCCAGACCCGCAAATGGCAGGACCAGTCCGGGGCCGATAAATATTCCACCGAGATCGTGCTGCAGAAGTTCCGCGGTGAGCTGACCATGCTCGACGGCCGCGGCGAAGGCGGCGGCGCAGGGGCGGGCGGTGACGACTACGCCGGCGGCGGCATGCCCCGCGCCCAGCCCTCCGGCCCCCGAGAAGACTTCACCGCCGACCTCGACGACGAGATTCCGTTCTAGGCGTTCACCTGGTCACCTTGCGGTCCCCTCTGGCGGGCGGGCGTGGGGAGGATTAGCTCGGCGGCATGAAGCCCGCCTCCAATTCTCCCTTCTCGCTGCTGGAATGGGCGACGATCGCCGCGATCGTGGTGATCTGGGGCGTGAACAACGCCGCCGGCAAGCTGGCGACCCAGGCCCTGCCGCCGCTGCTGGTGGGCGGGGTGCGCTTCGCCATCGCCCTGGTGTTCCTGGCGCCCTTCATCAAGCCGCCGTTCCCGGACTGGAAGCTGTTCGTGCCGGTGATGCTGCTCACCGGGCCGATGCACTTCGGGATCATCTACACGGGCTTCTCGCTCGCCCATAACCTCAGCCTGTTCAGCGTGTCGCTGCAGCTGTGGATTCCGCTGACGGCGCTGTTCTCGTGGCTGGTGCTGGGCGAGGTGATGCCCAGGGCGGCGCTGGCGGGCATGGCCGCCGCCTTCGCCGGCGTGGCCTACATGACCTTCGACCCCAGTGCGGCCGCCGACATCCCGGCCGTACTGACGGGCCTGGCGGCCAGCACCTGCTGGGCGCTCGGAACCGTGCTGGTGCGCAAGATGCCGCCGGTGCGGGCGTTGAAGGTGCAAGGCTGCACGGCCCTGTTCGCCGCGCCGACCCTGCTGATCCTCGCCTTCACCACCGAGCCGGACCTGATCCCGCGCGCCCAGGCGGCCTCGGCCCTGGTGTGGTCGAGCGTAGCCTATGCCGGCCTGGCCTCGTCCGTGGGGGGCACGGTGATGCTGTTCTGGCTGGTGCAGCGGCGCGAGGCGAGCCGCTTCACGCCCTACCTGCTCACCACGCCCCTGGTGACCTCGGTGTTGGGCGTGCTGGCCTTCCACGACGTGATCACGCCCCGGCTGGCGGTGGGCGCGGCGGCGACCCTGGGCGGCGTGGCGGTGGTCGCCCTGGCCGAGCGCCGGCGGACGGCGCTGGCGGCCGCGACCGTCAATCCGCTTTGAGCGCTTCGCACGCCGGACGAGGTTTGGAGTCGCCCCCGCGAGATGGTAGAAAAGATCGTGACAAACCCTCGCGATTCTCAAGAAAATTCCCGTGAGCGATGACCCCGAAATCCCGCCTCCGGCCGGCCCGGAGGACAGGCGCGGGGGCATAGCCCCCATCGCCATCGAGGACGAGCTCAAGCGCTCCTATCTCGACTACGCCATGAGCGTGATCGTCGCGCGTGCGCTGCCCGATGCGCGCGATGGCCTGAAGCCCGTGCACCGCCGCATGCTGTTCTCCATGCACGAGCAGGGCTATGGCGCGAGCGGCTCGTACCGCAAGTCCGCCCGCGTGGTCGGCGACGTCATCGGCAAATATCACCCGCACGGGGACCAGTCGGTCTACGACGCCCTGGTGCGGATGGCCCAGCCGTTCTCCATGAGCATGCCGTTGATCGACGGCCAGGGGAACTTCGGCTCGGTGGACGGCGATCCGCCGGCCGCCATGCGCTACACCGAGTGCAAGCTGACCAAGGCGGCCGAGGCCCTGATGGAGGACCTCGACCTGGATACGGTCGGGTTCCAGGACAATTACGACGGCTCCGAGAGCGAGCCTCTGGTGCTGCCGGCGCGCGTGCCGAACCTGCTGGTCAACGGCGCCGGCGGCATCGCCGTGGGCATGGCCACCAACATCCCGCCGCACAATCTCGGCGAAGTGGTCGACGCCTGCCTGGCGATGATCGACGACCCCGAGGTCAGCCTGGAGACCCTGCTGGACATCGTGCCGGGTCCCGACTTCCCCACCGGCGGCGAGATCATCGGCCGCACCGGCGCGCGCCAGGCGCTGATGACCGGGCGCGGCTCGGTGATCATGCGCGGCCAGTCTCACATCGAGGAGATTCGCAAGGACCGCGAGGCGATCATCATCTCCTCGATCCCCTATCAGGTGAACAAGGCCACCCTGATCGAGCGCATGGCCGAGCTGGTGCGCGAAAAGCGGATCGAGGGCATCGCCGACCTGCGCGACGAGAGCGACCGGACCGGCATGCGGGTGGTGGTCGAGCTGCAAGCCGCGACGCCTCGGCGCGACGTGGTGCTGAACCAGCTGCACCGCTTCACCACGGTGCAGAGCTCCTTCGGCGTCAACATGCTGGCGCTGAACCACGGCCGGCCCGAGCAGATGAGCCTGCGGGAGATGCTCGACATCTTCCTGGCCTTCCGCGAGGAGGTCGTCGATCCGCCGCACCCGCCATAAGCTCGGCGTGGCGCGCGATCGCGGCCACGTGCTGGCGGGCCTGACCATCGCCGTGGCCAATATCGACGAGGTGATCCACATCATCCGCTCGTCCGCCGACCCGGCCGAGGCCCGCGAGCGGCTGGTCGCGCGCGACTGGCCGGTGGGCGAGATGGGCCCGCTGTTCGCCCTGATCGCCGATCCGCGCACGGTGCTGCTGAGCCGACGGCAAGGTCCGCCTGACCGACGAGCAGGCCCGCGCCATCCTGGCCCTGACCCTGTCGCGCCTGACCGGCCTGGGCCGCGACGAGATCTTCGAGCGAGGCGTCGACCCTGTCGGAGTCGATCAGCCTGTACCTGGAGATCCTCGGCTCGCGCGAGCGGGTGATGGCCATCGTGCGCGAGGAGCTGGTGGCGGTGCGCGACGCCTTCGCCGTGCCGCGCCGCACCGCCATCATCGACGGCGACGCGGATGTCGAGGACGAGGACCTGATCCCGCGCGAGGACATGGTCGTCACCGTCACCCTGGCCGGCTACGTGAAGCGCACGCCGCTATCGACCTACCGCACCCAGGCGTCGCGGCGGCAAAGGCCGCTCGGGCATGGCGACCAAGGACGAGGACGCGGTGATCCGCGTGTTCGTCGCCTCCACCCACGCGCCGGTGCTGTTCTTCTCCTCGGGCGGCAAGGTCTACAAGCTGAAGGTCTGGCGCCTGCCGCTGGGCGATCCCGACATCGCGCGGCAAGGCGTTCGTCAACCTGCTGCCGATCGAGCAGGGCGAGACCATCACCTCGATCCTGCCGCTGCCGGAGGACGAGGCGCACCTGGGACCAGCTCGACGTCATGTTCGCCACCCGCTCGGGCGGCGTCCGGCGCAACAAGCTCTCCGACTTCGTCCAGGTGAACCGCAACGGCAAGATCGCCATGAAGCTGGACGATGACGACGCCATCGTCGGCGTCGGCGTCTGCACCACCGACGAACGACATCCTGCTGACCACCGCGCTCGGCCGCTGCATCCGCTTCGCGGCGGACGACGTGCGGGTGTTCGCCGGCCGCGACTCCACCGGCGTGCGCGGCGTGCGCCTGGCCGAGGGCGACAGCGTCATCTCCATGGCCATCCTGCGCGGCGTGGACGCCACGGCCGACGAGCGCGCGCGCCTACCTCAAGCACGCCGCGGCCATGCGCCGCGCGGTGGGCGAGGAGACCGAGGATGGCCGGTCGAGTCCGACGACGGCGAGGACGAGAGCGCCGGCGAGGCCGCCCTGTCGGTCGAACGCATCGCCGTGCTGGAAGCGGCCGAGGAGGTCATCCTGACCATGTCGTCCGAAGGCGTCGGCAAGCGCACCTCCGCCTACGACTTCCGCCGCACCGGCCGGGGCGGGCAGGGCCTGCTGGCCCAGGACCTCACCAAGCGGGGCGGGCGGCTGGTGGCGGCCTTCCCGGTGGACCAGCACGACGAGGTCCTGATGGTCACCGACCAGGGCCAGCTGATCCGCTGCCCGGTCGCGCGACATCCGCACCGCCGCGCGCAACACCCAGGGCGTGATCGTGTTCCGCACCGCCGAGAACGAGCACGTGGTCTCGGTCGAGCGGCTGGAAGGCGTGAGGCTGAGCGCACGACGAAGCCTGATGAGGCCGGGGAGCCCGAGGCATGACCGTCCGCACGGGCCTTTACGCCGGCACCTTCGATCCCATCACCAACGGCCACATGGACATCATCGGCCGCGCGGTGAAGCTGGTGGACAAGCTGGTGATCGGCGTCGCGTCCAATCCGGACAAGGGCCCGCTGTTCTCCCTGGACGAGCGGGTGCGGATCGTGACGCGAAGAGACCGCCGAAGCCTTCAAAGGGGCGCAGATCGAGGTCCGCCCCTTCGACTATCTGACGGTGCACTTCGCCCGCGACGTGGGCGCGCAGGTGATCCTGCGGGGCCTGCGGGCCGTGGCGGACTTCGAGTACGAATTCCAGCTGACCGCGATCAACCAGCAGCTCGATCGCGAGATCGAGACGGTGTTCCTGATGGCCGATCCGCGCCACCAGGCCGTGGCCGCCCGCCTGGTGAAGGAGATCGCCAAGCTGGGGGGCGACATCAGCCCCTTCGTCTCCGCCGGCGTCGCCGCGCGGCTGAAGACCAAGTTCGGCGAGATCTAAGCGACCAGGTCCTGCTCCGCGGGGTGGCGCTTGATATAGGCCACGGCGTAGGGGCACACCGGCTTCACCTTGCCGCCGCGCGCGCGGATGATCGCCAGGGCGCCCGCCATCAGCCGGCCGGCCACGCCCCCGCCGCGCAGGGCGACCGGCGTCTCCACATGGGTGATGTGCGCGACGTTCCCGACCATTCGATAGTCCGCCACGGCGAGCTGACCGTCCACGGCGAGTTCGAAACGGCGATGCTCGGTGTTGTCGATCACGCCTGTGCTGTCGTTCGGGCCGTCGCTCATGAGTCGCTGTTCCTCTGAAGATTCGATGTTACGCTCTCCGCCACGCCGGAGGATACGTCCATGCGCACAGTCGCGGTGATGATCGGTCTCGTAAGCGTCGCCGCTCTGTGCGGCTGTTCCAAGCCCGCCACCCCTGGCGCGCCGCAAGCGCCCAAGGCCGAGTTGCCCGCGTCCACCTTGGGCGGCGTACTCCGTCCGTCCCGCAGGGCCGGGCTGTGGCGCATGAAGATCTCCATGCGCCAGGGCCCCGGGTTCAGCCTGAACGGCGAGATGTGCCTGGACGCCAAGACCGACACCGCCGACAGCTTCATGGCCAACGCCCGGTCCCGCGCCGCCAGCCACTGCGACAAGGCCGAGTTCCACCCGGCGCCCGGCGGGGGGTTCCAGTTCAGCTCCCGCTGCAAGGTTGATCAGCGGACGATCAACACTCAGGGGCTGATCAAGGGCGATTTCCAGACGACCTACAGCGTCGATCTCACCACGCGGACCGATCCGCCCGTGGCCGGCGGGCCCGGCGAGATCAAGACTTCGGATCGAGGCGACGTGGGTCGGTCCCTGTCCGCCGGGCGTCTCGCCGGGGCGAATGAAGATGAGCGGTGTGAACCTCGGCGGCTGACGGCCGCGCTCAGGCCGCGTCCAGCCCTACGTCCAGCGCCGGCGCCGAGTGCGTGAGGGCGCCGACGGAGATCACGTCCACGCCGCTCTCGGCGATCGCCCGTACGGTCTGAAGCGAAACGCCGCCTGACGCTTCCAGCGTCACCTTGCCGCCCGCCCGGGTCCCGGCCTCGATCAGGTCGTCCGGCGAGAAGTTGTCGAGCATGATCACGTCCGGGGAGAAGGGCAGGGCCTCGTCGAGCTGGGCGAGGCTGTCCACCTCCACCTCGATGGGCGTCAGATGGCCCGCAGCCATCTTGGCGCGGGCGAGGGCGGGGCCTACCCCGCCGCAGGCCGCCACGTGATTGTCCTTGATCAGGATGGCGTCATCCAGGCCGAAGCGATGGTTGATCCCGCCGCCGCAGCGCACCGCGTATTTCTCCAGCGCCCTTAAGCCCGGCGTTGTCTTGCGGGTGTCGGTGATGCGCGCCCGCGTGCCCTCCACGGCCTTCACATAGGCCGCCGTCAAGGTGGCGATGCCGCACAGGCGGCCCAGCAGGTTCAGCGCCACCCGCTCGGCCGACAGGATCGCTCGGGCGTTGCCGCTCACGCGCGCGAGCACCGCGTCGGCCCCGACCATGTCGCCGTCCGCAACCAGCGCCTCGAACGTAGCGGTCGGATCCATCAGGGAGACGGCGATACGCGCGCAGTCCAGTCCCGCGACCACGCCGGCCTGGCGCGCCACGAACTGCACAGTCATCACGGCGTCGGCGTCGATGCAGGCGAGGCTGGTGACGTCCCCCGCGCGGCCCAGGTCCTCGGCAAGCGCCGCTCCGACCACGGGCAGGATCAGGATGTCGGGCAGGGATTCGATGCTCATTCGGCTGCGTAGCGCATCCGCTGCGCCTCCAGTTCGGCCAGGGTGGCGAGGGTGCGTCGGGCGGGCGAGGCCATCAGCGGCATGTCGGAGCGATAGTGCGCGCCTCGGCTCTCGGTGCGCGCCAGGGCGGCTTCCGCCACCAGCTTGGCGGCGATCAGGGGGGCGGAGGGCCCGTGGTGACCTTGCAGCTCGCCGATCTCATCGAGAAGCCGCGTCATGCCCTCCCGGTCGCGCATCACCCCCGCGTCGCGGCTCATGGCCGTGCGCAGGCGCGCCAATGCCTCGGCTGGCAGGTCCGGCGCCGGCTCGGCGGGCGATAGCACGGCGGCGTCGGGCGTTTGCGCTTCCCGCGCGGCGGCGCCGGCGCGGCGGCCGAACACGGCGGCTTCAAGCAGCGAGTTGGAGGCCAGGCGGTTGGCGCCGTGTACGCCCACGCCCGCGCACTCGCCGGCGGCATACAGGCCCTGCAGCGAGGCCGCGCCGTCAGCGTCCGTCCACACTCCGCCCATGTGATAGTGCGCGGCTGGGGCCACGGGAATCGGCTGCACGCGCGGGTCCAGCCCCGCGGCCATGCAGGCGGCGAAGACGGTGGGGAAGTGCTCGGGAAACGCCGCGCCCACCGCCTCGCGCGCATCCAGGAAGGCGCCATGGCCGGCGGCGATCTGGCCGTGGATGGCGCGGGCCACCACGTCGCGCGGCGCCAGCTCCGCCTGCTCGTGATAGGCGGCCATGAACGGGCGGCCTTCGCGGTCGATCAGCTTGGCGCCCTCGCCGCGCAGGGCCTCGGTGGCGAGCGGGGCGGGGTCGCAGCCCCACGTCGATGGCCGTGGGGTGGAACTGCACGAACTCCGGATCGGCGATCACGGCCCCGGCCAGGGCCGCCATGGCCAGTCCCTCGCCGCGCGCGGCCGGCGGATTGGTGGTGACGGCGTAGAGTCCGCCTAGCCCGCCGGTCGCCAGCACTACGGCCGGCGCCACGATCTCGGCAAGTCCGGCGTCGGTTTCGACCAGCGCCCCGCGCACGCGCCCTTCCGCGTCCTGCATCAGCGCACGCGCCCTCGCGCCCTCGCGCACCTCGATGTGGGCGGCGGCCAGGGCGGCGGTGGAGATGGCCGCCATCACCGCGCGCCCGGCGCCGTCGCCGCCGACCCGCGCGATGCGGGGGCGCGAGTGGGCGGCCTCCAGGCTCTGGATGAAGCGGCCCTCGGAGTCGCGGTCGAAGGGGGCGCCGATCTCCGCCAGCCAGCGCACGGCGCCGGGACCTTCGGAGGTCAGCAGCCGCACCATCGCCGGGTCGCACAGGCCCGCGCCGGCAGCCATGGTGTCGGCGGCGTGCAGGGCGGGATCGTCGTCGACCGAGAGCGCGGCGGCCACGCCCCCCTGCGCCCAGGCGGACGAGGAGGCGCCCAAGAGCGGCCCGGGCGCGATCACCAGCACCTTGCGCGGCGCGGCGGCCAGGGCGGCGGCCAGGCCCGCCAGCCCCGCGCCAATCACCAGCACGCCGTCGAAATGGATGCGGTCACGGGTCATGGCCGTCATGTCCCCAGCACCCGACGCAACACCGCCAGGCCGTTGAAGCCGGAACCAGCGGTGAACACCACCAGCTCCAACGCCGCCAGGCACAGGGCCGCGACCAGCACATAGAGCCCCGCGCTTCCCAGTTGCTGCCTGCCCGTCAACGTCTCCGCCACGGGCCGAATGCGCGGGGCTCGCAGCGAGCCGAACATGGCCAGGGCGACGAAGATCCCAAAGATGTAGCTGCCGCGAGACACCGCCCACGCCGCCACGGCCGCGCCGATGAGCAGCATGACGCCGCGCTCCACCATCGGATGGATTCTCGCCAGCGCCGGCCCGAGCGCCTTGGAGCCGTCCAGCGGCGGGGCGGGGGCCAGGTTGATCAGATTGATCAGGCAGATGAACAACGCGCCGTTCATCCACATGGCCTTGCCGGTGACCGCGTGGGCGATGAAGAACGGGATCGTGGCCAGCAGGCCGAACGCGGGGCCCGCCAGGGAGATCAGCACCCCCTTGAACTCGGTGGAGGGCTCCCGCGCCGGGATCGCCGCCCCGCCCAGGAACGGGATGATCCGGATGCGCGCGGGGCCGCAGCCCAGGCCGTTCATGGCCAGCACGTGGCCGTACTCGTGGACAAACACGCCCACGACGCCCGCCAGCGCCCACACCCAGCCCATGGTCCAGGCCAGCCAACCCGCCAGCAGGGCGGTGGAGACCACGCCCCAGGCGAGGGTCTTCAGCCGCGAGGATTCCGGCGCGGGCTGTGCCGCCGCGGCGGCGACCGCTTCGCTCTGCGGCACATCCCAGGGGCCGGGCCGACGCACGGGGATGACCTCCTCGGCCATGGGCTCAGATCAGCTCCACGTCCACGTGGTGGCGCGCCTTGACCATGTCGTAGCGGGCAGGCGTGGCGGGCGGGGGCATGTCGATCATGCGCTGCACGGCCAGGCGGGCGCGGTCCGCCACGTCGGGCGCGACGAGCACCTCAAATTGCTCCTTAAGCAGCGCCTCGTGGATGTTCTCCAGGCTGATGCGCTTCATGTGGGGGCAGAGATTGCAGGGGCGCACGAACTCCACGTCCGGCGCGTCGCAGGCGATATTGTCGGCCATGGAGCATTCGGTGATCAGCACCACCTGCTTGGGCCGGCGCTTGGTGACGTAGTCGCTCATGGCGGCGGTGGAGCCGGCGAAGTCGCAAGCCTCGATCACCTCGGCGGGGCATTCGGGGTGGGCCAGCACCTCCGCGCCCGGATAGGACGCCCGGATTTCGGCGATGTCCGCGGCGTTGAAGCGCTCATGCACCTCGCAGCGGCCCTGCCAGGCGATGATCCCGACCTCGGTCTGGCGCGCGACGTTGCGGGCCAAAAACTCGTCCGGCAGCAGGATCACGCGGCCCACGCCCCATTCGCGCGCGGCCCACTCCACCACCTGAACGGCGTTGGCGCTGGTGCAGCAGATGTCGGTCTCGGCCTTCACCTCGGCCGTTGTGTTCACATATGTGACCACCGGCAGGCCCGGATAGCGCTGCTTGATCAGCCGCACGTCCGCCGCGGTGATCGAGGACGCCAGCGAGCAGCCGGCGCGCAGGTCCGGGATCAGCACGGTCTTGTCCGGGCAGAGCACCTTCGACGTCTCCGCCATGAAGTGCACGCCGGCCTGAACGATGATCCTGGCGTCCGACTTGGCCGCCTCGCGCGCCAGCCCCAGGCTGTCGCCCACGAAGTCGCCCACGCCGTGGAAGATCTCCGGCGTCATGTAGTTGTGGGCCAGGATCACTGCGTTCTTCTGGCGTTTCAGATCGTTGATCGCCGCGATCAGCGGTGCGTGCAGCCGCCACTCCAGCGGCGTGACGCGGGCCTTCACCCGGTCCCACAGCGGCTGCGTCGCCGCCTCGATCTCGGGCGTGTAGGCCAGGGGGCTGAAACCGTCGGGCATCGTGCCGCCTCCTTGTGCTCAAGTTGAGCATTATGAGGGCCGTGAAAAACGCCGGAAGCTCCGTATGCCCCCGACGTCCACCCTTATGCTTCTCCTGAGCATAAGCGCATGATGTATATAGCGCGGGCGAGGGCGCCCGAAAAGGGGGCCGTGGCGCCCAATGTCAATTCAATGACGCTCGGGCGGCCGCTACTTCAGCGGCAGGCGCAGTTCCGTCACCAGGTCCGCCGGGCCGGTGTGGTGGGTGTCATTGACGTAGAACTCGTAGTGCGGGGCGTCCGCCGGCTCTTCGCCGCTGGCCGGAAGCCATTGGCCGAACAGGGCTTGATAGGCCGCGCCGTTGGCCGAGTAGGGGCCCCGGTAGGAGAGCACCGCGTAGCGGCCGCCGCCGATCTCGATCACCTTCACCAGGTCGTCGCCCTTGACGTCGGCGGCCACGACCATGCCCACGTCCGCGTCCACCATCAGCTCGACCTGGGGCGGCGCGGGCTCGATGTCATAGAAGGCGGCGATCGCATTGGCGCCGGGTCCGATCAGGCCCCGCGGCCGCGCCCAGGCCCGCAGCCGCTCGAAGGTCGCGCCGATGTCCGGCAGCGGGCCCTTGTAGCGGATCGCCGCGATCCGCAGCGCCGGGACCTGGCGGATCGCCACGGGCTCCAGGATGACGCGCGCGCCGTGAGGCAGGTCGCCTCGCGATGAACCGGGATCGTCGCGACGAAAGGCCGCCGGCGGCGCGCCGAAGTGGCCTCGGAACGCCCGCGCGAACGCCGCCACCGAGCTGTAGCCGGCTCGCCGGGCGATCTCCAGCATGGGCCGGTCGCTGCGCTTCAGGTCGCTGGAGGCGCGCTGCATCCGCAGGCGCATGGCCGTCTCGTGGACGGTCTCGCCCATCATCGCCCGATAGATGCGGTGGAAATGGTACACCGAGAAGCAGGCGATCTCCGCCAGCTCCTCCAGTTCGATCCGACGGTCCAGGTTCTCGCCGATGTGCTCGGCGACACGGACCAGCCGCCGCGAATAGTCAGCCGCGGTCGAAGCACGCTTCATGCACTCAACTCCCCCACTGCTAAGCAGCGTAAACGAAGGGTGTTGATCGGAATTGCGGACTTCGACTGTGCGGAGCGTGTATCGGCCCGTCAGGACACGGGCAGGTCGGCGGAATGGGCCGCAATCTTCGCGCCGCCTGCCGCATGGTCCGCCGAAGCCAGGAAGCGGACGGTCTCCAGAGCGGCCATGCAGCCCATGCCGGCGGCGGTGACCGCCTGGCGATAGACGTCGTCGGTCACGTCTCCCGCCGCGAACACGCCGGGGATGGCCGTGGAGGTCGATCCGGGCACGACGTCTATGTAGCCGGCCGCGTCCATGGCGAGCTGGCCCTCGAACAGCTTGGAGGCCGGGGCGTGGCCGATGGCGATGAACAGGCCGTCGCAGGAAATCTCGCTAATATCAGCAGATTCAACATCTTTTATGCGGACACCGGTGACGCCCAACGGGTCTTCGGCGCCGACCACTTCGTGCAGCGCGCTGTTCCAGCGGACCTCGATCTTGGGGTGGGCGAACAGGCGGTCCTGCAGGATGCGCTCGGCCCGGAACGTATCGCGGCGGTGCACCAGGGTGACCTTGGAGGCGAAGTTGGTGAGGAACAGGGCCTCCTCCACGGCGGTGTTGCCGCCGCCGATCACCACCACCTCCTTGCCCCGATAGAAGAAGCCGTCGCAGGTGGCGCACGCGGAAACGCCAAATCCGCGAAATTTCTCTTCCGAGGGCAGGCCCAGCCACTTGGCCTGGGCGCCGGTGGCGATGATCAGGGCCTCGGCCAGGAAGCTCGCGCCCGAATCACAGGTGACCAGGAACGGCCGCTTGGACAGATCGACCTTCACCGCGAGGTCCGCCACGATCTCCGCGCCCACGTGCTCGGCCTGGGCGCGCATCTGCTCCATCAGCCAGGGCCCTTGGATCACTTCGGCGAAGCCCGGGTAGTTCTCCACGTCGGTGGTGACGGTGAGCTGGCCGCCGGGCTCCAGCCCCGCGATCACCACGGGGTTCAGCATGGCCCGCGCCGCATAGATGGCGGCGGTGTAGCCGGCGGCGCCGGCGCCGATGATCAGGCAACGTACAGGGCGGGGATCGGACATGGGATTGTTCGGGGCGCTCTCGGTTCGGATTGGGCGCATACTTAGGCGATGATTCCGCCGAATGCGACGGGCGAGGGCCCCCGGATCCTGTTTGTCGCCGACTCGGGGCCGCGAGGTCGGCGGCGGTCATGTGATGCGATGTCTCACCTTGGCGGGCGCTCTGGCGGCGCGCGCGGCGGTTTGCGCCTTTGCTGGGACGCCGCCGGCCGCGTCGATCCTCAAGGCGTTCGGGGCGGACGCGGTCGAGATCCTGGCGGCGGAGGCGGCTGACCCGCCCGGTCTGGCCCAGCAGGCGGCGGGCCTCGCGGAGGATTGGAACGCCGGCGTCGTGGTGCTCGATCACTATGGGCTCGGCGCGGCGCGGGAGACGGCGCTGCGGGCCGGCGGGCGCAAGATCGTGGTCCTCGATGACCTGGCCGACCGGGCGCACGACTGCGACCTGCTGATCGACCCGGGGCTGGGCCGCGCGGCGGAGGACTACGGGGGCCTCGTCCCGGCCGGCGCGACGGTGCTGACCGGCCCCGACTACGCCCTGGTGCGACCGGCCTTCGCGGCGGCGCGGTCGGCGTCCCTGGCGAGGCGAGGCGAGGGCGGGCCGCCCCGCCGGGCCCTGGTGTCCCTCGGCCTGACCGACGTGGGCGGGATCACGGCGCGGGCCGTTCAGGCGATCTTGCCGGTGCTGGGCGACGTGGCGCTGGACGTGGTGCTGGGCGCGGGCGCGGCGAGCCTGCCGGCGCTGACCGCGCTGGCCGCGCGCGACCCGCGCATCGAGGTTCACGTCGACGTCCGCGACATGGCCGCCCTCATGGCCCGGGCGGATATCGCCGTCGGCGCCGGCGGCTCGTCGGTGTGGGAGCGGGCGTGCCTGGGCCTGCCGTCGATTCTGCTGATCCTGGCGGACAACCAGCGCGTCCTGGCGCGCGAACTCGATCGGCGCGGCGCAAGCGTGACCGTGGACGCGAGGCGGGCAGGGGACCTGGCCCCCGCGTTTCCCGACGCCTGGGCGCGGATTATCGCAGACCCGGAGCAGCGCGCCTCGCTGGTCTACGCCTCGTCTTCGCTGTGCGACGGCTTGGGGGCGGAACGGTCGGCCGAGGCGGTCCTGGCGCTCGTGCGCTGAGCGATGCGGTCGAGCCGCTCGCGGATGGCGTCGCGCGCGGCCAGCCAGTCTTCCTTCGAGAGTCCGAGGCCTATCACGTCTTGCGGCGCCCCGCCCTTGACCACGTGGCCCCGGAACCGCGCCTCGATCTCGAACCCGAAGCCCTGGTGCAGCTTCCACACCGCCTCGTTGGACGCCAGCACCTCGCACCACAGCTTGCGCAGGCCCAGCTCGCCGAACACCCGCTCGATCACCTGGATATTCCACCGCGCCGCCCACGCCGCGCCCGCGCACCGAGGGCGAGGCGAGATAGTAGGCCCAGGCGCAGCGGCCGTTCGTCCGATCTATGTCGTAGAGATTGGCCAGGCCCACCGGCTCGCCATCCAGCTCGATGATCCAGTAGAGCCGCCGCGCGTCTCCCTCGATCCCGGCGAACCAGCGGGCGTGCTCATCGGCGGTGATCTGATGGTCGGTGTACATATAGGCCGCCACCTCCGGCGAATTGCGCCAGGTGAACAGGCGATCCTTGTCGTCGGCCGTCAGCGGCCTCAGCGTCACGGCCATCTCAGACTCTCCGCTCGCCGCCGAGCATGGCGAGGTCCGGCCGGCCCCGCACGAAAGCGCGCACGTCCTCGGAGGTGAAGGCCGGGTCGCCCGCGTAGAGCGCGTCATAGACCATGGCCATGAAGGCGTAGTCCTCCGGCAGATCGACGGTCCAGCGCACCTCGCCCTCCTCGGCGGCCTGGTGGAGGCCCTCCAGACGATAGCGCTCCGGCCGGCGATAGACGAAGGGCAGCACGTGCTCGCGCTCATAGGGGTCGCGGGCCTCGGCCGCCGCCTCGCGCAGCACCTCGGCCTTCACCACGTCCGCGTCCAGCCCCTTGGGAAAGGTGCGCCGGCCCCAGGTGTTGGCGGTGTAGTCCGCCCCGGTCTGAAGGTGACGCTCGATCACCGCGTCGATCACCGCGGGGTCCGCCAAGGGGCAGTCACCGGTCAGCCGCACCACGTGCTCGGCCGGGCCATGCGCCTCCAGCGCGCCAACGTATCGGCCCAGGACGTCGTCCAGCGATCCGCGGAACACCGCCACGCCCGCGCCCTGGACCGTCTGCGCGAGGACGTCGTCGCTGGCGTCGTCGCTGGTGGCGAGCACCAGCGAATCGATCCGCCGCGCCCGGCGCACCCGCTCGATCTGGCGCAGGATCATGGGCGCGCCCGCGAGCGGTTTCAGCACCTTGCCTGGCAGGCGGGTGGAGGACATGCGCGCCTGTAGGATGGCGAGGATCAGAGCAGTCACCCGAGTCAGCGTCGGGCGAGGCTAGGCCCAGCGGGCGGCTATGCCCACTCGATCTTGAGGATCTCGTAGGCCTTCACGCCGCCGGGGGTGTTCACCTCGACCACGTCGCCGACTTCCTTGCCGATCATGGAGCGCGACAGGGGCGAGGTGACGGAGATGCGGCCCGCTTTCACGTCGGCCTCGTGCTCGCCGACGATCTGATAGCGGCCTTCCTCCTCGGTGTCCTCGTCCACCACGGTCACGGTGGCGCCGAATTTCACCTGGCTGCCCGACAGCTTGGAGACGTCGATCACCTGGGCGCGGGCGAGCCGGTCCTCGATCTCGGCGATCTGGCCTTCGATCCAGCCCTGGCGATCCTTGGCCGAATGGTACTCAGCGTTCTCGGAGAGGTCGCCATGCGCGCGCGCTTCCGAGATGGCGGAGATCACCGAGGGGCGCTCCACCGTCTTCAGGCGCTTCAATTCTTCGTCGAGGGCCTGATAGCCCTCGGCGGTCATCGGTACTTTTTCCATTGCGGATTTGGCTCAGCCTCGCCCTTGAGTTTAGTTCGCCGGCCGCGGGCGCGGACGTCCGGGGGGTGAAAGGATAGTGGCGCCCCCGCCGGACTTCAAGAGCAGGCCGTTCCGCTTACATGGTCAGGCGATCACCAGGTGGGCGGAGGGCCGCCCGTGAACAGTCCGACCAGCATGGCCGCCCCCAGGGCCGCGATCAGGAACAGGGCGGACAGGTCGACGGCGCGCTCGGCGAGCAGGAAGCCGCGCTGGCCTCCTCCGTGCCGATGGTGGGGATGGGTACGCATGAGAGTCACCTCAGTTCGCGCGGAGACAAAATCGTCCCCAAGCCACAACGAGCGACCCAAACCACGCCGGCCGGTGTTCCTGTGCGGACGCCGGCCGTACGCGTCCCTCACGCTCGCCGAAGCAAGCGTCCTAAGCATCCTCTGATTGCAGGCCCAGTCAAATTAAACCGGAGTCAGGTTTGGCGAATGCGCCTGATCAAGGGCGCGCACGGCGCCCAATCTATAGTTGCTCGCAGAAAAACTCATTTGCCATATTGGTTTCCGGCCTCCACAGCGCCCCTAAATCTATGGGGATTTCTAGTATGAATGTTCATCGGATGCTTAGCGCCGCTCGCGGCGTTTGCGCCTTAGCGGTGTTGTCGGGCGCGGCTCTGACCGGCGGGGCGGCGTTCGCCACCGACGGCTACTTCGCCGACGGCTACGGCATCCAGTCCAAGGGTATGGATGGGGCCGGCCTGGCCTATCCCAAGGAGACGCTGGCCATCGCCCGCAATCCGGCCGCGGCGCTTGCGCTGGGTGATCGGCTGGACGTGGGGATCGATCTTTTCCGCCCGAGCCGCTCGGCCTCCTATTCGGGCACGGCCCTGGACCGCAGCTACGATGGCGACGGCCGCCGCGCCTCCTTCATTCCGGAGTTCGGCTACACCCGCCGCGTCGGCGACAAGTTGGCGCTGGGCGTCGCCGTCTACGGCAACGGCGGCATGCTGACCAAATACAACGACAATCCGTTCGCGCGGTTCGGCGCCACGGGCCCGGCCGGCGTGGATCTTGAGCAGCTCTTCGTCTCGCCGACCGTGGCCTACCAGGTCGCGCCCGGTCATAGCATCGGGCTGGCGGTTAACCTCGCGGGCCAACGGTTCAAGGCCCAGGGCATCGGGGCCTTCAGCGCCTTTTCGGCCGATCCAGCCAACGTCTCCGACACGGGCGCGCAACTGTCCTTCGGCTACGGCGTGAAGATTGGCTACCTCGGCCAGATCACGCCGCGCGTTTCGGTCGGCGCGTTCTGGCAATCCAAGACCTATATGGGGCGGCTCAAGAAGTACGCCGGCCTGTTCGCCGACCAGGGCGGCTTTGATACGCCCTCGTCCTATGGCGTGGGCGTGGCGTTCAAGGCGACCGACCGGCTCGACCTGCTCGCCGACGTCATGAGGATCAACTACAGCGAGGTTCCCGCGGTGGGGAACAAGCTGGACCTGCTGTTCGCGGGACACCCCCTCGGCTCCGCCGGCGGCCCCGGCTTCGGCTGGCGCGATGTCACGGCCTACAAGATCGGGGCGAACTACCGGATCAGCCGGGCTTGGCAGGTTCGGGCCGGCTGGGGCTACACGACCGGCCCGATCCCGCGCGACCAGACCTTCCTGAACATCCTCGCGCCTGGGGTGGTGCAGCAGCACTTCACGCTTGGCGCCACATGGACGGCGCCGTCGGGACTCGAGGTCAGCGCCTATGCCATGCGCGCCCCGAACAAGACCATCTGGGGGGCGGGGTCCATTCCGGCGCCCTTCGGCGGCGGCGAGGCGAACATCTCCCTGAGCGAGACCGCCGGGGGCTTGGGCCTGGGTTGGAAGTACTGATGACCGTGTGGGAGGCGTCATGAACATTCTTGTCCAATCGACGCTAGGCGGCGTCCTGATCGGCGCCTCCGCGGCGGGGCTGCTGCTGGTCAACGGCAGGATCGCCGGGGTCAGCGGCATCCTGGCCGGAGCGGCGACAGGAAGGCGCGGCCTTTGGCGCTGGGCGTTTCTCGGCGGGCTCGTGCTGGCGGGCGTCGTGGCGAAGCTCCTCGCCTTGGCCCCGCCCGAGAGCCTCCACGCCCAGCCGATCGCACTGCTGGCGGGCGCGGGCCTGCTGGTCGGGGTCGGAACCCGGTGGGGGGCGGGATGCACCAGCGGTCACGGAGTGTGCGGCATTGCCAATCTATCGCCGCGATCGCTGGTCGCGACCGCCGTGTTCATGCTGGTGGCCGGGGCGACGGTGTTCCTCACCCATCACGCGGACTTGGCCCAGCAGTTCGTGGCCCAGGCGGGGCTGTCATGAAGGTCCTCGCCTCAGCCCTGTTCGGCGTTCTGTTCGGCGTGGGGCTTCTGGTCTCGGGCATGACCGATCCGGCGCGGGTCCTGGGGTTCCTGGACGTGGCCGGCGCCTGGAACCCGGCCCTGGCGTTCGTGATGGCCGGCGCCGTGGCCGCGGCCGCGCCGGCGTTCGCCATCGCGCGCCGCCGCAGCGTCTCGATGCTGGGCGATCCCTTTGACGCGCCCGACCGGTTCCAGATCGACGCGCGCCTGCTGATCGGCGCGGGCGTGTTCGGCGTCGGCTGGGGGCTGAGCGGCATCTGTCCGGGCCCCGGGCTGGTGCTGCTCGGCCAGGACGGTGTCGGGGCGGCGGCCTTCGTCGGCGCGCTGGTTGTGGGATCGCTTCTCGGCGGCCTTCCGGTGGCGCGGGCCGGCTCTAGGACGCCGTCGCGTAGCTCTGCAGCGGGCGCACTTCCAGCTCTCCGGCCTTCAGCGCCGCGATGGCCTGGGACGCGGCGAGCGCCCCGGTGACGGTGGTGTAGTAGGGGATCTTCATCGTCAGGGCCGTGCGGCGGATCGAGAAGCTGTCCTTCAGCGACTGCCGGCCCTCGGTGGTGTTGAAGACGAGCTGCACCTCGCCGTTCTTCATCCGGTCCTCGATGTTGGGGCGCTGGTTCTCGAACACCTTGGCCACCCGCTCCACCTTCACCCCCTGTTCGGCCAGGAAGTCGCAGGTGCCGCCCGTGGCGATGATGACGAAGCCCTGACGCTCCAGGCTCCGCACCGGCTCCAGCACGAAGGGTTTGTCGGAGTCCTTCACCGACACGAACACCGCGCCCTTCAGCGGCAGGTCCGTGCCGCCGCCCAGCTGGCTCTTGGCGAAGGCGCGGGCGAAGGCGGCGGACCGGTCCTCGCCAGGCCGTATCCAGTCCAGACCCATCACCTCGCCGGTGGAGCGCATCTCCGGCCCCAGCACGGTGTCCACGCCGGGGAAGCGGGCGAAGGGGAACACCGCCTCCTTCACCGCGATGTGGTCATAGGGCGGGGTGTGCAGGCCGAAGCTCGCCAGCGGAACCCCCGCCATCAGCTTGGCGGCGATGGCGGCCAGCGGCCGGCCGATGGTCTTGGCCACGAAGGGCACGGTGCGGCTGGCGCGCGGATTGACCTCCAGCACATAGATGCGCGGCGCGGGGCCGTGCGGCTCCTCGATGGCGTACTGCACGTTCATCAGCCCGCGCACGCCCAGCGCCAGGGCCATCTTGGCCGTCTGGCGCTCCAGCTCGGCAATGGTGTCCGCCGTCAGCGAGAAGGGGGGCAGGGAGCAGGCGGAGTTGCCCGAGTGCACCCCGGCCTCCTCGATGTGCTCCATGATCCCGGCGACGAATACGTCCTTGCCGTCGCACACGGCGTCCGCGTCCACCTCGGTGGCGCGCGACAGGTACTGGTCGATCAGCAGCGGCCGGCGCGCGGAGACCACCAGCTCCGACGGGCGGTCGAGCGTCTCGGACAGCTTCTGGATGTAACGGGCGAGCTGCTCCTCGTCGTAGACGATTTCCATGCCCCGCCCGCCCAGCACGTAGGAGGGCCGGATCATCACCGGGAAGCCGATCGAGCGCGCGGCCTGGAACGCGGCCTCCAGGCTGGGGGCGATGGCGCCGTCCGGCTGGGCGATGCCCAGGCCGCGCAGCAGTTTCTGGAACCGCTCGCGGTCCTCGGCCAGGTCGATGGCGTCCGGCGAGGTGCCCATGATCGGCACGCCGGCGTCCTCCAGCGGCTGCGCCAGCTTCAGCGGCGTCTGGCCGCCGAACTGCACGATCACGCCCAGCAGCTCGCCGTTGGAGGCCTCCACCTCGATCAGCTCCAGCACGTCCTCGGCCGTCAGGGGCTCGAAATACGAGGCGGTCTGAGGTGTCGTAGTCGGTGGAGACGGTCTCCGGGTTGCAGTTGACCATGATCGACTCCACGCCGATCTGGTCCATGGCGAAGGCCGCGTGGCAGCAGCAGTAGTCGAACTCGATGCCCTGGCCGATGCGGTTGGGCCCGCCGCCCAGGATGATCGCCTTCTTGCGCCCCGTCGGCTCGCTCTCGCACTGCGGCGGTTGGCCCAGCGCCCCGGTCTCGTAGGTCGAGTACATGTAGGGCGTCTTGGCGGCGAACTCGGCCGCGCAGGTGTCGATGCGCTTGAACACCGGCCGCACGCCCAGCGTCCGGCGCCGCGAGCGGACCTCCGCCTCCGTCAACCCCGCGAGCTTCGCCAGCCGAGCGTCCGAGAAGCCGAGCGCCTTCAGTCGGCGCAGGGCAGGGGCCGCGTCTGGAAGGCCGCTGGCCTTCACCGCGCCCTCTTCGCGCACGATCGTCTCGATCTGCCGCACGAACCAGGGCTCATAGGAACAGGCCTCGTTCACCTGGTCGACGGTCAGGCCAAGCCGCAGGGCCTGGGCGATCACCCTCAGGCGATCGGGCGTTGGGCGGGCCAGGGCGCGGATCACGGCGCCCTTGCGGCCCGCGTCGTCAGCGGCCTCGTCCAGCCCGGGGATGTCGATTTCGTCCAGGCCCGACAGGCCCGTCTCCAGCCCGCGCAGGGCCTTCTGCAGGCTCTCGGCGAAGGTGCGGCCGATGGCCATCACCTCGCCCACGGACTTCATGGATGTGGTGAGGAGAGGTTCTGAACCTGGATACTTTTCAAAGGCGAAGCGCGGAATCTTCGTGACCACGTAATCGATGGTCGGCTCGAACGATGGCCGGGGTCGCCCCGGTGATGTCGTTCATCAGCTCGTCGAGCGTGTAGCCCACCGCCAGCCGCGCCGCGACCTTGGCGATGGGGAAGCCCGTGGCCTTGGACGCCAGCGCCGATGAGCGCGACACCCGCGGGTTCATCTCGATCACCAGCATGCGCCCGTCGGCCGGGTTCACGGCGAACTGCACGTTCGAGCCGCCGGTCTCCACGCCGATCTCGCGCAGCACCGCGATCGAGGCGGCGCGCATGCGCTGGTATTCCTTGTCGGTGAGGGTCAGCGCCGGCGCCACGGTGATCGAATCGCCGGTGTGCACCCCCATGGGATCGATGTTCTCGATGGAGCAGATGATGATGCAGTTGTCCGCCTTGTCGCGGACCACCTCCATCTCGAACTCCTTCCAGCCGAGCACGCTCTCCTCGACCAGAACCTCGGTGGATGGCGACAGGTCCAGGCCCCGCTCCACGATCTCGCGGAACTCCTCGACGTTGTAGGCGATGCCGCCGCCGGTGCCGGCCAGGGTGAAGGAGGGGCGGATGATCGCCGGCAGGCCCACGGCGTCCAGCGCCTGGAGCGCCTCCTCAAGCGTGTGCGCGGCGCGCGAGCGCGGGCTCTCGAGCCCGATCTTATCCATGGCGTCGCGGAACCGCTGGCGGTCCTCGGCCTTGTCGATCACGTCGGCCTTGGCGCCGATCATCTCCACGCCGTAGCGCTTCAGCACGCCCGAGGCGTCCAGCGCGAGCGCCGTGTTCAGCGCCGTCTGGCCGCCCATGGTGGGCAGCAGGGCGTCCGGCCGCTCCTTGGCGATGATCTTCTCCACCATCGCCGGCGTGATCGGCTCCACATAGGTGGCGTCGGCCACGTCCGGATCGGTCATGATCGTGGCGGGGTTGGAGTTGATCAGGATGATCCGATAGCCCTCGGCCTTCAGCGCCTTGCAGGCCTGCACGCCGGAATAATCGAACTCGCACGCCTGGCCGATCACGATGGGCCCAGCGCCGATGATCAGGATCGAAGAGATGTCGGTCCGTTTAGGCATCGTGTCTCGCGCGCGTGTCGACGGGCTCGCGCGCGGCGCGCCCGTCACCAACCGGGTTGCAGGTTAAGAGGTTCGTTTAGAGAGGGCCGGGCGAGGGTGCAAGCGGCCGTGTCTTGCGGCGTGATGTGAGGCGTCCGAACATGCGCGCCATCGCGACTAGGGAGAGGCGTCGATGATCCGTTCAAAGCTTTGTCTGGCGGGGGCTTGCGTGGCCTTGGCGACCGCCGCCATGGGCGCCGAGGCTCAGCCGAAGCAGCCCGGCCAGCAACTCCTGCTGACCAAGGAGACCGCTTCCGGCCAGCCGATCACGGGACCCTCGGGTCCGCTGCAGGTGACCGCCACCATCTCCGAGCTGCAGCCGGGCGAGTCCACGATCGTCCACAAGCACCCCTACCTCCGCTACGACTACATCTTGGAAGGGCGCTTGCAGGTCACCAACCTCGTCACCGGAAAGGTGGATATCCTCTCCGCCGGCCAGTTCGTCGTCGACCCGATCGACCAGTGGCACCAGGGCAAGGCGCTGGACGCGAAGGTCCGCCTCCTGGTGATCGACACCGCGCCGGCAGGCGTCAGCAACCTGATCTCCAAGGCTCCCCCCAGCTGACCGACGCCGTGCGGCGCCCAATCGTTGGGCCCGAATCCCCTTCGCCCAAATCTTGATCAACGGCTGCGGCGCGGTTAGGCAGACCGCCGGCGCGGCGGGCGCGCCGCGTACGACTCGGGGGCAAGCAAGATGAGCACGATCAACGGGGCGGACACCGCCTGGGTGCTGACCGCCACGGCGCTGGTCCTGTTCATGACCCTGCCCGGATTGGCGCTGTTTTACGCAGGCCTGGTGCGGCTGAAGAACGCCCTGTCGGTAATGATGCACTGCGTGGCCATCGCGTGCCTGGTTTCGGTGCTGTGGCTGGCGGTGGGCTACAGCCTGGCCTTCGCGCCGGGCTCGCCCCTGATCGGGGGCTTGAGCAAGGCGTTCCTGCTGGGCGTCGGGCGCGGATCGGTGACCGGGACGATTCCCGAGAGCGTGTTCTTCATGTTCCAGGGCACCTTCGCGATCATCACCCCGGCCCTGATCGTCGGCGCCTATGTGGAGCGCATCCGATTCGGCGCCGTGGCCCTGTTCAGCGCCCTGTGGCTGCTGGTGGTCTATGCCCCGGTGACGCACTGGGTTTGGGGCGGCGGCTGGCTCGGCCAGCAGCACGTGATGGACTTCGCCGGCGGTCTGGTGGTGCACGCCACGGCGGGCGTCTCGGCGCTGGTGGCGGCCCTGATGGTCGGCCGCCGCGACGGCTTTCCCAAGGAGCTTCACCCCCCGCACAATCCGGGCATGACCATGATCGGCGCGGGCATGCTGTGGGTCGGCTGGTACGGCTTCAACGGCGGCAGCGCGCTGGCCGCCAACGGCGATGCGGGCATGGCGCTGCTGGTCACCCACATCTCCGCCTCGGCGGCGGGGCTCACCTGGGCGGTGCTGGAAAAGGTGCGGTTCGGCCGCTCCAGCATGATCGGCCTGGTCACCGGCGTGGTGGCGGGCCTGGCCACCATAACCCCTGCATCCGGCTATGTGGGTCCGCTGGGGGGCCTGACGCTGGGCGTGCTGGCCGGGCTGGTCTGCTTCTTCGCCGTGGACCTGATGAAGAACCGCCTGAAGGTGGACGATTCCCTGGACGTCTTCGCCGTGCACGGCGTCGGCGGCATCGTGGGGTCGCCTGCTCGTCTCGGTGCTGGCGGCCGCGGCGCTCGGCGGCGTCGGCTACGCCCAGGGCATGGACATGCTCGCCCAGGCGCGGGTGCAGATCACCGGCGTGCTCGCCGTCTGCGCTTGGTCGGGCATCGCCACGGCGGTGATCCTGTTCGCGGTCAAGAAGCTGGTCGGTCTGCGCCACACCGACCAGGCCATCGAGGACGGCCTGGACCTCGCCGACCACGGCGAACGCGCCTGGACCCCGTAACTGGATATCGATCACGCCAACCTTCGTCATCCCGGACGCAGCGAAGCGAAGAGCCGGGAAGACGATAGTTGGTGCAGCATTATCCCAAGGCAGGCGTCTACCGCGCGGCGTCCATCATCCCCGCAAACCGCTCGAACAGGTACAGCGAGTCCGTCGGGCCGGGGCTGGCCTCGGGGTGGTGCTGCACGCCGAAGACGGGGCGGTCCTTCACCGCGATGCCGCATTGGAGCCGTCGAACAGCGAGACGTGGGTCTCCGTAACGCCGTCGGGCAGGCTGTCGCGGTCCACGGTGAAGCCGTGGTTCATCGAGACGATCTCCACCTTGCCGGTGGTCAGGTCCTTCACCGGGTGGTTGGCGCCGTGGTGGCCCTGATCCATCTTCATCGTCTTCGCGCCCAGCGCCAGGGCCAGCATCTGGTGGCCCAGGCAGATGCCGAACACCGGCTTGCCGCTGTCGACCAGCGTCCTGATCTGCGGGCACGGCGTATTCGCCCGTCGCGGCCGGATCGCCCGGGCCGTTGGACAGCATCACCCCGTCCGGATTGCGCGCCAGGATGTCCGTCGCCGCGGTTCTCGCCGGCACGACGGTCGCCCGCGCGCCGATGGAGGTGAGGGCGCGCAGGATGTTGCGCTTCACGCCGTAGTCGATGACCACCACCTCGTACTTCGGTTCGCGGCGGGCTCGGCGTAGCCCTCCGGCCAGGTCCACAGCCCCTCCTCGAACACGAAGGGCTGCAGGCAGGTGGCGTCCTTGGCCAGGTCCAGGCCCGACCAGGCCGGTCCAGGCGCGCGGCCTGGTTCGACCAGGGCGTCCAGGTCGAACTTGCCGTCCGGCGCATGGGCGATCACGCCGTGCGGCATGCCCTTCTCGCGGATGGCGCGGGTCAGGGCGCGGGTGTCGATGCCGGCCAGGCCGACCACGCCGCGCCGCTTCAGCCAGGCGTCCAGTCGCCCGCCTCGCCGCCTCCGCGCGCCAGTTGGCCGGCGGGGTCGGCACGTCGCGGAAGATCGCGCCGCGCGCGGCCGTGCCGGCGCCGCGCCGAACTGCTCGATGTCCTCCAGGTTCACCCCGACGTTGCCGACGTGCGGGAAGGTGAAGGCCACGATCTGGGCCATGTAGGAGGGGTCGGTCAGGATCTCCTGATAGCCGGTCATGGCGGTGTTGAAGCAGACCTCGCCCAGCGCCTGGCCGGTCGCGCCGACGCCCACGCCCTCGAACACCGTCCCGTCCGCCAGCGCGAGCACGCCGGTCGCGCCAAGTGTCAGGCTCTGGGCCATGGGCGGGCTCTCTCCGATGCAGGGAACAAACGGCTGTCAGCTAAGGATCGACTCGGCCCCCGTCAATGTCGCGCCTGGAAAGGGCAGGGACGTTGGGCTAGGCCGACGAGATGCCGACCCTGCGCGAAGCCCGCCCCGAAGATGCGCCGCTGATCCACGCCATGGTGTGCGAGCTGGCCGCCTATGAGCGGTTGGAGCACGAGGTGCGCGCCACGCCCGAAGACCTCGCCGCCGCCCTGTTCGGCCCTCATCCGCGCGTGTTCTGCCTGATCGCGGAGGAAGACGGCGAGTTGGCCGGCTTCGCCCTGTGGTTCTACAGCTTCTCCACCTTCGCCGGGCGGCACGGGATCTATCTGGAGGACCTCTACGTCCGCCCGGCCTTCCGCCGCCGGGGGATCGGCCTGGCGCTGCTGAAGAGTCTCGCCCGCCGCTGCGTCGAGGAGGGCCTTGGGCGGCTGGAATGGGCGGTGCTGGACTGGAATGCGCCCTCCATCGCCTTCTACCGGAGCCTGGGCGCGCGGCCGATGGACGACTGGACCGTCTTCCGTCTGGCGGGCGAGGGGCTCGATAGGTTGGGGACTAGCGGCTGACGGCTCTTGACCGGCGTCTCGCGCGCGGCAGTGTGGCGGCCGAAAAAGTTCAACGAACAGGGAGCGCGCCGTCATGGCCTCTATGGATTTCTCGGGCCGCACCGCGGTGGTCATCGGCGCCACCTCGGGGATCGGCCGGGCGGCGGCGCTGGCGTTCGCGCAGGCCGGGGCGAACGTGGTCGCCGCGGGGCTGGGCGCGGACCTGGGCGCCTCGCTGGCGGCGGAGATCAACGCCATGCGCGCGGGCTCGGGCCTGTTCGTCCCCGCCGACGTCCGGCGCGAGGCGGATATCGCCGGGGTCATCTCCAAGGCCGAGGCGCGGTTCGGACGCATCCACGCGGCGGTCAACAACGCGGGGATCGAGGGCGTCTATGGCCCGGTGCATGAGCGCACCAGCGAGGACTTCGACGCCCTGATCGCGGTGAACCTGAAGGGCGTGTTCCTGGGCCTGAAGCACGAGATCCCCCACATGCTGAAGCACGGCGGCGGGGCGATCGTGAACACCGCCTCCCAGGCCGGGCTGACGGGCCTGGCCAATGTGGCGATCTACACCGCCTCCAAGCACGGGGTGGTGGGCATGACCAAGTCCGTGTCGCTGGAGGTGGCCCGCCAGAACATCCGGGTGAACGCCGTGGCGCCAGGGCCCATCGAAACGGGCCTGCTGCACCGCATGGTGGACGGCAAGGTGCCGCTGGACTCCATCGCCGAGCAGGTGCCCATGGGTCGCATTGGTCGGCCCGAGGAGGTCGCCGACTCCATCGTCTGGCTGTGCTCGGATCAGGCGTCCTACATCACCGGCCACACCCTCGCGATCGACGGCGGCTACACGGTTCCCTAGCCGCTAGCCCACCGGCACGCACATGCGCTTGCCCTGATACGTGTCGCCGAACAGCGAGCTGTCCTGCGCGGCCTTGGCGCGGGCGTGCTCGAAGGCGGCGTCGTCCACCGGCGGCTTTTCGCCCGGCGCGCACCAGGGCGCTTTGACCGTGCGATAGGGGCCGCTGCAGATGCAGATGTCAGGCTTCGATGGCTGACGCGTCGCCGACATCTTGGTGCACACGGGCGGGTGGGAGCTGCCCAGGCCGTCGAGGCACAAGGTCGCGGCGTCGGCGGGCGGGGCGGCCGAATGAGTGGATGGGGCGGGCTGAGCGAGAGCCGCGCCGCCCATCACAAGGGCTGCGGCGAGGGCGAGACCGAAAACGCGCATGACAAGACCTCCTCGGGCGTCACGAAGGCGCTGACCTTCCACCCGAATTCCTGAATGTAGGATGACTTGGCGCAAATCCGTAACGCCGTCGGCCAAGGCTTGGGGCCTTGACGTCGTTGGTTTAGGCTGGGGCGTAGATTGCAGGGGGACAAGTCATGCGCGTGAAATTCATGAAGGCCGCCGGGGCGGCCCTGGCCGTGGCGATGATCTGGGCGGGCGTGGCCCAGGCGGAGGATCTGGCCGGCCAGCTCGCCGGCCGCACCGAGAAGCTGACGCTGTCCGGCCGCAAGGGGCCCAGCCTGTTCAAGCCGGGCTTCGCGGTGGGCGAGTACACGGGCTGGGCCAAGGCGAAGAGAAGCTCGACGAACGCCTTCGGCTCCTTCTCCGCGGACAAGGCCAAGGCGACCATCACCATCGAGGCGCCGGGCTTCGCCGAGCCCGTGACGGCCGACTGCAAGGGCGGGCGTGGCCGGATCGGCCTCGGCTGGATCACCTTCAAGCGCGACAAGCTCGCTTACGTCTGTACCTACGGCGGCGGCGCGCCGGCGGGGGCGGAGATGAATTCTGGCCGTCTCCAAGGGTAAGGGGCTGGCATTTCTGACCCAGCCCCAGCGGGCGGGTGAACTCGACTACGGCCCCATCGTGCTGCGGGCCGACACCAAGTTCATCGGCGGCCTGCCGATCACCAACAGCGGGTCCACCTACGTGTTCTTCCGGCCGGACGGCACAGCCATAGGCGCGCTTCAGCAGAACGGACTGCGCCCGACCTTCTACCTGCCCAAGAAGCCCGGGCCCGAGCGCGACGCGGTGGCGGTGCTGGCGCTCAGCCTGTTCTTCTTCGGCGATCCGGGACCGACCCCCTAAGCCGACAAATGGTGCAGCACGATCCCGCTCGTCGTGGCGACGTTCAGGGAATCGAAGCCCGCCGCCATGGCGATCCGCACCGTCTTGGCGCGATTCAGCAACGCGGGCGGCAGGCCTGGCCCCTCGGCGCCGAACAGCACCGCCGTGCGGTCCGCGCGTGAGACATCCGTCAGGGCGTGATCTCCGCCGGGTGTCAGGGCCAGCACCTGAAAGCCGCGCGCCGTCAGGGCCTCGATGGGGTCCTCGTCCGGCCGCGAACCGCGCGAAGGGCGTGATCAGCGGCGCGCCGACGCCCACGCGGATGGCCTTGCGGTAGAGCGGATCGCAGCAGTCGGAGGCCAGCAGCACCGCGTCCGCCCCAAACGCGGCGGCGTTGCGGAACAGCCCGCCCATGTTGTCGTGATTGCCGACGCCGTGGACGCCCACCACCAGCGCCCGCTCGCCCAGCCCATCCAGCAGTTCGCCCGCCGAGGGCGTCGCGATCCGCTCGCCGATGGCAAGGATGCCTCGATGCAGGTGAAAGCCGGCGATGGCGTCGAGCACGGCCTGGCCGGCGGCGTAGACCGGAACCCCGGCCGGCGCCTCGGCAAGCAACGACGCCAGGCCGTCGGCGCGCTTGTCCGCAATCAGGATCGAGCGCGGCCGGCACAGGGTGGAGCGCAGCAACAGCCGCAACACCACCTCACCCTCGGCCACGAACAGCCCCTGGCGGCCCACGAGGTCGCGCTCGCGGATGTCGCGATAGGCGGCCGACGCGGGGATCGTCGGGGTCGGTGATGGGGGTGATCATCGCGCTAGGGCGGTCTGGAGGAGCCTAGCTGTCCAGGAAGCTGCGCAGCTTCCGCGACGCGGCTCGGGTGCTTCAGCTTGCGCAGCGCCTTGGCTTCGATCTGGCGGATGCGTTCGCGGGTGACCGAGAACTGCTGGCCGACCTCTTCGAGCGTGTGGTCGGTGTTCATGCCGATGCCGAAGCGCATGCGCAGCACGCGTTCCTCGCGCGGCGTCAGGGACGCCAGCACGCGGGTGGTGGTCTCGCGCAGGTTCGACTGGATCGCCGCGTCGATGGGCAGGATCGCGTTCTTGTCCTCGATGAAGTCGCCCAGGTGGCTGTCTTCCTCGTCGCCGATCGGCGTTTCGAGGCTGATCGGCTCCTTGGCGATCTTCAGCACCTTGCGCACCTTCTCCAGCGGCATGGCCAGCTTTTCGGCCAGCTCCTCGGGCGTCGGCTCGCGGCCGATCTCGTGCAGCATCTGGCGGCGTGGTGCGGACGATCTTGTTGATCGTCTCGATCATGTGCACCGGGATGCGGATGGTGCGGGCCTGGTCGGCGATGGAGCGGGTGATCGCCTGACGGATCCACCAGGTGGCGTAGGTGGAGAACTTGTAGCCGCGGCGGTACTCGAACTTGTCCACCGCCTTCATCAGGCCGATGTTGCCTTCCTGAATGAGATCAAGGAATTGCAGGCCGCGGTTGGTGTACTTCTTGGCGATGGAGATGACCAGCCGCAGGTTGGCCTCGACCATTTCCTTCTTGGCCTGACGCGCCTCGCGCTCGCCCTTCTGCACGGTCTGGACGATGCGGCGGTAGTCGTCGATCGGCACGCCGGTCTCGGACGGCCAGCGCGGCCACGTCCTGTGCGGATTTCAAGAACCTGGCCGTTCGTCGTTCTCCACGAACTTGGTCCAGCGCACGCCGCCGGCCTTCACCTTGTCGGCCCAGTTGGGGTCCAGCTCGGCGCCGAGATAGGCGCGCAGGAACTCGGCGCGGGAGATGCCGTAGGAGTCGGCCAGCCGCAGCAGCCGGCCTTCCAGCACGATCAGGCGCCGGTTGATCGCGTAGAGCTGGTCGACCAGGGCCTCGATGCGGTTGTTGTTCAGCTTCAGCGTCTTCAGGTGCTGGACGATGGCGCCGCCGCGCGCTTCGTAGGTCTTGCGGTCGGCGTCGCGACAGGTCCTTGCCCGACAGGCGCCGGGCGACCAGCTTCTCCTGCAGCTTGCGGAAGGCGTCGAACTCCTCGGCGATGGCGTCCAGCGTGGCCATCACGCCGTCGCGCAGCTCCGCTTCCATGGCGCGAGACGGAGGGGCCGGCGCCGTCGTCGAAATCGTCTTCGTCGTCGTCGCCTTCGCCCGCGGGCTTGGCTTCGCCGTCCGCGGCTTCAGCCGCATCAGCCTCGGCGCGGGCGCGGCGGCAGGAGCCGCGGCCGGAGCGGCTTCCGCGGCGGGGGCATGGGCGGCGCAGCGGCGCCAGTGGGGGCCTCGCCGCTCGGCGCCTTCAGCGGTCTCGGCGCCCGGAGCGCCGGGCGAGCCGCCATAGGTCTGTTCCAGGTCGATCACTTCGCGCAGCAGGATGCGGCCGGATGCCAGCTCCTCGCGCCAGACCATGATGGCCTCGAAGGTCAGGGCGCTTTCGCACAGGCCCGCGGATCATGGTGTCGCGGCCGGCCTCGATGCGCTTGGCGATGGCGATTTCGCCTTCGCGCGAGAGCAGCTCCACCGAGCCCATTTCGCGCAGGTACATGCGCACGGGATCGTCGGTGCGGTCGTAGGTGGCTTCCTTGGTGGTCTCGACCACGGCGGTCTCTTCGCGCACGGCCACGTCGGCCGGTTCGCCGTCCTCGGCCTCGTCTTCGGATTCGACGACGTTGACGCCCATCTCCGAGAGCATGGCGAGGGTGTCCTCGATCTGCTCGGAGGTGACTTCCTCCGACGGCAGGACCTTGTTCAGCTCGTCCATGGTGACGTAGCCGCGGGTCTTGGCCTGCTTGATGAACTTCTTGACCCCGGCGTCGGTGAGGTCGAGCAGCGGACCGTCGGCGACCGTTTCGGTTTCCGGCGTTTCAGCCGCTGTGGTGGTGGTGGTCATTCAGCTCTCCGCGCCCGGCGTCAGGTCCCGCCGGAAAATGCAAGAATCGGGCCGACGCTTAACCATCTGGCGCGTCGTCCGTCCAAATCGTTCCGGCCCGGATCGCCCGCTTCAGGGCGTCCCGTTCCGCCTTCAGCCGCATCAGCCCCGCCGCGCCGGCCTCCGCGCTCAACTCGGCCTTGGCCGAAGCCAGGGCGTCTTCCAAGGCGGCCATTCGCGCCAGGCGTTCGAAGGCGTGCGACCACTGGGTTCTGGCGTCCGCGAGCGGAAGGTCCGGGTTCAGGAAAGGCGCGCCCGACTTGGGCGCCGCCTGTTCGATCTCGCTCAGCAGTCCGTCATAGCCCTGGGCCCGGAGATGGCGAGCCAGGGCCTCGCTGTCAAGGACGTCGCCCTCCAGCCGCAGGCGGATGATTTCCTTCGCCAATCCGTCGAGCGCCGGATCGCCGAATCCGGCGGAATCCAGCACTTCCAGGCAGTCGTCCAGCCGGTGGGGGTCTGAAAGGGCGCCCTGGGCCATGGCGGCGGCCACCGGATGCATGCTCGTCGCCAGCCTGCGGGCCCCCGCCTTGCCTTCGGGCGAGGGCGGGGAGCGCTCCTCCAGCGGCGCGCCTCCACGCCCGCGCGAACCGGGCCTCCAGGGCCGCCGGGCGGGTCCGCCCGGGCCGCCGCCGAAGCCCCGCTCGGGCCGAGACGCGGCGGGGAACAGCTCGTCGTAGCGGGCCAGCAGCGCCTCGCGATAGGCCTGCGGCCAGTTCCCCCTCGGCGATGGCGCCGGCGGCCTGACGCAGGCGGGCCTTGAAGGCCATGCGCCGCTCGGGCGTATCCAGCGGCTCCAGTGTCCCGCTCGCGCAGGAACAGCGCCTCCACCAGCGGCGTGGTCTTGGAAAGCTGGGCCTTCAGCGCCGCCGGCCCCTGGTCGCGCAGCACGTCGTCCGCGTCCTTGCCGCCCTCGATCAGGCAGAAGCGGAAGGATTTGCCGGGCGCGATCAGCGGCAGGGCCCGGTCGATGGACCGATCCGCCGCCCGCCCGCCCGCCGCGTCGGCGTCGAAGGCGAGGGTGGGCTCGCCGTGCAGCCGCCACAGGGCCTGCATCTGCTCCTCGGTCAGCGCCGTGCCCATGGCCGCCACGGCGGCCACGCCCGCCCGCTGGCAGGCGATCACGTCCATGTAGCCCTCGACCACCACCAGCGGCGCGGAGTCCGCCGCCGGCGTGCAGGAGCTTTCTCGCCTCGGGCAGGCCGTAGAGCACGCGGCCCTTGTGGAAGAGGGGGCTGTCCGGCCCGTTCAGGTACTTGGCGCGCGCCTCGGGATCCAGCGCCCGGCCGCCGAAGGAGACCACCCGCCCGCGCGCGTCGGCGATGGGAAAGATGATGCGGCCCCGGAACCGGTCATAGGGCGCGCCGCCGCCGTCCTCCGGCGCGATCAGCAGGCCCGCCTCGACCAGCTCGGCGGGCTTGGCGCCCTTGGTGATCAGGAAGTCCTTCAGCGCGTGGCGGCCGTCCGGCGCGAAGCCGAGGCGGAAGCGCGCCCACTCGCCTCGGGCTTCAGCCCCCGCCGCTCCAGATAGGCCCGCGCCTCGTTCCCGGAGGGCCGGCGCAGCTCGCCCTCGAACCACTTGGCGGCCGTCTCCAGCCAGTCCTGCAGGCCCTGGCGCTGCTTCTCCTCCTCGACGGCGCGCGGATCGACGGCGGGCAGGGGCACCCCGGCCTCCGCCGCCAGCCGCTCCACCGCCTCGGGGAAGGACAGCCGCTCGGTCTCCTGCAGGAAGGTGATCAGGTCCCCGGTCTTGCCCGAGGAGAAGTCGAAGAACTGCCCCTTGTCGTCGTTGACGTAGAAGGACGGGCGTCTTCTCCTTGGTGAAGGGGCTGAGGCCCACATACTCGCGCCCCTGCCGGCGCAGCTTCACCGTCCGCCCGATCACGTCCGAGGGACGCAGGCGGCCTTGATCTCGTCGAGGAAGCGTTCGTCGAAGCGCACGGGCCGATGATAGCCCACTCTCGCCAGATGCAGAGCGCCCGTTTATCACGGCGTCGGAAACGCGCGGGGGATCACCATGGCCGACGATATCAGCAGCGGCGCCAACGGCTATCAGGCCGAGGGCTGGAACAGCACGGTCGGCGCCTCCTGGGCGACGTTCCATGAGCAGATCGACCGCCAGATCGCGCCGCTCGGCCGCGCGGCCATGGCCAAGGCGGGGCTGAAGCCCGGCATGTCAGTTCTGGACGTCGGCTGCGGCTGCGGGGAGACCTCCATAGACCTGGCGAAACAGGTCGCTCCCGGCGGACGGGTGCTGGCGGCCGACATCTCAGGGCTTCTGCTCGGCATCGCGCGCGATCAGGCCAAGGCGGCCGGCGCGGTCAATCTGGAGTTCATGCAGGCGGACGCCCAGGCCCACGCCTTTCCCCCGCGCGCGTTCGACGTCGCCTTCTCGCGCTTCGGGGTGATGTTCTTCGAGGACCCGTCCGCCGCCTTCGCCAACATCCGCAGCGCGATCAAGCCCGGCGGGCGGCTGGCCTTCGTGTGCTGGCGCGCGCCGCAGGAGAACCCCTACCTCTCCGCCGCCATGGCCGCCGTGCGCGACCTGCTGCCGCCGGGACCGCCTCCGGTCCCCAATGCGCCCGGGCCGTTCGGCTTCGCCGATGGCGAGCGCACGCGCGGCATCCTCTCGGGCGCGGGCTTCTCTGATGTGGCGGTCGAGCCGCTGGATCAGGCGATCGGCGGAGAAGATCTGGACGCCTCGGTGGCCCAGGCCCTGCGCATGGGTCCCCTCGGCTCGGCCCTGCGCGAGAACGACCCGGACGAGGCGACGCGGAAAAAGATCGCCGCCGCCGTGCGCGACGCCTACCGCGCCCACGTGAACGCAGAGGGCGTCGTGCGCCTGCCGGCGGCGGTGTGGATCGTCTCCGCGACGGCCTAGGCGCTTGACCGCGCCCGGTTCACCCGCATCTTGACGCCGTCAACCTAGGAGACCGGCCATGGCCGAGACTGAGCCGCTGATCATGTACCACATCCCCGGCTGCCCGTTCTCCGAGCGGGTGGAGATCCTCCTTGAGCTCAAGGGCCTCGGCGGGACCATGGGCGACATGGAGATCGACATCTCCAAGCCCCGTCCGGACTGGCTGCTCAAGAAGACGCGCGGCACCACCGCCCTGCCGGCGCTTGGCCTGGAGAACGGCGAGACCCTGAAGGAGAGCATGGTCATCATGCGCTACTTCGAGGACCGCTTTCCCGAGCGGCCGGTGGCCCAGAAGGACCCCTTCCGCCACGCCGTGGAAGGCATGCTGTGCGCCACCGACGGCCAGTACACGGGCTCGGGCTACCGCATGATCCTGAACCGCGACCCGGACAAGCGCGAGGAGTGCAAAGAGGGCGTGGACGCCCAGTACGCCCGTCTGGACGACTTCCTCGGCTACTACGCGCCCAAGGGCCCGTTCCTGTTCGAGGATTTCGGCTGGGCCGAGGTCGCCTTCACCCCGATGTTCAAGCGGCTGTGGTTCCTGGAGTACTACGAGGCCTACGTGATCCCGCAGAACCTGAAGCGCGTGCTGGCCTGGCGCGAGGCGTGCCTGGCGCACCCCGCCGCCCAGCACCGCACCCACGACGATCTGATGAAGCTCTACTACGACTACAGCCAGGGCGGCGGAAACGGCCGCATGCCCGAGGGCCGCGCGGTCTCCAGCTTCACCATCGACGTGCCGCTCGCCGACCGGCCCATGCCGCCCCGCGACAAGTGGGGACATTCCGCGACGGACGCGGAACTGGGCCTGGCCGCGGCGGCTCAGGCGGCGGAGTAGGGAACCACATCCCCTCGTCATCCCGGACGGCCCGAAGGGACGATCCGGGACCCAGAGCTTCAAGCGCCGCCCCTGGGTCCCGGCTCTTCGCCGCTGGCGCGGCTACGGCCGGGATGACGACCTATCCCCTCTATCCGCGCCCGCGCGCGGACTTCGGCGGCGTTTCGGCCGCGTCGGTCTCGGCGATGTGCTGGATGGCCACATAGTCGGTCTTGCCGGAGCCCAGCATGGGCACCTCGCCCATCTTCAGGATGCGCCGGGGCACGGCCAGCTCCGGCGCGCCGATGCTCTTGGCGTGAGCGAGCAGGGCGGGAGCCTCGGCGTCCTGGCGGTCGGTGATCATCACCAGCCGCTCGCCCTTCTTGGAGTCCTGCACCGCGACCACGGCGTGACGATTTTCGGGCCAGGCGCCGGCCGCCAGCTCCTCCACCGCCGCCAGCGAGACCATCTCTCCGCCGATCTTGGCGAACCGCTTGGCCCGGCCGAGGATGCGAACGAAGCCGTCCGGGTCGATATCGACGATGTCGCCCGTATCGTACCAGCCCTCCGCCGGCGCCTCGATCTTGCCGTCCTCGCCCAGATAGCCGGCCATCACATTGGGACCGCGCAGAAAGAGGCGGCCGCCGATCTCGATGCCTTCAACCGGCTCGATCCGGGTCTCCATGCCGGGAATGAGCCGGCCGACCGTGCCCGGGCGGTTGTCCTCGGGCGTGTTCAGCGACACCACCGGCGAGGCCTCGGTGACGCCATAGCCCTCGATCACCTGCACCCCGAACCGCTCGGCGATCATCTGGTGGGTCTCCGCGCGCACCCGCTCGGCGCCGCAGCACACGAAGGTGAGGGCGGAAAGCTCGTCCGCCTCCGAGGAGCGGGCGTACTGGTTCAGGAAGGTGTCGGTGGACAGCAGCACGCTCGCCCCGGTCTCGCGCACCAGGCCCGGAATGGTCTTGTAGTGCAGCGGCGAGGGGTAGTGGAACGCCCGCAGCCCGTTCAGCAGCGGCACCAGCAGGCCCCCCGTCAGGCCGAAGCTGTGGAACATCGGCATGGGATTGAACCACACCCATTCGGGATCCAGCGCGATGTGGCCGGCCACCTGGGCCACGTTGGTGAGCAGATTGGCGTGGGTCAGCACCACGCCCTTGGGCGCGCCGAAGCTGCCGGAGGTGAACAGGATCACGGCGGGCGCGTCCGGGTCCGCCTTGGCGGCGAAGGCGCCGGGCAGGGCGGCGGCCACCAAGGCATAGGCGCGGTCGGCGGCGCCGATCTGTTTCCTCACGTCCTCCAGCCAGGTGACCTGGGTCGACCGCCGACAGGTCCTCGATCAGTTCCTCCAGCCGGCCCTGGGCGATGAACCGGCGCGAGGTCAGCACGCGCTTCACCCCCGCCGTGGCGCAGGCCGAGCGGACGTTGCGGGGCCCGGCGCTGAAATTCAGCATCACCGGCACGCGGCCGATGGCCAGCAGGGCGAAGAAGGTCGCCACCGCGCCGAGGCTGGTGGGCAGCAGCACCCCGACGTGTTCGCCCGGCGCGGTGACCTTCGACAGCCGGCGGCCCAGGGCGAAGGCGGCGCGAATCAGGTCCGTGTACGACAGGATCCGCCGGTCCTGATCCTCGATGATCGGCGTCTTGCCGCCATGGCGCTCGCGCGCCGCGATCAGGGCCTCGAACAGGCTGTGGCGATGCTCGGCCGGGTCGAATTCTGATTGTGATGGCATGTGCGGCGCGGTCACCCCTCTGGCGCCAGCCTAGCCGCCAGGGGCGGGGGTGAAAAGCGCGCGATCCGCGCCTCGACGAAGGCCTGGACCGCGCTCAGCCAGGCGCGGCGGGGCTCGTCGGCCTCCAGCTCCATCTCAGCGCCCACCGGTCCCATGGGCTGCAGGGTGCAGGCCTTCAGCCGTTTGCACAGCGCCGTTGCGGCGGCCGTTCCGGCGCGAGGCTGCAGGATCAGCACCGGCGAATCTGGGCTTGGCCGGCGGGCTCGAGCGCGCCTTCGCCGCCGCCGCCTCGAACGCCGCGCGCCAGTCCCAGGATGGCCCGCCCATGCGCAGGTCGGGATTGGCCCGCTGCCAGGCCAGCCGCACCTGGCCGCGCCGGGCGTCGTGGGTGAGGCCGAGCTTCGCATCGTCCGGCCCGGACCGTTCCCAGGGCCTGCCGCCCGCCGCCCGGAACCGGCCGAGCCCGAACCGGCGCATGAACGCCATGGTCTTCTCGCCGCCCGGCGGAGGAGTCAGCGCTGGCGCGGACAGGATCAGCCCCTCCACCGGCGCGCCGTCAGCCAGCGCCGCCAGGGCCGTGGGCGCACCGGCGCCGGACGCCAGCAGGATCGTCGGACGCCGCCGGATCACCGCGCCGATCAGCGCCTTGGCCGCCTCGGCGTCCGGCTCCAGGCTCGGGGCATGGACAAGGTCGCGCGGCAGGACGTAGCGGCCCGAACCGCCCTGGCCCGCCGGCTCCAGCACCCAGGCGACGTAGCCCATGCGGTTCAGGTCCCGCGCCGTCTCGAACCAGGCTTCGGCCGGCTCGCCATAGGCCGGCAGGATCACCACGTCGGCGCGCGGCCGGCTGGGCGGCGCCGAGACGCCGTAGCGCATTGCGGGGATGTCCTTGGTCTTGAGCAGGCCCCAGGCCCAGCCGTCGGGCGGATAGAACCGGTGCTCCAGCCCCGGCGGGATGCGGCTGTCGGTGAACGGCCCGCGCGGATCGTCCCGCTTGCCGCAGGCGGCCAGGGCGATGAGCAGGAACAGGAGGATCGGCGCGCGCGGCATGCGCGGACTTGATCTGGCGGTGGCGCGGTGGGCAAGCGCGCTGTGCGCCCGTGCGTCCTTCGACACGGCCGCTTCGCGGACTGCTCAGGATGACGAAGGTTGTTGCGATCTGTCCGCGGTCATCTTGATCAATCCCCCTCGTCATCCTTAGCAGCGGCCCTGAGCTTGTCGAAGGGCCGCGTGTCGAAGGACGCACTTGGCAGGCCCCCGCTTGATCAAACAGTCCCAAAGGCCGATCTAGGCGCCATGGCCGTCGTCATCGACACCACCGCCCGCGCCCTGCGCCATCCCGAGAAGCGGGAGCGGCCCGATACGCCCGTGCTCAAGAAGCCGGACTGGCTGCGCGTGCGCGCGCCGGGCTCTGCGGGCTACGTCGAAACCCGCGACATCGTGCGCCAGCACGGCCTGGTCACGGTGTGCGAGGAGGCGGCCTGTCCCAACATCGGCGAGTGCTGGTCGGTCAAGCACGCCACCTTCATGATCATGGGCGAGGTCTGCACCCGCGCCTGCGCCTTCTGCAACGTCGCCACCGGCCTGCCGGAGCCGCTCGATCCCACCGAGCCCCAGCGCGTGGCCGAGGCGGTCGCCCACATGGGCCTGAGGCACGTGGTCGTCACCTCGGTTGACCGCGACGATCTGGCGGACGGCGGAGCGGCGCATTTCGCCGAAACCGTGCGGGCCATCCGCGCCGCGGCGCCGGCCACCACCATCGAGATCCTGACCCCCGACTTCCTGCGCAAGGACGGCGCGGCCGAGGTGGTGATCGACTCCGGGCCGGACGTGTTCAACCACAATCTGGAGACCGTGCCGCGCCTGTATCTCGGGGTGCGGCCGGGCGCCCGCTACTACCACTCCCTGCGCCTGCTCGAGCGGGTGAAGGAGACGCGCGCCCGACCAGTTCACCAAGTCCGGCCTGATGGTCGGCCTCGGCGAGGCCAAGGAAGAGGTCATGCAGGTGATGGACGACATGCGCTCCGCCGGCGTCGACTTCATCACCATCGGCCAGTACCTGCAGCCCACCCGCAAGCACGTGGCCATCGACCGCTTCGTCGAGCCCGCCGAGTTCGCCGCCTACGAGGCCATCGCCCGCGCCAAGGGGTTCCTGATGGTCTCCGCCAGCCCGCTCACCCGCTCCTCGCACCACGCCGGAGAGGACTTCGCGCGGCTGAAGGCGGCCCGCGCGGCGGCGGTTCGCTAGCGTCTTGCATTCCGTCCGCGTCAGCCGCGTCCTGCCCTATTCGCCGCAACAGCTGTTCGCCCTGGTGGGCGGGGTGGAGGCCTATCCGGACTTCGTGCCCTGGGTGACGGGCTTACGCGTCTGGAACCGCCAGCCGCCCAAGGACGGCGTCAGCACCCTGGACGCGGAGGCCCAGGTCGGGTTCGCCTTCGTGAAGGAGACGTTCGCCACCCGCGTGCGCCTGGACGAGCCGGACCTGACCATCACCGTCAGCCTGCTCTACGGGCCGTTCAAGACCCTGCGTAACCGCTGGCGCTTCCTGGCGGCCGCCGAGGGGACCAAGGTCGAGTTCGAGATCGACTTCGCCTTCAAGTCCCGCATCCTGGACGCGCTGCTCTCGGCCAACATGCGCTCCGCCGCCGAAAAGCTGATCGCCTGCTTCGAGGGCCGGGCCAAGGCCCTGCATGGCGGCGCGCCGTCCTGACCGTCAGCCGGCCAGCGCCGCGTCATGGGCATGGGCGAGCGGCGCCGGGCCGCCGACATCCAGCTCCGTGACCCGGTCGCAGAGGTCGCCGACGTCCGCGGTCAGCCCCTCAAGCGCGAACACCAGGCCGAACACGCGCGAGACCGCCTCGAAGGTCATGTCGCTGGTCAGCTTGGCCTGACGGACGCCTTCAACCGCCGTCTCGAACACGGCTTGCGGCTGGGCGAGCGCCTGGGGATCGGGCGTGGGGGGTCTGTCGGCGCAGAGGCGAAGCTGTATCGCCAAGGTTCCGAGCAACGCCTGGGCCGGAACCGCCAGCAGGCGCGCTACGGTGGGCGGCAAAGGCGAGGCGAGGGCGCGTCCCACCAGCACGGTGTCCGAGCGGACCCGCAACAGCGTGCGCAGCAGCGCCTCGGGCACGTCGCCGCCGCGCAGGCCCGAAGCGGTCTCCCGCGCGGCCTCGGTTATAGTCTGCTCCACGGCCGCGAGCTGTTTGCGGGTGGCCTGGTGGGCGGATTGGAGCCCGTTGTTCACGGCGCCGTCGGCCAGGGTCTGGGCGTAGAGGTCGAGGATATGCGCCATGCCGATGGCGGCGGCCCCGACACGCCCGGCGACCGCCTTTCGGGCTTGGGCGGGAAACACCAGCAGGGTCGCGGCCACGCCGATGGCGCTGCCGATGAGAATCTCGATCACCCTCCATATGGCGGCCAGGATCGGGTCCATGTGCGTACCCACGCCGCCCACCAGCACGATCGCGGCGGTGATCGGGGCCACGCGCAGCTGGGGCCGCACCGCCGCGGCGAAGGCCAGGATGGCGACGGCGGCGCTCAGCACCAGGCCTTCCTCCACCACCGTGCGGGCGCGCAGATAGGCGCCGGCCACCCCGACGAGGGCGCCCACCACCGTGCCCAGCAGCCGCTCGAGCGAAGCGGTGATGGTGCCGCCGATGGACGTCTGGACCACGATGACGGCGGTGAACACCGACCAGTAGCCCTGGGGCAGGTGGAACAGGCTGCTGATGGCGAAGGCCGCGCCCACCGCGACCGACACGCGCACCGCGTGGCGAAACTCCGCCTGCCGGGCGGTGGCGCGCGACATCGCCCGGCCGGGCAGGCCGCGCGCGCTCCAACGCCGCGCCGGGACATCGTCCGGGATCATGACAGCCGGTCCAGCAGCATCGAAAGCGCCGTCCTGACCGAGGCGAGTCGCACCGCCTCGCGCCCCAGATCGCCGAATCGCATCTCCCGGTGAACGGTCGGCCCGCCTCGCGCGGCGGTGGCGAAATGCACCAGGCCGACCGGCTTTTCGGCGGTTCCGCCGCCGGGCCCCGCGACGCCGGTGATCGCCACGGCGAGGTCAGCGTCCAGGGCCGTCAGGGCGCCCTCCGCCATGGCGCGGGCCGTGGGTTCGGACACCGAGCCGTAGCTCGCCAGCACCTCCTCTGGAACGCCCAGGAGCCCATGTTTCGCAGCGTTTGCGTAGGTGACGAGGCCGCCCTCCACCACGTCCGACGAGCCCGCGATGGCCGTCAGCGCGCCCAGCACCAGCCCGCCGGTGCAGCTCTCCGCCGCGGCGACCTTCCAGCCCCGCGCCCGGGCCTTATCCAGCACCTGAACGGCCAGGGATTCGATGTCATCGGGGAACATGCGGGGCGCCTCCGTGCGGAGCTCATTGTCAAACATCCGTAACCGGCCGCAAGATCACGCATAAGGGGAGGGCCGCCACGAAGATGAGCGCCCAAGCGTCAGCCGGCCGGCCGGGCCAGGCCGCCGGGAGTCTATCGTTCGCCGTCGCGGCCTTCGCCAGCGCCGCGCTGGTGTTCCTGGTCGAGCCGTTGATGGGCAAGCTGCTGCTGCCTTCGCTCGGCGGCGCGCCGGCCATCTGGAACACCCTGCTGGCGTTCTTCCAATTGGCGCTGCTGGCCGGATACGCCTGGGCGCACGTCCTGCAGCGCGCGGGATCGGTGCGGCGGCAGGTGCGGATCCACCTCGTCGCCCTGGCGGTCGCGGCGCTGGTGCTGCCGTTGCGGCTATCGCACCTGTTCGGCCCGCCGTGGCCGGACGCGCCGGCCCTTTGGCTGGCCGCTGTGCTGCTGGTCTCCATCGGCCCGCCCTTCGCCCTGCTGTCGGCCAGCGCGCCCCTGCTGCAAGCCTGGTTCGCGACGATCGAGCGCGCCCGGTCCGATGGCCCGATGAGCGCCGCCGCAGACGGGCGGGTCTATCGGCTCTACGTCGCCAGCAACCTCGGCAGCCTGCTGGCGCTGGCCGCCTATCCGACGCTGGTGGAGCCGCTTTTCGGCCTGCGCGTCCAGGCCATGAGCTGGAGCGTCGGCTACGTGGCCTTCGCGCTCGCCCTGGCGGCCCTGGCCCTGACCATCCGCACGGCGCCGACACCTCAGGCCTCCGAGGCCGCGCCGCCGACCCCGGCCCCGAGCTGGCGCGAGCGCTTGACGTGGATGCTGCTGGCCGCCGCGCCCGCGAGCCTCTTGTCCGGCGTCACCGCCCATATCACCGCCGACGTGGCCTCCGCGCCGTTCCTGTGGATTCCGCCGCTCGGGCTCTACCTCGTCACCTTCATCATCGCGTTTTCCGGCAAGCGCGCCGCGCCGCCGGTCCTGCTCTACTGGCTGCAGCTCGTATTCGCGGCCCTGGCGATCTTCATCCTGGCCGAGCCCAGGACGCCGTGGCTGCAGCAGCTCGTCATCCACCTGACGGCCTTCTTCCTGGCCGCGCTGGCGTGCCACGCCACCCTCGCGGCCCGCCGTCCGGGGACCGGGCGCCTCACCGAATTCTATCTGTGGATGGCGGTGGGCGGCGTTGTCGGCGGCGGCTTCAACGCCTTTCTGGCGCCGATCCTGTTCGACCGGGTCTGGGAGTATCCGGCGGTGCTGGTCCTGGCGGTGCTGGCGCGGCCCGACGCGGGCGGCCCGCTGAAGATTCACGAGCGGGGATGGCTGGTCGCCGGCTTCGTCTGCCTCGTCCCCGCGCTGATCCCCCGGTTCCTGCCGCCGGAGGTCACGCGCACGGTCCTGTCGGTCGCGCCCGCGGTGATGGCGGTGATGCTGGCGCGCCGGCCGATCGTGAGCGCGGTCTTGCTGGGCGCCATGGTCCTGGCCGTGGAGCTGCCCGGCGCGGGAACCCACGACGAGTTCCATCGCAGCTTCTTCGGCGTGGTCCGGCTGACCGATGCCAAGTCGCCGGTCGGGCCCGTGCGGATCATGGTGCATGGCACGACCCTGCACGGCGCCCAGATCCTGACGCCCAAGCTGAAGGTGTCTGGCCACGGCCTACTACGCGCCCGAGGGCCTGATCGGCCAGGCGGTGTTCACCGAGCAGGCCCGGCATCCGGCATTGCGCATGGCCGTGGTGGGGCTGGGGGCGGGCACCACCGCCACCTTCACGCGGCCGACCGACCGGATGCGCTATTTCGAGATCGACCCGATGATGGTCAAGATCGCGCTCGATCCGCGCAAGTTCTCCTTCGTCAAGGGCTGCGCCCAGGGGCCGGTGGACGTGGTGCTCGGCGACGCGCGCCTGTCGCTGGCGAAGGAGACGCCCGGAACCTACGACTTCATCCTGGTGGACGCCTTCAATTCCGACAGCGTGCCCACCCACCTGCTGACGACCGAGGCCATGCGGCTGTATCTGCGCCTGCTGACGCCGACCGGGGTGATCGTGCTGCACCTGTCCAACCGCACCTTGGACCTGGCCGGCCCCGCCGCCGCGGCGGCCTGGGACGCCGGCGCCAACGGTGTGCTCTACGGCGAGCATTGGACGTTGCAGGACGTCCCGTCCTACCTGGAGACCGGCGGCATGGCGCTGCTCGTCGCCAAGGACGCGCAAGACGCTCGACCCCTATCGCGTCCACGCCGACTGGCGCCATCCCGTCCCGGGCGGCTGGCGGCCCTGGACGGACGACTACACCAACGTCTGGGGCGCGCTGATCGCCGGCCTGAAGCGGCCGGGCTAGGGCGCCAGCACCGAGACCACCGCCTGGGCGGCCAGGCCCTCGCGACGGCCGGTGAAGCCCATGGCCTCGGTGGTGGTCGCCTTCACGCTCACCCGGTTCAGCGGCAGGTCCAGGATCTCGGCCAGACGGGCGCGCATGGCGTCGCGGTGGGGCCCGATCTTCGGCGCCTCGCAGATCAGGGTCACGTCGACGTTGACCAGCTCGCCCCCGGCGGCGCGCACCAGCTCCACGGCATGGCGCACGAACTGGTCCGAGCGCGCGCCCTTCCACTTGGGATCCGACGGCGGGAAGTGCTGGCCGATGTCGCCTTCGCCGATCGCGCCCAGGATGGCGTCGGTGAGGGCGTGCAGCCCCGCGTCGGCGTCCGAGTGGCCGACCAGCGCCTGGTCGTGGGCGATCTTGATCCCGCACAGCCACACCCCGTCGCCGGGACCGAAGCGGTGGGCGTCGAAGCCCTGGCCGATCCGCGTGACGCGGGCCGCCGCCCGCCAGGCTCTCGGCCATCGCGAAGTCCTCCGGATAGGTCAGTTTCATCAGCAAGGGATCGCCGGCCGTGGCGACCACGCGCCCGCCCGCGCGCTCGATCACCGCCGCGTCGTCGGTGGGCGGCTCGGGATCGTCCCAGGCCGCATGGGCCTTCACCAGGGCGTCGTAGCGGAACGCCTGGGGCGTCTGCACCCGCAGCAGCCCCTCGCGGGAAACCGTGGTCAGGGCGCCGCCGTCGGCCGGCCGCTTCAGGGTGTCGGCGACCGGCAGGCACGGAACCGCGCCGTCCGCCTCGGCCAGGGCGGCGAGCAAGAGGCTCGACGTGTCTTGAGGTCACGAACGGCCGCGCCGCGTCGTGGATCAGCACCGCGTCGGGGGGATTGTCGGCCAGCGCCGCGAGCCCCGCCTGGACCGAAAGGGCCCGAGTCGCGCCGCCGGCGACGATCCGCACGTCGCCCAGGCCGGCCAGCATCTCGGCCGCCCGCGCCTCGTCTCCGGCCCCGACGACCGCCACGAGCGCCTGGGGACCGCCCGCCGCCAGACCCTCCGCGGCCCATCGCAGTACGGGTTTGCCGGCGAGCAGACGCCATTGTTTGGGGATGTCCGACCCCGCCCGGACGCCCGAGCCCGCGGCGACGATGATGCCGGAAAACCTCATGCCCCTGTTTCCCGGAAGGGCGCCTGATTGTCCAGACTGGACAAGCTGTCCGCAAAGTGCCTAAAAACGCGGCGCTCAGGTTGGTCAAAAAGTAGGCACATGGTGTTGATTGCGTCCGAGGGCTTGAAGGCCGCCGCTTTCGAGGCGGGCGCGGAGCCCGCTCTGGTGATCAGCGCCGACGGTCGCCTCCGCGCCGCCAACGAGGCCGCCGAAACCCTCTTCGGTCAGAGCCTGGGGACCCTCGCGCGGGGCAAGGTGCGCGACTCCATGGCCGACGACGGCGCCCTGGACGCGCTGATCGGGCGCGCCAAGGAGATCGAAGCCGGCGCCCGCGAACGCGGCATGGACGTGGTGGTGGTCGGCCATCCCGGTTTTCGCGCCGACGTCTCGGTGGCGCCGCTGCCGGGCGGGGCGGTGCTCGTCACGCTCAGGCCCATCGCCGGCAGCGGCGCGCGCCACGGCGCGGACGCCCAGGGCCTGCGGTCGATCGGCGGGTTCGGCCGCATGCTGGCGCACGAGATCAAGAACCCTCTGGCGGGCATCCGCGGCGCCGCGCAGCTGTTGAAATCCGGCGTCAAACCCGAGGACGCGGCCCTTGCGGAGCTTATCGTCGAGGAGACCGAGCGGATCCGCCGGCTGGTCGATCGGGTGGAGGCGCTGGGCTGGGACACGCCGGTTCAGCCCCAGGCGGTCAACATCCACGCGGTGCTCGATCGGGTGCGCGCCCTGGCCTCCAACGGCGCCGCCGCCAGCCTGACGATCCAGGACTCCTACGACCCGTCCCTGCCGCCCGCCTTGGGCGACGAGGACCAGCTCATCCAGATCTTCCTGAACATCGTGAAGAACGCCGCCGAGGCCGCGAACTCGCGCGGCGACGGGCGCGGCGAGGTGACGATCACCACCGCCTACCGGCACGGTCTGAGGCTTCGCGGCGGCGAGAAGGCCGCGCCCTTGGAGGTGCGGGTGCAGGACAATGGCCCGGGGGTTCCGGAAAAAATCCGCGACCAGCTTTTCGAGCCGTTTGTCACGTCAAAAGCGAACGGAACGGGGCTCGGACTGGCGCTTGTCGCAAAACTGGTCGCTGCGCATGCAGGGCTGGTCGATTTCGAGTCAGAGCCCGGGCGCACCGTGTTCCGCGTGCTGTTGCCCGTGCAAACTTAGTAGGCGCCGGAGTAAGCCCAAGCCATGACCGTCCAGAGCAAGATCCTCATCGCCGACGACGACGCGTCGATTCGGCTGGTGCTAAGCCAGGCCTTCTCCAGGTTGGGCTATCAGGTGCGCGCAACCTCCAATGCCTCGACCCTGCTCAAATGGGTCACGGACGGGGAGGGGGACCTCGTCATCACCGACGTGGTGATGCCCGACGAGAACGTGTTCGACGTGCTGCCGCGCATCCGCAAGCAGCGCCCGAAGCTGCCCGTGATCGTGATGAGCGCCCAGAACACCCTGCTCACCGCCGTGAACGCGGCGGAGATCGGCGCCTACGACTATGTGCCCGAAACCCTTCGACCTGGACGACATGACCAACGCCGCCCGCCGTGCGCTCGCCCGGCCGGCGGAGACCGAAGTGGCCCGGGCCCAGGCCCGCGCCGTGCGCGACGAGCGCCTGCCGCTGATCGGCCGTTCGGCGCCGATGCAGGAGGTCTATCGCACCATCGCGCGGCTGGTGGGCGCGGACCTCACGGTGTTGATCACCGGCGAGTCCGGCACCGGCAAGGAGCTGGTCGCCCGGGCGTTGCATGACCTCGGGCGGCGCCGCGACGGCCGGTTCGTGGCCATCAACCTCGCCGCCACCCCGCGCGAGCGGGTGGAGACCGAGCTGTTCGGCCGGGGCGAGGGGGATGTCGGCAAGCTGGTGGAGGCCGACGGCGGCACCCTGTTCCTCGACGAGATCGGCGACATGCCGCTGGACGCCCAGACCCGGCTCCTGCGCGTGATCGACGGCTCGGAGTCCGCGATCAACCCGCGCACCAGCCGTCCGGCCGACGCCCGCATCATCGCCGCCACCAACCGCGACCTGCGCGCCCTGATCCAGCAGGGCCTGTTCCGCGAGGACCTGTTCTTCCGCCTCAACGTCGCGCCCGCTGCGGTTGCCGCCCCTGCGCGACCGGGCCGAGGACATCACCGAGTTGGCCCGCGCCTTCCTGCTGCGCGCCCACCGCGAAGGCCTGCCGGCCAAGACCATCGACCAGGGCGCCCTGGAGCGGCTGAAGACCCACGTCTGGCCCGGCAATGTGCGCGAGCTGGAGAACCTGATCCGCCGGATGTGCGCCCTGTACTCCGAGGAGACGATCACCGCGCGGATCGTGGAACGGGAGCTGCGCGAGGAGACCAGCAACGCGACGCCCGGCGAAGGGCCCGTCAGCCTCTCGACCCTGGTGGAACGGCACCTCGCCGCCGACTTCGCCAGCCAGCCCGACGGTATTCCGCCGCGCGGCCTCTACGACCGGGTGATCGAGGAGGTGGAGGCGCCGTTGATCCGCCTGACGCTGGCGGCCACGCGCGGCAACCAGATTCGCGCCGCCGAAATCCTGGGCCTGAACCGCAACACCCTGCGCAAGAAGATCCACGATCTCGGGCTGCAGGCCGTCCGGACCAAGGCCTGAGGCATTATCGCAACGTCACTGTTGAAATCGGGGCACAGTCCTCGCTAAACTCCCCGCGATGAGCGCCGAGGACCGCAGCCTTTCAAACCGTCCGTTCGGCTTCTGGCGTTCATGGCGTGGGAAGCCGGGACCGCGCATCGTCCTGGGCGCGGGCTACGCCATCGCCTTCGTGGTCACGGCGGTCACCGTCTATCTGTCCTCGACGCGGGCGCCGCCCGTGGGCTTCGCGGGTCTCGCGAGCCGGACCATCCTCACCATCGTCCTGGCCAATCTGGTCCTGATCCTGGCGCTGGTCGCCGCGGCCGGTTGGAGCGTGGTCAGGCTGATCGGCGAGCAGTCGCGCGACGCGGGCGCCAAGCTGCACCTGCGCTTCGTGAGCCTGTTCGCGCTCGCCGCGTTCGTGCCGGCGATCGTGGTGGCGCTGTTCTTCGGCGCCCTGGTGACGCGCGGCGTGGAGACCTGGTTCTCCAAGCGGGTGCGCACGGTGGTGGAGAACTCCGCCACGGCGGCGCGCTCCTATGTGAACGAGCAGACCCGGGGCATCTACGGCGACCTTCTGGCCATGGCGACGGACCTGGACCGCGCCGCGCCGCTGTTCGCCTCCAGCCCCGTGGCCTACGGGCGAATCCTGGAGGGGCAGGCGGCCAACCGCTACTTCCCCGCCGCCTATGTGATCGACCACGAGGGCCGGCTGCTGGCCAGCGCGGAGTCCGACAACGCCCCGACCTTCGTGGCGCCGCCCGCCGCGACCCTCGCCTCGGCCGACAAGGGCGACGTGGTGATGCGCCCGTTCGAGGCGTCGGACCTGATCCGCGCGGTCTACAAGATGAAGCGGCTACAACGACGCCTACCTCTACGTCGTCCGCCGGGTCGATCCCGGGATCCTGAACCACCTGCGCTCCACCGAGGGCGCCCTGCTGGCCTACCGCGAGGCGGCGGCGAACCGCAGCCAGATCCAGGCGGTGTTCCTGCTGACCTATGTGGAGACCGTGCTGCTGGTGCTGGTGGGCGCGGTCTGGCTCGGCATGGGCGCCGCCAACGCCATCTCCGCGCCGGTGGCGAGGCTGGTGGCGGCCGCGCACAAGGTTTCGGGCGGCGATCTGACCGCGCGCGTCGATCTTCGAGACACGCCTGAGGAAATCGCGGTCTTATCCCGTGCATTCAACAAGATGACGGGTGAACTTCAGACTGCAGCAAACGGCGCTGCAGACCGCCAGTCACGAGGCGGAGTCCCGCCGCCAGTTCATCGAGACGGTGCTGGCGGGCGTCAGCGCCGGGGTGCTGGGCGTCGACGGGCAGGGACGGGTGTCGGCGGCCAATCGGCAGGCGTTCGTGCTGCTTGGCTTGGATGGCGATCCGCACGGCAAGCCGCTGTCGGAAGTGGCGCCTGAGCTGGCCGCCGCTGGCGACGGGCGAAGGGCGCGCGGAGACCGAGATGGACCTGGTGCGCGGCGGCGAGACCCGTCGGCTGCGCATCCTGGCCTCGGCGGCCGGGGAAGAGGGGCAGGTGCTCACCTTCGACGACATCACCCGGCTGGTCACGGCCCAGCGCAGCGCCGCCTGGCGCGACGTGGCGCGGCGCGTGGCGCACGAGATCAAGAACCCCCTGACGCCCATCCAGCTTTCGGCCGAACGGCTGCGGCGCAAGTATCGCGGCGAGATCACCAGCGATCCGGAGATCTTCGACCGCTGCACCGACACCATCATCCGCCAGGTGGAGGACATCGGCCGCATGGTGGACGAGTTCTCGTCCTTCGCGCGCATGCCGGCGCCCAAGTTCGCGCCCCAGAACGCCAACGAGCTGCTGCGCCAGGCCGTGTTCGCCCAGCGCGTCGTCGATCCGGACACCACCATCGAGCTGGAGGAGCCGGGCGAGGAGGTCACCATCGTCTGTGACGGGCGGATGCTCGGCCAGGCGCTGACGAACGTGTTGAAGAACGCCGGAGAGGCCATCGCGGCGCGGCGTCAGGCCTCGCCGGGCCTGCCCGGACGCATGATCGCGCGGCTGGTGGTCGACGAGGGGAGCGCGGCCTTCGAGGTGGAGGACAATGGCGTCGGCCTGCCGTCCGCCGGCCGCGAGCAGCTCACCGAGCCCTACGTCACCACCCGCGAGAAGGGCACTGGCCTGGGCCTTGCGATCGTCAAACGCATTCTGGAGGAGCACGGCGGGGAGCTTGTCTTGCTCGACGCCGCCGATCCGCCGGGCGCGCGCGCCATTCTGCGGCTCCCGCGCGCCGAAACTGTCGAAACCCCTGCGCCTGCCGGCGCGACGGTAGCCTGAAGGGACCCATATGGCCGCTGACATCCTGGTGGTGGACGACGAGGCGGATATCCGCGAGCTGGTCTCGGGCATCCTGACGGACGAAGGCTACGCGGTGCGCACCGCGCCGAACTCCGCCTCGGCGCTGACGGCGTCCGGGCCCGCAAACCTTCGCTCATCCTGCTGGACATCTGGATGCAGGGCGGGGGGATGGACGGGCTGGAGCTGCTCGACCTGATCAAGGAGCTCGATCCAGACCTGCCGGTGGTGATGATCTCCGGCCACGGCAACATCGAAACCGCGGTCAGCGCCATCAAGCGCGGCGCCTACGACTTCCTGGAGAAGCCCTTCAAGTCCGACCGGCTGCTGCTGTTGATCCAGCGGGCGCTGGAGGCCGCGAGCCTGAAGCGCGAGAACAAGCGGCTGCGCACGCAGTCGCTGGAGCCCGAAGGCCTGATAGGGCGCTCGCCCGCCGCCCAGCAGCTTCGCGCCCTGATCAGCAAGGTGGCCCCCGCCAACAGCCGGGTCATGGTCGCCGGGCCGCCCGGTTCGGGCAAGGAGCTCACCGCGCGGATGATCCACGAGGCCAGCGGCCGCGCGTCGAGCGAGTTCGTCGCCATCTCGGCGGCGGGCATGACGCCCGAACACGTCGACGTCGGCCTGTTCGGCGAGGAGGGGGAGGACGACCGTCCCTCCAAGATCGGCGTGTTCGAACAGGCCCATGGCGGCACGCTTTACCTCGACGAGGTCTGCGACATGCCGCTGGAGACCCAGGGCCGCATCCTGCGCGTGCTGGTCGAACAGCGCTTCCGGCGGGTGGGCGGCGCCACCGACGTTCAGGTGGACGTTCGGGTGATCTCCTCGACCTCGCGCGACCTGCGCGCCGAGATCGCCGCGGGACGGTTCCGCGAGGACCTGTTCCACCGCCTGAACGTGGTGCCCCTGAGGGTGCCGGGCCTGGCCGAGCGGCGCGAAGACATCCCCGAGCTGGTGGACTACTTCATCGAACGCATCAGCGAGGCGACGGGCCTGCCCAAGCGGCGGCTGGGCGAGGACGCCATCGCGACCTTCCAGGTGCATCCGTGGCCCGGCAACGTGCGCCAGCTGATCAACAACGTGGAGCGCCTGCTGATCCTCGCCACGGGCGACCCGTCCGAACCGATCACCGCCGAGATGCTGCCGGTCGAGGTGGCGTCCTCGGGCTCGGCCGGCTCGGTGGGCGCGGAGCGGATCATCGCCCTGCCGCTGCGCGACGCGCGCGAGGTGTTCGAGCGGGAGTATCTGAACGCCCAGATCCTGCGCTTCGGCGGCAACATCTCGCGCACCGCCGCCTTCATCGGCATGGAGCGTTCGGCGCTTCACCGCAAGCTGAAGTCCCTGGGCGTGGCCTCCCGAGGCGGCGAGGGCGGCGACGACGCCTGACCGCCGCTTCCCCTCCCGGCCGCACGCCGTTTTCACGCCCTATATTTGAGCCAAGAGCCGCCGCGCGCATCCTGGCGGGTCGGACGTCTTGCGACCCGTCTGGGGAGCGCGCAAATAGGTCTTGTGTGTGTGGAAGCGAATGCTTCCGTCTAGAAAAGAGGGTCAGACCCCATGTCGAACGATAAGAAACAGAACCTGCAGGACACCTTCCTGAACGCGGTGCGCAAGGCGCGCACGCCGCTCACCATCTATCTCGTCAACGGCGTCAAATTGCAGGGCGTGGTGGCGTGGTTCGACAATTTCTGCGTGCTTCTGCGCCGCGACGGCCAGGCGCAGCTTGTCTACAAGCACGCGATCTCCACCATCATGCCCGCCCAGCCGGTGCAGCTGTATGAGCCGCCGGAAGACCAGGACGAAGTTTGACCGAACGCTTCATCGACCGGCGGCCGAAGGTTGAGGTCGCCATCGTCATCCACCCGGTCCGTCCGAAGGCCGGGACCTTGCGCGCGCCAGAGCAGCGGCTTGAGGAAGCCGTCGCCCTGGCCGCCGCGCTCGATCTGGAGGTGCGCGAGGCGCTGATCGCACCTCTGCGCGCGGTCGTTCCGGCCACCCTGTTCGGCAAGGGCAAGGTGGAGGAGATCGCGGCCATGTGCCGGGGCCTGGAGGCGGACGTGGTGGTGGTGGACGACGCCCTCACCCCCGTGCAGCAGCGCAACCTGGAGCGCGCCTGGCAGGTGAAGGTCATCGACCGCACCGGCCTGATCCTGGAGATTTTCGCCCGCCGCGCCCGCACCCGCGAGGGCCGGCTGCAGGTGGAGCTGGCCAGGCTCGCCTACGAGCGCTCGCGCCTGGTGCGCACCTGGACCCACCTGGAGCGCCAGCGCGGCGGCCTGGGCGCCATGAGCGGCCCCGGCGAAACCCAGATCGAGACCGACCGGCGGCTGTTGGCCGACCGCATCGGCCGCCTGAAGCGCGAGCTTGAAGAGGTGCGCCGCACCCGGGGTCTTCAGCGGCGGGCGCGCGAGCGCGTGCCGTTCCCGATCCTGGCCCTGGTCGGCTACACCAACGCCGGCAAGTCCACCCTGTTCAACCGGCTGACCGAGGCCAAGGTCGAGGCCAAGGACATGCTGTTCGCGACGCTGGACACCACCCAGCGGGCCGTGCGCCTGCCCGACGGCCGCCCGGCGATCCTGTCGGACACGGTGGGCTTCATCTCCGATCTGCCGCACGAGCTGGTGGAGGCCTTCCAGGCCACGCTGGAGGAGGTGAAGGCCGCCGACGTGATCGTGCACGTGCGCGATATCGCGCAGCGACGAGAGCGAGGCCCAGGCGGCGGACGTGGAGACCGTGCTGGAGAGTCTTGAGGCTGGCCGGGACTTCGACAAGGTGATCGTCGAGGTCTGGAACAAGATCGACCTGCTGGACGCCGAAGCCCGCGAGGACCTTCTGGCCCGCGCCCACCGGCCCGCCAGATCGAAAACGCTGCCGGCCGTGGCCGTGTCGGCCGTGACGGGGGAGGGGTGTGAGCGCCTTCTCGCTTATCTCGCCGATCTGGTGGACCAGGGCGTCGAACTGCACGCGACACCTGCCGGCGGGGCAGGGCGAAGCGTTGGCCTGGCTCTACCGGCATGGCCGGGTGCTGGACCGCGTGGAGGACGACGCCGGGGGCGCGCAGGTCTCGGTTCGCCTGGACGACCAGGCTCTGGGCCAATTCGAGCGATTGTTCCCCCAGGTGGCGCTGGGCTAGGCGGCGCCCGCGCGCAGGCGCCGCGCAACCTGACCATTGCCGTCGTCCGCGGGCCGCTTTAGGTCGGAGGAGCTGTGGAGGAGCGCCAGAATGAAAATCCCGTATTCCAACACCTACGCGCAGGACCGCGCCGAGATCGAGGATCTGATGGCCCGCTATCTGTTCGCCATCGATTATCACGACTGGGACGCCTACGTCGGCACCTTCGCGGAGGACGGCGAGCTTGAGTTCGCTCGGGGAACCTGCACGGGCCGCCCGGCGATCCGTGAGGCGATCTCGAACTTCGCCGACGGCATCGGCAAGTTCTACCACACCGAGGACGGCCAGCCCGCGCTGCTGCGCCACGTCATCCTGCAGACGGTGATCCGTGTGGAAGGCGACCGCGCGTGGGGTCGCGCGCTGTGGCTGGAGATGGCCAACAACGGTCCCCAGGACACGATGAAGATGGGCACTTACGGCCTCTACGAGGACGATCTCGAAAAGCGGAACGGCCAATGGCTGTTCACCAGGCGCCGCATCCTCAACGAATTCCTCAAGGGCCGCGAGTCGGGCCCCGGCAATCCGGTGCGCGACATGGACGCCGCCGCCGAGGCCTTCCGCACCGGCGGTTAGGGCGGCCAGGACTTGGAAACGGCCAATCATCGCGCCGCTTGGCCAATCGGCGTATTTTTCTGTTAGTTATGTTCACAAGAAATGCGGGGCTTGCAGTCCCGAGGTGGAGGACCGACGTCATGCGCATGAAATTTCGCTTGTCTCTTGTTTCATTGCTTCTTCCTGCGTGCCTCCTGCTCAGTGCGGGGGCCGTGGCTCACGCGCAGGAAGCGCACATGAAAATGGACGCGGTCGCCCCCGCGCCCTCTTCGGCGGCCGTCCAGTCGCGCTGGTCCGACCCTGCGTCCTGGCCCGACGGCAAGGTGCCGCGCGAAGGCGACGCGGTGACGATCGCCCGGGACAAGGACATTGTCCTCGACGTCAGTCCGCCATGGCTGCGCAGTCTGACGATCAACGGCAAGCTCAGCTTTTCGGACAAACGCGATCTCGCGCTGACAACCGACTGGATCTATCTGCCGGGCGGCGAGCTGGACATCGGCAGCGAGGCCAAACCCTACGCGCGCAAGGCGACGATCACGCTGACCGACGTCGTTCCCAATGAAGACATCAACACCATGGGCGACCGCGGCATCATGATGCTGGGCGGCACCCTGAGCCTGCACGGCGACCGCACGAACAGCTGGACCAAGCTCGCGGCGACAGCCAAGGCCGGCAGCGCCAGGATCGAGGTCCTCAACGCCGCCGGCTGGCGCAAGGGCGACGTGATCGTCCTCGCCTCAACCGATTATGATCCTCACCAGGCCGAGGAGCGCACCATCGCCGCCATCAGCGGCAACGCGATCACGCTCGATAAGCCGCTGAAGTACATGCATTTCGGCCAAGTCACCTTCGGCGTCGACGAGCGCGGCGAAGTCGGCATGCTGACGCGGAACATCAAGATCCAGGCTTCGGACGATTCCGAGAAGACCTACTTCGGCGGGCACATCATGGCGATGGCCGGGTCGAAAATGTACGTCTCGGGCGTCGAGCTGTATCACATGGGCCAGTACATGCACCTGGCCCGGTACCCGATCCACTGGCACCTGCTCGGCGACGCCCCGGGGCAATACATCCAGGATTCCTCGATCCACGACACCTACAGCCGCTGTGTGACGGTGCACGGCACCAACGACGTGCGGGTGCAGGACAACGTGACCTACAACAACGTGGGCCACTGCTTCTTCCTGGAAGACGCCGTGGAGCACGGCAACCAGTTCATCCACAACCTGGCGATCCTGACCAAGTGCCATCCCGACGGCAAACCCTGCGAGCCGACCGACCTCGGCCCGTTCGGAGCTGAGGGCGGCAAGAACTTCAAACTGGCCGGCCAGAGCGCCAAGGATATCCTGATCCCGTCGGACAACACCGCTTCGAGCTTCTGGATCACCAATCCGGACAACACCTACATCGGCAACGTGGCCGCCGGGTCCGAGGCGACGGGCTTCTGGTTCGCCTTGCCGCAGCATCCGACGGGCCTGCATCACGACGACAACTACTGGCCACGGCGACTCCCGCTGCGCGAGTTCAAGGGCAACACCGCCCATTCGAACTTCGACGGCTTCATGTCCGACCGCGGCCCCATGCAAAATGGCCATTTCGCCCCCGGCGGGCATATCGCCCAGGACGATCCCACTGACGCGAACAGCCCCCAGGTGGTGACGCTGATCGAGGATTTCACCAGCTACAAGAACCGCAACAGCGGCATGTGGACCCGCGGTGAGATGGACCTGTTCACGGGCCTGAAGCTGGCCGACAACGCCATCGGTTACACGCATGCGTCCGGCAATTTCGGCAATTCCGCCTTTACCTCACGGGTGGTCGATTCCCTGTTCGTCGGCGAAACGGCCAATGTCGGCAACCCGGAGACGCCGGTGGAAGTGGCTTACGGCCGCAGCCTGCCGGAGCCCAAAGTCCCGGATTTCCCGATCCGCGGCTACGAGTTCTATGATTACCGTCACCAACTGGACAACGACACCTTCGTGAATTTCCAGGATAACGCCACGCGCAAGACGGGCGCGATCTCTTACCTGCTGTATACAAGCTTCGGAATGAGCACCAACAACACCGTACGGCACGCGAAATTCATCAACGCCAAGCCGGTGTACTTCCCGCCGATGGAGCATAAGTGGAGCAACGATGATTACGGCAACGGGGCCTACAAGACCTCGGTGTTCCACGACCTGGACGGCTCGGTCACCGGCGTCCCGGACTCCTTCATTCTGATCAATGACGAGAGTGACGGACTCGCCATCGACAAATCCTGCGAGATCAAGCCGACCTGGAATGCCGCGGTGTGCAAGGGCGATGTCGGACGCCTGGCTCTAGCCGCCCCCGCCAACCCCTTCGGCCCCGGCGGCATTTTCGGCGGCGCTCCTGCGGGTCCCGCCAAAGGCGCACCCGCCGGTCCCCGCGCTGCCCCCGCTCCTGGCGCCGCGGCGCCTGCCCCAGCGGCGGGTCGTGGCGGGTCGCCGTTTGGTCGGCCCGCGGGACCTCCTCCGCCGCCGGTCGTTCTCAGCAGCAATGGCAAGGAGGTCACCCTGACCGGGGATACCAACATACGCGCCGGCTCCGAGATCAAGGTGACCACCCAAAGGCCGTCCGTGGACCTGTACCTCAGCGAGCTGGATAAGGGCTCGTGGGTGATGTTCGAGCTGCCGGGATTCACCACGGCGGCCTCGGGTACGCCGCAGGACAGCCTGGATGCGCTGCGCAAGGCCAGCGACACCTCGTACTACAAGGGCAAGGATGCGCTGTGGGTGAAGGTTGTCTCCAACGGTGAAGGCGCCCACATCAGCGGCCCTGGCGCTGGTGGAACCGGCGTCCAGGTCAGCCGGTAAGCTGGATCCTGCCCGATGAGCGAGAGCCCCCGGCGCAGGCCGGGGGCTCTTTCATTTCTACGGTTCATGCGCAGCAGGTCTCGCGCCGAGGAGGCTTCGTGGAGCGTTCGCCCTGGCGGACCTGGATGTCGTGGACCAGCTCGGCGGCGACGGCGCCGGAGAGGCCGGGCTGGCGCGCCAAAGCCCCTCCCATCCGCTCATCGCGGCGCAAGTGCATTTCTGACCCCGCTTGTCTTGAGTTCCCGGCGTCTCGTGCAAGTGAGAGGCTGGCTGAAGGCTAGGTTGCGCCAGGAGCGGAAGGAGGATCTGCTCCGGTCTCAGGACATTCGCGCGGGCGGGTGGGCGCCGGAGGTAGGTATCCGTCCCTCGGCCCCTCCTGCGAGCGGCTTGGCTTTCCGCGTGTTCGGCGCCAGCTTGTCCGCAAGAACGTAAGGGACCCTGCAGTCCCGACTGGGGGAGGATCGACGTCATGCGCATACAACCGCGCCTGTCTCTGATTTCGTGGCTGCTTCCTGCGTGCCTGCTGCTCGGGCGCGGGGGCGGCGGCCGAGGCGCAGGAGACGCACATGAAGATGGACGCGGGCGCACCCGCGGCGTCCTCGGCGGTCCACTGGTCGCGCTGGTCCGATCCTGCGTCCTGGCCCGACAGCAAGGTCCCACGCGAAGGCGATGCGGTGACGATCGGCAAGGACAAGGCCATCGTGCTCGACGCCAGTCCGCCATGGCTGCGCAGTCTGACCATCGACGGCAAGCTCAGCTTCTCGGACGCTCGCGATCTGGAGCTGACGACCGACTGGATCTATCTGCCAGGCGGCGAGCTCGACATCGGCAGCGAGGCGCATCCCTACACCCACAAGGCGACGATCACGCTGACCGACAAGGTGCCGAACGAAGACATCAACACGATGGGCGACCGCGGCATCATGATGCTGAGAGGCACGCTGAACCTGCACGGCGACCGCACCAATGCCTGGACCAAGCTCGCCAAGACGGCCAAGGCCGGGAGCGCAAACATCGAAGTGCTGAACGCCGCCGGCTGGCGCAAAGGCGACGTCATCGTCATTGCCTCCACCGACTTCAATCCGCGGCAGGCCGAGGAGCGCACCGATCACCGCGGTCAGCGGCAACGCGCTGACCCTCGACAAGCCGCTAGCGTACATGCACTTCGGCGAGATCACTTACGGCGTCGACGAGCGCGGCGAAGTCGGCATGCTGACGCGCAACATCAAGATCCAGGCTTCAGACGATTCCGAGAAGACCTATTTCGGCGGGCACATCATGGCGATGGCCGGGTCGAAAATGTACGTCTCGGGCGTCGAGCTCTATCACATGGGCCAGTACATGCACCTGGCCCGCTATCCGATCCACTGGCACCTCGTCGGCGACGCGCCGGGGCAATATATCGAGAACTCCTCGATCCACGACACCTACAGCCGCTGCGTGACCGTGCACGGCACCAATTTTGTGCGCGTCGAGAACAACGTGACCTACAACACCGTCGGCCACTGCTTCTTCCTCGAAGACGGGATCGAGCACGGCAACGAGTTCATCAGGAACCTGGCCATCCAGACCAAGTGTCATCCGACCCTGGACTGCGTGCCGACCAATCTCGCCGCCAACGGGGAGAAAGACCCCAAGTACGCGAATCGCCAGGCCCTGACGGAAGCCAGCTTCCACAGCGGGCACACGCTGCTGCCTTCGGACAACACGGTGGCATCCTACTGGATCACCAACCCGGACAATAGTTTCATCGACAATGTGGCGGCCGGTTCCGACGAGAACGGCTTCTGGCTGTCTCTGCCCGAACACCCGCAAGGGGCGTTCAAGGATTCGCCCGCCAGCAAGACCATCTGGCCGCGCCGAACGCCGATGCGCGCCTTCAGGGGCAACGTGGCCCATTCCAATTTCGACGGGTTCATGTTCGACCGGAACATCTACCCAGATAACACCTTCGGCCTGGCCACCATCCCGTTCCTGCCGTTGGCAAACCCTGCCGACCTGGACAGCGAAGTGCTGGAGACGCACTTCGACAACTTGACCAGCTACAAGAACCGCAATGGCGGTCTCTGGGGCCGAGGCGATCTCTTCATCTACAGCCACTTGAAACTCGCCGACAATGCCATTGGCATGACGCAGGCCGCTGGCGACATCGGCAGCGAACGGTTCAATTCCCGGCTGGTCGATTCGCTGGTCGTGGGCGAGACTGCCAATATCGGCAATCCCACGACGCCGGAGGAAGTCGCTTACGGGCGCAGCCTGCCCAAGACGCTGATTCCGGATTTCCCCATCCGCGGCTACGAATATTACGACTACCGCGATGACGTGGTGAACACGACCTTCGTCAATTTCCAGGACAATAGCCGGCGAAAGACAGGAGCGCTTTCCTTCCTCCTGTACACGAGCGCGGGGGTCAGCACCGGAAGCACCATCAAGGGTGCGAAATTCGTCAACGCCAAGCCGGTCTATTTCCCGAAAATCGATCCCAGGTTCGACAACGACAACCGGGGTGGCGTGGGCTACCGGACCCTGTCGATCCACGACCTGGACGGTTCGGTCACCGGCATCCCCGATTCCCACATCATGCTCAACGATGGCGAGAACGACAGCGTCGTCACAGACGACACCTGTGTGATTCATCCCACCTGGAACGCCTCTGTGTGCAAGGGCGATGTCGGTCGCCTGAATCTCTCGGACAGCAGGGGAGAACTTCCAGGCACAGTCGATCTCGAAACTCGGACCGCCCGGTTCGCGTTGCTCTCGTCGCTCAGTCCGAATGCTCCGGACACGCCCCTCGTACGGGCCCAGCGTACCGCGCTGTTCTCCCGTCGCGCTCCGCAGGCGCCCATCGCGCTTGTTCGCAATGGCAAGGAATTTCACATCACCGGCGACGAGAGCACCGTGCGTGCCGGCACCGAGATCCAGGTCAAAACCGAAAGGCCGAAAGTCACTCTCAGTCTGGCCGAAATGGATAAAGGCTCATGGGTCATATTCGACCTGCCGGGTTTCACCAACGCGGCTTCCGGAACGGAACAGGCCAGCATGGACGCATTGCGCAAGGCGAACGAGACGTCTTATTTCAGGGGCCGAGACGCCCTCTGGGTCAAACTGGTCGTGACCAAGCCTCCGTTGCCGATTGTTCGTCCAACGGATCTGCAAGCCAGTATAGCGGTCAGCAGATAAGCGCCGAAGCCAGCGCCCACACCCGCAACGCGATGGCGAGCCCTGCAAAATGCGCCGCGCCAAATGCGGACCCAATGCTACGGGCGGCTATCAGGTCCGTGGAGACACGGGCCGCGCCAGGAGCGGACCTTCTGAAGGTCCGTATCGAGTCAGAACCAGCCTTATCCCGCCGGGGAAGAAGGGGACTTATCCCACTCCGCCGATTTACGCGCAGACTGTCGCGGTCCCAACCGCCGCCGCCGCCGATCGTCATGCCGCGCCTCCATGCCCGCCGCCCGTCTCGCCCGTCCGCTCGCCGTCTCGCGCGCGCGCCTGCGCCCCGCGCACCCCGCGCCCCCACACGCGCGCCTCTGCGCGCCCGCCCGCGTGTATAGGCCCGGTGGGGGAGGGGGTGGATAAGTTAAAGATATCCTCGCTTTGAGCGCGCGGACCTAGAGCGTTGTCAGTTCGGATTGAACCGACAACGCGCTAGCATCTATTTGTTTTTACGCATTTTCTTCACGCGAACCGGTGTCCACTTCGCTCGAAAATGCTCTAGCCCCGCTCCGCCGCCTTGGCCTCGTTCCACAGGGCGTCCATTTCGGCCAGATCAGAGTCCGTGGGCGTGCGGCCCAGTTCGGCCAAGCGAGCCTCGATGTAGGCGAACCGGCGCGCGAACTTGGCGTTGGCGGCCCTCAGGGCGTCTTCCGGCTCGGCGTCGAGCTTGCGCGCCAGGTTGGCGCAGACGAACAGCAGGTCGCCCAGTTCCTCGCGCGCCTTGGCCTGATCGCCGGCCTCGATCTCGGCCTCCAGTTCGGCCAGCTCCTCGCGCAGTTTGGCGAGCACGCCGCCGATGTCCGGCCAGTCGAAGCCCACGCGGGCCGCGCGTTTGGTCAGCTTGGCGGCGCGGGTGAGGGCGGGCAGGGCCAGCGGCACCCCATCCAGCGCGCTGGCGGTCTGGCCCTTATCCGCGCGTTCGGCGGCCTTGATCGCCTCCCAGCGGTCGGTCTGTTCGGCGGAGGTCTTGACCTCGTCCTCGCCGAACACATGCGGGTGGCGGCGGACCATCTTGTCGGACACGGCGGTCGCCACGTCGGCGAAGGCGAAGGCGCCGGCCTCCTCGGCCATGCGGGCGTGGTAGACCACCTGGAGCAGCAGATCGCCCAGCTCGTCCCTCAGATCGACCATATCTTCGCGGTAGATGGCGTCGGCCACCTCATAGGCTTCCTCGATGGTGTAGGGGGCGATGGTGGCGAAGGTCTGCTCGATGTCCCACGGGCAGCCGCCGGCCGGATCGCGCAGGCGGGCCATGATCGCCAGCAGGCGGACCAGGGGATCGGCGTGGTCGGGCGCATCACAGGTGACACGGTCACAGGGCAGGGGCCTCTCTCCAGCGGCCGAGGGCGGCCAGGATCTCCCCATGTCGGCGGAGTCCAGCGGGTGGCGCCAGATCAGCGCCGCGGCCGCCAGGCTCAGCGTGCATGGGACCGCGATGAACAGGATCTGCAGCCACATCAGGGCCGCGGGCCCGTTGGCGCCGGCCTGGCGAAATCCTACGGCGCTCAGGGCCACGAAACTCAATCCCGCCAAGGCCGTGCCGATCTTGGTGGTCGCCGTCAGCATGGCGTAGAGCAGGCCCGTCCGGTCGGCCCCCGTGTCGAGGCGCAGTTCATCGCCGGCGTCCGCCATCATCGCCCTGAGCAGCAGCGCGGGGGCCGCATAGGAGGCGCCGGCCACCGCCATCACCGCGATCTCTACCCCTATCGACGTGAACGGCGTGACCATCAGGATCAACACCCCCACGATCAGCGCAAGGGCCCCGCAGGCCAAGGCCTTGTGCTTGCCGATCCTCACCGCCAGCGCCGACCAGGCGGGCGCGAACACCAATCCCGACACGAAGAACGCCAGGATCAGCAGGTTCGCCAGCGCGTTCGGCACATGCTTGATCTAGTCAAAGTAGAAAAAGAACAGAATGCTCGTGATCGCCGGCGCGCAGCCCAGCAGCAAGTCCGCCAACATCAGCCGGGCCACTACGGGCCGCTGCAGGATCCGCAGCATCTCCGCGGGCCGCGAGGCGACGGCCGACGCCTCCTTCGGCTCGCCCACGCGCCAGGCGGCGAAGGCGACGGTGAGGGGCAACAGCATGATCACGAACCAGCCCATGGCCCGCACGCCGTCGGTCCGGTCGCCATGGAATCCGTACTGGACGATGGGCGGCAGCAGCAGCACCAGGATCATCCCCAGAATATTGCCGCTCTGCCACCAGCCGTAGATGCGCGAGCGCTGGTTGTAGTCCGGCGACAACGCGGACGCCCAAGCCTGCTGCGCCAGGGAGCCGATGGAAAAGCCGAAGTAGGTCACCAGCAGCGCGGCCCACAGCCAGATCAGGCTGACGCCGGGCTTGGCCATGAACAGCAGAAAGGCGCCGGCCATCAGCACCGGCGCGCCGATCGCCATCCACACGCGAAAACGCCCGAAGCGCGTGTTGGTCGCGTCCATGGCTCCGCCCAGGAGCATGTCGAAGCCGATGTCGAACAGCCGGATGAAGGTGAAGGCCACGCCCACCGCCGCCAGGGGCAGGCCGATCGGACCCGCGTAATAGGCCGGCATGTGCAGCACCAGCGGCAGCCCGACCGCCGCCAGCGGCAGGCATGGGCCTGAGAAGGCGGCGAGGGTCAGATTCGATTGTCGGGCCGGCGCGCGCCTCATGCGTCCTTGTCGGCAGGTTCGCCCGGCGGCAAGCGTCATGCGCGCTCCTGTGCTATCCGCCATGTGTTAGCCGTGCGTTGGAGCGGGAAGGGGGCCTCCATGTACGTGCCTGAAGCGTTCGCCGTTTCCGACGAGGCCGAGGTGAGGCTCTGTTGGAGCGCCTGGCCTTCGGCTGTTTGATCACCCATGGGTCCGGAGGGCCTGTTCGCGAGCCATCTGCCGTTCGTCTACGACGCCGAGCGCCAGGTGCTGGCCGGCCATCTCGCGCGCGCCAATCCGCACCAGAGCCGCTCTGGAGGGGCCGTGGCCCTGGTCATCTTCCAGGGCGCGAACGCCTATGTGTCGCCCAGCTTCTATCCCTCGAAGGCCAAGCACGGCCGCGTCGTGCCCACCTGGAACTACGAGGCTGTCCACGTGCGAGGCCGGCTGACTTGGCGCGAGGACCCGGCGTGGCTTCGCAGCCATCTGAACGCGCTAACCGACCGGTTCGAGGCGACGCGCGACAAGCCGTGGGCGGTGAGCGACGCGCCGGACGGACTATCTGGAGCGGATGATCGGCGCGATCGTCGGTCTTGAGATCGCAGTCGAACAGGTTCAGGCCAAACGCAAGCTCTCGCAGAACCGCGATGATCCGGACCGGCTCGGCGTGATCGCCGGACTGTCGGCCAGCGACTTGCCGACGGACAGAGCCGTTGCGGCGGCGATGGATAGCGTATCCGTCAAACGCTGAAGGGGATGGCTCTTAGCAATTCTCGCGCAGACCGATCACATAGAACGGATTGCGCCTAAGGAATATTATCAGCAATAACAGGCGGGCCGGAGCTCAGGATCAGCCAGGCAGCGCGCAATTGCCCTGCCGCGATGCGTTTCAGGGTCCGCACGAACAGCGCCGGTTCGATGGCCATCACCTTTCGTTCGATCGTCTCGGCGGTGTCACACAGCTCCAACGTCGACCTGCCGCTGCGCGACGATTGGCCCGGTGTCGTAGCCGCCATCCACCACGTGGATTGTCGCCCCGGACGTAGCGTCGCCCGCTACATGCACGGCCTCGTGCACGCGTCGGCCGTAAACCCCTTGCCGCCGTGCCTAGGCAGCAAGGACGGATGGATGTTGAGGATTCGGCCCCGATAGCGCGCCAGGGTCTTGGGCCCGATCGGACGCATATAGCCTGACAAGACAAGGAGGTCCGCGCCCGCCGTCTGCATGGCGTCGGCGATGGCGCGGTCGGCGGCCTCGGCGCCGCCTTCGGTCGTGGCGCTGATGTGGCGGCATGCGAGACCCTCGGCGTGGGCGAAGGCCATGGCGGGACAATCGGCGTTGTTGCTGACGACCAGACGCGCTTCGGCGTTCAGTTCGCCGGCGCGGATTGCGGTGACGATGGCGCGCATGCTGGAGCCGCCGTGAGACACGAGGAAACCGAGTTTAAGTGGCGGATTAACTGACATATTTGGCCTAGATATTCACGTTAAACATCAGTGCCGTCATAGGCGGGCGTGACGCCGTCCGGAAGGCTGTCGGCGAGCGTCTTGTAGTCGAGGTCCTGGTGCATGTTGGTCAGGATCGCGCGCTTGGGCCGCACTTCGGCGATCCAGTCGAGCGCCATCTGCACATGGGCGTGGGTGGGATGCGGCGTGGCGCGCAGGGCGTCCACGATCCAGACGTCCAGGCCCTTGAGCTGTTCAAGCGCTTCGTCGGGCAGACCGACCACGTCACTGGAATAAGCCACGGAGCCGATGCGGTAGCCCACCGAGCGCACGCCGCCGTGGTCCTGGTCGAAGGTCTGGATCGGAATCTCGCCGCTGGGCCCATCGACCACGAAGGCCTCGCCCAGCAGCGGCAGGCGCACCGCCTCGCAGATCGCCGGATACCCCCCCTCCTGCTCGAAGATGTAGGAAAAGCGGTACGTCAGGCGGGCATAGGTGGCCGCGTCCATGTAGCAGGGCGTGCGTCGGCGGCCGCGCAGCCAGAAGGCGCGCAGGTCGTCGATGCCGTGGGTCTGGTCGGCGTGGTCGTGGGTGTAGAGCACGGCGTCCACGCGGGTGACGTTGGCGGCGGCGGCCTGCTGGCGCAGCTCCGGCGAGGTGTCGACGATCACCGTGGTCTCGGGCGCGCCCGCCACCTCGGCCTTGCGTCGGGCCAGCAGCGAGCAGCGGGTGCGGCGATTGCGCGGGTCGGCGGGATCGCACGCCCCCCACTCCCCGTCCGCGCGCGGCACGCCGCCGGAGGAGCCGCAGCCGAGGATGGTGAACTCCAGCACCCCGCTCATGGCCGCGGGAATCCTGTCGAACAGGGCGAAGAAGGCGTCCTCCGTGCGCGCCTCGGCGTCCGCGAGGCTCCAGCCGCGGGTCTTGGCCAGGGCGTCCAGCACGTAGGGCAGGAAGGCCGGCTCGTTACGCCGCCCGCGCTGGGGAACCGGGGCCAGATAGGGGCAGTCGGTCTCCACGATGATGCGATCGGCCGGCATGTCGCGAATCACCGCCCTCACCTCCTCGGCGCTCTTGAAGGTGGCGATGCCGGACACCGAGAACCAGGCCCCCAGCGCCGCCGCCCGCCGCGCCAGCTCCGGACCCGAGGTATAGCAGTGCATGAGGAGCTTGAACGGCCCGGCCGCGTGCTCCTCCTCCAGAATCTGCGCCATCACCTCGTCCGCCTCGCGGGTGTGCACCACCAGCGGCAGGCCGGTCTCGCGGGCCGCGGCGGCGTGGACGCGGAACACCTGGGCCTGAATGTCTCGGGGGCTGAGGTCGTAGTGGAAATCCAGGCCCGTCTCGCCGATTCCCGACCACCCTGGGCCGGGCGGCCAGGTCGACCAGGGTCTGGACGTCGAGCGCCGGGTTCTCCTTGGCCTCGTGCGGATGGGTTCCCACCGTGCACCAGATGTCCGGATGGGCCATGGCGACGGCGTGGACCGCGTCGAAGCCGGAGACCTTGTCGCCAATGTTGACCATCAGGCGCACGCCCGCCTCGCGCGCCCGGTCGATCACCGCCTCGCGGTCTTCGGCGAACTGCGGGGCGTGCAGGTTGACGTGGCTGTCGATCAGCATCGTCCGTCAGGCCCTCGCCGCCTGGCGCAGGGCGGCCACCGCCGTCCAGAACACGTCCTGGCGGTCGAGGTTCAGGGCCTCCGCCTCTCCTGGCAGGTTGGTCAGGCTGTCCCAGGCGTCCATCCAGGGCTCCAGGCGCCCTGCCCCGCCCGAACTCGCCGTCTCCTCGACCATGCGGCCCACGTGGTCGGCCAGACGCTCGAACAGCAGCTCAAGACGCGCCGCGCCCTCGGCCCCGCGCAGCTCCCCGGCCAGGGCCAGGAGCGCCGGCTCGTCGGCGTCCGGCAGGCGGCGCAGCAGTTCCAGAGCGGCGTGATCGAGCTCCAGGGCGCCGGACTCGGCCAGCACCAGGGCGCGGCCGGGCGCGCCGCCGGCCATGGGCGCCAGGCGCTGGGCGTCGTGGGCCGAAACGCCACGGGCTTCCAGGAAAGCGGCCAGGGCCCCCTCCCCCCACGGCGGAAACTGCAGGCGCCGGCAGCGCGAGCGGATGGTGGGCAGCAGGCGGCCGGGCGCATGGCAGACCAGCAGCAGGACGCCGCGCGCCGGCGGCTCCTCCAGGGTCTTCAAGACGGCGTTGGCGGCGTTGACGTTCAGGTCGTCCGCGGCGTCCACGATGGCCACCCGCCATGGCGAGGCGGCGGGGGATTTGGAGAAGAATTCCGGCAGCCGCCGGGCCTCGTCCACGGGGATGTTGCGGCGGGGCTTGCCGTCGTCCGCCTCGCGCTCCAGCACCATGAGGTCGGGATGGGACCGGGCGGACACCTGGCGGCTGATCGGATCGTCCGGCGAGGAGCCCAGCGGTCCATAGGCCGGGTCCGGCCGGGCGCCCAACAGGCGTCGGGCGGCGCGATAGGCGAAGGTGGCCTTGCCGGCGCCCTGGGGCCCCACCAGCATCCAGGCGTGGTGCAGCCGGCCGCTCTGCAGCGCCGCCAGGAACTCGGTCTCGGCGCGTTCGGCGCCCTCCAGGGTGAAGACGTCGCGAGGATGGATGTCCGCACCCGCCATGGTCAGGCCTTCACGCCCAGACGCTCGGCGACGATGGCGTCGACCGCCGCAGCCACGGCGTCCACCGAACCGGAGGCGTCGATCAGGGCGCAGCGGGCTGGCTCGGCGGCGGCGATGGCCTGGAAGGCCTCCCGCAGGCGCTCGTGGAACGCCAGACCCTTGGATTCGAACCGCGTGGCGGCCCCTTCGCGGGCGATGGCGCGGCCCAGGCCGATGTCGACGGGAAGGTCCAGGACCAGGGTGAGGTCGGGCCGCACGCCCTCCAACACATGAGTTTCCAAAGCCTCGATCAAGGCGTCGGGGGCCTGGCCGCCGGCGCCCTGATAGGCCCGGGTGGAGTCGGCGAACCGGTCGCAGATCACCCAGGCGCCGCGCTCCAGCGCCGGCCGGATCAACCGTTCCAGATGGTCACGCCGGGCGGCGTACATGAGCAGGGTCTCGGCGATGGGCGACCATCGGTCGGCCGGGCCGTTCACCACCAGATCGCGGATGGCCTCGGCGCCGGCGGAGCCGCCGGGCTCGCGGGTGAGCACCACCTCGCGGCCTGCACGGGTCAGGCGTTCGGCGAGGCGCCGGACCTGGGTGGATTTCCCCGCCCCTTCCCCGCCTTCGAAGGTGATGAACCGGCCGCGCGTCACGCGGTCCACATTGGGCGTTTCGTCGCCCGGCGCAAGCGCGCCGGCCGGTCGCCTAGAACAGGACGTCGATCGGGGTGGCGCCGTCTGGGGCCGCTTCGGCGAGCTGGATCACTCCGGAATCGGCCACCGGCGCGGGGCCAAGGAACTTCACCCGCACCCTCGCCAGGCCCTTTTGGCGGAAGCCGAGCTTGTTGGCGGCGGCGGGCGACAGGTCGATGATCCGGCCCGGCGCGAAGGGTCCGCGGTCATTCACCCGCACGGTCACGCTCTTGCCGTTGTCGAGGTTGGTGACCTTCACCAGGCATGGCAGGGGCAAGGTCTTGTGGGCGGCGGTCAGCTTGCTTCCGTCGAACGGCTCGCCCGTCGCGGTGCGGCTCGTTCCTTTTGGATAGGTGTACCAGGAGGCGAGCCCGCGCTCGTCGTAGTGCGACACCACGCGCGGATCATAGCGATGACCGCGCACTTCGTAGGGGCGCAGATTGGCTGCCCGATAGGATTCCAGGCGGCCATGACCGCCGCTCGCGCAGGCCGAAAGACCCAGCGCCGCGAACAGCCCCAGACCGATGACGCGCCCTGACCGGGCGCCGCGGACGAGATTGCGCACCATGCCCTCCTCTTCGCGAGGAAGGAAACATGATGACGCGCCTAGTTTTCGATGAGGTTAAGGCCGCCGGGGTCTATGGAGCACGCCGGTCGGCCCTGCTAGACACGCGATCTTGAGGATGGGTGGCCGAGCGGTTGAAGGCAGCGGTCTTGAAAACCGCCAGGGGTTCACGCCCCTCGTGGGTTCGAATCCCACCCCATCCGCCACCCTGCTTCGCGCGGCGCGTTTCGCAGGATGGCGGGGGAGTTCGGACGGCGTGGACCGCCTAGTTCTTCGTGGCGGGGTCCCAGTGTTCGTCGGCCTTGCCGTCCACGAACCGCCAGGTGTCGAACCATGTCGTATAGTAGGTCTTGGCCGGATCCTTGGGATCCTTGTAGGCCCTCGGCGTGAGCACGGTGACGTAGTCGCCCTCGGCGATCACCGCGACGACCTGGCCGGCCATCTTCTCGGGACAGGCCGTGGGCTGCACCTTCCGCACCTTGGTGAAGTAGTAGACCACCCCCGCGAGGCCCGAGGCCGCATTGGGGTTGTGCTGGTGGTAGGCCTGCGTCAGCCACTTGCCGGCGTCGGCCCAGTGGCCGCACTCGAGCAGCTCCTTCTCGATGTGATAGGCGGCCTGCTTGTTGCGGTTCAGCACCGGGTCCGGGCTGGTGAACAGGGCGTCGGGATTGGCGACGCCGACCACCGCCTCTTGGGCGTGGACCTGGACGCCGGTGGTGACAAGCGCGACCGCGATCGCCGCTGAAGCTAGGTGCAATTTCAAGGTCGTCTCCTGAGCCTAAGGGCGCAGTTATGGCCGCTTGCGGCCGCGCGCCTCCCTGAATTTCCATTGGGCCTTGGCGGCCTCTTTTCGGGTTCGACAGATGTTATCGTCGCTCCCGCGGCGAAAGGGAAGACGCCAACGCCCCGCCGTCGACGGCGCACATTCGGGCTTTTCAAATGAGCTGGATTGTGGGACCCGCTCGGTTGACGGCGTCAATGAAACAGTGACGCACGACGGAGGACCCCCCATGGCGCTCACGCTCTATTGCTTCGGCCCCGGAGCCAACTCCCTGAAGCCGCTTCTCACGCTCTATGAGAAGGGCCTGGACTTCACCCCGCGGCAGCTCGACCCGTCGAAGTTCGAGCACAACGAGCCCTGGTACGTGAAGCTGAACCCCAACGGCCAGGTGCCGGCGCTGGATCACGACGGCAAGATCATCGTCGAGTTCACGGTGATCTGCGAATACCTGGAAGACGTGTTCCCCAACGACAATCCCATGCGTCCGGCCGACCCCTATCGTGCGCGCCCAGATGCGCATCTGGACCAAGTGGGTCGACGAATACTTCTGCTGGTGCGTGTCCACCATCGGCTGGCACCGCATGGTGAGCCGCATGGTGCAGCACATGACCGACGAGGAGTTCGAAAAGCACATCGAGAACGTGCCGATCCCCGAGCAGAAGGTGAAATGGCGCCGCGCCCGCTATGGCTTCCCCCAGGAGCTGCTGGACGACGAGATGCGCAAGATCGGCATCTCGGTGCAGAAGCTTGAAAAGCGCCTGTCCGAAAGCCCCTGGCTGGCGGGTCCGGACTACACCCTGGCGGACATCTGCAATTTCGCCATCGCCAACGGCATGCAGAACGGCTTCTCCGACCTGGTGAACGACAAGGATACGCCGCACCTGGTCGATTGGATCAAGCGGATCAACGACCGTCCGGCATGCAAGAAGATGTTCGCCGAGAACCAGCGCGAGCGGATTCCCGAGCCTGCCAAGGCCTGATCTCGACCGCCGAATGCGGGGATAACCCGAGCGGCTCGCGCGGGTGCGCGCGTGGGGGTGCGCGGGCGCGGGCGTGCGGAGGTGCGCGCGGGGGCGCACGCGCGTGAAGCTCTGCGTGGACGGGATGGAGCGGCGGGGGTGCGGGGTCATGGCCGCAGTCTGGCCCCTGCCCGCCCTGGGGTGGATAGATTGACGCCTATCCCCGCTTTTCGAGCGTGAGCGCGCGGTGACGGCCTTTGCCGGCGCCCGCCGGAACGCGTAGAGACGGGGCCCCATCGCGCCTGGAGCTTTCCCGATGCGCCTCGAAGCCGTCTCCATCGGCCGCGATCCGCCCCGCGACGTCAATGTGGTGGTCGAGGTGCCCATCGGCGGCGAGCCGATCAAGTACGAGATGGACAAGGCGTCCGGCGCCCTGGTGGTCGACCGGTTCCTCTACACGCCCATGCGCTATCCGGGGAATTACGGCTTCATCCCCCACACCCTGTCGGACGACGGCGACCCCTGCGACGTGATCGTCGCCAACACCCGCGGCATTGCGCCCGGCGCGATCATGAGCTGCCGGATCGTGGGCGTGCTGTTGATGGAGGACGAGGCCGGCGGCGACGAGAAGCTGATCGCCGTGCCGTCGAGCTGGCTGACCAAGCGCTACGACGACGTGCAGGACTATGCCGACCTGCCGGAAATCACCCTGCAGCAGATCGAGCACTTCTTCGCCAACTACAAGGCGCTGGAGCCCGGCAAGTGGGTCAAGATCGTCCGCTGGGGCCATGCGGACGAGGCCCGCGCCCTGGTGCTGGCGGGCATCGAGCGGGCCAAGACCGCGACCTGATGCGACGATGTTCGTCTGATCAGCTGTCGAGGCTTGCGCCCCTGCCCGTCGGATGCGCTAGAACGCTAAGTTGACACAGACAACACCGCGCTGGACGCGGGATCGGGAGAGAACGTCATGGATAACGTCGAGGGCAAGGTCGCCTTCATCACCGGCGGCGCGTCCGGCATCGGCCTCGGCATCGCCAAGGCGTTCACCGCCGCGGGCATGAAGGTGGTGGTCGCCGACCTGCGCCAGGATCATCTGGACGAGGCGCGGGCCTGGTTCGATGAGGCCAAGCGCGCCGACGCGGTGCACTTCCTCAAGCTCGACGTCACCGACCGCGCCGCCTATGAGGCCGCCGCCGACGAGACCGAGCGCGTGTTCGGCAAGGTCCATGTGCTGTGCAACAACGCCGGCATCGGCATTTCCGCCTCCGTCTCCGAGGCCAGCTACAAGGACTGGGACTTCGGCGTGGACGTCAATCTGAACGGCGTGTTCAACGGCGTTCACGTGATGCTGCCGCGCATCCGCAAGCACGGCGAAGGCGGGCACATCGTCAACACCGCCTCCATGGGCGGGATCCTGCAGTACAGCCGCGCGGGGGTCTATGTGACCACCAAGTTCGCCGTGGTCGGCCTGTCCGAGGCCCTGGCCTATGAGCTGAAGGACGAGCCCATCGGCGTCTCGGCGTTCTGCCCCGGCGGGGTGCGCACCAACATCCGCGAGTGGGAGAAGACCCGGCCCGAGCGCTACACCGATGACGGCAAGGGTCCCGCGCCGGTCAACACCTCCGGCCCACCCGCCGGCTTCAAGCCCGACCCGGAGGTGATGGCCACCCTCAATGAGATGAGCTGGGAGCCCGAGGCGGTCGGCGAGATGGTGCTGAAGGGCGTGCGAGAGGACAACCTCTACATCTTCACCTCGCCGGAGTTCCGCCCCGGGGTGGTCGAGCGCTTCGAGGCGATCCTGGAGGTGCTGGGCGACAATCCGCCCCTGGCCGAGAAGGCCCGCAAGCACGTGGCGATGCTGGTCTCCAGCCCGATCTATCCGGACAGCGTCGCGCGGGCGAAGGCGGCGCGGAGCTAGTCCGCGTCCGTCTCCATCGGCAGCGAGGCGTCGGCGCACCATTCGCTCATTGAGCCGTCGTATATCGCCACATTGTCCGCGCCCAGCAGGGTGAGTGCGAAGGCGTCGCCGCACGCCGCCACTCCGCCGCCGCAGTAGGCGATGACGCGGCGTCCGCCGAGCGCCCCGGCCGCCTCGAAGGCCGCGCGGATGTCGTCAAGCGCGCGGAAGGTCCCCGTCTCAGGGTCCAGCAGCATGCTCGCCGGCACGTTCACGCTGCCGGGAATGCGTCCGGGGCGGCCGTAGGGCGCGACCTTGCCGGAGTGGACATCCGGGGCCAGGGCGTTGATCAGCAATACGTTTTCGTCGCCCAGGGCAGCGGCGACCTCGGCCTTGTCCGCGATCAGGCTCGGGCGACGGCGGGCCTGGAATGTCGCGGGCGGATAGGCAGGCGGCGCGTCAGAGACGGGGCGTCCCTCGGCGGTCCATTTGCCGAAACCGCCGCTGAGGATCGCCGCGTCGTCGAAGCCGAAATGGCGCAGCATCCACCAGACCCGCGCGGCCCAGATGGCGCCGCCGCGGTCGTAGAGCACCACGCGGGTCCCCTGCCCCACGCCGGCCCGGCCCAGCACCTCGGCGAACTGCTCGGGCGGCGGAACCATGGCGGGCAAGGGGTTGGACGGGTCCGCCAGGTCGCCGAGGATATCGAGGAACCCAGCGCCGGGGATGTGGGACGCCTCCCAGCCCGGCCGGCCGCTGACCACCTTCACGCCCGACGGGGTCTGCTCGAACTGAACGGTGCAGTCGAACACGCGGATGTCCGCGATCGCCCAGGTGCTCGGCGAGCCAGTCGGTGGTGACGATTCTGTCCATGGGCCGGTCTCCTCGGTCGTTGGGCGTCCTACCGCGTCGCCAGGAAGAGGTAGCGGTTCATGCTGAAGAAGAACCCGCCCCGCTCGATCAGGGCGAGCTGGTCGGCATGCCAGGCCTCGACCTCCTCGGCGGAGATCCCGTGGCGGTCGCCGTTGGCGCGCGCGAAGGCGTGGATGCTGCGGAAGATCGCCGCCGCATAGCTGACCGGCTGCCAGCGGGGGGTGAGCATGGGCACGATCTCCACTCGCCGGACCTCGAAGCCCGCGCGCTCCAGCAAGGGGCACAGCTTGGCCGGCAGGTGCGGGTCGGCCAGGTGGTCGTCCCAGCACGCGAGCATGCGCGTCATCCGCGCCTCGTCCGAGGAATGCCAGACGACGCTGCGCCAGTCGGTGTCGAGGATCAGCGCCCGCCCGCCCGGGCGCAGCACGCGATGCAGGTTCGACAGCGCCAGCGGCATGTCCGCCACGTACTCATAGACCTGGGTGCAGACCGCCGCGTCGAAGCCGCCGTCCTCGGCCGCGTCGAGCGTCGCCGCGTCGCCCTCGGCGAACTCCGCCTGGGGCAGGTCCGCCAGCCGCGCCTGGGCCATGGCCAGCATGTCCGCCGAGGCGTCCAGGCCCAGCACCCGGCCCGTCTCGCCGGCCAGCCTCGCCAGGTCGTAGGTCAGCAGCCCCGGCCCCACGCCGATGTCGAGCACCCGCTCGCCGGGCTTCACCGCCAGGACGTCCAGCGTGCGGATGCGCTGGCCGACCACGTCGGGGGTCAGATAGGTCGCCTCCATGGTCCTGGCGGCGGCGGCGTCGAAGGGGAACCGGCTCATGCGACCGCCGAAACCATCCAGACCATGGAGCCCATGGAGACGCCCGTCGGTCCCTCGTGGCGCTTCATCAGGGCGGCGAGCTCCGCTTCGGCCTGCTTGCGGGTCTCGTCGGGCAGATCCTTGAGGGTGTCGGCGAAGGACAGGCCCTCCAGCACGAAGCGCGCGGCGGTCTTGGCGTCCGCGCCCTGGCCGCCGATGAACTGTTCCCCCTGCCAGGGATCGACCCGCACGTTCTTGAAGCCGCCCTTCTCCAGGATCTCGCGCACATAGTCGGGCTCGGCGAAGGCGAAGGGGCCGGGCGCGCGCGGCGTGGGCGGCGGGCCGTCGGCATAGCGGCGCATCAGCCCAGCCATCTCCAGCATCCAGGGGTTCCGGTCCGGCGGGCCCCAGCAGGCGAAGTCCAGCCGCCCGCCGGGCTTCAGCAGGCCGCGCAGGTGGGCGAAGGCGGCGTAGGGATCGGCGAAGAACATGATCCCGAAGCGCGAGAACATCCGGTCGAAGGGCGCGCCGTCGGGCGTCGCCGCGCTGGCGTCCCCCACGACGAAGCGGGCGTTGCTGATCCCCGCATCGCGGGCGCGGGCCTGGCAGGCGCCGACCAGGGCCGAGGAGATGTCGAGGCCCGTCACCGAACCGGACGGCGCGACCCGCTTGGCGATCTGGAGGCTGTTGGCGCCCCCGCCGCAGCCCACGTCCAGCACCCGCTCGCCGGGCTTGAAGCCGGCCGCCGCGATCAGGGCCTCGCCGGGCTGGGCGATCATGGATTCGAACTGGTCGCGGTGGGCCAGCCAGCGCTCGCCCATGGGGCCGGCCCACAGCTCGGCTTCCATGTGATCCATCGGGGCTTCGGCCATGGCGTCTCCTCTGCGCGCCCTCGCTCTTGGCGACGGCGTCGTTGGCCCTGAAAGGGCGTTGTGGCTCAGTCGAAGAAAGCGACCGTGCGGATCTCGATGCTCTCGCGCGGCTCGGCGTCCGGCGGGGTGTTGGGATCGATGAAGGCCGAGTGCGCGGCGAAGCGCGCCACATCCTTGCGGCTGTCGAAGCACTTGATCAGCATCGCCTCGTCCGACCTCCATGCGCGGGAAGTAGAACCAGCGTTGCGCGGGGTTGTAGGTGACCACCTGAACCTCGCCCTTGCGGTCCGGATAGATCAGATCCTCGTTGACGATGTCGCTGGGCGCGATGGAGCGGGCGTCGCAGACCCCCAGGGGCGCGTCGACCACCGGCCCCTTGATCGGCCGCCAGACGTTGATGAAGGCGTAGCGGCGGCTGAGCAGATCGTCGGCCTCGTCGCCCATCAGGTCGCGCACACGCTGGGGCGCGGAGCCTTCGGTGTAGTCGTTGTGGACGCGGAACACCGCCGTGCGGGCGCCGGGCGCGCCGGGGTTCTCGGGATCGTCGGTGCGGATGCGCAGGGTGTAGTCGAACACCTTCACCCGCGAGGCGCCGGTGGCGCGTTTGACGATTTCCTCCGCTTCCCGAGCGCAGACGCCGTCGAGCTGGGCCTGACTGCGATAATCGGTGACGGCGGTCGGGTGCTGCACCAGGGCGAAACCCTCGCGGTCCACCGAGGCGCGCGCCTGGATCGGCCGGGCGTCGTGGATGGGCACGAGGCGGGTCTCGAACTCCGCGTTGGTCCGCAGAACGTCGTCGCCCACGGGATAGACGTAGAGGTAGGGCTTCTCGGCCAGGGGCGTCAGATAGAACATCTCGGCCTCGACGACGCCGAGGCCCTGGGCGGTGCTGGAGTCGATGGCGGCGGCGTCTTCGGGCACGGCGCTATCCCCTTCGGTTTGCGGACTTGAGGGATCATATCCGCCTCGGCGGCGCGCGCCAGGGCGTCGTGCGGCGCGGCGCACTTGCGGCCTGGAAACCCTATCTCCACATATTGTGCTTGATATAGCGACAAATTGTGTTCACGCAGGCGGACATGCGGACTCACAGGCAAATCGTCCAGGATCACGGCGCGGCCGCCCTGGTGCGCGACCTGAAGGCGGCGGGGGTTTCGGTGCATCCCTCCACGCCCCAGCGCTGGGCGGATCGGGACTCCATTCCCGGCGAATACTGGAAGCCCATCGCCGAGCTCGGCCTGGCGAGCGTGGAGGAGCTGGCCCGGGCGGCCGAGGCCAAGCGCTTTCCTCATCTGGCGCGGGGCGCGGCCCTGCAGACAGCCGAGGGCGGCGCGAGGCCCGGACGCGACTTCCACTGCCTCTACACCCACGATTTCGTCCGGGTTGCCGCCGCCGTGCCGCCCGCGGCCATCGCCGACCCCGCGGCCAATGCGGCCGAGACCCTGAACCTCGCCGAGCAAGGCCACGCGGCCAAGGCGGCGATCATGGCGTTTCCGGAGCTGGGCCTCAGCGCCTACGCCATCGACGACCTGCTGCAGCAGGACGCCCTGCTGGAGGCGGTGCAGACGGCGCTCACACGGATTGTCGAGGCGTCGCGCACGCTCTATCCCGTTCTGGTGGTCGGTGCGCCCCTGCGTCAGGGCGGGCTGCTCTACAACACCGCCGTGGTGATCCATCGCGGCGAGGTGCTGGGCGTGGTCCCCAAGACCTATCTGCCGAACTATCGCGAGTTCTACGAGAAGCGGCACTTCACGTCGGGCGCGGGCGTGCGCGGGCGGACCGCAACCGTCGCCGGGCGGGAGGCGCCGTTCGGCGTGGACCTGATCTTCCGCTCCAAGGGCGAGGTGGACGTCACCTTCCACGTGGAGATCTGCGAGGACGTGTGGGCGCCGGTTCCGCCCTCGTCTTTCGGCGCCCTGGCGGGGGCCGAGGTGCTGGTGAACCTGTCGGCCAGCAACGTCACCATCGGCAAGGCGGAGCATCGGCGGATGCTGTGCGCGGCCCAGTCGGCGCGGACCATTTCGGCCTATCTGTACACCGCCGCCGGGCCCGGCGAATCCACCACGGACCTCGCCTGGGACGGCCAGACGGCGATCTTCGAGAACGGCGAGCTCTTGGCCGAGTCCGAACGCTTCGTGTCGGGCCAGGTGTGCATGGCGGACGTGGACGTGGGCCGCCTGCGCCAGGAGCGGATGCGGATGAGCGCCTTCGGCGACTGCGCGCGCGAGGAAGCCGACCGCGTGGCTGCGTTCCGCGAGGTCGCCTTCAAGCTGGATGCGCCCGAAAGCGCCGTCACCCTGCGCCGCGACATCGAGCGCTTTCCCTATGTGCCGTCAGACCCCGCGCGCCTCGCCCAGGACTGCTACGAGGCCTACAACATCCAGGTGGAGGGCCTGGCCAAGCGGCTGCAGGCCACGGCGGCGCGCAAGCTGGTGATCGGGGTCTCCGGCGGGCTGGACTCCACCCACGCCCTGATCGTGGCGGCTCGCGCGCTGGACAAGCTCGGCCGGCCGCGCTCGGACCTGATGGCCTACACCCTGCCCGGCTTCGCCACCTCGGAGGGCACCAAGTCCAACGCCTGGGCGCTGATCCGCGCGGTGGGCGCCACCGGCGAGGAGATCGACATCCGCCCGGCCGCGCGGCTGATGCTGGACGACCTCGGCCACCCGTTCTCGGCGGGCCAGCCGGTCTATGACGTGACCTTCGAGAACGTGCAGGCGGGCCTGCGCACCGACTACCTGTTCCGCCTCGCCAACCGGTACGGGGGGCTGGTGGTGGGCACCGGCGACCTGTCGGAGCTGGCGCTGGGCTGGTGCACCTATGGCGTGGGCGACCAGATGTCGCACTACAACGTCAACGCCTCGGTCTCGAAAACGCTGATCCAGCACCTGATCCGCTTCGTGGCGGACTCCGGGGACGTGTCGGCGGAGACGGCGCGGCTGTTGAAGGCGGTGCTGGCGACGGAGATCTCGCCCGAGCTGGTTCCGGCCGGCGCGGCGGGGCGCATCCAGTCCACCCAGGAGATCGTCGGCCCCTACCCGCTGCAGGATTTCAGCCTCTACTACATCTCGCGCTACGGCCTGCGCCCGTCGAAGGTGGCCTATATGGCGCTGCAGGCGTGGGGCGACGTGGCGCGCGGCGTGTGGCCGGCCAACATCCCGCAGGACGACCGGCGGGCCTATGACCTGGCGACGATCCGGGAGTGGATGGAGGTGTTCCTGACCCGCTTCTTCCAGCTCAGCCAGTTCAAGCGCTCGGCCATGCCCAACGGGCCCAAGGTGTCGTCCGGCGGATCGCTGTCTCCGCGCGGAGACTGGCGCGCGCCGTCCGACGGTTCCGCCGCCGTCTGGCTGGCGGAGCTGGCCGAGAACACGCCGGCGGACTGAGCGCAATTGACGCCGCGCAATGCGCGCCGGACAAGGTCTGAGACAGTCGAAGCGTTTGAAGCGGGGGCCGCCATGTTCCGAAGTGTTCTGAAGGCCGCCTGCGTGGCCGCGCTGCTGGCCCCCCTCGCCGCGCGGGCGCAGGACGTGCCGACCACGCCCATCCAGCGGGGCTTCATGATCGCGCAGCTGAACTGCTCGCGCTGTCACGCCGTGGGTATGACGGGCAAGAGCCCCAACCCGCTGTCGCCGCCGTTCCGGGAGCTGGGCGAGCGCTACGATCCGGACATGCTGCAGGAGGCCCTGGCGGAGGGCATCCTCACCGGCCACCCGGAGATGCCGGAGTTCAAGCTGGGCCCTGAACAGATCGACGACCTGATCGCCTATCTGAAAAGCATCCAGCCCAAGGACCACGCCGCCCTGGCGACGGGCGCGACGGCCCGCCGCTAGCGGCTAGTAGATGGTCGCGGGGGCGACCCAGTACGGCGCGACGCTGTAGTAGGAATGCACCTGCTCGCGCCAGGTCACCTCGTCCGCCACCTCGTGATCGCCGACCGAATGGCCGTTCTCGATCAGCTCGCGGGTCAGGGGCGTGGCGTAGCCGCCCTTGGCTTCGTCATAGTCCAGCAGGGCCCACGGCACCGGGAAGTAGCGCTGGCCGGCGCCCATGAAGCCGTCGAACGACATCAGGCCGTAGACGGCCTTGCCGCTCACTTTCTCGATCAACAGGTCGACGATCTTGCCGAGCTTGTCGCCCTTGGCGGAGAATACGGGCGTGCCTTCCACCCGGCTCGCGGCGATCAGATGATGGGTCGAGGCCATGGCGCTTTCCTCCTCTGGAACCTGACGACCTCCAGCTAGGGGCGATGGGCGCGCGCGGCCTTGATCGGAGTCAATCCTCCGGCGGAGGCGGCCGCTCGAAGGACTTGAGCAGATCCGGATTCACCTCCTTGGGCATGGCCTCCAGCATGGCGTCCACGCGGCCCTTCACGGCGGCGGCGAACTCGCCGTGGGTGATGATGTAGAGCTTGTCGTTGCGGATCGCGTCCAGAACCATGTCGCCGGCCTGTTCGGGCTCCATCCACAGGTCCGAGGTCTGGCGGGTGGCCAGATAGTCCGCCGCCTTGGCGAACCCTTCGCTGGGCCCGCCGAACTGAGCGGGCCGGTTCTGGTTGAGCTGGTGGATGTTGCTCTTGATCGGCCCGGGGCACAGCACCGAGACGCCGATGCCGTCCTCGGCCAGCTCGCCGCGCATGGCCTCCATCATGGCGATCACCCCGGCCTTGGCTGTGGCGTACATGGCCATGTTGGCGGGCATCACCACCATGCCGGCCAGCGAGGCGGTGGAGACCACGTGGCCCCCCTCCCCGTGCTTCTTGATGCGCGGCACGAAGGTCTGAACGCCGTTGATCACGCCGCCGAGGTTCACGCCGATGCCGAAGTCCCAGTCGGCGTAGCTGGCCTCCCTCAGCGGGCCCTCGATGCCGACGCCGGCGTTGTTCACCAGCACGTGCAGCTTGCCGAACACCTTCTCGGTCTCGTCGGCGGCGGCGGCCATGGCGGCGCGGTCGGTGACGTCAACGCGGATGGCGTGGACGTTGCGGCCCTGCTGGCGCTCCTCGAAGTACTGCAGCGCCTCGTCGATGTGGTCCTGGCGCAGGTCGGCGATCACCACCTTCATGCCGGCCTCGACCATGCGCTTGACGATGCCCAGTCCGATGCCCGAGGCGCCGCCGGTGACGAAGGCGACCTTTCCGTCCAAATCCTGCACTTGGGTGTCTCCCTGGAAGCGCGCCGCGGTCAGTCGAAGAACGCGACGCAGCGGATGTCGATACTTTCGCGCGGCGGGGCGTCGGGCCCCGCGCCGGGGTCGTCGAAGGCGGTGTGCGGCACGCGCCGGAACCGCGACAGGTCGGAGTAGTAGCCGCGGAAGATCAACAGCTCATCGCGCGTCATGCCCGAGAAGTACAGCCACCGATGCGCGGGGTTGTGCTGAACCATGTTGGTCTCCAACCGCATCGCCTTGTCCGGATCCGGGCCCAGAACGACGCGCGAGACGACGAGGTCTTCGGCCGCCACCGTCGTGGCGTCGGCCATGCACAGCGGCGTGTCCTGCGGCGGTTCGGACAGCGCGCGCCACAGGTTGAACACGGCGAAGCGGCCGGCCATCAGCGCCTCGGCGTGGGGATCGTCGCCCAGCATCATGCGCGCGGTCATGGGGCCGGAGGTGTCCGAGTAGTCCACGTGGGCGTAGCGGCCCGGGAAGGTGGTGCCGTCCTCGCCGAACTTCTCCGAACGGTCCGAGTGCCGGTGCACCCAGCCGCCGCCGATCACGACCTTCTTCGCGCCCGTGGCGGCTTTCACCACAGCCTCCAGCTCCGGCATGTAGACCTTGGCCGCCGCTTCGCGGTCCAGGAAATCGACCACCTTGCACGGCGCGTCGACGAGCATGATCCCTTCGCGGTCGAGGGTGACCTGGTCGCGGATCGGTCGCGCGTCCTCGATCGTCATGACCTTGGCGTCGAGCGGCATGTGGCTGCGCCAGGACTCGTGAGAGTACCAGACGGAGTCCACGCAGCCGGCCTCCAGGTAGTTGATCCGGGCCTCGACGGTTCGCTGGCTTGCGGGGCCGGCTGTCCTGGGCGTCTTTTCAACGCTGCTCATGGCGTCCTCCCGGGGGTCTGCGGCCATTCGCTGGCCGTCGCTTGCGTCGGAGGCTAGGTCGCCCGTACAAGGTTGACTTTGTCAAGCTTGGATCGCCGGCCGCACGCCTAGCCTGCGAACGACAAGGCTTTCGCCCGGCCCACTGATCGCCTAGATGTCCGGCCAATGTGCGTCTTGGGCTGGCGCGAACCTTTAGGAGGACTCTCCGTGCGCAACTATTTGAAGTTCTACATCGACGGGAAATGGGTCGAGCCGACCGGCAAGCGGACGCTCGATGTGATCAACCCCGCGACCGAGGGCGTGGCCGGCAAGATCGCCCTGGGCGAACAGGCCGACGTGGACGCCGCCGTCGCCGCCGCCCGCAAGGCCTTCAAGACCTGGTCCAAGACCAGCCGCCAGGTGCGCGTCGAAGCCCTGGAGCGCCTGGGCGCCGAGTTCGCCAAGCGCATGGGCGACATCGCCGACGCCATCACCGAGGAAATGGGCGCCCCCGCCTGGCTCGCCCAGAACGCCCAGGGCCCGGCCGGCATGGGCCACATCATGACCGCGGCCAATGTGCTGAAGGCCTATGAGTTCGAGGAAGATCGCGGCAAGCACCGCATCGTGAAGGAGCCGATCGGCGTGGTCGGCTTCATCACCCCCTGGAACTGGCCGATGAACCAGATCTGCGCCAAGCTGGCGCCGGCCATGGCCACCGGCTGCACCGTGGTGCTGAAGCCCTCCGAGATCGCCCCCTTCTCCGCCCAGATCTTCGCCGAGATCGTGGACGCCGCCGGCATCCCCGCCGGCGTGTTCAACATGGTGGGCGGCATGGGCCCCGAAGTGGGCGCGGCGCTGTCGTCGCACCCGGGGATCGACATGATCTCCATCACCGGCTCCACCCGCGCCGGGATCGCGGTGGCCCAGAACGCCGCCGCCACCGTCAAGCGCGTGCACCAGGAGCTGGGCGGCAAGAGCCCGAACATCATCCTGGACGACGCCGACCTGGCCGCTCAGATCCCCGCCGGCGTCGGCGGCGTGATGATGAACTCCGGCCAGAGCTGCGTCGCTCCGACCCGGATGCTCACGTCCCACAAGATGATGGACAAGGTCGCGGCCATCGCCAAGGAAGCGGCCGAGAGCTGGGCGCCGGGCGATCCCAAGGGCAACGCCCGCATGGGTCCGGTGGTCTCCGAAGCCCAGTGGAACAAGATCCAGGGCCTGATCAAGAAGGGCATCGAGGAAGGCGCCACCGTCGTCACTGGCGGCCCGGGCAAGCCCGAGGGCCTGGAGACCGGCTACTATGTGAAGCCCACCGTCTTCGCCAACGTGAAGAACGACATGACCATCGCCAAGGAAGAGATCTTCGGGCCGGTGCTGTGCATCCTGGGCTATGACAGCGTCGAGCAGGCGGTCGAGATCGGCAACGACACCGAGTACGGCCTGGGCGGCTACGTCTCCGGCGCCAACCTGGAACAGACCCGCCAGATCGCCCGCGAGATCCGCGCCGGCTATGTGCAGATCAACAACCCCGGCATGGACATCACCATGCCGTTCGGCGGCTACAAGCACTCCGGCAACGGCCGCGAGTTCGGCGATCACGCTTTCGGCGAGTTCCTCGAGACCAAGTCGATCCTTGGCTACAATCCCGAGGCTGAAGGCGCCGCGGCGCACTAGCGAGCGCGATGCATGCGGGGCGGCCCTGGCGACAGCGGCCGCCCCGATCCATTCCCTCACCCCCCAAAGGCCGCGCTGACAAGGAGCGTTCAGCCATGGCGACGTTCGTTCTCGTCCACGGAGCCTGGTCCGGTGGCTGGAGCTACACCAAGACCGCCCGCCTGATGCGCGCTGCGGGGCATGACGTGTTCACCCCCACCCTCACGGGCCTCGGCGAACGCTCGCACCTGGCCGATCCCGGCATCACCCTGTCGGTCCACATCCAGGACGTGGTCAACGTGCTGAAGTACGAGGACCTGACGGACGTGATCCTGGTGGGTCACTCCTACGGCGGCATGGTGGTCACCGGCGTGGCCGGCCAGGTGGGCGAGCGGCTGAGCGCGCTGGTGTATCTGGACGCCTTCGTGCCGGAGGACGGCCAGGCCCTGTGGGACATCGCCGGCGAGCGGGCCCAGGACTTCTATATCGCCGCCCAGGCCAAGGACCCGGGCTTCGTGCCCTCGTTCATCGCGGCCCGATCGAGCGATCCGGAGGTGCAGGCCAAGCGCAAGCGCAACCTGGACCGCCAACCGCTGCTGACCCTGCTGGAGCCGCTGACCTTCACCGGCAAGGAAGCGGTGGCGCGGCGCACCTACATCTATGCGACCAAGAGCACCTTCGAGCGCTTCTACGACAAGCTGAAGGACGACCCCGCCTGGACCGTCAAAACCATCGACACCGGCCACGTGGTGATGATGGAGGACCCGGAGGGCTTGGCGCGTTTGCTTCTGGAGGAGGCTAAGGCATGACGACGACGACGAGCTATGAAACCCCCACGGTCGACGACCGCCCCGTCTGGGACGTGTGGCTGTCCGCTTATCAGATGCCGAGTCTGAGCGTCGCGGACGAGCTGGGCGTGTTCGAGGCGCTGAACGCCGAACCAGCCGACGCGGAAGGCCTGGGCGCGCGGCTGAAGCTGAATCCCGAGTCCCTGAAGGCGCTGCTGCCGATGCTGTCGGCGCTGGGATTCCTGGTTCCGCGGCGGGGGCGCTATCAGATCACGCCCACGGCCCGGACGTACCTGCTGAAGGACAGCCCGCTGTATTGGGGCCACGCCTTCACCGCCCACCGCAACGGGACCTTCGTTGACCGCTTCCGCCAGTCGCTGACCGGCGTCGCGCCGCCCGAGGGCCGGCCGGCGGACGCCTGGGCGAGCGGCCAGGTCAGCGAAGAGATGGCCCAGCGCGTCACCACGTTCATGCACAGCCACTCCGTGCCCGCCGCCATCGGCGCGGTCACGCACGGCGACTTTTCGGGGGTGAAGCGGGTGCTGGACGTGGGCGGCGGCTCCGGCTGCTTCGCCGTCGCCCTGGCGCTGAAGTTCCCGGCCCTGCGCGGCACGATCATGGAGCTGCCGACCATGTGCGCCCTGGCCAAGGGCTACATCGCCGAGGCGGGGGTCGCGGACCGGGTGGACACCACCTCGGTCGACATGTTCCGCGCCGCGTGGCCCACCGGCTACGACGCGATCTTCATGTCCAACATCTTCCACGACTGGGGCGTGGACACCAACCGCCAGCTCGCCGCCAGCAGCTTCGCGGCGCTGCCGTCGGGCGGGCGCATCTATCTGCACGAGATGCTGATCAACGACGAAGGCTCGGGCCCCCTGGCCTCGGCCGCCTTCTCCATGATGATGCTGTTGGGCACCCAGGGGCGGCAGTATTCGCTCGCGGAACTGACGGACATCCTGGAGGGCGCGGGCTTCACCGGCGTGGAGGCGCGCAACACCTATGGCCACTACTCCCTGGTCAGCGCCCGCAAGCCCTAGGCCGTCGTGAGCACCCCCGCGCCGCCCGCCGACGCCGCCCTGATCGCCGCCCAGCTTGAGGCCGCGCCGGGGCTGGAGCGCCTGCGCGCCCTGCTGGGCGCGGATGTGGACGCCGGCCCCGAAATGCTCGCCGCCGTGCTGGAGGAAGCCGCCAAGTTCGCGGCCGCGCGCCTTGCGCCGTTCAACGCCGAGGCCGACCGCGCCGGCTGCCGGCTCGAAGACGGCCGGGTGAAGACCGCGCCGGGGCATCGCGAAGTCTGGCGCGACTACGCGGACGCCGGCTGGCTGGGGATCGACCAGCCGCCGGCGCATGGCGGCGCGGGCCTGCCGCTTGTCGCCCTGGCGGCGTGTCAGGAGATCTTCGACCGGGCGGGCGTGGCCTTTGGCATGGCGCCCACCGGCGTGCGCGCCGCCGCCCGGCTGATCGACGCCCACGCGGACGCGGCGACCAAGGCCGAGTGGCTGCCCCGCCTGCTGGCCGGCGACTGGGGCGCGACCATCTGCATCTCCGAACCGGAGGCGGGCTCGGACGCCGGGCGCATCCGCACCCTGGCGACGCCGCGCGACGACGGCGACTGGGCTGTCACCGGCGAGAAGATCTGGATCTCCTACGGCGACCACGACCTGACGAGCCGCAACGGCCACTGCCTGCTCGCCCGCACGCCCGGACGCGGCGCCCGGCGGCGCGGGGCTGTCGCTGTTCCTGGTTCCCGACGTTCTGGAGGACGGCGCGCGCAACGCCATCGTCGTGCGGCGGATCGAGGAGAAGCTGGGCCTGCACGGCTCGCCCACCTGTGCGCTGGGATTCGAGGGCGCGCGCGGACGGCTGATCGGCTCGGTCGGCCGGGGCCTGGCGCAGATGTTCACGATGATCGCCGCCATGCGGCTGATGGTGTCGGTGCAGGGCGTGGGGATCGCCTCGGGCGCGGCGGACGTCGCCCTCGCCTACGCCGAGGAGCGCCGCCAGGGCGGCCCGGCGGACAAGCCCCCCGTGCCCATCGCCGAGCACGCGGACGTGCAGCGGATGCTGCTGGGCATGGAGAGCCGGGTGCAGGTCGTGCGCGCCCTCGCCTACGCCGCAGCCGTGCAGGCGGATCTCGGCGCGCTGGAGACCGATCCCGAGGCCCGCGACGACGCCCGGGCGCTGGCCGCCTGGCTGCTGCCCATCGCCAAGACCTATGCGGCCGAGACCGGCTTCGATGTGGCCAGCGAGGCGATCCAGGTGATGGGCGGCGCGGGTTATGTGAACGATTGGCCCGTGGAGCAGATGCTGCGGGACGCCCGCGTCATGGCGATCTTCGAGGGAACCAGCGGCATGCATGCGCTGGATCTGCTGCACCGCCGCCTGGGCCGCGACCAGGGCCGGGGAATGCAGGCGTTCCTCAGGCTGGCGCGGGCGGATATCGGGCGGCTGGGCGGTCAGGTCGGCGGCGAGGCGACCGGCGCGCTGGAGCGGACGCTGGGGCTGCTTGAAGACGCCGCCGCACGGCTCGCGGGCGCGAAAGATGCGGAGGCCGGCGCCTATCCCTTCCTCGAGCTGGCGGCCCTGGCGGCCACCGGCTGGACGGCGCTGAGGCTCGCGGGTCGGACGTCTCTACCCCCGTCGGCGCGCGGCTGGCGGCGGCTGGACGATACTGGCTGTCGGACCTTGAGCCCCGCGCGGCGCTGGAGCACGCCCTGGCGCTGGCCGACCCCAAGCGGCTCGACCTGTTCGGGATCCGTCCAGTCGCGAAGATAGCCCTTCCGTCATCCCCGGGCTTGTCTCGGGGACTCCATCCGCACAGGGCTATCCGAAGAGGACCGCGTTCATGGGTGGCCGGCACGAGGCCGGCCATGCACGTGTAAATTGATCGGCGCGCTGATATGACCCGGCGCGAAGCGGCAGTCGTGGAGCCGACGCGTGAACTTCGACCGGGTCGAAATCCCCTATGGGGCCTATTGGTCCTCCCCCTTCGCCAAGTGGCAGGGCTCGCTGCAGCACCTGCACAGCCTCAAGCTCGCGGCCCATGTCGCCAAGGCGGAGCTGGCCAAGCGCAAGATCGGGCCGGAGGCCTTCGACTTCGGCGTGCTGGGCGTCACCTACATCCAATACCAGTCGTTCTACGGCGCGCCGTGGCCGCTCTATGAGATCGGCTTGAAGAACGTTCCCGGCCCGATGCTGTCGCAGGTGTGCGCCACGGGCCCGCGCGTGCTGCTGACCGCCGCGGCCGAGGTGCAGCTGGGACTGGCCCACACGGCGCTGGGGTTGACCTGCGACCGGTCGTCCAACGGCCCGCACGTCTACTATCCCGCCCCCACGGGACCCGGCGGCACGGGCAAGACCGAGGACATCATCCTCTACAACATGTCCAACGACGCCATCGGCGGGCACTCCATGCTGGAGACCGCCGAGAACGGCGCGCGCAAGTACGGCATCTCCACCGAGGAGCAGCACGAGATGGTGCTGACCCGCTACGCCCAGTACCTGGAGGCGGTGAAGGACGATCACGCCTTCCAGAAGCGCTACATGACCCTGCCCTTCTCCGTCCCGAAGCCCAACTTCAAGGGCGAGGCCGGGACGATGGACGGCGACGAGGGCGTCTTCGCCTCGACGCGCGAGGGCCTCGGCCGAGCTGAAGCCTGTGCTGGAGGGCGGCACCGTCACCTTCGGCGGCCAGACCCACGCGGCGGACGGCAACGCGGCGATGATCGTCACCACGCCCGAGCGGGCGGCCGAACTGAGCACCGATCCGTCGATCCGCGTGCGCATTCGCGGCTTCGGACAGGCGCGGGTGGAGCTGGCGCATATGTACGCCGCCCCCATCGCCTCCACGGCCAAGGCGCTGGACTTCGCCGGGCTGAAGATCGGCGACCTGGCGGCGGTGAAGTCGCACAACCCCTTCGCCGTGAACGACATCGCCTTCCTGCGAGAGACCGGCGTCGATCCGAAGATCGTCAACAACTACGGCTGCTCGCTGATCTGGGGCCACCCGAACGCGGCCACCGGCCTGCGCTGCATCATCGAGCTGATCGAGGAGCTGGCGATCCGGGGCGGCGGCGTCGGCCTGTTCCAGGGTTGCGCGGCGGGGGATTCGTCCCTGGCGGCGCTGGTCGAGGTGTCGGACCGCTGAGCGACCGCCCAGCCAATGTGCTGGGGGTGGCGATCACCAACCCTGGCAAGGTGCTCTGGCCGGCGCAGGGCGGCGAGCCGGCGATCACTAAGCTCGACCTCGCGCGGTATTTCGAGGCCGTGGCGGACTGGATGCTGCCGCATGTGCGCGGCCGGCCCTGCTCGCTGGTGCGCGCGCCGGAGGGCGTAGGGAACGGCCACACCTTCTATCAGCGCCATCCGGGATCTAGCGCGCCGCCGGAGATCGCCGCCATCGCCGTGCCGGGCGACGACGAGCCCTACATGAGCATCGACACGCCCCAGGCCCTGGCGGCGGCGGCCCAGATCAGCGCTGTAGAGCTGCACCCCTGGAACTGCCGCGACGGCGCTCTGGAGGTTCCCGGTCGGCTGGTGTTCGACCTAGACCCGGGGCCGGGCGTGGCCTTCGACGCCGTCGTCGCCGCCGCGCGAGACGTCCGAGACCGGCTGGAAGCCCTGGGTCTGACAGGCTTCTGCAAGACCACCGGCGGCAAGGGGCTGCACGTCGTGGCCCCCCTCGCCGCCGGCCGACGCCCGCCGCGCTGGGCCCAGGCCAAGCGCTTCGCCAAGACGGTCTGCGCGCGGATGGCCGCCGACGCGCCAGACCGCTATGTCGCACAGATGGCCAAGACCAAGCGGGAGGGCCGCATCTTCCTCGACTACCTGCGCAACGACCGCATGGCGACGTCCGTGGCGCCCCTGTCGCCGCGCGCGCGGGCTGGCGCACCGGTGTCCATGCCGCTGGACTGGAGCGAGGCGCGCGCAGGGCTCGATCCCATGCGCTTCACTGTGCGGACGGCGCCGGGGCTCTTGGCTCAAGGCCGGCCCTGGGACGGCTATGAGGCCGCCGAGCGCCCGCTCGATGAGGCGCTGAAGCGGCTGGAGCGCGGGGCGTGACGGCGGCCGACGAGATCGTGGTGGACGCGCGCGGGCATCGCTGCCCGGTGCCCACGCTTGCGGCTTCAGAAGGCCCTGGCGTCGGCCCTGCCCGGCCAGCGGGTGCGGCTGATCGCCGACGATCCCCTGGCCCGCATCGACGTGCCGCATTTCCTGGCGGCCAAGGGCTATGTGCTGGTGGAGACGGGCGCGGAGGGCGCGGCCCTCACCTTCATCGCTGCGACGCCATCCTAGCCTGACGCTCGCGCGCGGCCCGCTTTTGGGCCGGGGTCCGCTTGCGGCCCGCGAGGATCTCCATCTCCGTCGCCACCGCCCCGCCGTAGAAGATGGCGTTGACGTTCCACGACACCCACAACAGGAACACCACCACCGCGGTGATCGAACCGTAGGTCGCGCCCAGATGCGCGATCTGGCGCACGTAGTAGGCGCCGACCCAGGACGAGAACAGCGACATGAACGTGGCCGTCAGGGCGCCCAGCGACGGTCGCCTACCACACCATCGGCCGGTCCGACATGGCGAAGCGGTAGAGCAGCGACAACCCGATCACCAGGCCCAGCCCCGCCCAGGTCCATTCGCTGATCATCCACGACAGTCCCGCGAATGGCTCGATGTCGAAGGTCGTGGCCGCCACGCGCACGGCCATCAGCGCCGAGGAGATCAGGGCGATCAGGGCGAAGCCCGCGAGCGCCACCGCCAGGGCCAGGATGTTGAAGCCGACGATGCCCGGCGGCTTTTCCACGTCGTGGATCAGGTGCAGCCCCGCGAGCAGCGCCTTCACCCCCCGGTGCGAGCCGTAGAAGGCGATGAGCACGGCCACGAAGCTCTGCATGCTGACCACGCGGATCGGCGCGTGGGCCAGCCGCTCCATCTCGCCGCCGAACAGCGCCCGGGGGCCCGGCGGCATCAGGTGCGCGAACGCCTCGAACTGGGTGGCCGCCTGCTCGGGCGTGAAGGTGAGGCTGTAGAGCCCGATCAGGATCGCCAGGGCCGGGAACACGGACAGCAGCGCATAGAAGCACACCCCGCCCGTGTAGAGCGCCGCGTTGCGGTTCTGTGTGCGGTTCCAGGCCCGTCCCGCGACCCGGATCACCGCGGAAACCCAGTGCGTCGGGTCGTAGTCGAACTTGGTCCAAGCGAACAAATCCATCGCCAGGGCATAGCCCGATCCTGCGGTATTGCGAAACCCGCGCCGGCAAAGCTCACACGCGATAGGCGCCTCTGCTATGGTCTATGGTGCGAATCTGTATCCGCGTTCCCTGAGTTGAAGGATCAAAGCCGTGCCGGTGGACGCCCGCGTTCTGATCATCGCGCGCGACGATGAGCTGGCGGGCCCCCTGACCAGGGGGTTGGACAGCATGGGGTGGCGCTCGGTCACGGCGCGTGGACCCTATGCGGCCTTGGCCGCGCTCGGCGATCTGCCGGTCGAGGCCGCGATCGTGGACCTGAGGAACGGCGTCGAGGACGCCTGGTCGCTGGCCGCGCGGCTGAAGGCCGCCGCCTCGCCGCGCCGGCTGCCTGTGGTGGCCATCGGCGATCCGGGCGTCGACCCGCAGCAACATTCACGCCTTCGACCTGACCCTGGCGCCGCCGGCCTATCCCATGCAGGTGGCGCTGCGGCTGGAGTCCCTGCTGCGGATGGCAGTGGCCGAGGAGGAATTCGAGCTGCGGCTGGAGACCTTCGCGGACCAGGGCCGTCGGCTGGACCTGCCCGATCCGCCGGAGGGCCCCTATCGCGTCCTGGCGGTGGGCGAGCCGGCGCCGCAGTTCCTGGCCCTGTCCAACGCCCTGAGTCGCGCCGGGGCCGAGGTGGTGGGCGCCTTCACCTCCTACACCGCCTTCGACTATCTGCACGAGCGGCCGTTCGACGCGGTGGTGCTGTGGGGCGGCGAGAACCAGGCCGAGGCCCTGGCCATCGCCTCGGGGATGCGGCGCAACACCCGCCTGTTCCACACGCCGGTGCTGCTCTATCTGAAGGAAGGCTCGTCAGTCACCCACGAGGACGCCTACGGCAAAGGCGTGTCGGACGTCGCCACGCCCGAGACCCCCGCCCTCGACACCGCCAAGCGCGTGGTCGAACTGGCCCGCGCCTATCGCCGCCAGAATTCCATCCGCCAGGCCCTGGAGAGGGCACGAAGCTCCGGCCTGATGGACGCGGCCACGGGACTGTTCACCCGCGACCTGTTCGCCGCCCATCTGGCCCGGCTGGTGAGCGCCGCGCGCGCGCGCCGGCGCCCGCTGTCGGTGTGCGTGCTGAGGATCGCCGACAAGCCGGAGCTGGCGGTGATCCGCCGCGGCGGCTGGGTCGACAAGGCGCTGCCTCAACTCGGCTCCATGGTCGGTCGGCTGGTGCGGGCCGAGGACACGGCCGCACGGCTGGGCTCGGAGGTGTTCGGCCTCGCCCTGCCCGCCACGCGGCTGGAGCAGGCGCGGCTGGCCGCCGAGCGCATCGCCGCGGTGATCGCCTGCACCGCCTTCGAGGCCGGCGAGAGCAAGCCGCCCTTCGTGGTGGAGTTCGACATCGGCGTGGCGGAGGTCGGCCCGGACGAAACTCCGGCCAAAGCACTGGAAAGAGCCGCCGCAAAGGCGATACAACGTCAGGCAGGATGAGCGAAACACACACAGCTTCACGCGAAATGGCCGTGGACTTCGTCGCCGACGTGGTCTGCCCCTGGTGCTATCTGGGCTGGGTGCGGATGAAGAAGACCTTCGATCTGCGCCCCGGCGTGACGCCGCAGGTCCGCTGGCGGCCCTATCAGCTCAACCCCGAACTGCCCGACGAGGGCGTGGACCGCGCCGCGCTGATGGCGTCGAAATTCGGCGACGATCCCGAGCGAATGTCGGCCATGCAGGGCAATCTGGAGCGCGCGGCGGCGCAGGACGGGCTGGAGCTGAAGTTCGACCAGATCGCCTGGAGCCCCAACACCAACGCCGCGCACCGCCTGATCGTCTGGGCCTCGCTGGAGGGCAAGGGCGCGGAGGCCGCCGAGGCGGTGATGCGCGCCTATTGGACCGAGCTGCGCGACATCGGCGATCCCCTGGTGCTGGCCGACATCGGCGCTTCGCTCGGCATGGACCGCGACACCCTCGTCCAGCGCTTCGCAGACGGCGCCGGCAAGGACTTCGTGAACCAGGCCTGCAACGCGGCCATGGCGTCCGGCGTTCAGGGCGTGCCGTTCATGATCTTCGACGACAAGGTGGCCGTCTCCGGCGCCCACGCCCCCGAGGAGCTGGTCCGCGCCATCGACAAGGCGCTGGAAGAGACGGCTTAGGCTCGTTGCGTCCTTCGAGACGGCCCTGCGGGCCTCCTCAGGATGACGATTTCAGCGGGCTGCAATGACCTTCGTCATGGTGACGAGCGATCCGCAAGGATCGCATCTCGAACCACGTACACACCCCCTCAACCCGCCTTCGCCAGCCTCGCCAGCTCGGTCAGGATGCGCTCGGCGGCGTTCAGGCGCAGGTCGGGCGTGGCCCACTCGCCCTTGACCACCACCTTCTGGTCGGGCCGCAGCCGCCAGATCGCGGCGCTGGACTGGATGAAGCCGACCAGGCCCCCGGGATTGTCGAAGCGGTCGTCGCGGAAGGTGATCACCGCGCCCATGGGGCCGACGTCGATCTTGGCGACATTGGCCTGGCGGCACAGGCCCTTGATCGCCACCACCTTGAGCAACGCGCCGGCCTCATCCGGCAGCGGCCCGAAGCGGTCGATCAGCTCGGCGGCCAGGGCCTCGCGGTCCTCGGGCTTCTCGGCGTCGGACAGGCGGCGGTACAGCGCCAGGCGCACGTTCAGGTCGGCCACATAATCTTCCGGGATCAGCACGGCCGCGCCGGTGTTGATCTGCGGCGACCAGCCGCGCGCGTCGGCGATCTCGGCTGCGCCGCCGGCCTTCATCTCGGCGACCGCGTCCTCCAGCATCTGCTGGTACAGCTCCACGCCGACCTCGCGGATATGGCCGGACTGCTCGTCGCCGAGCAGGTTGCCGCCGCCGCGGATGTCCAGGTCGTGGCTGGCGAGCTGGAAGCCCGCGCCGAGGCTGTCCAGGGACTGGATCACCTTCAGCCGCTTCTCGGCGGCGGGCGTGATCGGCTTGTCGATGCGGGTGGTGAGATAGGCGTAGGCGCGGGCCTTCGACCGCCCTACCCGGCCGCGCAGCTGATAGAGCTGGGCCAGGCCGAACATGTCCGCGCGGTTGACGATCAGGGTGTTGGCGGTGGGCACGTCCAGCCCCGATTCCACGATCGAGGTGGACAGCAGCACGTCGAACTGGCCGTCGTAGAAGGCGCGTCATCACCTTTTCGAGCTGGGACGGCGGCATCTGGCCGTGGCCGACGGCGAGGCGCACCTCCGGCACGTGCTCGTGGATGATCCTCTCCAGGTCGGCCAGGTCCTTGACCCGCGGCGTGACGAAATAGGCCTGGCCGCCCCGGTACTTCTCGCGCAGCAACGCCTCGCGCAGCACGACGGGATCGAAGGGCGAGATGTAGGTGCGCACCGCCAGCCGGTCGACCGGCGGGGTGGCGATGATCGACATCTCGCGGATGCCCGACAGCGCCATCTGAAGCGTGCGCGGGATGGGCGTGGCCGTGAGGGTGAGCACGTGCACCTCGGCGCGGAACTGCTTGAGCTTCTCCTTGTGGACGACGCCGAAGTGCTGCTCCTCGTCCACGATGACGAGGCCCAGGTCCTTGAACCTCACCTGGTCGGCCAGGATGGCGTGGGTGCCGATGACGATGTCGATCTCGCCGCGCTCCAGGCCCTGGCGGGTGTCGGCGGCGTCCGAGGCGGAGACCATGCGCGAGAGCTGGCGCACCTTCAGCGGCCAGCCGTGGAACCGCTCGGTGAAGGTCTTGAAGTGCTGGCGTGACAAGCAGGGTCGTCGGGCAGACCACCGCCACCTGCTTGCCGCTCATGGCCGCGACGAAGGCGGCGCGGAGCGCCACCTCGGTCTTGCCGAAGCCCACGTCGCCGCAGATCAGCCGGTCCATGGGCCGCCCGGCCCCCAGGTCCGCCAGCACGTCGGCGACGGCGGAGAGCTGGTCGTCGGTCTCCTCGTAGGGGAAGCGGGCGCAGAACTCGTCGAACACGCCGTGCGGCGGATCGAGCTCCGGCGCGACCTTGGTCTCGCGGGCGGCGGCGATGCGGATCAGGCCCTCGGCCATCTCCTGCAGGCGAGCCTTGGCGCGGGCGCGGCGGGCCTGCCAGGCGGCCCCGCCCAGCCGGTCGAGCTGCACGCCGTCCGATTCCGCGCCATAGCGGGTGAGAAGGTCGATGTTCTCCACCGGCAGATAGAGCTTGGCGTCCTGGGCGTAGTGCAGCTCCAGGCAGTCGTGCGGCGAGCCCTGGACCTCCAGCGTGGTCAGGCCGGCGTAGCGGCCGATGCCGTGATCGATGTGAACCACGAGATCCCCGGGGGCGAGCGCCGTGGCCTCGGCCAGGAAGTTCGCCGCCCGGCGCTTGCGGCGCGGGCGGGCCAGGCGGTCGCCCAGGATGTCGGTCTCGGAGATGACCGCGAGCGCGTCGGTCTCGAAGCCCGTTTCCAGCGGCAGGATCACGCGCTGGGGGATCTTCGGATCGGCGGCGCGGGCGGCGTCCCAGTACGGGGCGTAGCGGAGGGCTTCCAGGCCGTGGTCGGCCAGCATCATGCCCAGCCGCTCGGACGAGCCCTCGGTCCAGGAGGCGAACAGCACCCGCTTTCCCGCCGCCGCCTGGGCCTTGGCGTGGGCGGTCACCTGCTCGAACAGGTGGACGCTGTCCTGGGCGCGCTCGGGGGTGAAGTTGCGGCCGTGCCGCGCGCCGAGGTCCACCACGCCCGGCCCGTCGGTCTGGAACGGGGTCAGCCAGCGGTGCGGATGGCCGGCGAGGCGCGTCAGGACCTCCTTGGACTCCAGGTACAGCGCGTCGGGCGGCAGGGCGCGATAGCCGGAGGCGCCGTGGACGGACGCCGCCTCAACCCGCGCCTCGTGGGCGTCCTTGATCAGGGCCAGGCGCTCATTCATCGCCTCGGCGGTCAGGTGGTCGAGCGCGATCAGGACCTCCGGGCCGAGGTAGTCGAACAGGGTCTCAAGCCCGTCGTAGAACAGCGGCAGCCAGTGCTCGGCGCCCGCGCGGCGCTGGCCCTCGCTGACCCCGGCATAGAGCTGGTCGTCCCCCGGCGCGCCGAACGCCTGCACATAGCCGGTGCGGAAGCGCGAGATGGCGGCTGGGTCCAGCAGCACCTCGGACACGGGCAGCAGGTCCGCCTGGGTGAGCTGGCGGGTGGTGCGCTGGGTCTCCGGATCGAAGGCGCGGATGGATTCCAGCGTGTCGCCAAACAGATCGAGCCGCACCGGCTCTTCCGCGCCCGGCGCGAAGACGTCGATCACCCCGCCGCGGATGGCGAATTCGCCCCGCTCAGACACGGTGGAGGCCCGCACATAGCCGTTGACGGCGAAATAGCGCTCCAGCTCGGCCAGATCGACGTCCTGGCCTACCCGGGCGATGTAGGTGGCGCGCTCCAGGGCCGCGCGGGGCGGCACGCGCTGGATCAGGGCCGGCGCGGCGGTGATCAGCACGCGCGGCGCGGACCCTTCCCTGGCCCGCGCCAAGGCGCTGAGGCAGGCCATGCGCTCGGCGGCCACGCCCGCCGACGGCCCGATCCGGTCGTAGGGCAGGCAGTCCCAGCCGGGCAGGCGCAAGGTCTCCAGCTTCGGCGCGAAGAAGGCCAGGGCCTGCTGGAAGGCGGAAGCGCGAGCGCTGTCGCGCGCCACGAACACGGTCAGGCCGCCGCGCGTCTTGGCGATGTCGGCCAGGGCCAGGGCGTCGAAGCCCTCCGGCGCGCCGCACAGCTCCAGCCGGCCGGGCGTCTGGGCGACGCGCGTCAGTTCGTCCGCGAGGGCGGATTTAGCCATTGCGTGGCGCCTCAGGACCGGCGTGGAAGGCGCGGATCATGTCCATCACCGGGGTCTGGAAGGCCGGCGGGGTCGGCTCCAGCTCGCACACCCAGGCATAGACGGCCTGATCCGGCGCATCGAGCAGGGCCTCGAAGGCGCAAAGGGCGTTCGTCATCCAGATCGGCCAGGCGCGCATCGGCGAACGGGCCCATCACCAGATCAAGCTCCTTGAAGCCCCGCCGCCACGCGCGGAACTGGATACGCTTGAGCCGCTCAACGCTCATTTGGGTCCGAAGGGGATCAGCATGGGGACGCGCCGGGCGTAGGCGTCATAGGCCTCCGCGCCCAGCTGCTGGCGCAGGAAGGTCTCCTCCAGCCGGCCCTTCATCCAGAAGCCGATGGCCACCAACGCCGCGCCGAAGACGGCCAGCAGATGTCCCGAGGCGGCAGCCGTCGCGACAGCGGCTCCGATCAGGCCGGTGTAGATGGGGTGGCGAACGAGGCGGAACGGGCCCGTGTCGACGATCCGATGCTCGGCCGTGCGGCTGACCAGCGGCGCCCACAGCCGGCCCATCTCGATCCGCGCCCACCAGCAGAAGGCGAAACTCAGCAGCGCCGCGCCGAACGCCGCCCAGAGCATGGTCTCCGACAAGGTCCACAGCATCCATGGACGCATAGGCGCGAACAGCAGCAGAAAGCCCAGGGCGGTGATCACTAGGTGCCCGCGCTCGTTGCGGCGCGGCAGCTGCTTTGTCGGCGTGTTGGCCCAGCGCCCGGCCGCGAACCACGAGACCGCCCAGGCGGGCCACAGCAGATAGATCGCCTGAAGCGGCGTCAGAGTCATACGCGTCCTCGAAGATGGCCGCTTAAGTCGCAACGCCAGACGCGCGAGGCAAGAGGCTACGTTGCGCTATTGTGCCCCCATGCGGCCGGAGATTCTCTTTGCCCTGTTCGCGCCTTCGACCTCGCTGAAGGGCGTGGGGCCGCGCCTTGCGCCCCTGATCGAGCGGCTGGCCGGGCCCTTGGTGCGCGATGTGCTGTTCCTGGCGCCGACCGGCGTGGTGCGGCGCGTTCCCGCGACGACCGCCGAGGCGCGCGAGGGCGACACCGTGATCCTGGACGTGCGCATCGACGCGCACCTTCCGGGACGCGCGCCGGGCCAGCCTTACAAAATTCGTGCAGCGGATGAAGCGGGGTTCATTACCCTGATCTATTTCAAGGTGTTCGGCGATAGTCTTGCCAAACACAATCCAGTCGGCGCCCGCCGCGCCGTGAGCGGCAAGGTCGAGGCGTTCGGGGCCGAACGGCAGATCGTCCATCCCGATTATCTGATTCCCATCGAGCGCATGCGACGAGATTCCGCTGTTCGAGGCGGTCTATCCCGCCACCGCCGGCCTGCCCTCGCGCACGGTGCGGCGGCTGGCGCATGAGGCGCTGGAGCGCGCGCCGGAGCTGCCCGAATGGCTCGATCCGGCCTTCCAGGCCCGCGAGCGCTGGCCGAGCTGGCGCGAGGCGCTGGCGAGCCTTCACGCCCCCGAAAGCGAGGCGGACACGGTTTTGACCGCCCCCGCCCGCCGCCGGCTGGCCTATGACGAGCTTCTGGCCCACCAGCTCGCCATGGCCCAGCGCAAGGCCGCCCGGCGGCGCGAGCCGGCCAAGGTCATCCTGGCGGGCGAGACGGCGAAGCGTATCGAGGCCGCCCTGCCCTTCCGCCTGACCGGCGCGCAGGTGCGCTCGCTGGCGGAGGTCGGCGGCGACCTGCGCTCGGGCGAGCGGATGAGCCGGCTGCTCCAGGGCGACGTCGGCGCGGGCAAGACCGTGGTGGCCATGCTGGCCATGGCCGACGTGGCGGACGCGGGCCTGCAGTCCGCCCTGATGGCGCCCACCGAGATCCTGGCGCGCCAGCACTATGAGACCCTGGCCGCGCCGCTCGCCGCCCAGGGGATCGAGGTCGTGCTGCTCACCGGGCGCGACAAGGGCGCGGGCCGGGCCGAGAAGCTGCGCGCGCTCGCCAGCGGCGCGGCCAAGGTCGCCGTCGGCACCCACGCGCTGTTTCAGGACGAGGTGGTGTTCCACGATCTGGCCCTGGCGGTGATCGACGAGCAGCACCGCTTCGGCGTCAACGAGCGCCGGCGGCTGCAGGACAAGGGCGTTGGGACGCACCTGCTGGCCATGTCGGCCACGCCCATCCCGCGCACGCTGGAGCTGACGGTGTATGGGGACCTGGACGTCTCGCGCCTGGACGAGAAGCCGCCGGGACGCACGCCCGTCGCCACCCGCGCCGCCCCCATGCCCCGGATGGGCGAGGTGATCGAGCGGCTGAAGGCCGCCACGGCGGACGGCGCCCAGGCCTTCTGGGTGTGCCCCCTGGTGGCGGAGTCCGAGATCGTCGACCTCGCGGCGGCGGAGGCGCGGGTCGTGGCCCTGCGCAAGGTGTTCGGCGCGGACGTGGGCCTGGTGCACGGGGCCATGGCGCCGGCCGACAAGGACGCGGTGATGGCCGACTTCGCCGAGGGCCGGCTGAAGGTGCTGGTGGCCACCACGGTGATCGAGGTGGGGGTGGACGTGCCCGGCGCCTCGATCATGGTGATCGAACAGGCCGAGCGGTTCGGCCTCGCCCAGCTGCACCAGCTGCGCGGACGCGTGGGCCGGGGGGCGAAGGAAAGCAGCCTGCGTGCTGCTCTACGATCCGCCGCTGTCGGAGACCGCGCAGAAGCGGCTCGACATCCTGCGCCGCACCGACGACGGCTTCCTGATCGCCGAGAAGGACCTGGAGCTGCGCGGCGGCGGCGATCCGCTGGGCCTGAAGCAGTCGGGCTTTCCCGCCTACAGGCTGGCGGACCCCTTCGCCCATCGGGACCTGATCGCCATCGGCCGCCGACGACGCCCGCCTGATCCTGGCGCGCGATCCACAGCTGACCAGCGAGCGCGGCAAGGCGGTGCAGGTGCTGCAGGCCCTGTTCGACTGGAAAGCTGGCGCGCAGGCCGATTGAGGCGAGACTTCGCCGAGGCCGGCCGAGTTGAGGCGCCTTGCCGCCAAAGAATTTGATTTCAGATCACAGTTGTTAACCGCAATAAGGCGCACGAATATTTCTGGCGGCGTCCGTGTCTTCGCGGAGCAGTCCCGTCCGACAGAACGGACGAACTATCGCCTAGCCTGCTCAGTTCATCGACGCGGTCGTTGGCTTCAATTCCAAGAAGGAGATCGAGCCGTGCGTATGAAGAGCATTTCCCTGATTCATTGCGTCGGCCGCGACCTTGGCGACCGCTGGCTGCGCGACGTCCGACTATAGCGACGGCTATTACGCCAGCGGCCCCGGGCCCGTCCTCGAACGCCGATGCGCGCTGGAGTCAGCGCTATTCGCGCACCTACTCCTACAACGACGACGTCTACTACCAGGAATGCCGCACGGGCCCGGACCCCGCCGGGGTCATCGCCGGGGCCCTGATCGGCGGCCTGATCGGCAACGCCGTCGGCGGTCGCGGCAACCGCACGGGTCCGACGATCGCGGGCGTGGTCGTCGGGGGCGCCATGGGCGCGGCCCTGACCAACAATATGGACTGCGAAGACCGCAGCTACGCCTACCGGACCTATTACGACGGCTTCAACTCGGGCCGGGCCGGCAGCCGGTACGATTGGCGCAATCCGGACAACGGACATCGCGGCGAGCTGCGCGTGGACAGATATTACAACGATCCGGACGGCTTCCGCTGCGCCGACTTCACCCAGACCGTCTACATCGACGGCCGTCCGCGTGAAACGCGCGGCACGGCCTGCCGCCAGCCGGACGGATCCTGGGCCGTTGTGAACTAGCAGATCGGCGCGGACGGCCGGTTCGCGGTCGTCCGGCCCTTATCGTCAGCCCATCAACACGACAGACCAAGGAGGCGAATGTGGCTTTGGAATCCCTCATCATCTTTCTGATCATCGGCGCGATCGCCGGCTGGCTCGCCGGCGTCATCGTCAAGGGCTACGGCTTCGGCCTGCTGGGCAACATCGTCGTCGGCGTCGTCGGATCGTTCATCGGCGGCTGGCTGTTCGGCCGGTTCGGCCTGATGCAGGGCGGCATCCTGGGGACCCTGATCGGCGCCACGGTGGGCGCGGTCATCCTGCTGCTGCTTCTGCGGCTCGTCCGACGCGCGGCCTAGCCACGATCTAGCCGCCTGGAACGGCGGGGCGACGGCGAGGCGAACACGCGTCGCCGGCATCCTGAACATCAAGGGAGGACTACGTGAAACAGTCCGTGAAGATCGCCGGCGCGGCGGTCATGCTTATCGGCGCTCGCCGCCTGCGCGGCGGGGTCTGCAGAGTCCCAGCACGCGGCGGCCGGCGGCGAATTGCCTCAGATCCTGCTGGGTCTGTGGCACGGCATCATCGCGCCGGTGACGCTGATCGTGGAGATCTTCAACAAGTTCGCGCCCAACGTCCTGACATGGACGCCCCACTTCTATGAGACCAAGGGAACCGGGGTCCTCTACGACATCGGGTTCTATATCGGCCTGGGGGTCAGCCCCGGGATCTTCTGGACCGCCTGGAGGCGTCGTCCCTGATCGACGCAAGGCGCGCGCTCACCGCCCCATGATCGGGACGTGGCCCACCACGATGCTTTGGGTGATCGGCGGCGCCGGTTCGTGGAAGGTCGGGTCGGCGTTCAGGGCCGCGACGCGCGCCTTCGCATCGGCTTCCAGGTCCAGATAGAAGAGGTTGTAGCCAGGGGCCTTCTGCCGGTCGGCCCAGCCGCCTGACCGGCGCAGCACGCCCGAGCGGGGGCGCGAGACCCACAGCACCCCGCCCTCGCAGCGCGCGGAGACCTGTCGCGGCAGGAAGGCCGGCCGCACGCCCCACTCCAGCTTCGACGCGTTGGCGGCGCCGAGGTTGGCCGCCCGCGCCGACGAAGGCGCGTCCGCCGCGCCGGTGACGGGATTGACGCACAGGGCCGCGCGCCCGGCCAGGGGCTCCAGAGCGCCGGCCTCGCCGAACACCAGGGCCCGGCGCAGGGCCCGCTCGCCCTCGCGCCTGTGCGACTTCGGCTCGGGCAGATAGGCGACGATGCAGCGGGCCTGACCCCGCGTGCGGCAGGCGGGGATCGGCGAAGACCAGCCGTGCGCCTCGGCCGGGACGATGGCGTCGATGGCGTAGACGGCGGCGATGCGGGCCTTCAGGGTCGGATCGGCGGCTATGGCTTCGCGCGCCAGGCGCTCGACGATCTGGCCCCCTGCTCCACCCCCGCCAGGATGATCGGCCGGCCGTGGTTGAAGCGGTCCAGATAAAGGCGAAACGCCCGCTTCACGTCGGCGTAGGCGAGGCTCCGGGCGTCGCGGGCGTCCTCGCGCAGGGACAGCATGGCGTAGAGGCTGGCCTGCCGGTAGCGCGGCGCGAACACCCGCCCGGCCCGCGCGAACGGTCCGGCGTAATTGGGCAGCATCACCTGCTCGAGCTGACGCACGGACCTTCTGTGGTCGATGGGGCCATTCCACTGCTCCCCGCCGTTGTAGGTGGTCGGATGCACGAAGAAGACGTCGGCGCCGGGGCCGCCTTGCGGGAACGTCGCCGGATCGGCCGGCGCGAGGGCCCAGGCGGCCCGCTGCTCGTAGTCCGGCGCGGGCGGCGGGCTATAGGTCTGGTACGGCGTCTTGGGATCCAGCGAGGCGCGCAGAATCTCGCCCCGGAACAGGAAGGCGGCGATCAGCACGAGCGCCAGAACCGCGCCCGCGGCGACCCGCGCGCGGTGTCGGCGGGCCCATTCGAGAATCTGGCTTGGGGTGACTTCGCCCATCCTCCCCAGCATATCGACGGCCGGGGCGTTCGGCGCAATCGACTTGGTCCCCGGCGGTTTGATAAACTGGCGGCATATGCGCCAGCTCAGACTGATGTTGCAGAGGCCGCCGAGCTGGAAGCGCGAGGATTTCGTCGTCTCCGCCTGCAACGCCGAGGCCGTGCGCGCGGTGGACGCCTGGCCCGCCTGGCACGGCGGCGTGCTCGCCCTGGTCGGCCCGGCGGAGACCGGCAAGACCCATCTGGCGAAGGCCTGGGCCGAGCGCGCCGGGGCGGTGGAGCTTGATCCGGCCCATCCGCCCTCGCATCTGGCGGACCTGAACGGCCGGCCGGTGTTCGTGGAGGGCGCCGAGCGGACCCAGCCGGAAACGCTGTTCCACCTGATCAACATGGCGGCCGAGCCCGGCGGGGGCCTGCTGCTCACCTCGCGCGACCGGCCGACGGCCTGGCCCTCGCCCCTGCCCGACCTGCGCTCGCGGCTGAACGCCCTGCCCGTGGCCGAGCTGGGGCCGCCCGACGACGAGGCGCTGCGCGGCGTGCTGGCGAAATTCTTCCGTGATCGGAATATTCGTCCGGCGGATGATGTTTTCGAGTTCCTAATTCGCAGAATGGAAAGGTCTGTTCCTGTAGCAAGGGCGCTGGTGGAGAGACTGGATGAGGCGGCCGACGCGGAACATCGGGAGGTCTCGCGCGTCCTGGCGCGACAGATCCTTGAAGACGAGCCGGAGCCTGCCGATCTATTCGCAACTCGACTTGCGCCGGACGGGCGCTCGGGCGAGAACGGAGACGAACCCTGACCCCCGAGCATCGATGAGTGAGGCCGCCGTCACTGAGAGTACGCCACGCCGCACGCGGTCTCGGACACGCGCGACGGCCCCGGTCGCCCTGGCGCTGGATGAGGCCCTGCTCGGCTCGCCCGAACGGTTCTTCAACCGCGAGCTTTCGTGGCTGGCGTTCAACGGCCGGGTGCTGGAAGAGGCGCCAACGCCCGCCACCCGCTGCTGGAGCGGCTGCGGTTCCTGTCGATCTCGGCGCAGCAACCTCGACGAATTCTACATGGTCCGCGTCGCCGGCCTGAAGGGCCAGGTGCGCGAGGGCGTGCAGGTGGTCAGCCAGGACGGCCTGACGCCGGCCGAGCAGCTCGCCAAGATCAACGCCGCCGCCGCCGCACTGATGGCCATGCAGCAACGGCTGCTGGCGCGAGCTCCGCGACGGAGCTGGCCAAGGAGGGCGTCATGCCTGGTCGAGGCCGACGAACTGACCGACGCCGAGCGGGCGTGGCTCGAAGACGAGTTCCTGAACCGCCTGTTTCCCGTGCTGACGCCGCTGGCCATCGACCCGGCGCACCCGTTCCCGTTCATCCCCAACCTGGGCTTCTGCCTGGCGCTGGAGCTGCGCCGGCCGAGCGGACGCCAAGCTGCTGCACGCCCTGGTGCCGATTCCCGCCCAGGTCGCGCGCTTCTGGGAGCTGCCGACGCCGAACGCGGCGCGGGCCGGCGGATCATCGCCGTGGAGAGCGGTGCTGGCGCTGTTCCTCGACCAGCCTTTTCCCGGGCTGCAAGGTCCAGGCGCAGCGGCCTGTTCCGCCTGATCCGCGACAGCGACATGGAGATCGAGGAAGAGGCCGAGGACCTGGTGCGCGAGTTCGAGGCGCGGCTGAAGCAGCGCCGGCTGGGCTCGGTGGTCCGCGTGAAGATCGAAGCCTCCATGCCCGCGGACCTGCGCGACTTCATCGTCGCCAGCCTGCACGCCGAGCCGCAGGACGTGATCCTGGTCGACGGCATGCTGGGCGTGGCCGCAGCTCGGCCAGCTCATCCCGCCCGACCGCGCCGACCTGAAGTTCGAGGCCTACGAGCCGCGCTTCCCCGAGCGCATCCGCGACCACGGCGGCGACTGCTTCGCGGCGATCCGCGAGAAGGACATCCTGGTCCACCACCCGTTCGAGAGCTTCGACGTGGTGGTGCAGTTCCTGCGTCAGGCCGCGCGCGACCCCAACGTGCTGGCGATCAAGCAGACGCTGTACCGCACCTCGAAGGACAGCCCGATCGTCGCGGCCCTGATCGAGGCGGCCGAGGCCGGCAAGAACGTCACCGCCCTGGTGGAGATCAAGGCCCGCTTCGACGAGGAGGCCAACATCTGCCTGGGCGCGGGCGACCTGGAGCGGGCCGGCGTCCACGTCGTCTTCGGCTTCGTCGAGTACAAGACCCACGCCAAGCTCTCGCTGGTGGTGCGGCGCGAGGCCGACGAGCTGAAGACCTACTGCCACTTCGGCACGGGCAACTATCACCCGGTCACGGCCGCGGATTTACACCGACCTGTCGCTGTTCACGACCGACCCGGCGCTGGGCCGGGATGCGGCGCGGCTGTTCAACTACATCACCGGCTATGCCCAGCCCGAGCGGCTGGAGAAGCTGTCGTTCTCGCCGATGTACCTGAAGCGCGACCTGCTCGGCCTGATCGCCGCAGGAGATCGGCCAACGCCAAGGCCGGCAAGCCCGCGGCCATCTGGGCCAAGATGAACTCCCTGGTCGACCCCGAGGTGATCGACGCCCTCTATCGGGCGAGCCAGGCGGGGGTGAAGATCGACCTGGTGATTCGCGGCATCTGCTGCCTGCGGCCGGGCGTCGCCGGGCCTGTCGGAGAACATCCGCGTGAAGACCATCGTCGGCCGCTTCCTGGAGCACAGCCGCATCGTCTGCTTTCGCCAACGGCCAGGCCCTGCCGAGCCGCGCGTCCAAGGTGTTCATCTCCTCGGCCGACTGGATGCCGCGCAACCTCGACCGCCGGGTCGAGGCCCTGGTCCCGGTCGAGAACCCCACCGTCCACCAGCAGGTGCTGCAGCAGATCATGGTCGCCAACCTGCAACGATCGAGGCCCAGACTGGTGGCTGGACGCCGCCGGCGCCTATGCCCGGGACGCGGCCTGGAGCGAGACCGGGGCCTTCTCCGCCCACGACTATTTCATGACCAATCCGAGCCTTTCGGGCCGGGGCCACAAGGTCAAGGACATGCCGCGCGCCCTGAGCATGTCGGGCCGCGCCGCTAGGACGCCGCGCGATGCGGCGGTCATCGACATAGGCTCCAACTCGATCCGCCTGGTCACCTACCGGGTGGAAGGGCGGGCCATCTGGACCATCTTCAACGAGAAGGTGCTGGCCGGCCTGGGCCGCGACCTGCCGGAGACGCGGCGGCTGTGGCCCGAGGGCGTGACGCTCGCCCATGCGGCGCTGAAGCGGTTCCGCGCGGTGCTGGACGCCGCTGGAGCCCCAGGCGGTGCACGTCGCGGCCACGGCGGCGGTGCGCGAGGCCGAGGACGGCCCGGACTTCGTCCGCCAGGTGAAGGCCGAGACCGGCTTTGAGGTGCGGGTCCTCTCCGGCAAGGAAGAGGCCCGGCTGTCGTCCCTGGGCGTGACGGCGGGCATTCCGAACGCCACGGGCGTCGCAGGCGACCTGGGCGGCTTCAGCCTGGAGCTGGTGAGGATGGAGCACGGCCGCCCGGCGCGAGGGCGCGACCCTGCCGCTCGGCCCCTTCGCCCTGAACCTCGGCCGGCCGTTCGACGCCGACGCGGCGCGCAAGGAGGTCGCCCGGCGCATGGAGGCGGCCGGCGAGGCGCCTGCCGCAGGGCGAGACGCTCTACGCCGTGGGCGGCGCGTGGCGGAACCTGGCCCTGCTGCAGATGCGCCTGACCGACTATCCGCTTCGGATCGTGCACGAGTACGAGATGAGCGCGCGCGAGGCGCTGGACGCCTGCCGCTTCATCGCCAGCCAGTCCAAGGGCTCGCTGGAGCGCATCGAGGGCCTGTCCAAGAAGCGCGCCGAGGCCATGCCCTACGCCGCCGTGGTGCTGGAGGCGCTGATCGAGCGGATGGACCTGAGCCGGGTGGTGGTGTCGGCCTGGGGCCTGCGCGAGGGTCTGCTCTACGACGCCATGACGCCCGAGGTGCGCGCGCTCGACCCGCTGATCGAGGGCTGCGCCACCCTGGGCGGCCGCCATGATCAGGCCGAGACCCTCGGCGCCGCTCTGGAGGCCTGGATCGGCCCGGTGTTCGGCAAGCTGGAGCCGCGTGTTCGAGGACGGCCGCGACGCCGTGCTGGCCGCCGCCGCCTGCCGCCTGGCGGACTTCGGCGCGCGCCTGCATCCGGACCACCGCGCCGACCTGGTGTTCGACCAGGTGCTGCGCGCGCCCGTGCCCGGCATGAACCACGCCGAGCGGGCGTTCCTGGCGACCGCGGCCTTCGCCCGCTACACGGCCGCCAACGTCTCGCCCGGCGGCGGGCTGGCGGCGCGGCTGCTGGGCGCGGAGCGGCTGCAGCGCGCCCGCGCGCTGGGCGCGGCGACGCGGCTGGGATGCGACCTTTCGGGGCGCAGCGCGCCGCTGCTGAAGCGCTCGCGCCTGGAGCTGGACGGCGACCGGCTGGTGCTGGGCGCGGACGCCAGCGGCGCGGACCTGCTGCTGGGCGAACAGACCGCCAAGCGCGCCAACACCCTCGCGCAGGCGCTTGGCCTGACGCTGGACATCCGCAAGGACTGAGGCGCGCTAGGGTCCAAACCCGGCGAGGTCGCACCCATTTGTTCGTCATCCCGGCCGCAAGCCCGCGCCAGCGCGCTGTAGCGCCGGAACCCAGGGCCGTACGCACCGCGCTAGGTCCCGGATCGGCCTTGCAGGCAGTCCGGGATGACGAGCGGATGGTTGTGGGGCCTAACCCCCCTCGGCGCCCGCCGCACTTCCACCGCGCGCACGCGGCCGCCGTCGAGCACCAGCGCCAGCTCGCCGCGCTTGATGCGCAGGGCGTCCTCGCCGAAGGCCTCGCGCCGCCAGCCCTTCAGCGCCTGAGTGTCCGCCTCGTCGTCCGCGGCGATCAGTTCCAGGTCCGAGACGGTGGCGATCAGCTTGGAGGCCACCCCGGCCTCCTCCGAGCGGGCCTTGAGCAGCACCTTCAGCAGCTCGACGATCGCGCCGGCGGCCTTGGGCGCGGCCGGCCGGTGATGCCGCTCGGGCAGCGGGCCGTCCGGCTCCGGCTGGGCGAGCGCTTTGCGGACCGCCTCCAGCAGGTCCGGCCCGAACCGGGAGCCGCCGAACCCCTTGGGCACCGAGCGCAGACGAGCGAGCGCCTCCATGTCGGTCGGCGCCTGGGTGGCGACCTCGTCGATGGCGTCGTCCTTGAGGATGCGGCCGCGCGGCTGGTCGCGGGTCTGGGCGGTGAGCTCGCGCCAGGCGGCGACGGCCTTGAACACGGCCATATACTTGGCGGTGTGCCGGCGTGGCTTCAGCCGCCTCCAGGCGTTCTAGCGGCTCGGTGTCGTAGTTGGCCGGATCGATCAGGCCGGCCATCTCGTCCTGCACCCAGTGCAGCCGCCCTTCGCGCTCCAGCTTCTCGCGCAGACGGGGATAGAGCGCGGCCAGGTGGATCACGTCGCCCAGGGCGTAGTCGATCTGGGTCTGTGACAGCGGGCGGCGGCCCCAGTCGGTGAAGCGGCTGGACTTGTCCACCTCGATCTTCAGCATCTGGCGCACCAGGGCGTCATACGCCACCTGCTCGCCGAAGCCCGCCGCCATGGCCGCGATCTGGGTGTCGAACAGCGGCGCGGGCAGCACGCCCAGATTTTTGAAGATCTCCACGTCCTGACGGGCGGCGTGGAACACCTTGTCGATCTTGGGGTCCGCCATCAGCTCCAGGAACGGCGCAAGGTCCAATTCCTCGGCCAGCGGATCGATCGCCGCGGCGACCTCCAGGCGAGCCGGCCTGGATCAGGCAGAGCTTGGGCCAGTAGGTGGTCTCGCGCATGAACTCGGTGTCCACGGCGATGAACGGGGCCTTGGCGATCTGGGCGCAGAAGGTCTTCAGTTCGGCGTTGGTTGTGATCGGAGTCATCCGCTAGCTATAACGTCGCGGCGCCCCCAAGTCTGCAAGGCGTCAGGCTTAACCAAATTAGATTACAACCACGGAGCCGCCTTCATGGCCGATCGGCCCAACGGCCTCACCTACGCCCAGGCGGGCGTCGACATCGACGCCGGAGAGGCCCTGGTCGAGGCCATCAAGCCCTTGGCCGCGGCCACCCGCAGGCCGGGCGCGGACCCGTCGCTGGGCGGCTTCGGCGCCCTGTTCGACCTGAAGGCCGCCGGCTACGACGACCCGCTGCTGGTCTCCACCACCGACGGCGTCGGCACCAAGCTGAAGATCGCCATCGACACCGGCCTGCACGACGGCATCGGGATCGACCTGGTCGCCATGTGCGTCAACGACCTGCTGGCCCAGGGCGCGGAGCCCTTGTTGTTCCTGGACTATTTCGCCACCGGCAAGCTGGACATCGACTCCGCCAAGCGGGTGGTGGCCGGGATCGCCGAGGGCTGCAAGCTGGCCGGCTGCGCCCTGGTCGGCGGCGAGACGGCGGAAATGCCGGGGCTTTACGGCAAGGGCGATTACGATCTGGCGGGCTTTTCCGTGGGCGCCGTGGATCGCGGCGGCGTGCTGCCGAAGCTGGACCGCCAGAAGGCCGGAGACCTGCTCATCGGCCTCGCCTCCTCCGGCCCGCACTCCAACGGCTATTCGCTGATCCGCAAGGTGGTGGAGGTGGCGAAGCTGCGCTGGGACTCCCCGGCCCCCTTCGCGCCGGAAAGATCGCTCGGCGGCGCGCTGATGGCGCCCACGCGCATCTATGTGAAATCCGTCCTGCCGCTGATGAAGGCGGGGCTGATCAAGGGCGGGGCCCACATCACCGGCGGCGGACTGATCGAGAACCCGCCGCGCGCCGTCGCCAAGGGCCTGGAAGCGCGCATCGACTGGACCGCCTGGGCCCTGCCGCCCGTGTTCGCCTGGCTGCAGCAGGCCGGCGGCATCTCGGACCACGAGCTGAGGCGCACCTTCAACTGCGGCGCGGGCTTCCTGCTGATCGTGGCGCCCGAGGATGTGGACGCGGTGCTCGGCGGCCTGCTGAGCGCGGACGAGGCGCCGTTCGTGTGCGGGGAGCTGGCGGCGGCGTAGCGGCCCCGCGTCCTTCGAGACGGCCCTGCGGGCCTCCTCGGGATGACGAGTCAGCGGACGGCGCGAACCTTCGTCATGGTGAGGAGCGGCGCACCCGCGCCGCGTCTCGAACCACGCACGGCCTCTATCCGACGATCTGATCTTCCGTGAAGAACTGGACGATCTCCAACGCCGCGTTGTCGGCGCTGTCGGAGCCGTGCACGGAGTTCTCGCCGACGTTGCGGGCGTAGAGCTTGCGGATGGTGCCTTCGGCGGCCTGCTCGGGATTGGTGGCGCCCATCACTTCGCGGTACTTGGCCACGGCGTTGTCGCCTTCCAGCACCTGCACGACCACGGGGCCGGAGGTCATGAACTCCACCAGCTCGCCGAAGAACGGCCGCTCCTTGTGGATCTCATAGAACTTCTCGGCCTGGGCGCGGCTCATCTGGATGCGGCGCTGGGCGACGATGCGCAGGCCCGCGCCCTCGATGACCGCGTTGACCGCGCCGGTGAGGTTGCGAGCCGTGGCGTCCGGCTTGATGATCGAAAAGGTGCGCTCGGCCATGGTCCGCTTTCGTTGAGAAGCTGTCGGGGAAAAGGTCGCGGGCTTATAGCCGCGCCATTTGCGCCCGCCAAGGCGAACCGTCAGCCGCATGTCAGCTCCACCGCGCTCCGACAGCCGGATTGAGGGCTCGGATCGGCGGCGTTCAAGCCTTTGAACGGCCCAAAACGCCCATTCGACCGCGACTGGGGCGGGCTGCTCTGCTAAGGGCGCCGTTCGCCGCGCACCGACCTGAATCATGCTGACCATCCAAGACCTCGTTTTCGACGCCTGGGGCCGCCGTTTCTTCGACGGGGCGAACCTGAGCCTGCCCGACGACGCCAAGGCGGGCCTCGTGGGCCGCAACGGCGCGGGCAAGACCACCCTGTTCAAGCTGATCATGGGCGAGCTGATCCCGGGCGACGGCCAGATCGCCATGCCCAACCGCGCGCGGGTCGCCTCCGTCGACCAGGAGCATCCGGCCACGCCCGTGCCGCTGCTCGACACCGTGCTGGCGGCGGACGTGGAGCGCGCGTCTCTGCTCCACCAGCTGGAAACCGCCCCGCCCGAGCGCATGGGCGAGATCTACGACCGGCTGATCGAGATCGACGCGGACCGCGCGCCCTCTCGCGCCGCGGAGATCCTGAGCGGGCTGGGCTTCTCCAACGCCGACCTGGCGCGGCCGATGGCGGAGTTTTCCGGCGGCTGGCGGATGCGCGTGGCCCTTGCGGCGGCCCTGTTCGCCGAGCCGGACCTGCTGCTGCTGGACGAGCCGACCAACTATCTGGACCTGGAAGGCGCCATCTGGCTGGAGGCGCGGCTGAAGAAATATCCGCACGCCGCCCTGATCATCAGCCACGACCGCGAGCTGCTTGAACAACGCCGTGGACCACATCGTCCACCTGGGGAGCGCCAAGCTGACGGTCTATGCCGGCGGCTATGACGACTTCGAGCGCCAGCGGGCCGAGGCCGAGCGGCTGCAGGCCGCCGCGCGCGACCAAGATCGAGGCCAAGCGCGCCCACATGCAGTCCTTCGTCGACCGCTTCCGCGCCAAGGCCTCCAAGGCGCGCCAGGCCCAGTCGCGGCTGAAGATGCTGGCCAAGCTGCCGCCGGCCTCGACGTGCCGAGGCGGAGTGGACCGCGCCGCTTCGTCCTCCCCTCCCCGCCCCGGCCGCTGGCGCCGCCGCTGTTGACGGCTGGACGGGGCGTCGGTGGGCTATGGCGGCCCGCCGATCCTGAGGGAACTGAACCTGCGGCTGGACGTGGACGACCGCATCGGCCTGCTTGGGCGTCAACGGCGCGGGCAAGTCCACCTTCGCCAAGCTGCTGGCCGGCGCCCTGCAGATCGAGCACGGCGCGATGATGCGCAGCCCGCGCATGAAGGTCGGCTGGTTCCACCAGCACCAGATCGAGGCGCTGGACGCCGACGACACCCCCATCGAGATCATCCGCCGCGCCCTGCCCGAGGATGGCGAATCCCGGCGGCGGGGGCGGCTGGCGGCCAGTTCGGCTTCGGCGCCGAGAAGATCGAGACCAAGATCGCCAGCCTGTCCGGCGGCGAGCGCGCGCGCCTGCTTGCTCAACCTGGTGGCCATGGAGGCCCCGCACCTGCTGATCCTCGACGAGCCCACCAACCACCTGGACATCGACAGCCGCCGGGCCCTGCTGGACGCGCTGAACGACTACGAGGGCGCGGTGATCCTGATCACCCACGACCGCTCGCTGATGGAGCTGGTGGCCGACCGCCTGTGGCTGGCCGACGGCGGCACGATCAAGCCCTACGACGGCGACATGGACGACTACGCCAAGATGGTGCTGGACCGCGCCCGCATCGCCGCCCGCGCGCCCACCCAGGTCCGCGAAGCTGAGCCCGTGCGCGCCCGCGCCGAAGCCCGCCAGCCGGCCGAAGGTTCCGACCGGCAACCTGCGCCGCCAGGCCGAAGCCGCCGAAGCCGCCCTGGCCCGCGCCTCCAAGGCCCTGGCGGAGATCGACGCCGCCCTCACCGATCCCAAGATCTTCGCCGAACAGCCCGACCGCGCCGCCGAACTCGGCCGGCGAAGGGCCGAGGCCTCCGCCGCGCTGGAGGCGGCCGAGGCGACGTGGCTCGAAGCGGCGGAAGCCTATGACGCGGTGCGGGCGGACTAGGGGCAGGAATCCAGCGCTCGGCGTCCGCACGCGAGAGCGCCACCAGCGCGTTACACGCCGTCAGGTCGCCGCCCTCTAGCAGACGTTGGGTTCGTTCCGGAAACTCGCGTTGAGACCCGCTGGGCGCCGGCGCAGAGGTTTGGCCACCCGGGGAGGTTGAGACAGATCAATGATGCGCCCTGCGCGAAGCGCCATTGAATCCAGGCTGCGACGCACTCCCGTCTGATTGAATCCCGGCGCGCGTATGTCGCATCCCGCCGAGGAGGTGTTCACATGAGGGTCTCGGGCCTCGTCATCATCACATGCGCGGGCTTGGCGCTTGCCGCCTGTAACCAGAACCAGACCCCCGGCAAGAAGACCGTCGCCACCGCCGGCCCCGCCACAGAGGCGCTGATGGCCAAGGCGCGAGAGCTCTTTCAACCGATCCCCTCGACGCCGCCGCAACTACCCGGCAATGCGGCTTCCCCTGAGAAGATCGAACTCGGCAAGATGCTGTTTTTTGATCCGCGGCTCTCCGCGAGTCACGCCATCAGCTGCAGTTCCTGCCACAACATCGGCCTTGGCGGCACGGATCTCGAACCCACCTCGCTCGGCCATCGCTGGCAACACGGCGGACGCAACGCCCCTACAGTTCTCAACGCGGTGTTCAACACCGTCCAGTTCTGGGATGGCCGGGCCAAGGATCTCGAACAGCAGGCGGGGGGGCCGCTGGTCAATCCGGTCGAGATGGCCTCTCCCGAAGCGCACGTCGCAGAACAGCTGAAGGGCATTCCCGGATATCGCGACGCGTTCGCCAAGGCTTTCCCGGGCGAACCCGATCCGGTCACCCTGGCAAACGTACAGAAGGCCATCAGTGTATTCGAGACGACACTGATCACCCCGGACGGGCCGTTTGACCGGTACCTGGGTGGCCAAACGAACGCGCTTTCACCCGCACAGAAGCAGGGCCTGACGCTGTTCATGGATCGGGGCTGCTCCAACTGCCACAACGGGGTCAACTTGGGCGGAGGAATGTACGCTCAGTTCGGGGTGGTCGCGAAGCCTGGCGCCGAACTTCTGCCACCTGGCGATAAAGGCCGGTTCATGGTCACCAGGTCTCCGGGCGATGAATATGTCTTCAAGGTTCCGACGCTCCGGAACGTCGCGTTGACGGCGCCCTACTTCCACACTGGCTCAGTTTGGGATCTGCGGCAGGCGGTGGCGGTCATGGGAACGAGTCAGCTCGGCAGCCAGCTCTCCAGCGCTGAGGTCGATAAGATCACGGCTTTTCTCGACAGCCTGACGGGCGAACAACCGAAGGTGACGCTGCCAATTCTCCCGCCGAGCGTCGCCGCGACGTCACGGCCCGCGCCATAGTCACAAGATCGCCGCGCCGCGAACTGCGGAAGGCCCCAGGGAGTGTGGGATGACTCAGACATCTGTCGGATCAACGCGTTTGATCGAGGTTTGGGACCTGCCAACCAGGCTGTTCCACTGGAGCCTGGTCGGATTGGTCATCACCGCCTGGTTCACCGGCGAAGGTGAGGGCGGCGCAGCCGCGATCCACCGATACGCGGGCGAGGCAATCGCCGGTCTGATCGTGTTTCGCGTCGTGTGGGGGTTCATGGGCGGTGAACATGCCCGCTTCTCGGATTTCGCGGCCGGGCCCGCAGCCATTGTCGCGCATGTGCGCGACCTTTTCTCCAAGGCTCCATCACGCCATCTCGGCCACAACCCCCTCGGAGGGGTAGCGGTGTTTCTCCTCCTGCTGAATGTCGCCGCCCTGGTCGTGACGGGGCTGTTCAGCGGCGGCGAAGACAACACCGGGCCATTCGCAGGCATGTGGGGACTGCAGCTCTCGGAAGCCCACGAGACCCTATTTCGTGTTCTCCAGGCGTTGACGGCGGTGCATATCGTCGGCGTCGTCGTCGGGAGTTGGAAATCGAAGGACGCCCTTGTTCCCGCCTTCATCACCGGCGCGAAGCGCCGGGGTATGAACGAGGCGGGCACGGACGCGCGCCGCGCCAGCCTGCTGGCGCTCGTGTTCGCGGTTGGGCTCGGGGTAGCCGCATCAGCGGTGCTGATGAGTGCGCCGCCATCGGCATTCCAAACGACGAACCATGGTCACGACCAGAATGAGGCTGATTGATGCGCCATCACCTAGCAAATGGGACCACAGGCGGACGGCCATAACCACGTCCGATAGCGTATGCTTCGGGCATGATGACGACGCCCCAGCATTTTGTAGCAAGCAAGCCTTTTGACCCAGGTCAACGCGGGAGCGGTGCGAGGCCGCTCACACTTCCGCTGTTTCCTCCCCCTCCCCCAGGAAACCACCTAGGGCGGCGGCCGGCTTCTACAACCATAAGTCCGCCGCCCTATTTTCGAGCATGAACGCCCCAACACCGTCGCTGGATTGCAGGCCAAGCGCGCCGAGCTAAATCGGACCCTCTGAACGTCCGCCAAGAGTCACGATCAGCCGAAAGCGGCCGTTCGATACGACGGCGCCTGGGACGGTCAACGGCGCCCAACCGGCTAGACGCCGACCCGATTGATCACGCCGCCTTCTCCCACCTGCCCTCGGGGTTCTGCTTCCAGTAGGAGACCGGCAGGCCCGCGCCCTTCAGGGCCGTCCAGCGCTTGCGGGCGGCGGCCAGCATCGGCTCGTCGCGGCCGTCGAACAGGACGAGGCACCGCTCATAGCCTTCCAGCGGCCCAGGCTCGGCGTCGTCGAGCAGGAACAGGGCCTGGGCTTCGTTGGCGTTCTCGGTCTCGGTGGTCAGCAGCACGGGCTGCAGCGCCGCGTTGGGCTCGGACGCCAGGCCGTGCGGCAGGAAGGCGTCGTCGCGGAAGCTCCACAGCCAGCCGTCCAGGTGCTCGATCCGCGCGGGCTCGGGGCTGCGCACCAGGGCGCGCCAGCCGCGTTGCAGCGTCTTTGTCAGGAGTTCGGGCAGGGCCTGGTCCAGGCTCGTCCGCTCCAGATGGTAGAACCAGACTTCGCAGGCGTCGGTCATGAACAGCGCAGAATGGAAGGCGGCGGCCCGTCCGGGGCCGGGGCGGTTGTCGCCGCCGGCTTGGGGCATGTAGAACATGACGCGCCCGGCCGGGGCCTGCAACGGCGAGCAAGCGGCCCCAAGATGCTGATCGAGCGCTATCTGTTTCGTCAGCTGCTGATTCCGACCCTGCTGGCCCTCGCGGCCCTGACCACGGTGGCGTTTCTGAGCCAGAGCCTGAGTGCGCTGGACCTGGTGGTGGACCAGCGCCAGGGCGTCGGGTTGCTGCTGGAAGTGACCCTGCTCGCCCTGCCCCAGCTCGTCGCGCTGATTCTGCCGATCGCGGTGTTCGTGGCGGGGGCCGTGTCGCTGAACCGGCTGCACAGCGAGCACGAGATCGTCGTGTGCTTCGCGGGGGGCATGAGCCGCTGGAGGGTGATCTCGCCGGCCATGCGATTGGCGGCGGTCGCGACCCTGACCTCGCTGGTGCTGGGGTTGTGGGTCGGCCCCCTCGCCTCCCACGCCATGCGGGCGCTGCTGTTCAAGGCCCAGGCGGACGTCGCCGCCAGCTTCATCCAGCCCGGCCAGTTCGCAGAGCCGGCGGCGGGCCTCACCGTCTACGCCCAGAACGTCAATCCGGAGGGGGCGTTCACGAACCTGTTCGTCCACCAGCAGCGCGACGCCGCCTCCACCACCTTCAACGCCCAGACTGGGCGGATCGTCGAGCGCGACGGCAAGCCGCTGCTGGTCATGCGCCACGGCTCCAGCCAGGAGCTGAACGCGGCCGGGGTGCTGAATTTCCTGTCGTTCGACGAATACGCCCTGGACCTGTCGCCCTTCCTGCCCAAGCAGACCGCTATGCGGCTGAAGACCAGCGACCGCTATCTGCATGAGCTGATGTTCCCCGATCTCAGCCAGGCCATCGAGCGCCGCTATCGCCTGAAGATGCTGGCCGAGGGGCATTCGCGCATCGCTTCGCCGCTGCACAACATCGCCATGATGGCCATCGTGCTGGCCGCCGTGATCGGCGGGCCGTTCACGCGGATGGGCTATGCGCGCCGGATCGCCGCAGCGGGCGCGGCGGCGGCGGCGGTGCGGCTGTTGGGCTTCGCGGCCCAGGCGCTGGCGATCCACGAGGTCTGGCTGAACGTGTTCCAGTACGCCTTTCCCCTGATCGCCGTGGGCCTGTCGTTCGCCCTGCTGTTCAGGCGGCCGAGCGCGCGCGGGCGAAGCGCCGTGGTCTCGCCCCTGGCCATGGCGGCGCGGCCATGACCGCCCTGATCGCGCGCGCATCGAGCGCTATGTGCTGGCCCAGACGCTGGGCGGCGTGGGCGCGACGGCGGCCATCCTGGGCGCGGTGGTGGTGCTGGTGAACTTCGTGGAGCTGTCCACCCGGCTCGGCGGGCGGGTGGAGGCGTCGTTCCTCACCGAGCTGGGCCTGACGCTCCTGAAATCACCCTCGGTGATCCTGCAGCTGCTGCCGTTCGTGTTCCTGTTCGGGGTGCTGGCGGCGTTCGTGAACCTGAACCGGCGCGGCGAGCTGGTGGCGATCCGCGCGGCGGGCGTTTCGGCGTGGCGGTTCATCCTGCCGGCGGCGGCGGCGGCCTTCGCGATTGGGATCGCGACCCTGGCCGTGCTGAACCCGCTGAGTTCGGCCATGGACGCGGCCTTCGAACAGGCGCGCGCGGCGATCCTGCCCGCCGCCGCGCCCCGATCGCGCCGGATCTGGCTGCGGCAGGGCGACGCCCACACCCAGGTGATCATCGGCGCGGCCGCCCGCACCGGTATCGGCGGCGTGCAGCTGAAGGACACCTCGCTGTTCGTCTACACGCTGGACTCGAACGGAACGCCGCAGTTCTCGCGCCGCATCGAGGCGGAGCAGGCGCAGCTGATGAAGGGCTATTGGCGCCTGACCGACGCCCGCGACGCCACGCCCGGCGCCCGGGCGGCGCACTATGACGTGCTGACCATCCCCACCAACCTCGACGACCGCACGGCGCTGGAGCGCTTCGCTTCGCCCGAATCGATGTCGGTGTGGACCCTGCCCGGGGCGGTGCGGCGGATCGAGGAGGCGGGTTTCCCCGCCGTGCCTACCGGTTGCGCCTGCATCAGCTGCTGGCGACGCCGCTTCTGTTCGCCGCCATGGCGATCCTGGCGGCCTCGTTCTCGCTGCGCCTGACGCGGCTGGGGGGCCTGGCGGGGCTGGCCGGAGCAGGCGCGATCAGCGGTTTCGCGTTTTTCTTCTTTGACGAGTTGTGCGGCTCCCTGGCAAAGGCCGGCGTCATGCCGCCGTCCCTGGCGGCGTGGACTCCGCCGATTCTGGCCCTGCTCTCGGCTTTCACCCTGCTCTTCAATACCGAAGACGGGTAAGGAAGATCGGCGCCGGACGATCGGGCGCGTGGAAGGATGGACCGCCTTGAGCCAAGACGGGGAGCTCTCGACGCAGGCGCGCGCATGCGGACGCCTCCTGGTCGGAGCGGTCTTCCTGGCCATCGCCTGGACTCCGGCCGCGGCGCAGACGCGTCCAGAGCGCCGCACTGGCCGCGCCGCCGCCCGGCAACACCCAGGACGGCTTCTATCTCGAGGCCGACACCATCGTCGAAGACGACGCTCGCCACACCGCGACGGCGCGGGGCCACGTGGAGGTGCGCTATCACGACCGCACCCTGCGCGCCGATCGGCTGATCTATGAGACCCAGACTGGCGTCGTCACCGCCTCGGGCGGCGTGACGGTCATCGAGCCGGACGGTTCGGCCGAGTTCTCCCGGCAAGTCGTGCTTGACGACGACCTCAGCGCCGGGGTGGCGCTGGGGTTCTCGGCGCGGCTGAAGCGGCAATGTGAAGCTGGCGGCCTCCTCGGTCGTGCGGCGCAGCGACGATATCGCCGAGCTGAACCAGGCGATCTACACCCCCTGCGACATCTGCGCGAAGGCGGGCGGGACCAAACATCCGAGCTGGTCGATCCGCGCCGACAAGGTGGTCCAGGACAAGGCGCGGCACGTGATCTACTACCGCCACGCTGTGATCAGCGTGCTGGGCGTGCCGTTGTTCTACGCGCCCGCTGTTCTGGCACCCGGACGCCCAGTCCAAGGCGCGTTCCGGCCTGCTGACGCCGCAGATTCAGATCTCCCGCCAAGCGCGGCCTGTCCTACGACCAGCCCTATCTGTTCGCCCTGAGCCCCTCGCAGGACCTGGTGGTGAGCCCGGTGCTCAGCACGCAAGGTCAACCCGTTCCTGAACCTGAACTGGCGGCAAGCAAATTCAATAACGGCGAGATCGACGCCCGCGTTCGGATACACCTACGAGCGTGAATTCGGAAACGAGGGACAACCCCTTAAAAAGCCTGATGGAACCCTGTCCGACCTGACGTCGCGCAGCTACGTGCTGGCCAGCGGCGCCTTCGACATCGACCAGGCCTGGCGGTGGGGCTTCGCGGCCGAGCGGGCCACCGACGATCTGTTGTTCGACCGCTATGACATCTCCGGCGTCTACGACCGGCGCGGCCTGTGGGAGACGGACTCCCGGCGCCTGGTCAGCCAGATCTACGCCGTGCGCCAGGACCAGCGCTCCTACCTGTCGATCTCGGCGGTGGACTTCCAGGGCCTGCGCATCAACGACTCCAACGCCGCCATGCCGGTGGTCGGGCCGCTGATCGAGGCGCGCTATGAGCCGGACGGGCCGATCCTGGGCGGGCGGCTGAGGATGACCGGCAGCGCCGTGGTGCTGAACCGCAACCGCGACCCGATCGACCCCACCCTGCCCGGCGTCGACAGCCGCCGCGCCACCGCCGAGGCGGACTGGCGGCGCACCTTCACCCTGGCCAACGGCATGCGGCTGGAGCCGTTCGGCTGGGGCCGCTTCGACGTCTACAACGTCGCCGACCTGCCCGCCCCGGGCCCCACGACGAACACCACGGCGCGCGGCATCTGGTCGGCGGGCCTGGACGCCTCCTGGCCGTTCTATCGGCGCTCTGGGGACACGACGATCATCCTGGAGCCCCTGGTCGAGGCCGTGGTTTCGCGCCGGGCCTATCCGGACCCGTCAATTCCCAACGTGGACAGCGCCGACTTCGTGTTCGACGAGACCAATCTGTTCGACTCCAACCGCACGCCGGGTTTCGATGTCTATGACAGCGGCGCGCGGGTGAACGTGGGCGGCCGCGCGACGGTGGACTGGGGCGACGGCCGCGAGTTGCGCGGCCTGATCGGGCGCAGCTTCCGGCGCAAGCCCGACCTGACCATCCCCAACACCAGCGGCTACGCCAGCCGCACCTCGGACTGGATCGTGGCGGTCTCGGGCACGCCGACCAAGGGGCTGACGGTCTACGGGCGCATGCAGCTCGACCCGAACAGCTTCACCCTGCGCCGGGGCGAGATGGGGGTGAACGTGGTCACGAAGTTCCTGCGCGGCTATGCGCGGTACCTGCATGACTACACCGATCCGACCGGCGAGCGAGAGAACGTGGAGCTGGCGGCCGAGACCTTCGTGACCCGCAACTGGGGATTCGAAGTCTCCGGCGTGCGTGACCTTCAGCGCGGGGTGTGGGCGCGGCGAGACATCGGCTTGGTGTATCAGGATGAATGCACGCGCATCGACCTGCTCTATCACCACGAAGCCGCTTTTGTGCGCCTCGGCGGGCCCTCCAATTCAGTTCAAGTGCGCCTAACGCTCGCCACACTGGGAGAACAAGGGTACAGGGGCTCCAGCCGTGAATGACGCCCGGCGAGTAGAGGCAAAAGGATCCACCAGCTCCATGAGTTTGGCGCGTTGGGCGAAGCAATGGGCCGTGTTCGCGGCCGTGGTCGTATTCACGGGGAACGCGTCGGGGGGCCTGGCTCGGGCTCAGACTGACGCGCCGGCCGCTGACGCGCCGGCGGCTGACGCATCGGAGCCCGCCGCGGCGACCGCGGCGCCCGAAGATGCGGCCAAGCCCGCGGAGGCTCCGGCTTCGGAGCTCAACGGCGTCGTGGCCGCGATCGTCAATGACCAGGTGATCACCGTCTACGATCTGCGCCAGCGCTCATTGCTGCTGATCGTCACCGCCGGGGTGCCGCCCACCAAAGAAAACCTGCCCCAGATCCAGCAGGAAGCCTTGCGGTCCCTCATCGACGAGTCCCTGGAGCTGCAAGAGCTCAAGCGGATGGAGAAGCAGCAGAAGTTCACCATCATCGCCGACGACAAGGACGTGAACGCCGCCCTTGAGACCCTGGCGAACGACAACAACACCACCTTGCCGGCGCTCACCGCGCAGTTCGCCAAGTTGGGCTTGGACATGGGCACCCTCAAGAACCAGGTCCGCATCCAGATCAGCTGGCAGCGCCTGATCAGCGGCCGCTACGGCAACCGCGTGCGCATCGGCGACGGCCAGATCGACATGATGATGCAGCGGCTGAAGGCCGGCGCGTCTCAGCCGCAATACCAACTCAGTGAGATCTTCATCGACGCCGCGCGGGCCGGCGGCATGAACGAGGCCGTCAACGGCGCCCAGCAACTGCTCCTCCAGATGCAGCAGGGCGCACCGTTCGCCCCGGTGGCGAAGCAGTTCTCCAGCGCCCCCAGCGCCGCGAACGGCGGCGACATGGGCTGGATTTCCGCCGCCGAGCTGCAGCCGGAACTGGCCCAGGCGGTCGAGCAGATGCATCCCGGCCAGCTCTCGCAACCGATCGAGATGGGCGACGGCGTCTACATCCTTCAACTGCGGTCCAAGCGCGCGGGCGGCGGACAGACCTTCGTCACCCTCAAGCAGGCCGCTGTCAGACTGGCGTCCGATGCGCCGGACGCCGACGTCCAGGCCGCGCGTCAGGCGCTTGAAACGCTGCGGGCGAGCGCGCCCGACTGCGACAGCCTGCAAAGCAAGGCCGCCGCCGTTCCCGGCGTCATCGTCAGTGATCTGGGCGAATCCGCCGAGAACGACCTTGGCCCCGAGTTCCGCACCGCCGCCGAAAGCCTGGACGACCGGCCAGCTCAGCCAGCCGATCCGCACCCAGGTGGGCCTGCACCTGATCATGGTCTGCGGCCGTCGCAAGACCGACGCCCAGCTGCCGAGCCGCGAACAGATCAAGTCCCGCCTCTATGCCGAGCAGCTCGCGATGCTTGGGCGCCGCTACCTGCGCGACCTGCGGAACTCGGCGACCATCGAAACGCCGTGACCGCGGCCGGCGCCAAGCCGCTCGCCGTCACCTTGGGGGAGCCGGCGGGCATCGGGCCGGAGATCGTCGTCAAGGCCTGGTCAGCCACGCGCGGCGAAGGACCCGCCTTCTTCGTCATCGGCGATGTGGACGCCCTAGCCGCCGCTCCGGGCGCAAACAACGTCAAGCTGGTCCAGATCGCCGCGCCGAGCGAGGCGGCCGCCATCTTCGCCGACGCCTTGCCGGTGCTGCACCGGCCCCTTCCCGCCCCGCCGACGCCAGGGACGCCCTCGCCCGCCGCCGCCACGGCCGTGGTCGGCTGGATCGAGGAGGCTGTGCGGCTGTGTCTTTCGGGCGAAGCCGCCGGCATGACGACAGCGCCCATCGCCAAGGCGCCGCTCTATGCCGCCGGCTTCGGCTTTCCGGGCCACACCGAGCTGCTGGGCGAGCTGACCCGCGCCGCGCCCTGGCCCGAGCCGCGCGGGCCAGTGATGATGCTGGCCGCGCCGGGCCTGCGCGCGATTCCCGTCACTATCCACGAGCCCCTGGCCGCCGCGCCGGGCCTGCTCAGCGCCGAGCGGATCGTTCTGGCCGGACAGGTGACGGCGCGCGCGCTGACCGACGATTTCGGGATCGCCGAGCCGCGCATCGCGGTCGCCGCCCTCAATCCCCACGCCGGCGAGAGCGGCGCGCTGGGGCGCGAGGAGATCGAGATCATCGCGCCCGCCTGCGAGGCCCTGCGGACGCTGGGCGTGGACTGCATCGGCCCCAAGCCCGCCGACACCCTGTTCCATGAGGAAGCGCGGCGCGGCTATGACGCGGTGCTGTGCATGTATCACGATCAGGCGCTGATCCCCTTGAAGATGCTGGATTTCTGGGGCGGCGTGAACATCACCCTCGGCCTGCCGGTGGTGCGAACCTCGCCCGACCACGGCGCGGGGTTCGACATCGCGGGCAAGGGCGTCGCGCGGCCGGACAGTCTGATCGCGGCGCTCGGCATGGCCGAGGCGATCGCCGCGCGCCGCGCCAAGGCCCGCGCGAAGGCGGCATGACCCTCGCCTCCCTGGCGCCGCTGAAGGCCAGCCTGGCGGCGCACGGCCTTGGCGCCGACAAGCGGCTGGGCCAGCACTTCCTTCTGGATCTGAACGTCACGGCCAAGATCGCGCGCCTGGCGGGTCCGCTTCAGGGCCGCGCGGTGATCGAGGTCGGCCCCGGGCCGGGCGGCCTCACCCGCGCCCTGCTGGAGGCCGGCGCACGGGTCATCGCCATCGAGAAGGACCGGCGTTTCGGCCCCTTGCTAGCGGAGCTGGCGGCCGCGGCGAACGGCGCCCTGACGGTCGTCGAGGGCGACGCGCTGAAGGCGGACGAGGCGGCGCTCGCTGGCTGAGTACGCGCCCGGTCTGCCGGCGCGGATCGTCGCCAACCTGCCCTACAACGTCGGCGCGCCGCTGTTGGTGAAGTGGCTGCGCATCGCATCAAGTTTCGAGGCCATGACCCTGATGTTCCAGAAGGAAGTGGCCGAGCGGATCGTCGCGCCCGTGGGTGACCACGCCTATGGCCGGCTGAGCGTGCTGTGCCAGGCGGCGTGCGAGGCCGAGATCGTCATGAGCCTGCCGGCGCGGGCTTTCACGCCGCCGCCAAAGGTGGACTCCGCCGTGGTTCGCCTGACGCCGCGCGCGAACGGCCCGTCGCTGGAGATGCTCTCGGCGCTGGAGCGGACCACCCAGGCCGCCTTCGGCCAGCGGCGCAAGATGCTGCGCTCCAGCCTGAAGCCGCTCGGTGGAGAGGCCCTGTGCCGCGCGGCGGGGGTAGATCCCAACGAGCGGGCCGAGCAGGTGTCGGTGGACGGCTTCCTGGCCCTGGCCGCGCTGATCTAGCCGTCTTCGCCCAGCAGGCGCTCGACGAACGGGCCGATCCAGGGGTTGCGGGCCCGCGTCAGCCGCGCGGCCTCGTAGATGTGGGACAGCTCGGCGTAGCACCGCTCGAAGTCGTCGTTGACCAGCACGTAGTCGTACTCGGGCCACATGCGGATCTCCTCGCGCGCCCGCTCCAGGCGGCGGGAGATCACGTCGGCGGCGTCCTGGGCGCGCAGGTGCAGGCGCTCGCGCAGGGCGGCCATGCTGGGCGGCAGGATGAACACGCGCACCACGTCCGCCGGCGCGCCCGCGGCGATGCTCATGGCGCCCTGCCAGTCGATGTCGAACAGCACGTCGCGCCCCTCGGCCAGGGCCTGCATCACCGGCGCGCGCGGGGTGCCGTAGCGGTGCTCGTGCACCAGGGCGTGCTCCAGGAACGCCTCCTCGTGGGTCATGACCTCGAAGCGTTCGGCAGTGACGAAGTGGTATTCGCGGCCATCCGTCTCCCCCGGCCTGGGCGCGCGGGTGGTGCAGGAGACGGAGAGCTCCAGGTTCGGCTGCTCGGCGATCAGGCGGCGGCTGAGGGAGGTCTTGCCCGCGCCCGAGGGGCTGGAGATCACCAGCATCAGGCCGCGCCGTTGGACCGGGACGCTAGCGGCCATTCACGGCCTCGCCGCGAAGAGGCTTTCGCGTGTCGCCCTGAGACGCCCCACCGGGAGGCGGGCCGCCAGCGAGGGCGGGCGTTCCGGCGGCGCGCGCCGCCTCGATCTTGCGCCACCGCGCCACGTTCTTCACGTGCTCTTCGATAGTCGATGAGAATAGGTGCCCCCCGCTTCCGCTCGCCACGAAGAACAGCTCCGTGGTCTCGGGCGGATCGAGCACGGCCGCGATGGAGGCCTTGCCGGGGTTGCAGATCGGCGTCGGCGGCAGGCCCGCGACCCGATAGGTGTTGTAGGGCGTCACGGCCTCCAGCTCCGAACTGGCGGATGCCGCGGCCCAGCGGCTGGCCCCGGGTGATGCCGTAGATCACCGTGGGATCGGACTCCAGCTTCATGCCCTTGGCCAGGCGATTGACGAACACGGCCGCGATCTCGGGGCCGTTCGGAGGCGAGGCCGGTCTCCTTCTCGACGATGGAGGCCAGGATGACCGCCTGCTCGGGCGTGTCGAAGGGCAGGCCGGCGCGGCGCTTGGGCCACAGCTCGGCCAGCAGTCGGTCGCGTGCGCTCATCATCCGCTGGAGCACCGCCGCGCGATCCTCGCCGCGCTGAACCTCATAGGTCTCCGGCAAGATCGAGCCTTCAGGCGGCACGGGGGCCGACCCGGTCAGCACCTTGTTGGCCATCAGGATCGCCACCGCCTGCTCGGAGGTCACGCCCTCGGGCAGGGTCACGTTGTGGCGCACGATCTGGCCACGGCGAATCTGCTCCAGCACCTGGCCCAGCGGATCGTGGGACGCGAACGAATATTCGCCGGCCTTCAGCGAGCGGGTCGCGCCGGTGATCTGGGCGGCGACGATGAAGATGGAGCCGGAGCGGACCACGCCCTGGTCCTGCAGGGCCTGGGCGATCTCCGGCAAGCTCGCGCCGTGGCGCAGGATGACCGTGGTCTGGTCCCCGTGCCGGGCGGCGGGGCCGGGCTGGTGAAGCTCCACACGCCCCAGGCGGCGAACACCAGCACGGCGATGGCCAGGGTCGCCAAGCCGCTGGCCGCCATCACCGCCAGGCGCCGCCCGAGGGAAAGACGCGGCGGGGCGCCTTCCCAATCCTGCCGGCGACGGCTCATGGGACTTTGGTGAGCACCAGCGCCGCGTTGGTTCCGCCGAATCCGAAGCTGTTGGACAGGGCGGCGCGGATCGGCATGGCCTTGGCCTTGTGAGGCACGAGATCGATGACCGTCTCGACCGACGGATTATCCAGATTGATGGTCGGCGGCGCGATCTGGTCGCGGATGGCCAGGGCCGTGAAGGCCGCCTCCACCGCGCCCGCGGCGCCCAGCATGTGGCCGACCTCGGACTTGGTGGAGGACATGGTCGCCTTGGCGGCGTGGTCGCCCAGCAGCTTTTCCACCGCCCTCAGCTCGATCTCGTCGCCCATGGGCGTGGAGGTGCCGTGGGCGTTGATGTAGTCGATCTGCGACGGGTCCAGGTTCGCGTGGCCCAGCGCCGCCTTCATGGCGCGGAAGCCGCCGTCGCCTTCCGGGGCGGGCGCGGTGATGTGATAGGCGTCGCCGGCCAGGCCGTAGCCGGAGACCTCGGCATAAATCTTCGCGCCGCGCGCCTTGGCGTGCTCGTACTCTTCAAGCACCAGAATGCCCGCGCCCTCGCCCATGACGAAGCCGTCGCGATCCTTGTCATAGGGCCGCGAGGCGCGCTGGGGCTGGTCGTTGAAGCCGGTGGTCAGCGCGCGGCAGGCGACGAAGCCGGCGATGCCCAGGGTGCAGACCGACGCCTCCGCGCCGCCGGCGATCATCACCTCGGCGTCGCCCGCCTGGATCAGACGGCTGGCGTCGCCCACCGCGTGGGCGCCGGTGGCGCAGGCGGTGACGACCGCGTGGTTCGGGCCCTTGAAGCCGTAGCGCATCGAAACCTGGCCGGCCGCGAGGTTGATCAGGGCCGCGGTGATGAAGAACGGGCCGACCTTGCGCGGCCCCCTCTCATGCAGATTGACCGCGGCGTCCTCGATGGTGGAGAGCCCGCCGATGCCGGCGCCGATCATCACGCCGGTGCGCTCGCTGTCCGCTTCGTCCTCGGGCATCCAGCCGGCGTCGCGCACGGCCTCGTCGGCCGCCGCCAGGGCGTAGAGGATGAAATCGTCCACCCGCCGCTGGTCGCGGGTCGACATCACCTGATCGGGATCGAAGGAGCCCTCGACGTCCGGCCCGCCGCCGCCGCGCCCGTCGATGCGCGGCACCTCGCAGGCGACTTCGCAGCCGTAGCCCGTGGGATCGAACGCGGTGATCCTTCCGGCGCCGGACTTTCCGGCGAGGATGTTCTTCCACGTGACCTCACGGCCCCAGCCAAGCGCCGTCAGCAGGCCGATGCCGGTGATAACAACTCTACGCTGGGACATCAGGCCACCTCGCCTGCCCCCCGGGCGCGCCCCGGGGGCTGAGCGACGGAAGGGCGCGCAGACACTCGAGCCTTAGGCGTTGGCTCGTTCTTCAATGAACTTCACCGCATCGCCCACGGTCTGGATGTGTTCGGCGGCGTCATCGGGAATCTCGATGTCGAACTCTTCCTCGAAGGCCATCACGAGTTCGACGTTGTCGAGGCTATCGGCGCCCAGATCGTCGATGAAGCTGGCCTTCTCGGTCACCTTCTCCGGATCGGCGTCCAGATGCTCGATCACGATTTTCCGCACTCGTTCGAGAATGTCGGACATACGCTCTCAAGCCCCTTGTCTTGCGTGGCCCACAACCGCGCGATGCGGTGGGGCGTGTTGTCGAAATCTACGGTTCGCGCCCTATAAGCGCGACACTCGCCGCTCGCCTAGCACGTAATTTTTTGCGAGGCCAGCGACCCATTCGCTGGTCAGATCATGGCCATTCCGCCGTTCACATGCAACGTCTGACCTGTGACGTAGCCGGCGTCCTCACTGGCCAGATAGCAGCATGCGGCGGCCACGTCAGCCCCTTCGCCGAGGCGACCGGCGGGAATGCGCCCGAGGATCGCGTCGCGCTGCGCATCGTTCAGGGCGTCGGTCATCGGGCTGGCGATGAATCCGGGCGCGACGCAGTTGACCGTGACGTTGCGGCTGGCGACCTCCTGGGCCAGGGCCTTGGAAAAGCCGATCATGCCGGCTTTTGAGGCGGCGTAGTTCGTCTGGCCCGGATTGCCGGTGACGCCCACCACCGAGGTGATGCCGATGATTCGCCCATAGCGGCGGCGCATCATCCCCTTCAGCGCGGCGCGGGCGAGGCGGAAATAGGCCTCCAGATTGACCTTGAGGACGGTCTCCCAATCCTCGTCCTTCATGCGCAGCAGAAGGCCGTCGCGGGTGAGGCCGGCGTTGGAGACCACGATCTGCACCTCCCCGGCCGCCTCCTCGGCGCGGCCGAACAGGGCGTCCACGGCGGCGGAATCGCCCAGATCGCAGGTCAGGGCGAAGGCGCGCTCGCCCAGCTCGGCCTTCAGCGCCTCCAGCGCCTCGGCCCGGGTGCCGGAGAGCACCACCGCCGCGCCCTGGGCATGCAGGGCCCGCGCGATGGCGCCGCCGATGCCGCCTGAGGCGCCGGTGACCAGGGCGGTCTTGCCGGAAAGATCGAACATTTGAGGTCCTCGCACTGGCTTTGTTGCGTCCTTCGAGACGGCCCTGCGGGCCTCCTCAGGATGACGAATGTGGTCAGGCTGCACAAACGCCCGTCATGGTGAGGAGCGGCGCGCAAGCGACGCGTCTCGAACCACGCACTCTTCTTACAAACTCTTCGCGAAGGCTTCCAGGTCGGCGGGGCCGTTGATGGCCAGGGCCTTCGGCGTCCGGAGCAATTCGCTTGGCGATGCCGGTCAGCACCTTGCCGGCGCCCAGCTCGGCGAAGCGGTCCACGCCCCCCTCGCCCGCCAGCCATTCGACGCTTTCGCGCCAGCGCACCCGGCCGGTGACCTGTTCGACCAGCAGGCGGCGAATCACGTCGGGGTCCAGGACGGGTCGCGCCGTGACGTTGGCCACCAGCGGCGCGCGCGGCGCCACGATGGCGGCGGCGGCCAGCGCCTCGGCCATCTCGTCGGCGGCGGGCTGCATCAGGGGGCAATGGAATGGCGCCGAGACGTTCAGCAGGATCGCGCGCGCGCCCAGTTCCTTGGCCTTTTCAATGGCTTTCTCGACGGCGGCGGCGTCGCCGGAGATCACCACATTGCCGGCGTTGTTGTCGTTGGCGACGACGCAGACGCCCACGGCCGAGCCGGCCGCGGCGGCTTCCTCGGCCAGGGCCACGTCCGCCTTGGGCCCGATCAGGGAGGCCATGGCCCCCTCGCCTACCGGCACGGCGCGCTGCATCGCCTGGCCGCGCAGCTTCAGAAGGCGCGCGGTATCGGCCAGGGTCAGGGCGTCGGCGGCGCGCGAGGGCGGAGTATTCGCCAAGGCTGTGGCCGGCCACGAAGGCGGCGGCGGCGATGTCCACGCCGAACTCGGCCTTCAGCACGCGCACCACCGCCAGGCTCACGGCCATCAGCGCCGGCTGGGCGTTCTCGGTGAGGGTGAGATCCTCGATCGGCCCCTCGCGCATCAGCTTGGCGAGCTTCTGGCCGAGGGCGTCGTCCACTTCCTGCAAGACTTCGCGGGCGGCCGGGAAAGCGTCGGCGAGCTCAGCGCCCATGCCCACGGCCTGGCTGCCCTGGCCGGGAAACAGAAATGCGAGCGGCATGCGAAGTCCCTCTCAAATCGGCCGCGAGGGTTAGGCGAAAGGCGGCGGGCGGACAACCCCGGACATTACGGCCAACCACAGCGGGCCAAGACGGCCGCAAGGCTTGCGCGGGTCGTACGCCCGGCTCCATACGAGCGCAGCGGCGAATCACCGCACTTGTGAAGCGCATGGCCAAGGCCGAACCCACGACGCCCGACCTGTTCGACGACGCGCTTGCCCCCGCGCCGGCCTCGCCGCTGGCGAGTGCGCACGAGCCGCGCCCGTCGGCCGCCGCCCCGTCGTCCGGCTATTCGGCCAAGGACATCGAGGTGCTGGAGGGGCTGGAGCCGGTGCGCCGGCGGCCCGGCATGTACGTTGGCGGCACGGACGAGCGGGCGCTGCATCACCTGTTCGCCGAGGTGCTGGACAACGCCATGGACGAGGCCGTGGCCGGCCATGCCCGGGTGATCGAGGTGAGCCTCGACGCGGACGGGGCGATCACCGTCTTCGACGACGGCCGGGGCATCCCGGTCGATCCGCACCCCCGGGACCCGAAGAAGTCCGCCCTGGAAGTGATCATGACCACCCTGCACTCGGGCGGGAAGTTCTCGGGCAAGGCCTATGAGACCTCCGGCGGCCTGCACGGCGTGGGGGTCAGCGTGGTCAACGCCCTGTCCGAGCGGCTCGAGGCTACGGTCTGGCGCGACGGCTTCGAATGGCGCCAGAGCTTCGCGCGCGGCAAGCCCATGGGGCCGCTGCAGAAGGGCGAGCCCTCCAAGAAGCACGGCACGGCGATCCGGTTCCAGCCGGACCCCGCGATCTTCGGCCCGGACGCGGCGTTCAAGCCGGCGCGGCTGTACCGCATGGCGCGCTCCAAGGCCTACCTGTTCCGGGGCGTGGAGATCCGCTGGTCCTGCGCGGCCGAGCGGGCCGGCGACACGCCGCAGAAGGCGACCTTCCGCTTCCCCAACGGCCTGGCGGACTTCCTGGCCGAGCGGCTGGGCGATCTGGAGACCGTGACGCCCGAGCCCTTCACCGGCCGCATCGAGCGCAAGGACGAGGCCGGCGCGGTGGAATGGGCCATCGCCTGGAGCCCCGCGGGCTTTGGCGAGGCGGACAGCTTCATCCAGTCCTACTGCAACACCGTGCCCACGCCGGAGGGCGGCACCCACGAGGCCGGCCTGCGCGCGGCTCTGACGCGAGGTCTGAAAGCCTACGCCGAGCTGGCGGGCGAGAAGCGCGCCGGACTGATCACCGCCGAGGACGTGATCGGCGGCGCCGGCGCCCTGATCTCGGTGTTCATCCGCGAGCCGGAGTTCCAGGGCCAGACCAAGGAGCGGCTGTCCTCCAGCGAGGCGCAGAAGCTGGTCGAGACCGCCCTGCGCGACCCCTTCGACCACTGGCTGACCGCCTCGCCCAAGGCGGCGGGCGCCCTGCTGCAGTTCGTGATCGAGCGTTCGGAAGACCGGCTGAAGAAGCGCCGCGACAAGGAGGTCGCCCGCGCCTCGGCCACCCGCAAGCTGCGCCTGCCGGGCAAGCTGGCGGACTGCGCCAACACCTCGTCGGAAGGCTCGGAGCTGTTCATCGTCGAGGGCGATTCGGCCGGCGGATCGGCCAAGCAGGCGCGCGAGCGCAAGACCCAGGCGATCCTGCCCCTGCGCGGCAAGATCCTGAACGTCGCCTCCGCCACCCTCGACAAGACCGGCGCCAACAAGGAGCTGTCGGACCTGATGCTGGCGCTGGGGGTGCTGGGCGGCTCGCGCTTCAATCTGGACGACCTGCGCTACGACCGCATCATCATCATGACCGACGCGGACGTGGACGGCGCCCACATCGCCAGCCTGCTGATCACCTTCTTCTACCGCACCATGCCCGACCTGATCCGGGCGGGGCGGCTGTTCCTCGCCCTGCCGCCGCTCTATCGCGTCAGCCACGGGGGCAAGACCGCCTATGCGCGGCGACGACGACCACCTGAAGGAGCTCTTGGAGACCGAGTTCAAGGGCAAGAAGCCAGAGATCGGCCGCTTCAAGGGCCTGGGCGAGATGATGCCCGCCCAGCTGAAGGAAACCACCATGGACCCGGCCCGGCGCACCCTGGCGCGGGTCACCCTGCCCCGCTCCGAGGAGCTGGTGGAGGTGCTGGTGGAGGACCTGATGGGCCGGCGTCCCGAGGCCCGCTTCCGCTTCATCCAGGAAAACGCCGCCTTCGCGACGGAAGACCTGGACGTCTAGCGCCCGCCGCTACTTCGTGCCGGTGATGAACTTCAAGACCGGGCCGGACACCAACTCGTCCGCCGTACCGATGGCGAAGCCCTCGGACAGGTGGTCGTGGTCCTTGGCGAGCAGGTAGGTCGGGCAATGGCCGGCCTTGCACAGGTCGTCCTTCAGCGCCTTGCCGGCCGGGATCATGCCCGGCGGGTCGAGCTCGGCGTTGATCACCATCAGCGGCGTCTTGGTCGCGAGCAGGCCCGGCCGCGTCGCCGCCTCGGCCTTCACGGCCGCCGCGTCGGCGTAATAGACGCTCGGCTTGGCGGTGGCGACGTAGGGCCACGACATCAGAATCGCGCCCGCGATCCCCGCCCCCGACGGGCCGGCATGGGGATGGAACTCTGTGTGCGCCACATAGTCGGCCACGTGCCCGGCGCCGGCCGAGTGGCCCCACAGGTAGATCCGGTCCGGATCGCCACCATACTTGGCGATGTTGGCGTGCAGCCAGCGCACGGCCGCGCCCATGTCTTCAACTCCGGCCGGCCAGGTATTCTTGGGCGCCAGGCGGTAGTCCAGATTGACGCCCACCAGGCCGTGACGCGCCGCCCAGACCATCACGTTCTCATAGAAGGGCGACGGCGCCTGGAGCTTGTCGCCCCCGGTGAAGCCGCCGCCGTGGACGAACACCACCACCGGCCGCTTGCCCTTGGCGCCCTCGGCCGTCAGCACGTCGAGCTTCTGCAGCGGGTCCGGGCCATAGGCGAGGTCGTGCGTCGCCACGATCCCCGCATAGGGCGGGCGCGGCAGCAGCGGCGCATAGATCGGTCCGACCCTTCGATCGATGGTCGGACCGATTTCGTGCAGCTTGGCCGCGATGTCCGGCGGGACCTGCGCCAGAGCGGCGCCGGCGGCCAACATGCCGATGCCCGCAAGGGCGGCGAGCGCGCTTCCATTCCGGATCATCGCGTCTTCCTGTCTGAGTTTTCCGAGGCGCGAACCCTGCGCCTCGGGACCGAAGCCTGGACTGGCGGGCTACTGATTGCCCGCGACGATCTTGACCGTCACGCTCACGCCGTTGGGATCAGTCACCGACCAGGTGTCGCCGACCTTGCGGGGCGTGGACGGCGAGCAGACCGCTTTCACGGACGGGTCGGATTCCTGGTAGCAGACCTGCTGGCCATCATCCTTCCAGGTTCCGTGGAAGGTTCCGCCCGGGCGGGTGATGGTGAACGTGCCGTCGGCCGCCGGATGGACCTTGGTGACCGAGCCGTCCGAATAGTTGGCGACGATGGTGTTGCCCACCAGCCCGGACATATCCGCGGACGCCGGTCCGGCCGCCAGGGCCGCAAGCGCCAGGGCGAGAGCGCCCGCTCCGATCATGGCCTTCATGGTCGATTCCTTCCTGATAAGTCGCTTCGCGATCTTGGTTAACGTCCCTCAGCCTCCCTATCGCGAAGCTCGGGCCAAGTCGAGAACGCCGCCCGGGCCGAGCCTGCCCGCGAACGCGCCAGCATCGCCAGGACAGGCCCCCGCGCCGGCTCCGCGCGTTGACTTCGACGGTCGAGGGCCTATTTAAGCCCTGCCGGAATCGGCATTTTCTGAGCGCGCCGGCATCGTTGGCGGGCGTCGCTCCAGCCCCTCGTGAGATGACATCCTTTAAAGACCTGGGCCTCAGCCCCGAAGTTCTGAGCGCCGTGGCCGACGCCGGCTACGAAAACCCCACCCCGATCCAGGCGCAGGCGATCCCGGTCGTGCTGGCCGGGCGGGACGTGCTGGGCATCGCCCAGACCGGAACCGGCAAGACCGCCGGCTTCACCCTGCCGATGATCGACAAGCTGGCGGCCGGCCGCTCCAAGGCGCGGATGCCGCGCTCGCTGGTGATCGAGCCGACGCGGGAGCTGGCCGACCAGGTCGCCTCCGCCTTCGAGAAGTACGCCAAGAACCACAAGCTCTCCTGGGCCCTGCTGATCGGCGGGGTGTCCTTCGACGACCAGCTGCGCAAACTCGATCGGGGCGTGGACGTGCTGATCGCTACGCCGGGGCGGCTGCTCGACCACTTCGAGCGCGGCAAGCTGCTGCTCACCGGGGTGCAGATCCTGGTGGTCGACGAGGCCGACCGCATGCTCGACATGGGCTTCATCCCGGACATCGAGCGCATCTTCAAGATGACGCCGCCGAAGAAGCAGACGCTGTTCTTCTCGGCCACCATGCCGCCGGAAATCACCCGGCTGACCAAGCAGTTCCTGCACGATCCGATCCGCATCGAGGCCAGCGCTCCGGCCACCGCCGCCGAAACCATCACCCAGAACGTGGCGCGCATCCCCAGCGCCGATCCGGCGGCCAAGCGCGCGGCGCTGCGGGCCCTGGTCGGCGCGTCGGACGTGAAGAACGGCATCGTCTTCTGCAACCGCAAGAGCGAGGTCGACACCGTCGCCAAGTCCTTGAAGCGGCACGGCTTCGACGCCTCCCCTATCCATGGCGACCTGGACCAGAGCATGCGCACGCGCACGCTCGACGCCTTCCGCAAGGGCGAGCTGAAGCTGCTCGTCGCCTCCGACGTGGCGGCGCGGGGGCTCGACATTCCCGACGTCAGCCATGTGTTCAATTACGACGTGCCCCACCACGCGGACGACTACGTCCACCGCATCGGGCGCACCGGCCGCGCCGGGCGCAAGGGCGCGGCCTTCATGATCCTGACGCCGGCGGACTCCCGCGCCTACGACAAGGTGCTGAAGCTGATCGGCACGGAGCCTCAGGACGTCAACCTCGACGTGGACTGGTCGGGCGTGAAATCCGACCGGGGCCGTCCCAGCGGCGGTGATCGCGGCGGCGACCGGGGCCGTTCGCGCGGCCCGGACGCCCAGACCGAACGCCCCGCTCGGCAAGGCCGCGAACGGTCGCCTCGCGGCAAGCCCCGCCACGCCGAAGAGGCCGCGCCGCCTCCTGCCCCGGCCCGCGGCGCCCGAACCGGCGCAGGCTGTCGAGCCTCGCCCTGAACCTGCTGTAGAGGCCCGCGCCGAGCGGGAGCCCTCGCGGAGGCCGGAACGATCCGAACGGCCGCAACGGCGCGAACGCTCTGGCCAAGAACGATCTCGGCGGCAAGGACCGCTCGGGGCCAGCAGCGGCTCCGGCGAGGAACGGGCGTGAGGCCAAGCCCCGCGCGCAAAACGCCGACTCCGAGTCGGACGGCGGGAAAGTGGTCGGCTTCGGGACAGGACGTCCCCGAGCTTCCTCAAGCGTTAGCTGTCTTAACCTCATGTTTGAGGTCTGAGGTATGAGCACCCCTGCGACCTGTGGCGCGCCAGAAGGCGGGTCCAGTCCATAGGGGTGGCCATGGCTGGCGAAATCGAAACCAATCTGCGCGGACCGCAGGCCTACGACCTGGCGCGCCGCGCCGTCCAGGTGATGGAAAGCCATCAGGTCTGGCCCACGCCGCTGAACTTCGAGCTGTGGCTGCACTACACCGGCGATCCCAAGAGCGATCTCGGCAAGGAGATCCAGCGCATGATCGACGCGGGCGAGCCGTTCACCGAGGACGTGGCCGACGCCCTGGCCGCCGAGTACCTGCCCAAGGTCAAGCTCAACGAACAGATCCGCGACGCCGGCGACCAGTTGAGCCGCGAATTGGACGCCGTGTCCAAGGCGGTCCAGACGGCCCAGAAGTCCCACGCCAGCTACGGCGATACCCTGGCGGACGCCGCCAAGGGCCTGACCGGCGCGGGCGACGCCGTCAAGCTTGGCGAGATGGTCGAGACCCTGTCCGGCGCCACCCGGCGCGTGCAGCGCGAGAACAAGGCGCTGGAACGGCGGCTGAAGGACTCCACCTCCGAAGTCACGCGCCTGCGCGAGCATCTGGAGCAGGTGCGCCGTGACGCCACCACCGACGCCCTCACCAACCTGGCCAACCGCAAGGCCTTCGACGACGAACTGGATCGCGCCTGCGCCGAGGCCGAGCAGTCCGGTCGCGCCGCTCGCCCTGGCGGTTATCGATATCGACCACTTCAAGGGCTTCAACGACACCTGGGGCCACCAGACCGGCGACCAGGTGATCCGCTACGTCGCCAGCGTGATCGGCCGCATGGGCGCCACGCCCCGCTTCGCGGCCCGCCATGGCGGCGAGGAATTCGCGGTGATCTTCCCCGGCGAAGTCGGCCGAGCAGGTCAGTCGCGCCCTGGAGGAAATCCGCGAGGAAGTGGCGTCCCGCACCTTGAAACGCCGCTCCACCGACGAGGAGCTGGGCGCCGTCACCATCTCCGCCGGCTTCGCCGAACGGCGCCCGGGCGAGACCACCCTCAGCCTGATGGAACGCGCCGATGCGGCGCTGTACGCCTCCAAGCGTTCCGGCCGGAACCGCGTCAGCGCGGCGTTGAAGGACGTGGCGGCGGCGTAGGCTAGCGCCCCAAGCCCCCGCGGCCGGCCCGCGCGAACATGATCACCTATTCTTGTCGATCAGCCGCGGAACGTCGCAACGAACATCACGCGATCCTGCTATGCCGCCTCACAATGAACGCTCTGACAGGGCGTTTGGAGCGGCGTTCGTAGGGGTGGATGATTGTGGCGATCTCGAAGCCGCGATGGGTGTTGATCGCGGTCTCCTCCATCTGCGTCGTGGCGGCCTCGGCCGGCGTCTACGCGGTCATTCAATCGCGCTCCCAGGCCATTTTGGACGCCCGGCGCCCCAAGCCCCCGAGCGCCGTGGTCGCGGCCGCGTCGCCCGAAGCCATCGCGGAAGGCGCGCACCTGATCCAGATCGTCGGCTGCACGAGCTGTCACGGCCGCGATCTGACCGGGCGCATGCTGGGCGTTTCGGGCTCGGCCGCCTTTGCGCCCAATCTGACCATCGCAGTGCGGCGGCTCACGGATGCGGACCTCGACCGGGCGATCCGGCGCGGCATGCGGCCGGACGGCGCGACCGAGTTGGCGATGCCGTCCCACGTCTACGCCGCGTTCACTGACGCGCAGACGGGCGCGATCATAGGCTATCTGCGGAGCTTGCGGCCTCAGGGAAAGCTGTCGCATAGACCTCGGCCCGGCTTCCTGCTGAGGGCGAACCTGGCGGCGGGAATTCTGCATACCGAGACCGCCAAGGTGGCCGAGGCCGCGCCGCCGCTCGACGCCGGGGCGCGCTTCGCCACGGGCCGACATCTGGCGTCACTCGCCTGCGGCCAGTGTCATGGAACCGATCTCGCGGGCGGCCACGGCGCGCCGGGACCCGATTTGACGGTCCGCGGCTATTACGACCGCCGGCAGTTCCATATTCTGATGCGCACGGGTGAAGGGCTGGAGGGCGACATGGCGTTGATGTCAGGCACTGCCCGCGCAAGGTTCAGCCACTTCACCGATGGCGAGATCGACGCGATCTTCGACTATCTGAACGCCCGTGACCGCCTCCTCAGCGTGCGGCGGCCCTCCTAGCCCTTCCGCTTCCGGCCCTTCGCGCCCTTCACCGCCTTCTTGCGCAGGGCGGCTTCATAGGCGAGGCGGGCCCAGGGCTCGGCTTCGTCTGGGCCTTCCAGGGCGTCGTCGGGGGCTCGCCAGTAGCCGAGGGAGATTTCGCGCCCGTCGCGGCCATATAGGAACGGCGTCGAGCCGGCGTCGCGGAACGCCGCTTCGGTGTGCTCATCCACGCGGAAATACAGGGTCTCGTCCGACAGCAGGGCGAACATCACGTCGTCCAGATAGACGCCCGCCCCGCCGAACATCCGCTTGACCACGACTGGACCGAGCGGGGCCAGCAGTTCGTGGACGTAGGCGATGAAGTCCTTGTCGATGGCCATGGGCGCTGGCGACTAGCGGATACTGGCCGACCACGGGATCGGACCAGGCCCCCAGTCACAGCCATAGGTTCCGCTGGCCGTCCGTCCCTCATCGCGAAGCACGCCGGTGTAGGTGCAACCCCCGCGCGCCTGGCGGCGTTCGATGGTGACTCGCCGGCCGTCCAGCGTGATCCACAGCGTCGCCCGCTCGCGTTCGCCCGCAGGGGTGGTCCAGCGGGCGTCGAATTCGTCCGTGCCGGGGCGGCGGACCCAGGTTCCGGTCCAGCCGGATTCGTATTCGGTCCAGATCTGGCCCAGCCGGTCATCGTCACGCCAATCGGACCGGCCGTCACGATCCCGCTCTGGCCAGGCGCACTGCCGTCCCGATGCGGTGCGGACGCAGATCATTCCACGGTCGCACCCGCCGCAGGCGTCGCGCGGCTGCGCCAACGCGGCGGGCGGGGCGCCGACAACGAGCGCCGAGGCGGCGAGCATCACGGCAAGCATCAAAATGCGAAGTTTCATGCGCCTTCCCCCGAGGCCAGCGCTGGCGCGTCGGCATTGGTCAAATCAAACGCGATCGCTGAACACCAAGGCTCAACAATGAGCCGGCGGGGGTCTTCGTCAAGCGGCTCTTATGGCCCCGCGCCTGGCGACGCCTACTCCGCGGGCGCGGGCACGATGGTGACGCTGTCGCCGCAGCCGCAGGCGTCGGTCTCGTTGGGGTTCTTGAAGATGAACCGCGAGGCCAGTTTGGTGGTCTCGTAGTCGATCTCCGAGCCGATCAGGAACAGCACCGACTTGGCGTCCACGAAGATCGAGACGCCCTTGTCCTCCACCACCTCATCCAGCGGCTGGGGGGCGTCGGCGTAGTCCAGCATGTACTCCTGGCCGGCGCAGCCGCCGTTCTTCACGCCCACGCGCAGGCCCGCATAGGACTTGTCGGCGCGCGCCATGATCTCGCGCACGCGCTCGGCGGCGCGATCGGTGAGGGTGACCACCTTGGGGCGCGGGCGGCGGACGCGGGGGGTGACGGTTTCGGTTTGCATGATCAGAACATGTTCAGTTGCAGCTTGGCCTCGTCGGACATCCGCGAGGGATCCCAGGGCGGGTCGAACACCAGGTTCACCGTGCAGGAGCGCACCCCGGGCACGGACATCACCGCGTCCTCCACCCACTCGGGCATCTCGCCGGCCACCGGGCAGCCCGGGGCGGTGAGGGTCATCTCCACGGCGACATCCTTATCGTCCGACACATCCACTTTGTAGATGAGGCCGAGCTCGTAGATATCAACCGGGATCTCCGGGTCGTAGACCGTCTTCAGCTTCTCGACCAAGGCGTCGGTGAGCGCGTCCAGCTCCCCCGGCGGGATGGCGGAGGCGTCGGCCGCGGGGGCGGTCTCGTCGGGTTTGAAATTCGCGTCGTCCATGGGCTCAACCAAAGAAGCTGCTTCTAGGAGAAGAAAGATCTGGCTCGACCGAGCGCATCGATGAAGGCGTCGGCCTCGTCCAGGGTGTTGTAGAGGCCAAATGAGGCCCGGGCGGTGGAGGTGGTCCCGAACCGCGTCATCAGCGGCTCGGCGCAGTGGGTTCCGGCCCGCACGGCCACGCCGTAGCGGTCCAGGATCTGGGCGATGTCATGGGCGTGGGCGCCCTCGACGTTGAAGGCGTAGATCGGGCCCTTGCCGGGGGCGGTTCCCACCAGCTTCAGCCAGTTGGCGCCGTCCAGCCCCTCGGCCACGCGGTCGTACAGGGCCTGCTCGTGGGCGTGCACGGCGGGGCGGTCCAGGGTGCTCAGCCACTCGATCGCCGCGCCCAGGCCGATGGCCTCGATGATCGGCGGGGTGCCCGCCTCGAAGCGGTGCGGCGGGTCGGCGTAGGTGATGGCGTCCAGCGCCACCGTGCCGATCATCTCGCCACCGCCCTGATACGGCGGCAGCGCGGCCAGGCGCTCGGCCTTGCCGTAGAGCACGCCGATGCCCGTGGGGCCGTAGAGCTTGTGGCCGGAGAAGACGTAGAAATCCACGTCCAGCGCCTGCACGTCCACGGCCTGGTGGACGATGGCCTGGCAGCCGTCCAGCAGCACCGGAACCCCCGCCGCGTGGGCGATGCGGACGATCTCGGCGACCGGGTTCACCGTGCCCAGCACGTTGGACATGGCGCTGAGCGCGACCATGCGGGTCTTGGGGCCGATCAGGGCGGCGTAGGCGTCCATATCCAGCCGGCCGTCGTCGGTGACCGGCACGAACCGCAGCACCACGCCCTTGCGCTCGCGCAGCAGATGCCAGGGCACGATGTTGGAGTGGTGCTCCATCTCCGACAGCACGATCTCGTCGCCGGCCTGGAGCGACAGGCCGAAGGACGCGGCGACCAGGTTGATCGCCTCGGTCGCGCCCTTGGTGAAGACGATCTCGTCGGGGCTGGCGGCGTTGATGAAGCGCGCGACGGAGGCGCGGGCGCCCTCGAAGGCGTCGGTGGTCTCGTTCGCCAGGGTGTGCAGGCCGCGATGGACGTTGGCGTAGGAGGTCTCCATCGTCCGCACCATGGCGTCGATCACCGCGCGCGGCTTCTGGGCCGAGGCGGCGCTGTCCAGATAGATCAGCGGCTTGCCGTGGATCTGGCGCTTCAGGATCGGGAAGTCCTCGCGGACGGCATGGACGTCGAAGCTCATGCCGACGCCTCCAGCTTGGCGGCCAGCCAGGTGCGGGCCAGATCGCGGGCGCCCTCGTGCTCGATGCGGTCGACCACTTCGCCGAGGAAGGCGCCGATCAGCATGGCGCGGGCCTCGGGCTCGGGGATGCCGCGCTGGCGGGCGTAGAACAGGGCCTCTTCGTCGAGCGCCCCGACCGTATTGCCGTGGGCGCAGGCCACGTCGTCGGCGAAGATCAGCAGCTCCGGCTTGGCGTCGATCTCGGCGCGATCCGACGTGATCAGGGCGTGGTGGCCCATGCGGGCGTCGGTGCGGTCCGCGCCGGGCCGGACCACGATGCGGCCCTGGAATACGCCGCGCGCCTGATCGGCCGCCATGCCCTTGGTGAGCTGGCGGGTTTCGCCGTCCAGGCCCTCGTGGATCACCTCGGTGGTCTGGTCCGAATGGCGCTGGTCGATGAGGACGTAGAGGCCGTCCAGCCGCACCTTCGCCCCGCCGCCCGGATGGCTCACGCGGGTCTCGAAGCGCTGGCGCTTGGCGCCGGAGGCGATGACGGTCTGGGCGAAGCTGGCGCCGGGAGCCAGCTCGACCTCGGTGAGCGCGACGGACACCGCGTCGGCCGCGTCGTCCAGCAGGACCAGCCGCTCGACCTGAGCGCCCTCGCCCAGCCGGATCGGCGTCTTGGCGGAGGCGAGATAGTCCCCGGCCCGCCCCTCGAAGCTGTCGATCAAGGTAAGCCGTTCGCCAGCGGGCGACCTCGATGGGCGCCTCGGCGTGGTGGGCGGTTCCGTCCGTGGCCGAGACGAAGCGCCGGATCAGCACGCCCTGCCCGCTCGGCTCGGCGGCGGTCAGCGGCCGGCCATTGGCGAACACGGCGACGGGCGCATCGAGCGCGGCCAGCGCCGGATTGGACGGCCGCCGCGTCCACGGCCGGCGAGGCCGGCGGCAGGACGCGGATCAGGGCGCGCAGGTCCGTCCAGCGCCAGTCCTCGTCGCGCCGGCCGGGCAGCTCGGCCAGATCGCCGTGCGAAGGGCTGAGGCGAGGGTCATGGCCGGTGCGTCCTTCGACACGCCCGCTGGCGCGGGCTGCTCAGGATGACGAAGGGGGTTGAACACCCCAAGACATCGTCATGGTGAGCAGCGGCGCGTCCGCGCCGCGTGTCGAACCACGCAGGGCTAAGCAACCTCATGCGGCGACCTTTTCGAACTTCTCGTAGCCCTCGCGCTCCAGCTCGTGGGCCAGTTCCGGACCGCCGGAGGCGACGATGCGGCCGCCGGCGAGCACGTGCACCCGGTCCGGCTTCACGTAGTCGAGCAGGCGCTGATAGTGGGTGATCACCAGCATGGCGCGGTCGGGCGAGCGCAAGGCGTTCACGCCGTCGGACACGATGCGCAGGGCGTCGATGTCCAGGCCGGAGTCGGTCTCATCCAGGATTAAGAGGCGGGGTGAAAGCATCGCCATCTGAAAGACTTCCATCCGCTTCTTCTCACCGCCTGAGAAGCCGACGTTCAGGGGCCGGCGCAGCATCTCGAAGTCGATCTTCAGGCTCCGCGGCGGTCTCGCGGGCGAGCTTCAGGAAGGCCGGGGCGTTGATCTCCGCCTCGCCGCGCGCCTTGCGCTGGGCGTTCAGCGCCGTGCGGATGAAGGTCAGCGCCGGCACGCCGGGGATCTCCAGCGGGTACTGGAAGGACAGGAACACGCCCTTGGTCGCGCGCTCGTCGGGCGCCAGGGCCAGCAGGTCCTCGCCGTCGAGCGTGGCCGATCCGGCCGTGACCTCATAGCCCGCGCGGCCGGTGAGCACATAGGACAGCGTCGACTTGCCCGCCCCGTTCGGGCCCATGATCGCGTGCACCTCGCCCGCCGGGATGTCGAGCGACAGCCCCTTGAGGATCTCGGTTCCGCCGATGGAGGCGTGGAGGTTCTTGATATGCAGCATGGGACTATCTGAGCACGTAACGCGGGTCTCCCTTCCCCCTGGAGGGGGAAGGGTCGGGGATGGGGGTGGCGCCGTCTCGGCGGCGATGCGCTCGACGACTTCGCGCAAGCGGTGACGTACCTCGGCCTCGGGTATGCGAAGGACGCGGTAGCCCTCCGCCGTGAGCCAAGCGTCACGCTCGACATCTCTCGCGGACCCGTCCGGCGTCGTGTGATGATAGCCGTCCAACTCGATGATCAGGCGGCTAGCCAGATGCGCGAAGTCAGCCACGTAGCGTCCGATGGGGACCTGCCGACGGAAGTTCGCCTTCAGTTTCCGCAGCTCGGCCCAGAGGAGGCGTTCGGCGACGGTCATCTCACGGCGCAGGCGTCGTGCGCGAACCACGCCGCCGGGAACCGGTCCGTGCGGAGCGCGGGCGGAACGGTCTCCACCCCCATCCCCCGGCCCTTCCCCCCTCCAGGGGGAAGGGAGCGATTCGCGTTCGGCGCGTCATCCCACGCTCCCTTCCAGGCTGATCGCCACCAGCTTCTGGGCCTCCACGGCGAATTCCATGGGCAGTTCCTGCAGCACTTCGCGCACGAAGCCGTTGACCAGGAGCTGGACGGCCTCCTCCTGCGAGAGCCCGCGCTGCATGGCGTAGAACAGCTGGTCGTCCGACAGCTTGGTGGTGGTCGCCTCGTGTTCGAAGTGGGCCGAGCCGTTGCGGGCCTCGATATAGGGCGTGGTGTGGGCCGCGCACTCCTTGCCGATGAGCAGGCTGTCGCACTGGGTGAAGTTGCGCGCGCCCTTGGCCTTGGGGTGGGCCGAGACCAGGCCGCGATAGGTGCTGGACGAGCGGCCGGCCGAGACGCCCTTGGCGATGATCCGCGAGCGGGTGTTGGCGCCCAGATGGATCATCTTGGTGCCGGTGTCGGCCTGCTGGCGGTTGTTGGTGATGGCGATGGAGTAGAATTCGCCGACGCTCCCCTCCCCGCGCAGGACGCAGGAGGGGTACTTCCAGGTGATGGCGCTGCCGGTCTCCACCTGGGTCCAGCAGACCTTGGAGCGGTCGCCGCGGCAATCGGCGCGCTTGGTGACGAAGTTGTAGATGCCGCCCTTGCCCTCGGCGTCGCCGGGGTACCAGTTCTGGACGGTGGAATATTTGATCTCCGCGTCTTCCAGCGCGATCAGCTCCACCACGGCGGCGTGCAGCTGGGACACTGAGCGGCGCGGCGCGGTGCAGCCTTCCAGATAGGAGACGTAGGCGCCCTTGTCGGCGATGATCAGGGTGCGCTCGAACTGGCCGGTCTCCTCCGCGTTGATGCGGAAGTAGGTCGACAGCTCCATGGGGCAGCGCACGCCCGGCGGCACATAGACGAACGAGCCGTCCGAGAAGACCGCGCTGTTCAGGCAGGCGTAGTAGTTGTCCGACACCGGCACCACCGAGCCCAGGTACTTCCGCACCAGCTCGGGGTGCTCGCGCAGGGCCTCGGAGATCGAGCAGAAGATCACCCCGGCCTCGGCCAGCTCCTTCTTGAAGGTGGTGACGACCGGACACGCTGTCGAACACCGCGTCCACGGCATAGCGCGGCGCGCCCTTCACCCCCGCCAGCACCTCCTGCTCCTTCAGCGGGATGCCGAGCTTGGCATAGGTGGCCAGCAGCTCCGGATCGACCTCGTCGAGGCTCTTGGGCCCGTCCTTCTCGGCGGGCGCGGCGTAGTAGTAGAGGTCCTGATAGTCGATGGGCGGGAAGTCCACCCTCGCCCAGTCCGGCGGCGTCCATGGCCAGCCAGCGCTCATAGGCCTCCAGCCGCCAGGCCAGCATCCATTCCGGCTCGCCCTTCTTGGCGGAGATGAAGCGCACGATGTCGGCGTTCAGGCCCTTGGGCGCGAAGTCCTGGGCGATGTCGGTGACGAAGCCGTGCTTGTAGGTCTCGAGATCGCGGACCTGCTCGATGGTTTCGGGGGTGATCGCGGACATCAGGCCACCTCCCGCCCGTGGGCGATATGGCGCGCGTGGGCCTCCAGCCAGGCGTCGGCGAAGGCGTCCCAGTCGCTTTCCTGCGTGCCCCAGCCGCTCGAGGCGCGCGCGCCGCAGCTGGCCAGGTCATCGAGGCCCATGGCCGCCAGCACGTGGCTCGGACTCACCTTGCCGGAGGAACAGGCCGCCCCGCCGCTGATCCGCACGCCCGCAAGGTCCAGCGCCATCACCTGCAGCGCCGACGCCCAGCCGGGCGTGGCGATGCACAGGGTGTTGGGCAGGCGCGGCGCATCCTCGCCAACGATCTCGACGCCCGCGGCTTCGGTCAGGCGATGGGCGACAGCGTCTCGCCAGGCGGCCTGGGCGTCGAACCCGGCCAGGTCGCGCAGGGCTGCGGCCGCCGCCGCGCCGAAGCCGGCCGCGCCCGAGACGTTCTCCGTGCCGGAGCGATGACCGCGTTCCTGCCCGCCGCCGTGCAGCAGGCGCGAGACCTTGGCGCGAGGGCCGGCCACCAGGGCGCCGGAGCCCATGGGTCCGCCGAGCTTGTGGCCGGAGAGGGAAAGGGTGTCGGCGCCGAGCGCCTCGATGTCCACGGGGATCTTGCCGGCCGCCTGAACCGCGTCGACGTGCAGCCAACCGCCCGCGTCGCGCAGGATGGCGGCGGCCTCGGCGATGGGCTGGATCACGCCGGTCTCGTTGTTGGCCAGGGCCAGAGCGGCGAAGGGCGGGCCGTCCGCCACGCTCCACAGCGCCAGACGCGCGCGCAGCCAGTCCAGGTCCGCAATGCCGTTGCGGTCCACCGGCCAGCCCTGCACCTCCAGCCCCGTGGCCAGGGCGTTGTTCATGACGCTGTCGTGCTCGACCATGGCGACGATGGGCTTGCGCGCGCCGGCGATGGCCGCGCTGCCGATGGCCAGGGCGTTGGCCTCGGTGCCGCCGGAGGTGAAGGTGACGTCGGCCGGATTGGCGCCGACCAGGGCCGCGACCTGATCGCGCGCGACTTCCACCGCCGCGCGGGCGATTCGGCCGGTGGTGTGGACCGACGAGGGATTGCCGCCCAGGCGCAGGGCGCAGACGGCCGCTTCCTCCGCCTCGGGGCGAATCGGGGCGGTCGCGTTGTAATCGAGGTACACGCCGAAACTCATGCGGCCTCCGGCGAGCGGTGGCGCGCCAGCCGGCCGCTGATCACGTCTTCCAGCGACACCCCGGCGAGGTAGTCTTCGATGTGGCGGCCGAGGTCTGTCCCACAGGTCGTGGGTGAGGCAGCGTTCGCCGCCCGGCATGCAGCCGGCCGCCGCCGAGGTGCAGCGCACCGCCTTCACCGGCTCGTCCACCGCCGAGACGATGTCGCCCACGCAGGTCTTGGCCGGCGGGTTGGCGAGGCGATAGCCGCCGCCGGGTCCGCGCACGCTCTTGACCAGGCCGCGACGTCGCAGCCGCGCGAACAGCTGCTCCAGATACGGCTGGGAGATATCCTGCCGCGCGGCGATGTCGGCCAGAGGCACGGCGCGGCCCGCCTCCCGTGGAGGCCAGGTCGGCCATCGCCATCACCGCATAGCGGCCCTTGGTGCTAAGGCGCATGGAGCCTTCGTCCTCTCGCAGAAATCCCGCGCATCGCGGACGGCTTGTGCTACAAACCGCCCCCTCGCGCCGGAAAGGCGTTCAAAGCCTTGGTGCGATTGGGCTTCATTTAGGAAAACCAAGCGTGGTGGTCAAGTATTCCGCCGGCCCTCGCGCCGCTGAAAAACGAGAATTCGCTCATGCCTGAAGTCGTCCTGACCGGAGCCTGCCGGCCGGATCGAGGGGCGCTACTCCGCCGGCAAGGATCCCAGTGCGCCCGTAGCCCTGATCCTGCACCCGCACCCCAAGGCGGGCGGGCACATGAACAATCCCGTGGCGGTGCAGCTGTATCACCTGTTCATGAAGCGGGGCTTCTCGGTCCTGCGCTTCAACTATCGCGGCGTGGGGCGCAGCCAGGGCGAGTTCGATTCGGGCATCGGCGAGTTGGCGGACGCCGCCACGGCGCTGGACTGGCTGCAGGGCTCAAACCCGACCGCGTCGCAGTGCTGGGTCGCCGGCTATCAGTTCGGCGCCTGGATCGGCATGCAGCTTCTGATGCGCCGGCCCGAGACGGACGGCTTCATCTCGGTGAGCCCGCCCACCAACATGTACGACTTCAGCTTCCTGGCCCCCTGCCCGGCTTCCGGCCTGATCCTGCACGGCTCGGCGGACAGCATCGTGCCGCCGGTGGAGGTGGAGCGCGTGGTCTCCAAGCTGCGCACCCAGAAGGGCATCACCATCGACTACGAAGTCGTGCCCGGCGCCACCCACTTCTGGGCCGAGAACCTGCCGGACGTGGAGCAGCGGGTCGGGGCGTACCTGGATAAGCGGCTGGCGGCGATTTAGGGGGGCGGATCCTGGCGTCCTGGCGCGCGCCCGGTACCAGGCGCCCCGAAAGTCGCAAGAGGGTGGAAAGCCGAACCGCGAGGGCTCGGGCTCGGGACTTCCTAGAGCGCCAGAGGCCAATCCTAAGCTCAGATGATCGCGCCGAGCGCAAGTATAATGGCAAATCAAACGCCGCAAGACAGACCTGTTCGTCGCCGAACGCAGGATCATCACCGACACAACCAACCGAGGCCCGGCTGAGCGCAAAGCTGTTCCGTCTGCGACGGAGCGGACGGAGAGTTGGTAGCGCGTTCCTGGCCGCATGCCGGCGACGGCGGCTCGCCATGTGTAGGTGTCGTAACCTCCATATTCGCCTCCCGATCGTAGGTCGTCCATCTCGATGGTTCGAGATACATTCCTTCCGTTGGCGGTCAATTTGAAGACAAGCCCACAGGCCAAATCTTGGATGTCGCCGTGAAACTTCTGGATGAAGAGCGAAAACATCCGGGTCGACCGTGCAGGGGAACAGGCTCTTTGCGACGCGTTGATCCATCTCCACGCCGATGGAGTAGCGGTCCGCGTAACCAACGTCGAATGCCACTCTCGTGACGAGCCGCCACAGATCAAGCGGGCCTAAGTCGATTGTTCCGGCCGGCATTAAGATGGGAACAGCCGCTATGCACACAGACAAGGCTAGCGTGACCGGACCAATCCACCAATTAGTTGGCTTTATCCTCATAACCCGCCCCTTGCCTCCAGCGAGGCTAGTCGGAACCGTGTTGGGCCGAAAGAGGACTGAGCCAATTTCCGAGATGCGTCGAAAGCGCCCCTTGGGTCTCAGCCTGGAAGCTCACGTTCACTCCCGGCGCTCAAGTGTCAGCACTTCGACCTACCAGCGCCTCACCCCCGCTTCAGCGCCGCCTTGCCCGCATAGATCGCCTGATCGCCCAACTGCGCTTCGATGCGCAGGAGCTGGTTGTACTTGGCCAGGCGTTCCGAGCGCGCGAGCGAGCCGGTCTTGATCTGCCCGCAGTTGGTGGCGACCGCGAGGTCCGCGATGGTGGAGTCCTCGGTCTCGCCCGAGCGGTGGCTCATCACGGCGGTGTAGGACGCGCGCTGGGCCATGTTCACGGCGTCGAGCGTCTCGGACAGCGAGCCGATCTGGTTGACCTTCACCAGGATGGAATTGGCCAGGCCCTGCTCGATGCCCATGGCCAGACGCACGGGATTGGTGACGAACAGGTCGTCGCCGACGATCTGCACCTTGGCGCCCAGCGCGTCGTTGAGCATCTTCCAGCCGTCGAAGTCGTCCTCCGCCATGCCGTCCTCGATGGTGGCGATGGGGAAGTCGGCCACGAGGCCGGCGAGATAGTCCACCATGCCGGCCTGATCGAGGGTCTTGCCCTCCCCTGCCAGCACGTACTTGCCGTCCTTGAAGAACTCGGTGGCGGCGGCGTCCAGGCCCAGCACGAAGTCCTCGCCCGGCTTATAGCCGGCCGTCTCGCCCGCCTTCAGGATGAAGCCCAGGGCCTCGTGCGCGGAGCGCGAGGTTGGGCGCGAAGCCGCCTTCGTCGCCGACGTTGGTGTTGTGGCCGGCCGCGTGCAGGGCGCTCTTCAGGGCGTGGAAGATCTCCGAGCCCATGCGCAGGGCCTCGGCGAAGGTGGGCGCGCCCACGGGCAGGATCATGAACTCCTGGATGTCGATGGGATTGTCCGCGTGGGCGCCGCCGTTGACGATGTTCATCTGCGGCGCCGGCAGGGTCGCGCGCCGAAACGCCGCCGACGTATTTGTAGAGCGGCAGGCCGGCGCTCTGGGCCGCCGCCTTGGCCGTGGCCAGCGAGACGCCGAGGATGGCGTTGGCGCCCAGCCGGCTCTTGTTGGTCGTGCCGTCCAGTTCGATCATCGTGACGTCGATGCGGCGCTGGTCCTCGGCCTCCATGCCCAGCAGCGCATCGAAGATCTCGCCGTCCACCAACTCGACGGCCTGGAGCACGCCCTTGCCGCCGATAGCGCGTCTTGTCGCCGTCGCGCTTCTCCACCGCCTCGTGCTTGCCGGTGGAGGCGCCGGAGGGCACGGCGGCGCGGCCGAAGGCGCCGTCTTCGAGGGTGACGTCCACCTCGACCGTCGGATTGCCGCGGCTGTCCAGGATTTCGCGCGCGGCGATGTCGATGATCTGGGTCATGGGGCCCTCTTGCTGAGTGGAGGCGCGGGCTTAGCGCAGCGGCGGCGCCGGCCTCAATGCGTAGGTCAAGGCGTGGGCGACAGGATCTCGAGGGTGGAGCTGCCCATCCGCACAGCGCCCCCGCTGGCCTCGATGGCCTTGAGGATGGCGCGCGTGATGCGGTCCTTGGAGGTGCGCCGCTGGCGATAGTCCACGATGAAGCGGGCGGAAAACTCCATCCAGTTGTCGGTCAGGGCGATGGTGACCATCGGATCGAGGCGGGCGTCCTCGATGCGGTACTTGCGGACCAGCCGGCCCCAGTCCGCGCGCGAGGCGGCGCCGACCACGCCCAGCTCCTCGGTGATGGCCGACAGGATGATCTTTTCGGCCAGATCCACGTCCGAGCCGTAGCGGATCGGAATCTTCAGCTCCTCCCACAGGAAGGCGAAGTCGGCCGAGTAGTTGAACACCGGCTCCTTGAACACGAACGAGTTGGCGATGCGGACGATGCGGCCGGAGTAGTTGTCGCTGCCGGTCCATTCGCCGATCTCCATCAGGGTGGTGCGCAGGATGTCGATGTCGATGACGTCGCCCTTGATGCCGCCGAGCATCGACGCGGTCGCCGGTGCGGTAGAAGCCGCCGCCTAGGATCGCCAGCCATCCCGCCACACTGGCGATCACCTCTTGCAGAGCGAAGGCGAGGCCCGCGCCGACGACGCCGACCGTGATCCCGAGATTCGGGCCGCCGGGCCCCAGCGACAGCACGATGGCGACGACGGCGGCGGCGTAGGCCGCGACGCGGATCGCCAGCCGCACGCCGTGCCGATGATTGGGATCGTCGATCCGGCGGCTGAGACTGTGCGACAGGGCCGCGGAGATCGTCAGAATCACGATCGCGAGCACCAGGCCCACCGCCGGGCGGAACCAGGGGCTCTGGATAATGGAGGGGATGATGTCGTTCATCTCTGACGGCGTCTGCCGGCGCGTCGCGGCGCCGAACGCCTCAGATAGCAGGAATGGCGCGCGCCGCGCAGGGAGATCGGCGAACGGCCGCCTCGTCCGCACGGAATTGGTAGGCCGGGAGGGGATCGAACCCTCGACCATTCGATTAAAAGTCGAATGCTCTACCGCTGAGCTACCGGCCTGCCTGGAAGCGCGCGGACCATATGCGGAAGGACTCGCGCGCGGCAAGCCGCCCTAGGCGTCCGCCCGTCCGTTATCGCCGCGTTGGTTCGCTTTGAAGGTCTTGCGGAAGGCGTCCAGCGTCCCCGCCGCGATCTCGGCGCGCAGGCGGGCCATCAGGGCCTGGAAGACGGCGATGTTGTGCCAGGACAGCAGCACCTGGCCGAGGATCTCGTCGGACTTCACCAGGTGGTGCAGATAGGCCTTCGAATAGTCGCGGCTCGCCGGGCAATCGAGGTCTGGCGTCCAGCGGCGCATCGTCCTCGGCGTAGCGGGCGTTCTTCAGATTGACCGGCCCCTCCCAGGTCCAGGCCTGGCCGTGGCGGCCCGAGCGCGTGGGCAGCACGCAATCGAACATGTCCACGCCGCGCGCGACCGCCTCCGACGATGTCGTCGGGCTTGCCGACGCCCATCAGGTAGCGCGGCCGCGTCGGCCGGGAACATGCCGGGCGCGTAGTCCAGCACCTCGCACATCGCCTCCTGCCCCTCGCCCACCGCCAGCCCGCCGATGGCATAGCCGTCGAAGCCGATCTCGATCAGCCGCTCGGCCGATTCGCGGCGCAGCTCGGGCGAGCGCCGCCCTGCTGGATGCCGAACAGGGCCTGGGCCGTCGCGCTCGCCGAAGGCGCGCCTTGCCGCGCGCGCCCCAGCGGGCCGAGCGCTGCATCGCCGCGCGCACGCGCTCGCGGCTCGGCCGGCAGGCGAGACCAGTTCGTCGAGCTGCATGACGATGTCCGACGCCCAGCAGGTCCGCCTGGATCTCGATCGAGCGTTCGGGCGACAGGGCATGGGCGCGAGCCGTCGATGTGGCTCTGGAACGTCACGCCGTCCTCGGTGACCTTGGCGATCTTGGCCAGGGACATCACCTGAAAGCCGCCGGAGTCGGTCAGGATCGGGCCGGTCCCAGCGCATGAACTTGTGCAGGCCGCCCAGCCGCGCCACCCGCTCGGCGCCGGGGCGCAGCATCAGGTGGTAGGTGTTGCCCAGGATGATGTCCGCGCCGGCCTGGCGCACCTGATCCGACGGTCATCGCCTTCACCGTGCCGGCCGTGCCCACGGGCATGAAGGCGGGCGTGCGGATGTCGCCGCGCGGGGTGCGAGAGCACGCCCGTGCGCGCGGCGCCGTCGGTGGCGGAGATCGTGAACGGGAACGCGGTCATCAGCGTCCGCTCCAGCAGGCACGCATCGCCGTAGGAATAGAAGCGGTAGCCGCTCGCGACCGCGTGGGCATAGGCCGCCTGCATCCGCTCCAGGCCCGCGAAGGCCGAGACCAGCATGAACAGGGTCGATCTGGGCAGGTGGAAGTTGGTCATCAGCACGTCCGCCGCGCGGAACTTGTAGCCGGGCGTGATGAAGATCGAGGTCTCGGCGGCGAAGGCGCGGATCACGCCGTCCTCCCCCGCCGCGCTTTCGAGCAGCCGCAGCGAGGTGGTGCCGACGCAGACGATGCGGCCGCCGGCGGCGCGGCACGGCGTTCAGGGCGGCGGCGGTCTCGGCGGACACCTCGCCGTACTCCGCGTGCATCTTGTGCTCGGCCAGGTCGTCGGCCTTCACCGGCAGGAAGGTGCCGGCGCCGACGTGAAGCGTGACGCGATGCAGGCCGACGCCCGCCGCGCCTCAGGCGCTGCCAGCAGCTCCGGCGTGAAGTGCAGGCCCGCCGTGGGCGCGGCGACGGAGCCCTCGGGCTCGGCGATAGACGGTCTGATAATCGGCCTCGTCGCGGGCGTCCTCGGGGCGCTTGGCGGCGATGTAGGGCGGCAGCGGCATGACGCCGCGCTCGGCGATGGCGGCGTCGAGGTCCGGCCCGGAGAGATCGAAGGCCAAGGTCACCTCCCCGCCCTCGCCCTTGTCCTTCACCGTGGCGTCCAGCGCGCCGAGCAGGCAGGCGCGGTCGGTGCGCTCGCCGAAGGAGACCCGTCGCCGGGCTTCAGCCGCTTGCCGGGCTTCATGAAGGCGGTCCAGCGGCTGGCGGAGAGCCGCCGGTGCAGCGTCGCCTCCACCGCGACGACGAAGTCCTCGCGCGTGCGCACCCCGTCCAGCCGAGCGCGGATCACCTTGGTGTCGTTGACCACCAGGGCGTCGCCGGGCCGCAGCAGCGACGGGCAGGTCGCGGACGATGCGTCCTGGAACGGCCCCACGCGCGGAACGACCAGCAGGCGCGCGGCGTCACGCGGTTCCGCCGGGCGCAGGGCGATCCGGTCTTCCGGCAGGTCGAAGTCGAAGTCGGCGGTCTTCACGCCTTCAGTCCGTAAGCGCGAGGCCGGCGGTTGTCAGGCGTCGGCCGCGACCTTCACCGAGGCGATCTTGCCCGGCTCGCGCGGCGGCTCGCCCTTGGGCAGGGCGTCGACGTGCTCCATGCCCTCGGTCACCACGCCCCAGACGGTGTACTGGTTGTCCAGGAACGTCGCGTCGTCCAGGCAGATGAAGAACTGGCTGTTGGCCGAATTGGGGTTGCTGGTGCGCGCCATGGAGCAGACGCCGCGCACATGCGGCTCCTTGGAGAACTCGGCCGGCAGGTTGGGCTTGTCCGAGCCGCCCGAGCCGGTGCCCGTGGGATCGCCGCCCTGGGCCATGAAGCCGTCGATCACCCGGTGGAACACCACCCCGTCATAGAAGCCTTCGCGCGCCAGCTCCTTGATCCGCGCCACGTGCTGGGGGGCGAGATCGGGGCGCAGTTCGATGGTCACCGCGCCGGACGGCAGGGTCATGATCAGGGTGTCTTCAGGGCTCGCGGCCATAGGGGCGTCTCTTAGATGCTAGGGGAGAAGCCGGCCTTCTAGCGCAGAGCCGCCGCCCTGTCGCCATGGACGGCGGGCGCGACATCAACACGATGGTGCCTGTGGGGATTTATAAGAGGGCGCGGCACCGAACCTTGCGACGCGGCAATTCGGTCACTACCTTGAATACGCTTTCGGCGATAGCCTGCACCTCCAACCCCGCATCGGGAAACCGCGTTACCCAACGCGGGCTACCCTTGCTTTGTAGACTATTTGGTCACCCGCCAATAGACCTCTCAGTTGACGGCTCCGTTGTGAACGGAGTTGCAGTTTGCCGGAGCAGAGCAATGGAGCCTTGCGATGACGACAAAAAATGATCCCAAGGACCTTACTCAGCTCTTCGTGCTTGTCACGGCCGCCCTCAAAGCTGCCGTGGCCCTGATCGACTTGCTGGGTAAGGTCGTTCAAGCTTGTATGGCCGTCACTTTCGAGAAACTTCGCCTACTGGTTCATATAACGATATAAGGGTAAACCGGTCTTCGTCCCAACAACGCGAGGACGGAGGATCGCTGACGAGGTACGGCAACTCGTCCGTGAGCGGTTCGAGTTCGAGCCGCATTATTACCACCTTGCGAAAGGGGCGCATGTCGCTGCCCTGCACGCTCATCGGGCCCATCGCTTTTTCGCGCGCCTCGATCTGAAGAACTTCTTCTATTCGGTCTCTCGGAACCGCGTGAAGGCCGCGTTGAAGGAGATCGGCGTTCCCCGGGCTGAGCACTATGCGAAGTGGTCAACCGTCCGAAATCCGTACGAAGAGCCGCCCTACTCCTTGCCCTACGGCTTTCCGCAATCGCCGCTATTGGCCACACTCGTCCTGCGCCAGTCGGCTTTGGGGAAAGCGATCCGCGATCTGCCGCCTGACGTCCTGAGATCGGTCTATCTGGACGACATTGCGGTCTCAGCCGATGACGTCAATCAGCTCGAGGCAGCGTTCTACAATCTGAAGACTGCGGTCAGCGAAGCGAATTTCACGCTGAACGAGGACAAGGTCAGTGAACCCGCCCCGCAAATTCAGCTATTCAACTGCAACCTTGCTCAAGGGAAGTCGACCGTCACTGACGAGCGCGTGGCAATCTTCTATGCGCACGGCGGCACTGACGACCGCATCGCGGCCTTCGAGAACTATCGGGCCAGCGTCGCTGTGGGAAACGATTGAACAACCATGGACTTTCTCTCGCCCCTGGAGCGCGGCCGGCTGGTGCAGCCGCTACAAGCGCTTCTTCGCCGATGTCGTCCATGGACGACGGGCGCGAGATCACCGCCCACTGCCCCAATCCCGGCGCCATGCTGGGGCTGAACACGCCGGGCGCTCGTCGCCTGGCTGTCGGTGCTCGGATTCGCCGACGCGCAAGCTCGCCCACACGCTGGAGCTGGTGGAGGCGGACGGCGGGCTGGTGGGGATCAACACCATGCATCCCAACCGCCTTGTGGCCGAGGCCCTGGCGGAGGGCGCGATCCCGGAACTGGCCGGCTATGCCGAGACCCGGCGCGAGGTGAAGTACGGCGAGGCCAGCCGCGTGGACTTCCTGCTCACCGATCCGGCCCAGCCGCCCTGCTGGCTGGAGGTGAAGAACTGCCACCTGCATCGCGGCGGCGGTCTGGCGGAATTTCCCGACTGCGTGGCGGCGCGATCGCTGAAGCACCTGAAGGAGCTGACCCGCGAGGTGGAGGCCGGGGCGCGGGCGGTGATGCTCTATGTGATCCAGCGCATGGACTGCGATCGGTTCGACACGGCGGCCGACCTGGACCCCGCCTATGCGGCCGGTTTGATCGAGGCGGCGGGCCGGGGCGTTGAAATCCTGTGCTACGGTTGCGACATAGGCACAGACGCCGTCCGCATCGCCCGGCCTATTCCCTGGCGGGGCGCGACGGCCAAGACTTAGAGAGCAGCATGGGCCAGCCCGACGTTCTGGACATCCCCGACCCGCACCCACGCCATCAAGGTGCACGCGCCCGAACACTTCGAGGGCATGCGCGTGGCCGGCCGGCTGGCCGCCGAGTGCCTGGACCTGCTGACGCCCCTGGTGAAGCCCGGCGTGCTGACCGACGAGATCGACCGTGTGGCGCGCGAGTTCATCCTGGACAACGGCGCCCTGCCCGCCTGCCTGTTCTACCGGGGCTATCCCAAGACCGTCTGCATTTCGGCCAACCACGTGGTCTGCCACGGCATCCCCGGCGAGCGCCCCCTGCGCGAGGGCGACATCATCAACATCGACGTCACGGTGATCGTGGACGGCGGCTGGCACGGCGACACCAGCCGCATGTACGGGTGGGCGAGGTCTCGCCGCGCGCCCGGCGGCTGGTGGACGTCACCCATGAGGGCATGATGCGCGGGATCGCGGCGGTGAAGCCCGGCGCGACCTTCGGCGACATCGGCGCGCCATCCAGAGCTATGTGGAAGGCCAGCGCTGCTCGGTGGTGCGCGACTTCTGCGGCCACGGCCTGGGCCAGGTGTTCCACGACAACCCCAACGTCCTGCACTACGGCGAGCCGGGCTCCGGCGCGGTGCTGCAGCCGGGCATGTTCTTCACCATCGAGCCGATGGTGAACCTGGGCAAATACGCCGTGAAGCTGCTCAACGACGGCTGGACGGCGGTGACCCGCGACAAGTCCCTGTCGGCCCAGTTCGAGCACTCCGTCGGCGTGACCGACACGGGCGTGGAGATCTTCACCCTGTCGCCCAAGGGCCTCGACAAGCCAGAGATCGCGGGCGGGGACTTAGGCGCCAGCGTGCGTGGTTCGAGACGCGATCCCGAGGGATCGCTCCTCACTATGACGAATGTTTGTGCCGTTCGCTATCCTGCGGCATCCTGAGGAGCCGGCGCACGCGTCGGCGTCTCGAAGGACGCAATCCGGCCATGCGAGCCGCCCCATGGCGCTGACCGAGCCTAAGCCCGAACCACCCCATCACGCGGGCCATCGCGAGCGGCTGCGCGAGCGGGCGCTGAACGGGGGCCTCTCTGCGCTCGCCGACTACGAGGCGCTGGAGCTCTATCTGTTTCCGCACCTTCCCGCGCGCGGACGTGAAGCCGCTGGCCAAGCGGCTGATCGCGCGGTTCGGCTCGCTCGGCGGGGTGCTGGCCGCCTCTGTGCGGGAGCTGCAGACCGTGGCCGGCGTGGGCGAGGCGGCGGCGCTGGACCTGAAGCTGGTGCACGAGCTGACCCAGCGCATCGCCCTGCAGAGCTTCAGCAAGCGCCCGATCATCTCCTCGTGGAGCGCCCTGCTCGCCTATGTGAAGGTCGCCCTGGCGCAGGAGGCGCGCGAGCAGTTCCGCGTGCTGTTCCTGGACAAGAAGAACCAGCTGATCGCCGACGAGGTGATGAACCACGGCACGGTGGACCATGCCCCGGTCTATCCGCGCGAGATCGTGCGCCGGGGGCTGGAGCTGTCGGCCTCGGCCCTGATCCTGGTGCACAACCACCCCTCGGGCGATCCCGACGCCCTCCCAGCCGGACATCGACATGACCAACCAGATCGTCGAGGCGGGCCGGTCGCTGCACATCACCGTCCACGACCACCTGGTGGTCGGCCGCGACGGCGTGGCGAGCTTCAAGGCGCTGGGGTTGTTGTAGGCCGTGCAAAGCGGCTAGGACGGCTCCTCCGAGGAGGACCCCCATGCGCGAGAGCCTGAAATTCTACATCGGCGGCCAGTGGGTCGCTCCGGCGACGCCCAAGACGCTGGACGTGATCAACCCCGCCACCGAGGCCGTGTGCGGCAAGGTGAGCGCGGGCTCGGCGGCGGACGTGGATCGGGCGGTGGCCGCGGCGAAGACGGCATTCAAGACCTGGTCGCGGACCACGCGCGAGGAACGCCTGGCGGCGCTGGAGCGGATCGTCGCCGCCTTCGAGGCGCGGGTCGGGGATCTGGCCGCCGCGATCACCGAGGAGATGGGCGCGCCGGCGTGGCTGTCGCAGGGCACCCAGGCGCCGATCGGGATCAACCACTTCAAGACCGCCATCGGCGTGCTGAAGACCTACGAATTCGAGGAAGACCGGGGCAAGCACCGCATCGTCAAGGAGCCCATCGGGGTCTGCGGCTTCATCACCCCCTGGAACTGGCCGATCCACCAGATCTGCGCCAAGGTCGGCCCCGCGATCGCGACCGGCTGCACGGTGGTGCTGAAGCCCTCGGAGATCGCCCCGTTCTCCGGCGAGATTTTCGCCCAGATCATGGAAGCGGCCGACCTGCCGCCCGGCGTGTTCAATCTGGTCCAGGGCGAAGGCCCGGTGGTGGGCGCGGCCATGTCGGCGCATCCGGGGATCGACATGATCTCCATCACCGGCTCCACCCGCGCCGGGATCGAGGTGGCGCGCGCCGCCGCGGCCACCGTCAAGCGCGTGCACCAGGAACTGGGCGGCAAGAGCCCCAACATCGTACTGGAGGACGCGGACCTCGTTCCGGCCATCACCGGCAGCGTCAACGCGGTGATGCAGAACTCCGGACAGTCCTGCCGCGCGCCGACGCGGATGCTCGCGCCCAACAAGCTGATGGATCAGGTCTGCGCCATCGCCAAGGAGGTCGCCGAGACCTGGACGCCCGGCGATCCCACCGGCAACGCGCGGATCGGGCCCGTCGTCTCAGAAGCCCAGTGGAACAAGGTTCAGCGGCTGATCAACAGCGGCGTCGACGCCGGCGCCAAGCTGGTCACCGGCGGCCCCGGTCGGCCCGAGGGGCTGGAGACCGGCTACTACGTGAAGCCCACAGTGTTCCGCGACGTGACCAACGACATGGAGATCGCGCGCGAGGAAATCTTCGGCCCGGTGCTGTGCATCCTCGGCTACGACACGCTCGATCAGGCCCTGGCGATCGGCGAGGACACCGAATACGGCCTGGCGGGCTATGTGCAGTCCAAGGATCTGGATAAGGCCCGCGCCGTGGCCCGCGAGTTCCGCGCCGGCTACATCAGCATCAACAATGCGGGCCTGGACCTGAACGTGCCCTTCGGCGGCTACAAGCACTCCGGCAACGGGCGCGAGTTCGGCGACTACGCCTTCGGCGAGTTCCTGGAAATCAAGTCGATCCTGGGCTGGAACCCGGACGCGGCCTAGCGCTGCGGCAGGGCGCAGGGGTCTCGCACGTCGGCCAGGCAGTTCGCGGCGAATCGGGAGTCACAGCGCGACGCGCGGCCGCGCCAGGCGCTCCGCCCCGCGAGCATCGGCTCGCCCACGGCATATGGCCCCGGCCCATAGGCATAGGGTCCGCCGTAATCGCCGTACCCGTATCCGTACCCTCCCCGGCCCCGGCTCTGGGAGAAGGCAAGGGTGACGTCGCCCTTGTCCCCCTTCTTGCCGAGGGGAATGTTCACCACGCCGTAGACGTTGCGATAGCCGCCCGTGCCGATCGAGGCGCCGACCTCGCCGTGCACCTTGCGGTCCGGAGGGGCGAAGGCCGGGCAGCCGCCCAGTTCGTCGTCGCCGTAGTCGCTGGCCGAGTCCGCCAGCCAGGCGTTGATCTTTGCCTGGGTGTCGTCGTGGGCCGCCGTGGCGACGGGCCCGCTGTCGGCCGTGGCTTGGGCGTCGGTCGTGGGGTCGGCCCAGGCGGAGGCCGCCGACAGGACAAGGAGCGCTGCGCCGGCAACGAGCATGGCGGGGTTGGAGGCGCGCCAGAGCATGCGGTCAAACTCCTCATTCGTCCGTGCGCCAGCATCGGCGTCGACTGTGGTCCAACTGCGGCGAAGCTTGCATCGCAGACCGTGCGCGGGGGCGCAATCGGCCCGGACCCGCATTCCGTCGGTCCGGCCATGATCATGGAGTCAAGATGCGGCCATGAATCTGTCATCCATTACAACGAGTTCCATAGCGACCGGCCTGCATGACCTGATGAAGCTCCTGCAGAGCCAGTCAGTTTCTGCCGGGCAACAATCGCCGGATAGCGACGGGGACGGCGCCTCGGAGGTCTCTCAAAGTCAGCAGACCGCCGCCCCGCCAAGCGTTCCGGCCGCCCAGCCGTCGGGCCAGTTCGCCGCCAACACCCTGTCGGCGCTGATCTCGGCTCAGCAGGCCCCGCCAACGCCTGCCGATATCGCCGCCAAGCTGATCAGCGCGGCGGACACCAACGGCGACGGCTCCCTGAGCCTGGCCGAGGTCCAGAACGCGATCTCTCCGAACGGGTCTTCGAGCACACAGCCGTCGAACGCCTCGCCGCTGAATGCGGCGTTCGGCAAGCTCGACACCAACGGCGACGGCGTGCTCAGCGCGGACGAGCTGGCGACGGCCCTGCAGTCCATGTTCGCGGCCCACAAGGGACATCACCATCACGGCCAGTACGCGGCCGCGTCGGCGTTGGCCTCTTCGACGCCGCCCACGACGGCGACCGCCGCGACGACGACCACGGCGTCCACGACGACGAGTTCGACCGGGACCAACGACCCGGCCGCCACGACCACCAGCGTAACCGCCTAGCTTCCTGGACCGGGACGCCGGCCAGCCCGGCGCTCCGGTCCAGCTTCGAACGTCCGGGGCATCGGCCCTAGATCTCCGCGCCGAGTTTGGCGCGCAGGTGTTTGCGCGTGGCCGCCTCGAAGGCCTCGGGCCACTCGGCGCCGACCTCGGCCGCCAGACCGCGCGCCAGCGGCAGGAAGATGCGCGCCAGTTCGACGTGCGCCTCGATGATCGAGTTCCGCTCGGGCGCGACGGCGGGCAGTGCGGCCAGAGTCGCCGTCTGCTTGGGCGTCATCAGCTTGTTCATGTGCAGGGCGCCGCCGCGGTCGGCCGGATGGATACGGTTGTCCTCCAGCATCAGATTCATGGTCATGCGGCGGAGCTGGTCCACGCCGGAGAGCGCGTTCACGTAGTCCCGCCGGCCCACGACAACGCTCGCGAGCCCCAGCACGCGGATGAACTCATTGACGAGCTCCAGCACCCGTTCGGGCGACGGACGATAGGGCTCCGGCTTGCGCCTGGGCGGCGCGCGGCCCGTGCGGTTGAACAGCGTCGTTAGACCCGGCCGCATCGTATCGGGCCAGGAAGTCGGGCGAGACGAAGCTGATGTCGAACCTAGCCCAGTCTCCCGTCACCACGTTCAGCACCGCGCCGCCGAACAGCGGATTGACCAGCACTGGCGTCGCGACCTCGCCCAGGCGCTTGGCGATGTCGGCCGAGACCTCCGGGACCGGCGCATCGCCGGCCAGGGCCAGAACGTCCACGTCGCTGAATTCGTCGCCCTCGCCCTTGCCCAGGCTTCCGGACAGCCAGGCGGCCTCTATCCTGGGCTCGGACTCCAGCAGGCCGGAGATGGCCTCGATCAGCGTCCGCTGCTCCGGCGTGGGCATGGACGGCTCCTTCAGGTTGCGATTGCGACGGCGCGCGGGTTATGGCGCCGTGGGGCGCGGCCGGCTACACCGGAGCGCGCCTTCACCGCTCCGGAGCCCCGATGCCGACCCTGACCATGACCCGCCCCGCCCTCTCGATCGGCGACGGCCAGCCGCTGGTGGTCATGGCCGGCCTGAACGTGCTCGAGGACGTCGGTCTGGCGCTGGAGGTCGCGGCCCACCTGAAGGGCGTCACCGGCGAGCTCGGCCTGCCGTTCGTGTTCAAGGCCAGCTTCGACAAGGCCAACCGCTCGTCGATCAACAGCTATCGCGGGCCGGGCCTCATCGAAGGCCTGAAGGTGCTGGAACAGGTGAAGGCCAAGTACGACGTGCCGATCGTCACCGACATCCACGAGATCGACCAGATCGAAGCGGTCGCGGCCGTCGCGGAAATCGTGCAGATCCCGGCCTTCCTGTGCCGGCAGACGGATTTGGTGGTCGCGGCGGCCAAGGCGGTCGACCGCTCCGGCGGCTGGCTGCACGTCAAGAAGGGCCAGTTCCTCGCGCCCTGGGACTGCAAGAACATCCTGTCGAAGGTCGGTGAGGTCGTGAGCCGCGACCTGGTGGTGCTGTGCGAGCGCGGAAATTCCTTCGGCTACAACAATCTTGTCGTGGACATGCTGGGCATCGGCGGGATGCAGGCGCTGGGCGCGCCGGTGACCATCGACGCCACCCACGCGGTGCAGCTTCCTGGCGCCGACCCCCGAACGGCGGGCGGCTCTACGGGCGGGCGGCGCGAGGGTGTGCCGATTATCGCCAAAGCGGCCGTGGCGGCCGGGGCGGACGGCGTCTTCCTGGAATTCCACCCCGATCCGGACAAGGCGAAGTGCGACGCCCTGAGCTGCCTGCCGCTAGACGGCGCCGCGCATCTGCTCGCCACGCTGAAGGCCGTTCAGGCGGCCGTGCAATGAGCGCCGCCGGCCTTGCACGCGCCGCCGCCAACCCTTAGCGTCCGCGGCTCCATGACGCCCCCCGCCCTACCCAAAGCCGTCAAGCCGAGCGTGCTGGAAGCCATCGGCTCCACGCCGCTGATCCGCCTGCGCAAGGCCAGCGAGATCACCGGCTGCGAGATCTGGGGCAAGGCGGAGTTCATGAACCCCGGCCAGTCGATCAAGGACCGCGCCGCCCTGGCCATCATCCGCGACGCCGAGAAGAAGGGCCTGCTGCGTCCCGGCGGCGTGATCGTGGAGGGCACGGCGGGCAACACCGGCATCGGCCTGGCCCTGGTGGGCGCGGCGCTGGGCTATCGCACCGTGATCGTCATCCCGCGCACCCAGAGCCAGGAGAAGAAGGACGCCATCCGCCTGATGGGCGCGGAGCTGATCGAGGTGGACGCGGTCCCTTACTCCAACCCGGACAACTACGTCCGCTATTCCGGCCGGCTGGCCGAGGAGAAGGCCAAGACCGAGCCCAACGGCGCCATCTGGGCCAACCAGTTCGACAACGTCGCCAACCGCCAGGGGCACTATGAGACCACCGGCCCGGAAATCTGGGAGCAGACCGAGGGCCGGGTGGACGGCTTCATCTGCGCGGTGGGTTCGGGCGGCACGCTCGGCGGCGTCGAGATGGCGCTCCGCGAAAAGAAGCGCGACATCGTCATCGGCCTGGCCGACCCCTTCGGCGCGGCGCTCTACAGCTACTACACGACCGGCGAGCTGAAGTCGGAGGGCTCCTCGATCACCGAGGGCATCGGCCAGGGCCGGATCACCGCCAACATCGCCGACCTGAAGATCGACAACGCCTTTCAGATCCCCGACGCCGAGGCGCTGGAGGTGATCTACGACCTCGTCCAGCATGAGGGCCTGTGCCTGGGCGGCTCGTCGGGGATCAACATCGCCGGCGCCATCCGGCTGGCGCGCGAGCTGGGGCCGGGCAAGACCGTCGTCACCATTCTCGCCGACCTCGGCCAGCGCTATCAGGGCAAGATGTTCAACCCCGAATTCCTGAGGGAGCGCGGCCTGCCCGCGCCGCCATGGCTATGACCGCGATCGACAGCCCGCTGATCTCCACCGAAGACCTGCACGAACGCCTGGGCGATCCCCAGGTGAAGGTGCTGGACGCCACCTGGTACCTGCCCGGAACGCCGCGCGACCCGAAGGCGGAGTTCATCGAGGCCCGCCTGCCCGGCGCCGCCTTCTTCGACATCAACGCCATTCGCGACGAAACCAATCCCCTGCCCACCATGGTCCCAAGCCCCGAGGACTTCGCTATCGCGGTGGAGCAGCTCGGCGTGTCGGACGAGGACACGGTGGTGATCTACAACGGCGGCGAGCTGATCACCGCGCCGCGCGCCTGGTGGATGTTCCGCCTGTTCGGCCATCACCAGGTGCTGGTGCTGGACGGGGGTCTGGCCAAATGGCGCGCCGAGGGCCGGCCGGTGGAGAGCGGGCCCTTCCAAGCGCCAGAGCTCGGCAAGTTCACGCCGCACCTCGACGCCGAGCTGGTGCGCAACCTCGACCAGGTGCGCGCGGACCTTAAGACCGGCGCCGAGCAGATCGTCGACGTCCGGCCCCCGGCGCGCTTCCGCGGCGATACGCCCGAGCCTCGGCCGGGCATGCGCGCGGGCCACATGCCGGGCGCGCTCCATCTCTACGCTCACGGCATGGTGGGCGAGGACGGATTGTTCCTATCGCCGGACAAATTGTCTGAGGCTGTCCGGGGCGCCGGGATCGACCCGAACAGGCCCGTGGTGACGACCTGCGGCTCGGGCATCGCCGCCTGCACCGTCGCTCTGGCGCTGGCCAGGCTCGGCCACTGGCGAGGGGCGGTCTACGACGGCTCCTGGAGCGAGTGGGGCGCCCGGCCGGACACGCCCGTGGTGGCGGGGCCATGATGTTCAGGATCGCGCACCGTCCATGAAGGACAAGACCCGCCTCCGCCACTCCGGCGCTGAGCCCCACCCCCTGGTTCACACGGTGAATCCGCCGATCCAACGCGGCTCGACGGTGCTGCTGCCGACCGGCGCGTCGCTCTATGACGGCAGTCAGGTGGGCTATGGCCGCGCCGGGCTCTCGGCCCAGAACGCCCTGTGCGAAGCCCTGGCGGACATGGAGGGCGCGGCGGGGGTGCGGCTCTACCCGTCCGGCCTCGCGTCCGTCACCGGGCCGATGCTGGCGCTGCTGAAATCAGGTGACGAGGTGCTGGTCTGTCAGCACGTCTATCGGCCAACGCGGATGTTCTGTGACAATCTGTTGACCCGCTACGGCGTCAAGGTGCGCTACTATCCCCAGACCCTGCCGGCCGACGCGCTGATGGCGATGACGACCAAGCGCACCCGGATGATCGTGCTGGAGTTCGCCCGGCTCTCTCACCTTCGAGATGCAGGACGTGCCCGGCATCGCCCGGCTGGCGCGCACCCAGGGCATTCTGACCCTGATGGACAACACCTGGGCGGCCGGCTGGCTGTTCAAGCCGCTGGCGCACGACGTGGACGTCTCCGTCCAGGCCCTGACCAAGTATGTGGGCGGCCATTCGGACGTGTTCATGGGCTCCGCCGCCGTGCGCGACGAAGCCCTGCTTACAAAGCTCGACGCCGGGATGCGCGAGGTGGGCTGGTCGGTCTCGCCCGAGGACGCCTATCTGATGCTGCGCAGCCTGCGGACGCTCGACATCCGCCTGGAACGCCATGGCAAGAACGGCCTGCAAGTTGCTGAATGGTTGGAGAAACAGCCAGAAGTCGCCGAGGTGATCCACCCCGCCCTGCCCGGCAGCCGCGGCCACGCCCTATGGAAGCGCGACTTCTCCGGCGCCTGCGGCCTGTTCGGCGTCGTGCTGCAGCCTGGGCTCCGAGGCTGCGGTGAACGCCTTCCTGGACGCCCTGAAGGTGTTCGGCCTGGGCTTTTCCTGGGGCGGGCACGAGAGCTTGGCGATCAGCTGCGATCACCAGCGCCAGCCGGGCGACTACGTCGGGCCGCTGATGCGCCTGCATATCGGGCTGGAAGACCCGGAGGATCTGATCGCCGACCTGCGCGGCGCGCTGGACGCCTACGCGACGGCGACTGCGGCTTAGTCTGGCGACCCCGGCAGGACTTGAACCTGCAACCGTCCGCTTAGAAGGCGGATGCTCTATCCGGTTGAGCTACGGGGTCAGCAATGGCTTGGACGAACTGACGCCCTGTCTAACCGGCTTGGCGTCGCCGCGCCAATGGCTCGACGCCAGCTGCTCCTAGGCCCGCTTGCGTCCGACGACCCAGACCGGCCGCAGCCGTGCGCGCTTGTGAAAATACCACTGATAGATGCTCACCCCGCGCTCGGCCAGGATGCTGGTCAGGCGATCGTGGCCGATGTGCACCCCACCCCAGTTGTCCTGGTCGCGGCGATAGGGTTCACCCTCGCGGGGGAAGTGCAGCGAGTGGTCCTCGTAGTTCTCCGTGCGTGCGGGCTTGTCGAAGTCACCGGACAGGAAGTCGTCGGTGACCACCTGGACGGCGAGCGTCCCGCCGGGCTTCAGCACTCGGCACATCTCGTCGAACGCGGTGACGTAGCGGCTCAGGCGCGAGATGTGCTGAACCACGGCGTATGAATAGACTAGGTCCGCCGTCTCACTGGGCATGGTGCAGCGCCCGTCGTCGTCCAGGACATAGAGGGCCTCCGCCTTGGGGACCAGCCGCTCGCAGTGCTTGATCATGGTCGGCGAGATTTCGATTCCGATAGCGCGATAGCCGAGACTGGCCACGGTCTTCAGCAAGCGGCCCGCGCCGCATCCGTAGGCGACGACCCGCACCTCGTCGGGCGGACGCGGTATATCCCGAAGCAATGGAACCAGGTGGCGCTTCACCTCCCGCCGGCCCTTGGCGAAGAACTCCTCAAGCTGTTCGGGCGTGAACCCGTCGCTCGGCGCGTCGACCATTTCCTCGGTGGTCATGACGGCGGCCAGGGGGTTCTGCTGGGCCATCTCCTCCCAGCTTACGTCACGCCATCCGTCCCGCAGTTCATGCTTACTCATCAATCCGTCCAGCTTCGAACGCCACGCCGGCGCGGAAGTATGGGCGACCGCCCCGTCAGTGCGACCAGGGCTGTTTGCGATCGGCGGAGAAGTTGTCCGCGTAGGCCTTGATCACCCGCTTGAGCTCCTGGGGTTCGAACACCCGGAAGGCCAAACCGTGGCGCTGAGCATAGGCCACGGCCTCCTCGCGCGTTTCGAAGCTGAGGCGCACCTGGCCGTTCATATCCGTGGAGCTGGTCCAACCCATCAACGGATCCGGCGTGCGGGCGGACGCGGGCTCGAACTCCAGCACCCAGTCCTTGGTCTTGGCCCTGCCCGATTGCATGGCGGTTTTGGCGGGCTTCAAAATACGCGCGAGCATGTGGTCCCTCGTGGTCGCCGATGGTCGGGGCGAGAGGATTCGAACCTCCGACCCTCTGCTCCCAAAGCAGATGCGCTACCAGGCTGCGCCACGCCCCGTGAATCCGGCGGCTCGTTCATGCCACGGCGCGGGCCAGGCGGGCAAGAACGTCGCTCAGTGTCCGGGAAATATGCGCTGCCTGACCTCGTCGCCGGGCTTCACACCCAGCTGCGCGGCACGGCCGCCGGCGATCTCCAGCACCGCGGTCACCGCCCCCGCCGAGGGCACCGGGGTTTCGGAAAACGGCGTGGTGTTGGCGGCGATGTTGGCGATATGGCCGCTCGGATCGATGAACAGCATGTCGAGGGGGATGTAGGTGTTCTTCATCCAGAAGTAGACGGGCTGGGCCGGCGTGAAGATGAACAGCATGCCCGCGTCGGGCTTCAGAGAGGTCCGGTACATCAGGCCCCGTTCGCGCGTCCCGTCGGTGTCGGCGATCTCAACCTTGAAGTGCGCCACGCCCTGGGCGGTGACGATCTCGAGCGGCTCGGTCCTGAGCTTGACGACGGCTGGCGCCGCGCGGCCGTCCGCGCAGCCCACACAGAGCGCCAACGCCAGGGTCGCGAGGAATAGTCGGCGAAGGATCACGCGCTCAACACCTGAAACTCATGAGAATGGCGGCTCACGCGAAGCGTGACGCCTCGATCTCGGCCACCACGAGGCCCTTGGGGCCTTCGGCGAAGCGGACCATCACGTCGTCGCCGGGCTGAAGGTCTTCCAGCCCGCTGCGGCGCAGGGTCTCGATATGGACGAAGATGTCCCCCGGCTCGCCATCGCGCACCACGAAGCCATAGCCCTTGGTGCGGTTGAACCATTTCACCTTGGCGCGTTCGGCCGGTCCTTGCGGAACCAGCGGGCGGCGTTGGGGACGATCGAAGCCATCGGGACGGCTGAAGCGCGCATGACCTTCGGCGCCGCCGCGCGGGGCGCCGTGGTCGCGATCACGGCGGGATCCGGGGCCTTCAGGGCGCGCCGTTCGTTCCATCGGCGTCGCGGAAGAGTCGTCGAGCTCCACCACTTCGACCACTTGCCAGCCCTTGGGCCGCCGGACCACGTCGCAGACGACCGTGGAGCCTTCCAAGGCCGTCTCCCGTCCGGCGTGACGCAGGCTGGTGATGTGTAGCAACACGTCACGCATATCGGTGCGATCGGGGTCGTCAGGCACGATGAAGCCGTAACCCTTGGCCGGATCGAACCACTTTACGCGCCCGGAAATCCGCACGGAATCTTCATGCGGCTCGGCGCTATCCAGTTCGTAACTTGACATTCCGCCCCTTCTTCGCCCGCCCTAATCTCATGGGCGAACGCCTCCCCCAATACATTGTTCCCGTATTAGGAGAGCGTCAATGCCGCAATTTGACCACAGCCGCGCCTTTCGGCGCGATTCGCTGCGTCGCGGAGGGTGGAATGGTAGGCCCTAGGGGAGTCGAACCCCTCTTCCCAGATTGAAAATCTGATGTCCTAACCGATAGACGAAGGGCCCGTCGAAGGAAGCGGCGATATATCGAGCTTCCCCATGGCGCGCAAGGCGCTCTGGCCGTCTAAGTCCGCCGGACGTACCAATCGTCGAACTTGGACAAGGCCGTAAACTTACGCGTGTAGCCGTGCCGGCTGAGCAACTCGAATAGCGCCTCGCGTTGGGGCTTCATGTTGTGCTCGACAGAGATGAGCCTCACGTCCCATTCGTCGAAGTCGAATGCCGACAGAATGTCCAATTCCGACCCTTCGGTGTCGATCGACATGTAATCGATGACCCGTGGCGCGCCGTGGCGGCGAAGCAGGTCCTGCAGGCTGATCGTCGGAACCTGGATGACCCGGGCTTCGGCCTCCAGCCCCGGCGTATGTTCGGGCCGCGCCGAGACCAGGCCCGACAACTCCCCCGTGCTCGCGCAATAGAAGGGAACGGTGTCGCCAGTCGTCGCGTAGACGCAGTCGAACGACATCTGACACGACCGGTTGGCCTTCAGGCTCTCGTGGAATTCCGGATTGGGCTCGGCGAGGATGCCCGTCCAGCCGAAGTGCTTTTCCAGCATCCAGGTATTGCTGAGGCTCACCCCGCTGGCGGCGCCGAACTCAACGAAGAATCCGTCGCGCTTCTGACCCAGCTCGAACAGCACCCAGATGTCCTGGAACAGTTGCGCCTTGGACAGCGATATCTGGGCGGCGCCCTGCTCGAGCATCTGCCAAACCTCGCCGCCGCGCTTGAACTTGCGCTTTCTGATGTCGGACGTGATCTGGGCGTACAGGAAGGCGTGCAGATCCTGCTGGCGCCGGGCGATCTCCGCTTCATCCGGCTCGCCCATCGGACTGACGACGGCGTTCACCAGCCTCTGAAGGAGCTCAATATCCATGGACGGGCTCGATCCTGCTTGGCCTAAACGCTCATGCGCGGGTCGGCGGCGTCGTCGATCTCGAACTGCACGCCGCGCCGGCCCTGGTAGTCGTCAGCTTTCAGTCGCCCGGCCAGGTGCAAAGCCCCCTGCCCGCCCAGCAGACGCCGGCCCAGCTCAGTCTCCTCCGCCCGCCAGGCCACCGCGCGCAGCCGTCCGCCCGCGCCGTCCGACAGGGTGCAGCGGACATGCCCGCCGCGCATGGGCATGGGGTGCTCCACCAGGGCGTCGGAGAGGGCGAACACCGGCTCCGGGTTGCCTGGGCCGAAGGGCGCCATGCGCTGGAAGTCCTCATAGAGCGCCCGATCCGCGGCGCCGGGCGCGGCGATGGCGTCGATCTCGATGACGTCCTGCGCCTGTGCCACGGCGCAGTCCTCGCCCAGACGCTCGGCCAGGAAGGCGCGAAGCTCGTCGATGCGGTCCGCGCGGATGGTCAGGCCCGCGGCCATGGCGTGGCCTCCGCCGGCCAGCAGCAGCCCCTCGTCGAAGGCCGCCTGCACCGCGCGGCCGAGGTTCACCCCGGGCTGGGAGCGGCCCGAGCCCTTGCCAATCCCGGCGGGCGCGTCGACGCCGATGACGATGGCGGGCCGCCGATAGCGCTCGCGCAGCCGCCCGGCGGCGATGCCCACGACGCCTGGGTGCCAGCCCTCGTCGGCGACGACGATCACCGGTCCATCCGGCGCGCCCGTCGCCTCGATCTTGCGGACGGCCTCGTCCACCACCTGGCGCTCCACCTCCTTGCGCGAGGCGTTCAGGGCGTCCAGCTCCTCGGCCAGCGCCGCGACCTCTTCGGGGTCGTCGCTGGAGAGCAGGCGTGCGCCGAGGTCAGAGCGGCCGATCCGCCCGCCGGCGTTGATCCGAGGGCCCAGGATGAAGCCGGCGTGGAAGGCCGTGGCCGGCCCCTGGCTCTTGGCCACCTGCATCAAGGCCGCCAGGCCCGGATTGCCCCAGGCGGACATCACCTTCAGCCCCTGGGACGCCACGGCGCGGTTGAAGCCCACCAGCTGGGTCACGTCGCAGACCGCGCCCATGGCGGCCAGATCCAGCCAATGGCGGATGTCGGGCTCCGAACCCGGCGAGACGAGCCCGCGCGCGCGCGCCTCGCGGTTCAGGGCCGCCAGCAGCACGAAGGTCACCCCCGCCGCCGCCAGCACGCCCTGGCCGGAGTTGCAGCCCGGCCGATTGGGATTGACCAGGGCCGCAGCCGGAGGGGCGTCCCCACGCATGAGGTGATGGTCGATCACCACCACTTCCAGACCCATCGCAGCGGCCGCGTTCAGGGCGTCGTGGGCCGCCGCGCCGCAGTCGAGCGTGACCACCAGCTCCACGCCCTGATCCTTCAGATGCTTGAAGGCGGCCGGGCTGGGGCCATAGCCCTCGGTCACTCGGTCGGGGATGTAGATTGGCAGCTCCATGCCCATCGCCCGGAACCAGCGGACGAGAAGCGCCGCGCTGGAGGCGCCGTCCACGTCGTAATCGGCGAACAGGGCCACGCGGCCGCTTGCGCTGCAGAGCGTCCACCAGGATGTCGGCCGCCTTGTCCATGTCCATGAAAGACGACGGGTCGGGGAACAGGGCCTTGAGGGTCGGGTTCAGATAGTCGCCGGCGCCAGCCTCGGAGATCCCCCGCGCGGCCAGGGCGCGGGCCAGGGGCTCGCTGAGGCCGAGCGCGAGCTGATGGCGGCGGGCGAGCTCGGGATCGGCCGGACGAAGCCGCCAGGCGCGGCCGCTCAGGGAGCGCTCGACGCCCAGGAAGCCCGAGACCGTCGCGCCGTCGGCCACCTTACGCCTTCCGCTTCATCCGCACTTCGCGGACCACGCCGGAGTCCGAATCCATCACCAGCGAGTGGGTGTGGACGTAGCCGCCGATGATTTTCACCCCGTCCAGCAGCATGCCCTTGGTGACGCCGGTGGCGGCGAAGATCGCGGGGCCGCGGACCATCTCGTCCCGGTCGTACTTCTTGTCGAAGTCGGTGAGGCCCAGACGCTCAGCGCGGGCGCGTTCGTCGTTGTTGCGGAACACCAGCCGGCCCTGGAACTGGCCGCCGACGCACTTCAGCGCCGCGGCCGCCAGCACGCCCTCCGGCGCGCCACCCTGGCCGATGTAGATGTCGATGCCGGTGTCGGCCGGGTCGGCGGTGTCCAGCGCGCCGGCCACGTCTCCGTCCGTGATCAGGAATACGCGGGCGCCGACGCCGCGCAGGCTGGCGATGATCTCGGCGTGGCGCGGCCGGTCCAGCACGCAGGCGGTGATCTCCTGCGGCTTGCAGCCCTTGGCCTTGGCAAGCGCCTTGACGTTGTCGGCGGGCGAGGCGTCCAGGTCCACCAGGCCCGGGGCGAAGCCAGGGCCGATGGCGATCTTGTCCATGTAGGTGTCGGGCGCGTGCAGCATGGTGCCGGCCGGCGCCCAGGCCATCACCGCCAGGGCGTTGGGCATGGCCTTGGCCGTGAGGGTGGTGCCTTCCAGCGGATCGAGCGCGATGTCGATGGCCGGACCGCCGCGCCGCCGCCCCACCTTCTCGCCGATGTAGAGCATGGGCGCTTCGTCGCGCTCGCCCTCGCCGATGACGATCTTGCCGTCGATGTCCAAACCGTTCAGGGCCGTGCGCATGGCGTCCACGGCCGCCTGGTCAGCGGCCTTCTCGTCGCCCCGGCCGACCTGCGACCAGGCGGCGATCGCCGCCGCCTCGGTGGCCCAGACAGCGTCCAGAACCAGGGAGCGGTCCCACTCGGTCGAAATCATCCAGCGTCTCCTAAGCCCGCCAATTTCGGCGGATTCTCAAACCGGGGCTATGCGCAACATGCGCGGAGGGGCGACCACCACGTCAAGCCCCGCGATATGCTCGACCGCCTTCATCAGATACTCGACTCGGGCGCGTCGTGAGTGGTTAGCACAATCGGCACGCCGCCGGCGTCCTGAACCGGCTTCTGCTGGAAGCTGTCGATGGAGACGCCCACCTCGGCCAGGGCTTCGGACACCGCGGCGATCACGCCGGCCTGGTCGCGCACCATCAAGCGCAGATAGGCGCGGCTGACGTGCTGGCTGGGGTCCATGCGCTCGAACGGCTCCAGCGCGTCGGCGGGTTTCTGGAACACCGGACGGCGCGCGCCGGTCATGACGTCGGCGATATCGGCCGCGACGGCCGCCGCCGTGGGGCCCGCCCCCGCGCCCGGCCCCTGGATGAAGATGCGCCCGATCGTGCGTCCCTCGATGAACAGGGCGTTCAGCGCGCCGGACGTCTGGGCCAGGGGATGGTCCAACGGCGCCAGGGCCGGATAGACCCGCACCGACACGTCGTCCGCCTCGCGCACGGCGGCCGCCACCAGCTTGATCCGGTAGCCGAGGCCGTGGGCCAGGCGGATATCCAGCAGCTCGATGTTCTCCACCCCCTCGATCTCGGCGGCGGAGAAGCACGGCGCCTTGCCGAAGGCCAGGGCGGCCAGGATGGTGATCTTGTGGCCCGCGTCGAAGCCGCCGATGTCGGTGGTGGGGTCGGCCTCCGCGTAGCCCAGACGCTGGGCCTCGGCCAGGACGTCCGCGAACGGCCGCCGGACTGCTCCATCTCGGTCAGGATGTAGTTGCAGGTGCCGTTGAGGATGCCGGCCACGGCCACGACCTCGTCGCCGACCATGGCCTCGCGCAGCATCTTCACGGCGGGCGTGCCGCCCATCACCGCCGCCTCGAACAGCAGGGGCGCGCCGGCCGCTTCGGCCAGGCGAGCGAGTTCCACGCCATGTTCGGCGATCAGGGCCTTGTTGGCCGTCACCACCGGCTTGCCGAGCTTCAGCGCGGCCTCGACCGCCGCCTTGGCGGGACCTTCCGCGCCGCCGACCAGCTCGACGAACACGTCGATGTCCGGGCTGGAGGCCAACGCCACCGGATCGTCGAACCAGGCGAGGCCGGAGACGTCCACCGGCCGCGCTTTCGCGCGGGAGCGAGCGGAAACGGCGACCACCTCGGCCCGCCCGCCGGCCGGAGCGAAGTCCGGCCGCGCCGCGATGAGCTGCAGCAGACCCGCTCCGACCGTGCCGAGGCCGGCGACGCCAAGACGCCAGACTTTGCCCATGCCCTGCCCCTACTGCGCGGCCACGGCCTGGGCCTTGCCCAGGATCTCGTCGGCGTTCTGCAGGAAGCGCCGCACGTTGCGCGCCGCCTGGCGGATGCGGTGCTCGTTCTCCACCAGGCCGATGCGGACGTAGCCCTCGCCGTATTCGCCGAAGCCCACGCCTGGGCGAGACGGCGACCCCCGCCTCTTCGATGAGCAGCTTGGAGAACAGCATCGAACCGGCCTCGCGGAACGGCTCGGGGATCGGCGCCCAGGCGAACATCGACGCCGGCGGCGGCGGGATATCCCAGCCGGAGCGGCGCATGGTCTCCACCAGCACGTCGCGGCGGGACTTGTAGATGTGGCGAATCTCCGCGACGCAGGCCTGCGAGCCGTTCAGCGCCGTGGCCGCCGCCACCTGGATGGGGGTGAAGGCGCCGTAGTCGAGGTAGGACTTTACCCGCGCTAAGGCCGCGCACAGCCGCTCGTTGCCCACCACCATGCCGACCCGCCAGCCGGGCATGGCGTAGGTCTTGGACAGGGAGTTCACCTCGACGGCGATATCCTTGGCCCCCTCCACCTGAAGAATCGACGGTGGTGGATTGTTTTCAAAGTAGATTTCGGAATAGGCGACGTCCGAAAGCACGATCAGCTCGTGCTTGCGGGCCAGGGCGATCACTTCCTTGTAGAAGTCCAGGCCCACCCACTGAGCGGTCGGGTTGGACGGATAGCTGACGATCACCGCGATCGGCGGGGGCGCCAGTTCGGCGACCGCCTGGGAGATGCCCGACAGGTACTGCTCCGGCGACAGGGCCGGCACGTGGCGGATCGCCCCTCCGGCCATGATGAAGCCGTAGGCGTGGATCGGATAGGCGGGGTTGGGGCAGATCACCGTGTCGCCAGGGCCGGTGATCGCCTGGGCGATGTTGGCGAAGCCCTCCTTGGAGCCGATGGTGGCGACCACCTCGGTGTCCGGGTTCAGCTTCACGCCGAAGCGACGGTCATAATAGTTGGCCATGGCGCGCCGCAGGCCCGGAATGCCCTTGGAGGCCGAATAGCGGTGGGCCTTGGGATTGCGCGCCGTCTCGCACAGCTTGTCGACGATATGGGCGGGCGTCGGCATGTCGGGATTGCCCATGCCGAAGTCGATGACGTCGACGCCCTGGGCGCGCAGCTTGGCCTTGAGGCGGTTGACTTCCTCGAAGATGTACGGCGGCAGCCGCTGGATACGATGAAAGTCGTTGTTCATGGTCTCGGACCGGCCGGGCGTTCGTGCATGCTTGGATAGACCCCGGCCGGACCCGAGCCAAGCGAATGGCGATTTGATGTGTTTTCGCCCCCGGCGGCCTAGTGGCGCGGCGGAGGCGGTGTAGCTCGTGCGCGCAGGGCGCGGGCGTAGGCCGCGGCCTGGGCGGCGGAGTCCGCCGCGGCGGGCTCGGCCGGAACCGCCAGACGCGCTTGCAGGGACGCGGCGAAGGCCTCCGTGTCGGTAGGCGCCGGAGGTAAGGCAGCGACCTGGGCGGCCAGTTCGGCGCGCTGCGCCTGCGTCTGGTTCGAGGCCACGGTCCACTGCGCGGCCGGGCGCACATCGGTCGGCACGCGCGGAATGTCGCTGAAGCGGGGATAGGGGCCCGGCTTGCGCGCCGCCGCGATCGCTTCGCGCCCCGACGGCGACTGGGCGATGGACAGGTCGTCGACCTTGGGCGTCTTGACCGACGCGCACGCGGACGCGCCGAAGGCAACACTGCCTACCAACGCGAGCCTGACCGCCGCGCCTTGTGTCACCCGCATGAAATTCGCCGTCCGCACGCGCGCGCCCTTGGTTCGATGCGTGCGAGGTCTTATGCGATGATGGGCTTCAGCGAAAGGGCGCCGCGGCGCACACAGAGTAGCATCATGACCAAAGCCAAGGCTTCGGCGCACAAGACGACAGCCCCCAAGGACGAGAAGCCGGCCACCGCGCCGCCTGGGAGCGCCGCCGAAGGCGCGGGCGCGGCCGCCGCCCCCGAAAGCCAATTCGCCGTCATGCAGGAGCTGTCCGCGAACCTCGCCAAGGCCGCGATGATCGCCCAGGGCGTCATGGCGGACGCCACCATGCGCCAGAGCGAAAAGCCCGGCGGCATGAACACCGATCCCATGCGCATGGGTCCGGCCATGACCGGGCTGATGGGCCGGCTGGCCTCCCAGCCGGACAAGGTGCTGAAGGCCCAGGCGGACCTGTTCAACGGCTACATGAACCTGTGGCAGTCCACCGCCCGGCGCATGGCCGGCGAGCCTGCCGCGCCGGTGGTCGAGCCCGAAAAGGGCGACCGGCGCTTCAACGACCCGGACTGGAGCGAGAACCCGGTCTTCGACGCCATCAAACAGTCCTACCTGTTGTCGGCCAACTGGCTGAACAACCTGGTCGCGGACGTGGAGAACGACAATCCAGACGAGAAGCGGCGGGTGGAGTTCTTCACCAAGATGCTGACCGACGCCTTCTCGCCGTCGAACTTCCTGATGTCCAACCCCGCGGCCCTGCGCGAAGCCATGAACACCAAGGGCGAGAGCCTGGTGCGCGGCATGGAGAACTTCGCCGCCGATATGGCGCGCGGCGGCGGCCAGCTCGCCATCAGCCAGACGGACCTCACCAAGTTCGAAGTCGGCGTGAACGTCGCCACCACTCCCGGCAAGGTGATCTTCCAGAACGAGCTGTTCCAGCTGATCCAGTACGCGCCGGCCACCAAGGAGGTGCACGAGCGGCCGCTGCTGATCTTCCCGCCGTGGATCAACAAGTACTACATCCTCGACCTGCGGCCCGAGAACTCCCTGATCAAGTGGCTGACCGAACAGGGATTTTCCGTGTTCCTGGTCTCCTGGGTCAATCCCGAGCCGGCGCTCTCGCACAAGACCTTCGAGGACTACATGATCGAGGGCGTCTATGTGGCGCTGGAGCAGGTGATCGCCCAGACCGGCGTGGATCGGGTCAACACTGTCGGCTACTGCATCGCCGGCACCATGCTGTCGTGCACCCTGGCGCACATGGCCAAGACCGGCGATCCGCGCATCGCCTCGGCCACATTCTTCGCGGCGCAGCAGGACTTCTCGGAGTCCGGAGACCTGCGCCTGTTCACCGACGAGGACTGGCTGAGCGTCATCGAGACGTCGATGCACAACGCCGGCGGGGTGCTGCCGGGCCAGATGATGGCCGGCACCTTCAACTCGCTGCGCGCCAATGACCTGATCTGGTCGTTCTTCGTGAACAACTACCTGATGGGCCGCGAGCCGCGCCCCTTCGACCTGCTCTATTGGAACGCCGACCAGACGCGCATGCCCCGGGCGCTGCACCTGTTCTATCTGCGCGAGTTCTATCAGAAGAACATGCTGGCGAAGGGGCAGATGGAGCTCGGCGGCGAGGAACTCGATCTTGGCAAGGTGAAGACGCCGATCTTCGCCCAGTCGAGCAAGGAGGACCACATCGCCCCCTACGTCTCGGTCTTCAAGGGCGCCAAGCTGTTCGGCGGGCCGGTGGAGTTCATCATGGCCGGCTCCGGCCATATCGCCGGGGTGATCAACCACCCCGAGGCGCACAAGTATCAGTACTGGACCAACACCGCCCTGCCCGCCTCCGTCGGCGAGTGGCAGGCGGATGCGCGGAGCATCCCGGCTCCTGGTGGCCGCATTGGGCGCAGTGGCTGGCGGAGAAGTCCGGCCCGATGGTCCCAGCCCGCGATCCTGCCAAGGGACCGCTGAAGGTGATCGAGGACGCGCCGGGGTCGTACGTGCGGGTGAAGAGCTAGGCCCCGTGCGTGGTTCGAGACGCGATCCTGAGGGATCGCTCCTCACCATAACAACTCTCTTTGCAGTCCAACCCCCCTCGTCATCCTGAGGAGCCCGCGTAAGCGGGCGTCTCGAAGGACGCAAGGCGCGCCCGCCGTCCTACTCCGCCCGCGCGAACCGCGAGGTCCGCGGCTCGTCGCAGGCGTAGAGGGTGTAGCTCTCGTAGAAGTCCTGGCGGCCGAGCTTCTGGACCTTCACGTGCTCCGGGTGCGTGCGCCACGCGCGCAGATGCTCGGCGGACTCCCACTCATGAATGGAGACCCGCTCGCCGTCCTCGGCGAAGTAGGCCTTGTCGGAGATGTAGCCGGGCATGGAACGGGCCAGCGTCTCCATCTCCTCGACCAGCGCATAGTAGCGCTCTGTATTTTCCGGGCGGATGCGCGGATCGGAAGACGACGACGACCATCGCCGCCCGCCTACCAGGCTCCGGTGTTCTGCATCGAGGCCCAGGGCTCGGCCGGCGCCAAGGCGTCGCCCTTTTGCAGCAGCTCGATGGAGACGCCGTCCGGCGAGCGGACGAAGGCCATGCGCCCGTCACGCGGCGGGCGGTTGATGGTCACGCCCTTGTCCTGCAGGCGCTGGCACAGGGCGTAGATGTCGTCGACCTGATAGGCAAGGTGGCCGAAGTTGCGTCCACCGCCGTAATCCTCGGTGTCCCAGTTGTAGGTCAGCTCGACCACCGGCGCCTCGCTGGCCTTGGCCGCGGCCACGTCTTCGGGCGCGGCGAGGAACACCAGGGTGAAGCGGCCCTTCTCCGACTCCATCCGCCGCACTTCGGCCAGGCCGAGTTTGTCGCAGTAGAAGTCCAGGGCGGCGTCGAGGTCCTTCACCCGGACCATGGTGTGCAGATAACGCATGTGAGTCCTCCGTTACGGCCTTATAGCCCCGACGCCTCGTCCAGGCCGAGCATGATGTTGAGGTTCTGCACCGCCTGGCCCGAGGCGCCCTTGCCGAGGTTGTCCAGAAGGCCCACGAGCCGCGCCTGGCCACGGGCCTCGTTGGCGAAGACGAACAGTTTCATGCAGGTTCGTGTCGTTCAGCTCTTCCGGGTTCAGCGCCGTCAAGGACGCCGTCTCATCGGCGGAGGCGACCTCGACGAACCGTTCTCCGGCGTAGGCGTCGGCCAGCGCCTCACGGACCCGCGCCGCGCTCGGCGCGCCGGGCAGCGCCCACAGGTTCAGCGGAACCTCCACGATCATCCCCTGGCGGTAGCGGCCGACCGCCGGCGCGAATAGACGGCGGATGGCTGAGACCCGATTGCACCTGAATTTCCGGCACGTGCTTATGGGCCAGGGTCAGACCGTAGATGCGGTAGGGCTCGCGGCTGTAGTTCGCAGCCGCCTCGTCCTCGAACTCGGCGATCATCGACTTGCCGCCGCCGGAATAGCCCGAGACGGCGTTGATGCTGACCGGCCAGTCCGCAGGCAGGACGCCCGCGCTCACCAGCGGCCGGATCAGGGCGATGGACGCGACGGCGTAACAGCCGACGTTGGCCACCCGGTCGGCCTTGGCGATGGCGGCGCGCTGGGCGCCTTTGTCCAACTCCGGAAAGCCGTAGACCCAGCCCGGCGCGATCCGATGGGCGGTGGAGGCGTCGATCACCCGCGCCCCGCCCGGTCCGATCAGGGCCACGGCCTCCCGCGCCGCGTCGTCCGGCAGGCAGAGGATGGCGACGTCGGCGCCGTTCAGCAGCTCGGCCCGCGCGGCGGGATCCTTGCGCCGGGCGGGATCGATGGAGACGAGCGAGATGTCGGCGCGGCCGGCCAGCCGCTCCCTGATCTGCAGGCCCGTGGTGCCCGCCTCGCCGTCGATGAAGACCTTCGGGGTCATGTGTTGCCTCCCAATGAGCAATACGAAAAAGGCGCCTCGGTTGCCCGAAGCGCCTGTTCGAAACGCGCGTGAACGCGTTTAGCGCTTCGAGAACTGGAAGCTGCGTCGGGCCTTGGCCTTGCCGTACTTCTTGCGCTCCACCACGCGGGAGTCGCGGGTGAGGAAGCCGTGCGGCTTCAGCAGCGAGCGCAGGCCGGGCTCGTAGTAGGTCAGGGCCTTGGAGATGGCGTGGCGCACCGCGCCGGCCTGGCCGGACAGGCCCGAACCCACCACCGTGGCGACCACGTCGAACTCGCCGAGGCGACCGGCCACCTGCAGCGGCTGGGCGATCATCATGCGCAGCACCGGGCGGGCGAAGTAGATTTCCTGATCGCGGCCGTTGATGGTGATCGCGCCCTTGCCGGGCTTGATCCACACGCGGGCGATCGCGTTCTTGCGCTTGCCGGTGGCGTAGGAGCGGCCCTGGGCGTCGCTCTTCGGCTCGGCCGGACGCGGCGGCTCCGGCGTCGGGCGTGGCGATGGCCTGGAGGGCGTCCATGCCTTGGGTGTCACTGGCCATGTTCAGGCGCTCCTGACGTTCTTGGCGTTCATGCCGGCGAAGGCCACCGTCTCGGGGTTCTGGGCCTCATGGGGATGTTCGGGTCCGGCGTAGATCTTCAGATGCGAGAGCTGGGCGCGCGCCAGGGGGCTCTCCTTGGGCAACATCCGCTCCACGGCCTTCTTCAGCACGCGATCGGGAAACCGGCCGCCCAGCACCTTGCCGGCGGTGGTCTCCTTGATGCCGCCGGCATAGCCGGTGTGGCGGTAATAGGTCTTCTGCAGCAGCTTGTTGCCGGTGAGCTTCACCTTCTCGGCGTTGACCACGACGACGAAGTCGCCGCAGTCCACGTGAGGGGTGTAGTCGGGCCGGTGCTTGCCGCGCAGGCGGTTGGCGATGAAGGTCGCGAGACGGCCGACGACGACGTTCTCGGCGTCGATCACGATCCACTTCTTCTGGACGTCTGCCGGCTTCAGCGACGCCGTAATCTTGGTCTGCATCGAGCGATATCCGTAGGACGGAGCGCGGGGCGCCCCGTGGGAGGGCGCGACATACTAGAGGCGCACCGGTCGGTCAAGCGCTCTTACGCGCAGGACCATCTGCAATAGACTGTTTTTACAAGAACTTTTCAATCAGGTATTCGGATACCGCAGGACAATTTCACTGTCATCCAACCGTTATCGGCCGGACCTATGACGACGCGGTCATATGGAGTCGCCCATGCCCCTGTCCCGCCGCGCCTTGATCTCAGCCTCGGCCGCCAGCCTCGCCTTCGGCGGCTTCGCCCGTTTCGCCGCCGCCCGCTCGCAAAACCTTCAATACCAATACGACGGGATCCAGGCGGACGCCTATTCCAGCGAGGTCGAGGCCTACGGTCCCCTCAAGATGGACCCCAAGGGCCTGTTCGATCTGCCGGAGGGCTTTGACTACACGATCGTCTCGCGGGCCGGCGAAATCATGAGCGACGGCCTGATCACGCCGCACAAGACCGACGGCATGGGCTGTTTCCCGCTCGACGAGGACCGCGTGATCCTGATGCGGAACCACGAGCTGAAGCTGAAGGACCTTAACCTGGGCCGCAGCGCCTATGGCTCCGAACAGGTGCTGGCCGACAAGATCGACCCCAAGATGGTCTACGACCGCACGCTCGACGACGATCTGCTGCCCGGCGGCGTGACCCGCATCCTGTACGACCTGAAAGCCCGCAAGACCCAGAACGTGCAGCTGGCGTTGGCCGGCACCATGGTCAACTGCGCGGGCGGATCCACGCCCTGGGGCTCGTGGCTGTCATGCGAAGAGGTGGTGCAGTCCGCCGGCGACGAGGTGGTGAAGTCCCACGGCTGGGTGTTCGAGGTCCCTTCGCGCAACGCCGGCCTGACCGCGCCGGTTCCGCTGACGGCGATGGGGCGCTTCCGGCACGAGGCGGCCTGCGTCGATCCGGGCACGGGGATCGTCTACATGACCGAGGACGAGGGCGACGGCTACGGCCTGTTCTACCGCTTCCTGCCCGACGCCCCTGGCCAGCTCGCCAAGGGTGGGCGGCTGCAGGCCCTGGGCTTCAAGGACGAGCCCCAGGGCGGCGACGCCCGCAACTGGACCGAGACGACCTGGACCGTCGGCCAGTCGCGCCCGGTGGTCTGGATCGACCTGGACCACGTCGACAATCCCGACGCGGACATGCGCGCGCGGGGCCATGCGCGCGGCGCGGCCTGGTTCGCCCGGGGCGAAGGCGTCTTTTTCGGCAAGGGTGAACTGTTCTTCGCCTGCACCTCCGGCGGACCGAAGCGGTTCGGCCAGATCATTCGTTACGTCCCCAGCGCCCATGAAGGCCAGCCCGGCGAGAAGGACGCGCCCGGGTTGCTCCAGCTCTTCGTGGAGTTGCACGATCGGCTTGTGATGGACATGTGCGACAACGTCGCCGTCTCGCCCTGGGGCCACCTCTACGTCTGCGAAGACAAGATCGGCGGGGTGAACTACCTCAAGGCCGTCTCGCCGCAGGGCAAGGTCTACACCATGGGTCGCAACGCCAAGCCGGGCGGCGGCGACGTCGGCACGAACTCCGAGCTCGCGGGCGTGTGCTTTTCGCCGGACGGAACCACCCTGTTCGTCAACGTCTACTTTCCGGGCATGACCCTGGCGATCACCGGGCCATGGGGGCGTTTCAAGGCGTAAGCGCGCGGCTCACCGCATGATCATCCGGCCGGCCTGGGTCGGACGGCGGGGAGCTTCGAAGATGGCGCTCAGCACCCCCTGCCCTTCGCGGCCGACGACCACCACCCCGTCGCCGGCCTGGATGCGCGCCTCAGGGCCGGGGCGCGTGATCACTTCGCCGTCCTTGCTGTTGAGCTGAACTACGAACAGCTTGCCGCCCGAGCGGCGCTCCAGCTCGGCGATGGTGAGGCCGACCACCCCGCTCTTCTCGGCCGCGACCACGACCTCCATCTCCAGGCCCAGCGCGTGCAGGGTCTTTTCGAATGCATGCATCTCTTCCGAGCCGCGGATGAAGCGGGCCGTCTCGGGAAACAGGATCAGTTCGGCGATGCGCTCGGCGCCGATGTGGGTGGGCAGCACCACCTTGTCCGCCCCGGCGTGGACCAGCTTGCCCTCGGTGGTGGGAACCTCGCCGCGCGCGATGATCTGGATGGCCGGGTTCAGCTTGCGCGCCGACAGGGTGATGAAGACGTTGGCCGCGTCGTCGGGCAGGACGGTGGCCAGACACCGGGCGCGGTCGATCCCGGCGGCCTCCAGCGCCGCCTCGTCGGTGGCGTCGCCCTGCAGGCAGAGGTAGCCCAGGGCCTCGGCCTGGGCCAGGCGCGCCTCGCCCCGCTCCAGGACCACGAACTTGACGCCGCCGGCCCCCAGCTCCTTGGCCAGCATGACGCCGATACGGCCGAAGCCGCAGACGATCACGTGGTCGGACAGCTTATCGATCTCGCTTCGCAAGCGCCCCGTCCCGAACAGTTTCTGAAGTTGGGTGACCGTGAAGAACTGCACCAGGGCGCCGGTCAGGATGATCATGCCGGTGCAGCCCAGCACCATCACGCCCACGGTCAGGGCGTGCAGGTACGGCGTGTCGATCGGCCGGACCTCTTCGTAACCGACGGAGTAGACCGTCAGGATCACCATGTAGAGGGCGTCGGCGAAGCTCCAGCCGGCGATCATGTAGCCCACGATGGCGAGGGCCACGACCACGAGCATGAACACCACGGTGGACACGAGGTTGCGCAGCGGCGAACCGAGCAGCTCCATCGTCGTGACGTCCCCGGGCCATTTGGGGGAGCCTAGGCCCAGCGGCGGCGCGTCAGCGAAGCCGCATGCGCCCGCAGCCCTGGATTTGCGCGCCGGCGCCTAAGGATGAGGCGGCGCTAGACCAGCCGGCTCTGCTCCACGGCCGCCGCGATGAAGCTGGCGAACAGCGGGTGCGGCGCGAAGGGACGGCTCTTCAGTTCGGGATGGAACTGCACGCCGAGGAACCAAGGATGGTCCTCGCGCTCCACGATCTCGGGCAGCACGCCGTCGGGCGACAGGCCGGTGATCTTCAGCCCCGCATCCTCGATCGCCTCGCGATAGCGGATGTTCACCTCGTAGCGATGCCGGTGACGTTCGGAGATGGTCGGTCGTCCCGTAGATCTCCGCCACCTTGGAGCCGGGCGTCAGCACCGCGTCATAGGCCCCCAGGCGCATGGTGCCGCCCAGTTCGCCCTCGGCCGTGCGGGTGACCTTCTCGTTGCCCTTGATCCACTCGGTCATCAGCCCGACGATCGGATGCGGCGTGGGGCCGAACTCGGTGGACGAGGCGTCCGGCAGGCCCGCCAGGTTCCGCGCAGCCTCGATCATCGCCATCTGCATCCCGAAGCAGACGCCGAAATAGGGGATGCCGTGCTCGCGGGCGTACTGCACCGCGCGGATCATCCCCTCCGAGCCGCGCTCGCCGAAGGCGCCGGGCACGAGGACGCCGTGGACATCCTCCAAGCGCGCGGCCACGGCGTCGGGGTCGCCCTCGAACACCTCGCCCTCGATCCAGTCGAGGTTGACCTTCACGTTGTTGGCCAGCCCCCCGTGCACCAGGGCCTCGATCAGGGATTTGTAGGCGTCCAGCAGCACCGTGTACTTGCCGATGATGGCGATGGTGACCTCGCCGTCGGGCGCGGCCATGCGGTCGGCGATGGAGCGCCAGCGCTCCAGGTCCGGCGCCGGCGCCTCGATGCCGAAGCCGTCCAGCACCTCCGCGTCCAGCCCCTGCTCGTGATAGGCCAGCGGCACGGCGTAGATGTTGGGCGCGTCCATGGCCTGGATCACCGCCGATGAGCGCACGTTGCAGAACAGGGCGATCTTGCGCTTCTCGTCCGCCGGGATCGGCTGTTCGCAGCGGCACAGCAGGATGTCCGGCTGGATGCCGATGGCCCGCAGCTCCCTCACCGAGTGCTGGGTGGGCTTGGTCTTCATCTCCCCGGCCGTTTTCACGTACGGCAGCAGGGTCAGGTGGATGAACACCGCATGATGACGAGGCAGCTCGTTGCCGAGCTGGCGGATCGCCTCGAAGAACGGCAGGCCCTCGATGTCGCCCACCGTGCCGCCGATCTCCACCAGCACGAAGTCCACCTCGCCCGGGTCCGACAGGATGAAGCGTTTGATCTCGTCGGTGACGTGCGGGATCACCTGGACCGTGGCGCCGAGGTAGTCCCCGCGCCGCTCCTTCTCCAGGATGGTCTGATAGATCTGGCCGGTGGTGACGTTGTCGGCCTTGGCGGCCGAGACGCCGGTGAACCGCTCGTAGTGGCCCAGATCCAGGTCCGTCTCGGCCCCGTCGTCGGTGACGTAGACCTCGCCGTGCTGATAGGGGCTCATCGTCCCCGGATCGACGTTCAGATAGGGATCGAGCTTGCGCAGGCGGACCTTGAATCCGCGCGCCTGCAACAGCGCGCCGAGCGCGGCGGACGCGAGACCCTTGCCAAGGGAGGAGACCACGCCGCCGGTGATGAAGATGTACCGGGCCATGGGAGTCCAGATTAGCGCCGATTCGCGATCAGCGCTCGCCAAAGCGTCGCGAAACTAAAAGACTACTGCCCAGACTTGGTCGGCGCGGCCGGCGCGCCAAGGCTCGGACGCGGAATCGCGGCCTGAGGCTGACCCACGGGCTTCACCGCGATGGACGACAGCGCGCTCGGGACGGCGGCGGGGTTGGCGACCGCGCGGCGCGTCGGCCGCGGCGCCTCGGTCGGCAGGGGCGGAGCCGCCGTGGGCAGCGGCGGCGCGGCGTTCTCGCTCGACGCCGGGGTCGACGACGCGCTGGGCTGCGACGACTTGGCGATGGCGTTCAGGTCGATCGGATTGACCTTCAGGTGCTCGGTGATCGAGGACGCCTTCTTGCCGTGGCCGGCCAGCAGGGTGATCCCCAGGCTGAGGATGAAGAACATCGCCGCCAGGATCGAGGTGGTGCGGCTGAGCAGGTCGCCCGCGCCGCGCGCGGTGAACATGCCCGTCGGTCCGCCGCCCATGCCCAGCGCCCCGCCCTCGGAGCGCTGAAGCAGGATCACGCCGGTGAGGGACACGCAGACGATCACGAGAATTACGAGCAGGATGTTCAGCAGCATGACGGCTTCGAGATTGGGAGGCGGCGGGACCCGCCGGCACAGGACGCGCCCTCTAGCATCCGGGGACGCTGCGTCCAACATGTTCCGTCCCTCAGGCCTCGTACGCCTTTGAATCGACGGCTGAGCCCGCTATTTGCATCCGATGGCCGCCAAGAACGAATCCCCGATCGAGCCCTTCAAGCGCGCGCTCGCGCACGCGGCCCGCTCGCTCGCCGAACAGCCGGACCTGGAGGTGGTGTTCTCCGCCGAGGGGCCGAGCCTGTCGGAGAACCGCGCGGTCCTGCCTCACCCGCCCCGCGACCTGCCGCCGCACGAGGCCGCGCGCATCCGGGGCCTGGCGGACCAGATGGCCCTGCGGATCGCCCACCACGACGCGGCGGCCGACGCGCGCCTGCGCCCCCGCTCGGCGGAAAGCGCGGCGGTGTTCGAGAGCCTGGAGCAGGCCCGCACCGACGCCATCGGGGCCAATGCGCTGGGCGGCGTGCGCGCCAACCTGACCGCGGCGCTGGAGCACGACATCGACGCCAGGGGCCTGGCGCGGCTGGACGAGAGGACCGCCCCGCCCATGGCCGATGTGCTGAGCCTGATGGTGCGCGAGCGGCTGACCGGCGACGCCCCGCCACAGGCCGCCCAGGCGCTGGTGGACCGCTTTCGCGCCGACGTCGAGGCCCGGGCCGGCGCGGACCTGGACCGGCTGAAGGACGCCATCGAGGACCAGTCAGCCTTCGCCAAGATCGCCCGCCAGGTCCTGCGCGACCTGGAGATCGGCGACGCGAGCGACGCCGAGGATCAGGACGACAGCGGCGAGGACGAGCCCGACGGCGGCGAGGGCGAAGGTCAGGACGGCGAACAGGGCGAAGGCGAAGCCGCCCCGCCGGAAAAGATGCAGATCTCCGACGAGCAGTCCGACGACGCCGACGCCGAGACCGTCGAGGTCGACGACATGGAGATGAGCGACGTCTCCGACGAGGACGCGGAGATGGGCGAGGACTCCAAGTCCTCGCGTCCCAGCCCCGACGATCCGGGCCTGCCCGAGCCGCCGTACAAGGTCTTCACCACCGACTACGACGAGACGATCGACGCGGAAGACCTGTGCGAGCCGGAGGAACTGGACCGCCTGCGCGCCTACCTCGACCAGCAGCTCGCCAGCCTGTCTAGCGTGGTCTCGCGCCTGGCCAACCGGCTGCAGCGCCGCCTGATGGCCAAGCAGAACCGCTCCTGGAGCTTCGACCTGGAGGAAGGCATCCTCGACACCGCGCGGCTGACGCGGGTGGTGGTCGATCCCACCGCGCCCCTGTCGTTCAAGCAGGAGCAGGACACCGATTTCCGCGACACGGTGGTGACGCTGCTGCTGGACAACTCCGGCTCCATGCGCGGGCGGCCGATCATGGTGGCGGCGGTCTGCGCCGACATCCTGGCGCGCACGCTGGAGCGCTGCGGCGTGAAGGTCGAGATCCTCGGCTTCACCACCCGCGCCTGGAAGGGCGGTTCCTCGCGCGACGACTGGGTGAAGGCGGGCAAGCCGCCGATGCCGGGCCGGCTGAACGACCTGCGCCACATCATCTACAAGTCCGCCGACGCCCCCTGGCGGCGGGCGCGCAAGAACCTCGGCCTGATGATGCGCGAGGGCCTGCTGAAGGAAAACATCGACGGCGAGGCGCTGGTCTGGGCCCACCAGCGCCTGATCGGCCGCACCGAGCAGCGGCGCATCCTGATGGTGATCTCCGACGGCGCGCCGGTGGACGACTCCACCCTGTCGGTGAACTCCGGCCACTATCTGGAACGGCACCTGCGCACGGTGATCACCGACATCGAGCAGCAGTCGCCCGTGGAGCTGATCGCCATCGGCATCGGCCACGACGTGACCCGCTACTATCGCCGCGCCGTGACCATCGTGGACGTGGAGCAGCTGGGCGGCGCGATCACCGACCAGCTCGCGGAGCTGTTCGAGGAGGAACCCAAGGGCGCCCCGCGCAAGAAGCCCCTCCGGTTCGAGCCGCCGCCCACTGTGCAGCCCCCGCCGCCCAAGCCGGTGACCCGCCGCGTCAGCTTCGACGACCTGCGGGGGACCGCCGGTTGACGACACCGGGCGTGAGGCGCGTCGCCCTGGCGGCGGCCGCCCTGGCGCTCGCGGGCTGCGGCGCGCGGGCCCTGCCGCCGACGCCGGCCGGCGTCCATCCGATCCATATCCAGGCCCAGCAGGTCCCGATCGATCCGGCCCATCCCGATGAGACCCGCGTCGGGGACTTCGTCTACGCCGGCGGCCTTGTGCTCAAGAGCGACGACACCAGCTTGCTCGGCGGCCTGTCGGACCTGAAGATCGCGCCCGACGGCGACATGATTTCGGAGTCCGACCAGGGCGACCTGCTGCGCGCGCACATCGTGCTCGACGCGAACGGCCGGCTGGCGGACCTGGACCATGCGCGGATGTCCGCCCTCACCGGTGAAGACGGGCAACCCCTGCAGACCAAGACCGAGGCGGACTCCGAGGGCGTAGCCCTGTGGCCCGACGGCGACCTGATGGTCAGCTTTGAACGCGACCATCGCATCTGGCTCTATCCGGCCGCCGGCGGGCCGCCCCAGACCCTGCCCCGGCCGCCCGTGGCCATGCCGGACAACCAGGGCATGGAGGGGCTCGCCCTAGCCCCCAGCCAGGCGCCGGACGCCTATTGGGTGGGGATAGAGGGCGGATCGATCTGGCTGTGCCGGCTGAAGGCGGATTGCCGCCAGTGGTCCGGCCTGCCCTCCCCGCCGCTTGGCTATCGCCTCACCTCGCTCGGCGAGACGCCCTGGGGCGACTTCGTGGTGGTCCACCACAGCTACAACCCCTTCGATCGCAGCTCCCGCATCATCGTCTCGGTCCTCGGCCTGCCCAAGACGCCGGACGGCCGACCGACGCTGAAAGCCCAGCTCAAGCTCGCCCCGCCGCTGTCGGTAGACAACTTCGAGGGCGTCGCGGCGGTGAAGTCGCCCACGGGCGGCTTGCGGCTCTATCTCATTTCGGACGACAATTTCTCTTCGCACCAGCGCACTCTGCTGTTTGCATTCGACCTGGCGCCCGCCGGCGCTGCGCCGCACTAGAAAAATATACGAGGAACGCCCCGCATGATCGCCGCAAACGTCGCCGACTACCGAGAGCTGGCCCGCCGGCGCTTGCCCCGCGTGCTGTTCGATTATCTGGACGGCGGCTCCTACGCGGAGACCACGCTCGCGAGAAACAGCGAGGACTTCAAGGACATCTACCTGCGCCAGCGGGTGCTGAAGGACGTGTCCAACCTGCACATGGCGACCGAGGTGCTGGGCCAGCAGATGTCCATGCCGCTGGTGCTCTCGCCGGTGGGCATGTCGGGCATGTACTGGCGGCGCGGCGAGGTGCCCGCCGCCGTGGCGGCCAGGAAGGCGGGCCTGCCCATGTGCCTGTCCTCGATGTCGATCTGCGACGTGGAGGAGACGACCCAGGGCGGCGGCGCGCCGATCTGGTTCCAGCTCTATGTGATGAAGGACCGGGGCTACATGGAGTCCCTCATGGCCCGGGCTGTCGATCAGGGCTGTCCGGTGCTGGCCTTCACCGTGGACCTGCCGATGCCGGGCAGCCGCTACCGCGACGCGCGGAACGGCCTGAACGGCGCACTGCCGCCCTGGGAGTCGCTGAAGCGCGGCTGGGACGGCGCGACTCACCTGGATTGGGTGTGGGACGTCTGGATGAACGGCCGCCCGCACGTGTTCGGCAACATCGGCCCCGCCATTCCCGAGGCCAAGAGTTCTCGACGCCTTCTGGGGCTACATCCGCACCAGCATGGACGTGATCACCTGGAAGGACATCGCCTGGGTGCGCAAGCACTTCCCCGGCAAGATCATCTTGAAGGGCCTGCTCGACGTCGAGGACGCCCGCGAGGCGGCCAAGCACGGCGTGGACGGGATCGTGGTCTCCAACCACGGCGGCCGCCAGCTCGACGGCGCGCCCGTCCTCCATTACGGCCCTGCCCGCCATTGCAGACGCGGTGGGCGACGACATGACCGTGCTGATGGACGGAGGGATCCGCTCGGGGCTCGACGTGCTGAAGGCGCTGTCGTCCGGCGCGAAGGCGTGCCTGCTCGGCCGGGCCTGGGCTTACGGGTTGGCCGCCAAGGGCGAGGCGGGCGTCACCCATGTGCTGGACATCATCCGCGCCGAGCTGGCCACGGCCATGGCGCTGACCGGCTGCACGGACATCCGCAAGGCCAACCGGCAGCCTGTTGGCCGACGTCGGCGCGGCCATGAAGGACGCGGCCGCCGCCAAAACCGCAACCGCCAGGAGGAGGCAAACCGCATGAGCAAGACCGACGTCACCATCAAGACCCGCGACGGCGATTGCCCCGCCTATGTGTTCACGCCTGCAGGCCGGGGCCCTGGCCCGCGGTGATCGTCTATATGGACGCGATCGCGATCCGGCCGGTCATGTTCGAGCTGGCCGAGCGGCTCGCGGGCCTGGGCTACTACGTGTTGCTGCCGGACGTGTTCTACCGCGACGGCCCCTACCAGCCCGTGCCCGCCAGCGAACTGTTCGGCAGCGATGAGGCCCGCAACGCCCTCTTCGCCAAGATGGGCCATTGCACCAATCCCGACGCCGCCCAGCGCCGACGCCGCCGCCTTCCTCGACTTCCTGGCTAAGCAGCCGCAGGTGAAGGGCTCGAAGGTTGGCGTCACGGGCTACTGCATGGGCGGCGGGCTGGCGCTGCGCGCGGCGGCGGCCTTCCCCGACCGCGTCGCGGCCGCCGGCGCCTTCCATCCTGGTGGACTGGTGAGCGATGCGCCCGAGAGCGTTCACACCCTAGGCTCGAAGATCAAGGCCAAGGTCTATGTGGGCGGGGCGGACAAGGACGACTTCTTCACCGACGCGCAGCGCGAAGCGTTCGCCAAGGCGTTCAAGGACGCGGGCGTGGATGCGCGGGTGGAGCTGTATTCCGGCGCATCGCATGGCTGGGTGATGGCGGACGGCCCGTACAACAAGGACGCGGCCGAGCGGCACTGGCGCGAGCTGGAGAGCCTGCTGGAAGGGACGCTGAAGGCGGCCTAAGGGCCGCTTAAGCCGCGGCGGTCTCGGCTGCCGCGGCGGCGAGCTTGGCCTTGACCTGCTTCTTGATCTTCAGGGCGCGGTCCGAGAGCTTCTCGTCCTTGACCTTGACCAGGTACGCGTCCAGGCCGCCGCGGAAGTCCACCGTACGCAGCGCGGCGTTGGACACCTTAAGCCGGAAGCTCTGGCCCAGGGCGTCGGACTGAAGCGCGGTCGTGGCCAGGGCCGGCAGGAAGCGGCGCTTGGTCTTGTTGTTGGCGTGGCTCACATTGTTGCCGACCATAGGGCCGACGCCCGTAAGTTCGCAGCGGCGCGACATGAGACTTCCACCTTAGCCAAAGCAATCATGCGCGGCGACCAAGCCGTCCGCGCGAAGGCCGGCGATATAGGCGGGACCGGCGCGTCGCGTCAAGCTCGGGCGGTCAATACGGCCCGGAAACGCCTGTACGTGAGCGCACGGGACCGATCGGCTCCGGCGATCCGCGCGGCGCCGTTGTGTTGGAAGTGGCCCCCAGCCGCTAGATATGGTATAGAACAAACTCCGAATCGGCTCGGGTAAGTGATTCGGACACGCTTTGTTGCGCGCCTGTTCTCCTGGCGCGCCTGTTGCCGTTAATCCCCCGCTCTCGAACACCTCAACGCACAACCAACGCGGCCAGCTTCAGCGGGTCGTCCGGGCGTAGGCCGGTATGTCCGTGCCGTCGATGAAGGCGGCGGGAACGCGCTTGCCCTGCTGGTCAGTGGCGTCGCCGACCGGCCATCCGGCGGGACAGGGGCCTAGAAGCCTGAACCGGAGCGTGCGGCTATAGATTGTCTTGGCCGCGTCGATGTCCGTGACGACCGAGCTGGCGATGAAGTCCTTGGCGACGTCGCCCTGCACGTTGGTCGTGATCCCGAACTCATCGCCCCCGACCGTGCACTTGTAGTTCTGGCCCGTGGGGCGCCGGTGCACATCGTTCATGGCGCAGGGCTGTCCGCCGATCGATACGGAAAACGACGTGAAGCCGGAGCGCAGATGCTCGTCCGCGCAGAGCTTGACGGCGCGGACAGGGGTCTGCTCACCCGACACCGAGATCGACCAGAGCTGCGGCAGTTGGGCAGGCGGCGGCGGCGCGGCCGTCCGGGCCGATGGCCCGCACCCAGTCAGCGCCCCGGCGGTCAGCGCGACGGCGGCGACAACGGCGAATTGATTTCGGGCGCGCATCTGGGCTCCCCGGTCTCTGACGAGGCGGCGATCAATAGCACATCTTCGCGCGCGCCGTTCGCGGCGCTTGTCCTAGGCCTGTGAATCTCCCACTTTGGCGACATGAGCGACCGCCCGACGGGCCGCGCGCCCGCCGTCTTGAAGGCCGTGCTGGGGCCGACCAATACCGGCAAGACCCACCTGGCGGTCGAGCGGATGCTCGGCCACGCCTCGGGCATGATCGGCCTGCCGCTGCGGCTGCTGGCGCGGGAGATCTACGACCGGGTCGTGAAGGCGCGCGGCGTCCGCTCGGTGGCGCTGATCACCGGCGAAGAGAAGATCGTCCCGCCCCGGCCGCAGCTATTTCGTCTGCACCGTGGAGGCCATGCCGCTGGACCTTCAGGTCGAGTTCCTGGCGGTGGACGAGATCCAGCTCTGCGCCGATCCCGAGCGCGGCCATGTCTTCACCCAACGCCTGCTGCATGCGCGCGGGACCTGCGAGACCATGCTGCTGGGCGCCGGAACCGCCGCGCCGCTGATCCGCCGCCTGGCCCCGCGCGCGGAGATGATCGCCCGCGAGCGCTTCTCGCGGCTCACCTACGACGGGCCGAAGAAACTGACGCGCCTGCCGCGCCGCTCTGCCGTGGTCGCCTTCTCGGCCGACGAGGTCTACGCCATCGCCGAGCTGATCCGCCGCCAGCGCGGCGGGGCGGCGGTGGTGATGGGCGCGCTGAGCCCCCGCACCCGCAACGCCCAGGTGGAGCTTTACCAGTCCGGCGAGGTGGACTTCCTGGTCGCCACCGACGCCATCGGCATGGGCCTGAACATGGACGTCGACCATGTGGCCTTCGCCGGGCTGCGCAAGTTCGACGGCCGGCGCACCCGCTGGCTGCACGCCCACGAGATCGGCCAGATCGCCGGCCGCGCGGGCCGCTATCGCACGGACGGGACCTTCGGCGTCACCGGCCAGGCGCCGGAGCTGGACCCGGACGCTGGTCGACGCGGTCGAGAACCACCGCTTCCAGCCGCTGACGGCGGCGGAATGGCGCAACGCCGCGCTGGACTTCCATTCCTTGCCCGCCCTGATGCGCTCCCTGTCCGCGCCGGCGCCGCGGGAGGGGCTGAAGCGCGCCGAGCCGAAGCGCTCGACGAGACCACCCTGCGCCAGCTCGCCCAGATCGACGAGGTGCGCGAGCGCGCGCGAAACCGCGAGGCCCTTCGGGTGCTGTGGGAGGTCTGCCAGACGCCCGACTTCGCCAAGACCACGCTGGAGGAGCACGTGCGGCTGGTCCGCGTGGTGTTCGAGCACCTGACCGGCCCCGCCGGCCGTCTGCCCGACGAATGGATGGCCGGCCAGTTCAGGGCGCTCGACCACCCGGAGGGCGATATCGACACCCTGGCCGCGCGCCTCGCCAGGGTGCGCACCCTCGCCTACGCCGCCAACCGGCCGACTGGCTGGCCGACCCCGCGCACTGGCAGGGCAAGACCCGCGCGCTGGAGGACCGGCTCTCCGACACCCTGCACGAACGGCTGATGGCTCGGTTCGTGGACCGCCGCACCAGCGCGCTGATGCGCGGCCTGCGGGCGCGCGGCGAGGTGCTGGCGGGCGTCGCGGCCGACGGCGCGGTGACGGTGGAGGGCCATTTCGTCGGCCGGCTGCGCGGCGCGCGACTTCGAAGCCGAGCGGGGCGCGTCGCTGTTGGAAGACAAGGCCCTGCGCGCGGCGGCCCAGCGCGCCGTGGCGCCTGAGGTCGCGCGGCGGCTCGGACGGCTGGCGGCTGAGCCCGACGACGCCTTCGCCCTTCAGCCGGATGGCGCCGTGCTGTGGCGCGGAGAGGCGGCGGGACGGCTCTCGGGCGGCGCGCCCTTCTCCCCGCGCGTGCGGCTGTTCGGCGAGCTTGGCCCCCCGGCCGCGCGCGAACGAGCGGCGCGGCGGCTGGAGGCGTTCCTGGCGGCGGAGGCCGGCCGGCGATTGGCGCCGCTCAAGCGCCTCGGCGCGGCGCTGGACGAAGGTCGTCTGAAGGGCCTGGCGAGGGGGATCGCCTATCGCCTGACCGAGGCCGGCGGCGTGCTGGACCGCCGCGCAGTGGAGGCCGACCTGCGCGCGCTCAGTCAGGCCGAACGGCGGGCCCTGCGCGGCCTCGGCGTGAAGATCGGCGCCTTTAGCGTTCACATGCCGGCCCTGCTGGAGCCCCAGGCGCGCGGCTTCGCCACGGCCTTCGCCCGGGAACGAGCGCGGGACTGGCGCCCGCCGCACGACCGGCCGAGCCCCCTGCCCTCGCCGCCTCCGCCGGCCCTGGCCCTCGCCGCGCATGGGCTGATGGCGGCCGGGCGGCTGGCCGTCCCGGTCGAGGCGCTGGAGCGGCTGGACGGCCTGATCCGCGCGGCGCCCCGGCGCGCCGGCGGCGCGATCCTCGCCGATTCCGTGTTCGAGACCCTTGGATGGAGCCCGGCGGAGGCGCGGGAGATCCTGCGCAGCCTCGGCTTCGTCCAGGCCGACAAGGCCCGCCCCGGCGAGTCCGCCTCCTGGCGACGGCGGCGCGCCCGCACCTCGGAGGCGACGCCCGCCGCGCCGGCCCATTCGCCCTTCGCCGCACTGGCCGAGCTGAAGCCCGCGCCTCGTCGTCGCCGCCGGCGTCCACCGAACAAGGCGCGTGCGTGAGCCAGGAAGTCCTGCCGCGCCGACGTGTGGCTGTGGCGCGCGCGCTTCTTCAAGACCCGGTCCCTGGCCGCGCGCTTCGTCGAAGAAGGCCGCGTGCGACTGTTGCGGGCGAACGCCGCAACGCGGATCGACAAGGCCAGCCGCGCTCTGCATCCGGGCGATGGGCTGGTGCTGGCGATTGGCGGGCGGCTGATCGCCGTGCGGATAGAGGCTTTGGGCGAACGACGCGGCTCCGCTGCGGAAGCCCGGACGCTCTACACCCCTCTCGACGAGCCAAATTCGATATAACGAAATGCCGTTGACATCCGTACGATCGTCGATATATCGGACAATTAGATATATCGGAGATAATCGAGCTATGAGACATCATGGAATGAACGATCACGGACGAGGCGGCTTCGGTCCCTTCGCCCACTTCGGCGGACGCGGAGGTTTCGGCGGTCACGGAGGCTTTGGAGGCCGTGGAGGCTTCGGTGGATTTGGCGGCCCGGGTCGCGGAGGTCCCCGCGGGCCGGGCGGCCGTGGCGGGCGTGTGTTCGAACACGGCGACCTTCGCTGGGTCGTGCTCAGCCTGATCGCGGAACAGCCGCGCCACGGCTATGAGATCATCAAGGCCATCGAGGAACGTCTGGGCGGCGCCTACAGCCCTAGCCCCGGCGTGATCTACCCCACCCTTACCCTGCTGGAGGATATGGGCCTGGCGTCCGTCGCCTCGGCCGAGGGCGGGCGCAAGCTCTATACGATCACCGAGCAGGGCAAGGCTGAGCTGGAAGCCAACAAGGCCAGCGTCGAGGCCCTGTTCGCCAAGATGACCCACATCCGCGAACGCAGCGCCGGCGGCGCCCCGGCCAATGTGATGCGCGCCCTGGAGAACCTGCGCACGGCCGTGCGCCTGAAGCTGGCCCAAGGGCCCCTAGACGACGAACAGGCCGCCGCCATGGCCGAGGCGCTGGACGCCGCGGCCTTGGCAGTGGAGCGTGCTTGATCCCACATGACCTTCGTATTCCAGACAGAAAGATCCGCCCCATGAGCACCGAGGCTCCGACCGCATCCTCAACCCCGCCCGCCGCCGTCGACATGCGAGAGCTGATGCGCCGCCGTGGCCTGAAGGAGTGGGACTTCAAGGTGGTGGACGCGGCCGTCGTCACCCCGCGCATGCGGCGCGTGACGGTGACCGCCGACGACCTGTCCGAATTCGACCCCGCGCCGGGCCAGGACGTCGTGCTGATGCTGCCGGACGGCGCGGGCGGCCTCGGCCGTCGCCACTACACCGTGCGCGCCTTCGATCGAGCCGCCCGGCGGGTGGACATCGACGTAGTGATGCATGGGAATTCGACGCCGGCCACGCGCTGGGCGCTGAACGCGGCGCCGGGCGACCGGGTGCTGGCCTTCGGACCGCGCGGCCGCAACGTGATCGTCGAGGGGGCGGACTGGCGCCTCTTCGTGATCGATGAGACCGGCATTCCGGGAACCTTCGGCATGATCGAAAGCCTGCCGGCCGGCGCCAAGGCCCACGCCATCATCGAGATCGCCTCTGACGAGGACCGCCAGCCGCTGAAGACGGCGGCCGACGTCACGCTGGAGTGGCTATCGCGTAACGGCGCACCGGCCGAGCCCTCAAGCCCGCGCCTGATCGGCGCCCTGGAGGCGTGGACGCCGCCCGCCGGCGTCGGCCATGTCTATCTGCTGGCGGAGACCTCCACCGTGCGGGCCCAGCGTCAGGCCTTGGTGGCCCGAGGCTTTCCCAAGGACCGTATCTTCGCGGAAGGCTATTGGCGGCCCGGCCGCCTGGGCGGGCACGACCACGTGGACGACAACCACTGAGGTCGGCTCAGGCGGCTTCCGCGCGGCCCGACAGGCCCTGCATGATGATGCGGTTGATCTCGATCAGGGGCTCGATGTCGTCCTCCTGACGGATCACCGCGCTGGTATGCTTGCTGACCCACAGGCTGAGCGAGATGATGTGGGCGCGCACCTCGGCGGGCAGGCCATTGCCCTCCACCGCGCAGTCGCTGGCCAGGGCGGACCAGACGCGCCGGTTCCAATCCAAGGCCTCGTGGCGGGTCTTGACGTCGTCCTCTGGGCTCTCCGCCGCCGCGAGGAGGGCGTAGGTCACCTGTCCGAACAGCCTGTACTCCGCCGCGCGCGGAGACTCAGCCCGCGCTGTCGCGCTCTGGTACGCTTGAAGCGACATCCCCCAGCCTTTCGTCCTCGTACTCGATAAGCTTTCGGCACAACATCAGCGCCTTGTAGTACTCGCGTTCCATCGCGTGCTTGTGGATCGCCACGCACTCGGCGAGCACATCCGGATTGCGGATCACGCCCATGAAGTCGGTGAGCCGACGGACGAATTCTTCGTAGTATCGTCCCGTGCTGGTCTCATCGAGGTACATCATCATCATCGGGAAATAGATGCGGCGGGCCGGCGTGGTCACGTCCTCGGCCTGCATGATGTCCTTCTCGCGCAGGACCGACGCCTTGTTTTGCAGCAGCAGCACGCCGCGCCGGTCGCCATTCTGGACCACCGCGCCGTTCAGCACGAACTTTTCGCCAGGTTTCAGCGAGAGTTTCAGAGGCACGTCAAACGCTCCCAAGGACCGGAAGCCCGGCCAATGGCGCATTCTTGCGCCCGATTTGCCTGCCCGACATCCATCGGCGACGACCCGATCACGCTAACCGCATCCGGGTTAACGCGGCCTTGCACGCATATGGGGCGTCCGGCCCGCGCCTTAGGACGTCGTTAACCATGAACGCCGATCCAATCAGCAGCGATCAGCATCGGATGAGTCATGTCTTCTCGCCTTGCCGCCAAAGCATCCACATCCGAGGCGGCCCTCCTGGGCGCAGAGATCGTCGCCGCCCCAGCCAGGCCCCGCATCGTCGCCGGGGCCATGGGCGCCGCGGGATCCGCCAATACGCTGGCCCGCCTGAACGCCGCGGTCGCCGAATTGAAGGCGCTGTCGATCCAGGCCCTGCTGCGTCAGGCGGTCGACGCCCTGGGCGCCGAGCAGGCCCAGGCCGCCGCGGAGGCCGCCCTCAAGGCCCTGGAGCAGGACGAACGCAGCGGCCACGCCTGGTACGTGCTCGCGGTCGCACGGGAGAAGGCCGGGGACTTCAAGGGCTCCCTGCAATGTTACGAGGCGGCGCTGCAGCTGTTGCCCAATGAGGCGGAGATCGCCAACGACCTGGGCCGCCTGGCCTATCGCCTGGGGATGAAGCCGCTCGCCGAGCAGCTGTTCATCCGCTTTCTGGAACACCAGCCGGGCTCGATCGAGGGGGCCAACAACCTCGCCTGCGCGCTGCGCGACCAGAACCGCTACGTCGAGGCCATCGAGGTGTTGAAGCCGGTCATCGGCGCCAACCCGGCCGTGGCCCAGCTGTGGAACACCCTCGGCACGGTGCTGACCGAGCAGGGCGAGATCGAGACGGCGATCACCTTCTTCGACGAGGCGCTGCGGTGCGACCCGACGATGTTCCGGGCGCGCTACAACCGCGGCAACGCGCGCCTGACGCTGGGCGACGGCGGGGGCGCTGACGAAGACAACGCGGCGGCGCTGGCGGTGGTCGCCGCGCCGGACGAGGCGGCGATGATGCGCCTCGCGCGCTCGACCATCCTGCTGGTGAACGGCGAGGTCGGCGCCGGGTGGGACGCTTATGAGGCCCGGCTGGAGCCCCAGTACGCCGAGGTCACCCACTTCATGATCGACCGGCCGAAGTGGACGCCGGACGTAGACCTACGAGGCCGCTCGCTGCTGCTGATGGGCGAACAGGGCCTGGGCGACGAGGTGCTGTTCGCCAACATGATCCCCGACGTGCTGGAGGCCCTGGGGCCTGAAGGCCGGCTGCATCTGGCTGTGGAGAAGCGGCTTGTTCCGCTGATGCAGCGATCCTTCCCCACGGCCGTGGTCGGCGCGCACGCCACCTACCGCGTCGACACCCACACTGTGCGAGGCGCGCCGTTCGTCGGCGACTTCGAGGCGATCGACCTGTGGGCGCCGCTGGCCTCGCCGTTGCGGCGGTTCCGGCGCACGGCGGAAGCTTTTCCAGACCGGCGCGCCTTCCTGAGCGCCGACCCTGAGCGTGTCGCCTATTGGCGGGGCGTGCTGGATCAGGCGCCGCCTGGCCCCAAGATCGGGCTTCTGTGGAAGAGCCTGACGCTCCAGGGCGCGCGCCAGCGGCACTTCTCACCCTTCGAACAGTGGGCTCCGGTCCTGGCGACACCTGGCGCGACGTTCGTGAACCTGCAGTACGGCGACTGCGCCGCCGAGATCGCCGAAGCGCGCAAAACGCTCGGCGTGGAAATCTGGGAACCGCCGGGGATCGACCTGAAGGACGACCTGGGCGAGGTGGCCGCCCTCTCCTGCGCGCTCGACCTGGTGATCGGCCCGGCCAACGCCACCAGCAACATCGCCGCCGCCTGCGGGGCGCCGGTCTGGATGATCTCCACGCCCGGCGCCTGGCCGAAGCTGGGGACCGATCACTATCCCTGGTATCCGAGCGTGACGGTATTCAATCCGCCCGGTTTCAACCAATGGACCGCGGTGATGGGAGAGGTGGCTCAGGCCCTGGGGCAGTACGTGGCCGCGCCTGCCGCCGAGGCCTCCCGCACGGCCTGATCGGCCGGCCTTACCGCGAATTCACTGGACCGGCCGCGTCCGGGCGCCCACCCTTTGGCCCAGGAGGACTACGCCATGAAGATACAGGCGGCGGCCTTGGCGGGCGTCGCGGTGGTGGTCGCCGGATGCGCGCCTCCGCATGCCCGGCGCTGGGCCGACCGTGCGCCCTTGACGCCCCTCTCCCGGCTGGAGTGCCCCGGCTCGGAGGGGGCCCTGAAGCTCGTCTCGGCGGCGAACGACGGCCGCTCGTGCGTCTACGCGAGCAGCAGCAACCAGACCCAGGTCGAGCTGAAGCTGGTGAACGTGCCTGACACGCCGCAGACCGCCCTCGATCCGATTGAGGCCGACATCAAGACCCTGATGCCGGCCACAAGTTCGCCGCCCCCCGCGCCCGCGTCGTCCGGTGCTCCGTCTCAGGACCTCAAGGGACGCGACGTCGACATCCAGCTGCCCGGGCTGTCGATCCGCGCGGGTGAGGATCGGGCCAACATCCGTGTGGGCGGGATGCACATCAAGGCGAACGGCCAGGGCAACTCCGTGCGGGTGACCGGCCGTCATCCCGGCGGCGGGCGTCTCAGCATCGACGCCAGCGACTCCGGCGCCATCATCCGCACCCGCTCCAGCGGGCCGAACGTCCGCTCGACCTTCATGATCGCTTCGGACGACGCCGGCCCTGCCGGCTGGCGCGCGGTCGGCTACGAGGCCAGGGGCCCTCGCTCCGGCCCCCTGGTGGTCGCGGTGGTGAAGACCAAGTCCGAGGATCGCGAAGACGTCTTCAGCGAGGTCCACAGCCTGGTCCGCGAAATCGCCGGCGGCTGACGAACGCCGCCCGGCGAAACGCGTATTTCGTCAGGACGCGGCGGCGACCTCCACCACCTTGTAGGTCAAGGGCCGGCCATCCTCGTCGGTGACAGTGACGTATTCGCCCACGGCGAAACGGTGCTCGCCCAGCTTGTAGATCGGCTCGTCGTCGGCCGTCTGTTCCTGGTCATAGTCGAAGTACCAGCGCTCGCGGCGGCGCATCAGCAGGCCGTCGGCTGGATCCTCGTCAGGCGCGAAGCGGCGCACGCTGCACTTCGCCTTCACCTTGGCGTAGGCGTCCTCGTCCAGGCGGCCGTCCGGGGTCAAGGGCGCGGTCAGCGCATAGCCTCGATGGTCGTCGCCCCCCGAGAACTCCGTGCCGGGGTTGCGCGCGAGGCGCATGACGATGCGATTGAGACTCATGAAGCGACTCCGTTACGGCCAAAGGCCTAGTGCGAAAGATAGAGCGAGGGCGCTTCGGCGTGAAGCAGACTGCGCGTCGTGCCGCCGAAGATGAACTCCTGCAGGCGCGGGTGGCCGAACGCGCCCGACACCAACAGGCTCACGTCGAGGCGTTTGCAGGCCGCCAGCAGCAGCACCGCGGCGTCTCCGGTCCCATCGATCAGCTCGACCTCCGCCTTGACCCCGCGCGAGCCCAGGAACGCCTTCAGTCGATCCGGATCGAAATCGCGGGCGGAGGCGGCCGGCGCGGACAGCACGATCACCTTCGACGCCTTCTCCAGCAGCGGCAGAGCGGTGCGGGCGGCGCGGGCGGCTTCCTTGCCGCCGTCCCAGGCGATCGCCATCACGCCGTCGGCCTTCAGCCCCGGCCGGGCGACGACCGTGGGGCGCTGCTCGTTGGCCACGAGTTGCTGGAAGGACTCGGCCAGCGGCCCCTTGCCTCCGGCGGCGGCATTGTCGAACACCACCACGTCCGACAGGCGCGACTCCACGGCCAGCGAGGCCCAGACCGGCAATTCGAGGGTGAGGAAGGACTTGTTCGCCGCCGGACACGCATCCAGCGCCGCGTGGGCGGCCTTCTCGCCTTGGCTGGCGGCCTCCTTCAAGCTCTCCACGGCGGTGATCTGCACGCCGCCCATGAAGCCTTCGCCCATCCAGGGCATCAGATCGGCGACGTCGGCGGGGGCGTAGACGCCCGACACCTCCGCGCGGAACGGGCGCGCCAACTCGGCGGCGGCCGCCAGCACGGCCGTGTCTCCGCGCCCACCCGAGAGGGGGGCCATGATCCTGGCCCAACTGGCCTTCGCGCTTGCCGGCATGGTCGCTTCGATCCCTGTCCTTGGCCTATACGTGACCCCTATATGGGGCCGCCGCTGGCAGTCCTGACAAGGAACGATCTCGTGTCAAATGAGCCGCGTCAAATTCGGCCTGCCCGCGCCTGGCAAAGGATGCTGTCGGGCCGCCGGCTGGACCTGCTCGACCCCTCTCCGCTGGACGTGGAGATCGACGACATCGCCCATGGTCTGGCGCGCGTCGCCCGCTGGAACGGACAGACAATTGGCGACCACGCCTTCTCCGTCGCCCAGCATTGCCTGGTGGTGGAGGACGTCTGCCGGCGGCTGAAACCTGACCTGGAGGCGCGCTGGCGACTGGCCGCCCTGCTGCACGACGCGCCGGAGTATGTGATCGGCGACATGATCTCGCCGTTCAAGTCTGCCCTCGGCCTCGACTACCGCGCATTCGAGGAACGGTTGGAGGCGGCGATCCACATCCGATTCGGCCTGCCGCCGAAGACGCCCGCGGCGATCAAGCGGCTGATCAAGACGGCAGACCACGTCTCGGCCTATTTCGAGGCGGTGACCCTGGCGGGCTTCACAGAGGCGGAGGCGGTCTCGCTGTTCGGCCGTCCGCCCAAGGCGGCGCAGGTAAAGATCGAGCCCCTCGCCCCCGCCGACGCCCAGGCGAAGTTCCTGAAGCGATTCTCGCTGCTGTTGCGCGCGACCGGGCGCGAAGGCCGCACCTAGCCGAGCTAGCCCCGTCCCCGGTAGGGCTGCACGCCGGTGTCCGGGACCCAAAGGCCCTCGGGCGCCGGGCCGGTCTGGTAGAAGACGTCGATCGGAATGCCGCCGCGCGGATACCAGTAGCCCGCGATTCGCAGCCATCTCGGCTCGGCCGTCGCGACGATTCGTTTGGCGATGGCGACGGTGCAGTCCTCGTGGAAGGCGCCGTGATTGCGGAACGCGCCAAGGAACAGCTTCAGCGACTTCGATTCGATCAGCCAGTCCTTGGGCGCATAGTCGATGACAAGATGTGCGAAATCCGGCTGCCCGGTCACTGGGCAAAGCGCGGTGAATTCCGGCGCGGTGAAGCGCGCGAGGTAGAGATCGCCGGAGTGCGGATTTGCCACACGTTCCAGCACGGCCTCATCGGGGCTCGCGAAGCCCGGAACCTGGCGGCCGAGTTGAGGCGGCGGGACATCGGTCATGCACCCCGCTTAGTCCGGGTGTGGCCATTGTGCAACTGCGAACATAAGCGCCGTCTGTTCGCAGTTGCGAACATTTACATGTCGATGTGAACCATCTAACCCGCCGCTTCGCCGCCGCTCGACATCTGCATGATCGAAAAAAAGGCGCCGGCGATGTGCACTGCACAATCGAGCACCACCTCTCGGGTTTTGGGCCTCGTCAGCCGTCACTTCGTTGATCGGCGCGAACCCCGACTGGAAGGTCAGACACCTCAATCGAGGCCGACGCGGGGGCAGGAGCGCTGTCCGCGCCATACCAAGGGGATAAGAATTATGAAGCTGTTGAAACTTTCGCTCTGCGCCGCCGTGGCGTCTATCGGACTGGGTGGGGCCGCTTTCGCCGCCACCCCTAGCGTGTCCTACAACGTCGGGGTCTCTTCCAACTACCTGTTCCGCGGCTTGAGCCAAACGGCGGGCAAGGTGGAAGGGTTCGGCGGCATCGACGCCACTTACGGGCCGGTCTACGCCGGGGTGTGGGCGTCCAACCTCGACTTCGCCGGCAACGGCGGCGGTCCTGACACGACGTCGATCGAAACCGACTTCTACGGCGGTATCGCCCCCACCTACAAGAATGTCACCTTTACCTTGGGCGGCATCTACTACACCTATTGGGACCAACCCAACTGGCCCGCGGGCACTGGCACGGACAACTACTTCGAACTGCAGGCCGGCGCGTCCACCACGGTCGGCAAGTGGGGCATGGGCTTCAAGTACTTCCACTCCTGGGAATTCCCGCTGAAGACCGGCGCCGCCAACTACTACGAAGGCGACCTGTCCTACGCCGCCACCGACAAGCTCTCGATCAGCGGCGCCTTCGGCTATCAGGATCTGGACAAGGCCAAGTTCGGCCTCGCCCATTACTCGACCTGGAACTTCGGCCTCACCTATGCGCTGACCGATCACCTCAGCGTCGACGGCCGCTACACGGGCGTCAGCGACTCGGCGAAAGCCTTCTTCGGCACGGGCCAAAACGGCGCCTTCAACGCCGGCGACCGCTTCGTCGCTACCCTGAAGGCGACCTTCTAGGTCCATCACTAGCTGTCCTGAGCGTTCCCAGGACGGAGGCTAAACAGGACGGCGGCGTCATCGCGACGCCGCCGTTTTGTTTACGCGGCGCCCTTGGCCCAGGCCATGACGTCGAAGTCCTCGGGCACGGTGATGAACAGGCAGGTCACCCCCTCGCCAAGTAAGCGCGTGACATGGCCCGTGCCCGTAGCGTCCTCCAGGAACACGAGATCCCCCGGGCCGATCTTGTGCCTGGTCCCGTCCCCCAGCTCGACTTCCAGCCAGCCGGTGGTGTTGATCACGAACTGCTTTTGCGGGACGTGATGCCAGGTCACCTCGGTCGGCTGGTAGTTCACCGCGCGCATTGTGCTGAGCGGGACCAGCTTGGCGCCATGGGCGATATCGACAAGCTCGATATGGGACTTCCCGTCAGGGCCCGCATAAACGTGCAGGAACTTGCCCTGACTGCCCGCGCCGACGATCGGCGTGGACGTGACGGGCTGCTGGGCGTCCGCCCCCGACGCGGCCATCAGACCCGCAGCTCCCACCAGCACCGAGAATTCTCGCCTATCCATCGCCGCATCTCCCTGCCCCTGTTTTGTTGTGGCCCCTAGATGTGCAGCGCCCCGCCGAAGGCGTCCAGCACCGACTCGTGCATGGCCTCGCTCATGGTGGGGTGCGGGAAGACCGTGGCCATCAGCTCCGCCTCGGTGGCTTCCAGGGTGATCGCGAGCGCATAGCCCTGGATCATCTCCGTCACCTCGGCCCCGATCATATGGGCGCCGAGCAGGGCGCCGGTCTTGGCGTCGAACACCGTTTTGACGAAGCCGAAGGTGTGGCCCGCCGCGATGGCCTTGCCGTTGGCCGAGAAGGGGAAACGGCCGACCTTCACCTCGCGCCCGGCCTCCTTGGCCTGGGCCTCGGTGAGGCCGACGGACGCGATCTGCGGCTCCGAATAGGTGCAGCCGGGGATGGGCGCGGTGAGGCCCGAGGGCTTCATGCCCGCGATGTGCTCCGCGCAGTGCACGCCCTCGTGCATGGCCTTGTGCGCCAGCCAGGGCGGGCCGGCGATGTCGCCGAGGGCGTAGAGGCCCGGAACGCCCGTGGCGAAGTGCTCGTCGATGACCACGTGGGTGCGGTCGATCTTCACGCCGAGGGCTTCCAGGCCGAGATCCTCGGTGTTGCCGACGATGCCGACCGCGACGATGGCGACCTCGGCGTCGAGTTTCTCGGCCTTACCGCCAGCCTCGATCTCCACGCTGACGCCGGACTTGGACTTGGTGAGCTTGTTCACCTTGGCGCCGACGCGGAACTTCAGCCCGCGCTTCTCGAAGGCCTTCTGGGCGGCGGCGGAGATCTCTGCATCCTCCACCGGCACGATGCGATCGAGCATCTCGATCACTGTAACTTCCGCCCCTAACGCGCGGTAGAAGCTGGCGAATTCGATGCCGATGGCGCCCGAGCCGATGACGATCAGGGACTTGGGCGCGGCCTTGGGGACCATGGCCTCGCGATAGGTCCACACCCGCTCGCCGTCCGGCTCCAGCCCGATGGCGGGGATGGTGCGCGCGCGCGCGCCGGTGGCGAGGATCACGGACTTGGCCTGCACCGTGCGCGAGCCGCCGGCCTTCAGCGCGATGACGGCCTTGGGCGCGGGCGAACCCTTCTCCAGCTTGGCGACCCCCTCGATCACCTCGATCTTGTGCTTCTTCATCAGGAAGCCGACGCCGGAATTCAGCTGCTTGGCGACGCCCCGCGAGCGCTTGATCACCGCCTCGAAGTCGAAGGCGGGCTTCTCCACCGAAAGGCCGTAGTCCTTCAGGTGACCGAGCTGCTCATAGACCTCGCCGGTCGCCAGCAGCGCCTTGGTGGGGATGCAGCCCCAGTTCAGGCAGATGCCGCCCAGCGCCTCGCGCTCGACGATGGCGGTCTTCATGCCGAGCTGGGCCGCGCGGATCGCCGCGACATAGCCGCCCGGCCCCGCGCCGATGACGATAAGGTCGAAATCAACAGCCACGCAAAGCTCCTTGCGCCGGCGTCACGCCAGCATCGTCACCGGGTCTTCGATCATGCCCTTGAACGCCTGGATCCAGCGGGCGCCGATGGCGCCGTCCACCACCCGGTGATCGCAGGTGAGGGTGACGGTCATCACCGTGGCGACGGCGAGCTGGTCGCCGCGCACCACGGGCCGCTTCTCGCCCGCGCCGACCGACAGGATCGCGCCCTGGGGCTCGTTGATGATCGAGGCGAAGGCCTTGATGCCGAACATGCCGAGGTTGGAGACGCTGAAGGTGCCGCCCTGGAATTCCTCGGGCTTCAGCTTGCGGTCCCGCGCCCGGGCGGCGAGGTCCTTGGTCTCCACGGCGATCTGGCCAGGCTCTTGGTCTCGGCCGCGAAGATGATCGGCGTGATCAGCCCGCCGTCGATCGCCACGGCCATGGCGACGTCGGCGTGGTGGTGCATCGCGATGCCTTCGGGCGTGAACGAGGCGTTGGCCTCGGGCACGGCCTTCAGGGCCATGGCGGAGGCCTTGATGATGATGTCGTTGACCGAGACCTTGATCCCCTGCCCTTCCAGGTGGGCGTTGATGGCCGAGCGCGCTTGCAGCAGCCGGTCGATCTCCAGGTCCATGGTCAGGGGGAAGTGCGGCACGTCGCGGAAGCTGTCGGTCAGCCGCTTGGCGATCACCTTGCGCATGCCGTCCAGCGGCACGAGGTCGTAGCTGCCGGGCTTGATGCCCATCTGCTCCAGCGACAGGACCTGGCGCGGCTCGCCGCGCGCGGCGGCGGCCGGTGCGGCAGGAGAAGACGCGCGCTTGGCGACGGGCGCGCCGCCGGCCTTGCCTTCCACGTCGCGCTTGATGATGCGGCCGTGCGGGCCGGAGCCCTGGATGGACGCCAGGTCCACGCCGTTCTGCTCGGCGATCCGGCGAGCGAGCGGCGAAGCGAAGATGCGCGGGCCGCGGCTGGATTGCAGCGCGGCGGCCTTCTGCGGCGCGGGCGCCGGAGCTGCGGCCGGCTTGGCCTCAGCGTCTGGCGCGGACGCCGGCGCAGCGGTGGGCGCTGGCGTCGGAGCCGGAGCGGCTGACCCGCCCTCGCCCTTCAGCCGGGCGATCACGGCGTTGACCTTCACGCCCTCGGTCCCTTCCGGAACCAGCAGTTCGGTCGACCTCGCCCTCGTCGACGGCTTCGACCTCCATGGTCGCCTTGTCGGTCTCGATCTCGGCGATCACGTCGCCGGAGGAGACCATGTCGCCGGGCTTCACGTGCCACTTGGCGAGGGTGCCCTCCTCCATGGTGGGCGACAGGGCGGGCATCAGGATATCGGTCATGCGTCAGTCCGCGTAGCAGACCTGCTTCACCGCCTCGACGATCTTCTCGACCGAAGGCAGCGACAGGGTCTCGAGCTTGGCCGCATAGGGCATGGGCGCGTCGGCCTGATGAACACGCGCCGGCGGGGCGTCCAGATAGTCGAAGGCGCCTTCGACCACCCGCGCGCAGACTTCCGCGCCGACGCCCATGGGGCCCCAGCCTTCCTCCACGGAGACCAGACGGCCGGTCTTCTTCACGCTCTCGATGATCGTCTCGGTGTCCAGCGGACGCAGGGTGCGCAGGTCGATCACCTCGGCCTCGATGCCCTCGCCGGCCAGGACCTCGGCCGCCTGCAGCGCCAAGCCCACCATGCGCGAGTGGGCGGTGATGGTGACGGAGGAACCCTCGCGGCGGACCTTGGCCTTGCCGATGGGGACCAGCCACTCCTCCATCTCCGGCACGTCGAACTCAAGGCCGTAGATCACCTCATTTTCGAGGAAGACCACCGGGTTCGGATCGCGGATGGCGGATTTCAGCAGGCCCTTGGCGTCGGCCGCGTCATAGGGCGCGATGACCTTCAGGCCCGGCACGTTGGCGTACCAGGAGGAATAGTCCTGGCTGTGCTGGGCGGCGACGCGGGAGGCCGGGCCGTTCGGGCCGCGAAACACCACAGGACAGGTGATCTGGCCGCCGGACATGTAGTGGGTCTTGGCGGCGGAATTGATGATCTGGTCCATCGCCTGCATGGCGAAGTTGAAGGTCATGAACTCCACGATGGGCTTCAGGCCCGCCATGGCCGCGCCGACCCCGAGGCCCGTGAAGCCGTGCTCGGTGATCGGGGTGTCGATCACCCGCCGTTCGCCGAACTCCTGCAGCAGGTCGCGGCTGACCTTGTAGGCGCCCTGGTACTGGGCCACCTCCTCGCCCATCAGGAAGACGTCCGGATCGCGGCGCATCTCCTCGGCCATGGCGTCGCGCAGGGCGTCGCGGACCGTGGTTTTCACCAGTTTGACGCCTGCGGGGATGTCAGGATCGACCAGCGGCCGGGCGCTCCGCGTCCTTCGACACGGCCGCTGGCGCGGCCTGCTCAGGATGACGGGGCGGGGTGGGCGCTGCGGCGACGACAGCAGGGCTGTTGCCGCCTGCGTCATCCTGAGCAGCCGCCGCAGGCGGCGTGCCGAAGGACGCGTCGCCGTTCAGCCGGGCGATGGGGGTGTTGACCTTCACGCCCTCGGCGCCCTCGGGCACCAGCAGGGCCTCGACCGTGCCCTCGTCGACCGCCTCCACCTCCATGGTGGCCTTGTCGGTTTCGATCTCGGCGATGACATCGCCGGCGGAGACCTTGTCGCCCGTCTTCACCAACCACTTGGCGAGGGTGCCCTCCTCCATGGTCGGAGACAGGGCGGGCATGAGAACATCGACGCTCATTGGGCCGGGGCCTCCACGTAGATATCCTTCATAAGTTCCGAAGCGTCCGGCTCGGGGCTGGACTGGGCGTATTCGGCGGCTTCGGCGATCACCTTGCGGACGTCCGCGTCGATGGCTTTCAGCGCCGCTTCGTCGGCCCAACCCTCGGCCTGCAGCCGCTGGGCCACGTGGTCGATGGGATCACGGGTCTTGCGCACCTCGTCCACCTCCTCACGCGTGCGGTACTTGGCCGGGTCGGACATGGAGTGGCCGCGATAGCGGTAGGTCTTCATCTCCAGGATATATGGCCCCTTGCCGGCGCGGGCGTAGTCGGCGGCCTTCTCGGCGGCCTCGCGCACCGCCAGGACGTCCATGCCGTCCACCGGCTCGCCCGGGATGTCGAAGGACAGGCCGCGCTTGTACAGATGCGTCTCCGCCGAGGAGCGCTGGATGCTGGTGCCCATGGCGTACTGGTTGTTCTCGATCACATAGACGACCGGCAGCTTCCACAGCTCGGCCATGTTGAAGCTCTCATAGACCTGGCCCTGGTTGGCGGCGCCGTCGCCGAAGAAGCAGAAGGTCACCTTGCCGTTGTCGCGGTACTTGTCCGCCAGCGCCAGGCCCGTGCCCACCGACACCTGGGCGCCGACGATGCCGTGGCCGCCGTAGAAGTCGTTCTCCACCGAGAACATGTGCATCGAGCCGCCCTTGCCGCGCGAGGAGCCGCCGACCCGCCCCGTCAGCTCGGCCATCACTTCCTTGGGATCCATCCCGCAGGCCAGCATGTGGCCGTGGTCGCGATAGGCGGTGATGATCTGGTCGCCCGGCTCCTTGATCGAGCGAACGCCGACCGCGATCGCCTCCTCGCCGATGTACAGGTGGCAGAAGCCGCCGATCAGGCCCATGCCGTAGAGCTGGCCGGCCCGTTCCTCGAACCGGCGGATGAGCAACATGTCGTGGTAGAATTGGAGCAGTTGCTCCTTGTCCACGGCGGCAGCGGCGGAGTTGAGCAGCGCCCCTCCGTCGCCGTTCGGTTTACCCGCGTCGCCGGAGCCGGACTTCGGCCCCTTGGTGCGCGTCTGCGCCATAAGCGTCTCCCTAAGCCGCGTCAGCGCTCGCGGCTCGATGTCCAAACACCGCGCGGGTCGGGCCTAGCCGGCCTTGGCGCGCGTGGTGCGGATCACATAATCCCGAGGATCGGAGAAGCCTAGCAGAGAACGCGCCCGTTCATCCAACAGATCGCGCGAAAGATCGTTGTCGCGCAGCAGGCGGGCGCGAGTCTCCAGCTCCGCCCGATGCGCGCGCAGCCGTTTCAGCTCGGCGGTCTTGGACGTAAGCTCCTGACTCCGCTGGGCCCAGGTGAGCAGGCCAAGGTCCCCCGTCAGCGCCTGATAGCCGAAATAGAAGATCAGCAGCGCCAGCAGGGCGAAGGGCGTGAAGGGGCGGACGCGAGCGAACACGAGGGCCGGACTCCGTGGCGACGATTTGCCGACTGTGGCCGCGCATGGTTAACGGAGGCTGGACGCGATCACGGTTGCGCGATCCGGCCGCCCGTCATGGGCGCCGCCACGCCCGTGGTGCCCGGAAACGAAATCGGCAGGCCCCGCGCCGCGCGCGCCGCCAGATAGGCGAAAGCCTCCGCCTCGATGGCGTCGCCGCGCCAATCCAGGTCCTCGGCCGGAACCGGCTCGGCTCCGGCGCGCTCGGCCAGGGCGGCCATGATCTGCGGGTTCAGCCGTCCGCCCCCGGTGACGATCAGGCGCGAAGGCGGCTCGGGCGCGTGCTCGAAGCTGCGCCGCACCGCCTCGGCGGTGAAGGCGGTCAGGGTCGCGGCGGCGTCTTCGAGGCTCAGGCCCTCGACGGCCTTCAGCGGGAAGTCGTGCCGGTCCAGCGACTTGGGCGGCGGCGCGGCGAAATAGGGGTGCGCCAGCAGCTCCGCGAGCACGGCCTCGTCCACCCGCCCGGCCGCCGCCAGCCGGCCGCCCTCGTCTAGACGCCCAGCGCCGCGGCCCTGGACCAGCAGGTCGATCATGCCGTTGCCGGGGCCGGTGTCGAAGGCCGCCAGCCCGCCGCCTGGAGACATCAGGGTGATGTTGGCCACCCCGCCGATGTTCAGCACCGCCGCCGGCGGCTCCAGCCCCGAGGCCCTGGCGCGGGCCAGGTGGTAGATCGGGGCCAGCGGCGCCCCCTCCCCGCCCGCGGCCACGTCGGCGGTGCGGAAGTCGAAGGCCACCGGCGTGCGCGTGCGCGAGGCCAGCCATTCGGCGTCGCCGAGCTGGACCGTGCGACCGATCCGGCCCGGCCGGGGCCGCTCGTGCAACACGGTCTGGCCGTGCATGCCGATCAGATCGATGTCGCGCCAGGTAAGGTCGTGTTCGGCGAGAAAGCCCTCGGCCGCGGCAAGATGCTCCTGCGCGCCCGCCCGCGCGGCCTCGGCGAACACCGATGGTTCGGGCGCGCCGCGTGGCCAGCGCAGGGCCTGGCGGGTCGCGGCCAGCATGATGTCGCGCGTGGCGTCGCTCAGCTTGCGCTCGCCGGCGGGCCCGAAGGCCGGATGGTCTCGCCATCGGTCTCCAGCACGGCCATGTCGACCGCGTCGAGCGAGGTGCCGGTCATGAAGCCCAGGACGCGCATGGATTCGTTGACTGCCATGGGTCGGCCCCGGTATCCAGCGCCCATGATCGACCGCCGACCCCGCCGGGACAGCTATTACCGCTCGCCTTCATAGCGAGCGGCCGGTCGATCACGTCTGATCCTCATGCCGCCACCGGCCGGCGGCATGTCTCACCTTCCTGAAGAGCACGGTCTCCGGCCCTCCAGCCAGGAGCCCTTCCATGCCCGACGACCTCTCTTCGACCCCGCACGCCGGCGTGCTACACGCCCCCGCGCCCGAGGATTCCCTGACCATGACCGACTTTCACCCGCGCTCGGACTTCATCAGGACGCTCCAAGAGCGCGGCCATATCCACCAGTGCACCGACCTTGCGGCCCTGGACGCCTCCGCGATCGGAGGCGTGGTCACCGGCTACATCGGCTTCGACGCCACCGCGCCCAGCCTGCACGTGGGCAACCTCGCCTCGATCATGCTGCTGCGCCGGATGCAGCAGGCCGGCCATCGGCCGATCGTGGTGATGGGCGGCGGCACCACCAAGGTCGGCGACCCCTCCGGCAAGGACGAGTCGCGCAAGCTGCTGACGGACGCCGACATCGCCGGCAACATCGCCAGCATCAAGACGGCCTTCGCCAAGTTCCTGGACTTCGGCGACGGGCCGACCGGCGCGATCCTGATCGACAACGCCGCGTGGCTGGACAAGCTCGGCTACATCGAGGTGCTGCGCGAGTACGGCCCGCACTTCACGATCAACCGGATGCTGGCGTTCGACAGCGTCAAGCTGCGGCTTGAGCGCGAGCACGCCCTGACGTTCCTGGAATTCAACTACATGGTCATGCAGGCCATCGACTTCCTGGAGCTGGAGCGGCGCCACGGCTGCCTGCTGCAGATGGGCGGCTCGGACCAGTGGGGCAACATCGTCAATGGGGTGGAGCTGATCCGGCGGATCGACGCCAAGCCGGCCTTCGGCCTGACCACGCCGCTGATCACCACCGCCTCGGGCGCCAAGATGGGCAAGACCGCCGCCGGCGCCATGTGGCTGAACGCCGACATGCTCAGCCCCTACGACTACTGGCAGTACTGGCGAAACGCCGAGGACGCGGACGTGGGCAAGTTCCTGCGCCTGTTCACCGACCTGCCGCTGGACGAGATCGCCAAGCTCGAAGCGCTGCCAGGGCGCCGAGATCAATGAGGCCAAGAAGGCCCTAGCCGACGCGACGACGACCATGCTGCACGGCGCCGACGCCGCCCAGGCCGCGCGCTCGGCGGCGGAGGCGGCGTTCGAGCAGGGGCGGCTGTCCGACGACCTGCCGACGATGGAGATCGCCCGCGCGGTGCTGGAGGCGGGCGAGACCCTCGCCGCCCTGGCCGCCGACGCGGGCCTGGCCTCCTCGCGCGGGGAGGCCCGCCGCCTCGCCCAGGGCGGCGGGCTGCGCCTGAACGATGTGGCCGAGACGGACGCGAACCGGGTCGTCACCCTGGCCGACCTCAAGGACGGGGTGATCAAGCTCGCGGCCGGCAAGAAGAAGATCGTCCTGCTGAAGCCGGTCTAGGCCCGCCTCAACCCCCTTCGTCCGCCATCGTGCGGGCGTAGGCGGAGCGGCCTTCGAAGATGCGGCGCAGGATGCCGGGCGTGGCCAGGGAGAACGGGTTCACGTTGAGCTTGGGCGCGGCGAAGTCGCCCTTGGCCGAATAGGTCAGGCCGAACATGCCCTCGCCCTTGTGCGAGATCAGCAGCTCGCCGAGCAGCGGCACCGCGCCCATGGCCGAGTTCAGGGCGTAGGACGGGGCGATGCCGCCGGCCAGGTCCACCGTGCGGCTGTCCAGGTCGATCGTGCCCTGGGTGGTGATTCCCATGGCCGGCCCCGTCGCCCGGGCGCGGCCGATCATGATCCGCGAGCCGCGGATGAGCACCGGCGCCACCACGTGGGTGAACTCGATCCCGTCGCCGTTCAACATGTCGGCCATGCCGGTCAGCGAACCGACGGTCAGGATGCTCGCCAGACCGGGCGTGGAGACAAGCCGCACCTTGGTCATCTCTACATTGAGGTCCGTGCCGCCGTCGGCCAGACGGCCGGTGAAGCTCGCCTGCCCGCCCTTGAACGAGGTGAGGCCAAACATCTGCTGGGCGATCTCCGCGACGTCCGAGATCTGGCCCTTGATCGAGGTCCCGCCCGACGCTGGGCCGGAACTGCACGTTCATCAGCGACACGCCGTCGGCGCGCGCCACGTTCACGTCCGCGCGGCCGCCGTCTGGGCCCCAGTCCCCATCGATCGATCACATTCCGCATGACCCCTTCGTCGCTGACCCGCGCCTGGGAGATCTGGGCGTCGATGTGAAGGGGCCGGACCGCCTGTTCGGCCTCGCGACCCTTCGCCGGCGGCTGGCGGGCCTCTCCGCTCCAGCAGCTTGCGGGCGTCGAAGTAGCGCGCGCGCACCATCAGCCGCATGGCGCCGCCGGTGGTCAGGTCGAAGGCGCCGTCGAACGCGTCGCCGAGCCGGGCCGAAGTCGCCCGCAAGGTCCCCTCGCCGCTCGGCTTCCACTGGCCGGTCGCCGCCAGGATGACGCCCTGTCCCTCGCCCTGGACGGCGCTCGCCTCCAGCAGGCCGTCGTCGCCGCGCGCCAGATCGGCGTGGAAGCGCAGAGGCCGGCCCGCCGGCTTGCTCCAGGCCACGAACGGCGGGCTGACGGCGGCGGCGGTCAGGTCCACGTCCAGGCGCGCGGCGCGAACCCCCGCCTTGCCGATATCGAGATCGGCCGTGAGATCGGCCGGCCCGACGATCATCCCTGGCGGCGCGAGGCCGAGGTCGGCGACCGTCTTGCCGTCCATCGCGCCGGAAAGCTTCACCTTGCGCCCGCCCTTGCCGGGCGCGCCGGCGGTGACGTGGAACTGGCCGCTATCCAGCCGCAACGTGCCGGTGAAGCCGCCGCCCGCGGGTATGATGATGGCGTCGATGGGCGCTGGCCCGGTCGGCGTGACCGCGGACGGCAGGCCCAGGCCGTGCAGATCCTCAGGCCGCAGCATGGCGCGCCAGCGGAACTGGGTGTGAGCGCCGACGGGCGCCCAGCTCAACTGGCCGCCGGTCGCGCCAGCGGCGTAGACGGCCTGTCCGCTGGGGCCCTTGGCGCTGACCTCCAGCGTCAGCGGCGTGGGCTTGCCCGGTGTGGCCACCGAGTCCAGGCCGATCTTCTGCGCTTCGGCCTGGGTGAGCTGGGCCGCGTAACGGAACCTGGGGGCCGGCCCCGAAACCAGTGTCACAGCGCCGGAATAGGCGTCGGCGGTCAGGTCGCCGGACCAGCCCGAGTCATTACGGGTCAGCAAGAGCTTGGTCTTGAGCCGGCGCGGAACGCCCTTTCCGACGGGCGCGCCGACCGAGCGCAACGCCCCCGCGTCGGTCGTGCCGGTAAGCAGGAAACGTCCGCTTTCTCCGCCCGACCAGACCACCTGTCCATCGAACGCGCGCGAGTGGATGGCGCCGTGCCCTGCCTTGCCGCCGCTCTGGAACTTCGCGGCGAACGGCAAGGTCGAGCCGGCCGGACCGGACATCCCCGCGACCGAGGCGTCCAGGACGCCGCTGAGCTCCACCTTCTGAGAGCCCTCTCCATCCTCGGGGAACGAGGAGACGTATTGCATCGGCCCGCGGAAGGGCCCCAGCCGCGCGTCTCCGTCGGCTGACAGCTTGTCCAGGGAGCCGTCGATGGTCATCGCCTGACTCGCCAAGGTCATCCCGAGCATGGCGCCCTCCAGCCGCGCGCCACTGCACCACGCCCTGATAGGCGACGTCGTAGTCCTTCAGCTCCGCCTTGCCCAAAGGCCGGCCGATGCGGATCCGCAGGTCCGCGCGACCGGACAGGCGCTCGGGCGCGAGGCCGTGCTTGGAGGCGATATGTCCGGCGGATTGGTCCACGATCTGCAGGATGTTGCGCGCGTCGCCGCGCACGCGCCCCTCGACCTCCAGCCGCTTGCCCTCGCCGACCAGCCTCGGCAGGCGGACCGCGCCGTCGCTGAGCGCCACCTGGCTCATGTCGCCGGACCGCAGGGCCAGGTCGAACCGGTCGCCCAGCAGCAGGCCGGTTCCCGACGCGGCCTCGAGTTTCGGCATGGACTGGTCGATCAGAACCTCGCCGTCCCGGAAGGCGAAGGCCAAGCGCACCCAGCTCTTCGCCAGGGGCCGATGCGGGGCCAGGCCGCCCTCGGGAATGCGGACATCGTAGGTCGCGTCGCCCACGGACCCGTCGAGCACATGCCCCTGGATCCAAGCTCGCGTGCCATTGTCCAGCCCATCCGGCCAGATGGCGACCAGCTGCGCGGGCGATATCGCGCCGTCGAACCGGCCCTTGAGCGTGACGCCCCAGGACTTGTTCTCCACAGGCCGCGTCAGCACGCCGGTGGCCGCCAGGGTCCCGCCCGGCAAAACAAGCTTGGCCGCGTCGATCTCCACCCGCCGGGCGGCCGGGATGTAGCGGCCCCGCAGGCTCAGGGAGTCCATCGGCTGCGGCTCAACTCCCTCCGCCAGCGACACGCGCCCGCCCACGGACGCCAGAGCGGCCTCCACGCGCGCGGGCCGGGACTTGCCTTCGGGGACGATCCACGCCTCGCCGCGCATGTCTATCTGGGCACGAGTCCAGTCGGCGCTGGCGGTCTGGATCAGCACCCGCCGACCGGCCGGATCATAGGCCGCGCGCAAGGCGCCGGAGGTGAACCGCTCCAGACCCTCGTCGGTGCGCACGAAGCCTTGGCCGACGGCCAGATCGATATCAGCCGCGCGCATGCCATGGCCCCGGCTCCAGCTCAGGAACCCATGGCCGCTGACCGGGGCGTCCAGCCCCGACAGCCGACGCGTCACGCCCGCCGACGGGAATATCCGCGCGGGATAGAGGTTCGAGACCGACGCCCGCAACACCGCGCCCTTCAGCCCTTCCGCGCCCCGCGCGGCGGCTGTCAGGGCCGCATCGCCCGCCGTCATGTCGACGACGGCGTCGAGCCGACCCCGTTGCTTGCGGAACCGCACGATCCGGATATTTCCGCTCCAGTCAGCCGGTCCGCCCGCCTGCTTCAGCGCCACCTGGCCGCGGGAAAGCTCCACCTCGCGCAGAAAGCTCAGGGGCCGCGTCAGCTTGGGCCGGCCGGTGAGGTCGTCCACAATTCGCCAGAGACTGCCCGGCGCCCCGGGCGCGCCGGCGGCGTCGTAGCCCAGGGCGTACTTGCCCTGCGAGGAGACGCTGACCGCCGCGAAGAAGTCCGTCGCCGCCAGCCGCCCCGGCCCCGGCCTGAGCAGCCACAGCGATCCGAGCGCCAGGCCCGCCTCGGCTTCACGCGCGCGCAGCACGGACCTGCCCTGCCCGTCCTTCAGCTCCACGTCGGTGAGCCGCAGCCCCAACGAGCCGGAGCTGTCGAACCAGACCAGGCTCGCGTGGCCGATGCGGGCGTGGCCGCCCTTCACCGTGGTCGCCAGCCATCGCTCGATCCCGGGGCGCAGTCCGTCCACGGCGACGGGTCCCTGAGTCAGGCGCCCCGCCATCCCGGCCACGAACAGGACCAGCACGCCTACCGCCACGACCGCGCCGGCGGCCGTCAGCCCTCTGCGCGAAGGCCTCAGCAACCTGCGACCCTCGACCGCCGGGTCACGGGGCTTTGCCCTTGGCGGCGAGCCAGCCCATAGTCAGCCGATTGCAGCGACGGGGGACACCATGGCCGCGGACTTGAAGGGCGGAGACTTGAAAGTCGGAGATAGGGCGCCTGACTTTCATCTGCCCACCGATCGGGACGGCGACCTGCGCTTGAGCGATTTCGCCGGCCGCATCCTGGTCCTTTACTTCTACCCCAAGGACGACACATCCGGATGCACGAGCGAGGCGATCGCCTTCAGTCGCGCCGCCGGCGAGTTCGACGCCGTGAACGCTGTCGTGGTCGGCGTATCCAAGGACTCTGTCAAGAAGCACGCCAAGTTCCGGCAAAAGCATGACCTGACAGTGAAACTTGGCGCGGACGAGTCCGGCGAGACCGTCGAGCGCTACGGAGTTTGGATCGAAAAGAGCATGTACGGGCGCAAGTACATGGGCATCGAACGGGCGACATTCCTGATCGACCGCCAGGGCGTGATCCGTAAGATCTGGCATAAGGTGTCGGTGACCGGCCACGCCGAGGACGTCCTTGAAGCCGCCAGGTCAATTTCCGGGCAGTAGGCGCCTCGGCCTCCACGCCGCCACGACCGGCAAAATCGATTTCAACTTTGCGCCTGGATAGCATTTCCCTTGTTTAACAGGTCGTTAAGCTCGGGTGCTGGCGTGCCGTGCCAACATTGAAGGCGCCCCCGACGCGGGAACACCCTTGCCTACGCATTTGACGTAGTTGCATAACTTCGCCTCAAAGCATGGTGGGGCTTCGAGAAATCCATATGGAACGCTTAGCGGGGCTGCGCCGTTCGCTTGAGCGGATCTTTCCAGAACGGCATCTGTATGTCCGTTCGGGCGGCGAAATCCACGGCTTCGTACTGACGACGGGTAAGCAGGTGATCGCGGCGGCCGTGGCCTCCTTCGGCGCACTGTGGCTGGGGGTCGCCACCGCCTCCCTGCTTGTGAACGCCCTGGCCCTGAGCGCGGGAGACCAGGAAACCCTTCGCACCAAGGCCTATTACGAGCGCCTGATCGCCGACCGGCAGGCCCGGTTGAACAGCGCCGTCGCCCAGCTTAACGACACCTCCGGCTCGATCGACGAGCTCGCCCAGACGGTCGAGAGGCGCCACCGCGCCCTGGCCCTGTTGCTAGCGCCGCTGCGGGGCGACCCGGGCGTCACCGCCGCCATCGCGCCGCTGAAGGCGCCGCCGGCGGCCAACCCGATCGATCGCGTGCGCTTCGTGCGCATGGACCAGGACCGGCTGATCGCACAGGCGGAGTCCTACTCCAAGACCCGCGCGGACCGTCTGCGCCTGGCCTTCCGACTGGCGGGTCTGGATCCCGCCTCCATGGCCAACCCATTCGAAGGCTTGGGCGGCCCGTTGATCGAAGGGCGCGACCCCAAGGCGCTCGCCGCCGTGCTCGACGTGGACGAAGAGTTCGCCCGCCGGATCCAGCAAGCCGCGAAGTCGGTGGATACGATGAACGCCCTGTCTGACGCCGCCGAGAAAACGCCTTTCGGGCGTCCTGCCTACGGCACCGAACGCAGCTCCGGCTTCGGCGTGCGGGTCGATCCCTTTACGGGACGCCCGGCGTTTCATTCTGGTCTCGATTTCGCCGGACGGCTGCTGACGCCCATCTATTCGACCGCGCCGGGCGTGGTTTCATTCACCGGCGTTCGCTCAGGCTATGGAAATACTATAGAAATCGACCACGGGAGGGGCTTCAAGACCCGCTTTGCCCACCTTGCGGCAATCGCGGTGTCTGTTGGCCAGAGAGTTGCAGTCGGCCAGCGTATCGGCGCGATGGGGTCTACAGGACGCTCCACCGGGCCGCACCTGCATTATGAGGTCTGGGTCGACGGCAAAGCCCAAAACCCAGATCGGTTCTTGAAGGCCGGAGAATATGTTCAGCAAGTCGAATAAGCCCGCACCCCGTCCCGCCGGCAAACCGTCGGCCCCGCCGCCGCTCGATCCGGCCCTGATCCGTGGCAAGTCGCCGACCGTGGCGTCCGTTGTCGGCAAGGACATGACCGTTGAAGGCGGCTTGACCGGCGACGGCGAACTGCAGGTGGACGGCATGGTCCGCGGCGACATCAAGGTCAATCGCCTGACCATCGGCGAAACCGGCCAGGTGGAAGGCACCGTCTCGGCCGAGCTGGCGGAAATCCGCGGCAAGGTTGTCGGTTCGGTCACGGCCAAGCAAATCCGCCTGTTCGCCACCGCCCACGTGGACGGCGACATCACTCATGAACAGCTCGCCATGGAGACAGGCGCGTCCTTCCAAGGCCGCAGCCTGAAGTTCCAACGCACGCCGCAGCCGGCCAGCGCGCCCGCGTCAGCGCCCGCCAAGGGCGACGTGGTCACCCTGAACGCCGGCGGCAACTAAGCCGGCCCCGCGACCGGCGCTCCGGCGCCTGGTCAGGCCGCCTGTTCGCCGCGCTTGTCGCCCACGCGCTGGGCCAAGGCCGCGCCCATGAACTGGTCGAGGTCGCCGTCGAGCACGCCTTGGGTGTCGGAGGTCTCCACCTCCGTGCGCAGGTCCTTGACCATCTGATAGGGCTGCAGAACGTAGGATCGGATCTGGTGGCCCCAGCCGATGTCCGACTTCTGGTCCTCGACCGCCTGGGCCTCGGCCTCCCGCTTCTGCAACTCGAGTTCGTAGAGCCGCGCGCGCAGCATTTTCCAGGCGTTCTCGCGGTTCTGGTGCTGTGAGCGCTCGCTCTGACAGGCCACGGCCACGCCGGTAGGATTGTGGGTAAGGCGCACAGCGGAGTCGGTCTTGTTGACGTGCTGGCCGCCCGAGCCGGAAGCGCGGTAGGTGTCGACCCGGACGTCCGACGGATTGATGTCGATGGTGATGGTGTCATCGACCACCGGATAGACCCACACCGATGCAAAGCTGGTGTGCCGACGGGCGTTGGAGTCGATAGGGCGAGATGCGCACCAAGCGATGCACGCCCGCCTCGGTCTTCAGCCAGCCGTAGGCGTTATGGCCCTTGATCAGCAGCGTCACTGACTTGATGCCGGCCTGCTCGCCGGCGGTCTCTTCGATGAAGTCGACCTTCATCCCGTGGGCGTTGGCCCAGCGGGTGTACATCCGCTGCAGCATCTCCGCCCAGTCCTGGGACTCCGTGCCCCCCGCCCCGGCGTTGATTTCGATGTAGCAGTCGTTGGCGTCCGCCTCACCCGAGAGCAGAGCCTCAAGCTCGGCGCGATCGGCTTGCGCCTTCAGCCTTGCGAGCTCGGCGCGGGCTTCGGCCAGGGACTCCTCGTCGTCCTCCATGTCGGCCAACTCGGCATAGCCGATGGCGTCGGCCAGGCCGCTTTCCAGCGACCGCACGCCCTGAACCTGATCGGCCAGCCGGGTGCGCTCGCGCATCAGCGCCTGGGCTTCCTCGGGCCGGTCCCACAGCGTCGGGTCCTCGGCGCGGGCGTTCAGCTCGTCCAGTTGTCCGAGCGCGACATCCCAGTCAAAGACGCCTCCTGAGCAGGTCAATCGCCCGCTCGATGTCCGCCGCGGCGGCCTGGACATCCGGTTTCATGGCGAAGGCTCCATGGTTGAAGGAGCGGCGAGATAACGCGCGGTGCGCGCTAGTACAAGCCGCTGAGGGCGGCCGGGGGCCGCTGGGGCGGCGGGGCCTGTCCGGGCGCCGTTCCGGGCGAGCCCGCGCCCGGCCCGGTCGTGGGGAAGATCGACGGCGCCAGAGTATCCGCCGGCCGCGGCTCGGTGCCGGCGCGATAGGCCTCGCGAATGCCGTTGACCACCATGAACCGGGCGTCCTTCGGCGGCGGGCGGAAGTTCGTGGGCGGCACGCCCTTCAACGCCTGCTGCATGAACTCGATGAAGATCGGCAGGGCGGCCACGGCGCCCGTTTCGGACCGTCCGAGGGAGCGGTTGTCGTCGAAGCCGACGAATACGCCGGCGATCATCTGCGGAGTGAAGCCGACGAACCAGGCGCTCCGGTACTCATTGGTGGTGCCGGTCTTGCCGCCGACGGGCCGGCCCAGGACCAGGGCCGCCGTGGCCGTGCCCCGCTGCACCACGCCCTGAAGCATGGAGGTGATCTGGTAGGCCGTCACCGGATCGAGCACCTGGCGGCCATCCGGGTCCAACGTTGGCGGGTCCTGACCGTCGAACGCGGCGCCGCAGCCCGGACAGTCGCGCGTGTCGGCGCGATAGAGCGGGCGCCCTTCGCGGTCCTCGATCACTTCCACCAGATGCGGCGTGACGACCCTGCCCCCGTCCAGGAACGCCGAATAGGCGGCGGTCAGGCGATAGGGCGTGGTCTCGCCCGCGCCCAGCGCCATGGCCAGCACCGGCTCCATGTGGTCCACCACGCCGAGCTTGATGGCGTTGTCCCTGATCTTGGACATGCCGACCGCCTGGGCGATGCGCACGGTCATGGTGTTGCGCGACAGCTCGAGCCCCCGGCGCATCGGCATGGGGCCATAGTATTTGCGATTGTAGTTCTGGGGCTTCCAGACCTCGTCCGCGCTGGCGCCGCGCAGTGAAATCTCACCATCCTCGACCATGGTGCTGGGCGTGAACCCGTTCTCCAGGGCTGTGGCGTAGACGAACGGCTTGAAGGCCGATCCGGGCTGGCGCATCGCCTGGATCGCCCGGTTGAACTTGGACAGCGAGTAGCTGTAGCCACCGACCATCGCCAGCACCCGCCCCGACGAGGGCTCAACCACCACGAGGGCGCCGTTGACCGCCGGGATCTGGCGCAAGTTGTACTCGCCGGCCGTGTCTGTGGGCTCCACGAAGATCAGGTCGCCGCGCTTCAGGCCCGCGCCCGCCTTGGCCCACGCGGCGTCTTCGGTGACCAGCGTGCCGGCGCCGCCCTTGACCAGGCGCACGCTCACCGCGTCGCCCTCCACGGACTCCACCGCCGCCCGCTGCCAGTTCCGGCGCTCCGCCGGCGGGCTGATGGCGCGGGCCTGCTTCGCCCAGCCGTCCAGGGTCTCCACATGGCCCCAGGCGCCGCGCCAGCCGTGGCGGCGGTCGTAAACCTCCAGCCCATGCATGAGGGACGCCCGGGCGATGGTCTGCAGCTTCGGGTCAAGCGTGGTGCGGATGTAGTAGCCGCCCTCGTTCAGCCGCTCGCCCATATTGCGCAGCGCCGTCTCGCGGACAGCTTCGACGAAATAGTCGGCGTCGCGGTAGCGCGCGCGGGACGGAGCGCTCTGGACCTTCAGATCCTCGCGCATGGCCGCGGCGGCCTCCGCGCGGCTCACCCAGCCCAGCTGATCCATCTGGCGGATGATCCAGTTCCGCCGCGCGATCGCCGCGGCCTTGTTGCGGATCGGTTGGTAATTGTCCGGCCCCTTGGGCAGAGCGGCGAGATAGGCCATCTGCGCCAGATCGAGGTCGTTCAGCGACTTGCCGAAGTAGTTGTAGGCCGCCGCCGCCACGCCATAGGACCGATAGCCGAGCCATATCTCGTTCAGATACAGGCCGAGGATCTGCTCCTTGGTCAGGGTCTGTTCGAGCCGTCGGGCGAGGATCGCCTCCTTGAGCTTGCGCCCGATGGTGGCCTTGTTGCCGAGCAGCACGTTCTTGGCGACCTGCTGGGTGATCGTCGAGCCGCCCTCGAAACGTTTTCCGCGCGCGAGGTTGAGCAGGTTCTTGACCATGGCCCGGCCCAGGCCAGCGACGTCGATGCCCTGGTGCTTGAAGAAGTTGTGGTCCTCCGCGGCCAGGAACGCCGCGGCGAGCTTGGGCGGGATCTGATCGTAGGGGACGTAGATCCGCCGCTCGCGCGAGAACTCGCCGATCAGGGTGCCGTCCCAGGCGTAGACGCGCGTGGCCGTGGGCGGCCGGTAGTCGGCCAGATCGGACGCGTCCGGCATCCCGTGGAACAGCCACGCGGCATAGATCGCCAGGGCGAAACCGGCGACGGCGATCACGCTCAGCACGCCAATGCCGGCGATCGCGATCCACTTATCGAGGCGGTCCAACGACATATCCCCGTGCGGCGCCCAAACGCCCGCCGCTATGTTCGATTAGCGCGTGTCGGCGCGCCGGAAAAGGCGCAAGGGCGGCGATCCGCCAGGTTCAGCGCGATGCGGTGCGTGTTTGCCTCAGGAAATAGGCGTCGATCGAGTCACCCACGGCGTTCATCAGACGGTCGCGGTGGGCTGGATTCTCCATCTGCGCTTCGTCCTTCGGGCTGGTGATGAAGCCCATCTCCAGCAGCACCGCCGGAACGTCCGGCGCGAGCAGCACCACATAGCCCGCGTCGCGCCGGCTGCGTTCCACCAGAGACGTTTCGCCGCCGATCTTGTCCACCAGCAGCTCGGCGAAGGCCGAGGAGCTGTTCTTCGTGGCCCGCTGGGTGAGGTCCAGCAGGATCTGCTTCACCGCCCGGTCGCGCCCGGGCAGGCTGACATTCATGAAGCCGTCGTTGTTGATGACCTTGCGCGCGACACGCTCAGAGCCCTTGTCTGACAAGGTGTAGACCGTCGCGCCGCGGATATCCGGGCTCGGGCCGGCGTCCGCATGCAGCGAGATGAACAGGTCCGCGTCGGCGCGCCGCGCGATCCGCACGCGGTCCTCAAGCGGCACGAACACGTCGCTTGAACGGGTCAGCACCACCTTGTAGCGGCCGTCGCGCTCCAGCCGCCTCTTCAAGGCGCGGGCGGCGGCCAAGGTGAGGTCCTTCTCGTGGCTGTGTTCGCCGAGCGCGCCGGGGTCCTTGCCCCCGTGGCCGGCGTCGATCACCACGACCTTCTTCAACCGCACCGGGGCGCGGTCGCTGACCTTGACCAGCTTCGCGTCGTCCACCGGACCGACCGAGGCCAGGTCCACCACATAGCGGTAGTTCGGCATGCCCTCAGAGGGCGCGAGAATGAAGCGGCGCACCACGCGGGCCTCGCGGGTCAGGCGCAGTTCGACGCGCGCGGCGCCGGCGACGTGGTCCACCGACCAGGTCCGCACCAGACCCTGGCCCTCGCCGTCCATGCCGTCGGGAACGCCGACGCCCGGCAGGGCGAGCACCATCTGGTCGCCGGTCTCACCGGAAAGCAGCTTGCCGCGGGTCGAGCGGTCGAGCTCCAGCACCACGCGGGTCTGGTTCTGGTCGCCTCCGAACCTGACCTTGACCACGCCCGAGGCGGCGCTGGGCCCGGCCGCGCCCAGGCACAGCAGCGCAGCGGCGACCGTCAGGACCCGGCGTAACCCGAGCTCCATGGACTGACCCAACTCCAAACGCATGAAACGCCCCGCCGTCACGGCAATTTTTCTTCTTATCGCCCGAGGCGCGTAGCGAAAGGGTAAATTCGCCTGCGACGGGCAGCCTTTCCTTTTGCGCTGTACTCAGGCAGAGTCAGTCGTCTGCCCCGCTTCCGGCTCATACGGACGGCGAGCGACATTGGCGTCGCGCAATCAGAGAGGCGCCGGCGCCCCCGATAACTCGGCGCCTTCTGCGCCACGGACATAACCATGGGTCGCCCCGCCCACGCCCCCTCGCGGCTCTCCGCCGCCATTGCACGCGCCATTATCGGCGCGGACGCGCGGGCGTGCGACCAGACACACATCCGGCCGCGCGGCCTTAGCGCCTGCGCCCGCCGCGGAGATTCCAGAAATGACGAAGACCATGTTGATCGACGCAGCCCATGCCGAGGAAACTCGGGTGGCCGTCGTGGACGGAAACCGGATCGAGGAATTTGATTTCGAAAGCCGCGCCAAGAAGCAGCTGCGCGGCAATATCTATCTGGCCCGGGTCACGCGGGTCGAACCCAGCCTTCAGGCCGCCTTTGTCGAGTATGGCGGCAATCGTCACGGCTTCCTGTCGTTCAACGAAGTCCATCCGGACTACTACCAGATCCCGGTAGCGGACCGCGAAGCGCTGCTGCGCGAAGAGGCCGAGGAGAACGAGCGCCGCGACACCGGCGGCTCCGGCCCATCGCGAGGAGAACGGCGAGCACGACGATCACGCCGAGGCCGAGGGCGAGGAAGCCGGCGGGGAGGACGACGACGACGTCCTGGCCGAGGAATCCGAGCGCGCGCCGCCGGCGGCTGCTGCGCCGCTACAAGATCCAGGAGGTCATCAAGCGCCGGCAGATCATGCTGGTGCAGGTGGTCAAGGACGAGCGCGGCGGCAAGGGCGCCTCGCTCACCACCTATCTGTCGCTGGCCGGCCGCTATTGCGTGCTGATGCCCAACACGGCGCGGGGCGGCGGCATCAGCCGCAAGATCGCCTCCGCCGCCGACCGCAAGCGGCTGAAGGACATCGTGCACGGGCTGGACGTGCCGGACGGCATGGGCCTGATCGTGCGCACCGCCGGCGCCAAGCGCACCAAGGCGGAGATCAAGCGCGACTACGAATATCTCTCGCGGCTGTGGGAGAACATCCGCGACACGACCATGAACTCCATCGCGCCGGCGCTGATCTACGAGGAGGAAGACCTCGTCAAACGCGCCATCCGCGACATGTTCGACAAGGACATCGACGAGGTCTTCGTCGAGGGCGAGCAGGGCTTCCGCGACGCGCGCGAGTTCATGCGCATGCTGATGCCGGCCCAGGCCAAGAAGGTGCAGCTGCACCGCGACGGCCTGCCGCTGTTCGTGAAGCACAAGCTCGAGGACAGCCTGGCGCAGATCTACTCGCCGGTCGCGCCGCTGAAATCCGGCGGCTATCTGGTGATCAACCAGACCGAGGCGCTGGTCGCCATCGACGTGAACTCCGGCAAGTCCACCCGCGAGCGCAACATCGAGACCACCGCGCTGAAGACCAACCTGGAGGCCGCCGACGAGGCCGCCCGCCAGCTTCGCCTGCGCGACCTGGCCGGCCTGATCGTCATCGACTTCATCGACATGGACGAGTCCAAGAACAACCGCGCTGTCGAAAAGCGGATGAAGGACGCGCTGAAGGACGACCGCGCACGCATCCAGGTCGGCCGGATTTCCGGCTTCGGCCTGATGGAACTGTCGCGCCAGCGCCGCCGCACCGGCGTCCTGGAAGGCACCACTCAGTCCTGCCAGCACTGCCAGGGCAGCGGTCGCATCCGCTCGGTGGAGTCCAGCGCCCTGGCCGCCCTGCGCGCGGTGGACATCGAGGTGGCCCGCCACGGGCCGGGCAGCGTCATCCTGCGCGCGCCAACGGCCGTCGGCCTCTACATTCTCAATGAGAAGCGCGCGCACCTGATGCGGCTGCACGCCCAGCAGGGCCTGTTCGTCCAGGTGCAGTTCGACGACTCCGCCACCCACGGCGAGTTCGAGGTCGAGCGCCTGACCACCCTCGCGGAAGGCGAAGGCCGTCCGTCCGGCGAGGCCCTGGCGCAGCTTCCGCCGCCCGTCGATCTGGAGGAGGACGACTTCGAGGCGGACATCGACATCGAGGAAGACGAAGAGGAAGAAGAGGCCCTGGCGGCCTCCGCCGAGATCGAGGAGACGGAAGACGCCGAGGACGGCGAAGGCCGTGGACGCGGTCGGCGCCGCCGGCGTCGCGGACGGCGGGGCGATGAGCCGCGCGACGCCGCGCCACGCGAGCCGCGCGCCGACGGAGCTGTCTCGACCCCCGATGAGTCTGAACGCGCCGCCAACGGCGAAGGCGATGAAGGCGAACACCGCCGTCGGCGCCGTCGTGGCCGGCGGGGCGGCGCGCGCCGTCCGCTGGAGGAAGGCCGCACGCCCGGAGACGTCTATGGCTGGACCCGCGCGCGCACGCCGGACGGCTCCGATCCCTTCGGCTGGTACGACACGGCGCCTGACGCGGCCCTGATCGCCAACGACGTCACGCCGGCCGAGGCCGCCGCGCCCCGCGCCGCCAGCCGAGCCGCGCGCGCCGAGCCCGGCGAGGTCTGGGTCGAGCTGCCGGCTGAGACGGAGGCCCCCGCCAAGCCCGCTGGCCGCTCTCGACGCGGCCGCAAGCCCAAGGCTGAGGCCGAAGCCGCCGTCGCCGAGGCGCCGCTGGCGGAAGCCGCGCCTGAGCCGACGCCCGAACCCGAGCCCGTCGCCGCCGTCGAAGAGGTGGAGGCGCCCGCCAAACCAGCCCGGCGCACGCGCAAGGCCAAGGCCGTGGAGGCTTCCGAACCGGCGGCCGCGACGGCCGAGTCCCCGGAGCCTGAGACCGCGCCGGTCGCCGCGACGGTCGTGGCTCTCGCCGACGTGACGCCTGAGCCGGAGCCTGCGGCGCCGGCCGAGCCCGACCCGGCCGAGATCGCCGCCCCGCCGGCCCAGCCGCGCCGAGGATGGTGGCGTCGCGGCGGCTGAGCGGCTAGTCTTTGCGAGGGGCGCGCGTTCCCCCGCGTTCAGGGGGTTCGCCAGGAGCAGTTCAGATGGCGTGCGCGCGTCTGCGTCCCCTTTCCACGCCCAAGCCGAACCGTCTGGGCCGCCTGGCCCTGACGGCCGCGGTGCTGATCGCGACCTTCACGCCCGCCCCGCCGCCTGCCCGGGCGCAAGACGACGGCTCGGTGTCGATCATCCGCGACACCGAGATCGAGGAGACGCTGCGCGCCGACGCAGACCCGATCTTCGTCGCCGCGGGTCTGAACCCCAAGGCGGTGAAACTGCATCTGGTCGGCGACAAGGACCTGAACGCCTTCGTCAGCAACGGCCAGCAGCTGTTCATCTTCTCCGGCCTGATCATGGAGACCAAGACGCCGAACCAGCTCATCGGCGTGATCGCGCACGAAACCGGCCACATGGCGGGCGGCCACCTCGCGCGCTCCGGCGAAGGCCAGAAGAACGCCATGAAGACGTTCCTGCTCACCGCGGGCCTCGGCATTCTGGCCGCCGCCGCCGGCGCGCCGGACGCAGGCGCCGCCCTGCTCTACAGCGCCAGCTACTTCGCCACCCTGGACTACCTCGGCTATAGCCGCATCCAGGAAGCCCAGGCCGATCAGGCGGCGGTCACCTACCTGGAAGCCGCCGGCAAGTCCGGCAAGGGCCTCGTCGATTTCTTCGACAACTTCCGCTACGAGGAAGTGTTCTCCCAGGCCAAGCGCTATCCGTTCTTCCAGAGCCACCCGCTGACCTCCGACCGGATCGAGGCGCTGCGGGTGCGCGCGGAAAAGCAGCCGCACTACAACGTCGATCGACACGCCCGAGGCCATCGAGCGGCACAAGGTGATGGTGGCCAAGCTGAAGGCCTTCCTGAACCCGCCGAACCAGACCTTCATCGACTACAAGGAGAGCGACACCTCCTTCCCCGCCCGCTACGCCCGGGCCATCGCCTATTACAAGGCCACCGAGCCGGAGAAGGCGATCAAGGCCATCGACGCCCTGCTCGTCGACTATCCGGACAATCCCTATCTGTGGGAGCTGAAGGGCCAGGTGCTGTTCGAAGTCGGGCCGGGCCGCGGACTCCGAAGCGCCCTATCGCAAGTCCGTCGAGCTGAAGCCCGACGCGCCGCTGCTGCGGCTCAACCTCGGCCAGACGCTGATCGCCGAGGACGATCCCAAGAAGCTCGACGAGGCCATCAAGAACATCCGCTTCGCCCTGGACCGCGAGAACGACAACGCCTTCGGCTGGCGCCTGCTGGCCCAGGCCTATGACGCCAAGGACGAGCCCGGGCTGGCGCGCCTGGCCACCGCCGAGCAGGACTTCGCCCTCGGCCAGCTGGGCGAAGCGCGGGTGTTCGCCATGCGGGCGCGCGAGCTGCTGCCCCAGGAACACGCCGCAATGGCGCCGGGCCACCGACATCGTGTTAGTCTCCCAGCCGACGCGGGACGACCTGAGGGCGCTCGGCCAGCCCGGCGGCTTCGTTTCGGTCCAGCACTGAGCCACCCGTTTCGCACGTCCAAGGATCGCCTTCATGCGCCTGAAAAGCCTCGCCCTCCTCGCCCTCGCCGGCCTGATGGTCGCCGGATGTAGTCGCGCCCAGGACGCGGGCTTTGGCGAGAAGGTGCACGCCTACCTGATGGCCCACCCGGAGGTGATCCGCGAGGCCGTCCAGAAGCTGCAGGAGAACGAACAGGCCGCGGCGGACCTGAAGGCCAAGGTGTCGCTGAATCGGTATCGCCAGGCGCTGGAGCATGACCCCCGCGACTTCGTCGCCAATCCGAACGGCAAGATCACCGTGACGGAGTTCTACGACTACCGCTGTCCGCACTGCATCAATGCGGCGCCGGCGGTGCTGGCGATCATCAAGGCGAACCCCGACGTCCGCTTCGTGTTCAAGGAGATGCCGATCTTCGGCGACGTCTCCGAGCAGGCCTCGCGCGCCGCCATCGCGGTGAAGAAGGCCGGCGGAGACTATGTCGGCTTCTACCGGACGGCCATGTCCACGCGCGGGCTTGACCCCGCCGGGATCAGCCGCATCGCGCAAGTCAGTACGGCGTCGACCCCGCCGCCGCCCAGGCCTCCCCCGCCCGCGACGCCGCCGACGCCCAGATCGCGGACGTGCATCGGCTCGCCGCCGCCCTGAACATCGACGGCACGCCCACCTTCATCATCGGCGACACGGTCATCCCCGGCGAGGACATGAACTCGCTGCGCGCCGCCATCGCCGGCGCGAAGACGGCTGGAATGCAAGATCAAGGCCAGCTAGGCGTCTAGATCAGGCCAGCCAGCGGCGAGGACGCCTCGGCGTACATCCGCTTGGGCATGCGGCCGGCCAGATAGGCTTCGCGGCCGGCGATGACCGCGTGCTTCATGGCGCGGGCCATGCGGATCGGATCCTTGGCCGCGGCGATGGCGGTGTTGGCGATCACGCCCGCGCAGCCCAGCTCCATGGCGATCGTGGCGTCGGACGCCGTGCCGACGCCTGCATCCACCAGCACCGGCACCTTGGCCCGCTCGGCGATCAGGTGGACGTTGACGCGGTTCTGCAGGCCGAGCCCCGAGCCGATCGGCGCCCCGGCCGGCATGATCGCGGCGGCGCCGGCGTCCTCCAGCTTCTTGGCGAAGATCAGGTCGTCGGTGCAGTAGACCATGCAGTGGAAGCCCTCCGCGACCAGCAGCTTCAGGGCGCGCAGGGTCTCTTCCATGTCCGGATAGAGGGTCTGGGGGTCGGACAGCACCTCCAGCTTCACCAGGTCCCAGCCGCCGGCCTCGCGCGCCAGGCGCAGGGTGCGCACCGCCTCCTCCCCGGTCGAGCAACCCGCTGTGTTCGGCAGGTAGGTGAAGCGCTTGGGGTCGAGGAAATCCACCAGCTTGGGCTGGCTGGGATCGGTGAGGTTCACCCGGCGAAGCGCGACGGTGACGATCTGCGCCCCCGCGGCCTCGGCCGCCGCGGCGTTCTGCGGCGTAGTCCTTGTACTTGCCGGTGCCGACGATCAGGCGCGAGCGGAAGGTGCGCCCCGCGACGGTCCAGACGTCGTCGGTTTTGGTTGCGATTGGCGGTTCGGTTCTGACGTTCATGGGTTCCCATCCCTTCGCCGGCATGACCCGGATCAGGTTCAGCGGGTCGCGGACGTCAGCCGCCTCTCAGCCCCTTGCGCGAGGCTCCCCGGAGAACGGCCCGAAACTAGCCCTGTGGCCCGGCCGGTTCAATGGCCGCCCGCCATCGCCGGGTCAGTGATTGGCGAGGGCCTGCTCGATTTCGCGAAGCTCGGTTTCGAGGTCGGCGATGACGCTGCGATTGTCCGGACTGCCCCCGATGCTCGACGGGGCCAGGAGGATTTCCAGTTCGCGGCGCAGCCGGTCGCGCGCTTCGATCAACTGCGGGCGAAGGGGCTCTTCTGAGGTCGACATATCTTGACTGTAGCGGCGGCCGGCGCGCGGCGCCATGATCTCAACGCAGGCGGCTATCCTAACCCCCGCCCACGAACTGAACGATCTCAAGCCGGTCGCCGTCGGACAGGCGGGCGCGGGCGTAGGTGGAGCGGGGCACGATCTCCAGATTGCGCTCCACGGCCACCTTGCGCGGGTCGAGGCCGAGCGTGCGCACCAGGGCCGCGACGTCCGCCACGTCCTCCAGCATTCGCGCTTCGCCGTTGATCGTCAGCTTCACGTCGGCGTTCCCGGTGGATACCCGAACTTGTGACCCCTGCCCGGCCCCGATACAAGACAGGCGAATCCGTGGCGGGCCGCATGTCGAATCCGATCTATGTGCTCAACGGGCCCAACCTCAACCTGCTTGGGGTCCGCGAGCCGACCATCTATGGCGCCGAGACGCTCGACGACATCCGCGGCCGCTGCGAGCGACGCGCGCGGTCGCACGGGCTTGCGCTGGTGTTCCGCCAGACCAACCATGAGGGCGAGCTGATCGACTGGGTGCAGGAGGCCCGCGAGGGCGCCTGCGCGCTGGTGATCAATCCGGCCGGCTTCGGCCACACCTCGGTCGCCCTGCTGGACGCGCTGAAGACGCTGGACCAGCCGGTCATTGAGTGCCACCTGTCCAACCCCGCCGCGCGCGAACGCTTTCGGCGGTTCACCTATGTTTCCCTGGCGGCCACGGGCGTGGTTTCGGGCTTCGGCGCGAAGAGCTACGAGCTCGCCATCGACGCGGCCGCGGACCTGGTCCTGGCCGGCCCTGAAGCCTGAACCTCCGAGGCGCGTGCATATGGCCAAAGACGACGGCAAGGACGATCCCATCGACGTGGAGCTGGTGCGTCGCCTGGCGGACCTGCTCACCGAGACCGGTCTGACCGAGATCGAGGTCGAACGCGGGGAGCTGAAGATCAAGGTCTCTCGCGGCCTGTCGATCTCGGACATCGAGTCCCTGCCGCGCCCTGCAGGCCGCGCCGGCGCCCGCCCTGATCAGCGGTCCCGCGCCCGCGGCTCGCCGCCGCGGCGCCGGTCGCCCCGGCCGCTCCGGCGCGGGGAGACACGGTCACCTCGCCGATGGTCGGCACCGTCTATCTTCAGCCCCAGCCCCGGCGCCGATCCGTTCGTGAAGCCGGGCGACACGGTGAGCCGAAGGCCAGACCCTGCTGATCGTCGAGGCGATGAAGACCATGAACCCCATCCCCGCGCCGCGCGCCGGCAAGGTGGTGGAGATCCTGGTCGCAGGACGCCACGCCGGTGGAATTCGGCGAGCCCCTCGTCGTCATCGAGTGACGGGCGGATGTTCGACAAGATCCTGATCGCCAACCGCGGCGAGATCGCGCTGCGCGTCCACCGGGCGTGCAAGGAGATGGGCATCGCCACCGTGGCGGTCCACTCCCTGGCCGACGCCGCCGGCATGTGGGTGCGGCTGGCCGACGAGAGCGTGTGCATCGGCCCGGCGCCGGCGGCCAAGAGCTATCTGAACATCCCCTCGATCATCTCGGCGGCCGAGATCACCGGCGCCCAGGCGATCCATCCCGGCTATGGCTTCCTGTCCGAGAACGCCCGCTTCGCCGAGATCGTCGAAGCCCACGGCATGACCTTCATCGGGCCCAAGCCCGAGCACATCCGCATGATGGGCGACAAGATCACCGCCAAGGTCGCCGCCAAGACCGCCGGCATCCCGGTGGTGCCCGGCTCGGACGGCGCGCTGACCTCCGAGGAGCAGGCGATCGCCGCCGCCGAGGACATCGGCTTTCCCGTGCTGATCAAGGCGGCGGCCGGCGGCGGCGGGCGCGGCATGCGGGTGGCCAAGACCCCCGACGACCTGATCGAGGCGCTCGGCGCCGCGCGCTCGGAGGCCGCCGCGGCCTTCGGCGACGACAGCGTCTATCTGGAACGCTACCTGGGCAGCCCGCGCCATATCGAGGTGCAGGTGATCGCCGACTCCTTCGGCAACGTCTGCCACCTGGGCGAACGGGACTGCTCGCTGCAGCGCCGCCACCAGAAGATCCTGGAAGAGGCGCCCTCGCCGATCATCACGCCCGACCAGCGCGAGCAGATCGGCCGCACCGTCGCCGACGCCATCCGCAAGATCGGCTACCTCGGCGTCGGCACCATCGAGTTCCTGTACGAGGACGGCGAGTTCTTCTTCATCGAGATGAACACCCGCCTGCAGGTGGAGCATCCGGTCACCGAGGCGATCACCGGCATCGATCTGGTGCGCGAACAGATCCGCGTGGCCGCGGGCCTGCCGCTTTCGTTCACCCAGGAACAGGTGGTGTTCGAAGGCGCCGCCATGGAGTGCCGGATCAACGCCGAGAACGCGCGCACCTTCGCCCCCTCGCCGGGGCTGGTGACCGACTTCCATGCCCCTGGCGGCCTGGGCGTGCGGCTGGATTCGGCGCTGTACGCCGGCTATTCGATCCCGCCCTTCTACGACAGCCTGGTCGGCAAGCTGATCGTGCACGGGCGCGACCGGCCTGAATGCATCGCGCGCATGCGCCGCTGTCTCGCCGAAATGGTGGTCGCCGGGCGTGGACACCAGCATTCCGCTGTTCCAGGATTGCTGACCCAGCCCGATATCATGGAGGGCGAGTACGACATCCACTGGCTGGAACGGTGGATCGAAGCCCAGGGCTGATCCAGACCCGGAGCCTGTCGCCATGCGAGGCTTCACCACCGACGACCTGATCGCCTGCTATCGTCGCGGCGTGTTCCCCATGGCCGAGGACCGCGAGGACGACCGCATCTTCCTGGTCGACCCGCGACCTGCGCGGGATCATTCCCCTGGACGGCTTCCATCTGTCCCGCCGGCTAAGGCGCACCGTGCTCGCAGGCCGCCTGGAGGTGCGGATCGACACCGCCTTCGCCCAGGTGGTGCGCGAATGCGCCCGCCCTCGCCCCGGCGCCGCCCAGACCTGGATCAGCCGCCCGATCCAGTCGATGTACGAGGCGCTGTTCAGCCAGGGCTTCGCGCACTCGGTCGAATGCTGGTCGGACGGCCAGCTGGTCGGCGGGCTCTATGGCGTGTCCGTCGGGGCGGCGTTCTTCGGCGAGAGCATGTTCTCCAGGGTCCGCGACGCCAGCAAGATCGCCCTGACGCACCTGGTCGCGCGTCTGAAGGCCGGCGGATACGAGCTGCTGGACACCCAGTTCATGACCGAGCACCTGGCCCAGTTCGGCGCGCTGGAAATCCCCCGGGAGGACTATCATCGGCGGCTGGAGCGGGCCCTGGAGCGGGAGGGCGACTTCGCGCGGCTCGATCCCGCCGCTCAGCTTCCCGCCATCTTGCAGGCGATCAGCCACGCGTCATAGACCGGGTGCTCGAACAGGTGCGGGCCCGGCGTGTCGGCGAACATCCAGCCGCGATAGACCATCTTGATCGGATTTTCCGGCCGGCCCGGCATGGCGATCGGCTGGGAGTCGATCTCCAGATTCGCGGCCGCCTTCGGCTGGTCCAGACTGCCGCTCTGGCAGGTGTTCACCACGAAGATCAGGCCCTTGTAGCGCACCGGCTTATGCAGCGGCGCCTCGAACCTCAGGGTCTCGGCGGTCACCTTGTCGAGCACCTGCAGCACCGCGGCGGTGTAGAGGATGCGGCGCGGCGGCGGCGCGGCCTTCACGGGCGCGGGCGCCTCGTCGGACGGCGGAGGCGGCGCCGGCTCGGCCGGGGGCAGCTCGTCGATCGCCGGCGGCGGCGCGGGCCGGGCATAGGGGGTCGGGTTCGGCCCGGGGCCCAAGGCCTGAGGCTGAGGTTGAGCGGGAACCGACTGGAACGGCGGCGCCGGCTCGGTCTGGGCCAGGGCGAATCCGCCCGCGCCGAACAAAGACCGCCGCGATCGACAGTGCCCACGCCGGACCGCGAAGACGCATTCCAGCCATCCGCCGGATCAGTCCGGCGTCCAGGCTTCGTAGTCGCCTGTCGCGGCGGCGCGCTCGCCGCCCCTGCCGATGGAGCCCTTGGGCCGCCAGGCGTTCACGGTGCCGGTGAGATTGGGGATGTGGGGCTTTTCCCACGACTTGGTCTTGAACGGCTCGCGGGTGGGCGGCTCCTCGAAGGTGTAGTGCATCCAGCCGTGCCAGTCCGGCGGGATCTTCGAGGGCTCCGCATAGCCCTTGTAGGTGATCCAGCGGCGCTTGTGCGTGCCGTAGCTGTCCTTGGCGTCCTTGGCTTCGTAGTAGCGGTTGCCGAACTCGTCCTCGCCGACGAACACGCCCCTGCGCCCGATCGTGAACAGAGTCCCGATCGTCGCGCCGTTCCACCAGGAGAAGATACGCCCCAACACTGTGCTGACCCTATCCCTGCAAGGATCGAGGCAATAGCCCCTCGGGGGCCGCCTGGCTAGAGCCCGCGCCGCGCGATCGGCGAAGTCGGCGCCGGCCCGGGAACAACATCTTGTGGATGGTCGCAGATTGCCGCCCACATCTATTGCGGCCGACCGTCGCGGCGCCCTACGCTCCACGCTGACGTGCGACCGGAGTCTCTCATGCGCATCGAGCCCCGACTCGCCAAGGTCGCGGACATCGCGACGGCCCTGCGCGCGATCGAGCGGCCGCGGGGCGTCGTGGAGGTGCTCGCGCCGCGCGACTGGACCTCCGCCCAGATCGAGGCGTGGCTGGACTGGGCCGAGCGCGCGCCGACGAACCTGCCCAAGCGATCATACGGCCCTTGCGCCCGGGGGGGATAACTCCGGCGCATTGCTGCTCGGCGGCGCGCTGGACCGGTACGCCGGCCGCCTGACCGCCTGGGGGATGGCCGCCGGGCCTGTTTGACGACGAGGCGGCCCTGACCTTCCGCGACGAGCTGGTCGCCTCCATGGCCTGGGGCCTGGCCGCGCCAGGTCGCGCGCCCGGAGGCGAAGTCGGCGCCGCGGTCGATCTGGCTGAAGGCCCCGCGCCGGTCGAACGGCGGCTGGCCGAGGCGCGGGCGCGGCGGGCGGCGGCGGAAGCCGGGCCGATCCTCGCCGGGCGGCTGCAGGCGGTGATGGACGCCATCGAACGCTGCGAGGGCGACCGGGCGGCCTGCGCCGATCCCCGCCGCAACGCCGCGCTGGGCCGAGCTGCCCGGGCGGCGCGCACGGCCGGCGCCTCGGACGCCCTGATCCGCCAGGCCATCGCCCTGGCCGGCGCCGGGGAGCGGACCTGGACCGGCTATGGCGCGCTGGACGTCCCGGCGCCTTCGCCGCTGGTCGCCTTCCTCGATCAGGACGCCTTTGGCGCCGCGGACTCCGTCGCCCGCGCGGCCGGGACGCTGGCCTGGGAGACCGGGGAGCTGATCCTGGCGTTCGGCGAAGCGGACGCGGAAGCGGCGCGAGCCGCCCTGGTCGCGCCCACCTGCGCGGTGGCGGCGGATCGCTTCTGGAAGGCCGAGAAGCTGGAGGCCACGGACTTCGGCCACGTGGTTCGGCTGTGGACCATCGCGCTGGCGCTGGAGGTGCAGGCGCGCCTGGCGGCCGGGGTCGATCTGGCGGGACCCCTGGCGCGGCGGCGGCCGCTGGGCCTCACCATAGGCGGCGTGTCCGACCTGCTGGTCCGCCGGGGCCTGGACTATGACTCCGAGGAAGGCCGCAAGGCCGCTTCCGCCCTTCTTTCCCTGGCGGGGAGCGTGTCCGCCGCGACCTCGGGCGAGATGGCCAGGGTGCTGGGCGCCTATCCCGCCTTCGCCGAGGAGCAGGGCGAGCGCACCGCCGTCCTGATCGGCCGGGCCGAGGCGTGCAAGGCCCTGCAGGGCGAAGGCGCGGCCAGCACGGCGCGCAGCCTGTGGGCCGAGGCGGCGCGGGCGGCCCGGGGCGACGGGCCTCGCCAACGCCCAGACCACCCTCCTGCTGGAAGACCCGGAGCTGAGCCTCCGCCTCGGCGGCGCGGCCCTGGCCGGCGCGCCCTGGACCGGCCCGCTGATCCTGGCGGAGACCGACGACGGCGCGGTGGTGCGCACCCTGTCGGGACCGGCGGTGGAGGCCCTGTCGCGCTTCGGGGTGGAGCCGGCGGCGGCGTCCGCGCGGCTGTCCGGCGAAGGGCTGCTCGCCGGCGCGGCGGGGATCGGCCGCGAAGCGTTGCAGGCCAAGGGCTTCACCGCCCACGAGATCGACCGGGCCGAGCAGGCCCTGGCGGCCGGGTCGGCGCTTGGCGTCGCGTTTTCAGCGGCCAACCTCGGCGAGGGGTTCGTCCGCGACGTGCTGGGCGCGAGCGCCGAGGATCTGGCCGACCCCGCCTTCGACGTCCTGGCCCTGGCCGGCTTCACGGCCGCGCAGATCGCCGAGGCCGAGGCCCGCGTCGGCCAGGCGGCCAGCCTGTCGGACTGGTCGGAGCTGTCGGCCGAGGGCGCCCGGGTCCTGACCCCCGCCGCCGAGATCGGCCCCGAAGCGCGCATGGCCATGGCCGCCGCCCTGGAAGCCTTCGCCGATGCGCCGAGCCTGATCCCCCTGCCCCTGGCGCAAGGCGCGGGGCCCGACGAGGCCGTCGCGCTGCACGCCCAGGCGGTCGAGGCGGGCCTTCGCGCCGTGCGCCTGGCGTCGCCGCCGGCCTCGTTCGACGCCCTGGACCTGCCCGCGGCCGAAGAGGAGCCGCGCCGCAGGGCCGAGCCTCCGCCCGTCTTCGCCGAACGGATCGTGGAGAAGATCGTCGAGCGCGAACGGGCCCGCCGCAAGCTGCCCGACCGTCGCAAGGGCTATATCCAGAAGGCGGCCGTGGGCGGCCACAAGGTCTATATCCACACCGGCGAATACGACGACGGGGAGCTGGGCGAGATCTTCATCGACATGCACAAGGAAGGCGCCGCCTTCCGCAGCCTGATGAACAACTTCGCCATCGCCATCTCCATCGGCCTGCAATACGGCGTGCCGCTGGAGGAGTTCGTGGACGCCTTCGTGTTCACCCGCTTCGAGCCGGCCGGCGAGGTGACCGGCAACGACACCATCCGCTCGGCCACCTCGATCCTGGACTACATCTTCCGCGAACTGGGGGTCTCGTACCTGGACCGCCAGGACCTCGCCAGCGCCGACCCGGACGCCCTGCACGCCGACGGCCTGGGCCGGGGCATGGCCGACGGCGCGCCCTCCAGGCGAGACGAAGCGGCCCGCCCGAACCGATGCCCGCCTCCCTGTTCATCTCCAAGGGATTCTCGCGCGGCGCGGCGGGGGACAATCTGGTGATCCTGCCGCTCGCCGGACGGGGCCGCGCGGCGCTGAAAGGCCCCGCCGGAGGCGAGCCGGAGGCGCCGGACGTCTGCCCCGACTGCGGGGAGCTGGCGGTGACGCGCCAGGGCGCGGCGCTGGTCTGCGTCGCCTGCGGCGCGGGCGGGGATCGCTTCGGCAAGGGCGGCTAGGGCGTCGGCGGCACGTTAAGGCGGCCTTGATCTTCGCGACCTGCTCCGGCTTGCAAGCGTTCAAGTCACAAACCTTGAGCATGATGTCGCGCTGAAACGCCCGTATGGTCGGCGTGATCGCCGTCACGGTCGCCCGCGCGAGGGCGGGCGTCTTGGTCGCCATCGATCGCCCGGTCGGCGTCCGATAGAAGGCGAGGATGTCCATCAATTCCTGCTCGGTGAAGGTCTGCGCGTAGACCCGGGCCGTGGCGTCCTGCCAGCTGCTGGGAATGGCCGTCCATCCAGTCCCTGACGTAGCTAGGCGAGAAGTGTCTTCTGCTTGGCCTGTTGGCTCGGCCGTGCCGGTCGTGCGGCATGCTCGACAGCACCTGGTCTGAAAGCCGCCTCGCATGGTCGCCTTCATAGTTCGCCTGGCCGCCCACGGCCTGCACGATTTCGCGCGCCAGGTTCATGGCCTTCTCGCTCGGCGCCGGTGCGCTGGCGGCCTGACTGGCGGGGGTCTCAGCGCCCGGCGTCTGGGCGATCGACGGCGCCGCCGACAGCCCCAGGGCGGCCCCGGCGAGCCATGCTGCAGCTGATACGATGCATTTTCACGATTCTCCCCTTCCGATTGCCTTTACGCCGCCGTTAAATCCATTTCTCGCCGAAGGCAACGGCATGAACCTGCCCTTAAGACGCCGGGACTATGCAGAACACGCTCAGCAGGGGATCATCATGAAACGCCACCTCATCGCTGGCTTGGCGCTCGTCGCCATCGCGGGCCCCGCATCCGCCCAGAACGCCAGCCAGATCGCCCGCGCCCGGGCGGGGGCCAACTGCCCCGGCTGCAACCTGTTCCAGGCGGACTTCGCCAACGTGGTGCTGAAGGGCAAGAATTTCCGCGGCTCGCGCCTGCGTCAGGCGGACATGTCCACCGCGATCATGAACCGCTCGAACTTCTCCCACACCGACATGCGCGACGTGAACGCCTATGGCGCCCTGTTCTCCGGCGCGAACCTCGCCGGCGCCAACCTGACCCATGCGACCTTCGTGGGCAGTTATCTGCAGGGCGCGAACTTCGCGGGCGCCAATCTCACCGGAACCAACTTCTCCGGCGCGGAGATGGACCGCGCCCGGGGCCTGACCCAGGCCCAGCTGAACGCCGCCTGCGGCGACGAGGCCACCCGCCTGCCCGCCCGGCTGCACATCCGCCCCTGCAGCTGAGGGCCGCTCGGCCGAACCGGGCCGAAGGTGTTCGAGTAACTCCCTGATTTATTTTCATTTCTAAGTCCCCCTCGCGCGGGCGCATGTGAGCGCGCGGGCGCGGAGGGGCGCGCGGGTGCGCGGGTGCGCGGGTGCGCGGGAGCGCGGGCGCGCGCGTGAGGGCTTGGCGGGCGGGGCGGATAGATTTCAGGGGCCATGTCATCGCGACAGTGTGCGCCCGATTGCGGCGAGGGGGATAAGTCGGGCATTCCCTTACCGCGAATTAAGTAGCTATCGGAAACCTGGTGGGTCACACCCGAGGCATGGGGCGGCGCCGCGCGGGGGCTCTGGAACGATAGGTCATATGGCGCGACTGCTCGGATTTCTCGCGATCCTGTCAGGCCTGGCCGTGGGCCCCACCGGTCACGCCGTGGCGGCGGACGAGCGGGAGGTGCCACGGTCGCTGTCATTCGGCGGATACTGCGCCGGCTGCAATTTCGCGGGGCGCAAGCTTACGGCGGCGACCTTCGCGGGCAACTTCGAGCACGCCAACTTCTCCGGCGCGGATCTGCGCGGCGCAACGCTGCGGCAGGCCACCTTCGGCGGCGCGAACTTCAGCCGCGCGGACCTGAGAAGCGTGCGCGTGATCTTCGTGAATTTCGGCGGCGCGAATTTCGACGACGCCCGCCTGGACGGGATGGCCGGCGCGGCGGCCAACTTCGCCGCGGCGCACATGCAGCGCGCGCGGATAAGCTCGGCGGAGCTGAACGGCGCCAACTTCACCGGCGCCATCCTCGAACGCGCACGCTTCGACAGCGCGGAGATCAATGGCGCCGTACTGGCCGGCGTGAACGCCCAGCAGGCCAATTTCGACGACGCGGACATGAATGGCTCGCGGCTGGCCGGCGGCCGGTTTCAGCGCGCTTCGTTCCGGGACGCCTCGCTGAATGGCGCGGACCTGTCCGGCGGCCAGTTCGCCCGAGCGGACTTTACCGGGGCGAGCCTACAGGGCGCGCGGCTGTTCGGCGCGGATATGGCCGCCGCCCTGGGCCTTGACCAGGATCAGCTCGACAGCGCCTGCGGCAACGCCCGCACACGCCTGCCGCCGGGCCTGACGGCGCAGGGTTGCCGAGGCGGCTGGACGTTCCGCTTCCGCGTTCCGGCGGCGCCCCCAGCTCCGGCCGCGCCCGCCGCGCCCGGTCGGTAGGCCAGCCTCAGCTCTTCAGCGTCGGCGCCAGGCGCAGGCTCAGCTCCTTGAGCTGGTTGTCCTGGGCCGAGGACGGGGCGTTCATCATCAGGTCCTGGCCCTGCTGGTTCAGCGGGAAGGCGATGACCTCGCGGATGGCGGTCTGGCCGGCCAGCAGCATGACGATGCGGTCGATCCCCGGCGCCAGGCCGCCGTGGGGCGGCGCGCCATAGCGGAAGGCGTTCAGCATGCCGCCGAACTCGCGCTCCACCACCGCCGCGTCGTAGCCGGCGATCTCGAAGGCCTTGAGCATGATCTCGGGCTTGTGGTTCCGCATGGCGCCCGAGCACAGCTCATGGCCGTTGCAGACGATGTCGTACTGATAGGCCAGGATATCGAGCGGCGTCCTGGGTGTTCAGCGCCTCCAGCTCGCCCTGGGGCATGGAGAAGGGGTTGTGGGAGAAGTCCACGTGGTTGGACTCCTCGTTGAACTCGTACATCGGGAAGTCGACGATCCAGCAGAAGTCGAACCGGTCGTCGGCGACCAGGCCGAGGTCGGTCCCGACCTTGGTGCGGGCCAGGCCCGCGAACTTGTAGAAGACCTTCGGATCGCCCGCGACGAAGAAGGCCGCGTCGCCGGCGCCGATGCCCAGCTGCTCGCGCGATCGCGGCGGTGCGTTCGGGGCCCAGGTTCTTGGCGATCGGGCCGGCCCAGCCGCCCTGGTCCTCGCTCCAGAACAGATAGCCGAGGCCCGGCTGCCCCTCGCCCTTGCGCCCATGAGTTCATGCGATCGCAGAAGGCTCTGGAGCCGCCCTTGGGCGCGGGGATGGCCCAGATGGCGTTCTTGGCGTCTTCCAGGATGCGGGCGAACAGGCCAAAGCCGCCGCCGCGGAAAGTGCTCGGAGACGTCCTGCATCACCAGCGGGTTGCGCAGGTCCGGCTTGTCGGTGCCGTACTTGGCGATGGCCTCGCGGAAGGGGATGCGCGGGAACGGCAGGGGCGTCACCGGCTTGCCCTGGGCGAACTCCTCGAACACCCCGTGCAGCACCGGCTCCATGGCCGCGAACACATCGTCCTGGGTGACGAAGCTCATCTCCACGTCGAGCTGGTAGAACTCCAGCGAGCGGTCGGCGCGCAGGTCCTCGTCGCGGAAGCACGGCGCGATCTGGAAATAGCGGTCGAAGCCCGAGACCATCAGCAGCTGCTTGAACTGCTGGGGCGCCTGGGGAAGCGCGTAGAACTTGCCCGGGTGCAGCCGCGACGGCACCAGGAAGTCGCGCGCGCCCTCGGGGCTGGAGGCGGTCAGGATCGGCGTCTGGAACTCGGTGAAGCCCTGGTCGATCATCCGCCGGCGGATCGAGGTGATGACCTTGCGAGCGCAGCACGATGTTGCGGTGGAGCGTCTCGCGCCGCAGGTCGAGATAGCGGTAGGCGAGGCGCAGATCCTCCGGATAGTCCGGCTCGCCGAACACCGGCACGGGCAGTTCGGCGGCCTCGGACAGCACCTCCAGCGCCGTGACGCGCACCTCGACCGCGCCGGTGGGCAGGTCGGGGTTGATGGTGTCGTCGGAGCGGGCGACCACCTCGCCGTCGACGCGGATGACGCTCTCGGCGCGGGCCTTCTCGGCGGCGGGAAAGGCCGGGCTCTCGGGATCGAACACCAGCTGGGTGAGGCCGTAGTGGTCCCTCAGGTCGATGAACAGCAGGCCGCCGTGGTCGCGCTTGCGGTGGATCCAGCCGGACAGGCGCACGGCCTTGCCGGCGTCCGGCGCGCGCAGCTCGCCGCAGGTGTGGGTGCGATAGGCATGCATCTCTTAAACGCCCGCGATCCTTGGGATTCGAAAGGCCGCGAAGGGCGCATGGGGGCATCGCGAAGTCAAGGCGGCGCGCCGTGCGGCTAAAGCGTCTCGCGGGCGGCCGTTGTCACGAAACCATTGCGAAGGCGCGTCAAAGCCAGGGGGAGCGCTTGGCGGCCTGGGCGCCGTCATCCGCCTCCGCCGGACCATGAGCACCGATCTCGCCAAGCTGCACGCCTCCATCGAAGCCCTGATCGCCGAGGTCCGCCTCGGCGCGGACAAGCGCATGGCGTCGTGGCGCGGCCTGATCGAGCGGGAGACGTTCGAGGACAGCGCCGCCAACCTCGCCGCCTATCTGGCCCTGCGTCACCGCGACCTTCGGCCTCTGCAGCGCAAGCTGATGATCCACGGGCTGTCGTCGCTGGGACGATTGGAGGGGCGCGTGATGCCGACCCTGCTGGCCGTCCGCTCGGCCCTGGCCGCCCTGCTTGGCCGGCCCGACGACTACCGTCCGTCCACCAAGGCGTTCTTCGCCGGAGAGCGCCGGCTGGCGGCGCAATCGCGCGCGATCCTCGGCTCGCACGACCGCACCTTGCCCGTGAGCCTGCTGGTGACCTGCCCGTCCGAGGCCGCGGACGATCCGGGCTTCATGCTGGAGCTGGCCAAGCGCCGGGTCGAGGCGGTGCGGATCAACTGCGCCCACGACGACGAGGTCGCCTGGGCCCGGATGATCGGCCACCTGCGCGCCGCCAGCGCGACCACCGGCCACAAGATGAAGGTGTTCATGGACCTGGCCGGGCCGAAGATCCGCACCGGCGAGGTCAGGGCCGAGCCCAAGAAGCGGCGGGTCTATCGGGGCGACGTGATCGCCATCGTCCGCCCCGGCGGCCTGGACGGCATGGGAGACACGCGCGCGGACGTGGCGGTCGAATGCACCCTGCCCGAGGCCCTGGACGCCGCCAAGCTGGGCGACCGCCTGTTCGTCGACGACGGCAAGATCGCCGCGGAGATCGAGCAGGTCGAGCCATGGGGGGCGCTGGCGCGGGTCACGGCTGCGGACGAGAGCGGCGCGCGCATCAAGCCCGAGAAGGCGCTGAACTTCCCCGACACCGCGCTGAAGATCGACGCCCTGACCGACCAGGACCGCGCCGACCTGAGCTTCGTCGCCGCCCACGCGGACGGGATCGGCTACTCGTTCGTCCGCAAGGCGCGGGACGTGCGCCTGCTGCAGGATCGCCTGTCGGAGCTGCGGCCGAAGGATTGGCAGCAAGATCGCCCTGGTGCTGAAGATCGAAACGGCCTCGGCCGTCTCCAACCTGCCGGGCATTCTGGTCCAGGCCGCGGCTCGCCAGCCCACCGCGATCATGATCGCCCGCGGCGACCTTTCGGTGGAGATCGGCTTCGCGCGCACCGCCGAAATGCAGGAAGAGCTGCTGTGGCTCGCCGAGGCCGCCTCCGCGCCGGTGATCTGGGCGACCCAGGTGCTGGAGACCCTGGTCAAGACCGGCGCCTTCTCGCGCGGCGAGATGACCGACGCCGCCATGGCCGCCCGCGCCGAGTGCGTGATGCTGAACAAGGGCCCCTATCTGCTCGAAGCCATCGACCAGCTCCACGCCCTGTTCCGCCGCATGAACGAGCACCAGCAGAAGAAGACCTCCAAGCTCCGACGCCTCAAGAGCTGGTGACGCGCCCCTAAGCCGCGTAGGACGCCCCGCGCATGGACGATTGCGGTTGGCGCAGGGGGATGGTGAAGCCGACCGTGGTGCCGACCCCCGGCTCGCTTTCGATCTCCAACTCGCCGCCGTGCATCTGCAGCAGGGACTTGGTGAGCGCCAGGCCCAGGCCCGTGCCCTGTTGGCTCTTGGAGAGCTGGCTTTCGATCTGCTCGAAGGGCTTGGCGAGGCGCTGGATGTCCTCCTTCGAGATGCCGATGCCGGTGTCCTTGACCCACAGCTTCACCCGCTCGCCCTGGCCGCCGATCTCCAGGCGCGAGCCCACCGTCACCTTGCCGCCGCGCGGGGTGAATTTCACGGCGTTGGAGACCAGGTTCAGCAGCACCTGCTTCAGGGCGCGGTAGTCGGCGTCCATCTCCGGCATCGGCGGGGTCTCGGCCGCCAGCTGCACCCCGGCGGACTCGGCGCGGTTGCGCATCAGGCGCACGGCGTCCTCCACCACCTCCTCCAGGCGCACGGGCTCGAACTTCAGGTTCAGCTTGCCGGCCTCGATCTTGGCCATGTCGAGGATGTCGTTGATCAGGGCGAGCAGGTGCTGGCCGGAGGAGAGAATATCCTGGGCGTATTCGGCGTAGCGCTTGTCGCCCAGCGGGCCGAACAGCTGCTGCACCATGATGTCCGAGAAGCCGTTGATGGCGTTCAGCGGCGTACGCAGCTCGTGGCTCATATTCGCCAGGAACTCGCTCTTGGCGTGGTTGGCGGTCTCGGCGCGGATCTTCTCGGCCTCGTACTTGCGGGCGAGCTCGGCAAGCTCGTCCTGGCTCTGCTGAAGATCGGTGACGGCGGCCTGCAGGGCCTCCTCGTTCTTCCGGCGGGCCTCTTCCTGGTGCTTGATGGCGGTGATGTCCGCGGCGGTGAACACCAGGCCGCCCTCGGCCGTGCGCCGCTCGGAGATCTGCAGCCAGCGGCCGTCGTTCAGCTCGGCCTCGACCACGCCCGACGCGGCGGTGGGCAGCTCCTGCTTGACCGCGAGCTGGACGAAGCGGGCGATGTTCTCGCGCGAGGCGCCGGGCTTCAGGATGCGCGGCTCCAGCGAGAAGAATTCGCGGTAGTTCTTGTTGCACATCAGAAGCCGCCCGAGCCGGTCCCACACGGCGAAGGCTTCTGAGACGTTGTCGATGGCGTCGCGCAGGCGGTTCTCGGCGGCCTGGGCGCGGGCCTGGGCCAGACGCTCGTCGGTGACGTCGAGCACCACCCCGATGATGCGGGCGAAGCCGTCGCCGGCCGGCTCGATCCCCTGGCCGCGCGCGTCGATCCAGGCGGTGCGGCCGGCGCGATCCGGCACGCGGAAGGACACGTCGAAGGCGCCGTACAGCCGCGCGGACTCCAGCGCCTGGGCCACCCGGGCGCGGTGATCGGGCGCGACGCGGGCCATCACCTGGTTGCTCTCCACCACGCCGCCGCCGCCCCAGCCCAGGATCGCGCCGGTGACGTCGGACATGAACACCTGGTCGGCCTTCAGGTCCCACTCCCAGATGCCGCAGCGGGCCGCCTCCACCGCCAGGCGGAAGCGCTGCTCGGTGGAGATGAACGCCTTCTGCGCCACCCGCGCCTGACGGTTCTGGACCATCAGCAGCAGCGCCAACAGCACGCCGATCAGCAGCGGCCCGAAGGTGGTGATCAGGTCCACCGGCAGCCGCCCGAACGGCAGGCTCCCAATGGGCAGGCTTCCGAACGGCAGGCGCAAGACCGACGGCAGGCCCGGCGCGAGCCCTTGGCGCCCAGCCACGGCCACTACGCCGCCCTCGCCCGCCGTGCGCACCGCCAGCCTGACCGGCGAGCCGTCCGGCAGCCGGCCCTCCGCCTGACCTCCGGATACGTCCGCCGGGGAGATCGACAGGGCCTCGTTCAGGGTGGAGCCCTGGTCCGCCCCGCCAGGTCCCCGGATCGCCAGAAGCCGCCCCTCGGGCGTCGCCAGGGCGACCAGCCGGCCGTCCTTGGGCAACAGGGCGCCCGGATCGAGCGCGGCGAGGATCTCGGCCGGCCCCTTGGGCCCCACGACCGGGATGGCGGCGTAGAGCCAGGGCCCCCCGTCGGAGGGCGAGCCGACCCAGAACTTTCCGCCCGCGCGGGCGGCCTTGGCGGCGCTGGTCCACTGGGCGTCCTTGGCCGCGCCGCGCACGGCGTAGACGTTCGAGCCGTCGGCCACGGCGACCGCCAGGGCCGCGCCGTCGGCGGCGGTCATGGCCAGCTCGGCGGCGTCCAGGGGGCTGGAGGGGGACTTGGCGGCCAAGGCGGCGCCGGCGGCCAGGGCGGCGCGGGCGCCGGCGAAGGCGGTGTCGGCGCGGGCGGCGGCCATGTCGGCCCCTCGGTCCAGCTCCACCGCCACGGCGTCCGACGCGGGCCGGTGCACGATAAGCTGGCGCGCGGCCACGGCGGCGTAGACCGCGATCAGCAGCAGGGCGATGAGCACCGCCACGCGCACGCGGCCGGTCGCCCCCGCGCGCAGCGCGCGAGCCGTTCCCGCGAACCCTGCGTCAGGGTCCGGTTCGGCCTCCATGCCCCGCTTGCGGCGCGCCAAGCTCTCTTGCTCCCAGGCGATTCCTCAGACCCGGGAGCTTACGCGGCGCGACCCTTACGCCAAAGCCGATTAGCCGGCCCTAGGCCAGGGCGCGGGTAGCGAGCTCGAACACGTTCTTGGACAGCCCCTCGGTCGCGGCGATTCGCTCGATCTGAGCCTTCATCAGCGCGCCCAGCTCCGGCTTGAACCGGCGGAATCCGCCCAGCGGTTCGAACAGCCGCGCGGCGACCATGGGGTTGAACTTGTCGGTCGCCAGCACCTGGTCGGCCAGGAAGCGATAGCCCGCGCCGGAGGGATCGTGGAAGACCTCCGGATTGAGCTGGCTGAAGCCCGCCACCAGCGCCCGCAGGCGATTGGGCGTCTTGGCGTCGAAGGCCGGATGGGCGGTCAGGCCGATCACCCGGCCCAGGGTCTCCGGCCCCGGCGCGCGGGCCTGGATGGCGAACCACTTGTCCACCACCAGCGGCTCGTCCTTCCAACGGGCGTAGAAGGCTTCCAGCGCCGCCTCGAACGGCGCGCCGCCGATCAGCATCAGGGCCGCCAGCCCCCCCATGGCGTCGGTCATGTTGGAGGCGGTCTCGAAGTGCCGCTGGGCGCGCGCGGCCGTTTGCGGGCGTCGGATCGGCGGCCAGAAGCTGCAGGGCCGCGTTGGCGCGGGACCTGAGGCCTGCGCTGGCCGCATCCGGCGAGAAGTCGCCGCCGGGGGCATGGGCGTCGTGCAGCCGCTCCAGGTCGCCGCGCAGGGTCTTCGCCAGACGCGCGCGCAGGGCCTCGCGGGCCGCGTGGATGGCGGCGGGATCGGCGCCCGGCGCCATCGCGACCGCCAGGTCCGGCTCCTCGGGCAGGTCGAGCAGCAGGGCGGTGAACGCCGGCTCGGCGGACTGGTCGGACACGGCGCGGGCCATGGCCTCGGCGAAGCGCGCCTCGCCCGCCTCGTCGGCCTGGCCGCGGGCGCGGGCCAGGATCAGGGCCTCGGCCAGCCCCTGCCCCGCCTCCCAGCGATTGAACAGGTCCGGATCGGCGGCCAGCAGGACGTAGCGGTCCTCGTCGGGCGCGTCGGTTTCAAGGTTCACGGGGGCGGAAAAGCCGCGCAGGGCCGACAGCACCGGCCGGCGGGCCACGCCCTCCAGCCGCACGGTCATCGTCGGCCTTGTCGAGCACGATGGTCGCCTGGTCGGCCGCCTCGGCGCGCCGGCGCGCGGAAGCTCTGGGGCCTCCCCTCCTCGTCCAGCAGGCCGAGCGCGACAGGGATCGGCACGGCGGTCTTGGTCGGCTGGCCGGGAGTGGGCCGCGGTCTCCTGGCTGATGTCGAGATCGAGCGCCTTGGCGGCCGCGTCGTAGGTCGTCTTGATACGGATCGTCGGCGTGCCGGCCTGTTCGTACCAGGTGAAGAAATTCGAGAGGTCGCGGCCCGACGCCTCGGCGAAGCAGGCGATGAAGGCCTCCACCGTGGTGGCGTGCCCGTCCCAGCGCTCGAAGTAGAGGTCCATGCCCTTCGCGGAACGCCTCGGGCCCGATCAAGGTCTTCAACATACGGATGACCTCCGAGCCCTTCTCATAGATGGTTGCGGTGTAGAAGTTGTCGATCTTCATGTAGCTGGACGGGCGCACCGGATGGGCCATGGGGCCGGCGTCCTCGGCGAACTGGCGGGCGCGCAGGGCCTTGACGTCCTTGATGCGCTGGACGGCGTAGCCGCGCATGTCCTGCGAGAAGCTCTGGTCGCGGAAGACCGTCAGCCCTTCCTTCAGGCACAGCTGGAACCAGTCGCGGCAGGTGATGCGGTCGCCGGTCCAGTTGTGGAAATACTCGTGGGCGATCACGCCCTCGATGCGCTCGTAGTTGGCGTCGGTGGCGGTGTCCGCGTCGGCCAGCAGCAGCGAGGAGTTGAAGACGTTCAGCCCCTTGTTCTCCATCGCGCCGAAATTGAAGTCCCGCACGGCGACGATCATGAACAGGTCCAGGTCGTATTCGCGCCCGAAGGCCTCCTCGTCCCACTTCATCGAGCGCTTCAGCGCGCCCATGGCGTACTCGGCGCGGGCGGCCTGGCCGGGGTCCACATAGATGCGCAGCTGCACCGTGCGCCCGGTCATGGTGACGAAGCTGTCCTCCAGCACGTCCAGCTCGCCGGCCACCAGGGCGAACAGGTAGCAGGGCTTGGGGAACGGATCGTTCCAGACGGCGTAGTGGCGCCCGCCGGGCAGGTCGCCCGTCTCCATCAGGTTGCCGTTGGACAGCAGGCGCGGGAACGCCGCCTTGTCCGCCGCCATCCTCACCGTGAAGCGCGACAGCACGTCGGGCCGGTCGGGCCAGTAGGTGATCTTGCGGAAGCCCTCCGCCTCGCACTGGGTGCAGAAGCGGCCGCCGGACATGTACAGGCCCTCAAGGTAGGTGTTGGCCTTGGGGTCGATCTGGACCTCGGTCTCCAGCACGAAGGCGTCCGGCACGTTCGGAATGGTCAGGGTCTCGGGGGTGAGCGTGTAGGCCGCCGGCGCCAGCGCCTTGCCGTCCACCGCCGCCGAGACCAGCTTCAGCCGCACCCCGTCCAGCACCAGGGGCGCGTCGGCGCCGCCCGTGCGGCGCACCTCAAGCCGAGCCTTCACCCGCGTGGCGGAGGGCTCAAGGTCGAAGTCCAGATCGACCCGGTCGATGGCGAAGGCGGGCGGGGTGTAGTCGGCCAGCCGCACGGGCTGGGGCGTGTCTGTGCGCATGAGGGCTCGCTTGAAATGGCTTATCCCCTAGATGGCGCCGGGCGGCGCGCGATGCAAAGGGGATTGGCGGGCTTGGACGCTAGCGCGGGCCGCGCGGCGGGTTTATGGGTGCGGCCATGGATATCTACGATTACCTGATCCTGGCGGCGTTGCTTGCGGTGTTCACCACCCTGTGCTTCGGCCTCTACGCCCTGTTCCGCGGCGGGGAGTTCGGGCGCTCCTATTCCAACAAGCTGATGCGCCTGCGCGTGCTGCTGCAGTTCGTGGCGGTAATCATCATCTGCGTGGCCTTCTACGCCCATCGCCACTAGGCGCCGCGATGGTCCGGCTGACCCGCATCTACACCCGCACCGGAGACGCCGGAGACACCTCGCTGACCACCGGCGCGCGGGTGAGCAAGGCGGACCTGCGGGTCGAGGCCTATGGCGCGGTGGACGAAACCAACGCCTGCCTGGGCCTGGCGCGGCTGCACACCAGCGACGACGCGGTGCTCGATCCCATGCTGGCGCGGGCGCAGAACGACCTGTTCGACCTGGGCGCGGACCTTTCGACCCCCGCGAGCGGCCTGGACGCCGGCGTGGCGGCCCTGCGCATCGTGGACTCGCAGGTGACGCGGCTGGAGGCGGACATCGACCGGTTGAACGGCGAGCTTTCGCCGCTGAACTCCTTCGTCCTGCCCGGCGGAAGCCCGGCGGCGGCGGCTCTGCACCTGGCCCGCACCGTCTGCCGGCGAGCCGAGCGGATCGCCGTGGCCCTCGCGGCGCGGGACGGCGAGGACGTGTCGGCGTCGGCGCTGAAGTACCTGAACCGCCTGTCGGACCTGCTGTTCGTGGCCTCCCGCTGGGCCAACGCCAAGGGCGCGGACGACGTGCTGTGGCGGCCGGGCGGGGAGCGGTAGCCGCCTTAGCCTGCCGCGCGCACGATGGGCAGGAAGTCGGCGCACTTCAGCGAAGCGCCGCCGACCAGGGCGCCGCCGACTTCCGTGCGCCGCCAGGATCTCGTTCGCGTTCGAGGGCTTCACCGAGCCGCCGTAGAGGATCGGCGCGGACCGGCCGGCGTCGCCCAGCGCGTGGCCCAGCACGGCGCGGATGGCGGCGTGGACCTCCTCGATCTGCTCCAGCGTGGGCGTCAGGCCCGTGCCGATGGCCCAGATGGGCTCGTAGGCCACGCAGAACGCCTTGCCGGCGAGTGCGGAGGGCAAAGAGCCTTCGGTCTGGCGGCGGACGATGTCGAGGGTCTGGCCCGCCTTGTGTTCGACCAGGGTCTCGCCCACGCAGACGATGGGCTCCAGCCCCGCGCGCAGGGCCGCGCCCACCTTGGCGGCCACGTCCGCATCGGTCTCGCCGCGCATGGCCCGCCGCTCGGAGTGGCCGAGGATCACCAGGCTCGCGCCCGCGTCGGCCAGCATCTCGGCGGAAATCTCGCCGGTGAAGGCGCCGGAGACCTCCACGTGGCAGTCCTGGCCGCCGGTCAGCACCGCCGAGCCGTGCAGCGCCTTGGCCATGTCGCGCACCAGGGTGGCCGGCGGACACAGCGCCACGCGCGCCGGCGAAGCCTCGCCCGCCAGCGCCTGCGACCAGGGCCCGCGCCTCCGCCAGGGAGGCTTCGAGGCCGTTCATCTTCCAGTTGCCCGCGATCAGGGGACGGATTTCTCATGCTGCTCATCGTCCTCGTGATTAGGGCGCCGAATCGGCCACAGCCAAGCCGAAGACGCCAAGCCCCGCCTTGCCGGAAGGCGAACGGGTCCACTATACCGACGCGCCGGCCCACCACGTCCTCACAGCCGCCAGGAGCTTCCCCCGCCATGATGGCCTTCTTCAGAGCCTTGGTGAAATCATGGGTCGCCCGTGTGCTGCTCGGGATCCTGATCGTCAGTTTCGCGGTCTGGGGCGTGCAGGACGCCTTCCACGGCCGCATCAGCGACGCGGTTGTCACGGCGGGCCAGCGCACCATCTCCGCGGCGGAGTTCAAGCGCATCTTCGACGCCCAGGTGCGCAACGCCCAGAAGCAGTCCGGCCAGGCGCTGACCGCCCAGGACGCCGTCAATGCGGGGCTGGACCGGCGGCTGTTGGCCGATCTGGCCAACTCCGAAGTCGGTCGCCGAAGTGATCCGCCGCGCGGGCATCGGCCCGTCCAACACGCTGCTGCTCGGCCCAGCTCCGCAAGATCCCGGCCTTCTTCAACCAGGTGTCCGGCGCTTTCGATGAGCAGGCCTATCAGGCAGGTGCTCTCCGAGAACCAGCTCACCCCGACCGACTTCGAGAAGGGGCTGCGCGACCAGTTCGCCGAGGACCAGTTCTCCAGCGGCATGGTGGCGGGCTTCCGCATGCCGCGCACCTATGCGGCCCTGCTGGTCGTCGGGCCTGGACGAGGAGCAGCGCGTCGTCTCCTACTTCGTGCTGGACGCGCGCAAGGCGCCGCCGCCGGCCAAGCCCACCGACGCCCAGCTCACCAAATTCATGAAGGACAACGACGCGCGCCTGCGCCGGCCCGAGTTCCGGGCGATCAGCCTGGTCCGCTTCAGCGCCGACGCCCTTTCCAAGACCATCACGGCCGACCCGGCCGAGGTGAAAAAGCGCTTCGACTACGCCAAGGACAAGATGTCGACGCCCGAGAAGCGCGCCTTCGTGCAGATCCCGGTGAAGAACGACGCCCAGGCCAAGGCCGTCGCCGCGCAGCTGGCCAAGGGCGAGGATCCCGCCGCCGTCGCCAAGTCCATCGGCGCCAAGCCCATCACCTACGCCGACGTGGCCAAGCAGGGCGTCGCGGACGCCAAGGTCGCGGACGCCGCCTTCGCGCTGAAGGCCGGCGAGACGTCAGCGGCCCGGTGCAGGGCGAGTTCGGCATGGCCGTGGTCAAGGTCTCCAAGATCACCCCGCCGCACCAGCCCACGCTCGATGAGGCCCGCGCGCAGATCGAACCGCAGGTCAAGCTCGAGGCCGCGCAGGAGAAGGTCTACGACGAGGTCCAGAAGTACGACGACGCCCACTCCGCCGGCGCCCCGCTGGACAAGGCGGCCAAGACCGCGGGCGTGAAGATCTATCCCCTCGGCCCGATGACCGCCGACGGGCGGCTGATGGACGACCGGCCAGCCCGTGACGGGCCTGAACAAGGAAATGCTCGCCAAGGCCTTCTCCATGGCCCAGGGCGAGGAGACCGACGTCATCGACCTGGGCAAGGGCGAGTACTACGCCATGCGGGTGGACAAGGTGATCCCGTCGGCCCTGCCGAACCTGGACGAGGTCCGCGGGCCGCTCACCCAGGCCTATATGAGCCAGGCCCTGATCACCGCCCTGCAAAAGCGCGCCGACGACCTGGTCGCCCGGGTGAAGAAGGGCGAGAGCCTGGACAAGGTCGCCGCGTCGGCCGGCGCCAAGGTCGAGCACCTGAACGGCCTCAGCCGCGCCAACGCCGCCGATCACAAGGACCTCGGCCGCGACTTCCTGACCAAGGCCTTCACCGCCAAGCCCGGCGAAGTGTTCGTCGGCGGCATGGCCTATGGCGTGGCCGTGGCCAAGCTGGACTCCGTCAAGCCCGGCGACACGGCGACGATCGCCAAGAACGCCGAGCAGATGCGCCAGCAGCTCACCGTCTCGGTGGTTCAGGACGAGATGGGCCAGATGCTGCGCGACGCCGCGCGCACGACGGTCAAGCCGCGCGTCGACGAAGCGCGCGCGCGCCAGGTCATCGGCGTGGAGCCCGAGCCGGGCACGCCCGGCGCCGCTGGCGCGAGCAACGCCGCCAAGCCCGCGCCGTGACCCTGGAGCCCGACCTTCAGGCGTTCACGGCCGCCTATGACGCCGGACGGCCGCAGCTCGTCTTCACGCGGCTGATCGACGACCTGGAGACGCCGGTCTCGGCCTATCTGAAGATCGGCCACGGCAAGCCCTACGCCTTCCTGTTCGAGTCGGTGGAGAGCGGCGCCTGGAGGGGCCGCTACTCGATCATCACGCTCGACCCCGACCTCGTGTGGCGCTGCCGGGGCGACGCGGCCGAGATCGCCGAGGGCAAGGACGTGGCGGCCGGACGCTTCACGCCGCAGACCGACGGCGCGCTGGCCTCGCTGAAGGCGATGATCGCCCGCTCGCGGCTGGACCTGCCCGAGGGCATGCCGCCCATGGCCGCCGGGCATGTTCGGCGCGCTTGGGCTATGACCTGGTGCGGCTGGTGGAGCCCCTGGCGGCCGACCACGCCGATCCGCTGGACCTGCCCGACGGGGTGATGACCCGCCCGTCCATCGTGGCGATCTTCGACTCCGTCGCCCAGGAGATCATCCTGGCCACCGCGGCGCGGCCCTCGGACGCTCAGCGCCAAGGACGCCTTCGACGCGGCCGCCGAGCGCCTGGCGAAGGATCGAGCACGAGCTGCAAAAGCCCCTGCCCGCCCACGCGCCGCACAAGCCGCTTCGCGCCCGAGCCCTTCTCCACGCCGGTCTCGCGCGCCGACTACGCGGCGATCGTGGAGACGGCCAAGGACTACATCCGCGCCGGCGACATCTTCCAGGTGGTGCCGAGCCACCGGATGCGCGCCAAGTTCCCGCTGGACGCCTTCGCCTTCTACCGGGCGCTGCGGCGGCTGAACCCGTCGCCGTACATGTTCTATCTGAACTTCGGGGACTTCCAGCTGTCGGGCTCCAGCCCCGAGATCATGGTGCGGCTGCGCGACGGCAAGATCACCATCCGCCCCATCGCCGGCACCCGCCCGCGCGGCGCCACGCCCGCCGAGGACCGCCGCCTGGAGCAGGAGCTGCTGGCCGACCCCAAGGAGCGGTCGGAGCACCTGATGCTGCTGGACCTGGGCAGGAACGACGTGGGCCGCGTGGCCGGAACCGCGCCGTCCGGCGCCAACGCCGCCCGGGGGCCCGGCCGTGCGGGTGACCGAGAGCTTCACCATCGAGCGCTACAGCCACGTGATGCACATCGTCTCCAACGTGGAGGGCGACGCGCCGGCGGGCGTCGATCCCGGTGGACGTGCTGATGGCCGCCCTGCCCGCCGGCACCCTCTCGGGCGCGCCCAAGGTGCGGGCCATGCAGATCATCGACGAGCTGGAGACGGGAAAAGCGCGGCATCGCCTACGCCGGGGCGGCCGGCTACATCTCGTCGGAAGGCGAGGTGGACACCTGCATCCTGCTGCGCACCGCCTGCTTCAAGGACGGGATGATCTACGTCCAGGCCGGCGGCGGGGTGGTGGCCGACTCCGACCCCGACGCCGAATACGACGAGACCCTGCACAAGGCCCGCGCCCTGTGGCGCGCGGCCGAAGAAGCCTGGCGCTTTGCGTAGGCCCTTCATTCGCCTGTCGCCGTTCGCGCCTAGCCTCCAGATCGCCTTGAGGGGGAACCGGACCAGGCATAAGCTCCGCGCCGGGCGGGCCTTCAGCGAAGGGATGCGGTCATGAACGGCGTTTTGAAGGGCGGCGTGGCCGCGATGCTCGCGATCGGCACGGTGGCGACCGCGGCGCTGCCGGCCCAGGCGAGCGGCGGCAAGACGCGGGTCGGCACCCTCACCTGCAACGTCTCGGGCGGGGTGGGCCTGCTGGTCACCTCCAGCCGCTCGATGAGCTGCGTCTTCGTGCGCTCGCACGGCCGCTCGGAGCGCTACACCGGCAAGGTGCACAAGTACGGGCTGGACGTGGGCGTCACCACCAAGGGCACGATGGTCTGGGGCGTGATCGCGCCCAGCGAGGACGTGCGGTCCGGGGCCCTCGCCGGGGAATATGTGGGCGCCCAGGGCTCGGCCAGCGTGGGCGTGGGCGGCGGGGCGAACCTGCTGGTCGGCGGCTCGAACCGGTCCTTCTCGCTGCAGCCGCTGTCGGTGGAGGGCTCCAAGGGCGTGAACCTGGCGCTCGGAGTGGCCGGCCTGAGGCTGGAGGCGTCGCATCGGCGGTGAGGCGAGGCTCTGCCGCACTTGACCCCCTCCCCTTGGCGAAGGCCCGGGGGCGGTCTACATCCAGCCCATGATCCTGGTGATCGATAACTACGACAGCTTCACCTACAACCTCGTCCACTACGTGAACGAGCTGGGGGCGGAGACGCTCGTCCACCGCAACGACGAGCTCTCGGCGTCCGGACGCCCTGGCGCTGGACGCCCGAAGCGGTGCATCCTGTCGCCGGGCCCCTGCACGCCGAACGAGGCGGGCATCTGCCTGTCGTTGCTGCGCGCGCGCGCCGGAGACCCTGCCGATCCTGGGCGTCTGCCTGGGCCACCAGGCCATCGGCCAGGCCTATCGGCGGCGAGGTGATCCGCGCCCAGGCCCTGATGCACGGCAAGACCAGCCCGATCCATCACGACGGCAAGGGCGTGTTCAAGGGCATCCCGAACCCCTTCACCGCCACGCGCTACCACAGCCTGTCGGTCGAGCGCGAAACCCTGCCGGACGTGCTGGAGATCACCGCCTGGACCGACGACGGCGAGATCATGGGCCTGCGGCACAAGAGCCGGCCCGTGCACGGGGTGCAGTTCCACCCCGAAGTCCATCGCCACCGAGTACGGCCACGAGCTGCTGGCCAACTTCCTGGACCTGGCGGGCGTGAAGCGCCTGGCGGCGGTCTGACCCGGCCCATGTCCGACGACTTCAAACCGCTGCTCGCCACGCTCGCCGACGGCCAGACCCTGAGCGAGGCAGACGCCGAGGCCTTCTTCGCCGCCTGCCTGCGGGGCGAGCCGACGCCGGCCCAGATCGCCGCGGCGGTCACCGCCATGCGGATGCGCGGCGAGACGGTGGAGGAGATCGCCGCCGGCGCGCGGGCCCTGCGCGCGGCGGCGCTGAAGCTGGAGCTCCCCTACGACGTGGTGGACACCTGCGGCACGGGCGGCGACGGACGCCACACGCTGAACATCTCCACCGCCGCGGCGCTTGTCGCCGCCGGCGGCGGGGTGAAGGTCGCCAAGCACGGCACCCGGGCGCATGTCGTCCAAGTCCGGCTCCTCGGACGTGCTGGCGGCGCTGGGCGTCAACATCGACGCCGACCTCGAGCACAGCCGGCGGCGCTGGACGAGGCCAACATCTGCTTCCTGTTCGCGCCGGCCCACCACGCCGCGATGCGCCACGTGACGTCCGTGCGCCAGGAACTGGGGTTCCGCACCATCTTCAACCTGCTGGGGCCGCTGTCCAACCCGGCCGGGCGCCAAGCGCCAGGTGCTGGGCGTGTTCGATCCCAAGTGGCTGGAGCCGCTGGCCCGGGTGCTGGGCGCGCTGGGCGCCGAGCGGGCCTGGGTGGTGCACGGCCAGGGGCTGGACGAATTCAACATCGCCGGGATCACCGAGGTGGCCGAATGGCGCGACGGCGCAGGTGCATCGCTTCAGGTCACGCCCGAGGACGCGGGCCTGGCGCGCGGCGAGCCTCGGCGAACTGCGCGGCGGCGCGCCGGAGGCCAACGCCGCGGCCCTGCGCGCCGCGCTCGACGGCGCAAGAGCGCCTATCGCGACGTGGTGGTGCTGACGCGCGGCGGCCGTGTTCGTCATCGCCGGCAAGGCGGACGACCTCAAGGAAGGCGCGGCGCTGGCCAACGCCTCCATCGACAAGGGCAAGGCGCTGGCGGCGCTCGACGCGCTCGTCGCCATCACCAACGCGCCCTGAGCGACCGGCCGATGAGCGACATCCTCACCAAGATCGCCGCCTACAAGCGCATCGAGGTCGACGCGCCGCAAGGCCGCGACGCCCCAGGCCGAGATCGAGGCGCGGGCCAAAGCGGCCTCTCCGCCGCGCGGGTTCCGCCGCGCGCTGCAGGCCGCCCATGCGCCGGGGCGCCTGGCCCTGATCGCGGAGATGAAGAAGGCCAGCCCCTCCAAGGGCCTGATCCGCGCGGATTTCGAGCCGGTCGCCATCGCCAAGGCCTATGAGGCCGGCGGCGCGGCGTGCCTTTCCGTGCTGACCGACGCCCCGAGCTTCCAGGGCGCGGAAGCCTATCTTCAGTCGCCGCGCGGGAGGCGGTCGCCATGCCCTGCCTGCGCAAGGACTTCATGATCGACCCCTGGCAGATCGCCGAGTCCCGGGCGCTGGGGGCCGACTGCATCCTGGTGATCATGGCGATCTGCGACGACGCCCTGGCCGGCGACGCTGATGGCCGAGGCCGGCGCGCTCGGCATGGACGCCCTGGTCGAGGTCCACGACGAGGCCGAGATGGCCCGCGCGGCGGCGCTGGGCGCGGACCTGATCGGCGTGAACAACCGCGACCTGCGCACCTTCCAGGTCGACCTCGCGAACACCGAGCGGCTGGCCAAGCTCGCCCCGCCGGACGCCCTGCTGGTGACCGAAAGCGGGATATTCACCCCGGCCGACGCCGCGCGGCTGGAGCGCTCCGGCGCCACGGCCATGCTGGTGGGCGAGAGCCTGATGCGTCAGGCGGACGTGGAGGCCGCCACGCGGGCGCTGCTAGGGCGCTGATTCTGCGGCCGAAACGCGCGCCGAAGACTTCGACGGCCGATTTCTCTCCGCTTTTTCAATCGACTTACCCACAGAATTCATCGGAAACTTGACATTATTCGAGAACACCTAGAGAACATCCGCAACGGTTGTCGGTTTGTTCCGAGGTGATCGATGCTCACGCGCAAGCAACACGAACTGCTCATGTTCATCCAGGAGCGGATCAAGGAGACCGGCGTCTCGCCGTCCTTCGACGAGATGAAGGAGGCGCTGGATCTAGCCTCCAAGTCCGGCATCCACCGGCTGATCACGGCCCTGGAGGAGCGCGGGTTCCTGCGCCGCCTGCCCCACCGGGCCCGGGCGCTGGAGGTGGTGCGCCTTCCGAAGAGGCGGCGTCCGGACGGCCGCCGCGCGGCCCCTTCCGGCCCCAGGTGGTGGAGCGCGGCGCGCCCGAGGCGGCCAACGACGTGCGCGAGGTGCCGCTGCTCGGCCGCATCGCCGCCGGCACGCCCATCGACGCCATCCAGCACGAGCGCGACAAGGTGATGGTGCCCGAGGCCCTGCTGGGCTCCGGCGAGCACTTCGTTCTCGATGTCCAGGGCGACTCCATGGTGAACGCCGGCATCCTCGACGGCGACCAGGTGGTGATCAAGCGCTCGCCCACCGCCAACTCCGGCGACATCGTGGTGGCCTTCATCACCGCCGACGGCGAGGCCACGCTAAGCGGCTTGCGCAAGCGCGGCGCCTCCATCGCGCTGGAAGCCGCCAACCCCGCCTATGAGACCCGCATCTTCGGCCCCGACCAGGTGCAGGTGCAGGGCAAGCTGGTGGGCCTGATCCGCCGGTATCACTAGGACGGCGACGCCCGCTTAGCTATTTGTCCGGCGGAGGCGGTGGTGATAGGTTCCGAGGAAATATTAGCCCTCGGAGGACGCCCGTGGCCGCCGCGTTGAAACAAGCCAGCCAAACCGCCGGAACCGTCGTCGCCGGCCTGCCCATGCCCGCGTTCCGGCGCATCGAGGTGGAGCCGATCACCGGCGCCTGCGGCTGCGAGATCCGCGGCGTCGACCTCTCCAAGCCCCTGGAGCCGGAGGTGCTGGCCGAGGTGATGGCCGCCTTCGAGCACTTCCTGGTCATCATGTTCCGCGACCAGACACTGACGCCCGAGCAACACAAGGCGTTCAGCCGCTATTTCGGGGAGCTGACCGAGCTTCCCCAGGCGCCGATCTTCCCCGGCCACCCGGACATGCAGGAGGTCCGGCGCGAGGCGCACGAGCCGGTGACCGTGGTGCCCTTCACCCGCTTCCACACCGACAGCCCGTTCCTGCCGACCCCGCCGCTGTGCATCTGCATGCACGCGCACGAGGTTCCCAAGTACGGCGGCGACACCGCCTTTTCGAACATGTTCCTGGCCTATGAAGGCCTGTCGGACGGGCTGAAGGCGACGCTGGACACCTTGAAGGTGGTCTATTCGGGCAAGCGCATCTGGACGGACAACGCCAAGCGCCCCAAGGACCAGCAGCTTCGCGTGCGCGAGGTGCACAGCTTCACCGAGGAACAGCTCGAGAGCGTGCACCCAGCCGTGCGCCGCCATCCGGTGACCGGGCGCAAGGCCCTGTATGTGACCGGCGCCTACTTCCAGCGCTTCGAGGGCTGGAGCGCGGAGGACTTCCAGGGCCTGCTCACCTATCTGCAGACCATTCCGCACCGGCTGCAGAACCAGTGCAGGGTGAACTGGAAGGCGGGGCACCTTCATCGTCTGGGACAACCGCTTCACCCAGCACTGCGGCGTGCACGACTATGAGAACGAGCGCCGCCACCTGGTGCGCACCACGGTGGTCGGCGAGCGGCCGATCTAGCGCTGTGCGGGGTTCGAGACGCGATCCTGCCGGATCGCTCCTCACCATGACGCGTGATTGTGTGACTTGCAGAATTCGTCATCCTGAGGAGCCCGCGCCGCGGGCGTCTCGAAGGACGCAATGAGCCTCAGCGCGGAGCCGTCCACGGTCGGCGGCCTCGCAGGTCGTTGGCCCACACGAAGCGCCAGCCGGTCTTGGCCGCATAGATTTCAGTCGAGCCGCCGCGCGCGAAATCGGCGGGCGTGAGCACTCGCGCGCCGGGGCATGAGGGCGCCGGTCCCTCGCGCCGCCAGATCAGGATGTCCGCCCCCGCGCACAGGCGCGCGGCGACGCCGGCCCCCGGCGCACGGCGGGTCCACCAGGCGGCGATGCGGGGGCGCTCTTCAGTCAGAGGCGCGCACTTGGATCGATCGCAGTCGAACCGCGTCTTGAAAGCGGCGTCCGCGTCCTTGGGCTCGGCGAGGCCCCGGCGACGCGCCCACAGGTCGGCGGCGAAGGCCTTCATGCCGGGGCGCAGGCGAATGTCGGTGTGGCCCTGCACCACCGCGGCCTGGGCGCCGTCGGCGGCGATCCAAGCGGCGGGCGCCGGCGGCCTCGGCCACAGCGACACCGCCAGCGCCGCCGGCATGCCAAGCCAGCGCAGCCGGCCTTTCCACACGCAAATCCAGATGATCCCGAGGAAAGCGATGGGCAGGGCCACGGCCGGGGCGCTGGAGACCACCATCACCGCGCCGGGCAGAGCGGAGGCCGCGTCGGCGAGCTTGATCAACAGCTCCACGCCGAACCCCGCCACCGCCAGCAGCGAAGCGCCGACCCCGAACGCCTCCAGCAGCACCCCGCCCGCCAGCGCCGGCATGATGAGGAGCGCCGAAAGCGGCTCGATCGCCAGGTTCGCCGGCAGACCGTACATCGCCACGCGGTTGAAGTGCTGGATGGCGAACGGCCCGGTGGCCGCGCCCGCGACCAGGCTCGCCGCCAGCGCCGCCAGCCAGCCAGGTTCCCGCCCGCTGGACCACGCGGATCGGCCAGGGGGCGGAGATCTCACGCACGGGCTTCGGCCACGCCTGAGCGAGCGCCACCAGGGCGGCGGTGGCGGCGAAGGACATCTGAAAGCCCGGCTGGATCACCGCCTCGGGCTGCATGGCCAGCACGATCAGGGCCGCCACGGCCAGGGCGTGCAGGCTGATCGCCCGCCGGTCGGCCAGGATCGCCACGAAGGCCACCGACAGGGTCACGGCCGAACGCACCGCCGGCGCCGGCGCGCCCGAGAGCACGAGGTAGGCGCCGGTGGCGAGAAGGCCCGCGGCGGCGGCCACCTTCTTGCCCGGCGCGCGCACCGCCGCCCAGGGCCACAGGGCGATGACCATCCGCGCCAGGAAGAACACGAAGCCCCCGACGATGGCCATGTGCACGCCCGAGATCGACAGGATGTGCGAAATGCCAGCGTTGCGCATGGCGGCGACCTCGTCCGGGTCCAGCCAGGCTTCGTGGCCGGTGGTCATGGCCACCGCGATCGCCGCCGGTCTTGGCGCCCATGTCCTCGATCATCCGCCGGGCCAGCGCCCAGCGCGCGGCGTTGATCCCCATGGCGAAGCCGAGCAGCGGCGGCGGCCGAGGCCCCTGCACGATCGTCGGCTCGGTAAGGGAAAAGCCGACGCCCCCTACCCGCTGGAAGAACGAGTCGCGGGCGAAGTCGTAGGCGCCGGGGCTGGCGGGGTCCGGCGGCGGGCCGAGGATGGCGCGCAGGCGCACCGCCTGGCCCGGGCCGATCAGACCCTGCGGCCCGACCGTGACGCGGACCCGCGCGGGAAGCTCGGCGCGCGTCAGCCCCTGGATGGCGTACGGCGCGATCAGCAGCCGCCCGCCGCCCGAGCCGGGGCCGGCCACGTCCACCACCCAGCCCTCCACCTGGCCCGTGGTCCGCTGCCAGACGATGGGCGCCTTCACCGCGGCGGTGCGCAGCTCGGCGGCCAGCACGCCGCAGGCGAACAGCGCCAGCAGCAGCGCCGCGAACCTGACCCCCGCGCCCAGACGCGCCCGGCGCGCGGCGAACCATGCGCCGACGGCCCGCCGACGCCCCGAGCAAGCCCAGCCACAGCGGCGGCTCGACCCTCAGGGCGAAATAGACGGCGGCGCCCGCCGCCGAAGGCCGCCGGGCTCCACAGAAAGGCGCGATCGAGCTGGGCGCGCGCCTCGACCCCCGCGGCGGCGGCCCAGCGCGCCAGCCGCCTCGCCAGCCTATGATCGGCCCGCGCGGGCGTGCTAAGAGGCGCCTCCCCGGCCTCGGCCGGAGCCCCATCTCGCAACCCCCGCGTGCTTATGTCCGTCGTCACCCGGATCGCCCCGTCGCCCACCGGCTCCATGCACATTGGCACGGCTCGGGCGGCCTTGTTCAACTGGTTGTATGCACGCCACTGCGGCGGCAAGTTCCTGTTGCGTATCGAGGACACCGACCGGGAGCGGTCGACCGACGCGGCGGTGGAGGTGATCTTCCACGGCCTGAAGTGGCTGGGCCTGGAGCCGGACGCGCCGCCGGTGTTTCAGCACACCCGCGCCGACCGGCATCGCGAGGCGGTGGAGCAGCTGCTTGAACTCCGGCTGCGCCTACCGCTGCTACATGACCGTCGAAGAGCTGGCCGCCGAGCGCGAGAAGGCCCGCGCCGCCGGGCGGGCGATTCGCTCACCCTGGCGCGACCGCGACGCCCGCCGCCGGCGACCGACACGCCCTTCGTCGTGCGCTTCCGGGGACCGATGGAGGGCGAGACCCTGGTGGACGACCTGATCAAGGGGCCCGTCCGCTTCCAGAACCGCGAACTGGACGACCTGGTGCTGCTGCGCTCGGACGGGGCGCCGACCTATAATCTGGCCGTGGTGGTGGACGACCACGACATGGGAATCACCCACGTGATCCGCGGCGACGACCACCTGAACAACGCCGGCCGCCAGAGCCTGATCTACGGCGCCCTGGGCTGGGACCTGCCGGCCTTCGCCCACATGCCCCTGATCCACGGGCACGACGGCGCCAAGCTTTCCAAGCGGCACGGCGCCCAGGCGGTCGGCGAGTTCGAGACCATGGGCTACCTGCCCGAGGCCATGCGCAACTATCTGGCGCGGTTGGGCTGGGGCCACGGCGACGACGAGATCTTCTCGGACGAGCAGGCCATCGCCTGGTTCGACATCAAGGACGTGGTCAAGGGTCCCGCCCGGTTCGACATGAACAAGCTGGGCTCCATCAATAACCACTACCTGCGCGAGGCCGAGCCGGCGCGGCTGGTTAGGCTGGTCACGGACGTTCTGAACAAGCGCGGCGTGGGGCTGGACGCCCTGTCCGAAGGGCGGATGGAGCGCGCCCTGCCCCTGGTGCGCGAGGGCGCCAAGACCATGCTGGAACTGGCCGACCTCGTCGCCTTCGCCGTGCGCGAGCGACCGCTGGAGCTGGACGAAAAGTCCCTCGGCCTGCTCACGCCCGAGACGCGCGAGCGGCTGGCGCGGCTCGCTGCGGCGCTGAAGGCGGCGCCGGACTGGACCCTCGAGTTGCTCGCACGACCTGCTGAAAGCCTTTGCGGAATCGGAGGGCGTGGGCATGGGCAAGTTCGGTCCCGCCCTGCGTGGCGTTTTATCGGGCGGATCGTCCGCGCCTGACCTCGCCAGCACGCTTTTTGCGCTGCGGCGCGAAGAGGTGATCGGCCGCATCGATGATGCCCTTTCCCGACCCGCGTAAGGCGCTATAAGTTCCTTGAACCCTGATGGATCCCTTCGCGCGTCGCGCGAGATAGGAGTTGCGCATGTATGACAACGGCGCGGCCGCCAGCTTGAACCTGGGCGGAAAGTCCTTTGAATTGCCAGTGTTGAACGGGACGCTCGGCCCCCAGGTTGTAGACGTGCGCAAGCTCTACGCAGAGGCGGACGTGTTCACCTACGATCCGTCGTTCACCTCCACGGCGAGTTGCGAGAGCAAGATCACCTTTATCGACGGCGACAACGGCGTTTTGCTGCACCGCGGTTACGCGATCGACGAACTGGCCGAAAAGTCGAGCTTTCTTGAGGTCTGCTATCTGCTGCTGAACGGCGAGCTTCCGGTCAAGGCCGAGTTCGAACAGTTCGAGCGCACCATCACCTATCACACCATGCTGCACGCCCAGTTCGACCGGTTCTTCGAGGGCTTCCGCCGCGACGCCCACCCGATGGGAATCATGACCGGCACCGTGGGGGCGCTGTCGGCCTTCTATCCGGACTCCATCGACATCAACGACCCGGTGCAGCGTGAAATCTCCGCGCATCGGCTGATCGCCAAGATGCCGACCATCGCCGCGCGGGCCCTGAAATACTGGCGCGGCCAGCCCTTCGTCTCCCCGCGCAACAGCTACAGCTACTCCGAGAACTTCCTGCGCATGTGCTTCGCCGTGCCGGCGGAGGACTACGAGGTGAACCCGGTGCTGGCGCGGGCCATGGACCGCATCTTCATCCTGCACGCCGACCACGAGCAGAACGCCTCCACCTCCACGGTGCGTCTGGCGGGCTCGTCGGGGGCCAATCCGTTCGCCTGCATCGCTTCGGGCATCGCCTGCCTGTGGGGACCGGCCCACGGCGGCGCCAACGAAGAGGCGCTGAACATGCTCAAGGCGATCGGCACGGTCGACCGCATTCCCGAGTTCGTTCAAGGCGTTAAGGACCGTAAGTACCGGCTGATGGGCTTCGGCCACCGGGTCTACAAGAACTACGATCCGCGCGCCAAGGTGATGCAGAAGACCGCCTATGAGGTGCTCGACGCCGTGGGCAAGCACGACGAGCCGCTGATGAAGGTGGCCAAGGAGCTGGAGCGGATCGCGCTTTCCGACGAGTACTTCATCGAGCGTAAGCTCTATCCGAACGTCGATTTCTATTCGGGCGTCACCCTCTCGGCCATGGGCTTCCCCAGCGAGATGTTCACCGTGCTGTTCGCCGTGGCGCGCACGGTGGGCTGGGTCGCCCAGTGGAAGGAAATGATCGCCGATCCTGACCGCCGCATCGGCCGCCCGCGCCAGCTCTACACCGGCGAGGCCAACCGCCCCTACGTGCCGATCGACAAGCGGGGCTGAGAAGCCAGTAGATCGACGATCGCGTCGGCGGCCCGCTCGGCCGGCGGCGATCCGCGCCCGCCCAGCAATTCGAGCGCCACGTTCTGGGCGGCGATCTGGCGCGTGCGCAGGGCCTTGTCGTCCAGGCGCGCGGCGATCTCGCGGGCGATCCGCGGACCGTTGGCGTCGGCCTGGATCAGCTCGGGCGCCACGGCCTCGTCGGCGGCGATGTTGAACAGGGTGATGAAGCGGGTGCGCACGATGCGCTTGGCGATAGCGTAGGTGAGCGGCGCCGAGCCGGTAGGCCACCACCATCGGGCATCCCGCCGCCGCCAGCTCGGTGGTCACCGTGCCGCTGCAGGCGAGCGCGACGGTCGCCGCGCGCATGGCGTCGTCCCGCGCCGCCTCCCCCTCGATCAGATGCACGCGCGGCCAGCGGGCGGTCTTCTCGCGCACCAGGGCGGCGACGGTGGGGGCGACCGCCATGACCACCTGCAGGGCGGGCCGCTCGGCCTTCAGGCGGCGCACGGCGTCCTCGAACGGCGGCAGGAGGCGCTCGATCTCGGCGCGGCCGGCTGCCGGGCAGCACCAGCAGGATCGGGTCCTCCGCCGCCGCGCCGATGCGGGCGCGAAGGCGGGCCGGATCGGCCTTGGCGAAGTCCTTGGCCAGGGCCGGATGACCGACGAAGACGACCTTGGCGCCCGCCGCCTCGAAGATCGGGGGCTCGAAGGCGATGATGGACAAGAGCAGGTCGAAGGTCCGCGCCAGCGTCTTGGCCCGGCCCGGCCGTGAGGCCCAGACCTGGGGCGCGACGTATTTGATCAGCGGCAAGCGCGGCAGTCGCCGGCGCAGCCGCCGCGCCAACAGATAGCTGAACCCCCAGGAGTCGATCAGCACGGCCGCGACCGGCTGTTCGCGCTCGGCCAGGCGAACGATCTCGCGGGCGCGCTTGGCGGCGCGGGGATAGGCGGTCAGCCCCTCCACCACACCCAAGATGGATAGCTCGGCGATGTCGAAGGCGCTCTTCAGGCCTTCGCGCGCCATCATCGGGCCGCCGACGCCGACGAAGCGCGTTTGCGGCCCCAACCGGCGTTTCAGGGCGCGCATCAGCTCCGCCCCGAGGGCGTCGCCGGACGCCTCCGCGGCCGAAAGCAGGATGCATCGCCCGGTCATGGCGCCGCGGCCTCCAGCCCGAAGACGAACAGGCCCAGCCGGTCGGCCGCCTCGATCACGGCCGGCGCGGTCCACGACCAGCAAGGCGCCGGCCCGGCCGACGATCCCGGCCAGGCCCGCGCGGGCGGCGTTTTCGACAGTGCGCACGCCGATGGTGGGAACATCCACGCGCAAGTCCTGGTTCGGCTTGGGAATTTTGACGAGCACACCGCGGCGCCCTTCGGCCGGCGGCAGCCGCTCCAGCATGGCGTCGGTGCCATCCAGGCCCTCGGCGGCGAGGCGGACGCCGTCACGGGCGACGGCCCCCTGCCCCGCGTCGATCTCACCACCGCGCGCGCCTCGGCCAAGGCCAGGGCGATATCGGCGTCGTGCTCGGGCCCCGCGGACAGCCGCCCGAGCGGTCCGGCGCCGAGCAGCAGGGCGCGGCCGGCCTCGCCGACGCCCTCGATCTGGAAGCCTTCCTTCTCGAAGACGGACAGTATGGCGCGCAGCAGGGCGTCGTCGCCCTGGCGCGCGGCGGCGACCACCCCGGGCAAATATTTCAGCGCGGCCAGATCGGGTTTCAGCTTCGAGGGATCCAGGCGCTCCACCTTGCCGGCGAAGCACACCCGCTCGCAGCCGGCGCCGCGCAGGCCCTTAACGGTGCGGCCCAGCTCGGCCAGGCCCGCGTCCACGCCCGCAAAGGCGTCGAGATCCGGGTCCGCCGCGCCCTTCAGGCGCACCACGAACACCTCCTTGCCGGCCGCGCGGTCGCGCCCGGGCGATTTCGACCGGAAGCCGGCCCCCTCCCGCAATGAGGCCCAGCGGCGACATGGACGGTCAGCCGCCCGGCAGGCACAGCGGCCGGCCGGCGTCGGCGCGGATGAAGTCCACGATCTCCGCCACCTCCGGCGAGCGGCTGAACACCCGCGACACGTCCTCCACCCGCTCCTGCAGCGTGCCTTCCGGCGCGAACAGCATGCGATAGGCGGCGCGCAGGTCGTTGATGGTCTCGCGCCGGAACCCGCGTCGCTTGAGACCGACGAGGTTCATGCCTTCAAGATTGGCGTCGTTGCCAACCAGGGCGAAGGGAATGACGTCCCGGGTCACGGCAGCCAGCCCGCCGATGAAGGCGTGCCGGCCCACGCGGGTGATGCTGGTGAACCGCCGCCAGCCCGCCCATCCAGACGTAGTCGCCCAGCTGGACGTCGCCGCCGAGGGTGGCGTTGTTGGCCATGACGATGTGGTCGCCCACCACGCAGTCGTGGGCGATGTGCGCGCCCACCATGTAGAGGCCGTCCGAGCCGATGGTGGTCACCCCGCGCCCATCGGCGGTTCCGGTGTGAAAGGTGACGTGCTCGCGGATCAGGTTGCGATCGCCGACCACCAGGCGCGTCGGCTCGCCGCGATGCGCCAGGTGCTGCGGCGGCCCGCCCAGCACGGCGAAGGGGTGCACGACGCAGTGCTCGCCGATCTCGGTCACCCCGTCGATGACCACGTGCGAGACCAGCCGCACGCCGCGCCCCAGGGTGACATCGGCGCCGACGGTGCAATAGGGCCCGATCTCCACGCCCGGCCCCAGCTTGGCCGTCTCGTGAACGATCGCGGTGGGATGGACGGCGGCCATCAGTCGGGCTGGTCCACCACCATGGCGGCGAATTCGACCTCCGCGGCCAGCTTGTCGCCGACATAGGCCTCGCCGCGGAACTTGAACAGCTGGCCGCGCACGCGCAGCACCTCCACGGGCATGCGCAGCACGTCGCCGGGCCGCACCGGATGGCGGAATCGGCAATTGTCCAGCGAAATGAAGAGGATGGTCTTGCCAGTTACGTCCGCGTCCAAAGACTTGGACATCATCACCGCGCCGGTCTGGGCGATCGCCTCGACGATCAGCACGCCGGGCATCACCGGATTGTTCGGGAAGTGGCCCTGAAAGAACGGCTCATTGACCGTGACGCACTTGATCCCGACGATCGACTTGTGCGGCCGATAGTCCTCGGCGCGGTCGACCAGCAGGAACGGATAACGGTGCGGAATGCGGCGGGCGACCTCGCGATAGTCGAGGTCGGGACCCCGTTCGTCGGTTTCCGAGCTCATGCCTCGCCGCTCCCTTTACGCGCCGCGGCCATCCTGGCGAGCCAGGCCTGTTCGCGCATGAACACACGGATGGGTTTGGCCGGAATGCCCGCCCAGCGTTCTCCGGCCGGAATGTCGTGCATGACGCCCGCCGCCGCCGCAACCTGAGCGCCCGCGCCGATGGTCAGATGGTCGGCTATGCCCGCGCGTCCTCCGAACACCGCTCCATCTCCCACCACGACGCTGCCCGACAGGCCCACATGGCCCGCGAGTACGCAGTTGCGTCCCAAACGGACGTTGTGGGCGATCTGCACAAGGTTGTCGATCTTGGTCCCCTCCCCGATCACGGTGTCGTCGAAGGCGCCGCGGTCGATGCAGCTGTTGGCGCCGACCGAAACCCGGTCCTGAATAATCACCCGGCCGAGCTGAGGCATGTCCACGGCGCCGGCGCGGCCCACGGCCACGCCGAACCCCGCCTCGCCGACCACGACGCCCGCCATCAGGCTCACCTCGTCGCCGATCAGGGCGAATCCGACGGTCACATTGGCGCCGATTCGGCAGTTGCGGCCGATCGAGACCCCCGGGCCGATCACCGCGCCAGGGCCGATGACGCTGCCGCGCCCGATCCGGGCTCCACCGCCCACCACCGCGCCATGATGCAGCGTCACGTCGAACTCGATCAGGGCGTCCGGATGCACGGCCGGATCGTCCGGGTTCAGCCGCCGCGCCGCGTGCAGACGCACGGCCGCCTTGGCGTAGGCGACCTGCGGTTCGGCCGTCAGCAGGGCCAGGCAAGTGGACGGCAGACGCCCGGCGTGCTCGGGCGCGATGAAGCAGGCGCCCGCGCGCGTCGAGGACAGATCGTCGAGATAGCGACGGTCGTTGAAGAAGCTCACCGATTCCGGCGCGGCGCGCTCCAACGGCGCGACTGCGTGATCAGCCGGTCGGCCGCCCCGGCTAGGGACGGCTCGGCGCCGGCGATGGCCGCGAGCTCACCGACCGACGTGGGGCCGAGATCCTCATAGAATCTGGGATCTGGCATGGGTCGGCCGGTGGACTTCGCGTGGTCGAGCGCTATTTGGCCGCGGGGGCGGCCGGCGTCGGCTGATCAAGATGCTCCCGATCAAACGGGAACTGGGTGATCTTGGCGTCCAGCAGCTTCACGACCTCCTCGGTGGTGTCCATGGAGGGGTTGGCGCCGAACACCGCATTGCGATCGAGCAACAGGCCGCAGTTGTGCTTGTTGTAGACCGTGCGCAGCAGCGGCGTCAGTTCCGTGGCGATCCGGCCCAGGGCCTTCTGCTCGGTGGCTTGAAGCTCGCGCGAACGCAGCTCGGCCTTCTTCTGCAGCGCTTGAATGCGCTGGTTCAGGGCCACGGCGCGCTGCTGGTAGGTGTCCGACGACAGCGTGGCGCGCTGAGCTTCGAGCGCCTTGCCGTCGGTCTCGATGGCGGTCTTTTCGGCGTTCACTTCGGCGGTCGCCTGTGACTGGAGCTGCTTCATCCGCTCAGAGACGTACTTGCCGACGGCCGATTGGCCGATGGCCTGCTCGTTAGAGAAGATGCAAACGCCCGGGATCGCCGGTCCGTTGGACATGGCGGGAGCGGCCGGCGCGGCTTGGGCGAAGACGCTCCCGGCGCTGGCCAGGGCGCCCGCGGCGGCGACGCCAGCGAGAAGATACGCAAAGTCTGCGAGTCATGAGTTTAGAACCTCGTGGTGGTGTTGAACCGGAACGTTTCGGTCCGGTCGTAAGGGGCCTTCGCCAACACCTTGCTGAAATCGAACCTGAGCGGTCCCATGGGCGATTTCCAGAAGACGCTGACGCCCGTGGACGCGCGGAACGCCAAGTCATCCTTGATGAAGGTGTCGATCGTGCCGTCTGGGTTGCGCTTAACATGGTTGTCTACGAGACCGAGCGTCCCGAAATCGGTAAACAGAGCGAACTTGATCCCATATTGAGCCGGCAAGGGCGTCGGCACGGTCAACTCCACTGTGCCGATTGCAAAAAGCTTGCCGCCGAGCGCGTCGCCGATCGAGGTGCCCGTGGAGGTCGTTCCCAGGGTGGTGTCGCGCGGACCGATGCCGGCGATCTGGAACCCGCGGAAATTGTCGCCGCCCTTGAAGAAGCGGTCGTTGATCCGCACGCCGTCGCCGCCCCAGCCGGTGATGTAGCCGGCCGATCCCCTGGAAGCTCAGCACCCAGGCCGGCGTAAAGCCGTAGTAGATCGCGCCGTCCGCCGAGCGTGCTGATGTAGTTCACGTCCCCGCCGAGGCCCGCGAAGTCCTGGGCGAAGTCCATATAGAAGCCGCGCGTGGGGTGCAGCGGATCGTTCCGGCGGTCCCAGCGGACCGAATAGCCGACCAGGGACGTCAGGCTGGAGCCGACCTCCTCGCACAGGCTCTGCGAGTAGCCCGATATGCACTTGCCGGTGGCCGGATCGACGATGCCTCCGGGATCGTCACCTTGTCGGTGTGCAGGCCGTAGCGGAGGCCGAAGGAGGCGAATTCGTTGATCGGGAAGCCGGTGCGCAGGTTCAGGCCCGTCGAGGCCGTCTGGAACGAGGCCTGGGTCGAGTAGTTGTACCGGTAGGTGTAGACGTCGAACCCGGCCTGCAGATTGCGGCCCATGAACCGCGGCTCAAGTGAACGACAGCTGGATCTGCTTGCGCAGATAGCCCAGCGACACCTGGAAGTTCACCGTCTGGCCGCGGCCGCGGAAGTTCCGCTGGGTGATGCCGATGTCGCCGACCAGCTTCTCGATCGAGCTGTAGCCGAGGCTGAAGGTCACTTCGCCGGTGGGCTGTTCGGTCACCTTCACGCGCAGGATGGTCTTGTCCGGCGCCGATCCGGGCAGCTGCTCGATATCGACGTCCTTGAAGAAGCCGCAGCGCCTTGATCTGGTTCTTGGAGCGGTCGACCAGCACGCGGTTGTAGGCGTCGCCCTCGGCCACCCGCATCTCGCGGCGGATCACCCGGTCCAGGGTCTGGTTGTTGCCGACGATGTCGATCCGCTCGATGTAGACGCGCGGCCCTTCGGCGACGTCGAAGGTGACGTCGACGGTCTTGGTCTTCGGATTGCGCCTCGTAGTCGCGGACGCACGTCCACGAAGGCGAAGCCAGTTGGCGCCGGCGGCGTAAGTCAGGCCGTCCGTGGCCTGCTCGATCCGCTCGTCCTGATAGAGCTGGCCCTCCCGGATCGGCAGCAGCGCCTGCAGCAGGTCCGCGTTCAGCCGCTTGAGGTCGGTCTTAACCTTCAGCTTGCCGAAGTGGTACTTCGGGCCCTCGTCCACCGTGAAGGTGATCACGAAGCCGTTCTTGTCCGGCGCCAGCTCGGCCACCGCCGACACGATCCGGAAATCGTAATAGCCCGTGATTCCGGTAGAACTTGCGCAGCTGCTCGCGGTCGTATTCGAGCCGGTCCGGGTCGTAGTTGTCGTTGGATCCGAAGAACTTGTACCAATGGGTCTCGCGCGTCACGACCACGTCGCGCAGAGCGTCGTCGGAGAACGACTTGTTGCCCAGGAAGTTGATGTCGAGGATGCCGCTCTTGGGCCCCTCGTCGATCTCGAAGATCAGGTCCACGCGCTTCTGCGGAAGCTGGACGATCTTGGGCGTGACGGTCGCCGAGATGCGGCCCGAGCGGCGGTAGAGCTCGATGATCCGCTGGACGTCCTGCTCGACCTTGGCGCGGGTGAAGATGCCGCGCGGGCGGACTTCCACCTCGTCGCGCAGCTTGTCTTCCTTGATGTTGTGGTTCCCCTCGAACACCACCTGATTGATGATCGGGTTTTCCGCGACCTTCACGACCAGGTCCGAACCCTCGACCTTGATCGAGACGTCCGAGAACAGCTCGGTGCGGAAGAGGGTCTTCAGCGCCAGGTCGATCCGCACCGCGTCCACGGCCTCGCCCGGCTGGATCGGCAAGTAGGACAGCACGGTCGAAGGTTCGATCCGCTCATTGCCCTTCACGATGATGCGCGAGATCACCACGCCGGCGGGCTTGGCCGGCGCCTCGGGCGCGGCGGCGTCGGGCAGCGGAGCGGCGGACACCGCCCCTGACGGCGCGGCGGCCGGCTCGGACGGCTCAGGGGCCGGAGCGGGAGCCGGCTCTTCGGCGGGCGGCGGCGGCGGCGCGGGAGCCGCGACGGGCGTCGGATCGGCGGGCGGGCGTCGGATCTGCGGCGGCGAGCTTCAGTTCCGGCGGCGGCGGAGCGGCCTCGGTCACCGGCGGGGAATCGATCTCTCGATCCGAGGCGGGCGACACGATCACCACCGGCGCCGGCGGTTCGGACGCGGCGGGCTTCGGCGGTTCGGCGGCGGCCAGTTGGACGGGCGCCTCCGTCGCGGGCGCGGGCGCTGCGGGCTCGGCCGCCTTGGCCAGGACCGGCGCGTTCCGGCTCGCCGTGGTGCGAATGGTGGCCGAACAGGGACGCCAGGGCCCGTACGGGCGCGGTGACGACGTCGATGAAGCCGGAATCCGAACGATTCTCCGCCGCCTCCAGCGCCGAAGCGTGATCGGGCTCGCGCGGCGGCGGAGCAGCCTCGGCCAGCACCTGCGCGGCTTCGGGCGCCGGGGCCGGCGAAGCCTTGGCCATGACCGGCTCGGGCGCGGGCTCGGCGGCGGGCTCCGCCACGGGCGCGGCCTTGGCCAGGACCGGCGCGGGCGCAGGTTCGGCGGTAGGCTCGGAAATGGGGGCGGCCTTGGCCAGGACGGGCTCAGGCTCGGGCTCGGGCGCCGGTACGGGACTTGGCGCGGCCTTGGCGAGAACCGGCGCCGGGGCGGCGACCGTTGCGGCGGGTTGGACGGCTGGCGGCGCGGAGCGGGCCAGGACCGTCGCAGGCGCGACGGCCGGCGACGCGACGGGGGCCGGCGCGGGGGCGGCCTTGGCCTGGGCGGGGGCCTGATCGGTGCTGGCGCGAAGGACGTCCTGCGGCGCGACCAACTCGAACCCGGAGGGCCCGATGGTCAGACGCTGGCCCTGGGCGTTGGTCGCCATCTCGTTGGGCCGTGCGGGCAGCATCTTCGAAGCCGTTGGCGCCCGGCGTCTCCGGCGTGCGCTGATGGACCGCCTTCGTCGGGTCCGGAACCATCTCGAAGCCCGTGGCCGGATCGACCACGGCCCCCGGTTCGGTCTGCGCCATGGCGACGCCGGCCAGGCTGGTGCCGCACAGCAGCAGCGCCAGGCTCGAGCCGAGCGCGAGCGTGCGATTACGGGACCCGTTCATCCGATGCTCGTTCACGAGAACAAGCCGCCGATGAAATGGAACACGCGATACCGCTGGAGATCGTTCCAGGTGACGAACAGCATGAGACCGATCAGGAGAGCAAAACCGAAACGATAGCCCGCCGCTTGGACGTTCGCGGAGAGGGGCCGCCGCGCGACAGCCTCGTAGGCGTAGAACAGCAGATGACCGCCGTCCAGCACGGGAATGGGCAAAAGGTTCGCGAAACCGATGGCCACGGAGATAAAGCCGGCCATTCCGACCAGGGCGATCGCCGATCGGGCCAACCCCGCGCCCGCGTCAGGGGCGCCCTTGGCCGCGGCCATGGCCACCTCGCCGGAGGCGCCCGCGATGCCGAGCGGGCCGAGCAGCTGGTCGCCGCTCTCGCGCCCGGTGACCACCCGCCGCAGATAGGTGAGCGTCGATCCGATGATCTCGGTGGTCTGGCGCACGCCCTGCCCCACCGCGGCGATCGGGCCGAAGCGGAAGGTTCTCAGATCGGCCGGCGCGCGGCTGGCGCCTATGCCGAGATAGCCCATCCGCGACGTGGAGCCGGTGATCGGGTCGGTGGACGCGCGCCGGGCCGGCGTGGCGACCAGGCGCAGGGACTGAACTCCGCGCTCGACGGTGAACTTGATCGGCTCGCCCGAGCGGATCACGACGTAGCGCTGCAGGTCGGCGAAGTCCTCGATCCCCCAGCCGTTGGCCTTGACGATCAGGTCTCCGGCCTTGAAGCCCGCCTGGGCGGCCGGAGAGCCGGGGATCACCTCGCCCACCCGGGGCTTGATCGTGGTCACCTCGCCCGCGGCCATGGCCAGGCTGGCGAAGATCGCCACCGCCAGCACGAAGTTCGCCAGCGGCCCGGCGGCGACCACGATGGCGCGCTGCCACAGGGGCTTGAAGTGGAAATAGCGTTGCAGGCCGGCGCTCCCCTCGCGGGCCGTCACCTCGCGGCGCAGTTCGGCCAGGACCTCGGCGTCAGGCACGCTGGCGGCGTTCTCGTCGCCGGAGAACTTCACGTAGCCGCCGAATGGAATCCAGCCGACCCGCCACTCCATGCCGGTCTTGTCATGCCAGGAGACGATCGGGCGGCCGAAGCCGATGGCGAAGCGGTCCATCGCCACGCCGCACAGGCGCGCGGCCAGGAAGTGGCCGAACTCGTGCACCGTGACGACCACCGTCAGCACGAGCAGGAACGGGACCAGGTAGGCCACGGCCATGTGGGCGAATGCGAACATTGAGCGGCGCCTCTCCCTATCCCTAGCCCACGCGCCGTGGGCCGGTCGGATCCTTGGCCGCGACGCGGCGATCGGGCCGCCGCACGGTCAAGCCGGTCGCCCCCGCCTCGCCGATCGCCCCTCTCGCGAAGCTCCCCTTTGCATCGAGGCGTTCGATGGGGCTGGCCGCCGCGCCCGCAATATCGAGAAAGCCGTCACCACGGTCAAGGAACGCCTCCGGCCGCGCCGGGCGGCGCTCGGCGACGAGGTCGAGCGAACTGAGAGGATCGCAGGGCAACTGGATCAAGGCCTCACCGCAAGGAGCCGGAAGGTTGGAAGGGGCGAACGCCCCGCGTGTCGTGGCCTGAATGATCATGGTGATCAATTCGTTCGAATTGTGGACGCTCGCGCGATGAGGTTCACCACGCCTCAAGACGCCCAGCCCGCCAGGTGCACCAACCGGGCCGCCGCCACCACCAGGATGGCGAACAACAGACCGTCCACCCGGTCCAAAAGCCCGCCGTGGCCAGGGATCAGATCGCCGGAGTGCTTCACCCCGAACCGGCGCTTCAGCACCGATTCCAGCAGGTCGCCGCCCATGGTCGCCAGGCCGCCCAGGATGCCCATCAGCGCCGCCGCGGGCACCGACAGCCGCATCCTGAACACCAGGGCGAATCCCACCGCCGCCGCCATGGACGCCAGCAACCCCCCGAAGAATCCCGCCCACGTCTTGTTGGGCGAGATGCGCGGCCAGAGCTTCGGCCCCTTCAGCAGGTTTCCGGAGGCGTAGGCGGCCACGTCCGCCGACCAGGTGACCGCGAACAGCATGAACGTCCATTGCCGGCCCTGGGGCGAGGATCGCAGCCACGCCAGCGCCACGCAGGGCACGGCGATGTAGATGGCCCCGAAGGCGGCGTCCAACGGCCGCTCCGCCGACCCGCGCGCCACCGCCGCGCAGATCAAAGCCGCCGCCCCCACGATCGCCCAGGCGATCGGCAGGCTCTTGAGCTCGGCCGCCAGCAGCGCCGCCAGCACCGCCAGGGCGATCGCGGTCGCGACCCGCGCCGGCGCCTGGGGCGCGCTCATCTCCGCCCACTCGACCGCCAGCGTCGACGCAGCGGCCGCCAGCAGCAGCAGGAACACCCAGCCGCCCAGCCACGCGCCGATCAGAACGACCGGCGCCAGCACCGTCGCCGACATCGCCCGTTCGCCAAGGTTGGTCCAATCGAACCGCTTACCCCGTGGCAAGGACGCCATCGGCCTCTGCTCCGCCGTAACGACGGTCCCGCCGCCTGAATTCGTCCACGGCGGCGCCTAGCTCCGCGGGGCCGTAGTCCGGCCACAGCACGTCCTGGAACACCAGTTCCGCGTAGGCCGCCTCCCACAGGAGGAAATTGGATATCCGCCGCTCGTCCGCTGGTGCGGATGATCAGGTCGGGCGGCGGGCTCTCGGCGGTGGACAGGCGCGCCGCGAAGGTCTGCTCGTCCAGATCCTCCGGCCGGGCCAGGCCCGCCGCGACCTCGCCGCGCGAAGGCCCGCGCCGCGTCCACGATGTCCGCCTGGCCGCCGTAGTTGAACGCCACCTGCAGGACGCAGGCGATCGCCGGCCGCGGTGCGCCGCTCGGCCCGCTCGATCACTTCGAGGATGTCGGGCGCCAACCCCTCGCGGCGGCCGAGCACGCGCACGTTCACGCCCTCGCGTTGCAGTCGGTCGAGGTCGGAGCCGACAGTAGGTCTTCAGCAGTCTCCATCAGGGCGGAGACTTCCTGCGGGGGCCGGCGCCAGTTCTCGGTGGAGAAGCCGAACACCGTCAGCCGGTCGATCCCCAAGCCCGGCGCCGCCTCCAAGGTGCGCTTCAGCGCCTGCACGCCCGCGCGATGGCCTACGGACCTCGGCAGGCCGCGAACCTTCGCCCAGCGCCCGTTGCCGTCCATGATGATGGCCACGTGCAGGGGCTCGCCGGCCCGGTCAGACGGCATGGCGAGCGAAGAGGAAGGGGCCTTGATGGACATGGGTGATACGGGCGCCCGGCGGAATCCGCCGTCAGACCTGCATGATCTCCTGTTCCTTGGCTTTCAAGACGTCGTCCACGCGGGCCACGGCCTCGTCGGTGAACTTCTGAACCTCGTCCTGCATCCGCGCGCTGCTCGTCCTGGGAGATGACGCCGTCCTTCTCGGCCTTCTTCAGGTCGTCCATGGCGTGGTGGCGGACGTTGCGGATCGCCACCTTCTGCTGCTCGGCGTATTTGCCGGCCAGCTTGGCCATCTCGCGGCGGCGCTCCTCGGTCAGAGGCGGGATGGGGATGCGCAGGTTCTGGCCTTCGACCACCGGGTTCAGGCCGAGGCCCGCGGCCCGGATCGCCTTCTCCACGGACACCACCACGCCCCGATCCCAGACGCTGACCGTCAGCGAGCGGGCGTCCGGCGCGCTGACCGTGGCCACCTGGTTCAGGGGCATGGAGGAACCGTAGGCGTCCACATAGACCTGGTCCAAGAGGCTGGACGAGGCGCGCCCCGTGCGCAGGGTCGTGAACTCTTCGCGCAAGGCCGAGACGGCCTTGTCCATCCGGTCGCGATACTGGGTCAGGACAGGTTTTTCTGTCACCGCCATGGCTGTGGCCCTCCTGGGCGGAGCGCGGCGAACGGCCGGGCGGCCCTCCGTTCGTGATCCGATCCGCCAAATTCGACATCGGCGCGCCGAGGCGCGCGCGTCCATGAATAGGTCGGACCGCGTTTCGACGCAAAACCCGATGGTGAGATTGTCGCGCCCGTCAGACCGGCGCCGGATCGCAGATGACCGTATGCACCCCCGCGCCGCGCAGCACATCGAGCACCGCGCCCCTCTGGCGGATTGAGAACACCACGATGGGAATGGCGTTGTCGCGCATCAGGCTGATGGCGCTGGCGTCCATCACCTTCAGGTCCTGGGTCAGCACATCCATGTAGGTCAGGCGGTCGTAGCGGCGTGCGTCGGGGTCCTTCTTCGGGTCGGCGGTATAGACCCCGTCCACGCTGGTGCCCTTGAACAGAGCGTCGCAGCCCATCTCCGCAGCGCGCAGGGCCGCGGCCGTGTCGGTGGTGAAGAACGGATTGCCCGTGCCGGCGGCGAAGATCACCACCCTGCCCTTTTCCAGATGCCGCTGGGCGCGGCGGCGGATGTAGGGCTCGCAGATGGTGTCCATGGGGATGGCCGACTGGACGCGGGTGTCCACGCCGATCTTCTCCAGCGCGTTCTGCACGGCGATCGCATTCATCACCGTGGCGAGCATGCCCATGTAGTCGGCGCTGGCCCGCTCCATGCCGCGCGCGGCGGCCGACAGCCCACGGAAGATGTTGCCCCCGCCGATCACCAGGCACAGCTGCACGCCCTGGCGCACCAAGGCGGCGACCTCCTCGGCGACGGCGTCGACCGTGGGCATGTCCAGCCCATAGCCGCCGTCGCCCATAAGCGCCTCGCCCGAGACCTTGAGCAGAACGCGGCGATAGAGGGGAGACGAACCGTCCATGCGCCTCCTGTGCCCCGCGTCGGGCCGAGAGGCAAGTGCGCGGAAACCGAGGGCCCGAGGCGCGGGCGCGCCAGCCGCTCACCCCGCGCCTTGTGGGATGAGCGGTGACTGGATCGCGACGGTGGCTAGGCCTTGGAGAGGGCGGCGACCTCGGCGGCGAAGTCGTCTTCCTGCTTCTGCACCCCTTCGCCCAGCGCCAGGCGCGCGAAGCCGGTGATGGCCACGGGCGAACCGAGCTCCTTGGCGGTCTCGGCGACGAGCTGCTCGACGGTCTGGTCGGGGTTCATCACGAAGGCCTGCTTCAGCAGCACGACCTCCTCGAAGAACTTGCGCAGACGGCCTTCGACCATCTTCTCCACCACCTGGGGCGGCTTGCCGGACTCCAGGGCCTGTTCGGAGAAGATCGCCCGCTCCTTGTCGACCGCGGCCGGGTCCAGATCATCGGTGGACAGCGACAGCGGCTGGGTCGCGGCGATGTGCATGGCGACCTTGCGGCCCATCTCCTGCAGCTTGGCCTGGTCGCCCGCGCCTTCCACGGCCACCAGCACGCCGATACGGCCGAGGTCCGGCGCGGTGGCGTTGTGCACATAGAAGGCGATCGCGCCCTGCCCCACCTGGAAGCGGGCCAGGCGACGCAGCAGCATGTTCTCGCCGATTGTGGCGATCAGGCCGGTGATCATGTCCCCGACGCTCTGGCCGCCCTCGACCTTGGTGTCCGACAGAGCCTCGACCCCGCCCGCCACGTCGAGCGCGGCCTTGGCGGCGGCGCGCGCGGCGTTCTGGAACAGCTCGTTGCGGGCCACGAAGTCGGTCTCGGCGTTCAGCTCGATCACCGCGCCGGTCATGCCCGCGCCGTCGTTGCGCACAGCCACGCCGACCAGGCCCTCGGCCGCCACGCGGTCGGCCTTCTTGGCCGCCTTGGACAGGCCCTTGGTGCGCAGCCAGTCGGTGGCCTGCTCCAGATCGCCGCCGGTTTCGATCAGCGCCTTCTTGCAGTCCATCATGCCTGCGCCCGATGAATCGCGCAGTTCCTTGACCAACGCGGCGGTGATGTCCGCCATGTTCATGCCTCCAACAGTGCTCGCCGGCCGCGCGAGGCGGCTGGCCGTTCAGGGGATGCGGCGGGCGCTCGCCCGCCGGTCGTCAAGCTTCGGCCTTGGCCTCGGGCTCCTCGCCGGACGGCGCGGGGGCCACGGCTTCGGCCTCCGGTTCGGCGGCGACGGCTTCGGCTTCCGGCGCAGGCTCGGCCGCAGCCGTCATCTCAGCCTCGACCTTGGCCACGTCGGCCTCGACCACGGCGGCTTCGCTCGCCGCCAGCACGGGCTCGACCGGCGCTTCGGCCGCGCCCAGGTCGACGCCCATGGACGCCTGACCCGCCGCCAGGCCGTCGATCACCGCGTCGGCCACCAGATCGCAGTAGAGCTGGATCGCGCGCGCCGCGTCGTCGTTGCCGGGGATCGGATAGCTGATGCCGACCGGATCGCAGTTGGTGTCCAGGATGGCCACCACCGGGATGTTCAGCTTGCGCGCCTCCTGGATGGCGATGGCTTCCTTGTTGGTGTCGATCACCACCATCAGGTCGGGAATGCCGCCCATGTCCTTGATGCCGCCGAGCGACAGCTCCAGCTTGTCGCGCTCGCGGGTGATCTGCAGCAGCTCCTTCTTGGTGCGGCCGCCGGCCTCGCCTTCCAGCACCGCCTCGAACTCGCGCAGGCGCTGGATTGACCCGGAAATGGTGCGCCAGTTGGTGAGCGTGCCGCCCAGCCAACGGTGGTTCACATAATATTGGGCGCAGCGCTTGGCCGCCACGGCGATCGGCTCGGAAGCCTGACGCTTGGTGCCCACGAACAGCACCCGTCCGCCGGACGCCGCCACTTCGCGCACCTTGAGCAGCGCCTGGTGCAGCAGCGGGATGGTCTGCGACAGATCGATGATGTGGATGTTGGCGCGCGAGCCGAAGATGTAGCGTTCCATCTTCGGGTTCCAGCGGTGGGTCTGGTGGCCGAAGTGGGCGCCGGCTTCGAGCAGCTGACGCATGGAAAATTCAGGAAGCGCCATGGGCGTTCACAAGTCCTTCTTCCGGTTGAGCCTCCGCCAGCGAATCCCCCTTCAGGGGGACCGGAACGGACGAGGCGGGATGTCTCCCCGCGCCCGGCCGAGCGCCAGCGTGCGTGATGGGGCGTGCAGATAGGCGCGAACGGCCGAAAACGCAAGCCGCATGGCGATCTGGCGGCCCGTCGCCTAGCCGCCTCTAGACGTCCTCCAGATACATCACCCCGGGCGAGGTCTTCAGCGCCCCGCGCAGGGCGGCGTCGAGCGTGAAGCGACCGGGCAGCTTGACCTCGCACCTCCCGCCCCTCGCCCAGACCCGCCACCAGAACCACCTCGCCGCCGCCGCGCCGGGCCGAGGCGCCCTCCAGCCGCGCCTTCAGGGCGTCCACCTCGGCCGAGCGGGCCGCCAGGTGCACGCGCAGGCCGACGGAGGCCTGATCGATCGTCTTCTCGATGGCCTCCGCGTCGTCGCCGAAGAAGCGCACCTCCCCGTCCGCCGCCTTGGCGCGGACCTTCACCGTGACGGACGTGCCGGGCTCCAGGAGCTCGCGGCATCGCCGCAGGGCCTCGGGCGGGAACAGCACCTCGAATTCCCCGGTGGGGTCGGAGAAGTTCACGAAGGCGAAGCGCTCGCCGGTCCGCGCCGAGGACCGCTCCTGGCGCCGGCGCACGACGCCGGCCATGCGGAACGCCTCCATCCCGTCCTGGGCCTGGGCCAGGGCGTCGGCGAGCAGGGTGACGCGCCGACGGCGCAGCACCTCCACCATGTCCTCCAGCGGGTGGCCCGAGAGATAGAAGCCCACCGCCGTCAGCTCCTCGTCCAGCTGGTCCGGCAGGCCCAGCGGCGAGACCTTGGCCAGGCGCGGGCGCCCGGCGCCGCGGCAAGGCGCCGTCGAACAGATTGGTCTGGGACGAAGCCCGCTCCCCCGCGACGCTCTGGCCATAGGCGATCAGCATGTCGGCCGCCGCGACGATCTGGGCGCGGTTGGGGTGGATGGAATCGAAGGCGCCGGCCCGCGCCAGGCTCTCCAGCGAGCGCCTGTTCACCAGCTTGGGATCGATCCGCTCGACGAAGTCGAACAGGTCCACGAACGGCCCGCCCTCCTCGCGCACCGCGACCAGATGGCGCATGGCCTCCACGCCCACGCCGCGCACCGCGCCCAGCGCATAGAGCACCTCGCCGTCCGCCACCTCGAAGTCCGCGCCCGAACGGTTCACGTCCGGCGCGCGCACCTTCACCCCGAGGCGCTTGGCGTCCTGGTAGAACACCGCCAGCTTGTCGGTGTTGGAGATGTCCAGGCTCATGGAGGCCGCGAAGAACTCCACCGGCGCGTTCGCCTTCAACCAGGCCGTCTGATAGGCGATCAGCGCATAGGGCGCGGCGTGCCCCTTGTTGAAGCCGTAGCCCGCGAACTTCTCCATGCGGTCGAACAGAAGCTTGGCCAGGCCGGATTCGAGCCCGCGCTCGGCGGCGCCGGAGAGGAACCGCTGCGCGCTGCTGGTCCATCTCCTCCTTCTTCTTCTTGCCCATGGCGCGGCGCAGCAGGTCCGCCTCGCCCAGGCTGTAGCCGGCCAGGATCTGGGCGATCTGCATCACCTGTTCCTGGTAGACGATGACCCCGTAGGTGTCCTTCAGCACCGGCTCCAGCAGGGGGTGGACGACATCCACCGGCCGTCGGCCCATCTTGCAGTCGACGTATTCGGGGATGCTCTCCATCGGGCCTGGCCGATAGAGCGAGATCAGGGCCGTCACCTCCTCGACCGAGGCGGGTCGCAGCTGACGCAGGATGTCGCGCATCCCCTGGCTTTCCAGCTGGAACACCCCCAGCGTCTGGCCCGAGGCCATCAGCTCGTACGCGCCCGGCTCGTCGAGCGGCAAGGCGTCCGGCCGCATCGAGACGCCCCGCCGCGCCAGGTGCCGGAAGGCGCGGTCGATCACCGTCAGCGTCTTCAGGCCCAGGAAGTCGAACTTCACCAAGCCGGCGCTTTCCACCCACTTCATGTTGAACTGGGTCGCCGGCAGGTCCGAGCGCGGGTCCTGATAGAGCGGCGTCAGCTCGGTCAGCGGCCGATCGCCGATGACCACGCCGGCGGCGTGGGTGGAGGCGTTGCGGTAGAGCCCCTCCAGCTCCAGCGCGACCTCCAGAAGCTCGGCCACCTGCTCGTCGTCCTTGCGGGCGGCCTGCAGTCGAGGCTCGATCTGGATGGCCTTGGCCAGGGTGACGGGGCTGGCCGGATTGTTCGGGACCATCTTGGCCAGACGGTCCACCAGCCCGAGCGGAAGCTGCAGCACCCGTCCGACGTCGCGCAGCACGGCGCGCGCCTGCAGGGTGCCGAAGGTGATGATCTGGGCCACGCGATCGCGGCCGTACTTGTCCTGAACGTAGGCGATCACCTCCTCCCGCCGCTCCTGACAGAAGTCGATGTCGAAGTCGGGCATGGAGACCCGTTCGGGGTTCAAGAACCGCTCGAACAAGAGGCCATAGCGAAGCGGATCGAGGCCGGTGATCATCAGCGACCACGCCACCAGCGAGCTCGCCCCCGATCCGCGCCCCGGCCCGACGGGAATGTCGCGCGCCTGGGCCCACTTGATGAAGTCCGAGACGATCAGGAAGTAGCCCGGAAAGCCCATCTGGCAGATCACGCCCAGCTCGCGTTCCAGCCTGGCGTCGTACTCCTCGCGCGAGGCGGCCAGGGGATGGGCGGCGAGCCGCGCGGCCAGGCCCTCGCGCGCCTGGTGGGCCAGCTCCTGTTCCTCGCTGCGGCCAGCGGAGGTCGGGAAGCTCGGCAGGATCGGATCGCGCTTCTCCACCGTGAAGGCGCAGCGGCGGGCGATATCGAGGGTGTTGTCACAGGCCTCAGGCAGATCCGCGAACAGCTCGCGCATGGCCGCGGAAGGCTTGAACCAGTGCTCGGGGCTGACCCGTCGGCGCTCGTCCTGGCCGACGAAGGCGCCGTCGGCGATGCACAGCAGGGCGTCGTGCGCCTTGTGCATCTGCGGCTTGCCGAAATAGACGTCGTTGGTCGCCACCAGCGGAATGTCATTTTCATAGGCCCAGGCCACCAGGCCCGGCTCGGCGGCGGCCTCGGACGCCAGGCCGTGCCGCTGCAGCTCAACATAGAAGCGGTGACCAAAGACCTCGGCCATACGGGCGAGCGCCGCCTCGCCTTCCTTGGCGCGCCCGGCCGCGAACAGGGGATCGATCGGCCCATCTGGCCCGCCCGAGAGCAGGATCAACCCCTCGGCGTGCTCGGCCAGCATCTCCCAGGTGACCCCGGGATCGTCGCCCGCGGGCGTCAGATAGGCCGCCGAGGACAGGATCGACAGATTGCGCCAGCCCGCCTCGCTCTGGGCCAGCAGGGCCACGGTCGGCGTGCGCGCCCAGCGCTCGGGCGGCCCCTCGCCGATGCCGTAGATCGGCAGGGCGCAGCCGGCGATGGGCTGGACCCCCGCATCCTTGGCGGTGACGGAGAACTCCAGCGCGCCGAACAGACCGGCCCGGTCGGTGAGGCCCACGGCCGGCATCCGCTCCCCGGCCGCCAGCGTCCCGAGCGCCTCGGCCTTGATCGCGCCTTCCAGCAGCGAATAGGCCGAGCGGACCCGCAGATGCACGAAGCCTTCCGAAGCGTCGGCCATGCAGCCTCCTATCCCAAGTCCGCGCGCATACGCCGGACCCCGCCGCGACTTACGCGATCAGATGCGCCGCCGTGCACACCATCCAAACAAAGCCCGCGACGGACACAAGGGCCATCGTCTCGCGCGCCACCCAAGCCATGTCGAATTCCCCGTAGTTGCCGGTTTGTTCCAGATTTCATATTCCCCTTTTGTTCCATTTGCAACAGGCGCGTTCAGGCGACCTGTTCTTCCACCAAGACGCCCTCGCGCAGGGCGAAGACGCGGTCCATGTGGCGGGCCAGGGCCATGTTGTGGGTGGCGATCAGGGCGGCGGCGCCCTGCCCGCGCACCACCTCGAACAGGCTCTGGAACACGGCGTCCGACGTGTGGGGGTCGAGGTTGCCGGTGGGCTCGTCGGCCAGGATCACCCGGGGCCGGTTGGCCATGGCGCGGGCGATGGCCACCCGCTGCTGCTCGCCGCCGGAAAGCTGGGCCGGCTGGTGGTGGATGCGTTCGCCCAGGCCCAGATCCTCGAGCAACGCCTGGGCCCGCTGGCGCGCATCGGCGCGGCGGGCGCCGGCGATCATCTGCGGCAGGGCGACGTTGTCGAGCGCGCTCAGCTCGGCCAGCAGGTGGTGGAACTGATAGACGAAGCCCAGGGAGCCGAGACGGATGCGGGTGCGCGCGTCGTCCTTCAGTTCCGAGCACGGCTGGCCGTCCAGATAGACCTCGCCGCCGGAGGGCTTTTCAAGCAGGCCCGCCGCATGCAGCAGCGAGGACTTGCCCGAGCCCGAGGGGCCGATCAGGCCGACGATCTGGCCGGCGTGCACGTCCAGGTCCGCGCCCTGCAGCACGTGCAGCACGCGCTCGCCGGTGACGTAGTCGCGCGTCAGGCCGCGAAGCTGGAGGATCGGCTCACTCATAACGAAGCGCCTCCACCGGATCGAGGCGCGAGGCGTGCCACGCCTGCGGCAGGGTGGCGATGAACGACATGAGCGTGGAGAAGACGGTGATGCCGGCCACCTCGCCCCAGTCGATCTTGGCCGGCAGGTGCGAGAGGAAATAGACGTCGGCGTTGAAGACGTTGGCGCCGGTCACCCACTGCACCAGACCCTGGATCGGGTCGATGTAGGCGCAGAACAGCACGCCCACGACCACGCCGGTGAGCGCGCCGGCCACGCCGATGGCCGCGCCGGACATGAAGAAGATACGCAGGATCGAGCCCCGGCTGGCGCCCATGGTGCGCAGGATGGCGATGTCGCGGCCCTTGTTCTTCACCAGCATGATCAGGCCGGTGACGATGTTCATGGCGGCGATGCCGACGATCAGCATCAGGATCAGGCGCATGACGTTGCGCTCCACCTGCAGGGCGCCGAAGAAGGCCTGGTTGCGGTCCTTCCAGGTGGTCACGCTGGCGTCCGGGCCGGCGGCGCGCGCGATGGCGGCGCGCATAGCCTCGGCGCGGTCGGGGTCGGCCAGCTTGATCTCGATGACGTCCACGGCCTGGTCGCGGCCGAAGAACAGCTGGGCCTGCGCCAGCGGCATGTAGACGTAGGCCTCGTCGTATTGGCTCATGCCCACGGTGAACAGGCCGCCCACCTCATAGGCCTTGGTGCGCGGCGTGGAGCCGAAGGGGGTGGAGGCGCCCACGGGCGAAACCAGGGTCACCGCGTCGCCCGGCCGCGCGTCCATGTCGGCGGCCAGCCGGCTGCCCAGCAGGATCTGCTCGCCGCCGTATTCGCCTACGCCGTAGCCGTCGATCGAGCCGGGGCGGATGTTGTCGGCGATCAGCTTGATGTGCTCCAGGTCCGCGCGCCGCACGCCGCGGATCACGGCGGGCGCGATGCGCCCCTGGCTCATCACCAGTCCTTGGGCCTCCACTACCGGGATAGCCTGGATCACCCCGGGCACGGCGCGGATGCGCGCGATGGCCGCGTCGCGGCTGGACGGATCGTTCAGCAGCTGTCCGGTGACGAACATGTGGCCGTTGAAGCCCAGAATCCGGCCGAGCAGCTCGGCGCGAAAGCCGTTCATCACGCTCATGACGATGATCAGCACCGCCACCGCCAGCATCACCCCGATGAAGGAGATGATCGACACCAGCGCCACCCCGCCGTCGCGCCGCCGCGCCCGCAGATAGCGCAGGGCGATGGACCGCTCCCACAGGGCGAAGGGTCCGGCGGGCTTTGGCGAGGCGTCGGTCACGGGCGCATCAATAGGCCCGGGCGATCAGGACTTCTTCAACGGCCGGCTCGCCGGTGAAGAGGCAGGTTCCCAGGTCGCCTGACGGCTGCTGCATGGGCGCGCAGCGGACGGTCAGCTTCAGGGCCTTCAGCCGATCCGACACGGCCTCCAGCGCCGCGCCCGTGGGCCTGGACCAGCGCACGCGCACCCAGCCCTTGAAGGCGCTGGCGGCGTCCTCGTCCTCCTCGGCGGCGCCGAAGTAGTCGGCCAGGGCCTCGAAGCTTGTGATGTCAGAACGGATCTCGCCGTGGAGCCGCGCCTTGGCCTCGGCGTGCAGGTTGGTCTGGATCTCTTCCAGCAGGGCGGACACGCTTCCCACGAACTCGCCCCGGGCCGCGCTGACCGAGCGCACCTTGTCGCCGTCGCGCAGGGCGTCGCGGCGCATGTAGGTGACCTGGCCGCCCGCGGCGTCGCGCGGGCCGATCTCCACGATCACGGGCGCGCCCTTGCGCACCCAGTTCCAGCGCTTTTCGGCCGACTTGATCGGCTTCTTGTCGACCAGCACGCGCAGCGGCTCGCCCAGCGCTGAGCGGCAGGTGAGCTCGTTCGCCAGGGTCTCGCAATAGGCCAGCACGTCGGCGTCCTCGGGCTTGTCGCGCAGCATGGGCACGATCACGATCTGACGCGGCGCTATGGCGGGAGGAAGGCGAAGGCCGTCATCGTCGCCGTGGGTCATGATCACCCCGCCGATCAGCCGCGTGGACACGCCCCAGCTGGTGGTGTGGCAGAGACTGAGCCCGCCTTCGGCGTCCTGGAAGCGGATGTTCTGCGCCTCGGCGAAGTGGGTGCCGAGGTAGTGCGAGGTGCCGGACTGCAGCGCCTTGCCGTCCTGCATCATCGCCTCGATGGAATAGGTGTTGTCCGCGCCCGGGAAGCGCTCGTTCTCCGGCTTCTCGCCGGCGATCACCGGCATGGCGAGCACGCCCTCGGCGAAGGACCGATAGACCTCCAGCATCTTCAGGGTCTCGGCCATGGCGTCCGCCTCGTCGGCGTGGGCGGTGTGGCCCTCCTGCCAGAGGAACTCCGCCGTGCGCAGGAACAGGCGCGTGCGCATCTCCCAGCGCACCACATTGGCCCACTGGTTCACCAGCAGCGGCAGGTCGCGATAGCTCTTGATCCAGCGCTGGAAGGCGTCGCCGATGATGGTCTCGGAGGTGGGCCGCACGATCAGCGGCTCCTCCAGCTTGGCGTCGGGATCGGGCTGCAGCACGCCGTCGATGGTCTTCAGCCGGTGGTGGGTGACCACCGCCATCTCCTTGGCGAAGCCTTCGACGTGCTCGGCCTCCTTGGCGATGAAGCTGAGCGGCATGAACAGCGGGAAATAGCAGTTGTCGTGGCCGGTGGCCTTGATGCGGGCGTCCAGCAGGAACTGGATCCGCTCCCACACGCCATAGCCCCACGGCTTGATCACCATGCAGCCGCGCACCGGGCTGTTCTCGGCCATGTCCGCATCGCGGACCACGGCCTGGTACCACTGGGGGAAGTTCTCGGCGCGCGTGACGCTCAAAGCCCGCTGCATGGGCCGGTTCTCCAGACTGAAGGCGCAAAATCAGTCCGGCCCCGCGAAGGGCCGGACTCGCTAGACAGCAGCCTATAGGGCAAGCGAGGCGGGCGCGTCAGCCCGCCTTGGCCTCCGGAGCGTTGTCGGACGACGCGGCCAGGGCCTGTTCCTCGTCCAGATCGAAGTCGAGGTCTTCGGAGCCCGGACGCCGGCGCGCGATCTTCAGCAGCTCCAGGTGCAGCCGGGCGCGGTCCCTGCGGGCCGTATCCAGGGCGCCCTGGGCGATGGAGTGCTCGTTGCGCTCGCGTTCGACCATCTCGGTGAGATTGCGGGTCTGCTCCGCGGCCTGGGTGCGTTCGGAGGCAAGCTCGGCCTCCAGGCTCGACACCCGGTTCAGCAAGCCGCTGATCTCGTCCTCCAGCCGCTTCACGGCGCCATTGCGGTCCTGCAGGGAGTTGCCGAGGCGTTCGCTGCGCTCCACGGCCGTGGCGCGGGCGCCCTCGGCGGCGAGTTGTTCCTGACGGGCGGCGGCCAGATCGGAGTCCAGCCCCCTCGTCCGCTCCTCCGCGCGTTCGAGGCGGGTGCGGACCTCGGCCAGCTCGCGCTCGCTCGCCCGGTCGCGACCATTGGCCTCCTGAAGCTGACGGGACAGGTCGCTGTTCTCGTCCTCCAGCCGCGTGGCGCGGGCCTGGGCGGTCTCCAGCCGCATCTCGGCGGTTTCCAGCTTGACCTTGGTGTTGGCGGTCAGCTCGTCCATGGCCTGGGTGAGGCGCGTGGCCTCGGCCTGAGCGCCCTGGAGGTTGGTGTCCAGCGTGCGCGAGCGAAGCTGTTCGGCCGACAGCCGGCCTTCCATCTCCGCCAGGGTGCGCCCGAGCCGCGCGATCTCGGCGGCCTGGGACTCGCCGTGACGCTGCAGGGCGCCGCGGTCGGCTTCCGCCAGCGCCAGGGCCTGGCCAGCGGCGGACGCCTTGGCCTCGGCCTCCTGTCGGCGGGCCTCCAGCTCGTCGGCGCGGGTCTTCAGGGCGGTGAGGTCTTCGGTGAGCTGACCGACGGACTTGACCGCGTCGTCCCTCTCCGCGCGCAGGTCGCCCGCCTCGCCCCGGGCGCCGGACAGGGCGTTGGTCAGGCGAACCACTTCGGCCTGCCGCGAGCCGGCGGCGCTCTCGGCGTCGGCGCGACCCGTGCGGGCCTCCGACAGCATGGACTCGGTCGAGGCGAGGCGGCGTTGCAGCTCGGCCTCGCGCGTGCCCCCGGCGCTGAGCTCGGAGCGGACGTGCTCCAGCAGAGCGTTCAGCGCCACGATCTCGGAGCGCTCGTCGCGGCGCAGGTCGAACTCGGCCTCCAGCGACTTGCGGGCGCGTTCCAGGCCCGACTCCATGGACCGGAGCTGAGACAGGGCGAGGGCCGCGTCCTCCAGGGCGCCGGCGATGGATTCCTGCCGCTCGCCGATGGAGCGGGCGCCTTCCATCACCTTGTCGGTGACTTCCTTCACCCGGTCGCGATCCAGCCCGGCGATCAGCCGTTCGAACCGCCTCGCGCCAGAGTCCTTCGCGATTCCGGCGATGTGAAGAATGCTCATCCGCCCCTCCAAAATGCCGCCTGAAACGAACGACTCAGTGCCGACCGCCCAACGCCTCCGCAAAGGTTAACCGGATTCTGTCGCCCCACAATCGAGACTGGAGAGTTGTCAACCGTCCATCCACAGAACTGGCTTCACCGCCCTGCCCGCCTCGGAGTCGCGCATGGCCTCGCCGACCCGCTCGAAGGGGTAGGTCTGCACCAGCCGGTCCAGCGGAAAACGCCCGTCGCGATAGGCGTCTATGAGGCGCGGGATGAAGACGCGCGGATCGCTGTCGCCCTGCACGATCCCCCGCACGGTGCGCCCGCCCAGCATGATCCGGCCGAAGTCCAGCACCAGCTCGCCACGCGGAGAGGTGACGAAGCCGAAGGCGCCCTTGGGCGCCAGACAGGCGATCCCCTGCAGATAGACGGCCGGGATGTCGGTGGTGTTGAGCGCGAAGTCCGCGCCCCGGCCGGTGATGTCGATCACGGACTGCGCAGGATCGTCCTTGGCGGGGTCGACCGCGTGGGTGGCGCCCAGCTCCAGGGCCAGCGCCAGCCGCGCCGGGTTCACGTCGACGGCGACGATCTTAGCGGCGCCCGCCAGCTTGGCCGCCATCACGGCGCTGAGGCCCACAGAGCCCACGCCGAACACGGCGAGCGTCTGGCCCTGGCCTACCTTCAGCGAATTCAGCACCGCGCCGGCGCCGGTCTGCACCCCGCAGCCCAGCGGCGCCAGCACCTGCAGCGGCAGGTCCGCCGGCGCCTTGATCATCGAATGGCGGGCGCACACCGCGTGGGTGGCGAAGGACGATTGGCCGAAGAAGCTGAAGACCGGCTCGCCGCCCTTGGACAGGGGGCTCGAGCCATCCGCGCGCAAGCCGCCGAAGTTCAGGGCCGAGGTGTTGTCGCAATAGGCGATGTCGCCCGCGCGGCAGGTGGGACAGGCGCCGCACCAGGCATAGCTGAGCAGCACCGGGTCTCCGAGCTCCAGGTCCTCGACGCCCTCGCCCACGGCCTCGACCGTCCCCGCGCCCTCGTGTCCGAGCACGATGGGACGTGGAAATCGCTGCTCCAGGTGCGCCACGCGCAGGTCGGTGTGGCAGACCCCGCAGGCGGCGATCCTGACCAGAACCTCGCCCGGTCGGGGAGCCTCCAGCTCCAGGGTCTCGATCGCGGGCTCGGGCGAGCCGGCGCGGACGACGGCGGCCTCGATGCGCATCAGTGCGTGGGAAGGTCGGGCAGGGTGATGAGGTGGAATTGGATGATCGCCCAGATCCCGACGAACAGGACCGTCGCGATCAAGGTGGTGGTGATGAACTTCTTGCCCAGCTTCGGATCGACCGGCGCCCCCGGATCGCAGCCGGGCGGCGGCTCCAGACCCATCTCCGCGAAGGTCCGCGACCCCATGGGCAGGATGGCGAACAGCACCGTCCACCACACGACAAGATAGGTGCAGATGCCCGTGAACCAGTTCATCGCCTTACGCTTTCGGTCTTTGCATGAGTTCTACTAGCACGCCGCCCATGTCCTTGGGATGCACGAAGATCACCGGAACCCCGTGGGCGCCGATGCGCGGCTCGCCGGTTCCCAGCACCGTCGCCCCCTTGGCCCGCATGTCGTCGCGGGCGGCGAGGATGTTCTCCACCTCGAAGCACAGGTGGTGTTGGCCGCCCTTGGGATTGCGCTCCAGGAAGGCATGGATCGGCGAGGCCTCGCCCAGGGGCTCCAAGAGTTCGATCTGGGCGTTGGGCAGGTCCACGAAACACACGGACACGCCGTGCTCAGGCAAGGCGCGGACGGGCGTGTACGCGGTCGCGCCCAGGACGTCGCGGTAGAGCTTCAGCGCTTCCTCGATCGAGGGCGTGGCGACGCCCACGTGGTTCAGCCGGCCGATCATCGCACCCGGTCCATCAGCAGACGATCCGATCGGCGGGCAGATGCAGCAGCGTCCTCAGACCCCACGGCTGCGCGCCGGTGTTGGAGGTGGCGTCGGCGATGCGCCAGCTTCCGTCCGATCTCCGGCACAAATACCAGTCCACAGAGTGGGGCCGCCGGTCGTTCTTGAACACGGCGACGACGCGGGACTGGCCGAGATCGGTGTCCTCGACGAAATCCAGGCTGGTGATGCGGCCGTCCTGGCGGCCGTAGCGGTAGTCGAAGTCCACGGCGCCGACTCCGTTGGGATTCGAGGAATCGGCCCGCAGGGCGGCGCCCAGATCCGCGGCGAAGTAGTGGGCCGATTTGGCGGCGTCGAACTCCGGCTTGGTTTCGGCATAGAGCGACTTGACCAGGTCCCCGGGCGCGCCGGCCCACGCGGTCGCCGTGCAGGCCGCCGCGAAGACCACTGCGGCGGCGCAGATGCGGATCGGTCGTGCGATCATGCTCGCTCTCTCCATGCCCCCCGGAATTATGGCCGCCTACGGCCGGTCAGACGCGCAGGACGACCGCTTCGACGATCGGTCGGCGGTCCCAGATGCGCTGGCACGCCTTCTTTAGCCGACGACGCACGGCGTTGCGAACCGCCTCGTCGTCACTCTTTTCGTCAACGCGCAGGGAGCCGACAGCTTCCTCCGCCTCGTCCTCCAGATCGTCGAGGGCGTCTTCCAAGGGATAGTCCTCGTCGCCCGGCAGGCCCAGGGCCGTGACCTCGGGGCCCGCGACCACCCTGCCCTTGCGGTCGATCGCCAGGGAGACGGTGATCATGCCGTTGGTCGCCGCGTGCCGGCGCTCGCGCAGGGCCTCGCCCTGTTCGGGGGTGACCATCCCGGCGTCCACGAACAGCCGCCCGGCGTGAACCTGGTCGATCGTCTCCGCGCGGCCAGGCGCCAGGCGCAGCATGTCACCGTTGCGCGGCGCGATGATCTCGGGGACCTGAAGCTCGGCGGCCAGGGCCGCGTGTTCCTGAAGGTGGCGCCGCTCGCCGTGGGTCGGCACGGCGATCTGGGGCCTAGCCCACTGGTACATCTGCTTCAGGTCGTCGCGGCATGGGTGGCCGGAGACGTGGATGTGGGGATGGTCGCGCTCGGTGTAGAGGCGCACGCCCCGGTCCGCGAGCTTGTTCTGCAGGTTGCGGATGGGCACCTCGTTGCCCGGGATCACCCGCGAGGAGAAGATCACCGAGTTCCCCTTGCCCAGCGTCAGGTGCGGGTGGGTCCCCTCGGCGACGCGAGCGAGGGCGGCCCGCGCCTCGCCCTGGCTGCCGGTGCACAGATACAGGATCTGGTCGTCCGGCGTCTGGCGCGCTTCGGAGTCGGTAAGGAACGGCTTGATGTCCTGGAACAGCCCGACGGACGCGGCGGCGGCCGCCATCCGGTGCATGGAGCGGCCCGCCAGGCACACGCGCCGGCCGTTGGCCTCGGCGGCGCGGATGGCGCTGTCCATGCGCGCGACGTTGGAGGCGAAGCACGCCACGGCCACCTTGCCGGTGAGCTGGCCGACCAGGGCGTTCAGGGCGATGCGGACCTCGGCCTCGGAGCCGGCGGTGCCTTCCACGAAAACGTTGGTGGAGTCGCACACCATGGCCAGCACGCCCTCGTCGCCGAGGCGGCGGATGGCCTGGATGTCGGTCGGCTTGCCGATCAGGGGGTCGGGGTCGATCTTCCAGTCGCCGGTGTGCAGCACCGTGCCTAGCGGCGTCTTGATCGCCAGGCCGTTGGGCTCGGGGATCGAGTGGGTGATGGTGATCAGCTGCAGCTCGAACGGGCCGAGCTTGAAGGCGCCGTCCAGCGGCACCTCGGTGATCGAAACCTGATCCAGGATCCCCGCGTCGCGCAGCTTCTCGCGCACCAGATAGGCGGTGAACGGCGTGGCGTAGACCGGCGCCGGCAGGCGCGGCCACAGCCAGGGCACGGCGCCGATGTGGTCCTCGTGCGCGTGGGTGAGGACGATGCCGATGATGTCCTTGGCGTACGCCTCGATGAACGTCGGGTCCGGCAGGATCAGCTCGACGCCCGGCGTGGTCTGGTCGCCGAAGGTGACGCCGAGGTCCACCACGATCCACTTGCGCCGGTCCGGCGGGCCGTAGCCGTAGAGATTGAAGTTCATGCCGATCTCGTTCGACCCGCCCAGCGGCAGGAAGACGAGTTCGTCCGTCTTTCGAAGGCTTCATGCGACGTTACGGCGATAGACTTCGAGCAGACCGCGAAGGGTCACGTCCGGGTCGAAATGATCGATGGCGGAGGTCGCGCCCTCGAACAGAGAGGCGACGCCGCCGGTACCAATGACTGTCATGGGCGGGCCGTACTCGGCCTTGATGCGCGCGACCAGCCCTTCGATCAGCCCGATGTAGCCCCAATAGATACCCGACTGCATGGACTCCACCGTGTCCTTGCCGATCACGTGGAGCGGTCGCTGGATGGCGACGCGGGGCAGCTGGGCCGCCGCCAGGTGCAGCGCCTCGGTGGAAAGATTGACCCCGGGAGCGAACGCGCCGCCCTCGAACGCCCCGTCCTCGCCGATCACGTCGAAGGTGGTGGCGGTGCCGGAGTCCACCACCAGCAGGGCGCCCGGATAGGCCGCGTGGGCGCCGATGGCGTTGACCAGCCGGTCGGACCCCGCCTCGGACGGCTTGGTGATCCGCACCTCGATGCCCAGCTCGACGTTCTGGCCGATCACCAGGGGCTCGGTGTTCAGATAGCGGCGGGCCAGGTTGCGCAGGTTGAACAGCGACTGCGGCACCACGGTGGAGATGATGCAGGCGTCCAGGTCCGACAGCGTCAGGCCGTCGTTCAGCGCCATGAGCTGCGCTGAGCCATACGGCGTATTCGTCCGCGGTGCGCGCGGAGTTGGTGGCGGTGCGCCACTGGGCGATCCAGTCCTTGCCGTCGTGGACGGCGAACAGGGTGTTGGTGTTGCCCTGCTCTATGGCGAGCAGCATCGAGGCCTCTCCTGACTTGTCGAAGGGCGAAATGATGTCGCCGGCAGTGATGCGCCGCAACACGCCGTCATCCAAGCGCAGAACGAGGGCGCCGTCGATATCGAGCCCTTCCGCCACGCCCCGGACGGTCTCGCGGCCCAGCCGCGCCGTGCAGGGCTCGCCCAGGCCGTAGGCGGCGTCCAGCCACGCTTGCCGCACGGGCGCGAAACCGTCCCGACGCCAGGCGGAGACGCGCTCGGCCATCGCCGCAGACAGACGCTCCAGCGCCGCGTCCGGGCTCGGCGGCGGCCCGGCGATGTGGGCGGCCAGGGAGGTCGCGGGGAACTCGGTTCCCTCCGGCGCGCCGGTCAGGTTCACCCCGACGCCGATGGCGAGCCATAGCCCCTGCCGTCCCTGCCCTTGGCGCGGGCCGGACTCGATCAGGATTCCGCAGGCCTTCTTCCCGCCGATGAGCACGTCGTTGGGCCACTTGTAGGCGACCGGAGCGTCGGGCGCGTAGGCGCGCAGCAGGTCTCCTGCCGCCAGGGCCGTCACGAAGGACAGCTGGGCGGCCTCGCCCGGCGGCATGTCGAGGGTCATCAGAAGCGTGGCGGCGAGGTTGCCCTGCCCGGTCTCCCACACGCGTCCGCGTCTTCCACGACCGGCGCTCTGGCGCCGCGCGGCGATCCACACGGGCCCCGCCTCCCCGGCCTGGGCCAGCCGCGTCGCCTTCGCATTGGTGGAGTCCAGCTCGTCGAACCAGCGGATGGGGGTGGAGGGTTGCATCAAGATCGTTGCGTCCTTCGAGACGCGGCCTCGCGGCCGCTCCTCAGGATGACGGACTCAGTTGGCGGCAAATTTGTTCGTCATGGTGAGGAGCGATCCTTCAGGATCGCGTCTCGAACCACGCACCAATCACCCGCCCGCGAAGGCCGAGGCCGCCGTCAGGGTCGCGGGGTCGAGCAGCACCAGGGCCAGCATCACCAGCGGGAAGGAGAACAGCGCCGCCGCATAGGCCACCCCGCGCGCATAGACGGGGGCCGGGTCGGTGGCGCCCGGCGCCGGGTCGAACCACATCACCTTGATCAGGCGCAGGTAGTAGAACGCGGCGACCACGCTCGACACCAGCCCCAACACCGCCACCGGCCACAGGCCCGCGCCGATGGCCGCCTTGAACACATAGACCTTGGCCCAGAAGCCCGAGAACGGCGGCAGGCCCAGCGCGGACAGCGAAAACGCGGTCATGGCCAGGGCCAGGCCCGGGCGCTCGCGCACCAGGCCGCACATGTCGTCCATGGTCTCCATCGGCCTGCCGTCCCGCGACAGGGCCGCGAGGCAGGCGAAGAAGCCGGTCACGTCGATCATGTACAGGACCATGAACATCAGCATGGCCTGCACGCCCACCTGCCCCCCCGCCGACAGGCCCACCAGGGCGTAGCCGACGTTGGCGATGGAGGAATAGGCCCACAGGCGCTTCAGATTCCGCTGGGCCAGCCCCGCGAAGGCGCCCCACAGCATGGAGATCACCGCGACGGCGAGCACCACCTGACGCCATTGGTCGAGCGCGCCGGGGAAGGCGTCGAACAGCACGCGGGCGAACAGCACCATGCCCGCCAGCTTAGGCGCGGCGGCGAAGAAGGCGACGATGGGCGTGGGCGCGCCCTCGTAGACGTCCGGCGTCCACATGTGGAAGGGCGCGGCGGAAACCTTGAACGCCAGGCCGCAGATCAGGAACACCAGGCCGAACAGCACGCCCGGGTCCGCCCCGCCCTTCACCGCCGCGGCGATGACCGCGAAGTGGGTGGAGCCGGCGAAGCCGTAGATCAGCGAGGCGCCGTAAAGCAGCAGGCCCGAGGACAGCGCCCCCAGCACGAAATACTTCAGGCCGGCCTCGGACGCCTTGGCGTCGTGGCGGCGGAAGGCGGCGAGCACATAGAGCGCCAGGGACTGCAGCTCCACGCCGACATAGAGCGAGATCAGGTCGCCGGCGGCGGCCATCATGCCCATGCCCACGGCGGCCAGGATCACCAGCACCGGGAACTCGAACTTGGCGTCGTCGCGTTTGGCCAGCCAGCGGTCGCCCAGCAGCACGCCCACCGCGCTCATGGCGTAGATGGCCGCGCGGGCGAAGGCGGAGGTCGAGTCGGCCACGAAGGCGCCGGCGAAGGCGGTTCCCTGCGGGCCGCAGGCGGACAGCGCCGCCGCGCCGAGCAGGCCGAGGCCCGCCAGCGCCGCCACAAAGGGGCTCGACTTCTGGCCGGCGATCGCGCCGATCAGCAGCAGCGCCAGCGCCAGGCAGACGAGGAGGACCTCGGGCAGGGCCAGGTTCAGGGCGAGATTCAGGTCCATACGCGCCCCCTACCCGCCGATCGCCGCACGGTACGCCGCCGCCAGGGCGTCGCCGACGCGCTGGTGAGCACGAACACCATCTTCGGATAGATCCCCATCGCCAGGGTCGAGATCATCAGGGGCGCGAAGATGAACACCTCGCGCGCGTTCAGGTCCTTGATGACGGAGAGCTGGCCGTTGGTGATCTCGCCGAACACCACGTTGCGATACAGCGTCAGGGCATAGACCGCCGACAGGATCACGCCCGACGTGGCGATCAGGGCCGTCCAGGTGGAGGCGCCGTAGGTCCCGGTCAGGGTCAGGATCTCGCCGACGAAGCCCGAGGTGCCCGGCAGGCCGACGTTGCCCAGGGTGAACAGCATGAACACCGCCGCGTAGAACGGCATCCGGTTCACCAGCCCGCCGTAGAAGGCGATCTCGCGGGTGTGCATCCGGTCATAGACCACCCCGACGCACAGGAAGAGCGCGCCGCTGATCACCCCGTGGCTCAGCATCTGGAAGATCGCGCCCTCGATCCCCTGGGCGTTGCCCGAGAAGATGCCCATGGTCACGAAGCCCATGTGCGCCACCGAGGAATAGGCGATCAGCTTCTTGATGTCGGTCTGCCGGAAGGCGACCAGCGAGGTGTAGACCACCGCGATCACCGACAGGGCGAAGACCAGCGGCGTGAAATAGTGGCTGGCGCTCGGGAACATCGGCAGGGAGAAGCGCAGGAAGCCGTACCCGCCCATCTTCAGCAGCACGCCCGCCAGGATCACCGAGCCGGCGGTCGGCGCCTCCACGTGGGCGTCGGGCAGCCAGGTGTGGACCGGCCACATGGGCATCTTCACCGCGAAGGAGGCGAAGAAGGCCAGCCACAGCCAGATCTGGACGTCGGCCGGGAACTTGTAGGCCATCAGCTCGGGGATCGAGGTGGTGCCCGCCATGCCCCACATGGCCAGGATCGCCGCCAGCATCAGCACCGAACCCAGCAGGGTGTAGAGGAAGAACTTGTAGGCCGCGTAGACCCGCCGCTTGCCGCCCCACATCCCGATGATCAGGAACATCGGGATCAGGCCGCCTTCGAAGAACAGGTAGAACACCAGAAGGTCCAGCGCGCAGAACACCCCGATCATCAGGGTCTCCAGCACCAGGAAGGCAGACCATGTATTCCAGCAGGCGGTTCTCGATGGAGCGCCACGAGGCCACGATGCACAGCGGCATCAGGAACGCGGTCAGCAGCACGAACAGCACCGAAATGCCGTCCACGCCCATGCGGTAGTGGATGCCGGCGAACCAGTTGACGTCTTCCACGAACTGGAAGCCGGTCTGGGCCGGGTCGAACTGGGCCACCAGCAACACCGACAGGCCCAGCGTCGCGAGCGTGGTCGCCAGCGCGATCCACTTGGCCGCGTCGTTGCGTCCGGGGCCGTCGGGCGAAACGGCCCGCAGCAGCAGGATGGCCGCGACGCCGACCAGCGGCGTGTAGGTGATGAGGGAGAGCAGACCAGTCATCGGCTCAGCCCCCCCACGACCAGAGCGCCCAGGTGAGCAGGCCGGCCACGCCGAGCAGCATCACGAAGGCGTAGTGGTACAGATAGCCGGTCTGGATGCGCCCGACGCCCTTGCCGAGGATGTAGGACACCCCCGAGACGCCGTCCGGCCCCAGGCCGTCGATCAGCTTCTGATCCCCGCCCTTCCAGAACAGGTCGCCCAGCAGCTTGGCGCCCTTCACGAAGACGAAGTCGTACAGCTCGTCGAAGAACCACTTGTTGTAGAGGAAGGTCCACAGCGGGCCCTTGCGCGCCGCAATCCGCGCGCCCATGCCCTCGTTCAGCACATAGGCCCAGAAGGCGCCGAGGAAGCCGGCGGCCGTGACCACCAGCGGCGTCCAGACCACCCACGCCGGCAGGTCGTGCAGGTGGTCCAGCACATGATTGGACGGGGCGGTGAAGATGGCGCCGCGCCAGAACTCCGCCCGCTCGGGCCCGACGAACTGCTCCACGAACGCATAGCCCGAACCCGCCGCGCCGACCGCCAGCACCAGCAGCGGCACGATCATCGTCCACGGGCTCTCGTGGGGCGTATGGCCATGGCCGTGGCCATGATCATCGGCGTGGCGCGTCATGCGCCGCGTGGGCGTCATGGTGTCGTGGGCGTGGGCGTCATGGGCGTGGGCGTCAGGGCCCCACTTGGCCTTGCCGTGGAAGGTCATGAACACCAGCCGCCAGGAGTAGAAGGCGGTCAGGGCCGCCGCCAGCACGCCCAGCACGAAGGCGAAATAGGCGATCGGGCTCGACTGGCCGGCCACATAGGCGGCGTCGATGATCGCGTCCTTGGAATAGAAACCGGCGAACCCGAGGTCGAGCCCGGGAATGCCGACGCCGGTGATCGCCAGGGTGCCGATCAGCATGACGGCGTAGGTGATCGGCAGCTTGTTCCACAGGGCGCCCATCTTCCGCATGTCCTGCTCGTGGTGCATGCCGACGATCACGCTGCCCGCGCCCAGGAACAGCAGCGCCTTGAAGAAGGCGTGGGTGAGCAGGTGGAACATCGAGGCCTGATAGGCCCCCGCCCCGGCCGCGAAGAACATGTAGCCGAGCTGCGAGCAGGTCGAATAGGCGATCACCCGCTTGATGTCGTTCTGGGCCAGACCGATGGTCGCGGCGAACAGGCAGGTGATCGCGCCGATCACGCAGACGATGCTCTTGGCCACCGGCGCGTACTCGTACAGCGGCGACAGCAGGCAGACCATGTAGACGCCGGCCGTCACCATGGTCGCGGCATGGATCAGGGCCGAGACCGGGGTCGGGCCCTCCATGGCGTCGGGCAGCCAGGTGTGCAGCAGGAACTGGGCGGACTTGCCCATGGCGCCGATGAACAGCAGGAAGCCGGCCAGATCGAGCAGGCTGAAATAGTGGCCGGCGAAGGCCCAGGTGTCGTTCGTGTGGGCGGCCAGCAGCGGGAACAGCTCGGCGAAGCGGATGGTGTGGAACGCCCAGAACACCGTCATGATCCCGAGCGCGAAGCCGAAGTCCCCCACCCGGTTGACCACGAAGGCCTTGATGGCGGCGGAGTTGGCCGAGGGCTTCTTGAACCAGAATCCGATGAGCAGGTAGGAGGCGACGCCCACCCCTTCCCAGCCGAAGAACAGCTGCATGAAGTCCGCCGCCGTCACCAGCGCCAGCATGGCGAAGGTGAAGAACGACAGGTAGGCGAAGAAGCGGGGCTTGGAGTCGTCGTCCGCCATGTAGCCCCAGGTGTAGACGTGCACGAGGGCCGAGACGGTGGTCACCACCACCAGCATCACCGACGACAGGGCGTCGATCCGCACCGACCAGTCGGACTTGAAGTCGCCCACGTGGATGAAGTCGAGCAGGTGCACGGTGAACGGCTGGATGGCGCCCGCCGACCACTGGCCGAAGGTCCACCAGGACAGGGCGCAGGTGACCAGCAGCAGGGCCGTCGTCACGCTCATGGAGGCGACATTGCCGATGCGCCGGCCGAACAGGCCCGCGATCACCGCGCCGATCAGCGGCAGGAAGACGAGAACGCTGACGAGCTGTTGAATCTCCATCAGCCCTCGCTCCCTGCGTGGTTCGAGACGCGACCTGACGGCCGCTCCTCACCATGACGAGGGTTTGTGCAGCCCATTGAATTCGTCATCCTGAGGAGGCCGCGCGGCGGCCGTCTCGAAGGACGCAAAGCATGTGTGCGACCCATCCCCATCAGCCCTTCATCACCGAGGCGTCGTCGACGGAGATGTCGCCGCGATTGCGGAAGAAGGTGACGAGGATGGCCAGGCCCACGGCGGCCTCTGCGGCGGCCACGGTCAGCACGAACATGGCGAAGATCTGCCCGACCACGTCGTGCAGATAGACCGAGAAGGACACCAGATTGATGTTCACCGCGAGCAGGATCAGCTCGATCGACATCAGGATGACGATGACGTTCTTGCGGTTCACGAAGATGCCGAACACCCCGATGGTGAACAGGATCGCCGCGACGGCGAGGTAATGGGTCAGGCCGATCATTCGGGCGCGTCCTCGCCGCTCTTGATGTCGACCATGCGCATGCCGCCGGCCCGCGGTGCGGGCGGTCTGGGCGCTCACCGACTGGCGGCGCACCTTGGGCCGGTGGTGCAGGGTCAGCACGATGGCGCCGATCATGGCGATCAGCAGCACGATCCCGGCCGCCTGGAAGTAGTAGATGTAGTCCGTGTAGAGCACCCGGCCGATGGCCTCGACGTTGCTCAGCTCGGGCGTGGCGACCATGGGCCCGGTGCTGGCGCCCGCCGCGCCGCGAGTCGCCACGGCGCTGGAGACCATCACCATCTCCGCCAGCAGCACCGCCGCCACCACGCCGCCGGCCGGCAGGTAGCGCGCCACGCCCTGGCGCAGCTGGGCGAAGTCCACGTCCAGCATCATCACCACGAACAGGAACAGCACCGCGACCGCGCCGACGTAGACCACCACCAGCAGCATCGCCAGGAACTCGGCGCCGAGCATCACGAACAGGCCAGCCGCGCTGAAGAAGGCGGTGATCAGGAACAGCACCGAATGGACCGGATTGCGGGCGGAGATCACGCCCAGGGCCGCCGCGATGCTGACGAACGCCAGCACGTAAAATGCGACCGCCTGCAGATCCACGCCTTGCCCCTCCTAGCCATCAAAAAGGGGAGCCGCCGCTCCCCGTGAATCGCGCCCGTCTGTTACCGATAGGGCGCGTCGAGTTCCAGGTTTTTCGCGATTTCCCGCTCCCAACGGTCGCCGTTGGCCAGCAGGCGGTCCTTGTCATAGTAGAGCTCTTCGCGGGTCTCCACGGCGAACTCGAAGTTCGGGCCCTCGACGATGGCGTCCACCGGGCAGGCCTCCTGGCACAGGCCGCAGTAGATGCACTTCACCATGTCGATGTCGTAGCGAGTCGTGCGCCGGCTGCCGTCCTCGCGAGGCTCCGCCTCGATGGTGATGGCCTGGGCCGGGCAGATGGCCTCGCACAGCTTGCAGGCGATGCAGCGCTCCTCGCCGTTGGGATAGCGGCGCAGCGCGTGCTCGCCCCGGAAGCGCGGGCTAAAGCGGACCCTTCTCGAACGGGTAGTTGATGGTCTTCTTGGGCCGCATCATGTGCTTCATGGCCAGGCCGAAGGCGCCGGTGAGATCCATCAGGATCGCGCCTTTGACGGCTTGGGACACGCGGGCGGAAGAAGGACATCAGGAAGCTCCCACGGCCGGGCCGAACACGCGCCACGCGGCCACCAGGGCCACCGCGACCAGGGTCGTCGGCAGGAAGACCTTCCAGCCAAGGCGCATGAGCTGGTCGTAGCGGTAACGCGGCACGATGGCCTTGACCATGGCGAACATGAAGAAGGCCACGGCCATCTTCAGCACCAGCCACATCAGGCCGAAGAAGCTCTGGGCGGTGGGCGACCAGCTATGGATGAAGGGCGTCGGGAACGGCGCCTGCCAGCCGCCGAAGAACAGGATGCTAGATGATGCGCGCACATCAGCACGATGCTGGTCAGCTCGCCGATCATGAACAGCAGGAAGGGCGTGGAGGAATATTCCACCTGATAGCCGGCCACGAGCTCGGATTCCGCCTCGGGCAGGTCGAAGGGCGGGCGGTTGGTCTCGGCCAGGGCCGAGACGAAGAACACCAGCGCCATGGGGATCATCACCAGGGCCATGGGCAGGTCCCGCAGCCCGCGCCGCCCAGGACGTTCCAGTTCCAGAAGCCGCCGGCCTGCAGCTCGACGATCTCGGTCAGGTTCATGGTGCCGGCCAGCAGGATCACGGTGACGATCACGAAGCCGATGGAGACCTCGTAGGAGACCATCTGGGCCGCCGACCGGAGCGAGCCGAGGAACGGATATTTCGAGTTCGACGCCCAGCCGCCCATGATCACGCCGTAGACGCCCAGCGACGAGATCGCGAGCAGATACAGCACCCCGACGTTGATGTTCGACACCACCCAGCCCGGCGCCAGCGGGATCACCGCCCAGCCGCCGCAGCGCCAGGGTGAAGGTGATCAGCGGCGCCAGGATGAACACCGCCTTGTCCGCCCCGGCGGGGATGACGATTTCCTTCAGCACGAACTTGAACAGGTCCGCGAAGGACTGCAGCAGGCCGAAGGGACCGACCACGTTGGGGCCTTTGCGCATCTGCACGCCGGCCCAGATCTTCCGGTCGGCGTACATCAGGAACGCCAGCGCCAGAGCAGCACGCCCATGACCACCAGGGTCTGGCCCAGCGTGATCACCGTCCAGCCGCCGGGCGTGGCCCAGAAGGAGGTCGCGGCGGTCATCGAGCGCCCTCCACATCATCAATCGTCATCGCCGGGCTCGTCCAGGCGACCCATGAACACAGGCGAACTCCAGTGCGCATGGGTGGCCGGCATCAAGCCGGCCGTGACGCTGAGGATTGATCTGCCCGCTCAGCACAAATTCACTCCGCCGCCATGAGCCGGCCCCGCGATGCGGCGACGGCCGAGCACTCGGCCATGGTCACGCTCGCCCGGGCGACCGGGTTGGTCTGATAGAAATCGACGATGGGAGACGCGAACGGCGCATCTGAGGTCTTGCCCGCCTCGCCGACCTTGGAAAGATCGAAGCCCGCCGCCGTGGACGCGCCCGGGGCATAGTCGATCTGGCCGAACGTCGGGTGCTCCGCGAACAGCTTGGCGCGCAGGGCGTCCAGCGAGTCGTAGGGCAGCTTCTTGCCCAGCTGCTCGGACAGCGCCCTCAGGATCGCCCAGTCCTCTCGCGCCTCGCCCTTGGGGAACACGGCGCGGGCGGCCATCTGCGCCCGGCCCTCGGTGTTGACGTAGAGCCCGCCTTTTCGGTATAGGCCGCGCCCGGCAGGATCACGTCCGCGCGGTGGGCGCCCCGGTCGCCGTGGGTGCCCAGATAGACCACCAAGGCGTCGGTCTGGGACACGTCGATCTCGTCGGCGCCCAGCAGGAACAGCACGTCCAGCGCGCCCTTCTGCACCATGGCCTCGGCGTCCATGCCGCCCTCGCCGGGCACGAAGCCGAGATCCAGCCCGCCGACGCGCGCGGCGGCGGTGTGCAGCACGTTGAACCGTTCCAGCCTTCGTGCACCAGATGGACGCTCGGCCGCCTTGGCGGCCATGGCCAGCACCGCGGCGCCGTCGGCCGGGCGAGCGCGCCCTGCCCCAGGATGATCATCGGCCGCTCGCGCCTTTGCCTCGGCGAACCTTGTTCGTCCAGCGAGCCTGCGCAGCAGCGTCGGCCCGTCGCCCAGATGATCATAATCGTAGGTGAGGTCGGCCTCCTCGCCGATCACGGCGACCGATGCTCGCCACGTCAGCCAGCGCTTGCGGATGCGGGCGTTCAGCACCGGCGCCTCGAGCCGCGGATTGGTCCCGATCAGCATGATCGCGTCGGCCTCGTCGATCCCGGCGATGGTGGAGTTGAACAGGTAGGCTTCCCGCGCGCCGCTGCCGATCGCAGCTTCGCGCCGTCCTGGCGGCAGTCGAGGTTCGGCGAGCCCAGGGCGCGCGGACAGGTCCAGCGCCGCCTTCATGGATTCCGCGTCCTGCAGGTCGCCGGCGATGACGCCGATGCGGTCCGGCGCGGCCTTCTTGACGGCCTTGGCGATGGCCTCGAACGCCTCGCCCCAGGTCGCGGGCTTCAGCGTCTTGCCCTGGCGGACATAGGGCTTGTCCAGCCGCTGGCGCATCAGGCCGTCGCAGGCGTAGCGGGTCTTGTCGGAGATCCACTCCTCGTTCACCGCCGTCGTTCAGTGCGCGGCAGCACCCGCATCACCTCGCGGCCCCGGGCGTCGACGCGGATGTTGGAGCCCAGCGCGTCCATCACGTCGATGGTCTCGGTCTTCTTCAGCTCCCACGGCCGGGCGTTGAAGGCGTAGGGCTTGGAGGTCAGCGCGCCGACCGGGCACAGGTCCATGATGTTGCCCGAAAGCTCCGAGGACAAAGCGCTTTCCAGATAGGTGGTGATCTCCACGTCCTCGCCGCGGCCGATCATGCCGATCTCGCGGAGCGCCGGCCACCTCGGTGATGAAGCGCACGCAGCGGGTGCACTGGATGCAGCGGGTCATCACCGTCTTGACCAGCGGCCCCATGAACTTCTCTTCGACCGCCCGCTTGTTCTCGACATAGCGGGTGTCGTCGCGGCCATAGCCCATGGCCTGGTCCTGCAGGTCGCACTCGCCGCCCTGGTCGCAGATCGGGCAATCCAGCGGGTGGTTGATCAGCAGGAATTCCATCACCCCCTCGCGCGCCTTCTTCGACCATCGGGGTGTTGGTGATGATCTCCTGTCCCTCGGCGGCCGGCAGCGCGCAGGAGGCCTGCGGCTTGGGCGGCCCCGGCTTCACCTCGACCAGGCACATGCGGCAGTTGCCGGCGATGGACAGGCGCTCGTGGTAGCAGAAGCGCGGAATCTCCTCGCCCGCCAGCTCGGCGACCTGGAGCACGGTCATGCCGGGCTCGAACTCGACCTCGACGCCGTTGACCTTGCAGTGGGCATCGCCGCTACTCCGCCGCCACCAGGGTCGCGCCCTGCACGTGGGGCTTGCCGGCGCGGTATGGTGATCCGCTCCTCCACCTCGTGGCGGAAGTGGCGGAACAGGCCCTGGATCGGCCAGGCCGCCGCGTCGCCCAGGCCGCAGATGGTGTGGCCCTCGACCTGGCTCGCGACGTCGAGCAGCAGGTCGATCTCGCTCATCTCCGCTTCGCCGGTGGCCATGCGCTGCATCACCCGCCACATCCAGCCGGTCCCCTCCCGGCAGGGCGTGCACTGGCCGCAGCTCTCGTGCTTGTAGAAGTAGCTGAGCCGCGCGATGGCCCGCACCAGGTCGGTGGACTTGTCCATGACGATCACCGCGGCGGTGCCCAGACCCGACCTGCAGGTCCTTCAGGCTGTCGAAGTCCATCAGCGCCGTCTTCGCACTGCTCGGCGGGGATCATCGGCATGGACGAGCCGCCCGGGATCACGGCCTTCAGATTGCCCCAGCCGCCGCGCACGCCGCCGCAGTGCTCTTCGAGCAGCTGCGGCAGCGGGATCGACATCACCTCTTCGACGTTGCACGGCATGTTCACGTGGCCGGAGACGCACATCAGCTTGGTGCCGGTGTTGTTCGGCCGCCCGAACGCCGGCGAACCAGCCCGCGCCGCGGCGCAGGATCGTGCCGACGACGGCGATGGATTCGACGTTGTTGACCGTGGTCGGGCAGCCATAGATGCCGGCAGCCGGCCGGGAACGGCGGCTTCAGGCGCGGCTGGCCCTTCTTGCCCTCCAAGCTTTCCATCAGGGCGGTTTCCTCGCCGCAGATGTAGGCCCCGCCGCCGTGGTGGACGTAGAGATGTCGAAATCCCAGCCGTGGACGTTGTTCTTGCCGATCAGCTTGGCCTCGTAGGCCTCCTTGATCGCGGCCTCCAGCACCTCGCGCTCGCGGACGTATTCGCCGCGGATGTAGATGTAGGCAGGCGTGCGCGCGCATGGCGCGGCAGGCGATCATGCAGCCTTCGATCAGCAGGTGCGGATCGCCGCGCAGGATCTCGCGGTCCTTGCAGGTGCCCGGCTCGGACTTCGTCGGCGTTGACCACCAGATAGTGGGGCCGGCCCGGCTTCTCTTCCTTGGGCATGAACGACCACTTCAGCCCGGTGGCGAAGCCCGCCCCGCCGCGCCCGCGCAGGCCCGAGGCCTTCATCTGGTCGATGATCCAGTCCGGACCCAGCTCGACGATGTCCTTGACCGCGTTCCACGCGCCGCGCCGCTTCGCCCCCTCCAGACCCCAGTCGTGGCGGCCGTAGAGGTTGGTGAAGATGCGGTCCTTGTCCTGCGAGAATTCCGGCCATGCTCAGTCGTCGCTCGGGTCGAAGGGGTTGGCGCGGACATAGCGCGTCCGCTCGGAACAGCACGTAGGCCAACAGCAGCCAGCTAAGGCCGATCGCCGCCTCGCCCCAGTGGGCCTGCGCGCGAATGCACGCCCGGGCCGCGCATCACCGCCCAGGCCAGGAGTCGCCGACGCCGATCATCAGCGCCAGCAGCGCCACCCGGCGCGCCCGCAGCGCCACGGCGCGCACGTCCGACACATAGGCCGCGCGGCGGATCATGAAGACGATGTCGTCGCTCATGGCTTCCAGGCCCTTGCGGGTGGTCTTGAGCCCCCAGGGTCGGATGCGCAGGCCGCTTTCTCGACGATCATTTCGCGGGCTCCGGTTGCGGACGGTTGGGCAGCTTGATCTTCTTGGCCGCCGAGCCGTCGTAGAGCGTCGGGTCCTGCAGCGTGCCGGCGCCGCCCGCGGGCTCGGACGCCTTGCGGCCGATCGCCGAGCCCGGCGCGGGCGGCTGGCCGGAGCGGAAGTCGTTGATGATGTGGGTCAGGGCCTCGGGCGTCAGGTCCTCGTAGTAGTAGTCGTTGATCTGGGCCATGGGCGCGTTGCAGCAGGCGCCCAGGCACTCGACCTCCTGCCAGGTGAACAGGCCGTCGGCCGACAGATGATCCTTCGGCCCGATCTTCTCCTCGCACAGCTTCAGCAGGGCCGTCGGCCCCGCGCAGCATGCACGGCGTGGTGCCGCAAACCTGGATTAGCGCCGCCTTTCCAACGGGTTCCAGCTGGAACATGGTGTAGAAGGTCGCCACTCCAGCACCCGGATCACCGGCATGTCGAGCAGTTCGGCCACGGCGCGGATGGCGGGCTCGGACACCCAGCCCTCCTGCTTTTGCACCAGCCACAGGATCGGCACCACGGCCGACGCTGCGGTCGGCGGGGTACTTGGCGATCCACCACTTGGCCTTCTCTACGTCTCCGGCGAAAAGGCGAAGGGCTGGCTGCTCCTTGGCGAGACGGCGGACACTCATTTGGCGAAATCCACCCGGGCGATCTTGCCGTCCCGGAACGTATAGATGGCGGCGAGCGAAAGTCGGCGTTCGCCATCCCCGCGGTCGACACGCTCGTGATCGATTACGCTGTTGCCGCACGATACGGCCGAGCAGTTCGGCCTGTTGTTCGGAACTTGGCGAACGCGCCCTCATAGCGCGCGCGATAGGCGCCGATCCCGGACGACACGGCCGTCGACATCGGCGACGATGATGTCGTCGGTGAAGTGGCTGCAATAGGCGTCCAGATCCTGGGCGTTGTAGGCGTCGAGCTGGGCCTGGGCGATCGTCTCGAGCTCATCGGTCGATCTCCCCGAACACGATGTCCAGCGAGCCGAGGATGGCCGACACGTCCGCCAGCATGTGCCCGCGGTTGATCCAGTCCATGGCCTGCAGGTGCGGGAAGCCCGGCGCGCGGATCTTGCAGCGGTACGGCTTGTTGGTGCCGTCGGCCACCAGATAGACGCCGAACTCGCCCTTGGGCGCCTCGACGGCGGCGTAGACCTCGCCGGCCGGCACGTGGAAGCCCTCGGTGTAAAGCTTGAAGTGGTGGATCAGCGCTTCCATCGAGCGCTTCATCTCGCCCCGGCGCGGGGGGGCCACCTTGCCGTCCTCGGTGAGCACCGGGCCGCCGGTCTTGCCGAGCTTCTCGATGCACTGCTGCATGATGCGGACGGACTGGCGCATCTCCTCCATGCGGCACAGATAGCGGTCGTAGCAGTCGCCGTTGACGCCCAGCGGGATGTCGAACTCCATCTCGTCGTAGCATTCGTACGGCTGGTTGCGGCGCAGGTCCCAGGCCACGCCCGAGCCGCGCAGCATCACGCCGGAGAAGCCCCAGGCCTAGGCCTCTTCCTTGGTCACCACGCCGATGTCGACGTTGCGCTGCTTGAAGATGCGGTTGGCGGTGACCAGGCCGTCGATGTCGTCGAGAATCTGCGGGGAACTCGTCGCACCAATGGCCGATGTCGTCGATCAGCTCGGTCGGCAGGTCCTGGTGCACGCCGCCGGGGCGAAAGTAGTTGGCGTGCAGGCGCGCGCCCGCAGGCCCGCTCGTAGAACACCATCAGCTTTTCGCGCTCTTCGAAGCCCCACAGCGGCGGGGTGAGCGCGCCGACGTCCATCGCCTGGGTGGTGACGTTCAGGATGTGGCTGAGGATGCGACCGATCTCGTCGAACAGACACCCGGATCAGCTGGGCGCGGCGCGGACACCTCCACCCCCATCAGCTTCTCGATGGCCAGCACGAAGGCGTGCTCCTGGTTCATCGGAGCGACGTAATCCAGGCGGTCGAAATAGGGGATGTTCTGGAGGTAGGTGCGCGCCTCCATCAGCTTCTCGGTGCCGCGATGCAGCAGGCCGATATGCGGATCGACGCGCTCGACCATCTCGCCGTCGAGCTCAAGCACCAGACGCAAAACGCCATGCGCCGCAGGGTGTTGCGGACCGAAGTTGATGGTGAACTTGCGGCTCTCGGGCTCCGAGGCGACGGAGTCCGACGGCGGCGGAGACGGGGTGCATGTCGTCGGCCATCACTTCGCCCCTTCTCGTCACCCGGGGCCTTCTGCCGTCGCCGGGCAGGATGTATTTGGCCCCTTCCCACGGCGAGAGGAAATCGAAGTCGCGGTATTCCTGCGGCAGCTTTACCGGCTCGTAGACCACCCGCTTCTGCTCGTCGTCGTAGCGGACCTCGACATAGCCGGTCATCGGGAAGTCCTTGCGCAGCGGATGGCCGGTGAAGCCGTAGTCGGTCAGCAGGCGGCGCAGGTCCGGGTGACCCTCGAACAGGATGCCGTACATGTCGAAGGCTTCGCGCTCGAACCAGTCCGCGGCAGGGATAGACGCCGGTGACGGTGGAGACCGGCTGTCGTCTCGCCGGTCTGGACCTTCACCCGGATGCGCCGGTTCTTGGTCAGCGACAGCAGATGATAGACCACGTCGAACCGCTGCTCGCGGTCCGGATAATCCGCGCCGCACAGGTCGATGAGCTGCTGGAAGCTGAAGGTCCGCGTCGTCGCGCAGGCGGGTCAGCAGGGCGACGATCTTGCCGGCCTCGGCCTCCACCGTCAGCTCGCCATATTCGACCTTGAAACCGGTCGCCGCGCCCTTGCAGGCCGCCACAATCCGCTCGCCGAGCCCGGTAAGCTCCTCTGACGCCACGCTGCCAGCTCATCGTTCGATGGTCCCGGTGCGGCGGATCTTCTTCTGCAGCTGCAGCACGCCATAGACCAGCGCCTCGGCGCGTCGGCGGGCAGCCGGGCACATAGACGTCCACCGGCACGATGCGGTCGCAGCCGCGCACGACGGAATAGCTGTAATGGTAGTAGCCGCCGCCGTTGGCGCACGAGCCCATGGAGATCACGTAGCGCGGCTCGGGCATCTGGTCGTAGACCTTGCGCAGCGCCGGAGCCATCTTGTTGGTCAGCGTGCCCGCCACGATCATCACGTCCGACTGGCGCGGGGACGCGCGCGGCGCGAAGCCGAACCGCTCCAGGTCGTAGCGCGGCATGGAGGCCTGCATCATCTCCACCGCGCAGCAGGCCAGGCCGAAGGTCATCCACATCAGCGAGCCCGTGCGGGCCCAGGTGATCACGTCGTCCATGGCCGCGACGACAAAGCCCTTGTCGGCCAGGGCGTCGGTCACGCCGTCGAAGAACGGGTCGTGGGCGTTGGGGTCGTAGCCTTGAACGCCGGCCCGCCCCGCCATGCCCGCCGGAACGCCTACTCCCATTCCAGGGCTCCCTTGCGCCACTCGTAGATGAAGCCGACCGTCAGCACGCCGAGGAACGTCATCATCGACCAGAAGGCATAGACCGCGACCTCGTGCGGCAACTTCATCAGCGCCACCGCCCAGGGAAACAGGAAGGCCGCTTCCAGGTCGAAGATGATGAACAGGATCGAGACCAGATAGAATCGCACGTCGAACTTCATGCGCGCGTCGTCGAAGGCGGGAAAGCCGCACTCATAGGCCGAAAGTCTTCTCCGGGTCCGGAGCGCTCGGCGCCAGCACGGCCGAGGCCAGGATGAAGCCCACGCCGATCGCGCCGGCCACGCCCAGGAAGATCACGATGGGCAGATACTGAAGCAGGAACGGATTCATGCCGACACCGAGGGGGGAGAGACTCGCGGGGTCTTCTAGCCCAAGGCCGCGGACGCTTCAAACGGCCAAACGCACATCGAAGGCCCACAGCGTTCATTGACAGCCTAGGCGGCGCAGACATATGTGACGCGCCTCACGGCCGGGCCCTGATTTGCGTCTTTCGGGTCGGCCATACGCGGATGTAGCTCAGTTGGTTAGAGCGCCGGCCTGTCACGCCGGAGGTCGCGGGTTCAAGTCCCGTCATTCGCGCCACTTTTCGACGACCCAGCATCCGCCGGACGCATGAAGCGTCCGCGCAGAATCCCCGGGAGGTCGCCCATCGCTGGCAAGCGCGCCGCCTGGCTGGCCCTGACCGTCGCGGCCCTGTTCTTCCTGTACGAATTCGTCTGCCGGGTGGAGCCCAGCCTGGCCGTCCACGCGATCGCCGCGCGGTTCGGACTGAACAGCGGCGGGGTGGGCGGCCTGTCCAGCCTGTTCTTCTGGGTCTACGCGCCGATGCAGATCGTCGTCGGTCTGGTGCTCGACCGCTACGGCGCGAGGCGGCCGCTGCTGCTGGGCGCCCTGAGCTGCGGGGTCGGCGTGCTGCTGTTCGCGGCGACCGCCTCGCCGACGATCGCGGGCATCGGGCGGGGCCTGACCGGCTTTGGCGGCGCCTTCGCCTTCGTCGGCGCGCTCTACGTCGTCCACCACTGGTTCTCGCCGGGCCGGTTCGCCCTGCTCTCAGGCGCGGTCAACGCGGTGGGCATGTGCGGCGCGGCGGTGGGCGCGGTGGCGCTGACGGGTGCGACAGGCGCCTTCGGGTGGCGGCCGGTGTTCCTGGTCACGGGGATCGCCGGGCTGGCGATCTTCGCGGCGATGCTGGCGTTCCTGCGCGACGCCCCCGGCTCGGGCGACGAGGCGCCCAATCCGTCGCTCCTGGGCACGTTGCGCGAGATCATTGGCGAGCGGCGGACCTGGCTGATCGCCCTGATCGGGCTGCTCTTCTATATGCCGGTGAACGTCTACGCCGGGCTGTGGGCCAATGCGGAGCTGACCCACGACCATGGCCTGCCCCCGGTCCAGACCGAGACGGTGGTCTCGATGATCTTCTGGGGCATGGCCGCGGGCAGCGTCGCCAGCGGCGCCCTGTCGGACGCGATAAGCCATCGCAAGTGGCTGGTGGTCGGCGGCGCCGCGCTCGCCGCGCCGGCCTACGCGGCGGCGATCTACGGGCCCTTCGGATCGTTCCAGAGCCTGTCGCTGCTGCTGTTCGCGGCAGGCTTCTTCAACGGCTTCCAGATGCTCACCTTCGCCATGGCCAAGGAAGGTCACCGCGAGGCGATCACCGGCTCCGTGATCGCCTTCGTCAACATGATCGGCATCGCCGGCGCCCTGATCTTCCAGCCTCTGGTCGGCGCGATGGTGGACGCCGCGCACGGACAGTTCGGCGCGGCCATGCTGACGATCCCCGGCTGCCTGATCGCCGCCGCCCTGATGACCCTCGCCGTGCGCGAGATGCGCCACCCCGACCACGTGCCCGCGAAACGCCGCGCCGCGCGCGCTTGACCCGCGTCAAAGGCGGTGCAGCGTCGGCCGGCTAGGGTCGGCCGACGCCTTGGAGCCACGCCATGACCTACTACTTCGCCAAGACCCTCGCCCTGCCCTTCGAACAGGCCGTCGCGCGGACCCGCGACGCCTTGGCCATGAAGGGCTTCGGCGTGATCACCGAGATCGACATCGCCAAGACCCTGAAGGCCAAGATCGGCGTGGACTTCCGGCCCTATCTGATCCTCGGCGCCTGCAACCCGCGCATGGCGCACCAGGCGCTGTCGATCGAGGACAAGGTCGGCACCATGCTGCCGTGCAACGTGGTGGTGCAGGAGCTGAAGCCCGGCCAGGTCGAGGTCGCGGCGATCGATCCGGCCGCCTCCATGCAGGCCATCGACAACCCGAAACTCCAGGCGGTCGCCGGCGAGGTGGCGGCCATGCTGAAGGCGGCCGTGGACTCGCTTTAGCCCGCCTTGGCGCGCTCGCCGAGCGGGAGCACGGTGCGGCCGAAGACGGAATTGGTCGTGATCGCGAAACTTCCGTAGACCGCCAGCGATCCGCACAGCAGCCCCAGCCAGCCGCCCAGGTGGCTCAAGCTCGCCTGCTTGAGGGCTGACCCCAGACCGAGGAGGAAGAACGTCACCCACAGCGTAAGGAAGACGGCGAACAGCAGACGCGACAGCCGGAACGTGCTGATCCAGAGATAAAGCGTCAGGACGCCCCACAGCATCAAGGCCACGCCCACCGTGGGGCCGGCCTCCTTCAGGTCGATCATGCCCGCCGTGTTCATGAGCAGCATGATGGCGAACCACCACCAAAACGCCCCGTAGCTCAGAAAAGCGGTCATGCCGAAGGTGTTGCCGACCTTGAACTCCATGATGCCCGCGATGATCTGGATCATGCCCCCAAAGGTCAGCGCCAGCGGGATGACTACGTTCTCCCCTCCAGGCGGCAGCACGCCCGCATTCACCAGACTGAGCAGAACTGTCGTCAGTCCGAATCCGACAAGTCCGAGGGCCGCCGGATTTGCGGCCGGGATCGCTGCTTGTTCGCTCATGGTTTCCTCTCTGGCAGGCTTATTCCCGCCAGGATGCACATCGGAGGTAACTCTCTTCAAGCCATCGTGGAGACCAAGCGCGGCTCGCGTTGCGGCTGCGGCGGAGTCGCTCTGAGGTCCTCGGATCAGGGAACCAGCACCGCCGCGCCCTGAAGCCGGCCCGCGCGCAGGTCGTCCAGCGCTCGGTTGGCGTCTTCCAGTGCATAGGTCGTCACGTGGGTGGAGAGCCCGGCCTTGGGCGCGATCTCCAGAAAGTCGCGCGCGTCCCTGCGGGTGAGGTTGGCGACAGAGACGACCTGCCGCTCCTCCCACAGGATCGAATAGGGAAAGCTGGGGATGTCGCTCATGTGGATGCCGGCGCAGACCACGCGCCCGCCCTTCTTCACCGCGCGCAAGGCGGCGGGCACGAGATCCCCCACCGGCGCATAAATGATCGCGGCGTCCAGCAGCTCCGGCGGCGCCTCGTCCGAACCGCCGGCCCAGTCCGCGCCCAGAGACCGGGCGAAATCCGCCGCCGCCTCGTCTCCCGGCCGCACGAAGGCGAACACCTTGCGCCCCTGCCATTTGGCGACCTGCAGCACGATGTGGCCCGCCGCGCCGAAGCCGTAGAGGCCGAGCACGGCCCCCTCCCCCGCCATCACCAGCGAGCGCCAGCCGATCAGCCCGGCGCACAGCAGCGGCGCGGCGGCCGCGTCCTCGCCGAGCGCGGCCGGCAGCGGATAGGCGTAGTCGGCCTCCGCGATCGCATGGGTCGCAAAGCCGCCGTCGCGCGTGTAGCCGGTGAACAGCGGCGCGTCGCACAGGTTCTCGCGCTCGGACCGGCAATAGGGGCAGACGTGGCAGGCGCGGCCCAGCCAGCCGACGCCGACGCGCTGGCCGGCTTTCAGGGACGTCACGCCCGCGCCCAGCGCCTCGACCACGCCGACGATCTCATGGCCCGGAACGATGGGCAGCCTGGGCTGGGTCAGCTCGCCGTCCACCACGTGCAGATCCGTGCGGCAGACCCCGCAGGCCAGCACCTTCAGCCGCACCTGCCCTGGCCCAGGCTCGGGATCGGGCCGCTCCACCAGCTCCAGCGGCGCGCCCGGACGTAACAGCACCATGGCGCGCATGTCGGCCTCGCAACATCCGCGCAAACGCTATCAGGAATGGGTACGTGCGTCATGGACCGGGCGCGCGCCCGCTTCGTTTCGCAACGCAATTGGCTGGCTTGCCGCGCCGTAGCTCGCGAAGCGAGCGAAGGCTGGTGGGCGGCGAGGGATTCGAACCCCCGACCCCCTCGGTGTAAACGAGGTGCTCTAACCAGCTGAGCTAGCCGCCCGCCTTCCACGCACGCCGAAGAAGCCAGCGCCGAAGCGCCGGCTTCTCTACAGGCGCAGGCCTTGGAAGGCCAGCGACCGGTCTTTGGTATTTGCCGTTGAGCGTGGCCTTCAGCGCCTCGCCAACCCGGAAACGGCAGGTCTTGGAGGCGGCGCGCGGGACCGTTTGGCCGGTGCGCGGATTGCGGGCCATGCCCGCCTTGCGGTCGACCGGCACGAAGCTGCCGAAGCCAACCAGGCGAACGTCCGACCCGCCCTTGAGCGCGGCCGTCACAGCCGCCGTGAAGGCTTCCAGGGCGTCGCGCGCCTGGGCCTTGGTCAGTTGGCACCTATCGGCGATCGAATTCACCAGTTCGGCTTTTGTCATGAGTTTCTCTCCCAACCCTATCTGGCGGCGATTGATCGCCCCATAACGGGAATCGATTATGTGACCTCATCCGCTCGCCACGTCAAACGTAACGACATCCCTCTACAGGCCGAGTATCCCAAGCTTTATGGCAGGAATTTGGCGAGATTCAACGCCTGTTCCGCCCGCCAGCCGCGGCTAACCGTGGCTGGCGGGCGGCTAGTGGGTCATCACCGCCTCCGGTCGACTTCGTCCAGGTGGCCCCCGTGGCCGGCAGGGCCTCGTCGTCCTCCTCGGTCCACTCGATCGGGGTGAGCGGGCCCGTCCAGCGCCCGGGCCAGCACCTCGTCCACGGTGGAGACCGGCACGATCTCGCAGGCGCCGACTTCACGTTTTCGGGGATTCCGCCAGGTCCTTCTCGTTCTCCTGGGGATCAGCACCGTCTTAACGCCCGAGCGCAGCGCCGCGAGCAGCTTCTCCTTCAGCCCGCCGATGGGCAGAACCCGGCCGCGCAGGGTGATCTCGCCGGTCATGGCCATATCCTTGCGGATCGGAACGCCAGTCAGCACCGAGACCATGGCCACGGCCATGGCGACCCCGGCCGAGGGGCCGTCCTTGGGCGTCGCGCCCTCCGGCACGTGAACGTGGACGTCGGTCTTGTCGAACATCGGCGGCTTGATGCCGAAGTGCGTGGCGCGGGCGCGACATAGCTGTTCGCGGCCGAGATCAACTCCTTCATCACGTCCTTGAGGTTGCCGGTGATGGACATCCGGCCCTTGCCCGGCATCCGCACCGCCTCGATGGTGAGGATCTCGCCGCCGAACTCGGTCCAGGCCAGGCCGGTGACGATGCCGACCTGATCCTCCTCGTCGGTCTCGCCATAGCGGTACTTGCGCACGCCGGCGTACTTGGCCAGCCGCTCGTCGTCGATCTGACCTTGACACCTTCTCGCGCGACATGTCCCGGACCGCCTTGCGGGCCAGGTTGCCGAGTTCGCGTTCCAGCGAGCGGACGCCCGCCTCGCGAGTGTAGTAGCGGATCAGGTCGCGGATCGCCTTGTCGGGCACGATCCACTCGCCGTCCTTCAGGCCGTGGTCCTTGGCCAGCTTGGGCAGCAGGTGGCGCTTGGCGATCTCCATCTTCTCATCCTCGGTGTAGCCGGGGATGCGGATGATCTCCATGCGGTCCATCAGCGGCTGAGGCATGTTCAGGCTGTTGGCCGTGGTGACGAACATCACCTGCGACAGGTCGTAGTCCACCTCCAGATAGTGGTCCGCGAAGGTGATGTTCTGTTCCGGATCCAGCACCTCCAGCAGCGCGCGAGGTCGGGTCGCCGCGCCAGTCGGCGCCCAGCTTGTCGATCTCGTCGAACAGGAAGAACGGGTCGACCGCCTTGGCCTTCTTCATCGACTGGATGATCTTGCCGGGCATGGAGCCGATGTAGGTGCGCCGGTGGCCGCGGATCTCCGCCTCGTCGCGCACGCCGCCCAGCGACAGGCGCACGAACTCGCGGCCCGTCGCCTTGGCGATGGACTTGCCCAGCGAGGTCTTGCCGACGCCCGGAGGTCCGACCAGGCACAGGATCGGGCCCTTCAGCGAGCCGGTCTTGGCCTGCACCGCCAGGTACTCGAGGATCCGCTCCTTGACCTTCTCCAGGCCGTAGTGGTCCTCCTCGAGGATGCGTTCGGCGGCAGCCAGGTCGATCTTCTTCGGCTTGGCCTTGCCCCAGGGGATCGACAGCAGCCAGTCCAGATAGTTGCGCACCACCGTGGATTCCGCGGACATCGGGCTCATGTTGCGCAGCTTCTTCAGCTCGCCTTCGGCCTTGGTCCGGGCCTCCTTGGAGAACTTGGCGCTTCTTGATGCGCTTTTCCAGCTCGAGCAGTTCGTCGCGGGTGTCTTCCTGCTCGCCCAGCTCGCGCTGGATCGCCTTCATCTGTTCGTTCAGGTAGTACTCGCGCTGGGTCTTCTCCATCTGGCGCTTCACGCGCGCTACGGATCTTCTTCTCCACGTGCAGGACGGAGATCTCGCCTTCCATCAGGGCGAAGACCTTCTCCAGCCGCTTGGTGACGTTGGAGATTTCCAGCAGGTTCTGCTTGTCGGCGATCTTCACCGACAGGTGCTGGGCGATGGAGTCCGCCAGCTTGCCCGGCTCGGTGATCTGCGGGATGGCCGCCAGGGCCTCGGGCGGGATCTTCTTGTTCAGCTTGATGTAGTTGTCGAACTGCTCGATCACCGCGCGCGACAGGGCTTCGGCCTCGTGCGGCTCGCCCTCGTCCTCGTCGATGGAGGCGGCTTCGGCCTCGAAGTATTCGGCCTGGTCGGTGAAGCGCACGATGGTCGCGCGCGACTTGCCCTCGACCAGCACCTTCACGGTGCCGTCGGGCAGCGCGCAGCAATTGCAGCACCTGGGCGATGACGCCGACCTCATAGATCGCCGAGGTCGCCGGCTCTTCGTCGCCGGAGTTCCGCTGGGTGGCGAGCAGGATGTGCTTGTCGCCGCTTCATCACCTCTTCGAGGGCGTGAACCGACTTCTCGCGGCCCACGAACAGGGCGCTGACCATGTGCGGGAACACCACGATGTCCCGCAGGGGCAGCACAGGAATGGTTCTCATCTCGGTCATAAGCATATGTCCACTGCTTGGCCGGCGCGCAGCCATCGCGCCATGCCTGAGAATCTTCCGCCTTGATCTTGGACAGACCTTGGCGGTAAGTCCGTATCCGCCGGACCTCCCGACGGATGTCCGCGTTAATGTGGCGCGTTCGCAAGCCCATTCAAGCGGAGGGGGGAGGACTGTCCCCAGGAAACGTCCGCCGGGCGAGCGGAGACGACCCGCCGGGCCTCAGGCGTAGAGGTTCGCGAACCGATCCCGCAGCGCCGCCTTCTGCACCTTGCCCATGGTGTTGCGCGGCAGTTCGTCCACAAACAGAACCCGCTTGGGCCGCTTGAAGCCGGCGAGCTGGTCCTGAAGCGCCGCCAGCACCTGCGCCTCCGACGGCGCGGGCTTTCCGCCGGTGGCGACCACCGCCGTCACCGCCTCGCCGAAGTCCGTGTGGGGCAGGCCCACCACGGCGCTTTCCACCACCCCCGGCAGGGCGTCGATCAGGGCTTCGACCTCGATGGGATAGACGTTCAGGCCGCCGGTGATCACCAGGTCCTTGCCCCGCCCGACGATGGAGACGTAGCCGTCCGCGTCGATGACGCCGAGATCGCCGGTGATGAAGAAGCCGTCCGGCCGGAACTCCTGGGCGGTCTTATCAGGCATGCGCCAATAGCCGGAAAAGACGTTGGGGCCCCTCACCTCGATCATGCCGATCTCGCCGGCCGGCAGGGGCGCGCCGGTCTGCTCGTCGACGACGCGGATCTCCACCCCCGGCAGGGGGAAGCCCACCGTGCCCGCCCGGCGCTCGCCGTCGTAGGGGTTGGAGACGTTCATCCCCGTCTCGGTCATGCCGTAGCGTTCCAGGATCGCGTGGTCGGTGCGCTCGCGCCATTCGCGATGGGTCTCGGCCAGCAGCGGCGCGGAGCCGGAGACGAACAGGCGCATGTTGGCGCAGGCTTGGCGCGTCAGCCCGGGCTGCTTCAGCAGGCGCGTGTAGAAGGTCGGCACGCCCATCAGGGCGGTGGCGCGCGGCGCCAGCTTCAGGATCGCCTCGGCGTCGAACGCGGGCAGGAACAGCATCGTCCCGCCCACCATCAACAGCACGTTGGTCGCCACGAACAGGCCGTGCACGTGATAGATCGGCAGGGCGTGGATCAGCACGTCGTCCGCCGTGAACCGCCACGCTCCGACGAGAGTACGAGCGTTGGACGCCAGATTGTCGTGGCTCAGCATGGCGCCCTTGGAGCGCCCGGTGGTGCCGGAGGTGTAGACGATCGCGGCCAGCGCATCGCCCGCCAGGTCCAGCGTCTGGAAGTCCGCAGGCTGGCTGTCGGCGAGAACGGCGAGCGAGCCCTCCCCCGCCCCATCCAGCGTCGCGGTCTTCGCGCCGACCTTGGCGGCCAGCGCCTCCACCCCCGCCTGGGACGCCGGATCACACACCACCAGCGCCGGCTCCGCGTCGCCGATGAAGTAGTCCAGCTCGGTCAGGGTGTAGGCGGTGTTGAGCGGCAGATAGACCGCGCCCATCCGCAGGCTCGCCAGATAGAGGATCAGGTTGCGGGCGGACTTGTCCACCTGCACCGCCACCCGGTCTCCGGGGCGCACGCCGAGCGCGACGAGGGCGTTGGCCATCCGTCCGGTCTCGACGACCAGCGCGGCGTAGGTCAGCCGCGCACCGCCGGGCGCTTCCAACGCCAGCCGGTCGGACGCCGCCTTGTCCCCAAGGCAGACCTCGAAGAGATTGCTCAACGCCCGCTCCCCGGCGGCCGGACCTAGTGGCGCCGCTCGCAGCGGACCTTGGACCACTTGTTGATCGCGCAGAGGTACCCGCCGATCACCCCGCGCTCGATCCGGACCGTGTCGCCCGCCCGGGGCATGCGCGTGACCGGGGCGTTATCGGTCTGGGCCCAGACCGCGCCGTCGGTGGTGGTCATGAGCAGCCTGTTCAGCGGCTGGATCAGAGCCACCTCGGACAGCACGACCGACACCTGATTCTCGTCCACCGGGGGCGGGGGCGCGGGGGTCGCGACGGAGGCGGAGGTGGAGGCGACTTGGGTTCCGGCGGAACGGGCCGCCTGGGCGCCGGCGCTCTCGCCCTTCTGTTCGGCCTCGCGACGCTGCAGCCGGATCTCGGGGATCGGCAGGCCGAACACGCGCTTGCGTTCGGCGGCCACTTCCTCGGGCTTGGGTCCATAGCCGGACGCGCGCATGGCGGCGCGGAAGCACGCCAGCGAGGCGGAGTCGTTAGCCATCTTGGCGCAGCGGACCAGCGTATCCCACGACGGCGGCGTACCGCCCTGCTCCTGCGCGGCGGCGCGCCCGGCGAATCCCGTGGTCAAGGCGACGGCCGCAATGGCGGCGCCGGCCAACGCTGATCGAAACCTCATGGAGTGTGTCCTCCCAAGACGCGCTCAAGCTCCCCGCCCGGCTTTGTGGAGGCGGAGGGCCTAAGCGATCAAGGGAAATTCACGCGGCCGGGCGCCGCGGGGCCGCCAGTCTCAGGCCGCCCCGCCCTTTTCGGTGCGCTTTTCGGCGTAGATCAACAGCGGCTGGGCGCGGCCCTCGACCACCTCGGCGTTGACCACCACCTCTTCCACGCCCTGGTAGGTGGGCAGCTCGAACATGGTGTCGAGCAGGATGCCTTCCATGATCGAGCGCAGGCCCCGGGCGCCGGTCTTGCGGGCGATGGCCTTGCGGGCCACGGCGCGCAGCGCGTCCTCGGTGAAGGTAAGGCCGACGTTCTCCATGTCGAACAGGCGCGCGTACTGCTTCACCAGGGCGTTCTTCGGCTCGGTGAGGATCTTGGCCAGCGCGTCCTCGTCCAGGTCTTCCAGGGTGGCGATCACAGGCAGACGGCCGATGAATTCCGGGATCAGACCGAACTTCAGCAGGTCGTCCGGCTCCACGCCGTGCAGGATCTCGCCGATGCGCCGCTCGTCCGGGTCGAGGACATTGGCGCCGAAGCCGATGCCGGCGCCCTGGCCGCGCGCGGAGATGATCTTCTCCAGGCCCGCGAAGGCCCCGCCGCAGATGAACAGGATGTTGGTGGTGTCGACCTGCAGGAACTCCTGCTGGGGATGCTTGCGCCCGCCCTGCGGCGGCACGGAGGCCACGGTGCCTTCCATGATCTTCAGCAGGGCCTGCTGCACGCCCTCGCCCGACACGTCGCGGGTGATCGAGGGGTTGTCGGACTTGCGGCTGATCTTATCGACCTCGTCGATGTAGACGATGCCGCGCTGGGCCCGCTCGACATTGTAGTCGGCCGCCTGCAGCAGCTTCAGGATGATGTTCTCGACGTCCTCGCCCACATAGCCCGCCTCGGTGAGCGTGGTGGCGTCGGCCATGGTGAAGGGCACGTCGATGATGCGCGCCAGGGTCTGGGCCAGGTAGGTCTTGCCCGAGCCGGTGGGGCCGACCATCAGGATGTTCGACTTGGCCAGTTCGATGTCGTTGTTCTTGGAGGCGTGGTTCAGCCGCTTGTAGTGATTGTGGACGGCGACCGAGAGCACCTTCTTGGCGTAGTCCTGGCCGATGACGTAGTCGTCCAGCACCTCGCGGATCTCGCGCGGCGTGGGCACCCCGTCCTTCGACTTTACGAAGGCGATCTTGTGCTCCTCACGGATGATATCCATGCAGAGCTCGACGCACTCGTCGCAGATGAAGACGGTGGGTCCCGCAATGAGCTTGCGCACCTCGTGCTGGCTCTTCCCGCAGAAAGAGCAGTACAGGGTGCTCTTGGTGTCTCCGCTCGCGGCCTTGGTCATAAGTCTTCTCTCACTGTCTGACGGGGCCGGTGACAGACCCTTCGTCGACTCGCGGCGCTTCCGCCCTAGAACCTATGCACGATACGCGCCGCAAGTTGTCTAATCCTTGACATTCACCGAAGCAGAGGCCGGCCACAAGCGCTAGTGCCCCACAGTCCACCAAAAAACGCCTCAGCCTGGGACAAAAGCGTGGATCGACCGATCGCAGCCTTCGATTTTGACGGCACCTTGAGCATCCGGGACAGTTTCATGGCCTTTCTGGCCTGGCGCGCCGGACCGTTGCGCTACGCCCTGGGGCTTGTGAGGCTGGCGCCGGCGTCCCTCGCCTACCTGTTTCACCGCGACCGGGGGCGGCTGAAGGCGGCGGCGGTGCGCGAGTTCCTGCGCGGGACCGAACGGCCGATCCTGGCCGAGCAGTGCCAGGCCTTCGCGGATTCGGCGCTGGGCCGACGCTTCCTTCGTCCCGATGCGGAACAGTGCTGGCGGGGCTGGCGCGACCGCGGCGCCCGGCTGGTGATCGTCACCGCCTCGCCCGAGGAGGTGGTCGCCCCCTTCGCCGCGCGCCTGGGCGCCGACGAGCTGATCGGCACCAAGCTGGACTTCGACGACCGCGGCCGCGTGCGCGGCGGCTTCGACGGAGAGAACTGCCGGGGACCGCAGAAAGTCCTGCGCCTTCGCGCCCGCTTCGGCGAGGACGTGCGCCTGGCGGCGGCCTATGGCGACACCTCGGGGGATCGCGAGATGCTGGGTCTGGCCGAGACTAAGGGGTATCGCGTGTTCACCGCCCGGCCGGCGAGCGGGCCGCGGCGCCAAACGGAGACCCCTCCGGCGAACTAACGAGTTGCGCCTGGGGCGGCCATCGCTTACAGGGCGGGCCGCGACGTCTCGGCGGATCGCAGGCTTGCCCGCCTCGCCGCGAGAGTCCGGCGGCTGACGGCCCCGGTGGGGATGGCCTCCGAACCATAGCCTCGCGTTGCGTGTAGAGGACACGTTCGATGTACCAATCCCCGAGGGCAGCCTCGCCGCCCGTTCACGCCGACCACATAGGCGACCCGCTTCGCTGATCAATTCCATAGACGCCCAACGCCGTCCGTCGGACCGCACCAGGGCAGACGACGCTCACAGGAGGTAGCTCGAAACAATGGCTAACAAGAATTTGGAAGACGTGCTCAAGGCGTCTGGAAACACCGTCGAGATGCTGCGCAACTCGCAGCTCGGCGCCTACGTCTATCCGGTCGTGCCGTCGGAGTTCTCGAACTGGCGCGACGAACAGATGGCCTGGCGCAATGGCGCGGTGCTGTTCGACCAGTCGCACCACATGGCCGAGATGATCGTCGAGGGTCCGGACGCCGGCAAGTTCCTGTCGTATCTGACGCTCAACTCCTTCAACAATTTCCCGGTGAACCGGGCCAAGCAGATGGTGCCGCTGTCCCACTCGGGCCACGTCATCGGCGACGGCATCCTGTTCCACCTGGCCGAGAACACCTACGACTTCGTGGGTCGCGCCCCGACGGTGAACTGGATCGAGTTCCAAGCCTCCACCGGCAAGTGGGACGTCAAGATCACCCGCGACGACCGCTCGCCGTCCGCCCCGATGGGCCGGGCCGTGAAGCGCAACCACTACCGCTTCCAGATCCAGGGCCCGAAGGCCAAGGACGTGATCGAGAAGCTGAACGGCGGCCCGATCCCCGAGATCAAGTTCTTCTTCATGGACGAGATCAACATCGGCGGCCGCAAGGTCCGCGCCCTGCGTCACGGCATGGCCGGCGAGCCGGGCCTGGAAATCTGGGGTCCGTACGACCAGTACATGGAGATCCGCGACATCATCCTGGAAGCGGGCAAGGAGTTCGGCCTGACCCCGGTGGGTTCGCGCGCCTACGCCTCCAACACCCTGGAGTCCGGCTGGATCCCCTCGCCGCTTCCCGCCGTCTATTCGGACGACCGGATGAAGTCCTACCGCGAGTGGCTGCCCGCGGGCGGCTATGAAGCGACCGGCTCGATCGCCGGCAGCTTCGTGTCGGACAAGATCGAGGACTACTACTCGAACCCGTACGAGCTGGGCTACGGCCCGTTCATCAAGTTCGACCACGACTTCATCGGCGCCGAAGCCGTGAAGGCCATGGAAGGCAAGACCCATCGCCGCAAGGTGACCTTCGCCTGGAACGGCGAGGACATCTCCAAGGCCTACGACTGCCTGTTCGAGCCGGGCCGCGACATCTACAAGTTCTTCGACATTCCGATCGCCAACTACGGCTCGTCGAGCTTCGACGCCGTGATGAAGAACGGCAAGGTCGTGGGTCTGTCGATGTTCTCCGGCTACTCGGCCAACGAGCGCTCGGCCCTGTCGCTGGGCGTGGTCGACGCCGACATCGAGGAAGGCGACGTGCTGACCCTGATCTGGGGCGAGCCGAACGGCGGCACCAAGAAGCTGACCTCCGAAGCGCCACAAGCAACTGGAAGTCCGCGTGAAGGTCGCCCCGGTGCCCTACGCCCGCGACGCGCGCGAAACCTACGCCCAAGGCTGGCGCACCAAGAAGTAGGCGCAAGCCGCGCTTCAGAGCGTCTGGAAATGCGAAGGGCCGGGTGGGAAACCACCCGGCCCTTTTGCTTGGGGAGGTCCCCTTCTCCCCTTGCGGGAGAAGGTGGCGGGCGAAGCCCGACGGATGAGGGGTCGCGCAGACCCGTCAGCTTCGTTCAGAAATCTCGGCATGCTTATCCGATAGGGCGTCCGACCCCTCATCCGTCCGCTGCGCGGACACCTTCTCCCACAAGGGGAGAAGGGAAGCGCCATCTACCGCTGGCAGCCCGCGGCGAACTTCGCGGAGCCCGGCAGGTCGCCGAAGGTGAAGAAGTGCACGCCTTCCAGGCCGAGCGACGGGTCCGCCGCCTGGGCCTCGGCGACTTCCGTCAGCAGGGCCTCGGGCGTCTCGCCGGTCATCATGGCCTTGCTCAGCTCCTGGCGCTCCTTGAGGGCGCGCAGCGAGGCGCCGACGCCGCACATCAGGGCGAACTTGATCAGCTTGGCCCGGTCGGCCGGACCGGCCACGCCCACGCGATAGGGCGCGTTCTGGCCGAGCTTGCGCATGCGCCTGGTCAGCTCCACCACCGCCTTGGCGTCGAAGCAGAACTGGCTGACCAGGGTGACGTTCAGGCCCGCCTCATCCGCGGCCTGCAGCTTGGCGGCGCGGGCGCTTTCCAGCACGTCGTCGGCGATGCGCGGATGCCCTTCCGGATAGCAGGAGATGAAGATGTTCTCGATCCCGTGCTTCTGGATCACCCCGGACTGCAGGATCTGCAGCGCGGAATCGAGCTCGCCCACCGGATGGTCGCGGTCGCCGCCCAGGATCAGGGCGCGGTCGATGTCCGCCTCGCCGCGCAGCCGCGCGAACACCTCGTCCAGCTCCTTCAGGCTGTGGGTGTTGCGCGCCACCATGTGCGGCACCGGCGTCAGACCCGAGGCGCGGATCTGAGCGCAGGCGGCGACGAGCCGGTCGAAGTCATCATTGGGCAGATTGGCGACGAACACCTCCGCGCCCTTGGGCATCAGGCCAGGCGCAGCCTCGATGCCCTTCTTGTCGCGGGCGGTGACCTCCGCGGAATAGGTGCGGAGCAGGCTCGAAAGAGCCGTGCGTGCGTCCACGTCGATGATCGTCGCCGTCATGTTCAGATAAGCTCACGTTTTCGGGAGATGATGAAAGATTCGTCGTTGAACCACAGACCACCGTGCTTCTTCAACACCTCGCGTGTGGCCTTTAGGTAACCGTCGTTAGCCATCGCCTCCTCCAGCCGCTGATCTTCGATCTGGGCGACGTAAGCGGCGTCGTTCCAGGCCGCGAACAGGGTGGAGGTGCCGATCGAGGCGCTCTCCTGCTCGATCTCGCCAGGCAGGGTGTGCATCTCATAGCGGAAGATCGACTTGGCGTCCGATCCGGCGGTGAAGTTGAACAGCCGCGAGGCCTTGCCCAGCTCGGCCTTGGTGGCGGCCAGCAGGTCGTGGCGGTTGGTCTGGAACGGCTCTTCCTCGGGCCACACCTTCTGGACGATCTCCAGCGCTGGATCGTCGCCGTGGGAATGGATTCCCAGCAGCCGCCCGCCAGGCGCCAGGCTGCGGGCCAGGGGCGCGATCACCCGCTTGGCCTTGAACGCCGTGGAGGCGCGCGCGCGATAGGGCTGAGAGGCGATCACCAGGTCGTAGTCGGCCCGCACCGCGCCGCGTCGGGGGATCACCGAGTCCAGCAGGAAGCGGCAGTCCTCGCGATAGAGCACCAGCACCGACGGCTTCTCATAGACTGGGTTGCCGGTGTTGGGATTGACCCCCGCGCGCCAGCCGTCGGTCAGACGCGTCCTGCAGGTCGGTGATCTGCTCGTCGAACTCGGCGGCGGTGTTCCCGTGCAGGGCCACCTCGCGCCACACCATGGTGGCCGCCGAATTCAGGTTGGCCGGCTGCAGCCAGGGCGCCTCGGCGTAGTTCATGTTGGTCATGACCAGCACCGTGGCCGGGTGCTCGCAGAAGCGGTCCGGCATCTTCTCCAGCGCCAGCCGCACGTCCTCCAGGCTGATCTCCTTGCCGACGATGTAGAACGGCACCTTCTCGAAGCGGCTGTGCATGGTGCGCATCACCCGCGTCAGCACCGTGCCGTCGCCCACGCCCGCGTCGAACAGGCGGATCGCCGGCGGATGCGGATGAATGTGGGCGAACTCCTGCGTCACCCGGTTGGCGACCACCCACTTCTCCGAGCAGGTGTTCACGAACATCAGGTATTTCTGACGGTTGTCGTAGAAGCGGAAGTTCTGCTCCGGGTCGATGTGGGGCCCCACCGCCTTGGCCGCCCGCTTGGCGGAGGCCGGGATCGCCGCCGCCGTGACGGGGGCTCCGGCCGCGCCGCCGCCGATGAAGGCGCGTATGCGCTCCACCGTCTGGGCCGTGACCGCCCCGCCCTCGCGCAGACGCTGGGCGAACTTGCCGTCGTTCACCGCCAGGCGGCCGAAGGTGGACTCAGCCATCCCCGTGCCCCGGCAGTAGCTCGATATTTCGCTAAGCAGGCTCTCGCCATTCATGACCGCTTCCAGCTCCTCCACTAACGCCGGGCGGCTCTGACGGCCGTCTCCGGACAATCGGTGAAGGATTAGTCCCACCCAAACGATGGGATGTCAAAGTGGGACGAGAGCGTAGGGCCGGCGGCTCGCCTGGCCTCCTCAGGCCTGAGCCTGAGCGCTGGCGGCCAGATGCGCGTGCAGGGTGGCGACCACCTGGGCGCCCTTCCCCCACGGCCGAGGCGACGCGCTTGACCGAGCCGGAGCGGACGTCGCCGATGGCGAACACCCCCGGCAGGCTGGTCTCCAGCGGCCGCGCGTCGGGGCCCAGCTCGGCGCCGGTGCGGATGAAGCCCTTGTCGTCCAGGGCCATGCCGGCCGCCTCCAGCCAGTCGGTGTTCGGCTGGGCGCCGATGAACAGGAACAGGTGGCGCATCGCCTTGCGCGTCTCGGCCCCGTCTCGCCCGCTCCACCGCACCGCGCTCAGCATCCCGTCCGCGCCCTCCAGCGCGCTGACCTGGGCGCCGGTCACCACCTCGACGTTCGCCAGGCCTTCGATGCGCTCGATCAGATAGCGCGACATGCTGGCCTGAAGCCCCGCGCCGCGGACGATCATCCACACCTTGGCCGCGTGGCTCGCCAGATAGACCACCGCCTGCCCCGCCGAGTTGCCGGCGCCCACCAGGGCGACCTCCTGGCCGGCGACCAGCCGCGCCTCGGCTGGAGAGGCCCAATAGTGCACCGAAGCGGACTTCGAAGGCGTCCAGGTCCTCCACGTTCAGGCGGCGATAGCGGGCGCCGGTGGCGATCACCACGGCGCGGGCCTTCGCGCGCTCGCCGTCGGCCAGGGCCAACTCGAAAGGTCCGCCGGAGGCCAGGCGCCGCCGAGGGAAGCGGCCTCGTCGGGGATGGCCATCTCGACCCCGAACTTCTGGGCCTGGTTGTAGGCGCGCGCCATCAGGGCCATGCCGCTGATGCCGGTGGGAAAGCCGAGGTAGTTCTCGATGCGCGAGGACGCGCCCGCCTGGCCCCCGAACGACCGGCAGTCCAGCGTCAGCACCGACAGCCCCTCCGAGCCCGCATAGACCGACGCCGCCAGCCCCGCCGGCCCGGCGCCGACGATGGCGAGGTCGTAGAGCTTGTCCGGATCTATGTCCGGAACCATGCCGAGACAGCGGGCCAGATCTCGCTCGCCAGGATTACGCAGCAGTTCTCCGCCTGGACAGAGCACGATGGGAAGCTGGCCGGGATCGACGTGGAACCGCTCGATCAACGCCCGGGCTTCCGGATCAGTGTCCGGGTCCAGGGTGTGATGCGGCTGGCCGTTGCGGCGCAGGAAGTTGCTCAGCCGCAGCACGTCCCCGTCGTCCGCGCGCCCGACGATCACCGGCCCGCCCGGTCCCGCCTCGATCAGGCGGACGCGGCGCAGGATCAGCGCGCGCATGATCCGCTCGCCCAGCTCCGCCTCGGCGATCAGCACCGAGCGCAGCTTCTCCGGCGCGATGATCAACGCCTCGACCGGCCCCTGGGCGTGGGCGTCCACCAGGGCCGGGCGGCCGGACAGCTGGGCCAGCTCCCCCATGAAGTCGCCCGCGTGGTGGGTGACGACTTCGTGCCGCGCTCCGTTCTGGTCGCGTTGGCTGACAAGCACGTGACCTGACAGCAACACCGTCATGCCATGGCCAGTCTCGCCGGTCAGGATGAGGGGCTCGCCGTCCGCGAAGGACCTGAGTTCGCCGAACCGCCGCAGCCGCTCGATCTCGGCGGCCGTCAGGGTGGGAAACATCTGGTCCATACGCGACGCGGTGGACTCGGACGTAATCCCGCTCATGAGGGCCCCCAAAGCCATCCTTGTGCTGACGCCCAGTCTAGCACCGCGGGGCGGGCGCACGGATACGCCGCTTGCGCGATTTTGGGGCCGGTGAAAGATTGCCCTTTCAAGGAGCACCGCGGTGGGACGGATCAGCTTCACGGACAATCTGATGCGCCACGTGCCGTGTCCGCCTGTCAGCGTGGACGGCGTCACCGTGCGCGAGGTGCTGGACGGCGTGTTCGCCGACAACCCGCCGCTGCGCTCCTATGTGCTCGACGATCAGGGACGGCTGCGCAAGCACGTCAATGTGTTCGTGAACACCCAGCCGGTGAGCGACCGCATCGGCCTGTCCGACCCCGTGGCGGCGAGCGACGAGGTCTTCGTATTCCAGGCTCTTTCAGGGGGATGAGATGAGCGATCTGTTGCATGTGGCCACCCGCAAGGGGCTGTTCAGCTATCAGAGGAACGGCGCGGGCTGGACGGCGGGCGAGCCGGCCTTCCTGGGCGAGCCGGTCTCCCAGGTGCTGCACGACCCGCGCGACGGGGCGATCTACGCGGCCCTGCGGCTCGGCCATTTCGGGATCAAGCTGCACCGCTCCGATGACGGCGGCCAGAGCTGGAAGGAGCTGCCGGCGCCCGCCTTCCCCGCCGTCGACCAGCCGGACGCCAAGGCCCCCTCGGCGGACACCATCTGGGCGCTGAGCGCCGGCGGCCGGACCAGCCGGGCCTGCTGTGGGCGGGCGTGGCGCCGTCGGGCTTGTTCGTCAGCCGCGACCGGGGCGAGAGCTGGGAGCTGGTCCGCGGCCTCTACGACCAGCCCGCGCGCGAGAAGTGGTTCGGCGGCGGCACGGACCTGCCCGCCCCCCACTCCGTCCGCGTGGACCCTCGCGATAGCCGAAAGGTCACCATCGCGGTCTCCTGCGGCGGGGTGTGGAAGTCCGACGACGCCGGAGAAACCTGGCGCGTGGCCGGCCAAGGCCTGCGCAGCGACTACCTGCCCCCCGACCAGGCCTATGAGCCGGGCGTGCAGGACCCGCACCTGATCGCCGCCTGCCCGGCCGACCCTGACGTCGTCTGGTGTCAGCACCACAACGGCATCTTCAAGAGCGAGGACGGCGCGGAGACCTTCGCCGAGATCACCGACGTGAAGCCCTCGGTGTTCGGCTTCGCGGTGGCCGCCCACCCCGCCGACCGCCAGACCGCCTGGTTCGTGCCGGCGGTGAAGGACGAGAAGCGTGTGCCGGTGGACGGGCGGCTCGTCGTCACCCGCACCAGCGACGGGGGCAAGAGCTTCCAGGCCTTTGGCGAGGGCCTGCCGCAGTCCGGCAGCTACGACCTGATCTATCGCCACGCCCTGGACGTTGACGGCGCCGGCGAGCGGCTGGCCATGGGCTCCACCACCGGAAACCTGTGGGTCAGCGAGAACGGCGGCGAGCGGTGGGCGCTGATCTCGCCCACCTTCCGCCCATCGCCCAGGTGGCGTTCGGCGCGGCCGATCGGCCGGCAATGCGCCTGGGCCCGCCCTCGTCCTCGACAGGCTCAGGATGAGGGCTATTGCAAAGGCCGTTCAGAGAATCCTCATCTGAGCTTGTCGAGGACAGGATTTCGACCTGGGCCGCGCTCGCGACGTCGGTGGAGTCGTCGCGGGGATTGTAGACGGCGTCCACGATGCCGAACTCCTTGGCCTCGTCGGCGGTCATGAAGTAGTCGCGGTCCAGCGTCCGCTCGATCACTTCATAGGGCTGGCCGGTGTGGTGCGAGTAGATCTCGTTCAGCCGGCGCTTGGTCTTCACGATGTCCTCGGCGTGGCGCTCGATGTCGGACGCCTGGCCGGAGAACCCGCCCGACGGCTGGTGCACCATGATCCGGGCGTTGGGCAGGGCCATGCGGTGGCCCTTCTCGCCGGCCGCCAGCAGGAACGAGCCCATGGACGCGGCCAGGCCCATGCACACGGTCGAGACCGGGCTCTTCACGTACTGCATGGTGTCGTAGATCGCGAAGCCCGCCGTCACCAACCCGCCCGGCGAGTTGATGTACATGTCGATCTTCTTCTTGGGATTGTCCGACTCCAGGAACAGCAGCTGGGCGCACACCAGGGCCGAGACGCCGTCGTCCACCGGGCCGTTCAGGAAGATGATCCGCTCCTTGAGCAGGCGCGAGAAGATGTCGAAGGAGCGCTCCCCACGGCTGGTCTGCTCGATGACCATCGGCACGAGGTTCAGGGCGGTGGTGCGGTTGTCGTACATGGAGCTGGCTCTCGGCTTGAGGAAGGGATAGGGCCGAGGCCCGTCCCCACCTCATATCGCCTCGCCCCGGAGTTGTTGCAAGGCGTCCGTTGCGGAGCTTTCGTGCGCCCGCGCCTTCGCCGGCGCGGCGAGCCGTCAGTCGGAGGCCTTGGCCGCCTTCTTCGCGGGCGCCTTGGGCGCGGCCTTGGGCTTGGCTTCGGCCTTCGGCTTGGCTTCGGCCTTGGGCTTGGCCGCCTTCGGCTTGGCTTCAGCCTGGGCTTGGCCTTCGGCTTGGCTTCGGCTTTGGGCTTGGCCTTGCTGGACTTGGCCTTGGCCCCGCCCTCGCCGCCATAGCCTTCCGGCAGCTCGTCCTCGGCCAGCAGCGCCTCCTTGGACACCGTCTCGTCGGTGACCTTGGCGAGGCTCAGGATGGCGTCCACCACCTTGTCCTCATAGACCGGCGCGCGCAGGCGGGCCTGGGCGTCGGGGTTCTGGCGCAGGGCGTCGAACACCTGCTGCTCCTGGCCGGGATAGCGCATGGCCTCCTCGCGGGCGGCCTGCAGCAGCTCCTGGTCGGTGATCGAGACGTTCTGCTCGCGGCCGATCTCGGCCAGCACCAGGCCCAGGCGCACCCGCCGGTCGGCGATCTTGCGATACTCGGCCTTGACCTCGTCCTCGGACTTGCCGGCGTCCTCTTCGGCGGGGCCTTCGCGGGCGGTGTCGGCCTGGACCTGCGCCCAGATGGCCTCGAACTCCGCTTCAGCCATGCGCGGCGGCAGCGGGAAGTCGTGCGCCGCGTCCAGCTGATCGAGCAGGGCCCGCTTCAGCTTGAAGCGCGACATGGACTCGATAGCGCCCCTGAAGCTGGGCCTTCACCGCGTCCTTGAGCGCCGCGAGGTCGTCCAGGCCCAGGGTCTTGGCGAAGGCGTCGTCCACCTTGGCCTCGGCCGGCGCGCGGACTTCCTTCACCGTCACCTCGAACTCGGCGTCCTTGCCCTTCAGGCGATCCACGCCGTAGTCGGCCGGGAAGGTCGTCTTCACCGTCACCGTCTCATCGAGCTTGGCGCCGGTGAGTTGCTCCTCGAAGCCGGGGATGTACTGGCCCGAGCCCAGCACGATCTGGGCGTCGGTCGCCGTGCCGCCTTCGAAGGCCTCGCCGTCGATGCGGCCGACGAAGTCCGCCACCACCATGTCGCCGTCCTTGGCCGTGACGGTCTTGCCCGTACGCGCCTCGTAGGTGCGGTTCTGGGCCGCCAGCTCCTCCAGCGCCTCGTTCAGCTCGGCGTCGGTGGGCGAATAGACCGGCCGCTTGAGCTTGAACGCCGAGACGTCCGCCACCTTGAACTCCGGCATCAGCTCCACGGAGATCTCGTAGGCGAGGTCCACCTTGCCCGCGAGCACCTGCTCCATGTCCGATTCGAGCTTCAGGTCCGGCTGGCCGACGGGCTTCAGCTTGGCGTCGTCGAGCGCCTTCTGGGTGCTCTCGTTCAGGGTCTGCTCGATGATTTCGCCCATCAGGGCCTTGCCGTAGAACTTGCGCACGTGCCCCGGAGGGGCCTTGCCCGGGCGGAATCCCTTCAGATTGAGCTGGGGCGTGATCTCGGCGATGCGCACGGCCAGGCGTTCCATCAGGTCCTCGGCGGGGACCCGGACGCCATAGACTCGGCTCAAGCCTTCGCCAGATTTTTCAACGATCTGCAGGGACATTCTAATTCTTCAGGCTAATAGAGGGCGCCCGCCCGGGACGGCCCGGGCGGCGGTGAACGCGCCTTATGTCATGAGCCCGCCGCCGCTCCAAGCCCCGCCCGTCGATCCGGTCAGCGGCACTCGAAGCTGGCCGCGTTGTTCGGATCGCCAGAGCCCTTGTACGCCGCCTTCATGGGATAGGCGCACAGCGGCCGCGACATGCCGGTCTTCTCCTTGGTCGCGATCACGCTCTCGGGCGCCTTGCCGGTGCTGACCCAGGCGTCGAGCGCGGCCAGGGAATCGAACTTGCTCGGGCCAGGCCCGCCGCCGCAGTGGCCGACGCCCGGCGCCAGGAACAGCCGCACGCTGGAGCCCGCGTTGGGAACCGTGCCCTTGACCTGCTCGTAGTAGCGAATGGTCGCCAGCGGGCTGGGGCCCGGATCATATCCGCCGTGCCACATCAGAAGCTTGCCGCCGTGGCCGGTGAAGGCCGAGATCGCGGGGTTGTCCGCGTCATAGGACCGCCCGAACGGGCTGGTGAGCACCTTGGAAAGGTCCGCGTCCGGATCGAACTTGGACAGGTCGTAGTTCGGGTCGCCGAAGATCACCTGGCGCAGCCCGCTCATGCCGCCGCCGCCGGTGACGTCGGGACCGTTGGTTGGCAGGAAGAATGCCCAGCCGAGCTCCCCGCCCCGGCTGATCGGCCAGGCGGCGACGCGGCCGTCGAAGTTCTGCACGCCCGTATAGAGCGCCTGCAGGGCGGTGACCTGGTCCTTGGTCAGGCAGTCGTCGCCGCTTTGGCCGTCCTTGCACTGGATCTCGGCGGGGTCCCACTCGCAGGCGCTTGGATCGGAGACGATGCCGTCCTCCAGCCCGTCCTTGGCGTCACAGGCCTTCAGCACCGCCTTGTTGACCAGCGCCAGCGCCGCCGGCGGCAGTTTCGCGCCAGGCTGGGAGAGCGCGTCGCCACGCAGCACCGCCGTGGTCTGGACCGCGAGGGTGTAGACCGGCGCGCCGGAGATCACCCCGTTGTAGTCGTCCGGGAAGCGCTGCACTTCCATCAGGCCCTGCCGTCCGCCGGTGGAGCAGCCCTGGAAATAGGCCTCGGACTGGCCGTGGCCGTAGTACTTGGCCGCCACCGCCTTGCCGACCACCGTCATCATATGCACGCCGCGCCAGGCGAAGTCGGTCGCCTTGTCGGGATCGGTGGTCCAGGTCGGGTTCCAGATGTCGGTCGTCGGGTGGCCCGCGTCGGTCTGCAAGGTGGCGTAGCCGCGTTGCAGCCCCTCCGCGGCCGTATCCAGCCGCACATTGCCGGCCCAGCCGCCGCCGCCCAGGCCCAGCACCTTGCCGTTCCACGTGGCGGGCAGGCGATAGACCACCCCGATCTTCGAGCCCGGCGTGGGCGAGATCGTCGCGGTCACCTCGCAATAGGCCGGCATGTTCGCGGCCGCGTTCGCCGCCACCGCCTTGGCCGAAGCCACCGTCGTCTGATCGAACAGGCCTGGGCTCGTCAGGGCGGCGCAGGCCGCGGCGCCCGTCGTCGCGGCCTTGGCGTGGGCCGGATGCGGCGCCGCGAGCATGGCCCCCGCGCCAATCGCTGTGGCGGCTCCGCCGCCGATCGCCGCCACCACGGCGAGTGCTGTCGCACGCTTCATTTTTGTTTCCCCTAATCGACTCCTAGCACGCTAGCCGATGACCGGCGGCGGCGGAAGGCGGAGGGCGCATCAAGGCGCCGGCGAAGGTGAGACTAGTTGCCGCTGACCGTGGCAGCCTCTGTCTGCATCTGCAAGGAAACGGCGTGATCCAGATCCTGGTGCTGTTCGAGATTGTGCTCGTCCTCCGCCCGCTGAGTGGTGCAGACGCGCACAGGCAGGTGCGAGCCAGTAGGCACGACCTTGCGGCAGACGACCTTGTCCTCGTCTGGCTTTTCAACGGCCGCCAGCGAGGACGTGGTCTCGGCGGCGGGGGCGGGGTTGGCCGGCCCCGCGGCCGGCGTGGACGCGGCCGTCGCGGCGGCCAGGACAAGCGCTGGAATATTCATCGGAACAGCCCCCCTGGGCCCCATGGCCCCTTTCCCGAGGGCACGGACCTTGGCGCCGATCCGGCCTCTAAGAAAGACCGGGGCCGATGGTGCGGATGAGAGGACTCGAACCTCCACGCCTTTCGGCGCTGGAACCTAAATCCAGTGCGTCTACCAGTTCCGCCACATCCGCGCGGGCCCAGCCTTCGCGCGGCGGGCGGCGGCGGGTCAAGGCCGAAGACGCGCCCCGCCGCTCACCAGGCCCCGATCTCGCGCAGTTGCTTGGCCAGGCGCGGGGGCATGGAGGCGTCTCCGTCCTGGTTGAGGTCGGGCGGGGCGTCCTTGGGATCCAGGTAGCGCCAGCCCTGGAAGGGTCGGCGCGGGGTCGGCGCGGTGAGCACCGGCTTGGGGTCGAGGGTGATCAGGCAGCGGGCGGCGGCGCCCTCCCCGGCCGTCTCGATGTCCAGCACCCGCTGGCGGCACAGGATGAAGCCCTTGAACACGCGGTAGATCGAGCCGCCGTCGATCACCTCGGCCGCGCGCTTGGGGGTCTGGCGGGTGCGCAGCTTCCAGGGCCGCCCGTCGGCGCCCTCCACCGCCCACCAGTCCACCAGCTCCTCGACCGTATCGCAGCCGACGCACAGCTTGATGATGTGCAGGCCCACCGCGCGCGTCCGGTCAGTCGCGCCGGGCCCACTTCGGCTTGCGCCGTTCGGCGAAGGCGGCGACGCCTTCCCTGCCCTCTTCGCTGACCCGGCGGTGGGCGAAGTGCTTGGCCTGGTCTTCCATCAGGTGATGGTCGAGCGGGCGGCCCCACACGTCCCAGACCATCTTCTTGGCGCTCGCCACGGCCCGGGGGGCGGAGGTCATCACGTGATCGACGATCCGGTCCATGGCGCGATCGAGATCAGCCGCGTCGGCGACCACCTCGTCCACTAGGCCGAAGTTCAGGGCCTCGGCCGCCGTGATGGTGCGGCCGGTGACAAACAGCGACTTGGCCGCGCGCGGGCCGATGGCGTCGACCACATAGGGCGCGCTCATGGCCGGGATCAGGCCGAGCTTCACCTCGGCGAAGGCGAACTCGGCGCCCTCCTCGGCGATCGTCATGTCGCAGGCCGCCGCAAGCCCCGCGCCGGCGCCGGCCGCCCGGCCCTCCACCAGCGCCACGGTGACGGCGGGAATATCGGCCAGGGCCTTCAGCATCGCGCCCGCGGCCATGGCGTCCGAGCGGCTGTCGGCCTCGGGCATGTCGTTGACCGAAGCGAGCCATTCGGGGTCCACGCCGGCGCAGAAGTTCCCGCCCGCGCCGCGCAGGAACACCACCCGCACGCCCTCGGCGCCGTGCAAGGTCTCGAAGACCTCGGTCAGGCCCTCGATAACCAGCAGGTCCAGCGCGTTGTGCTTGGCTGCGCGGTCGATGGTGACGACAGCCACGCCCTCGGGCGTGGACTGCAACTTCACGACCGAGGCGATGTCGTCCATGACGACGCCTTCGACCATGGGATCGGAGATGGGATTGGTCATGGGCGCATTCCTACTCCGCGCGGCGGCGGCTCACACCCCAAATTTCGCGGTGCGACGACACTAGGCCCGATCGCGGCGACCCCCGCCTTGCGCGGGGTCAAGCCGGACTAGCGCACGCCGCCGCCGCGGGCGCGCTCGACAGTCGAGGGATCGGCCTGGCCCTGACCCGCCGTGGGCTCATCGGCGAGGCCGCCGACGTGCACCCGCGATCCGGGCGCGGCCGTGGACGAGCCGCCCTCGCCGCTCGGCCTGATGCGCTGCCCGGCGCGGGGATCGATGGTGGCCGGCTGGCCCGAGCGGTCGGAGCTTCCCGAGCCGCCTGCGCCGTCGCCGGGAGTCGGCTGGCCGGTCAGGCTCACCTTGCCGCCCCCGTACACGGAGGTGGTTCCGGCCCGCGTGCCCTGCGTCAGGCCGCCGCCGCCCTGGCCCGTGGAGGCGCCCGCGCCGTAGTCCTGCACCAGCCGGCCTTCGCTCTCCTCCTTGCCGCCGTCTTCGCCCTCCGGCTTTTCGGAGCTGAACTCGTCGCTGCTCGATGAGCTGGAGCTGTTGTTCGAATTGGAGTTGGAGCTCGAACTGGAGCTGGAACTCGAATTGGAGCTGCTGCGGCTCGAACTGGAGCTGGTCGACCCCGCGCCGTTCTGGCCGCCGCCGCTCTTCGTCCCGCCGGAGCCGGCCGAACCCTGACCCGAGCTCGAGGTGGACGTCGTCGACCCCGCACCGCTCTGACCGCCATTCGACGTCCCGGTTCCCGCCAGACGCTGCCCACCGCTGGACGTCCCGGTCCCCGCGCCGCTCTGCCCGTTGCCGTTCTGGCCCGACCCGCCGCGCGGCGCCGTACCAGCCGTGCCGAAGGGAGAGTTCTGGCCGTTGCTTCCCCCGCCGGTGGAGCCGTTCGCGCCGCCGTTCTGGTTCGGATTGCCCGAGCCCGGGACGCCATAGACGCCGCCGCCGGAAGTGTAGCGGCCCGCCGTGCCGTTGGAGCCGGGCGTGTCTTCCTCGATCACCACCCCGCCGGACCCGCGCGTACTGCCGGGGACCACGTAGTCGCCCTCGCCGTTGTCCGACACGGCCCCGCCGGGCGTGGTGTAGCGCCCCGCCGCGCCATTGGAGCCGGGCGTATCCTCTTCGATGACCACGCCGCCCGGCGCCACGCACGCTTCCTGGCTCGATGTAGGAGCCGCTGCCGCTGGTCGTCGCGCCGCCCGGTGTGGTGTAGCGGCCCGCCGTCCCATTGGAGCCCGGAGTGTCTTCCTCGATCACCACGCCGCCCCCGCCGCGCACGCTGCCCGGCTCGATGTAGGATCCGCTGCCGCTGGTCGTCGCGCCGCCCGGGGTGGTGTAGCGGCCCGCCGTCCCGTTGGAGCCCGGCTTGTCCTCCTCGATGACGACTCCGCCGGAGCCGCGCACGCTGCCCGGCTGGACGTAGGCGCCGTCTCCGCCATCGTCGCGTCCGCCGCCAGAGCCGCCGCCCGACCCGTTGGTGTAGGCGCCCTGGACCACGTTCGAACCGGGGCTGACGTGCTGGATCACGACGCCGCTCGACCCGCGAACGCTGCCGGGAACGACGTAAGGGGATGGGGTCGAAGACGCGCGATGCTTTCCGGAGCCGCCCGCGAGGGCGTAGCTGGCGGGCCAGGCAAACATGAACGCTGACGCGAACAATAGGCACCGGCGCATGGCGATCCCCCAGCGAGGCCCGTATGGAGCCGGACGGTGCGCCCGCGCTGTCCAATTCGTCAAGCAGCGCGCCTGTCGCCACGACTCGATGAGCGGGCTAGGGTCGCCGCCGTGATCGATCTGCCCGAGCATATCGAGAACACGGCGCTGTCGCGCGTGTTCGCCGGACCGCGCCGCTCGCCGGACGCGGCGTGGTTCTCGCTTCCGGGCGGGCGAGTGCTGTTCCACGCCGGCGAGGCGGCCGACCGTCTGTATTTCCTGATGTCAGGTCGGCTGGGCGTGGTCCGCCGCGAGGAGGGCCAGGAGCCGCACTTCCTGGGCCTCATCCGCCCTGGAGAGCCGGCTGGCGAGATGTCGCTGATCGCGGGCACGCCCCACACCGCCTCGGTGGTCGCGCTGCGTGACTCCGAGATCATGGCGATACCGCGCGCGGCCTTCCTGAGGGCGATCCAGGCCGATCCGGAGGTGATGTCCGAGCTGGCGCACCTGATGATCCTGCGCGCCCGGCACGTGGGCGGCAGCACGGCGGGCGAGCCGGCGGTGTTCGGCTTCGTGGGCGCCCACCCCGGCGCGCCGGTGCATGAGCTGGTCGCGGCGCTGAGCGTCGAGATCAGGGCCCTGGGCTTTTCGGTGGAGGCCGTGGGTTCGGAGGTGCAGCGCGCGCCGCCGGAGTGGTTCTCCAAGCTGGAGGACAAGTACGACATCGTCCTTTATGGCGCGGCCTACGAGGACGGGGCCTGGAAGTCGCTGGTCGGGCGCCAGGTGGACCGGCTGTTCTGCGTCGCCGACGCCACGGTGAAGGCGCCCGAGAGCCTGCGCACCAACGCTTCGCCGCCGCTGCTCGAACAGCGGCTGGTGGACCTGATCCTGCTGCGGCCCGGCAACTCCAGCGCGCCCAGCGGCTCGCAGACCTGGCTGGACGCGGCCAGCTTCTCGCGCCTGTTCCACCTGCGCCATGGCTCCAGCGCCGACCTGACGCGCATGGCCCGGGTGATCGGCGGCCGGTCGGTGGGGCTGGTGCTGTCGGGCGGCGGCGCGCGGGCCTTCGCCCACATCGGGGTGATCCGCGCCCTGCATGAAGCGAAGGTGCCCATCGACTTCATCGGCGGCACCTCCATGGGCGCCATCGTCGCCGGGGGCGTGGCCTGCGGCTGGGACGACAAGGAGATGGACTGGCGAATCCGCAAGGCCTTCGTCGAGTCCAGCCCCCTGGACGACATCGCCGTGCCGATCATCGCCATGACGCGCGGCGACAAGGTCGACGAACGCATGAGCGAGCACTTCGGGGACATCGAGATCCCCGATCTTCAGATCCCCTACTTCTGCGTCTCCACCGACCTGACCGTCGGCAGCTATCGCGTGCACCGGCGGGGGCTGCTGCGCCGCGCCCTGATGGCCTCCATCGCCCTGCCCGGCATCCTGCCGCCGATCAGCGAGGGCGGCCACGTGCTGGTGGACGGCGGCGTGACCAAGAACTTCCCCACCGACGTGATGAGCGCCATGCACCGCGGGCCGACCATCGGCGCGGACGTGGGCGAGGCGCGCGGCTTCACCACCGACGACGTGCGCGCGCCGGCCTCGCTATGGAAGTGGATCGCGTCCGGCGACTGGCGGCGCGGCCCGCCGATCGTGTCGGTGCTGATGCGCTCGGCGACCATCTCCACCGCCCAGGAGCTGACCGCCGCGCGCGAGCACGCGGACCTGATGATCTCGCCGGACATCGGCCCCATCGAGATCCGCGACTGGAAGGCCTATGGGCCGGCGGTGGAGGCGGGCTATCGCGCCGCGTCCGCGATCCTGGAAAAGCTGGACACGCCTATCACCGAGATACGCCGCGCCAAGACCCACGGCCACGACCACAACGACTGACGACGTCCGCTCAGCCCGCTGCGTCGGCGGGCGCTGGCGCAGGCGCGGCCGCCTCGCGCGCCTTGGCGGACCGGGCCGCCGCCCTCGCCGCGCGCGCGCGCAGGGCGATCATGGCGTGCATGGGCGCGACGATCCGGAAGCCGCCGTCTTCCCCGACCGTGCCGTAGACGCGCCCGGCGCCCGGCCAGTCCCTCGGGATCGTGATGCCCCGCCAGCTCTTCAGCGCCGAGGCCGGAACCTCGATCAGCGCCCCGGAACCCGCCGCCGCGCCTGGCGAGCCATAGGACGCCAGGGTCAAGGCCGCATCCAGCGGCAGGGTCTGGGGCCTGCCGATCCGGTCGGTGCGCGAGGCGGCGATCTCTCCGCCGCGATAGACCGCGTCGAAGGCCGAGGGCGCGCCAGCGGGCCCCGGCGGGCGGAAGAAGATGTGCCCGCCGATGCGGCCCACCTTCACCAGGGTCGGGGTCCAGGACGCCATCACCCAGGTGGCGTGATAGTGGGTCGCCGTGCCCACCGCCTTCATCACGTGGCCGTCGAGCGCGGCCTTGGCCACGTCGTCCGCGTCCTTCCAGGCCCAGGCCGCCGGCGGGCGCGCCATGGAGCCGTCGCAGGCGAAGCTGAACTGGCAGCCGGGCCGATCCGCGCCCTGGAACACCACTCCGCAGACGGACTTGGGATAGCCGGGATGACGCAGGCGGTTCAGCACCACCTGGGCGACCGCCTCCTGGCCGGCGCGAGGCTCCAGCGCCGCCTCGTAGTAGATGGCGGTGGTCAGGCACTTCTGCGCCATCGCCCGCTCCGGGGCGGTGGTCTTCAGCACGAAGGGCGCGGCCGGCGGGCTGGCGAGCGCCGAATCGGGAATCACCCCGTTGATCAATTCCGCGTCGGCCATGGACAGGGCGCCGAGGTTCAGCCTCGGCGGCGTATCGATGTCGAACCGCGCCCAGCCGGCGGGCCGATAGCTGGGCAGGGGCTGGCCGCCCGCGCTCACGCTCGCCGCCAGACGCGCCGCCGACGGGTCCTCGCCGACCAGCTTGATCAGCTCGCGGTCCGAAAAGCGGCCCGTCGCCGCCGCGGCCAGCTCGCTCCGCCGCGAAAGCTCGGCGTCCTTGGACAGGGCCCCGCGAACGGCGAAACTTCCAATCAACACAATGGCTAACGCCGCCGACAGACCCAGCCCCGCGCGCACGGCCTCATGACGCCCCAGCCGCCGCAGGGCGGTGAACGTGATCGGCTGGCGTTGGGGACTCATCGTCAATGGCCGCGCTCCGCATGGGTCGAGGCGCATTTGGCGCCGCCCCGTTCCGGGGGTGTGGCGACGGCGCCCCATTGCCGGTCAACAGTGGCCATCATGTGACTCGCCTCTTCCGACTCTGTGGCGGCGCCGCTACATTTAGGCGTTCGTTCAACAGCTGAAAGGAGGTGATCCAGTGTCTCATTGTCATCTAGCCCAAACGGTGACCGCGACCTGGTCCTCTTCGTGTGAGGCCCTCCGCTAAGGCAAGGTCGCGGGCCGCTTGCGGCGCCGACAATGGAAAGGCCGTCGGGGCGACCCGGCGGCCTTTCGCATGTCCGGCTTCAAGGTCAGAACGCCGCGCAGACCGGCTGGGTGATCAGCAACACCGAGTCCTGATGGAACCGCGCCTTATAGGCTTCGCGCACGGCCCCCAGCCTGGCCGCTTCGTCGCGGCCGCCGGGCAGCACCAACATCAGCACCTTGGACGGTTCCCTACCGACAACGCCGGACGCGTTCCGCCACTGGCCGCCGGCGTCCACCGCCGTCAGGCCGCCCGGAAACCGCGGCGTCACCTCCTCGTCGAGAAACGCCCGCCAGTCAGCCTCGCTCACCTGCCCGCCTCCGGCGATCGACCGGCCGAACATCATCTGCGCCAACACCGCCCGGCTCTGCCCCGCCGGACAGGCCGGCCCCCGCAGACTGGCGCAGCCCGCCGAGCAGGGCGAGCGCGAGGATCGTGGCGTGACGGCCGAATCGCATGGCGTGATGCTCGCGCGCCGCCGCCGCTCTGGCGAGGGGCGCACTTGCGCCGGATCAACGCGGCGGCCGCATAGGCGGTGATGTTGGGCGCGTTCAAGGAGAAGCCCCATGGCCGAGACCGACGCCAAGCCGTCTTTGACCCTCAGCCCGGAGCGGGCCTTCTTCATCCTGATGAAGGCGCGCGAGTTCGACGAGAAGGTCGAAGTCAGCGATCCGGACAGCGGCTCCAACGCCGCCGACGACATGGGCGTGGACGTGCTGGAGGAGACCCCGGACGATCCCACCTACGCCGAGCTGACCGCGGCGGTGAACGCCCTGAACGACGACGAGCAGCTCGATCTGATCGCCCTGATCTGGGTCGGGCGCGGAGACTTCGGCCTGGACGAATGGAACGACGCCCGCGCCGCCGCCGCCGACATCGGTCGCGAGCGCACGCCACGCTACGTGACCGGCATTCCCACGGTCAGCGACTATCTGGACGAGGCCCTGGCCCAGCTCGGCTTCTCGCTGGAAGACTACGTCGACGAACACTGAAGCCGGGCCGCAAATGACTGAGGGGCCGCAGCCTTTCCAGGCCACGGCCCCTCCGCCTAGAAGAGGAACGCGCGCGAACGCTAAAGCTTACTGAACTCTACGCTACTCGGTACTGACGCTACTCACGCTACTGATACTCACGTCGCGCTTACTCTTGCTCCTCTTTCCCCCCCAGGCGTTCCAGAAACATGTAAACCGACGTCGCCACGCAGCCGATGCCGGCGAGACCCAGGCCCCAGCCGATCAGCACCGGGTTGGAGAACAGGGCCCGGCCCAACTCCTTGGCGTTGAAGCCCCAGAAGATCCCCGCCGCGAACAGCACCAGGCCGACGATCCCCACGCCCGCGATGAACGGCAGCACGCCGAGCGGACGCGGTGCGCCCATCTCCGGGTCGTTCAGGCTCACGTCCATGCCGTGCGACGGCGTCTCGGTCGTGAAGGCGTCGAAGTCGCCGGCCCCGCTGTTGAACAGCCCAGGCTCGCTCGGCCCGGCCTGCGTGGCCTCCGCCTCGGCGCGCGGCCACGGGGCGGGCTCATCCGGGGCGTCGGGCCCCTGATGGGTCAGAACCAGGGAGTCCGAAGACGCTTCCGGGCGCGGGCGGCGACGGCACGTCCAGGTCGGCGCCCAGATCGGCCGGCGCCTCGGGCGCGGTTTCGGGTTCGACGTGGCCCACAGGCGCGGCTTCGGCCTCGGGCGCCGAGGGCTCCTCGTCGTCCTTGAGGATATCCTGCAGGCGCGCGGTGATCGCGGCGGCGGCGACCTCGCTGCGGCTGGGCCCCTCGGTCTCGGCGGACAGCGGGAAGTGTTGCACGGGCTCGGGCGCGGCTTGCGGCTCCGGCGCGGCGGGTTCGGCGTGAGAGACCCGTTCGGCGAAGGCGCGTTCGCCTTCCAGAGACGTTTCCAGCTCCACCGCCGGCTCGGCGGAGGCGGCGGCGGCGTGATCGACCTTGGGCCGCAGGATCGGGCTCGGCGCGGGCACGAAGCCGCCCGAAGGCGTCAGGAACAGGGCCTTCTCGGCGGCGCGGCGACGCACCAGGGCGTCCACCACGATGCGCTCGCCCTCGAAGTCCGCCTTGCGCCACATCTCCATGGCGCCGGCGGCCTGCAGCATCGCGCCTTCGTTCAGGCGGCGCAGCACGCCAGAGTGCGCGAAGTTGTCCAGGCCGACGTTGAAGACGAAGGCGCACAGGGCGTCGAACTGGTTCTGGGTCAGGGGGCTGTAGACGCGCTCGTTGATCGCGGCGGAGACCTCCATGAGGTCGTAGATCAACAGGGCCTCGGCGTCGGCCTCCGACACGGACACGCCTTCGCGCGCGGTCTTGGTGTGGCCGTAGCCGATCGTCCAGCGGCCGTCGTCCAGTTGGGCGGCCGAGCGGCGAAACCCTTCGAACCGTTTGATGAGTTCGATGGCTGCGCGAGAGGCTTGGTGACGCTGGTTCATCGCAAACTTGATCCAGTTTTGGCACAGACGGGGGAACGTCTGGGCCCTCCGGAGCAAGATCGACGCCGATTACAACAGAATGAGCGCCGCGATGCCGAGAACGGCGAAAAAGCCCATGAAATCCGTCAGGAAGGTGACGAAGATCGGAGAGGACACCGCCGGGTCGCGTCCCATCCGCTCCAGCAGGAGCGGCGCCAGGATCCCGCCGAGGGCCGCGGTGACGATGTTGGCCACCAGGGCCAGGCCCACGGTGATCGCCAGCCGTTCGTTGTGGTAGAAGGCATAGGTCGCCGCGCCCATCACCACGGCCAGCACCAGGCCGTTCAGCGCGCCCACGGTCAGCTCGCGAATGATGATGCGCTTGGCGTTGGCCGCGTTCAGCTCGCGGCTGGCCAGGGCGCGCACGGCCACCGCCAGGGTCTGGGTGCCGGCGTTGCCGCCCAGCGACGAGACGATCGGCATCAGCACCGCCAGGGCGACCAGCTTGGCGATCTCCTCCTGGAACAGGGCGATGCTGCTCACCGCCAGGGCCTCGGTGCCGAGGTTCAGCACCAGCCACGGCAGGCGCGAGCGCACGACGCTGCCCAGGCTGGCGTCGCGGCCCACGTCGGACACGCCGGCCAGGGCCAGGATGTCCTCCTCGCTCTCCTCGTGGATGACGCCCACCACGTCGTCGACGGTGATCTGGCCGACCAGCCGCCCGCCGGTGTCGGTCACCGGGGCGGAGACGAGGTGATATTTGTCGAAGATGTAGGCGACTTCCTCCTGGTCCATGTCGACCGGGATCTCGGTCACCGACTCCATGATCGAGGCCAGGGAGGCGTCGGGCGAGGCCTTCAACAACTGGCTGACCGCCACCGCGCCGATGGGCCGGGCGGAGGGGTCGACCACATAGACGTCGAAGAACAGCTCGGGCAGATCGTCGGCCGTGTCGCGCACGTGGGCGATGGTCTGGCTCACCGTCCAGAACTGCGGCGCGCGCAGCACCTCGCGCTGCATCAGCCGGCCGGCGGAATCCTCGTCGTAGCCGAGGCTGGTCTCGATCGCCGCCCGGTCCTCGTCCGACAGGGCCGCCAGCACGGCGTCGCGCTTGTCGTCCTCCAGATCGACGATGACCTCGGCCGCGTCGTCGGACTCCAGCTCGCCCAGGGCCCGCACCAGGACATCCGGCGCGACGTGCTCCAGCATCTCCTCGCGGATGTTGAAGTCGAGCTCGGGCAGGATCTCGGCCAGGGTCTCGGCCGTCAGGAACGGGATCAGCGCCTTGCGGTGCTCGCCCGAGAGGAAGCCCATCAGGTCGGCGATGTCGGCCGGGTGCAGGGCGCTGACCAGCTCTTCCAGCCGGGCCGCGTCGCCCCGGTCGGCGGCCTCGACCACCATGCCGACGTAGCGGGGATTAAGGGCGTAGTCGTCGCGGAGCGCGAGGTCTTCCAGGTCCTCGGGCGGAGTCGGGGGCGGGGCGTCAAGGTCGACCGTGGCGCGGGTCATCTCCCCTCCCTGGGCTCAAATCGTGACGTTGTTCCTAGGTCTCACTGCCTGTTGCTCGTTGGTGCGGTCGAGAAAACTCGAACTTCCACGGGTTGCCCCACAGCGACCTCAACGCTGCGCGTCTACCAATTCCGCCACGACCGCAGCCGAACGAGCGGGGCCGACTACCAAACCGGACAGAGGTTGTGAAGGGCGCAGGACGCGGGCCGGCCCGCCGCTCAGCTGCCTGCCATGAATTCGTAGACGTCGGCCGCGCCAGTGACGCTGATACAGATGCGATCTTCGTTGATCTGGATCTCGCCGCGGGCCACCGGATAATTGTTCACCAGCAGCCAGACCTCGTCGTTCACCTTGGCGTCCAGCGGGATGACCGCGCCGCGGCCCATGCGCAGCAACTGCTGCATGGGCAGCACGCTGCGGCCCAGCACCACGGAGATCTCGACGTTGACGGCCTCGACTTGGCTCACGCTGCAGTCCCCTCGGCGTCGCGGCCCTTGCACGCGGCCCGACGCAGGCCACATTGGCCGCACATGCTTGACCGCGAGTTAAATGCCGGCGCCCAGACGCCCAAATCGGCGCCCTTTCTTCGCCGTGAAGACGGCGCGCCGGTCGGCTGGGCGATCTCTGGCGGCCTAGTGGACTATCCGGCCGCCGTGGAGGCGATGAAGGCCCGGGTCGCGGCCATCGCCCGGGGCGAGGCGGGCGAGCTGGTCTGGCTGCTGGAACATCCGCCGCTCTACACCGCCGGCGTCTCGGCGAAGGACAAGGACCTGCTGGAGCCCAGCCGCCTGCCGGTGTTCCCCACCGGCCGGGGCGGCCAATACACCTATCACGGGCCCGGCCAGCGGGTGGCCTATGTGATGCTCGACCTGAACCGGCGCGGGCGCGACCTGCACGCCTTCGTGCGCGGGCTGGAGGCCTGGATCGTGGAGGCGCTGGACGCCTTCAACGTGAAGGGCGAGCCGAGGCGGGACCGGGTCGGGGTGTGGGTGGAGCGCCGCGCGCCCGGCGTTCCCCCGCGCGAGGACAAGATCGCGGCCATCGGCGTGCGGGTGAGCCGCTGGGTCTCGTTCCACGGGATCAGCCTGAACGTGGAGCCGAACCTTGGCGACTACGCCGGCATCGTGCCCTGCGGCGTCACCGAGCACGGCGTCACCAGCCTGGTGGACCTCGGTCTGCCCGTGGGCATGGACGAGGCGGACGCGGCCCTGAAGTCGGCGTTCGAGAGCGTGTTCGGCCCGACCCGCGCAGAGTCCCCGCCCCCGCTCTAGGCGGCCGCCTGCTCAGGCGTGCTCGTGCTCGCGATTGTGGGCGTGGGCGTCGCCGTGACCATGATCGTCATGGCCGTGGTCGTCATGCCCGTGGTCGTCATGCCCGTGCCCGTGATCCTCGGCGGGGGCGTCGTGGCCCTGCGCCTCGACCGGCGCGACGTGGCCATGGTCGTCGTGATGCGCCTCGGCGTGACCGTGGTCTTCGGCGTGCGTGTCATGCCCGTGAGCCTCGGCGGGGGCATCCTCGTGACCGTGCCCGTGGTCCTCGACATGGGCCTCCGCGAGGCCGTGGTCGTCCCCGTGAGCCTCGGCCCCATGAGCCTCGGCCCCATGAGCCTCGGCATGCGCCTCGCCATGTCCATGGTCGTCCGCGGGCGCGACGGCGGCGGCGAGGGCGTCGTGCCCGTGCGCCTCATGGCCGTGATCCTCGACGTGGCTGTGGACAGGCTTGGCGTGGGGGTCGGCGCCCTGGCCGGTCCAGTCCAGCTCGCCGGCGGCGTGGCTGTCGGCGGGAGAGACGGGCGTGTCCTCGCCGGTCCACAGCGCCACGGCCGGGCCGCCCAGCGGCGAGGCCCCGTGGGCGTTGCCTTCCACCTTTCCGGGCAGGACGAACAGATCCACCAGCAGCCACAGCCAGCCGATCACCGGCACGGCCAACAGCAGCACCATCCAGCCGGACCGGTCCCGGTCGTGGGCGCGCTTGGCGAAGATGGCGAGCACCGCCCAGGCGCTCAGCACGCCCAGCACCGTGGGCGCGACGGAGACGACGGTGGCGGTCCAGGGCGCGGCCGGCTTCACCAGGTAAGGCAGGCCGTAGGCGCGCACATAGACGGCCGCCAGGGCCAGGAACGCATCGATCAGCACCACCGACAGAAGGGCTTCGTAAAACCCCGGCCGGCTGAGCCGTCCCTTGAAGCCGAATAGCGTGCCGAGCATCCGAAGACCTCCCCTCGGGTTAACCCCTTTGCCTCACCCTAGCAGCAGATTCCGCTGACAGGCCAGTGCGGTGTTAACCATTTTCGGTGGACATCTAGGGGTTGTTCTCAGGCGCTCGCCGGGCGCAAGGGGTTGGGGCCGAAGCGGTTGGCGCCCTGTTCTCCGGGCATGGCGCACAGCTCCACCCCGGCCCAGAACAGCACCAGCGAGAACAGGAAATCCGCATAGCTCTGCGGCGGGGTCCACACCGCGACCACCGCCACCAGCACCAGCGCCGCCCACCATCCGGTGCGTCCCCGGTCGTGCAGGCGCTTGGAGATCAGGCAGGTCGCGCAGAACAGCAGGAACGGATAGACCGCCCAGCCCGTCACCCAGCGCACCGGCGGCGAGGCCACCGACTCATACAGCCCCGCGGCGAACACCAGGACCCCGGCGGCGATCATGAACGGCGTGCGCGACAGCCGCCCCGCCGATGAGAAGAATAGTTCGGTCCAGTCCAGCCGCCCGTTCATCGAGCCGTCCGCCGTTGTCCGCCAAGGGCGCGGAAGCTAGCGGCGCCCGCGCCCCGAGGAAAGGGGCGGCGCGCGAAGGAGGTTCAGCCGGCCCCGTCGATCTGCTTGGGCGAGGCGCCGAAGCGGTTGGCGCCGCGCGTCCCGTCCAGGAAGCCCAGCTCGATCAGCAGCCACAGTCCGACGACCAGCAAGGCGAGCCCCAGGCCGAGCTGCGCGAGGCCCAGCCCCGGGGCGCCGTAGAACCAGTGGGACTGCATTCCGCTGCCAGTGCCCGCCCATCATGCCCCACTGGCCGCGCCAGCCGCCGCCCATCATGCCAGCGCCCGGGCCGAAGCCGCCCATGCCGTACCGGCTGAACGCCGCGACCATCAGGCCGCTGCGCGCCACCGCGAGCACGTAGGGCAGCGCCAGCCACCAGCCGGTGTGGTTGCGGTCGTGCAGGCGTTTGACGCTCACCGCCGCGCTCGGCCACAGGAACACCGCCGCCGTGACCACCTGGATCAGCAGGACCCGCTGCATCAGCGACACGAACGGCGCGCCGCCCGGCCCCATCGCCGCCGGACCCCAATGGCCGCCCCATCCGCCAGCCATGCCGGCGCCCATGCCGCCGCCCATGCCGCCTGGGAACACTCCGCCCGTGGCGCCGAGCGCGATGCTCGACACCACCCACTGGGCGACGATGAGCAGAAGCGTCAGCAGCCACCAGTCGCGCCGCCGCAGACGTCCTTGAAAACCGAACAGCTTCTTGCCGAATGACATGAACCGCCCTCCCCGCGCGTATCGCGCGACCGGGAGGCTATCACCAATCAGAGGAACGCCAACTTAAGCTGAGTTTAGACTCAGGCCAGCTCCGCCAGCACCTGATCGGCGGCGACGCTGTCGCCGGGGGCCACGGCTACGCTGGCGACCACCCCGTCGCGCTCGGCGCGGACCAGGTTCTGCATCTTCATCGCCTCGATCACGGCGACGCCCTCCCCGGCCTTGATCTCCTGACCCGCCGTCACCGCCACCGACACCACCAGCCCCGGCATGGGCGACAGCACCAGGCGCGAGACGTCCGCCGGCGCCCGCTCGGGCAGCCTGTCGTGCAGTTCCAGCAGGCGCGGCGACAGCACCCTCGCCCGCACGGCCGACGCGCGATGGCGCAGGCGATAGCCCTCGGCCAGGGGCGCGGCGTGGGCGGCGAACGCCCGGCCGTCCAGCCTCCCGCGCAGCAACGGCCGGCCGGGCCGCCACGTCCACGTCGGTGAGGCGCAGCGTCCGCTTCTCGTCCGGCAAGGTCGATCGTCAGGCCGTCCTCGTCCGGCGTCAGGCGCACGGAGCGGCGAGCGTGACCCAGATCGACGATCCAGTCGGTGCGCGGCTTCTTCCCGTTCGCCCGGCGGGCGGCCTGGACGACGTGGATGTAGGCCGCCGTCGCGGTCATCAGGTCGGCTCTGCCACGGCGAGGGCTCGGCGTCCGCGAAGCCCTCCGGGAATTCCTCGGCGAGATAGGCGGTCGTCAGCCGTCCCTCGCGGAACCTCGGCTGGTCCATCACGGCGGACAGCAGGGGGATGTTGTGTCGCACCCCCTCCACCTCGAAGCCGTCCAGGGCGTCGCCCATGGCCTCCACCGCCGCCGCTCGGTCGGCGGCATGGACGCTCAGCTTGGCGATCATCGGATCGTAGAACATCGAGACCTGGTCGCCCTCGCGCACCCCGCCGTCCACGCGCACCGTGACGCCGTCCCGCACGCCCTGCTCGGGCGGCCGATAGCGCGTCAGCCGGCCGATGGAGGGCGCGTAGTCGCGATAGGGGTCCTCGGCATAGACCCGCGCCTCGATGGCCCAGCCCTTGGGCGCGAGGTCTTCCTGGCGCAGGGCCAGCTTCTCGCCCGCCGCCACGCGGATCATCTGCTCCACCAGATCCACGCCCGTGGTCAGCTCGGTGACCGGATGCTCCACCTGAAGACGTGTGTTCATCTCCAGGAAATAGAAGTTCTTTTCGCCGTCGACGATGAACTCCACCGTGCCGGCGGAGTCGTAGTTCACGGCGCGGGACAGGGCGATCGCCTGCTCGCCCATGGCCGCCCGCATGGCGGCGTCCACGAAGGGCGACGGCGCCTCCTCGATCACCTTCTGGTTCCGTCGCTGGATCGAGCATTCCCGCTCGTTCAGGTGGACGAGGTTCACCGTGCTTGTCGCCCAGCACCTGGATCTCGATATGGCGCGGCGCGGTCACGAACTTCTCGATCAGCACCCGCTCGTCGCCGAAGGACGACAGCGCCTCGGCCCGCGCCGCCGCCAGGTTCTCGGCCAGCCCCTCGGGCGCGTGGACGATGCGCATGCCCTTGCCGCCGCCCCCGGCGGACGCCTTCAGCATCACCGGATAGCCGATGGTCTCGGCCGCGCGGCGGGCTTCCTCGGCGTCCACGAGGGCGTCGGGGTAGCCCGGCACGGTGGACACCCCGGCCTCGGCCGCGAAGCGCTTGGAGGCCAGCTTGTCGCCCATGGCGTCGATGGCTTCGGCGTTCGGGCCGATGAAGCCGATCCCCGCCGCCGCCAGCGCCCGGGCGAAGTCCGCCCGCTCGGACAGGAAGCCGTAGCCGGGATGCACCGCCTCGGCGCCCGTCGCCTTTGCCGCCGCGATGATCCTGTCCGCGACCAGATAGGACTGCGCCGCCGGCGCGGGGCCGATGGCGACCGCCTCGTCGGCCATCTCCACGGCGAGAGACCCCGCGTCGGCGTCCGAATGGACCACCACCGTCGCGATCCCCAGCCGCCGGCAGGTGCGGATGATCCGGACGGCGATCTCGCCCCGGTTCGCGATCAGGATCTTTGAGAACACCCGGCCCCTCGGGACTGCCGCTGGAAGGGTCCGCTTCTAGGCGCGCGCCTTTGCCGGCTCAAGCGGCCGTGGGTATAAGGCGGGCGAAGCGGCGAGGTCGGGGCGAAGCATGCGCAAGGCGGTCGGCATAGCGCTGGCGCCCGTCTGGGCGCTGCAGGTGTTCACGGGCGCCAAGTCTTTCCGGGCCAATCCGATCCTCGGCAGCCGCGCGCTGAACGGCCTGGGCCTGCACGTGGCGCGCAAGGCCCTGGCCCACGCCTTCACCGCCGCCCGGCGCTTTGCGCTGAGCCCCCTGGCGAGCGCGGACGTGCGCCGCCGCTTCGCCCGCGACGGCTATGTGCTGATCGAGGACTTCCTGCCGCCGGACCAGTTCGCCGCCGTCTGCGCCGAGGCGGACGCCCTGTCGGCCGGCCAAGGCCTGCGCATCCAGGAGGGCGACACCAAGACCGAGCTGGCCCTGATCGACGACCAGGCCCTGGCCCACGCCCCCGCCCTGAAGGGCCTGGTCAAGGGCCGCCGGTTCCTGGGCCTGTGCAACTACATCGGCGCGCGGCTGAAGCACCCCTTCTGCCAGGTGCAGACCATCCGCCGGGACTTCGCGACCAACGAGTCCGACCCGCAGAAGTCCACCCACTCCGACACCTTCCACCCCACGCTGAAGGGCTGGCTGTTCCTGGACGACGTGGACGAGGCGCGCGCGCCCTTCCATTACGTGCCGGGTTCCCACCGGCTGACGAAGAAGCGGATGGCCTGGGAGTACCGCCAGAGCCTGAAGGCCAAATCGGCGGACAATCCGCACGTGGCCGCCGGCTCCCTGCGCGCCACGGACGAGGACCTTCAGGCCATGGGCCTGCCGCCCGCCCTGCCCATCGTCGCGCCGGCCAACACCCTGGTGCTGGCCGACACCATGGGCTTTCACCGCCGCGGCGAGGCGCAGGACGACCGCGCGCGGCGGGCGATCTATTTCTGGATGCGCACCAACCCGTTCAACCCGGTGCTGGGCTTCCGCTCCAACACCTGGCGCAAGCTGGAGCTGACCGTGTTCAAGGCCCTACGCGACCGCTCCGAGCGGGCGAAGGCCAAGCGGGCGGCCTAGCCGTGCCTCAGGAGGTCCTGAGCGGGCACGTCCTCAGGCCGAACAGGGCGTAGACCGGGCAGAAGCCGACCACGCCGGTGATCAGCGGAACCACGCCGATCCATCCGAGCGGCGTCTTTGGTCCGATGAACACCAGCGACAGCACGGCCAATCCGACCAGCACGCGCAGCCAGCGGTCGATAGCGCCTTCATTGCGGGGCATGGATCCCTCCTCCGGTTTGTTCCAGAGGATCGCGGCAAGCGCCGACCGACGCCTTGCGCAGGATCAACAACGCCGGACGGTCAGGCGGCCGGCTCTCCCGCCTTGGCGTCGTGCTCCAGCGCCCGGATGCGGGCCACGATCGACACGAAGAAGGCCGTGGACCAGCCCAGCAGGATCACCCCGTTGGCGCCCTCGATGGCCCCGAGAATCCGCCAGTCGCGCCCCAGCGTCAGGTCGCCATAGCCGATGGTCGCGTAGGTGACGGTGGAGAAGTACAGGGCGTTCTGAAATCCGCTCAGGGCGTGCAGCAGCACGTACAGCGTGGCGTAAGCCCAGATCTCGACGGAGTGCAGGGCGAACAGGCCGAACGCCGCCCCCACCAGGGTCGCCGCCTGCCGCAGCCGCGCGGCCGGGGTCAGCGCGGTCACCGTCTGCCGGCGCATCATCCAGACCAGCACGCTGAGCCCGCCCAGGTGGATCAGGATGGTGAGCGCCACCATGGCGCTGGCCACCACGAGCTGCAGGCTGAGCGATCCGTTCACGCGCGCGCCTCCTTCAGGCCGACAACATCAGCACGATGGCAGCGGCCACGGCGGCCAGGGCCGAGCCGCCGAGGTAGATCGCGCCGAACCTGACGCCGCCAACGGTCCCGGCGATGACGCCCTTGGAGAGTGTGTTGGTTCCCCCCGCGATCAGCACCACCGTCGCGGCGACGCCGACGTCCAGCCCCTGGCTGGTCATTCGCGAGGCGGTCATGGTCATGGCGTCCACGTCGGCCAGTCCCGCCGCCGCCGCCAGCGGCTCCAGCCCCGCCGCGCCATAGCGCACGGCCAGCACCTTCGCCGCCGCCATCAGCACGCCCAGCAGCACCGCGAACCTCAGCACCGAACCGAGCTCGAAGGGGTTCTGCAGCGTCCCCGTCCCGCCCGTCGACTGACCCCGGCCTCGCCCTCCGAGCAGCAGGCCGATCCCCGCCGAGACCACGGCGAAGGCGCCCAGCGCCGGCGCCAGTCGCCACAACATCAGCGGCGCCAGCACCGCGACGATGGCGGCCATCCGCACCGCCATCACCCCGCCCGCCACCAGCGCCGCGCCGGTGAGGGTGAACAGGCCCTCCTCGCCGGCCTTGAAGCGCCGGGCGAGGTCCAGCGTCGCCACCGTGGAGGAAACCAGCGAGCCCAGCGCCGCGCCCAGCAGCACGCCCCTGGACGGCCCGAACAGCTTGATCGCCGCATAGGCCAGGTACGACAGGCCGGCGATGACGATGGTCAGCAGCCACAGCTCACGCGGATTGATCGCCTCATAGGGCCCGAACGGCTGGTCCGGCAGCAGCGGCAGGGCCACGAAGGTCATGGCCAGCAGGATCAGAGCGCTGCGCAGCTCGGGCCAGGTCAGCTTCTCCAGCCAGGTGTGCAGCCCGCCCTTGAAGGCCAGCAGCGCCGTGGCGGCCACCGCCGCCGCCGAGGCCGCGCGCCAGTCGCCCGCCGTGGCGTAGGCGCCCAGCGAGAACACCAGAAGCCCCGCCACCACGCCGGTGACCGAGTGGTCGTGCTCGTCGGCCTGCTCGCGCGCCTTGAACCAGATGAAGGCCGCCGCGAAGGGAAAGCCGATAGCCACCAGCGCCCAGCCGCCCAGCGACCGGGACAGCTCTCCGGACACGCCGCCCAGCAGCCCGATCAGCGTATAGGTGCGGATGCCGGCCGTGCGCGCGCCCTCGGCCAGGGCCCGCGAATGCCAGCCGCGCTCCACGCCCACCAGGAATCCGATGGCGAGCGCCGCGCCCAGGCGTTGGAACAGCTCGATATCCATGGGCGCTCCGGCCGTGCGACAGGCGCACAAGAACCTCATATAGTTGAAAAGCCCTTCCCCGCGCCAACCGGAGGCCGCCATGCCCGCCGACGCCGACACCCGCCCCGAGGCCGACAGCGGCTTCGATCTGTCCCCGCCCAGCGCCGAGCAGCGCGCGAAACTCGAGGCCGGCCTTACGAACGAGGAACGCGACGTCCTGCTCGCCCATGGCACCGAGGCGCCGTTCTGCGGCGGCCTGCTGGATAACAAGGAAGCAGGCGTCTACGGCTGCCGGCTGTGCGGCCTGCCGCTGTTCCGATCGGGCGCCAAGTTCGAGTCCGGCACTGGCTGGCCGAGCTTCTTCCAGCCCTTCGCCGAAAGCCACATCAAGACCGTGCGCGACACCGCCTATGGCATGGTGCGAATCGAGACCCGCTGCGCCCGCTGCGACAGCCACCAGGGCCACGTGTTTCCCGACGGCCCGCCGCCCACGCGCCTGCGCTACTGCATCAACTCCGTCTCGCTGGAGTTCACCCCCAACGGCCAGCCCCTGCCTGACAAGCTCGGACGCGGCGCGCCGGAGGGGCAGCCGGCGGCGTAGCCCGCCGTTCGGGACGCCGAGCTAGGTTCCGGGTTTGGCCGACTTGAACGCCCGCAGAAGCAGCGGCGCCAATGTGCCGGTCGTGGCCCCAACCAGGGCCGCCACCATCGGGATATGAAATCCAAGGGCGCGGGCGACCAGCCACCCCGCCATTGCTCCCACCAGAACGCCCATTCCCACGATCGGCATAAGGTGCGCTCAATTCATGCGTTCACCCCTTCGACGCAACGCCTCGATGGCTGACCTAAAGCCCTCGGAATCTGGCACACGTCAAAGTGGCCGGCAAGCGCGGCTCGCCCTCCGTCGCCGCACCCGCGCCGTCACTTGTAGATGCTGAGGTTGTGGTAGGCGGCCTCGATGTTCATCACCCGGCGTTGGTCGTAGCCGGCCCAGTCCTTGTACTTTTCGAGCATCAGGGTGCGTCGCATCTCGTCCAGGCTCATGCCCTTGGCCATGGCGGCGGAGACCTGATCGCGCAGATATTCGAAGAATTCCCGCCCCTCGGTGACGTCGGCCTTGGTGAAGGTCACCGCGCCGTGCCCCTGGGCCAGGATGTCGAAGTCCAGCGCCTCTATGGTGCGGTAGGAGCGGATCCATTCGGACAGCGGGTGCTGGTCGAAGGCGCCGCAGGCGCTGGGCAGGGAGCGCATGGAATTGCCCACCAGCGCGTCGGCCGGGAAGTCCGTGGAGAACACCACCCGCTCGGCCGGGAAATACAGCACCGTGCCGTCGTCCGCGTGGTTCTTGCCCGGGAAGATCAGCTGCACCGTCTCGTCGCCGAGCTTCAGCGTCATCCGCTGCGAATAGGTGATGTCTGGGGGCGGCACGTCCGCATAGAGCTCGGCGGGGGTCATGTGTCCGTCGCCGTTGCGATCGTGGGTCGGGAACCAGAAGGCCGGCATGCCGCAGACGCCCGGATGCGCCTCAGAGGGGATATTGATCTCCTCCGGTTCGATCGTCCCGTTGGCGTTCCGGTCGATCATGTCCCCGGGCATGTGGGGATAGCGGCCGTCCATGTTCTTGGCGACGCCCTCCTGGGCGACGAACTTGGCCGTGTCGGCGAACACGGCGCCGCCCTCGATGTGGTCCCAATGGCTGTGGCTGTAGATGACGTAGCGCACCGGCTTGCCGGGGAACCGCTCGGCGAGCTGTCCCTTCAGCCAGGCCGCGAAGTCCGGGCTGATGGGATCGGCCAGGATGATCCCGTCGGAGGTGACGACGAACAGGCTCCACCAGTTGCCGTTGCCGGCCCGGTAGATGGTTCCGGCCACCTTCTGGATCGTCCGCGTCGGCGGGCCGGGGCGCGGCTGCGCCAGGGCCGGCGTGGCCGCGATCGCCGCGCAGGTCAGCGCCGCCGCGAACGCGCAGGCCAGCGTGCGAATCCGCCCCATCCGAACCTCCCCGTGCCCCGGTCTCGTGCGGGCCGTTACTTATCCCACCCGGTGTCAGACATGTACGGCAAGGTGGTCATCACCGCCTCGACCTCGCGGATCTTCTTATCCTTGATCTTGAAGGCCTCGAAGATCGCCACGTCGAAGGGGCGCAGCGCCGAGGCCATCATCGGGCGCTTGACCCCGTCCTTGCCGGTCACCTCGGTCACCTGGCCGTTGTGGTGGAACATCACGATCGCCAGCACCGACTGGTGCGGCTCGTCCACCGCCACATAGCGGCGCGGGTGGATGCGGGTGATGTAGCTGAATATCCTGGTGTCGATCTGCTGGGCGCAGGTCATCGAGCCGAGGGCGCCGAGCCCCCCGGGCGCGGGCTTCGCCGAGGGTGGCGGAGGCGGATTGTTGACCGTCTGCACGCCGTTCTCCACGCGCACGCAGTCATCGGCGAAGGGCGCCACCTCGCCGGAGTCCTTCTCCAGCGCCTCGAAATAGAGGTTGGTGATGCGGATCAGCTCGGCGCGCGGCAGGCGCTGTGCGGGCGGCACGATCTCGGTCCAGATCGGCTTCAGCGTACGGTCGGTGTTCAGGAAGGTTCCCATGTCCTGCTTGCGCACGACAATGGTCTCGGCCTCGGCGATCTTGCGGCCGGTCACCTTCAGGCGAAGCGCGAACAGGGCGGGCGTCCCGTGCTCCTCCACCGTGCCGAAATAGCCGACCTCTCCGGTCTTCGGATCGGTGAAGTAGTGCTTGTAGGACCCGACCTTGGTGATGGTGCCCCAAAGGCCATAGCCCAGCGGCATGGGCCGGGTGTTCTCGGTGAAGCGGACGGTCTTGGTGACGGGCAGCTTGGACGGATCGCGCGCCGCCAGGGCGGCCATGTACTGATCCACGAAGCCCTTCAGGCAGTTCGCATCGCAGGCCGCAGCCTCGGCCTTCGCCGTCGCCGCGCTCGCGGGCGCCGCCGTCAGCGCCAAAGCCCCCGCCGCCGCCAGGGCCGCGAGGCCCGCCGTCACCATATGCCGCATCCCAGCCTCCCTTGAGTTCGTCTTCGCGATCTCGTTGGGAGAAGCCTGCCACAGCGCGCGGCGGATGTTCGACTCTTTCAAGTCAGAACGGGTGGCCAAGTCAGAACAGGCGTCGCGCCTTCGCCAGCCGCTCGATGCCGGCGTCGATCGTCTCATCCTTCTTGGCGAAGCACAGCCGCGCCACGGTGCGCACCGGATCGGTCTCGTAGAAGGCCGAGACCGGGATGGCGGCCACCCCCGCCTCCGTCACCGCCCGCCGGCAGAAGGTCTCGTCGTCCGCGTCGATCCCCGAGGCCGGCAGGTCGATGTTGAGGAAATAGGTGCCCTCCGAGCGGATCACCTTGAAGCCCTCCGCCTGCAGCCCCGCCGCCAGCCGGTCGCGAGAGCGGGCGTAGCCGGCGCGCATGGCCGTCGAAATAGGCGTCGTCCTTGCCCAGGCCATAGGCCGCCGCGACCTGAAGGTTCGGCGGCGTGGTGAAGGTGAGGAACTGGTGCGCCTTGCCGATCACGGCCGCCAGCGCCGGCGGCGCGCACACCCAGCCCACCTTCCAGCCGGTGAGCGAGAAGATCTTGCCCGCCGAGCCGATCTTCACGCACCGCTCGGCCATCCCCGGCAGGGCGTAGAGGGGAACGTGGGCGCGGTTGTCGAACACCACGTGCTCCCACACCTCGTCGCACACCGCGATCACGTCGTGGGCGACGCACCAGTCGGCCAGCACCTTCAGCTCCTCGGCCGAATAGACCCGGGCCGCGGGGTTCAGAGGGTTGTTGAAAAGGATGATCTTCGTGCTTGAAGTCGTCGCCTTTTCCAGCGCCTCACGCGTGATCCTCCAGTCCGGCGGCTCCAGCCGGACGAAGCGCGGACCCCGCCCACGGCCCGCGCCTGGGGGGCGTAGGAATCATAGGCCGGCTCCAGCAGCACCGCCTCGTCGCCGGGCGCCAGCAGGGCCATGATCGCAGCCGCCAGCGCCTCGGTCGCGCCGGACGTCACCAGCACCTGGCTCCGCCAGTCCAGCTCCAGCCCCTGGAAGCGGCGATAGTGCTCCGCCACGGCCTCGCGCAGCGCCGGCAGGCCCTGCATGGGCGGATACTGGTTGGGCCCGGCCATCACCGCCTCGGCGGCGGCGCGGCGCACGTCTTCCGGCCCCTCGTTGTCCGGAAACCCCTGGCCGAGGTTGATCGCCCCATGCTCGGCCGCGAGCCCGGACATCACCGTGAAGATGGTGGTGGGAAGGTTGGCGAAGAGGGGGTTCACTTTTTTCTCGTCATGGCCGGGCTTGTCCGGCCACCCGGTGCGCACGGCGTTCGCCGGTGAGGTCTGGGTAGAGGTCTTCCCAGAACGGATTGTCCTGTTCGATCAGGTTGATCTTCCGTTGGCGCGGGTACTTCTTCAGCGCGGTCTCGGTTGGATGGCGGTCATGATGCTCTCGTGCGGCTCGTACCAGACCAACCGCTTGACGCCATAACTCTTGGTGAAGCCCCTGATCAAGCCCTCGCGGTGCTCATAGACGCGCTTGAGGAGCTCGCTCGTCACGCCGATGTAGATCGTCCCATGCCGGCGGCTCGCCATCATGTAGACGGCGATGAAGACGTTGAAAGCGTCCCGCGAGACCATGGCCGACGTTCGCGTGCATGGGTGGCCGGGACAAGCCCGGCCATGACGGAAAAGGGGGTGCCTTGCGTCCCGCCGCCGAAAGCGCCATTTTCCGCGCCGCAGCATTTTTCCGGAGCCCCCCATGTCCGACGCCGCCGATCCCATCGTCATCGCTGCCTATGCCCGCACGCCCATGGGCGGCGTTCCAGGGCTCGCTCTCCGGCGCCAAGGCCACCGAGCTGGGCGCCACGGCGATCAAGGCGGCGGTGGAGCGGGCGGGGCTGAAGGGCGAGAGCGTCGACAAGATGTTCATGGGCTGCGTGCTGCCCGCGGGCCTCGGCCAGGCGCCGGCGCGCCAGGCGGCGCTGGGCGCCGGGCCTGCCGAAGTCCGTCGAGGCGACGACGGTGAACAAGGTCTGCGGCTCGGGCATGCAGGCGCGATCTTCGCCGCACGACGCGCTCAAGGCCGGCTCGGCCGACGTGATCGTCGCCGGCGGCATGGAGAGCATGACCAATGCGCCGTACCTGCTCATGAAGCACCGCGCCGGCGCGCGCATCGGCCACGACACGGCCTATGACCACATGTTGCTCGACGGGCTGGAGGACGCCTATGAGCCCGGCAAGGCCGATGGGCGTCTTCGCCGAGGACACCGTCCGAGCGACTACCAGTTCACCCGCGAGGTGATGGACGCCTTCGCCATCGAGAGCCTGACCCGCGCCAAGGCGGCCCAGGCGTCGGGCGCCTTCGCCGCCGAGATCGACGCCGGTCGCAGATCACCACCCGCAAGGGCGTCGAGACCGTCAGCCAGGACGAGCAGCCGCCCAAGTGCCGACCCCGCCAAGATCCCACGCCTGCGCCCCGCCTTCGCCAAGGACGGCACGATCACCGCGGCCAACGCCTCCTCCATCTCCGACGGCGCGGCGGCCCTGGTGATCACCAAGGCCAGTCGGTCGCCGAAGAAGCTCGGCCTGCCGGTGGTCGCGCGCATCGTCGCCCACGCCGCCTTCGCCCATGAGCCGGCCGAATTCACCACCGCCCCGGTCGGGCGCGATCAAGGCCCTGTTCGACAAGACCGGCTGGAGCGTGGCGGACGTCGACCTGTTCGAGGTCAACGAAGCCTTCGCCATGGTGGCCATGGTCGCCATGCACGACCTCGGCATCCCGCACGAGAAGCTGAACGTCAACGGCGGCGCCTGCGCGCTCGGCCACCCCATCGGCGCCTCGGGCGCGCGGATCATCGCGACCCTGCTCGCGGCGCTTCAGGCGCGCGGCGGCAAGAGGGGCGTCGCGTCCCTGTGCATCGGCGGCGGCGAAGCCACGGCGATGGCGGTGGAGCTGGCTTAGGAAGCGCTGGCGACGCGCGACCGACCGGAGCCTGAATGGCTTCGTCGACCACTCCAGCAAGCATAACGTTTCGATGCGTAGGCGTGCGGGAGCAACCGAGCGTCGTCGATCGATGCCGCGACAGTCGACAACGTCATTCGCGCGTAGTGGCCGCTCGCGTTAGGAGTGAGCACGAACGACGAGGACCTAGTGGGCAGGAAGTGCAAGCGGCCCGAAGAGGTCATCGCCTGGCGCCGGACAGGTTAGAGCCTCGCGGTGCTAGACATCTCACGCTGTTCGAGACTCCGAATGACATCAAGAACATCGGGACTGTGATCCGGAACGCCATGCGTCTGGGATCGGAAGGTTTATGCGGTCGACCTGCGCCGGTCACTTCGGACGCATCGGCAAGAGCACGCGGCAAGCAGAGTCCTCCGATACGTCGAGCTTGCCGCTGATGGACGTTCGTCAAGCGTTTCTGACGCACCGAGCGAATGCGTTCGACTATCTGAGAAGAAAACTTCAAGTCCATCGTCACCTCGCGACACTGTGAAGGCAATACCAGCATGTTCCTGACGAGGCTGATACACGATTCACTGCGAAGCTCGCCGTTCGGTGTCGGGAGCGAATCTGACAGGCCATCAGCAGCACGCCGTCGAGAGCGCGGAGATGCGGTCTCCATCCCATGCGCGGTAGTCCAGAGCCTCAACCTCGGAACAAGCTCCGGCATGCCGGCGTAGCTCCGACGTGGCGACACAACGGCGCGAGCACCAGCTAGATACAGTGGGCGCAATGCGTCGGCGGCGAAGCGCTCAGACCCCTCGCCGACGGTCATCCTGCGCACCTAGCTCCGGTCATGTCTCGCATCGGGTCGGTGAACGTGCCTTCGGCATCTCGTCGGGAAGCAGACGTTCAGCGCGACGTGCGGTGGCCGACGGGCGCCTAACCCTCTTCCAAATCCCCCAGCGCCGCCGCCACCAGCGCCTCGGCCGACGCGTCGGCCTTGAAGCCCAGGGCGTCGGCGACCGGCGTCCGCAGCTCCGGATAGCGGCCGAAGTTGGCCTCGATGGCTTCGTCCGGCTCGAAGGTGATCAGTTCGTCCGCGTCCCGGCCCACGGCCTTGCCGATCGCGGCCGCCAGCTCGCCGAAGCTCAGGCGCAGCGCCGGCAGGGTGAAGCAGCGCCAGGGCGGCGGCGCGTCCTGCGCCAGGCCGGCCGCGTGCACAAACGCCTCCACGCAGGCGGTCCGCGAGATCAGCCAGCTCGTGGCCCCCTTCCCCACCGGCGCGGCGAAGGGCCGGCCGGCCTTCAGGGCGTGGAACACCTCGCTGAGGAAGGCCGAGCGCTGGCCCGTGGGCGCGGGCGGGCGCGCCAGTATGCCGGCGGGGCGCAGGCCCACGCCGTCCACCAGCCCCCGGCGGGTCAGGTCCGCCAGGGCGATCTCGGTCATCAGCTTGTGCGCGCCATAGGTGAGCGCCGGGCGCGGCGGCGTGTCGTCGTCCACCGGCGCGGGGCCCGAGCCGGCCGAGCGCGGCGATGGAGCTGGCGAACACCACCTTGGGCGCGCGGCCCTGGGCGGCGGCGGCCGCGAACAGGTCGAGCGTGGCCTCCAGATTCACCGCCTCGGACAGGTCCGGATCGTCCTCCGACCGGCCGCTGGGGATGGAGGCCAGGTGGAACAGCACGTCCACGCCGCCCTCGAACGCCGCGTCCCGCGCGGCCCGATCGCGCAGGTCCGCCTCCAGCCGCCGCACGCGCGGATCGCCTTCGCCCTGCCCGTCCGGCAGGCGCGCGTCCCACAGCGTCAGCTGCTCGAACTCCAGCGCCCCGGCCATCAGGCGCGGCGCCAATCCCCTGCCGAGGAATCCCCCGGCGCCCGTCACGACGATTCTCATCCGCCGGCTGATAGCCGTTCCGCCGCCGCCTTCACAGCCTCCGCGCGCGACGCCGACCATTTGCGGGTCTGCTCGCGATAACGCTCCACCAGCTCGGGCGGGGCCTCGGCCGGACTGCCGGCGTGGAACGGCGGCGCGGGGGCGTATTCCAGGGCGAGTTGGGTGAACTCGGCGGCCTCGCGCCCGGCGATCTCGGCGAACAGCTCCAGCGCGAAGTCGATGCCGGCCGTCACCCCGCCGCCGGTGACGACGTTCCCGTCGCGCACCACCCGGCCCTCGTCGGGGATCGCCCCGAACTCGGACAGGAACTGGCGCGAGGCCCAGTGACAGGCGGCGCGCTTGCCCTTGAGCAGCCCCGCCGCGCCCAGCACCAGCGAGCCGGTGCATACCGAGGTCACATAGCGCGCGCCCTCCGCCAGCCGCCGCAGCTCGCGCAGCAGCTTCGCGTCCGCCATGGCCTTTTCGGTTCCTGGCCCGCCGGGCACGCACAGCAGGTCGCAGCGCGTCACCTGCGCCAGCTTGGTGGTTCCGTTGAAGTAGACGCCGTTGCGCGCGCCGATCGCGCCGCCCTTGCGGGACGCCACCGTCACGTGTCCGCCCGGCAGCCGCGTCAGCACCTCCCACGGGCCGATGAAGTCGAGCGCCGTCAGGTCGTCGAACAGCACGAAGACGATGCGGAAGGCCTGCTCGGCCATGGCTCAGCTCTCCGCAGACTTGGCCGCGGCCCGCTTGGCCTTGGCGGCGGTGGCGGCCTCGGCCCGGCTTTGCAGCCTCACCACCTCCTGCTTGAGCAGGTCCAGCGACTCGGTCTGCTGGGCCAGCAGGGCCTCGATCTCGCGCGAGCGCAGCTCGTCCAGCTTGTCGTGCAGGCGCATGATCTCCAGCTCGGCGCGCAGATTGACCTTGTAGTCGTGCTCGGCCTGCAGCCGATCCTTCGCCGCCGCCCGGTTCTGGCTCATCATGATCACCGGCGCCTGGATCGCCGCCAGCATCGACAGCATCAGATTGAGGAAGATGAAGGGATAGGGGTCGAACGGCTTGGCGATGTAACGGCCCAGCACGACCACGTTCACCCCGACCCAGACCAGCAGGAACAGGAAGAAGGCGCCGATGAAGCCCCAGGAGCCGCCGATCCTGGCCACGTGGTCGGCCAGCTTCTCCCAGAAGGTGCGCTCGTCCTGCCTCAGGATGTCGCTCACCCCCGTGGGCGCCTCGGCGCACATCAGGTCGATCACGCTCTTCTGCACGGGCGACAGGTCGACGTAGGCCCTGCCCAGCAGCTCCCGCGCCAGGGCCTCCTGCATCTTGCCGTCCTTCGGCGAGGCTGGGTCCGTCATCTCAGGCTCCTGACGCCGCCGTCATGATCGCCTCGCCGCCGAGTCGCGCAAGCCGCCTCGATCAGCTCAGGCGGGCGCCGGCGCCCGTATCGAGGGCGCTTTCAATCGCGCGAGATACCAGATAACCCGGGCCGCCCTAGACCGAAGTCCCACGTCTGCCTAAAGAACACCATCATGGCTTTAGACACCCAAATCGACGACCCGTTGCTGCTCCTGGCGCCCGACAAGATGGTCTCCGTCCGCGAGACCTTCGGCGTCGATTCGGACATGCAGGTTCCCGCCTTCTCCACGCGCGATCCGCACGTGCCGGACATCGATGAGGCCTACAAGTTCGACCCGGAAACGACGCTGGCCATCTGCGCCGGCTTCGCCTTCGACCGCCGGGTGATGATCCAGGGCTATCACGGCACCGGCAAGTCCACCCACATCGAGCAGGTGGCCTCGCGGCTGAACTGGCCGATGATCCGGGTGAACCTGGACAGCCACGTCTCGCGCATCGATCTCGTCGGCAAGGACGCCATCGTCCTGAAGGACGGCAAGCAGGTCACCGAGTTCCGCGAGGGCATGCTGCCCTGGGCGATCCAGCGGCCCATCGCCCTGGTGTTCGACGAATACGACGCCGGCCGGCCGGACGTGATGTTCGTGATCCAGCGGGTGCTGGAGGCGCAGAGCCGCCTCACCCTGCTCGACCAGAACCGGGTGATCAAACCCAACCCGAATTTCCGGCTGTTCTCCACGACCAACACCATTGGCCTGGGCGACACCACCGGGCCTCTATCACGGCACCCAGCAGATCAATCAGGCCCAGATGGACCGCTGGTCCATCGTCACCACGCTGAACTACCTGGCCCACGACGTGGAGCAGGAGATCGTGCTGTCCAAGGTGCCCGGCTTCGGCAAGACGCCCGAGGGCAAGCGCACCGTCGCGGCCATGGTCCGCGTGGCCGACATGACCCGCAACGCCTTCATGAACGGCGACATCTCCACGGTCATGAGCCCGCGCACGGTGATCACCTGGGCCCAGAACGCCGAGATCTTCAGCGGCGACATCGCGCTGGCCTTCCGCATGACCTTCCTGAACAAGTGCGACGAACTGGAGCGCCCCACGGTCGCCGAGTTCTTCCAGCGCGCGTTCGGGCGACCTGCCGGAGAGCGCCGCGCGGGTGAAGGTGGCTTAGGGCTCACGAATTCAAAAGGTTAGAGTAAGTGCTATTCCGGTCCGATCGACCAGCACCTCGTTTCTCCGCCAGGGACCAACTTGATCGTACAGCGCTGGAACACGCTCGATCACGCGCTCAAAGTAATCCAGGGGCCCTCTATTTCCAGATTTAAGTTGTATAAATTCATCATCACTTAAAATAATTTGAATTATGCCTACTCGATAGCGTTCGGCATGCATTCCATCCCTTTTGGCAGAGGCAGTATTTTCCGAAATAACCCTATAACAGAACCATGACCGGTTCGATGAACCGCTTATGTGAAATCGCTTCAAATATTACCTGCTCCCAGCTCGCCTCGGAAAGTTTGATTTCACAAGAAGCGAGTTCCACCTGAAACCGCGCCAAATAGGTCGACCCTATTTGCTCCAATGATATCCGGATTACCCCATTTTCCGCCCGCTTTGAGGGTCGACGTATCTTTAGAGGTATAGCCTTTTGTCTGCAACCAAAGCTCAATCAGCGGATATAGGTCCTTCTCAACAACGGTCACGGCTTTACCGCGACCTCTTTCGATCTTTTCCTGATCTAACGGCTTATTCTCCGGCTCTGACTTTGCACTTGCGTTAATCCAGTATCCCGCTCGAGGACCCCCGCTAACAATGCTAAAGTCCCCATCATTGTTTGCGGCGACACTAAAATAAGACAACATCGTCCCATCTGTCGCGTAGATAGACAGATATTCCACTGTCGATACGGTTCCGAACGGCGTTTCAGAATTTGCTTGTTGCTTTTCGATGATTCCGGTCCAAAACTTTGTGTTTCTTGGAGGAACTCCTCAGCCGCCTTAATGATGGCTCGATATGTCTCGCTCGCCACTTCAGAGGCCTCCGACCGTTGCAATATTTGCCCTCGGTCAAGTACATCACTTTCGACTTAACGTTGTCCAGGTTGTGATCGCCGGGGCATCGGCCTGTCTGAACACCCATGAGGAACGCGATCGCGGCCTTCAGGAGGCTGAATAGAGGCCCCCCCCTCGAATTCCCGTGACGTCCGCCGCGTTCGCGCGAAATACTTCCTCCAAAGGGCCGACCTGGAGGAGGAAACGCCATGGACGACAAGTCCGAGTTTGAGATCGAGCTCGTCGACGGGAAGTTGTCCCGTCGCGCGTTTGCGGCGCTCGGCACGGCCGTGGGCCTCGCCGCAGCCGCTCCGGCGCTTGCCGCCGACACGGTCGGCGAGGACGTCGAGATCAAGACGCCCGATGGGGTGTGCGACGCCTTCCTGGCGCGGCCCGCGGGCAAGGGAAGCTGGCCGGCGGTGGTGATGTTCTGCGACGCCTTCGGCCTTCGCCCCACGTTCAAGGAGATGGGCAAGCGGCTGGCCGCCAACGGCTATGTGGTGCTGGTTCCCAACCCCTACTACCGCTCCTCCAAGGCGCCGGGCGTGCGGCCGGGCTTCGACTTCGCCAACGCCGACGACCGGGCGCAGTTCTTCAAGCTGCACGCCGCGCTGACGACGCCAGCGGTGATGAGTGACGCGACGACCTACCTCGCCTGGCTCGACAAGAAGGCGTTCGTGAACACCAAGATCAAGGCGGGCGTGGTCGGCTACTGCATGGGCGGGCCGATGACGATGCAGGCCGCCGCCGCCCTGCCCGACCGCGTGGGCGCCGGCGTCTCCTGCCATGGCGGAGGCGTCGCCACAGACCAGCCGGACAGCCCCCACCTGCTCGTGCCTAAGATGAAGGCCAGCTTCTACTTCGGCATCGCCGACAACGACGACATGCGCGACCCGGCCTCCAAGGACCGCCTGCGCGAGGCCTACGCCGCCGCCCACCTGCCGGCCGAGATCGAGGTCTACAAGGGCTGCAACCACGGCTGGTGCGTGAAGGACGGCGCCGTCTACAACGAGGAAGGCGCCGAGCGCGCCTGGGGCCACCTGCTGAGCCTCTACAAGGCCACGCTGGTCTAGCCGGCGATGGCCCGTCTGAAGATCCATGCCGAACGTCACCGCGTCTCGCGGATCGGCTGGCTGCGGGCGGCGGTGCTGGGGGCCAACGACGGCATCGTCTCCACCGCCAGCCTGATCGTGGGCGTGGCGGCGGCGGCGGCCAAGCCTTCGGACGTGGTGATCGCCGGGGTCGCGGGGCTGGTGGCCGGCGCCATGTCCATGGCGGCGGGCGAATACGTCTCGGTCAGCTCCCAGTCCGACACCGAGAACGCCGACCTCGCCCGCGAACGCGCCGAGCTGCACGACGATCCGGAGGCCGAAAAGCGGGAGCTGGCCGCGATCTACCACGCGCGCGGGGTCGATACCGACCTGGCCCGCCAGGTGGCCGAACAGCTCATGGCCAAGGACGCGCTCGGCGCCCACGCCCGCGACGAGCTGGGCATCTCGGAGATCACCACCGCCCGGCCCGTGCAGGCGGCCCTGGCCTCGGCGGGCAGCTTCTCGGCGGGGGCGGCCATGCCGCTGCTGATGGTGTTCGTCTCGCCGGCCGGGATGCTGCCGGAGATGGTGTCGGGCGCCTCGCTGGTGTTCCTGGCGATCCTGGGGGCGATCTCCGCGCGGGCGGGCGGCGCGAACGTGCTCACGTCGACGGTGCGGGTGACCTTCTGGGGCGCCCTGGCCATGGCGATCACGGCGGGCGTCGGCCGGCTGTTCGGCGCGGTGATCTGAGGCCCGCACGCTACAGGCGACTCGCGCGATTTCGGCTATCGTGGCCCGGCCTTTGGGAAGGGAGAGGTCATGGCTGGAACGCTCATCGGCATCGCGCGGACGCCCAAGCCGCTCGCGGACATGCAGACGCTGCAGCAGACCGCCGTCACCGTCGAGGCGGGCGTGGAGGGCGATGCGCGCGGCGCCAAGCGGGGCCGCCAGGTGACCGTGCTGTTCCGCGAAGGATGGGAGGACGCCTGCCGCGCCGTCCCCGCGACCCTGCCCTGGACCACGCGCCGCGCGAACCTCTACGTCGAGGGCGTCGAGCGCCCGCGTGCGGTCGGCGCGCGCTTGAAGATCGGCGACGTAACCCTTGAAGTCACGGAAGAAACCGCGCCCTGCGACCTGATGGAGCGAGCCCAGGCCGGGCTGCGCGCGGCCATGACGCCGGACTGGCGCGGCGGGGTGTGCTGCGCGGTGATATCCGGCGGATCGATCGGCCTGGGCGACGCCGTCTCGGTGCGAGCCGGCGGCGAATCCCCGAGCGGACTAGCCTTCGACGGGCTCGGGTTCTTCCTCGTCTTCTTCCTCAGCCTCGGCCTCTTCCTCGGCGGCGGCGGCCTGCGGCGGCCTCGGCGGCGGCCTTCTTCGTCCTTGGCGGGCGCGCGCTTGGTCGGCTTGAGCGCGAGGCGCGCGGCCACTTCGGCGTCGATCGACGGCATCAGTTCGGCGGCCTGGGCCTGCTGCTTGGGCGTTCCGGAACTCGCCAGCCGGTCGGCGTTGCCCTTCAGAACCGCGAGCTCCTTGTCCGGAAGCGTGGGGATCATGTCGACGATGGCCATGGGCGGTCTCCTGAAATGAAAAGGCGCGCCGCCCTCAGGCAGCGCGCCCTCGAAGGTTAGCGGTCGGCGATGCGCCAGCCCCTCAGCGTCCGCGAAGGCATCTCGACCCTCACCTGATCGCCGGGAGACGGGCGCACATCCTCGCGAAGTCTCAGCTCCCGCCCCGGCGGCGACCACGTGCGCGTTGTCTAGACGGACGTGGAACCGGTCCTGGGCCAGCCGTTCGACGACTACGCCGTCGAACGCGATGAACTCATCGGCTGGGATAGGCGCGAAGTCGCCCTTAAGCGCCCCTCAGATTCACCGCGGACTCGCGGCCGGTCTTGCGATCGCGTTCGAGCTCGAAGGAAATCTTCTGGCCTTCGTTGAGCGAGCCCAGATCGGAGCGTTCCACCGCGGACACGTGAACGAACACGTCCTTGCCGCCGTCATCCGGTTGGACGAAGCCGAAGCCCTTGGTGGAGTTGAACCATTTTACAGTGCCGGTAGCCATTTCAGCCTCCGCTTGCGTAGCGCCGCCGGTCAAATCCGGCGGCCGATATCGAGGTCTGAAATGTTCGGCTTCTTTTCGATCCAACGCGTGCAGCGGAGTGGAAAGAGGCGTGGCGCGACAGAGATCGATGTCCCTCATATAGGCGCGGCGGCGCAGGTTGTCGATGGCGCGACGCCCGCGATGCGGGAATGGACGCGGACTTATCCCCCTCCCCCGTGAAGGGCGCATGCTGTGCGCCATGACCGCCGCGCAGATCCGTCCGACCCTGTCCGCCGCCGCCCTAGCGCGCGCCGCGCCCCGCGCACCCACGCGCGCCTCCGCGCCCCCGCGCGCGAGGAAGAACCGAACTTTAGGAGGACATCCCCGTGGGCTGAGCCACCAGGCCCGAACCGATCCAGCTCACGATCGAGACCACGATGGAGCCGAACACCGCCGCCCAGAAGCCGTGCACGTTGAACCCGCCGAGCAGCGCCGACACCAGCATCAGCATCAGGCGCGTTGATGACCAGCAGGAACAGGCCGAGCGTGATGAGGGTGAAAGGCAGGGTCAGGATGAACACCACCGGCCGCACGAAGGCGTTCACCAGCCCCAGCAGCACCGCCGCGGCGATCAGGCTGCCGGTGCTGCGCACCTCGATTCCGTGCACCAGCCTGGACGCCACCCACAGGCCCGCCATGGCGAAGATCGCCCGCAGGATGAACCAGGCCAGAGGATTCATTTCGACCTCCCGGTGAGGGCCGGCACGGAGATCACCCGCGCGCAGATCTTGTCCCTGGGCTCCCACCAGCCGCCGTGGGCCTCGCAGGCCTCCTGGGCCGAGACGGCGCAGGTTCGGGTCTTGGACATCCAGTGCCCGCCCGCCTGGGCCAGGCACACGGCCCTGGGCCGCGCGACGGTGAGCTGATAGCTCCAGATCAGCGCCACGGCCACGGCGAACACCGCCACGAACCCGAGCTTGATGTAGAGAACATTGCGGGCGGCGCGATGCGTGCTCATGCGGCTCTATCGCTCCAGTGCGCGAACGCCGCAAGCGTGCGCAGCGCGTTGACACCCCCTGGCCCCGCTGTACCGTCCGCCCGCGCCCGCCATTTTTGGGGAATCACGCGCCCATGAAAATCCTTACGCCCGTGAAGCGGGTGCTCGACTTCAACGTCAAGGCCCGGGTGAAGGCCGATCAGACCGGCGTCGACCTGGCCAACGTCAAGATGTCGATGAACCCCTTCGACGAGATCGCCGTCGAGGAGGCCGTGCGCCTGAAGGAAAAGGGGATCGCGACAGAGATCGTCGCCGTCTCCATCGGCGTGCAGCAATGCCAGGAGACCCTGCGCACCGCCCTGGCCATGGGCGCGGACCGGGCCATCCTGGTGCTGACCGACCAGGACCTGGAGCCGCTGAACGTCGCCAAGGTGCTGAAGGCGCTTGTGGAGGCCGAGAGCCCCGACCTCGTCCTGATGGGCAAACAGGCCATCGACGGGGACAACAACGCCGCAGGCCAGATGCTGGCCGCCCTGCTCGGCTGGCCCCAGGCGACCTTCGCCTCCAAGCTCACCATCGACGGCCGGCAAGGCCCAGGCCACGCGGGAGATCGACGGCGGCCTGCAGACCCTGGAGCTGGCCCTGCCCGGCGTGATCACCACCGACCTGCGCCTGAACGAGCCGCGCTACGCCTCCTTGCCCAACATCATGAAGGCCCGCTCCAAGCCCTTGGAGACCAAGCCGCTGGAAAGCCTGGACCTCGATCTGAAGCCGCACCTGAAGGTGCTGAAGGTGGTCGAGCCGCCCAAGCGCCAGGGCGGGATCAAGGTCGAAGTCGGCCGCCGAACTGGTCGAGAAACTCAAAGCCGCGGGGGTGATCTGATGGCCGTGCTCGTCATCGCCGACCACGACGGCGCCAATCTGCGCGACACCACCCACAAGACCGTCACGGCCGCCACGGACCTGTCGCACGACGTCGACATCCTGGTGCTGGGCCAGGGCGCCGACGCGCCTGCCGCCGCCGCCGCCAAGATCGCCGGGGTGCGCAAGGTGCTGCTCGCCGAGTCCGAGCCGCTGAAACATCTGGTCGCCGAGGCGGTCCAGGCGGTGGTCGTGCCCCTGATGGCCGGTTACGACGCCGTGCTGGCCCCGGCCGGCACCGACGGCAAGAACTTCGCCCCGCGCATCGCCGCCGCGCTCGACGTCGCGGTGATCTCCGACATCGTTCAGGTGCTCGACGCCAAGACCTTCGTGCGGCCGATCTACGCCGGCAACGCGCTGGAGACGGTGCAGACCTCCGACGCCAAGAAGGTGATCACCGTGCGCCCCACCGCCTTCAAGGCCCACGGACGAAGGCGGCTCGGCCGCGCCGTGGAAAAGATCGACGCCACCGCGCCCCCGGCCAATTCCGCCGCTTCGTCTCCGAGGAAGTGGTGAAGTCCGCCCGGCCCGAGCTTGGCGCGGCCAAGATGGTGGTCTCCGGCGGACGGGCCCTGGGCTCGGCCGAGGAGTTCAAGGCGGTGCTCGATCCCCTGGCCGACAAGCTGGGCGCGGCCGTCGGCGCCTCGCGCGCGGCGGTGGACGCCGGCTATGCCCCCAACGACTTCCAGGTCGGCCAGACCGGCAAGGTGGTGGCGCCGGACCTCTACATCGCCATCGGCATCTCCGGCGCCATCCAGCATCTTGGCCGGCATGAAGGACTCCAAGGTGATCGTGGCGATCAACAAGGACGGGGACGCCCCGATCTTCCAGATCGCCGACTTCGGCCTGGTCGCCGACTACAAGACCGCCGATCCCCGAGCTGATGCAGGCCCTGATCCGCCATCGGCCGTTGAGCGTAGACTGCGCCGCCACGATCTCCGATTGCAGACTTCGCTGCATTGCAGCAAAGTTCGGCTTCCTCAGCGCGCGGACCGTGCTATTCAGGCATCGGGGATAGACGCGGGGCCTTATCGGCCTCGCGGGCGAATTGGGTGAAATGGCATGAGATCAAGACCGTTGGGCTGATCGGCGCGGGCCAGATGGGCGCTGGTATCGCCCATGTGATCGCGCTGCACGACTATGACGTGGTGCTCTACGACGTGTCCCCGGACCGGGTGACGGCGTGTCTTGAGACCATCAAGAAGAACATGGCCCGCCAGGTCAGCCGAGGCCACATCGACCAGGCCGCCATGGACAAGGGCCTCGCCCGCATCCGCGCCGCGGACGGCCTCAAGGACATCGGCCAGACCGATCTGGCCATCGAGGCGGCCACCGAGAACGAAGAGGTCAAGAAGAGCATCTTCCGCGAACTGACCCCCCTGCTCACCCCCACCACCATCCTGGCCTCCAACACCTCCTCCATCTCGATCACCCGCCTGGCCTCGGAGACCGACCGGCCGAGCAAGGTCATCGGGCTTCACTTCATGAACCCGGTGCCGGTGATGAAGCTGGTGGAGATCATCCGCGGCATCGCCACGGACGCGGAGACCTATCAAACCGCTGTCGAATTTCGCCCAGTCGCTCGACAAGACCACCGCCAACGCCGAGGATTTCCCGGCCTTCATCGTCAACCGCATCCTCGCCCCGATGATCAACGAGGCGATCTACACCCTGTACGAAGGGGTCGGCACGGTGGACGCCATCGACACCGCCATGCGGCTGGGCGCCAACCATCCCATGGGCCCGCTGGAGCTGGGCGACTTCATCGGCCTGGACACCGTCCTGTCGATCATGAACGTGCTGTACGACGGGCTTGGCGGACTCCAAGTACCGCCCCTGCCCGCTGCTGGTGAAATACGTCGAGGCCGGCTGGCTGGGCCGCAAGACCGGCCGGGGCTTCTACGACTACTCCACCGAGACCCCGACCCCGACGCGCTAGGCGCCTAGGGCTCGCCCCACAGCCGGACCAGTTTGCCGATCGCCTTGTCGAGCAGCATCCGGCCCTCCCCTGTCGGCATCGTCGAGCGCGCGCCGCCGAGGTCGAACAGCACTTCCCGCTCATCGGCCCGCCGGACCAGGCTCTGCACCCAGCCCACCGCCGCCAGCCGCTCGCCCGAACTGACCGCCTCCACCCGATGCAGCGCGCCCGGACGCATAGACCGCCACGGCGCCGGCCGGCGGCTTGACCGCCCGCTCGCCCTCCAGGTCGTCGCACCACCAGCTCCCCGCCCTCGTAGCTGTCCGGGATCGGACAGGAAGAGGGTGAAGGACAGGTCCGTGCGCAGCCGCCCGCCCTCCCCGTCCATCACCGCGTCGTCCAGGTGCAGGCCGTAGGACTTCTCCCGGGCCCATAGCGATTGAACATCACCGCCGACCAGCGCGCCGGCTGGGCGTAGAGGCGGAACAGCTCGTTGCGCTCCAGCGCCTGGCGCACGAACCGGCCGAGCGCCGCGACCTTGGGATCGCCGCCCGCCGCCTGACGGTTCGCCTTGACCGCCTTGGCCTCGCCCCGCGCCGTCTTCTTGCCGGGCGCGAACGCCGCCGCCGCCAGCCCCTCGCGGACCCGCGTCAGGTCGTCCGCGCTCAGCACCTGGTCTATGATCAGCATGGCTCCTGCTCGCATTCTTGCGAACGACTTGCAACCGCAATGGTCGCATGGTTAGGTCCGCCGCGTTTGATTTGGAGAGTCGCATGACCAGCTTCCGGGCGAAACTGTGGACCGGCGTCGGCGTCGCCGTGCTGATCGGGGCGGGCGGCATCGCTGACGCCTGCTCCAAGCCCGCCAAGGCCCCGGCGCCGGCCAGTTCGGCGGCAGTCCTCGTCCGAACCGGCGCCGCGTCACGGCCGCCGCTGGCGAAGGCGGCGAGGCAGGCGCCAACAACGTCTTCGCGGCCGTTCCGGCCGACAGCCTCACGGCCCTGCACCTGATGCACCTGAAGGGGTTCGTGCTGGTGGCCGAGGCCCAGCCGGACGGCCCGACCGTCGCCGCCATCCTGGTCGGCCAGGGCATGCTGGAGGCCTACGATCCCTACAAGGCTGTCTTCCAGGCGTCGGGCCTGGACGAGGCGGTGCTGCGCCAGGCCGCCAAGACGGGTTCGCCGGCCGATCTGAAGGCCGCCCAGGCCGCCATCGAGGCGGCGCAGGCCAAGGCCGGCGGCGAGAAGACGCCGCTCGCCAAGGCGATGGTCGAACTCGCCTCGAATTCTCTACCAGGAGGTCAGCGAGGGCGGGATCGTGGACCCGACCCAGTATCAGCACTCCTACGGCGCCTCCCTGTCCGCCAAGGAAGCCTTCGACGCCGCCGCCAAGACCGATCCCAAGGTCAGGGCCGCCAAGGGCGACTTCGACGCCTTCATGAAGCTGTGGACCGGCCCCGTGGCGCCGGAAACCCCCGCGTCCGCTGGCCAAGTGCTGGCCCAGGCCTCGCGCATCGAGCTGGACCTGAGCTAGCGCCGGCCGAACAGCCGCTCGATGTCCGCGAGCTTCAGCTCCACATAGGTCGGGCGGCCGTGGTTGCACTGGCCGGAGTGGGGCGTGGCCTCCATCTGGCGCAGCAGGGCGTTCATCTCCGCCCCGGTCAGCCGCCGGCCCGCCCGCACCGAGCCGTGGCAGGCCATGGTCGCCGCAGATGTCGCCGAGCCGCTCCTTCAGGGCCAGCGGCGCGCCGTTCTCGGCCAGGTCGTCGGCGATGTCGCGGATCAGGCTCTGGACGTCGCAGTCGCCCAGCAGCGCCGGCACCTCGCGCACCAGCACCGCGCCGGGCCCGAAGGACTCCAGGATCAGGCCAGCCTCGGCCAGTTCCTCGGCGCGGGCCGACCACCCGCTCGGCCTCGGCGGGGTCGAGGTCCACCACCTCGGGCAGCAGCAGGGCCTGGCGGGTGACGCCGCCTTCGTCCATCTGGGCCTTCATGCGCTCATAGACCAGCCGCTCATGGGCGGCGTGCTGGTCCACCACCACCAGGCCGTCGCGGGTCTGGGCGAGGATGTAGGTCTCGTGCACCTGGGCCCGCGCGGCGCCGAGGGGACGGTCCTCGGGCTCCGGCCCCTCCCCGGCATAGGGCGCCTCCATGGGCTCCACCCGGCCGGTGGGCTCGGAGAAGCCCTCCAGCACGCCGGCCGGCGTCTCCCCGGCCCAGGCCGTGGCCGGCGCGCCTGGCCGCCAGCTCGGGCCGCGCTGGCCGCCATCCGGGCTCGGGCCGGAAGCCGCCGAGCGCGGCGGTCGCGACGGTGGTCGAGGCCCGGTGACCCGCCCCCGCCAGGGCGTGGCGCAGGCCGCCGACGATCAGGCCGCGCACCAGGGCCGGGTCGCGAAAGCGCACCTCCGCCTTGGCCGGGATGCACATTGACGTCCAGCTCCCAGGCGTCGAGCTCCACGAACAGCGCCGCCGTCGGGTGCCGGTCGCGGGCCAGGAAGTCGGCGTAGGCGGCGCGCAGGGCGCCCTGCAGCAGCCGGTCGCGCACCGGCCGGCCGTTGACGAACAGATACTGGTGCGCCGCGTTGCCCCGCGAATAGGTCGGCAGGCCCGCATAGCCGGACAGGCGCACGCCTTCGCGCTCCTGGTCGAGCAGCAGGGCGTTCTTCTGAAACTCCCGGCCCAGCACCGCCGCCAGCCGCGCCAGCCGGCCCTCCGGCCCCGGATGCTCGGCGGGCAGGCGCAGGGCTCCTGCGGCCGTCCATGTCCAGGGAGAAGGCCACCGCCTCGTGCGCCATGGCCTGGCGCTTCACCTCCTCGGCGATGGCCATGGACTCGGCCCGCTCGGACTTCATGAACTTCAGCCGCGCGGGCGTGGCGTAGAACAGGTCGCGCACCTCGGCCCGAGGCCGTGGTCGCCGGGGAAGGGCGCAGGACGGGCGGCGGAGACCAGCCCGCCCTCCACCGCGACCCCGAAGGCGTCGCGCGCCCTTGGCCCGGCTGGCGAGGGTCAGCCGCGCCACCGAGCCGATGGACGGCAGGGCCTCGCCCCGAAAGCCCAGGGTCGAGATGTGCAGCAGGTCCCAGTCCCCGGCGTCGTCCGGCGAACAGCTTGGAGGTGGCGTGGCGCTCGACCGCGAGCGGCAGCTCGTCCGCCGACAGGCCGCAGCCGTCGTCGGCCACCAGGATGCGGGCCAGGCCCCCCTGCTCGATCTGGATCTCGATGCGCGTCGCGCCCGCGTCGATGGCGTTCTCGACCAGTTCCTTGACCGCGCTGGCCGGGCGTTCGACCACCTCGCCGGCGGCGATGCGGTTGACAGTCTCGGCGGCAGGCGGCGAATGGTCATGACTGTGCTCGGGGCGAGCCGAGCATAGTACGGCAATTCCAGGCGAAGAAGGCCCTCGGCCGCGATTGACCCGGGGTGAAGCCTAGAGCCCCGGCAGCTTCACGAACGAGCCGCTTGTCGCGCCTGATGATCACAGGACTGTCGCCGGTCAGCTTCTTCAGGTCGCTCGGCGGCCTTGGCCGCGTCGACCGGCGCGGGCGACGCCGGCGGCCGACGCCAGGCGTGTGTCGCCGCCGCTGGGCTTGTCCTTGCGCCAGAACATCACCGTGTCGGCGAAGCTCTTGTCCTTGTGGGCGAGGTCGCCGAACTCGTCGTCGATCACGTAGCGGACCAGGGGGTCGGCCTTTTCGGCGCCGGCCTTCTCGATCAGCAGGCGCTCGCCCTCCGACAGCCCCGCGGCCGCGGACTGGCCGAACAGGGCGACGCGCGCGGCGCTCTCGGGCTGCAGTTCCTGCGGGCGCGGCTCGCCGGGCGCGGGCGGGCGCAGCGAATAGTCGGGCGGCACCACCAGCGGAGCCTTGCGCCACGACGCGGAACTCGTCGGGCTTGACGCTCTTCATGCCGAGCGCCTTGCTCGCGGTCCCGCAGCCGCTGAGCGCGGCCCCGGCGCCGATCAGGAGAACGGCGAGCGATGCTCGCGCGACGGATACTCATGGATCTCAACACTCCGGCCTGCCGCGTCCCAGCCCCAGGCGGGCCCTCGATACCTCATTCCGGCCGCCGCCCGCAAAGCGCCTTGGACGCGGCTCACTGCGCGGCTGCTCGCGGGCGTGCAACAGGCTGTCCAGCAGGAGCAGCGCCACGCCGACGCTGATGGCGCTGTCCGCGACGTTGAACACCCAGGGGAAGAACAGGCCGTGGAAGTCCAGGAAGTCCGCCACCGCGCCGAACCGCACCCGGTCGATCAGATTGTTGCCGATGGCGCCGCCGATGATCAGGCCCACCGCCACGGCCGTCAGCCGCCGCTGGAGCCCCCACGCCCATACCACGAGGACCGCCACCACCAGGATCGCGAACCCGACGATCAGCCAGCGGCCGATCTCGCCGTCGGCCCGGAACAGGCCGAAGCTGACGCCCTGGTTCCACACCATGGACAGCTGGAAGAACGGCAGCACCTCGATCGGACGGCCGGTGCGGCAGGTTCAGCACCTTCAGCACCCAGTACTTGCTGAGCTGGTCCAGCACCACGACCACAGCCGCGATGGCGTAGGCCATCAGGCCGAGGCGGCTGACGCCGGTGGCCTTCTGCCGAGACTTGCACTGGGTGGACGGGTCCATCTACGGCGACCGCATCGCGGGCGGCGACCGCGTCCTCGCAGCGCAGGCACAGGCCGCCTTCGGCCTTCACCTCGGGCAGGACGCGCCAGCAGCGGGCGCACTTGTGGCCTGGGGCGGGCTCGACCTTCACCGCGACGCCGGGCGCTTCGGCCGAGCGGAAGGCGTCGGGCGGCCCCTCGCCGTCGATCAGCTCCGCGGCGCTGGTGCGGAACACTTCGGCCGGATCGATCCGCTCGAACGCGGCGCGAAGCGGGTCGGCGATCCAGACCTTGAGGCGCGGCGTCCAGCGCCCCGCCGATACGCTTTTCGCGGCGCTCGACCTCCAGCGCGCCGGTGACCGCGACGGTGACCTGCTCGATCCGCTCCCCAGCGGCGGCCTCGGCGTCGTTGCGCCATGCGTCGGGCGTCTCCGGGATCACCCGCAGGCAGTTGGAGCCCGCGCCCGGGAAGCGCGATCGCCCAGGCCTCCTCCATGGTGAAGGGCATGCATCGGCGACAGCCAGGCGGTCAGGCGCTCGAACACCACGTCCATCACCGTGCGCGCAGGCGCGCCGGCGGAGGGAGTCGGGCGCGTCGCAATAGAGGGCGTCCTTGCGGATATCGAAATAGAGTCGCCGACAGGTCGTTCGAGCAGAACACGCGACCTCGCGCACCACCACATCGAACTGATAGGCGCGCGTAGGCCTCGCGCACGTCGCGGTCCAGCTCCCACAGGCGGTGCAGGACGTAGCGCTCCAGCGGCGGCATCTCGTCGCAGGCCCACGCGCTCGGCGTCGTCGAAGCCCGCCAGCGGCGCCCAGCAGATACCGCACGGTGTTGCGAAGCTTGCGATAGGCGTCGGTGGTGGTCTGCAGGATGGTCTGGCCGATGCGCTGGTCCTCGGCGTAGTCGACCATGGCGGCCCACAGGCGCAGGATCTCCGCCCCGCTCTCGCTGATCACCACCTGCGGATCGATGGTGTTGCCCAGCGACTTCGACATCTTCTCGCCCTGCTCGTCGAGGGTGAAGCCGTGGGTCAGCACCGCCTTGAAGGGCGCGCGGCCGCGCGTGCCGCAGCTCTCCAGCAGGGACGACTGGAACCAGCCGCGATGCTGGTCGGAGCCTTCCAGATAGAGATCCGCCGGCCAGTGGGAGTCCGCCCGGCCCTCGATGGTGAAGGCGTGGGTGCGAGCCGGAGTCGAACCAGACGTCGAGGATGTCCTCGACCTTCTCGTAGTCGGCCGGATCGTGGCCCGGTGCCCAGGAACTCGGCCGGGTCGGGTGAACCAGGCGTCCGCGCCGTGCGCCTCGATGGCCGCGACGATGCGGGCGTTGACGTCCGGGTCGCGCAGCGGATGGCCCGTGGCCTTCTCCACGAACATGGCCAGCGGCGAGCCCCAGGCCCGCTGGCGGCTGATCAGCCAGTCGGGCCGGGTCTCGACCATCGAGCGGATGCGGTTCTTGCCGGCCTCGGCGGTGGAAGTCGGGTGGCCTCGATGGCGTCCAGCGCCCGCTCGCGCAGGGTGCGGTCCGTCGCTCGACGGCCTCGTCCATCGGATGAACCACTGCGGGGTGTTGCGGAAGATCACCGGCGCCTTGGAGCGCCAGGAGTGCGGATAGCTGTGCTCCACCCGCCCGCGCGCCAGGAGGGTTCCCGCCTCGATCAGCTTGTCGATGACCGCGTCGTTGGCGGGACCGAACTTGCCGGCCTTCTTGCCCTCGGTCTCCAGCACCTTCAGGCCGGCGAACAGGGCCACGTGCGGATAATAGGCGCCGTCCGCGTCGACCATCTCGGGGATCTCCCGATGACCGTGGGCGAGCCAGACCTGATAGTCGTCGGCGCCGTGGCCGGGGGCGGTGTGGACGAAGCCCGTGCCGGCGTCCTCGGTGACGTGGTCGCCCGCCAGCATCGGCACGGCGAAGCCATAGTGGGAGTCGAGCGCGGCCAGCGGGTGCTGCAGCTCCATGCCTTCGCAATCGACGGCTTCGACGCGCCGCCAGTGGCGATCTTGGCGGCTTCGCGCACGTCGTCGGCCAGCTTCTCGGCGACGATCAGCCGGTCGCCCGGCTTGGCCCAGGGCTCGAACGGCAGGTCCGTCTCCATCGCCTCGACCTCATAGACCGCGTAGGCGATGTCGGGGTTGTAGGCGACGGCGCGGTTGCCGGGGATGGTCCAGGGCGTCGTGGTCCAGATCACCAGGCTCGCGCGCGGCGTCGGAGCCCTGGTCACCGGGAACTTCACCCAGATCGTGGGGCTGCGCGTGGTCGTGGTACTCCACCTCGGCGTCGGCCAGGGCGGTGCGCTCCACCGGGCTCCACATCACCGGCTTGGAGCCGCGATAGAGCTGGCCGGACATCAGGAACTTGTGGAACTCCGCCACGATCGCCGCCTCGGTGGCGAAGTCCATGGTGACGTAGGGCGCGCTCCAGCCGCCGAGCACGCCCAGGCGCACGAACTCGCGCCTTCTGCGCCTCGATCCACTGGGCGGCGTAGGCGCGGCACTGGGCGCGGAACTCGGCCTTGGAGACCTCGTCCTTGCGCCTGCCCTGGGCGCGGTAGCGCTTCCTCGATCTTCCACTCGATCGGCAGGCCGTGGCAGTCCCAGCCGGGCACGTAGTCCACGTCGTAGCCGAGCAGGAACGCGGCTCCTGACCACGAAGTCCTTCAGCACCTTGTTGAGCGCATGGCCGATGTGGATGGCGCCGTTGGCGTAGGGCGGGCCGTCGTGAAGCACGAACAGCTTGGCGCCGGCGGCCTGACGGGCCTTGCGCATCGGTGATAGAGGTCGGCCTCGGCGCCACGCCTCCAGGATCTCGGGCTCCATCTTTGGCAGGCCCGCGCGCATGGGAAATTCGGTCTGGGGCAGGAAGACGGTGTCGCGATAATCGCGGGTCGGTTTGGCGTCGTCGGCCATCAATTGGGTTCCGGCGGCTCGGGGTTCAGGAAGGGGGCTCAAGAACGGATTCTGGGACCCGGCGCGCGCTGGAGCATCGGCCCTGGCGTCACGCCGGGCGGTTAATTCGTGATTCCTGACGGCCCGAGCTCATGGGGGCGGAGATAGCAGAGCCGCCCAGGCCCGCAAAGGGCCTCAGCCGCGACGCCGTTCGCGCGGCGTCACGGTCAGCGTCATCCGCTTGCCCTGACGGATCACCGCCACCTCGATAGGCCGTCCGATGGCGTCATGGTCCAGCGCCTTCAGCAGATCGTCCAGGCCCGTGGTCGGCGCGCCATCAGCGGAGACGATCAGGTCCCCCTCCTCCAGCCCCGCCTGGGCGCCAGGACCGCCGCGCTCCACCCCCGCGACCCAGACGCCGAAGGGCTGGTCCACCCCCGCCGCCCGCGCGAAGCTCGCCGGAATCGGCGCCTGCTGGGCCACCACGCCGATGGAGCCGCGCCGCACCCGGCCGTGGGCCAGAAGCTCGCCCAGCACGAACTCGGCGGTGTTGCTGGCGATGGCGAAGCACAGGCCCTGGGCGCCATGCACAACCGCCGTCGCGACGCCCACCACCTCGCCCGCCGAATTGACCAGCGGCCCGCCGGAATTGCCGGGGTTCAGCGCCGCGTCGGTCTGGATCAGGTCCTCGATCAGCCGCCCCCGCTCGCTGCGCAGCGATCGGCCGAGCGCGGAGACCACGCCGGTGGTCACCGTCGCTTCGAAGCCCAGCGGCGCGCCGATGGCGATGATCAGCTGGCCCCGGCGCAGCCGCTTGGAGTCCCCGAGCGTGACCGCCGGAACCTGAACCGCCTGTTCGAGCCGCAGCAGCGCGATGTCGGTGTCCGGATCGTCGCCGGCCACCTTGGCGGCGTGGACGCGGCCATCGTGGGTGACCACCTCGATCTGGCCGGCGCCGCGCACCACGTGGCTGTTGGTCAGGATCAGCCCGTCCTTGCCGATCACGAAGCCCGAGCCGACCCCCTCGGCGCCAAAGCCCGCCCGCAGCGGGTGAACGCGCACCACCGAGGGCCCGACCGCGTCCACCGCGCGCACCACCGTCTGGGAGTAGGCGTCCAGCAGCCCCGCGTCGGGCGAGGCGGCGCGCACACCGGCGTCGAACACCAGGCTCGGCTGGCCGGGCATGACGAAAGGAGTGGGCGGGCGGCGCACGGGCCGGCGCGCGGCGGCGAAGCGGCTGTATTTGCGAGCCTTCTGCATGGCCGCCTGGAGCCTGTCCCTATCGCCTCCGGTCCAGCAGGCGCTTCGCCTCTTCGACGTCGGCGTGCATCTGCTGGATCATGGCGTCTAGGTTAACAAACTTCTGCTCAGGCCGCAGGAAGTCAATGAGTTCCGTCTCCAGAACCTGGCCGTAGATGTCCTCGTCGAAGTCGAACAGAAAGACCTCAAGCCTGGCGGCCACCTTGCCCACCGTGGGGTTGGTGCCGACGCTGGCCACGCCGTCCACCACCCGCCCGTCGGGCAGACGTGTACGGGTGGCGTAGATGCCCAGCCGGGGGTGGATGTAGTCGTCCAGCCCGATGTTGGCCGTCGGAAAGCCCAGGCCCCTGCCGAGCTTTTGCCCATGCACCACCTCCCCCTCGATGGCGAAGGGCCGGCCCAGGATCTTGGCGGCGGTCTTGGGATCGCCGGCCTCAAGCGCGTGGCGCACCGCGGTGGAGGACAGCTTGTAGCCCTTGGCGTCGGTCACCGGCGCGACGACGGTCACGCCGAAGCCCAGCGTCTTGCCCAGATGTTCGAGCACGTCGCCGTCGCCGGTGCGGCCGCGCCCGAAGCTGGCGTCGAAGCCGACCACCACGTGGCGCACGCCCAGGCCCTTGGCCAGCACCTCCTCGGCGAACCCCTCCGCCGTCAGGTCGGCCAGGTGATCGTCGAAGGGCAGGACGTAGCTGCGCTCCACGCCCAGCGCCTCGAACCGACGGGCCTGCTGCTCGGCGGTCGCGAGCTGGAACGGCGGATCCTCGGGATGGAACCAGCGCCAGGGGTGGGGCTCGAAGCTGATCGCGCCCAGCGGCGCGTGCAGCTTCTTGGCCATGCGCGCGGCCGTCGCGATCACCTTCTCATGGCCGCGGTGGACGCCGTCGAAGGCGCCGAACGCGACACAGGCGCCCTTGTCCTCGGGCCCCAGGTTCCGCCACCCCCGGATACGCTTCATCGTGCCTAGGCGTCCTTCCTTGGAACCATGACCACGGCCTCGCCCTCCACCACGGACTTGCCGGCCACTTCGCAGACGGTGGAGAGGGTGACCCTCGCCTTCTCCGCGTCAATGGCCGTTACCGCGACCTTCGTCACCACCTCATCGCCGATTCTCACCGGCCGGCGGAACTGCAGGGTCTGGGACAGGTAGATAGCCCCCTGCCCCGGCAGCTGTCCGCCGAGCACCGCCGAGATATAGCCGGCCGACAACATGCCGTGGGCGATGCGGGTCTTGAAGGGGGTGGTGGCCGCGAAGGCCTCGTCCAGGTGGACGGGGTTGCGGTCGCCGGACACGTCGGCGAAGGCGACGATGTCCGCGTCTGTGACGACGTGGGCGCTCTCGGCGCTCTGGCCGAGGTGTAGGTCTTCCAGGCAAAAGCCCGACATGGTGATCTCCGTGGCTGGGCTTCCTGGGATCGTCGCCTACCAGACCAGCTCCGGCATGGCGTACCGGGCTGATGTCTTATGGGTGTCGAGAAAAGCCGCCGCGAGCTCCGCGCTCGACGCGGTGGCGGTCGCGTCCATATCCGCCGCGTGAACGCCGCCCCACAGGAACAGGCAGTCCAGCCCCTGCAGTTCAGCTCCCTTCACGTCCGTGCGCGCGCCATCTCCGACGCACAGCACCCGGCGTGGATCGGGCGCGTGGCCCAGCAGCCGTTCGGCTTCATGCAGGGCCTTGGCGTAGATCGGCGCGTTCGGCTTGCCGGGGGTGATCGCGCGGCCGCCCAGGGTCTCATAGAGCTGCGCGATCGCCCCGGCGCAGTAGATCAGCACGTCGCCTTTCTGGACCATCAGGTCGGGATTGGCGCAGATCATCTCCAGCCCGCGCGGCGCCGCGGCCGTCAGCAGGTCGCGATAGTCCTCCGGCGTCTCGTTCTGTTCGTCATAGGGGCCGGTGCACAGGATGAAGGCCGCCGTCCTCCGGCTCCTTCACGATCCGCAGCCCCAGCCCCTCGTAGAGCGGCTCGTCGCGGGGCGGGCCGATCACCAGGGCCGGCCCCGGCGCGCGCTCGGCCAGCAAGGCGCGGGTGGCGTCGCCGGAGGTGACGAAGGCCGACCAGGCCGCGCGCGGCACGCCCACGCCGTCGATCTGGTCGTGCAGGGCCGCCGAGGGCCTTGGCGCATTGGAGATCAGCACCACCGGCCCGCGCTCGGTCCGATATCGCGCCAGGGCGGCGCAGGCGTCGGGGAACGCCTCGCGGCCGTTATGGATCACGCCCCAGACGTCGCACAGGAGCACGTCGTAGTCGGCGGCGATGTCCGAGAGACCAGAAAGCAGAGCGGGCGGAGGCATGCGCTACTGGGGCTAACGGGCCGTGGCGGCGGCGTCAATGAGCACTCAGCGCCCGCCCGCCGCGGCGCGGCGCAAGGTGGAGCGCATGAAGCCGACCGGCGGGTCAGTCTCGGCCAGGACAGCGTCGCGGATGGCGCGCGGCTCGCCGAACAGGTGGCCCTGGCCATAGGCGATGTCGAGGTCGAGCACGTCCACCACCTGGCGCTCGGTCTCGATCTTCTCGGCGATGATCTCGGCGCCGTAGCGGCGCGTCAGCGAGGCGAAGTCCGAGGCGTGCAGGTCCTTCAGCGACTTCACCGTCGGCCGGCCGTCGATCTCCACCAGTTCGCTGAGCAGCACGTTCGCGGCGATCTTGATGAACTTCACGTCGGCCCGCTGCAGCTCGCGGAAGTCCAGGTCCAGGTCGGTGACCTTGTCGATGGAGAAGCGGAAGCCGAGGTCGGCCAGCTTGGCCATGTGCCGCGCCTCGGTGGAGCCGCGCTGTTCGAACGCCGCCTGGCCCAGTTCGAAGATCAGGGCGCCGGCCATGTCCTTGTGCTCGGACAGGAACTCCAGGAACTGGGGGAAGAAATCCTCGTCCGACAGGGACGACAGCGAGATGTTGCAGAAGATCCCGACCTTGCGGTCCTGCCGCGCCAGCCGGCGGACAATCTGCACGCACCGGAACAGCAGAGGTTGTCGATGGCCGCGACCAGGCCCTCGGGCTCCGCCACGCTGAGATACTGGGCCGGCATCATCACCCGCCCGGTCTCGTCGCGCAGGCGCGAGAAGCTCTCGTAGAACACCGTGCGCCGCTGCGGCAGGCTGACGACGGGCTGCAGATAGAGGTCCACCCGGTTGTCGGACAGGGCCTCGCGCACGGTCTTCAGCAAGGTGGCGGCCTGGTCGTCGGGCTTGGCGCGCGAAGTCGCCCGCGCCCTCGATGCGCGCGCCGAGCCGGCCGTCCAGGCTCGCGCTCATGCGCTGGACCAGGTCCTCCAGCATACGGACTTCCAGCGTCAGCTCCTCGGAGCTGCGAACCGCCGTCTCCTGCACCGCGTCGACCAGGACCGACAGGCTCTGATCGATCTTCTCCAGCCGGCCGGTGACCGCCAGGTGAGCGTCGCGCAGAGCCTCGAAGTCCTTCTGGAGCGCGCCATGGTCGAGGGATCGGCCGACAACGCCCTGAAGGGAGAAAGCCAGGCCAAGGCCCGCGGCGAGCCCGGCCGCGCCCGCGCCCCATCCCCCGCCGGCGCGCCACAACAGCAGCGCGATGGTGAAGGCCAGGCAGATCGAAGCGCCGCCGAGAAGCGCCAAGGTAAGCTTGCGCATGGGCCCGTCCGTTCGAATCGCAAGGATTATCAGCCGGGAAGCGCCGGCAAGTCGAACGGTAATCGCCGCGGGACGTTCGCCCGTCGCTTGAGGCCCGCCCAAAAGAAAAGGAGCCCGGACCAGCCGGGCTCCTCTCTTACGCTTGGACGCTGCGATCGGATCAGAAGTTGATGTCGATCGTGGCGCGCCGGTTCAGCGGTTCCTTCACGCCGTCCGGGGTCGGCACGGCCGGATCGCTTTCGCCCTTCCAGTCGACCGACAGGGTGCCTTGCGGCACGCCCAGGCCCACCAGGGCGTCGGCCACCGTCTTGGCGCGACGTTCGGACAGACGCAGGTTGTAGGCCACCGAACCCGAAAGGTCGGTGTGGCCAACCACCGCGATGGCCGTAGCGTGGCCGTCGTTGGCGTACATGGCCGCTTCCTGGACCACCGTCTGGGCTTCCGGCGTCAAGATGTACTTGTCGAACGGGAAGTAGACGATGAACTCCTTGGCCACGAACGCCGGAGCCGGCGGAGGCGGCGGCGGGGGAGGAGGCGGAGGAGGCGGCGGCGGGGGAGGCGGCGGAGGCGGCGGAGGCGGAGGCGGCGGCGAAAGCATGAACCGCAGACCCACCGTGGCCGTATGAGTCGACCGTCCGTCGGTCGAAGGACCCCAGCTGGACAGCACGGACCCGCGCTGATGGACGTGGCCGTCGACGCGAACTGCTGCTTGGTGTTCAGATACCGATAGGTGAAGTCCAGCGCGATGGTGTCGGCCAGTTCGACGGTCGCGCCGCCGATGAGCTGCCAAGCGAAGGACGTATCGGCTCGTGAACGCGGAACTTCTCGACGGCCGAGTAGCCCGCGGGTCGCCCCGTTATAGCCGCCGCCGACCCGGGCGACGAGGTGATCGATACCGAGCGCCCGCCCCGACGAACGGATGGAATCTTCGCGTCCGGCCAGATGTCGTACAGCACGTTGAACATGCCGGTCCACTGGGTCAGGGCGCCCGGAGGCGTTCCGCAGGCCCCGAGGGAGCAGACCCTGGACGGCAGGCCGGACAGCACCGTGCCGCCGACCGACTTCAGCCCGCCGGAGCGATAGCCCAGTTCAAGTTCGGCGCGCCAATTCGGGTCGAACCGATAGCCCAGCTTGCCGAAGCCGGCCCAGTCGGTCTTGGTCTTGTACTTCCACTTCGCGGTGATGCCGCTGGGCTTAGCCAGCGAGGAAACAGCGGCGTTACTGCCGTCGAAGTTGGCGCCGATGTCCCAGCCGGCGTACCAGCCATTAGGTTCGGCCGCCCAAGCAGCGGATGTCATCAACAACGCGATGACAGCCCCGCCTAGCGGAGCAAGATTCTTAGACCTCATGGTCTACCCCTTTATCTATCAGCCCTGGTTTGATCCACATCGAACCCTTGGAAGGACGGCTAACATTAAGCGCCGACCTCTCATCGTTTACGATCGCGATGTACATCCGTGTCCGGTTCGGTACAGGCGTGACCAAACCTCGTGAGTATATGGTATGGCGGAGGGGCCTGAAGCGCAACCGATCAACCCCCGAATTCCCTTACCTGTGGCCAAGATACCTCGCGGCGAAGTGGTGCGGAATTGATCCAGCACAACACTCGGCGAAAACAGTCCGACCGTGCCTATTCCTTATACGTCCTAGGCCGCAGATGCCCCCACGGAACGCTCGTGGCGCCGTATCGCCTCGGTGCGCAGCCGCTTGCGCCGATAAACTTCCGCGTGTTTTTCAAAGCCCGCGTCGCGATCGTAGGCGTCATAGCGGGCCGCGGCGTCCGCGTTCCAGCCTTCAGCGTGGGGAGCCTCGGTCAGTTCCCGCACCAATGACGGCCGGAAATAGCCGAGATCAATTTCACGTTGCAGGTCGGCGAGGGCTAGCGCGCCCGTCTCCAGCATCAGCCGCACCTCTTCGAGCCACACATGACCCAGGCGGTTCTGGGTGGACACCCACGGCTGGGTGTCCATGTCGGTGTAATGAGTCAAGACGGGTGTCGGAGTCGAAGTGCTCCAGGCTGTTCCAGACGAACGGAACGCCATATCGGATCTCGTGTTCCGGCAGGATGCACAGCTCGTACATGAGCTGCTCGTAGGTGTAATCGCCATCCAGCCCCGCGACGATCTCGTGCACGTCCCAGTCGGCCCGCGCGCAGTCGATCAGCATCACCGAGCACTGCTTGATGCGCTGGGCCGGGGCGCCGGGCTTGGCGTGCAGGCGGGCGTGTTCGGGCAGCTCCTCCTGGATCACAATGGTCGCGCCGTCGAAGGGGATGTCCCACAGCTCGCCGATGTCGCGGAACACCTGCATGTCCGCGTCCAGATAGATCGCCTTGCCGCGCCGTCCGGCCAGCTCGGGGATGGCGAAGCGCGCGAAGGAGAAGTTGGTGCGCGAGCCCTGACGGATGTCCTTCGGCTCGGGCAGGTCGAGGTCGATCAGCGGGCAGACCGTGACCGGCCGATGGGTGTGGCGGCGGATCGAGTGCTCCAGCACGGCCACGGCCAGGAGCTGGGAGCGGTCCGCGCCGACGAAGACGTCGATGGTCTCGCTCATCACGCCCTCGCCATCTTGCCGAACAGCGCCTTCAGCCGCCGCCAGCCGCGCGGAGAGGTCTTCTCCAGCTTGAGCAGGGCCAGGGCCTCCTCGCGCCGCGCGGCCGCGAGCACGGACTTGAGCCGTTCGTCGTCGGGGCTCGCCGCCAGGCCGCGCAGGGCGAGGCTCTCGGCCTCCTGGCTGCGGTGGTTACGGATCATCTCGTGCGCGAGGCGGGCCTGATAGTAGGCGTTGTCCGGCTCCAGCTCGACAGCGCGCCGGAAGGCCGCCTCCGCCTGCAGGCTCCGCTGCAGGCCAGCGGCGGCGAGGCCCGAGGCGAAGTGGGCGCTGGCCGAGTCCGGTTCGATCACCAGGGCCTTGGAGATCTGCACGTCCGCTTCCAACGGCTGCTCGTCCTTCAAGAGGGCGCGGCCGTACTGATAGCGAAACCAGAATTCGTCCAGGCCCGAGGCCAGCAGGCGCTCGGGCTCGTCCAGGGCGGCGAACAACCTCAGCGTATGGCGGATGCGCCCCGTCTTCAGTTCCTCGCGCAGATCGTCCGCCAGCCGTACCGCGTCCGACGGCGCGGCGACCCCGTCTTCGGCCTCCTCGGGCGTGGCGGCGGCGAGCGCGGCGGCTCCATAGGCCGTGACCATGCGGTCCACGATCGCCTCCACCGCCTTGGGCGAGATGTGCCGCTCGTCGTTGTAGAAGGCGAGGTTGCGGGCGGTGTGGGCGACAATCTCGTAACTCGGGAAGTAATCGACTTCCGGATGCGCCCGCACATAGGCCTCGACGGCCGCGCGCAGGACGCTCTTGGAATAGGTGTTGGCGGTGATGGCGTCCTGTCCGGTGAAGGTGACGCGGAACGGCACCGGCGAGACCGTGACCAGCACCCGAAGCCCCTTCGCGCCGTGGGCCTTCAACAGGCCGTGCAGCGTCTCCAGCGCCTCGGTCAGCTCCGGATAGGACAGCAGGTCCAGCCGGAAACGCTTGGGCTCGCGTTTCAGGCTCTCGTTGGGCGGCGCGCGGTTCAGATAGAGCCCCGTCTCCAGGTCGAACCAGGTCTCCGCCAGGCCCAGGGTGAGCACCACCACCCGGCATCGGGGAAGCTGGCGGTAGAACGCCTGCACCATGGCGCGCCGTTCGCGCACTCGCTCCAGCGGCGCCGGCGCCACGCTGGAGGACAGATGGGGGTCGTGCCACAGCCCCTCGCCCACCTGCAGGAAGCCCGCCGCCGGGAACGGAGCGTCGGGATCGAAGGCCCAGCGCAGCTCGTTGATCATGGCGTGGGGGCCGAACTTGTTGAGCAGCTCGTTATCGCCGATCGTGCTGCCCCGCTCCGCTTCCGGAACCGTCACCGCGGCGGCGGGAATCTCGAACCCCAGCGAAACCAGACGCCGCTCGATGTTGCGGGCGAAGCAGGAGCCGATGGTGAACACCGCCTCGCCCGGCTCCAGCGTGAAGCTGGGGTCGAACTCGACCGTGGCCAGGCCGTGCAGCCGGCGGGTGTCGAACCGGCCGTCCGGCCACAGAGCGCGGCGGTTCCTGCGGATGTTCGCCTGAGCCTGTTCAGCCGTGAGGGAGAGAAGCGGCATGGCCTGGACGGCTAAGGGGGGGATGGGAGGAGTTCAACCGGAAACGCGCGGCGCGGGCGGAGCGGCGTCGGCCGAAAGCGGATCGAATTCCGCCGCCAGATGCCCCGGAGCGATCTCGATCAGCTTGGGAACATAGACCGGCGCCGCCGCATCGGTCGGCCGCCTGGACGGCAGGAACCGCAGGGCGCTCAAGGGGTCGAGCGGGCTCGGCGGCTCGCCCTCCAGGCGGATGCGCTTGCGGGCGCGCTCGCGGACGGGATCGGGAATCGGCGCGGCCGACAGCAGCGCCTGGGTGTAGGGATGCGCGGCGGCGGCGTAGAGCTGGTCGCGCGACGCCGCCTCCACCACCCGGCCCAGGTAGAGCACCATCACCCGGTGGCTGATCTCGCGCACCACGGCCAGGTCGTGGCTGATGAACATCATCGCCAGGCCGAAGTCCCGCTGCAGCTCGATCAGCAGGTCGATGATCTGGGCGCGGACCGAGACGTCCAGCGCCGAGACCGCCTCGTCGCAGATCACCAGCTTCGGCCTCAAGGATCATCGCGCGGGCGATGCCGACGCGCTGGTTCTGGCCGCCGGACAGCTCGTGCGGATAGCGGTTGATCAGCGCCGGGTCGACAGGCCGGCCCGATCCATCATCTGCGCGCGCCTCGAGCCTCGCGGGCCGGCGCGGTTCAGTTCCGGGCGGAACACGTGCAGCGGCTCGGCGATGGAGTCGCCGATGGTCATGCGCGGATCGAGGCTGGCGAGCGGGTCCTGGAAGACGATCTGCAGATCCTTGCGCGCGGCCCGCAGCGCTTCCGCGTCGGCGTCGGAGATGTCGCGTCCCGAGCACGGTCACCGCACCCGCCGAGGCCGGCATCAGCGCAGCACCGCGCGCGACAGGGTGGACTTGCCGCAGCCGCTCTCGCCGACCACGCCGAGCGTCTCGCCCTGGCGGATCTTGAAGCTGACCCCGTCGACGGCGCGCAGATCCGCGGGCTTGGCGAACAGCCCCCGGCGCACCGGGAACCAGACCTTGAGGTCCTTGCCCTCGACCACCATCGGCGCATCAGCCGCCACGGGCGCGGGAACCGGCCGCCCGCCGCGTCGCTCGCGGTCGAGCCTGGGGATCGCGTCCAGCAGGTTGCGCGTGTAGTCGGCCTTCGGGCTGGCGAAGATCGGTCTCGACCGGCCCCTCCTCCACATAGGCGCCGTCCTTCATCACGCACACCCGGTCGGCCATACGGGCGATGACGCCCATGTCGTGGGTGATCAGCACCATGGCCGCGCCGGTCTCGCGCTTCAGGTCGGCCATCAGATCGAGGATCTCGGCCTGCACCGTGACGTCCAGCGCCGTGGTCGGCTCGTCGGCGATCAGCAGCTCCGGACCGCAGGCCATGGCCGCGGCGATCATCACCCGCTGGCGCATGCCGCCGGACAGCTCGTGCGGATACTGCCGCAGCCGCCGCGCCGCCTCGGGGATGCGCACCCGCTCCAGCCACTCGCGCGCCCGCGGCCAGGGCGTCGGCGTCCGACATGCCCAGGTGCGCGCGCAGCGACTCGGCGATCTGCTCGCCGATGCGCATGTGCGGCGTCAGGGCCGTCAGCGGGTCCTGGAAGATCATGGTCATCTTCGCGCCGCGCATGCGGTTGAGCTCGCGGGCTTCAGGCCCAGCAGTTCCTGGCCCGAGAACTTGATGGAGCCGCTCGGCCCGGCCGTTGCCGGACAGCAGGCCCATGGCGGCCAGGAAGGTCTGGCTCTTGCCCGAGCCGCTCTCGCCCACCACGCCCAGGCACTCGCCGGCGCGGACATCGAGGCTGATCCCGCGCACCGCGGCGATCACGCCGTCATAGGTGTCGAAGCTGACCTTCAGGTCGCGGATGGACAGGACAGGGACGTCGTTGTTCATGCTAGGCGAGGTTAGAGCGGCCTGAAACGTTTGGGAAATCCTTTGGGCAGCAACCGGCCCGCCGACGCCCGTCTGCCTAGCCAATCGCGCCAATCGGCCCAGGCGCGCGTGCGACCGGCGGAATCGATCACCGCAGGCCCGCTTTCGGCGGCGAAGGTCAGGCCGTCGCGCAGACCGCCCTCGCGATAGGACTGCAGCTTCACCCCCTTGCCGCGCGGCATTTCGGGCAGCTCGGAGATTGGGAAGATCAGCGCCTTGCCGTTGTCGCCCAGCACCGCGAAGTGATCGCCCGCCGCCTCCAGGCAGAAGGCCGCGCCTTTCGCATCAACCGTCAGCGCCTGCTTGCCGCCGCGCTTGGAGGCCAGCGCCTCCTCCTCGGGCATCAAGAAGCCGTAGCCGGCGCGCGAGGCCAGCACCAGCTTGCGTCCCGGCCGGTGGGCGAAGGCGGCGATCACCTCCACGCCGTCGTCCAGTTCGATCATCAGCCGCACCGGCTCGCCCTGCCCGCGCCCCGACGGCAGCTTGTCGCAGCCCAGGGTGAAGAACCGGCCGTCGGCGGCGAAGATCAGTAGCTTGTCGGTGGTCTCGGCCGGGACCAGGAAGGCCAGCTTGTCGCCCTCCTTGAACTTCAGCTCGGAAGGATCCTCCACCTTTCCCCGCTGGGCGCGGATCCAGCCGCGCTCGGACAGGATCACGGTGATCGGCTCGCGCGGGATGAAGGCCTCGACGGCGGCGGCGGCGTCGACCTTGGCCGCCTCGGCGAAGCTGGACCGGCGCCGGCCCAGCGGCGTGTCGCCGCCCAGCACCTTCTTCACCGCCTTCAGCCCCTCGCCGACGAGCTTCCACTGCATCCGGTCGGACTCGAGCATGGTCGTCAGACCATCGCGCTCCTCGGCCAACTCGGCGTGCTCGCGGCGGATCTCCATCTCCTCAAGCCGGGCGAGTTGGCGCAGGCGGGTGTTGAGGATGGCCTCGGCCTGGATGTCGGTGAGCTCGAACCGCTCGATCAGCCGCGCCTTAGGCTCCTCCTCGTAGCGGACGATGCGGATCACCTCGTCCAGATCGAGGTAGACGATCAGCAGGCCGTCCAGGATGTGCAGCCGCGCCTCGATCTTGCCGAGGCGATGGCGGGCGCGGCGGACCAGCACCTCGCGCCGGTGATCCAGGAACGCCTGGAGCATCCCCTTCAGCCCCAGCACGCCCGGGGTTGAGCGGGCGTCCAGCACGTTCATGTTGACGGGGAAGCGGGTCTCCAGATCGCAGAGCCGGTAGAGGCTCTCCATCAAGAGCTCCGGCTCGATGTTGCGCGACTTGGGCTCCAGGATCAGGCGCACGTCCTCGGCGGATTCGTCGCGCACGTCGGCCAGCAGCGGCGCCTTCTTCTCCTCGATCAGCGCGGCCAGGCGCTCGACCAGGTCGGCCTTCTTCACCTGATAGGGAACCTCGGTGATCACCACCTGATAGGTCCCTCGGCCGGTCTCCTCCTTCTCCCAGCGCGCGCGCAGACGCACCCCGCCCCGGCCGGTCTCATAGGCTTCGAGCAGGGACGCGGGCGGCTCCACGATCACCCCGCCGGTGGGGAAGTCCGGGCCCGGGAACGTGGGCCATCAGCTCGGCCGTGTCGGCCGACGGCTCGGAAGCAGCAGCAGGCAGGCGTCGATCAGTTCGCCGGCGTTGTGGGGCGGGATCGAGGTCGCCATGCCCACGGCGATGCCGCTGGACGCCGTTGGCGAGCAGGTTGGGGAAGCCGCCGGGCAGCACCACCGGCTCTTCGTCTTCGCCGTCGTAGGTGTCGCGGAAATCGACAGCGTCCTCGTCGATGCCGTCGAGCAGCAGCTGGGCCGCCTCGGTCAGCCGGCATTCGGTGTAGCGCATGGCCGCGGCGTTATCGCCGTCGATATTGCCGAAGTTCCCCTGCCCCTCGATCAGCGGATAGCGCTGGGAGAAGTCCTGAGCGAGGCGCACCAGGGCCTCATAGACCGCCGTGTCCCCGTGCGGGTGGTACTTGCCAATCACGTCGCCCACCACGCGGGCGCACTTCTTGGCCGCCGTCGCGGGGTCCAGCTTGAGGATGCGCATGGCGTAGAGCAGCCGCCGATGCACGGGCTTCAGCCCATCGCGCACGTCCGGCAGAGCCCGGCCCATGATGGTGGACAGGGCGTAGGCGAGGTAGCGCCGCGACAGGGCCTCAGCCAGCGGCTCGTCGATGATGCGGTCGCCGTCGCCGGGCGGAGGAGTGACGTGTTCGTTCAAGGCTGCGTCCTTCGGCACGCCCGCCGCGCGGGCCGCTCAGGATGACGAGTTCGGGATTCGGCCCCAGTCTAAGCCACGGCGAGCGGCCGGCGAAGCCTCGGCGACGGTTGCTAACCGGCGATCGCCGGATCCCGAGCCGGCGACGGCTCGGGCTGGTGCGCCGCGGCCGCCAGGACCGAATAGTGGTGCGCCAGGACGTTGCGCGCCTCGGCCTTGGCCAGCAGTTTCTCGTGCAGGAACAATACGTTGTGCTGGCTGTTGAATTCGAAGTCGCGCGCGACGGGCCAGAAGCCGCGCAGGGCCAGATATCGCTGAACGACCGGCCAGGTCCATTGCGAGTCCCAGAACTCCCGTTCCTCGACCTCACAGAACAGCATCAGGAAGTTCTCCAGCTGCTCGCCGAACCCTTCCAGCACGAGGCCGATCGCGCCTTCCACGTCGATCCAGGCGCTCATGGCGCCGGCCAGGCCGCGCTCGGCGATGAACTCGTCGACCCTGACCGAGGGCACGGAAATCTCCTCGGTCTCCACGTCGCCCAGACGGGCCATCAAGGAATTGGAGCCCACCGTCCGCTTGAGCGGTTTGCCGTTGCGGCGGGTCTGCAGGAAGAAGCTGATGGACCCGGACCGATCCGATACGGCCGTATGCAGATATTCGATGTTGCGGCTTTCCAGGTCCTGGTCGCGCTTTGTCCGTGCAAAGATGTACGGATTGGCCTCGAAGGCGAAGACGGCAGCCTCGGGCAGAAGCTCGCGCACCCGTTGGGAGTAGGTGGCTTCCTTGGCGCCGATCTCCAAAGCGACATCGATCTTGGCGGTCTTGTGCAGGGTAAAAAACAGTTCGCGCAACGCGGCCACGGAACGCTTGCGGCCCTCTAGCGACGCCACATCGAAAGACGACGCCGTGCGAAGAAGCGCGAGATCTGTTTCAATCAGGTTCACCCGATTTGGATAATCGCTCCGGCGAATTGTGGCAACATCCTGAAATCGCCCGGTCAAGCGCGGGCTGGCGCCAGCCAATTCACAGCCGCTCCGCCGCGCGCCGGCCGCCCCATGTGCTCGGCCAGCGGGAAACGTTCAGGCGGCGCAATCGACGCAAAGAGCGCCTGCAGGGTCCAGTTCCAGCCGCTTGGGCTGGATCGGCTCGCCGCATTGCAGGCAATAGCCGTATTCATCCTCGTCCAGACGCGCGAGGGCCGCTTCGATCCTGCGAATCTCCATGACGCGGCGCGAATCGGTCGCCTGGGCCATGGCCTGGCCCTGCAGCGCGTCCTGGCGCGACACCCGGCCCACCGACTGCTGGTCCAACTCGACGGGCTTACGGGACTCCACGGCGGCCTCGCGCTGGGACTCCAGGTCCGACTTCAGCGCCAGGAGCCCGGCGCGGATGGCGTGCTTGTCCGACATCCGACGACCCTAGGCCGCCGCAGCTGGGCTTGGAACCGCCCTAGAGCCTTCCGGCCTCGCGCAGCCGATCCAACAGCCACACCCGCGCGGGCGGCAGGGGCTTGTTCAGGGGCGCGAACACGAACTGTTCGAGAAAGTGGCCGGTGATGTCCAGGCCCGCGCCGACGTCCCCTTCCCCCAACCCGCCTTGGGCCGACAGCAGGAACGGCGGCAGGGGAAGCAGCCTGTCCTTGTAGGGCTCGCCGGCCGCGCGGCTGACCGCTTTGCCGGACTTTGGGCTGACGTAGATCAGGTCGTCGACGGCGCCCGTGGCCGCGCAGCGGGAAAGGTCCAGGCCGAATCCCAGCTCCTCAAGCAGCCCCATCTCGAAGCGCACGAACACCGCCGGCCAGATGTCCACGTGCAGCAGGGCCTGGCTCAGCGCTTCGAAGGCCAGAAACGCCCCCGGATGCGGCTCGCGCTCCGGCAAGGCGCCGGCCGCCACCGACGCGGCCGCCGAAAGCCCCGCCAGGGCCGCCGGATCGTCGAACAGGACGGACGGACCGTCGCCCATCGCCTCCAGGCTGGCCGAGCCGAGCTGATCGGCCGTGCGCGCCCGAAACCGCGCCACCACCCGCGCGCCCGCCTGCAGGAACGGCTTCATCCGCCGCGAGGCGCCGCCGGCCACGTGGGCGGCGTACTTGCCGTGTTCGGCGGTCAGCAGCTCCACGATCGCGCCGGTCTCGCTGAACGGCCGGGCCGACAGCACGAAGGCCTCGTCCTCGAACTCCATGGGCGCGCCTAGCCCTCCTCCCAGCCAGTCCAGTCGGGCAGCGGAATCCGCTCGATCTGGAAGAGGTCGGTGGTGCGGGCGTACCAGCCGCGGCCGTGCATCCGCGCGACCAGGCCGAGCCGGGGCGTGTCGATGTGATGACGCTCGGCGTCCAGCACGAACTCGTCCTTCACATGCATGGTCAGCACGCGGCCGATAATCATGGTGTTATGCGGGTTTAGCTCCACGAGCTGAAACACCTCGCATTCCATCGAGACGGGACTGTCGGCGATGCGCGGCGGGCTCACGCGCTCAGATGACGCGGTATCGATGCGCGCCTCGTTCAGCTCATTGAGCCCGACGGGGAATTCGATGGCGGTGACATTCATCCGCCGGGCCAGGGCCTCGGAGACCAGGTTCACGGTGAACTCGGGCGCCCTGCGGATGTTCTCGACCGTGTCCTTGCGCCGGTCAGGCCCGTGGGCGCCGACGCCGATGGCGATAATCGGCGGGTCGCCGGAGAACACGTTGAAGAACGAGAAGGGCGCGGCGTTCAGGCCGCCAGCCGCGTCCTGGCTCACCACCCAGGCTATGGGGCGCGGCGCGACCGTTGCGGTCATCAGCTTGTAGCACTCGGGCCCGGGCAGGGCATTGAGGTCGAACATCATGTCAGCACATCCAGCATCGTGCGTCCTTCGACACGGCCCCCTTCGACAAGCTCAGGAGGCCTGCTCAGGATGACGATTCCCCGGAAGCCGCACAAATCTCGTCATGGTGAGCAGCGCTTCGCAGAAGCGCGTGTCGAACCACGCAACGTTCACACGTCGAACTCCAGCCCCACCCCGGTATAGAGGTCTCGCCGTTCGGGCCAGCGCGCGTCCACCTTCACGTGCAGGAACAGGTGCGCCGGACGCCCGAGCAGTTCGGTCAGCTCCTCGCGCGCCTTCTGGCCGATCCATTTCAGCGTCTGGCCGCCCTTGCCCAGCACGATAGGCCGCTGGCCCTCGCGCTCCACATAGATGGTCTGCTCGATCCGCGCCGAGCCGTCCTTCTGCTCGGTGAAGGCCGTGGTCTCCACCGCCGTGGAATAGGGCAGCTCCTGGTGCAGGCGCAGATAGAGCTTCTCGCGGGTGATCTCGGCGGCCAGCAGGCGCACCGGCGCGTCGGCGGCCTGGTCCTCCGGATAGAGCCACGGCCCTTCGGGCATCAACGCCGCCAGCCGCGCCTTCAGGTCCTCGACGCCGGAACCGTTCGCCGCCGAGATCATGAAGACCTCGTCGTAGACACCGGACTCGAAAAGGCTTTGCGACATGCCCAGCAGGGCGTCGCGCTTGACCAGGTCGATCTTGTTCAGGGCGAGGATCGCCTTACGACCGGCCGCCTTCAGGCCCTCGGTGATGGCTTTGCGGTCCTGCACGCCCAGGCGTTCGGCGGCCTTGGCCGCACCGTCCGCGACGGCCACTTCGGCCTCCGCGTCCACCAGATGCACCACCGCGTCCGCGTCGTGGGCGCCGGCCCAGGCGGAGCGGACCATGGCGCGGTCGAGCCTGCGTTTGGGGGTGAAGATCCCCGGCGTATCCACCAGAACGATCTGGGCTTTTCCTGCCATCGCCACGCCCCGGATCGGGAAGCGCGTGGTCTGCACCTTCTGGGTGACGATGGAGACCTTGGTCCCGACCAGACGGTTGACCAGGGTGGACTTGCCGGCGTTCGGCGCGCCGATCACCGCCGCGAATCCCGGCGCGGGTCGGATCCTGATCGCTCATGCCGCCCCTCGCGCGTCGAGCATGGCTTGCGCCGCCGCCTTCTCCGCGTCCTGGCGCGAGCGACCCTGCCCACGCAGGGGCTCGTGATCGCCGAGCGTCACCTCGCACGGTGAAGGTCGGGGCGTGGTCGGGGCCGGCGCGGTCCACGACCTCGTAGCGCGGCGCGGCCAGGCCCCGGGCCTGGGCCCACTCCTGCAGCTCGGACTTCGGATTGGGCGCACCGTCCGAGGCCACCTGCCCGAACGGCCCCTGCCCAGATGCGCGCGAAGACCTCCGCCGTCGTCGCCAGGTCCGCGTCGCGGTAGAGCGCCGCCAGCAGCGCCTCGCAGGCGTCGCCGAGGATGGTGGGGTTCTCGCGCCCGCCGCGCTTGCTCTCTCCGCCGGCCAAGCGAAGGGCGTCGGCACGCCGAGGCTTCTGGCGACCATGGCGCAGGCGTCGCGGCTGACCAGGGCGTGCATCCACTTGGACAGCTCCCCTTCGCGCGCATCGGGGTACAGCAGCATCAGGCGCTCGGCGGCCAGGAGGTTCAGCACCCGGTCGCCCAGGAATTCGAGCTGTTCATAGTTGGCGACCTTGCGCGCGCCTTCGCCGGCGCTGGCGTGGGTGAGGGCCCGGTCCAGGAGTTCGCGATCCTTGAAGGCGTAGCCGAGCCTGAACTCCAGCTCCGCCAGGGCGCCCTTGCGCTTGTCGCTGGGCGCGCTCTTGCCGCGAACGGTCACTTCAGGATGTGGAAGAACCGGCTCGGCCGCGCGTCGAGGATCCAGGTCCAGGGCTTGAAAGATCGAGCGCCTTGGGTTCCAGGACAACAGGATGATCTGCGCCCGGCCGACCAGGTTCTCCGCCGGCACGTAGCCGACCCCGATGGCCTCGGGATAGCGGCTGTCCTGGGAGTTGTCGCGGTTGTCGCCCATCATGAAGTAGTGCTTGGGCGGCACGACATAGACGCCGGTGTCGTCCACGTCGCCGCCCGGCCCGAAGTCCGCGACGGTGTAGCTTGCGGCCGCTCGGCAGGGTCTCGCGGAAGTGCTCCACCTCATGGGCGAAGCCGTAGGGGCTCGTCTCGGTGATCGAGGGCAGCGGCTGCGCGCGGAATGGGCTTGCCGTTCAGCCACACGCACCCCGCCCTTGATCTGGATGCGGTCGCCCGGCAGGCCGATCAGGCGCTTGATGTAGTCGGTGTGGCCGTCGCGCGGCAGCTTGAACACCACGATGTCCCCGCGCCTGGGCACGCGAGTCGAACAGCCGGCCGTGGAAGAACGGCAGGGTGAGCGGCGAGGAGGAATACCGGCTGTAGCCGTAGCTGTACTTGGAGACGATGATGTAGTCGCCTTGCAGCAGGTTCGGCTCCATCGAGGCCGACGGGATCGTGAAGGGCTGGAACAGGAACACCCGGATCACCGCCGCGATCAGCAGGGCGTAAAGAACGGTCTTGCCGATCTCGATCAGTTCCTGGGTCGTCGTCAGGCCGCCGGCCGCCTCGGCCTTCGCCGACGGCTCGGCGGCGGGCGCGGGCGTGTGTGCGGCCGCGGCGGGCGTGTCCTCGGCGGCGGCGGGACATCTTCGGGACCGCTTCAGGCGGCGTGTCGTCAGCAGGGCTCATGGCGTCGGTGTCATCCATGCGGGCTAGCTAGACTTTGGCGCTGTCGCGGGCAAGCTCGCTCCCCGTCGGGGCGCCGCGGCAGGGCCTCGATGACGACGAACGCCTGGGCGTAGGGATGGTCGTCCGTCAGGCTGACGTGGATGAAGCCATCCATTCCGGGCGGAATCAGGGCGGCGAGCCGCGCGGCCGCGCCCCGGTCAGGGCCATGGTCGGCCGCCCGGACGGCAGGTTCACCACGCCCATGTCGCGCCAGATAGACCCCGCGCTTCAGGCCGGTGCCCAGCGCCTTGGAGCAGGCCTCCTTGGCCGCGAACCGCTTGGCGTAGCTGGCGGCGCGGTCCGGCTTGCGTTCCGAGCGCGCGCGCTCGATGTCGGTGAATACGCGCTTGCTGAAGCGCTCGCCGAACCGATCCAGGCTCGCCTGAATGCGGCGGATGTCGCACAGGTCCGAGCCGATGCCGATGATCACGCCATGGCCTTGGGGCTCGTGACGCGCGCCTGGTCCATCAGGGCGCGCATGCGGCGGATGGCGGCGTCCAGGCCGATGAAGATCGCCTCGCCGATCAGGAAATGGCCGATGTTCAGCTCGGCGATCTCGGGAATGGCGGCCACGGCCTGCACCGTCGCGTAGTCGATGCCGTGGCCGGCGTGGACCTCCAGGCCCAGCCCCGCCGCCTGAGGCCGCGCCGGCGCGCAGTCGCTCCAGCTCGCGCGTGGCCCGGGCCGCGTCGCCGCCCTCACCGCGCTCGCAATAGGCGCCGGTGTGCAGCTCGACCACCTGGGCGCCGATCCGCGGCCGCCGCCGCGATCTGGGCGCGGATCGGCCTCGATGAACAGCGAGACCCGGCACGCCGGCGCCCTTCAGCGACGCGCACGGCCGGCGGCACGGCGTTGTGGCCGCCGACGACGTCGAGCCCGCCTTCGGTGGTCCGCTCCTCGCGCCGCTCGGGCACGAGGCAGGCGGCGTGCGGGCGGTGACGCGAGCGCGATGGCGACGCATCTCGTCGGTGACCGCCATCTCCAGGTTCAGCGGCTTGCCCCGCTTGCGGCACAGGGCCGAGAGCTGGTCGATGTCGGCGTCGGAGATGTGGCGGCGGTCTTCGCGCAGGTGAGCGGTGATGCCGTCCGCGCCGGCCGCGATGGCCAGTCGCGCCGCGCGCAGGGGCTCGGGATAGGCCTCGCCCCGGGCGTTGCGGATCGTCGCCACGTGGTCGATGTTGACGCCGAGGCGGATGCAATTCATGGCGCTAACCCTGCGTGGTTCGAGACGCGATGCTGGCGCATCGCTCCTCACCATGACGAATGAATATGCGATCCCCCACGCTCGTCATCCTGAGGAGCGGTCCGAAGGGGCGCGTCTCGAAGGACGCGATGCGGTCCCGCGGCCTCATGCCTTCAGCCTCTTGGAGCCCGGCTCCTCGGCCGGCAGCGCGGCCAGCTCGGGCGGCAGGGCGTCGGCGGGATAGGCCGGCACGGTGATGCTCGCCAGCGCCACCACCGGCGCGCCCATGTCCGCCTTGCCGCCGGAGCGGTCGACGATGCAGGCCGCGCACACCGGAACCCCGCCGGCCGCCTCGATCACCGGCACGCATTCCCTCAGCGAGCCGCCGGTGGAGACCACGTCCTCCACCATCGCCACCCGCGCGCCCTTGGGGATGGTGAAGGCCCGGCGCAGCTTGAAGGCGCCTCTTCCCGCTCCAGGTAGATCGAGGGAACGCCCAGCCACCGGGCGACCTCGTAGCCGGGGATGATCGCGCCGACGGCCGGGGCGACCACCAGGTCCACCTCGCCCACCGCGTCGCGGATGCGCTCGGCCAGGGCCTTGCACAGGCGCTCGGCGCGGTCCGGGTGCATGAACACCAGGTTCTTCTGCAGGAACATGGGGCTGTGCAGGCCCGAGGCGAGGATGAAGTGCCCCTCGCGCAGGGCGCCCGCCTGGCGGAATTCTTCGAGGACGTCGTCGGTGTTCATGGCGGGCTTCTTCAGCGCGCGTCCCGCCCTTGCTCCAGCGCCGCGAATGGCCGCAGCGCGTGCGCCTCGACCGCGCGCGCGCTCCACCGTCTCCACCGAGGGGCAGGCGCGAAGCGCGGCGGCGATGTGGGTGAGGTGCTTGGCGTCCACCACCTCGATCTCCAGGTCCGCGTCGAGGAAGTCCGCCTGGGCGTGGTGCATCTTCAGGTTCAGGATGTTGCCGCCCGTGTCGCCGATGATGGTGCAGACCTTGCCCAGCACGCCCGGCGCGTTCTGGATGGTGGCGGTCAGCCGGCCGTGGGACAGGGTGCTGCGCTCGGCCTCCGGGGCTCCAGCGCAGATCGCGCCAGACCTCCTCCTGGTCCTCGAAGGCGGCGAGCTTGGCGCAGTCGATGGTGTGGACGGTCAGGCCCTTGTCAGGCTCCATGATGCCGACGATGCGGTCGCCCGGCACCGGGCTGCAGCACTCCGCCAAATGCAGCGCCACCCCAGGGGTCAGACCGCCGCCACGGATGTAGAGCCGGGCGGACTTGCCGTCGTCGATGCGGCGACGGGCGGTGGCGGCGGCGCGCTCGGTGTCCTTCAGGCCGGGGAACACCGCGTCCAGCACCTCGGCGGAGGCCACCCTGCCCCGGCCGACCGCCTCCTGCAGATCCTCTTCCGTGGCCATGGCGAACCGGTCGAGCGCCGGGCGCATCGAGATATCCGCCAGCGACCGTCCCGCCCGGCGGAAGGTGTCTTCGATGGCGATCTTGCCAAGGCGGATGAACTCCCCCCGCTCGGAGTTGCGCATGTGCCGGCGGATGGACGAGCGCGCGCGGCCAGTGATGGACAGCGACTCCCAGTCCGCCAGCATGGTGGACTTGGGCCCGCGCACGATCTCCACCACGTCGCCGTTCTGCAGGATGGCGCGCAGCGGCTTCAGCTCGCCGTTGATCTTCACGCCCACGGTGGTGTCGCCGATGTCGGTGTGCAGGGCGTAGGCGAAGTCCAACGGCATGGCGCCGCGCGGCAGGGGGATGAGCTGGCCCTTGGGCGTGAACACGAACACCTGGTCCAGGAACATCTCGAGCTTGGCGTGCTCCACCAGCTCGTCCACGTCCCCGCCGTGTTCCAGCAGCTGCACGAGGTGGCGCAGGTTCAGCAGCGGGTCGCGCCCTCCGGCGGCGGCGGCCTCGGCGTCGAAGCCGTAGCTGGAGTCCTTGTAGCGCCAGTGGGCGGCCAGGCCGTCCTCGGCGATGCGGTCCATGGCCTCGGTGCGGATCTGCATCTCGATGCGCATACCGCGCGGGCCCATCACCGTGGTGTGCAGCGATCGGTAGGCGTTGCGCTTGGGCGTGGAGATGAAGTCCTTGAAGCGCTCCTGCACGAACGGCCAGGTGCGGTGGATCACGCCCAGCGCCCGGTAGCAGTCCTCCTCGCGCTCGACGATCACACGGAAGGCGTAGATGTCCGCCAGCTGGGAGAAGCCGATCGATTTGCGCTGCAGCTTTCGCCAGATCGAATAGGGATGCTTCTCGCGCCCGAAGACCCGGGCGGAGACGCCCGCCGCCTCCAGCTTGGCGGAGATTTCCCCGGAGACCACAGCGACCGCCGCGCTCTGCTCGGAGCGCAGCTGCTCCAGACGGCGAATGATGGCGTTGCGCCCGCCCGGATTCAGCTCCTGGAAGGCCAGCTCCTCCAGCTCCGTACAGATGCGGTGGCAGCCGACCTGGCGGGCGAGCGGGGCGTAGATGTCCAGCGTCTCGTGGGCGATGCGCTCGCGCTTCGCGGCGTTCTTGATGTAGCCGAGGGTGCGCATGTTGTGCAGGCGGTCGGCCAGCTTGACCATCAGCACCCGCACATCCTTGGAGATGGCCAGGATGAACTTGCGCAGGTTCTCGGCCTGCTTGGTGTGCTCGGAGTTCAGTTCCAGCTTGGAGAGCTTGGTGACGCCCTCGACCAGCTCGGCGATCTCGTCGCCGAACAGGTCGGCGATCTCCTTGTGGGTGACCGGCGTGTCCTCGACGACGTCGTGCAGCAGCGCCGTGACGATGGTCGCGGTGTCGAGCCGGTACTCGGTGAGGATGCCCGCCACCTCGATCGGGTGGGCGAAATAAGGATCGCCCGAGGCCCGGGTCTGCGAGCCGTGGGCGCGCAGGGCGTAGACATAGGCGCGATTGACCAGGGCCTCGTCGGCCGTGGGGTCGTAGGCCTTGATCCGCTCGATCAGTTCGTACTGGCGAAGGAATTTCGGCCGCGCGCCGGACTTGGTTGAAGGTTCCTGGGCGGGCGCGTCGGAGTCGACCTCCGGCGGAGGCGTGACGGCAGGGGCATCCGCCTGGATGGAAAGCGGCTGGGCGCCCGGGGCGCTCAGTAGCGCTCCTCCTGACCGCCGTCGCGGTCGGACTGCAGGGCGCGGACCAGTTCCTGCTCGCTCATGTGCATGTGCTGCGGATCGGCCAGGAGCGCCAGGGTTTCGGCCTCCTCCTCCGCCTCGGAGCGTTCGTCCACCCGCTGCAGGGTGCCGATCAGAACTCTCGCGCAGGTCTTCGGGCGCGATTTCGCTGTCCGCGATCTCCCGCAGAGAGACGACGGGGTTCTTGTCGTTGTCGCGATCGACCAGGATCGGCCCGCCCGCGGAGATGGCCCGCGCACGGTGCGCGGCCAACAGCACCAGGCTGAAGCGGTTGGGCACCTTCTGAACGCAGTCTTCGACAGTGACGCGAGCCATGGAATCCTCGGGCGGTGAGCTGAACGCATAAGAATATAGGTCCGCCTTCGCATACGCAACAGGGCGTTACCGATAACCCTCAGGGCGCTGCGATCGTTTGGCCCAGGGCGAACACCCAGCCGGTCGCCTTGGACGCCTGGAAGACCACCGTCTTGCGCGCGCCCCTGAACTCATAGCTGACGGCGCCCTCCGGCTTCGACAGCATCTCGCGGACGGCCTCGGCCAGGGTGTCGCTGCCCAACTCCGAGGGGAACTCGAACATCAGGCCGCTGTCGCGGTGCAGCGCCGTGCGGCCCTGGGAGTCCAGGGCGTAGAACACCACGTCCTTAGGCAGGCCAAGCTGCCGGTCGACCTGGGCGGCCAGCTTCTCGACCGAGGTCGAAACGCCGAGGGCGCCGATGACCTTTCCGTCGGCCCAGATCGGCGTGGCCACGATCACCGACCTCTTGCCAGTGGACTTGCTGACCACCAGCGCGCCCTCGACGTCATGACCGGCCATCAGGCCCGGGAAGTAGCCCCGGTCCTTCAGGGTCTCGCCGGTCAGGTCCTTCTCGACACTGAAATAGGAGCCGTCGGGCCTGGAGAAGACCACGGCCGCAGCGTCGGGCTCGCCCTTGCTGTACGCCGTCAGCGGCCCCTTGATCCGCGCCCAGCGGCCGGTGCGGGCCTCCTCGGTGGCCGCCAGGACCTTCAGACCCGCAAGCTCACTGGCCAGCTCCTGCTCGACCAGCGACTGATAGGCGTTCAGCGCCACACGGGCGTCGAGTTCGAAATGCGGCTGCGCCGCCGGCGCGGAGTCCGGCCCGGAATCAGGCTGAGACCAGGCCGCGATGGGCGCAAGCGCCAGAAATCCGCCGGTAATGACGAGGAGAAGGTTGTGACGCATGGCGGGGCCTCATCTGCAGCGCGGCCGCGCGAGGCCGCAGGCGTGTCCCCTTCCCGAAAGGAAGCCCTACCTCAGGTTGGGTTAAGAATTGCCCCGCACGTCTGGCGGCGGCGTCGCAAGGTCTTGGACGACGGGGGCGGTCTGCTCTAGCTTAGCGACGATAAGCGAAGGGGAAGCGCGATGGGACGGGTGAGGATGGCGGCGGCTCTGGCCGTCGCGGGCGCGATGCTGGCGGGGAGCTTGGCCTGGGCCGCGCCGGCGCCGGTGGAAACCTCGGGCGGGATGCTGCAAGGCGTCCAGGCCGACGGGCTCACGATCTACAAGGGCATCCCCTACGCCGCCCCGCCGGTGGGCCCGCTGCGTTGGCGCATGCCTCAGCAGGCCGAGCCCTGGCAGGGGGTGAAGGTCGCCGACAAGTTCGGCGATTCGTGCATGCAGGCGCTCGCGCCCAACGCGCCGGGGGGCCAGCTCACCCTCAGCGAGGACTGCCTGTATCTGAACGTCTGGACGCCGGCCGAGAGCAGCTCGGCCAAGCTGCCCGTAATGGTGTGGATCCACGGCGGCGGCTTCCAGATCGGGTCTTCGGCCTGGAAGGAGACCGACGGGGCCAGCATGGCCAAGCGCGGGGTGATCCTGGTCTCGCTGAACTATCGCCTGGGCAAGCTCGGCTTCTTCGCCACGCCGAGCCTGGTCAAGGAGGCGGGCGAGGCGCCGTTCGGGAACTACGGCGTCGGCGACATGATCGCCGCCCTGAAGTGGGTGAAGGCCAACGCGGCCGCGTTTGGCGGGGACCCGGACAACGTCACCGTCTTTGGCAAGTCAGCGGGCGGCATGGCCGTGGACTTCCTGATGGAGTTCGCCCGCCGCCCGGGGCCTGTTCAACAAGGCGATCGTGGAGTCCGGCGGCGGCCGCAACGACTTCGACAGCGTGGGCAAGGCCGAGCAGGCCGGACTCGCGTCGGCCAAAAGCTGGGGCGTGGCAGACGATCCCGCCGCGCTGCGGGCCCTGCCGACCAAGACCGTGCTCTCCGGCGCCAGCATGATGAGCGGCGGCGAAAGCCCGATGATCGACGGCAGGCTCGTTCCCGAACTTCCGCTCGCCGCCTTCCGCGCCGGGCGGATCGCCCATGTGCCCTACATGATCGGCACCAACGCGTATGAGATGGGGGCGTTCGGCCCCATGGCCGACACCGTCGCCGGCCAGGCCAAGGCGATCTGGCCGCAGGTGGAGGCGACCTACGACGGCTACGGCCGTCACACGCCGGAGATGGTCAAGGGCGAGTTCGGCACCGACGTGTTCATGACCGAGCCGGCTCGGGCCCTGGCGCGCGCCGCCGAGGCCAACGGCCAACCCGCCTACGTCTACTACTTCGACTACCTGCGGCCCTCGCAGCGGAACGGCAAGCTGCCCGGCCCGATCCACTTCGACGAGGTCTATCTGGTGTTCGATTCCATGAAGACCGCCCCTCCCCCGCCCTCGGACGATCCGAAGGCGGTGGAGATGGTGCAGTCACGCTGGGCGGACTTCGCCAAGACCGGCCGGCCCGGCCCCGGCTGGCCCGAGTTCAAGGACGGGGACGAGCAGGTGATGGACTTCACCAACGACGGGGCCGTCGCGCGCAAGGACTTCCGCAAGGCCAAGCTCGACCTCGTGGAGCAATGGGCGCAGACGCCCCGCTGACCCGCTAGAGCGGCGCCGCGTCCGAACCGACCGAGGCGCCGGCGGCCAGCGCCTCGGCGGACTGTCCGCTCACGGGGTCGCGCCAATCCGGGGCGATCTCGGCGAGCGGGCCCATCACGAAGCGGCGCTCGGCCGCGCGGGGATGGGGCAGGACGAGGTCCGGGCGTCGTCGACTGACCTGCCGGCCGTAGGCGATCAGGTCGAGATCCAGCGTGCGCGGGGCGTTAGGCTCGCTGCGGCGGCGGCCGAAGGCGGTCTCCAGACGCAGCAAGGCCTGCATCGCCTGGATCGGCGTCAGCGCGGTGCGCACGATCGCCACGCCGTTCAGGTATGGCGGCGCCGTCGGATCGGGCCATGCTGCCGAGCGCCACCACCCCGAACGCTTGACAACGTCCATGCCCTCCTCTGGAAAGCGCTCCAGCGCCGCCTCCAGCACCGCTTGCACGGGGCGTCGTCACAGGCGAGATTGCCGCCGAGCGCGACGATCACCGCCTCATCGAGATTCATTCGGCTGCTCTTTTCTTGAAGGATTTCAAACTGTGACTTTTTACCCGACCGACAGGATCGCCCTGTTCATCGACGGCGCCAATCTCTACTCGGCCGCGCGCGGCCTGAACTTCGACATGGACTACAAGAAGCTGCTTGAGGAGTTCCGCAAGCGGGGCGTGCTGATCCGGGCCTACTACTACACGGCGCTGGTGGAGGATCAGGAGTACTCGCCCATCCGGCCGCTGGTGGACTGGCTGGACTACAACGGCTTCACCATGGTGACCAAGTCGGCGCGCGAATACACCGACTCCAACGGCCGCCGGCGCTTTCGCGGCGACATGGATATCGAGATCGCCGTCGACATGATGGAGATGGCCGATCACGCCGACCATCTGGTGCTGTTCTCCGGCGACGGCGACTTCCGCGCCCTGGTCGAGGCGATCCAGCGCAAGGGCGTGCGGGTGACGGTGGTCTCGACGGTCAAATCCCAGCCGCCCATGGCTTCGGACGACCTGCGCAGGCAGGCGGACTCCTTCGTGGACCTGGCCGACCTCGCCTCGATCATCGGACGGCCCCGCCAGGCCCGCGACAACCTGCCGCGCTTCATCCAGGGCGAGGGCGAGAACGAGGACGAAGGCGAAGATCAGGATGCCTGACGCCGCGACGGCGCCCGAAGCGCCCGCCGACTGCCGGCTATGCCCGCGCCTGGTCGCCTATCGCGCCGAGAACAGGGCCAAGCAGCCGGACTGGTTCAACGGCGCCGCGCCCTCCTTCGGCGACGAGGCGGCGCGGCTGCTGGTGGTGGGGCTCGCGCCGGGGCGCGGCGGGGCCAACCGCACCGGCCGGCCGTTCACCGGCGATTACGCCGGGGTGCTGCTCTACGAGACCCTGCTGAAGGCCGGCTTCGCCCGGGGCGTCTATGACGCACGGCCCGACGACGGGCTGGAGCTGACCGACTGCATGATCACCAACGCCGTGCGCTGCGCCCCGCCCGGCAACAAGCCCGAGCCCTCCGAAGAGGCCGCCTGCCGCCCGTTCCTGACCGCGCGCATCGCCGCCCTGCCCCGGCTGAAGGCGATCGTGACGCTCGGCGACGTGTCCCGCCGCAATGTGCTCAAGGCGCTGGGCTTGAAGGCGTCCGCCGCCCCCGCCGGCCACGGGACCGAAGTCGACGTCGGACCCTATCGGCTGTTCGGCAGCTATCACTGCTCGCGGCTGAACACGAACACCGGCCGCCTGACGCCCGCGATGTTCGAGGCGGTGTTCGGACGGGTGCGCGACCTATCTGGACGGCCGCGCCTAGCCCTTGTCCCGCATGATCCGGCCCTGCTCGCGCTTCCAGTCGCGCTCGGCGACGGCCTCGCGCTTGTCGTGGGCCTTCTTGCCCTTGGCCAGGGCGAGCTCGAGCTTCACGCGGCCGTTGTCGTCGAAGTAGAGCCGCAGCGGCGCCAGGGTCAGGCCGTCGCGCTGGACCGCGCCGATCAGCCGGTCGATCTGCTTGCGGTGAAGCAACAGCTTACGCGGTCGCCGTGGCTCGTGGTTGAAGCGGTTGGCGTGGGCATAGGGCGGGATGTCGGCGTTGATCAGCATGATGTCGCGCCCCTCCACCGCCGCGTAGGACTCCGCGATGTTGGCCCGCCCGGCGCGCAGGGCCTTGACCTCGGTGCCCGTCAGCACGAGCCCGGCCTCCAGCTTGTCCTCGATGAAATAGTCGAACCGCGCGCGACGGTTCTCGGCCACCAGCTTGGCGAGGGGCATGTCAGGCCAGCCCAACCTCTCGCAGCGCCTCGACCACGAGCTTGCGGGCGGGCTCCGAGCAGGGCGCGATGGGCAGGCGGCAGTCCTCCGAGCACAGACCCAGGTGCGCCAGGGCGAACTTGGTCGGCGACGGCGACGCGTCGGCGAACAGCGCCTTGTGCAGGCGGATCAGCTTGTCCTGCCAGCCGAGCGCCGTGGCCCAGGCGCCCTGCAGGCAGGCCTCCACCAGAGCCGACATTTCCTTCGGCGCCACGTTGGACGGTCACCGAGATGCAGCCGTGCCCGCCGTGGGCCATGTAGCCGAGGGAGCTGGCGTCCTCGCCGGACAGCAGCACGAAGTCCTCGCCGCACTCCAGCCGCATGACGCTGGGGCGGGACATGTCCGACGTCGCGTCCTTGATGCCGGCGACGTTGGGCAGCTTGGCCAGGCGCGCCACGGTGTCGTTGGAGATGTCCACGCTGGTGCGGGCCGGCACGTTGTAGATCAGCACCGGCAGATCCACCGCGTCGTTGATCGCCGCGTAGTGGCGGTACAGGCCCTCCTGGCTCGGCCGATTGTAGTAGGGCGTCACCACCAGGGCCCCGTCCGCGCCCACCTCCTTGGCGTGGCGGACAAGGCCGATGGCTTCCACCGTCGAGTTGGACCCGGCGCCGGCGACCACGGGCACGCGGCCGGCGGCGACCTCCACGCACAGCTCGACCACCCGGCGGTGTTCCGCGTGGCTGAGGGTCGCGGTCTCGCCGGTGGTGCCGACCGGCACCAGCCCGTGCACCCCGCCGGCGATCTGGCGCTCCACCAGCGCGCGGAAGGCCGCCTCGTCGATGGCGCCGTCCTTGAATGGCGTGACGAGAGCCGGCAGGACTCCCTTGAAGAGCGGGTGAGGCATGAATGCAATAAGCCGTGATGTCGGACCACAAAAGGTTGCAGCCCTGGGGATCGGAACCACATTATGGCGGCGCATGGTCGCCCCGCAACCGCGGGAACACGTCATACGCCATAGGAGCGCGGGCTTGGCGTCCATTTTGAGTCGGACGTTGCTGGGCGGGGTGTGTTTCGTCCTGGTCGGCGCGGCGGACGCACAGAACGTTCCGCGCCTGTTCGGGCCGGACGCGCTGGACGTCGGCAAGTCCATCCAGATGCAGGTTTCCGAGGCCGAGCGCGCGACGCTGCGCCAGGCGATCGACGCCGCGCAGGCCGGCAACGTCGCCCGCGCCCGCGAGCTGAGGGAGAGCCTGACCTCGCCTCTCGCACGCAAGCTGGTGCTGTGGGCGATGACCGATTCCTCGGCCGACAGCCTCACCTTCTTCGAGCTCGACCAGGCCCGCAAGGATCTGTGGGGCTGGCCCCGGGCCTATCGCCGCCAGGGCGCGGCCGAGCGCCAGCTCGCGAACCAGGGCATGGCGCCCGCAGGCGATCGTCGACTGGTTCAAGGGCGAAGCGCCGACGACGCCGGAAGGCGCCATGACGCTGGCCTCGGCCCTGCGCGGTCTCGGCAGGGTCGATGAGGCCAAGGCGCTGATCCGCGGCTACTGGCGCGACCAGGTGTTCGAGGCCGACCAGCAGAGCCAGATGCTGGCCCGCTTCGGCGAGTACCTGACCCCGGCCGACCACGTCCGCCGCGCGGATATGCTGCTCTACGGCCAGCAGGGCCCAGCGACGGACGCCATGGTCGCCCTGCTCCCGTCCGACCAGCAGGCGCTCGCCCGGGCGCGCATGGCCTACCGCCAGAACTCCCCGCGCGCCGAGCTGATGGCCGAGCAGCTTTCCGGCGACCTCGTGGACAGTCCCGGCCTGGCGTTCGAACGGGCCCGGTATCTGAGGAAGCACGGCGAGACGGCTCAGGCCCTGGCGCTGATCCCGTATCTGCCGAAGGACCCGCCGGGCGACGACGCGGCGTCCGCGGTGTGGATCCTGCGCCGGGCGCTGATCGGCGACGCCCTGGCCGCGCACGACTACAAGGCCGCCTACGCCGCCGCCGACAAGACCGGCCTGCCGCCGGGCGTGGACTATGCGGAGGCGGAGTTCTACGCGGGCTGGCTGGCCCTGACCAAGCTGAACGACCCCAAGGCCGCCGACCGGCACTTCGAGAACATCCAGAAGGTCGGCTCCTCACCGATCACCCAGGGCCGGGCGCTGTACTGGCGCGGCCGAGCGCAGGAGGCGCTGGGCGACGAGATCGCCGCCAAGGACTTCTACGCCCAGGCGTCCGACTACTCGACCACCTTCTACGGCCAGCTCGCCGCCGAGCAGGCCGGCCTTGGCGAGTTCTCCATCGGCAAGGACCCGGTCCCGACCGCCGACGACAAGGCCCGCTTCGAGGGGCGCGAGACCGTGCAGGCCGCGCGCCTGCTGGCCTCGCTTGGAGAGGACGGCCTGTTCCGCACATTCGTGCTGAGCATCGACGACACCCTGCCCAACGCCGAGGAATACGCCCTGCTCGTGGACCTGGCCCGCGCCTGGGGCGACCAGGACCTGTCGATGCGGGTGGTGCGGGTCGCCGCCCAGCACGGCTACACCCTGCCCGAGCGCGGCTATCCGCTTACCGCCACGCCGACGCGGGACGCCGGTTCGCCCGAGTTGGCGCTGGTTTACGGCATCATCCGCCAGGAGAGCGGCTTCGATCCCCACGTTCGTTCGGGCGTCGGCGCGCGCGGCATGATGCAGCTCATGCCCTCCACCGCCAAGCACGTGGCCCGCCAGTTGGGCGTGCTCTATGCGCCGTCCAAGCTCGACGACGCGGACTACAACATCGAGCTCGGCTCGACCTATCTGGGCAGCATGATCGACAAGTTCTCCGGCTCCTACGTGATGGCCGCCGCCTCCTACAACGCCGGCCCCTCGCACATGGCCGACTGGAGCGCGACCTGCGGCGACCCACGTGGCTCCAGCAACGATCCCATCAACTTCATCGAGTGCATCCCGTTGCCCGAGACGCGCAACTACGTGATGCGGGTGCTGGAGGGGATGCAGGTCTATCGCGCCCGGCTGCACGGCGGCCACGCGGCGCTGACCCTGTCGCAGGACCTGAAGCGGGGCGGCTACACGCCCAGCCCGTCGACGCAGGTGGCGGCGGGTCCGGCCGGCGCCGCCACGACGACTGCCACGACCGCGGCGAACACCAGCCTGCGGCCGGGCGCCATGGCGCCGATCCCCGACTAGGCCCGACGCCCGATCCGATCCACGGCCAGGACAGGGCCCGACGGCGTCTCGGCCAAGGCGCCGTCGAGGCCGAACACCTGCGCCAGCACGGACGGCGACAGGGCTTCACGGGGCGGACCTTCGGCGGCGACCCTGCCCTCGTGCAGCACCACCACGCGGTCGCAGGCCCGGGCCGCCAAGCCGAGGTCGTGAAGGGTGACGACCACCGCCCCGCCCGCCTTCACGCGCCCTCGCAGCAGTTCAAGGGTCAGAAGCTGGGCGTCCGGATCGAGCCCCGCCGTGGGCTCGTCAGCCAGGATCAGCGGTGCTCCGGCGGCGAACAGCCGCGCCAGCAGCACCCGCGCCCGCTCTCCGCCGGACATGTCCAGCACCCCGCGCTCGGCCAGCGACGAAAGGCCCACGGCGGCCAGGGATTGGCAGGCGATCCGGCGCGCCTCGGCCGGCGGAGCGTTGGGAGCGCCCAGGGCCGCCGCGCGCCAGGCGGGCACGTTCCAGGCGAGGCGACGAGTCTGGGGCAGATAGGCGACCCGGCGCGCCAGCTCGGCCGGGGGCGTCGTCCTGGGGTCCCGGTCGCCGAGCCGAACGGCGCCGGACGCCAGCCGTTGCAGGCCCAAGGCCGCGCGCAGCAAGGTGGTCTTGCCCGCCCCGTTGGGGCCCACGACGCCGACCAGTTCGCCGGGCTCGATCCGGAGGCTCACGCCGTCCAGCGCCAGGCCCCGGCCCAACCGCACGGTCGCGTCCGTGACGCTCAGCAGCGCGCTCATGCTCGCCAGCTCCGCGCCGCGCGCCAGGCGATCAGGCCGAACAGGGGGGCGCCGAACAGGGCGGTCACCACGCCGAGCTTCAGCTCCACGTCCGTGGGGATCAGCCGGCTGGCCAGGTCCGCGAGGATCACCAACACCGCGCCCGCCAAGGCCGACGGCAAAAGCGTCAGGCCCGGATCGTCCCGCGCGCCGGCGCGGACCAGATGCGGCGCGGCCAGGCCCACGAAGCCGACGATCCCCGCCATGGCCGTCGCCGCTCCGGTCAGCAGCGCCGCGCCCGCCACGGCGGCGGCGCGCAGGCGGGCCATGGGCAGGCCCGAGACGGCGGCGGCCTCGTCGCCCAGGGTCAGCATGCGAAGGCCCAGGGCCGAATAGGCGCTGAGGGCGACGCCCACGAGCATCGGCGGCAGGGCCCAGCCGATATCAGTCCAGTCGCGGTTGGCCGCCGAGCCGAGAAGCCAGGACAGCACTTCGGCGGCGGCGATCGGCGACGGCGAGAGGTTGAACACCAGCGAGGTCGCCGCGCCCCCGAGCGCAGACAGCGACACGCCGAACAGGATCAGGGTCTCAGGTTCGCGAAACCGCGCCGCCAGGGCCGCGATAACGCCGCCTGCCGCCAGGGCGCCGGCCAGGGCGGCGGTCTCCACCGCGCCCGGCAGGACCGCGAATCCCAGGGCGATGACCAGGGACGCGCCGAGTCCGGAGACGGCCGAAACGCCCAGCACCGCCGGGTCCGCCAGGGGGTTGCGCAGCAGCCCTTGCAGCACCCCGCCCGACAAGCCGAGCGCCGCGCCGACCAGGCCCGCCGCGATGGTCCTCGGCGCACGAATGCTCCAGACGATCTCGCCGGCCGCCGAGGATGGGTGGCGCAGCGCCTCCAGGTACTGGGCGGCCGACAAGGGAACCTCGCCCAGGGCCGACGCCTGCCGCCAAGGCCGCGATCAGGACGCCGCACAGCAGCAGCAGAAGCCAGGCCGGCCGGCTCACGGTCGCCTCGCCCGCGCCAGGATCGCCGCCCCGTCCGCCGCGAACCAGGCCGGACAGCCCAGGATCGTGGCCGGCAGCACCGCCAGGGTCCGCCCCGCCATGGCCCGGCGCAGGGCCGTGTGCCGTCCGATGGACCAGCGCTGGGCGGCGGTCGACGCCGGGTCGAAGAAGCCCAGCACGAAGGCGTCCGGCGGGTCCGCCACGATCCGCTCCAGCGAAACCGGCGCATAGCCGGGCGCGCTGGCGGCGTCGCTGAGTCCGGCCGCGGCCATCATCGCGCCGATCAGCGTTTTCCGTCCGGCCGTGAAGCCGCCGGAGGTCAGGTAGAGGGCGCGGCGGCCGTCCCAGGCGCCGCGCGCAGCGGCGAGTTCTGCGTCCATGCGGGCGATCAGCGCCTGCCCGGCCGCCGGGCGGCCCAGCGCCTCGGCCACGCGGCGAACATTGGCGCGCACGCCATCGAAGTCGGTCGCGTCGTCGATCTTCACCACCTTGACGCCCCTCCCGGCGAGCGCACGGGCCAGGCCTTCGTCCCCGCCCCAGTAGCGCACCACCACCTGGGCGCGGCTGGCCAGCACCGCCTCCAGGCTGGCCCGGCGCAGCGGCATTCCCGCCGCCTGGCTACGCAGATAGGCGTCCGCGTCATCAGCCCGGTGCGACAAGCCGACGATGTCGCCGCGCGGCGCCAGGGCCAGCACGAACTGGTCGGCGCACTGATCGAGGGAGGCGACCCTCGGCCCCGCCCGCGCCCCGGACGCACTCGCGAAGGCCAGCATCACAAGAAGGGCCGCCAGAGGCCTGGCCAAGGCTGAAACCCCTGCATCCGCGCCGAAAATCTCGGCTCCGATGACTAAGAACAAACGCCGGCGCCCCGCAAGATCGCCAGTTCGCCTAACTTGGGTTGAGAAACTGGATAAACTCAATTCCTGATCAGTTCCCGCATTCCGCGTTGTTTGCCAATTCGCCCGGGAAGCGGGACGAATATGGCGCGCGAGGACTTCACCGACGCCGAGGATCGAGGCAAGCCGGCGCTGGTAACGCCGGGCGCCCTGCGCTGGCCGGCTCCGCGCCAGGTCGGCGCGGTCCACCGGCACGCCGCCGCGGGCGCGGCCCTCGGTCCCACCCCAATCCAATGGACGGTCGGATTCTGCATCGTGGCGGCCGTGATCGGGGCGGCCTGCCGGTGGCCGCACGACACCGCCGCATCGCTCTATCCCGTGATCGGCCTGGGGTTCGGGGCGGTGACCGTGCTGCGATTCGCCGCCGCCGTGATCGCCCGCCCGCCGCCGGACGTGGAGCCTCTGACCGAAGCCGCCCTGCCCGCCTATACGGTGATCGCGCCGCTCTATCGCGAGGCGGGCATGGTGCGCAGCCTGGTGCGCGCCCTTTGCCGCCTGGACTATCCCACGGACCGCCTGCAGGTGCTGCTCGCCCTGGAGGCCGACGACGAAGCCACCCTTCGCGCCGCCGCCGAGGCCGGCCTGCCCGACCACATGCGCGTGGTGATCGTGCCCCCCGGCTCGCCGCGCACCAAGCCGCGCGCCTGCAACGTGGCGCTGGAGCATGCTGTCGGCGAGATCGTCACCCTCTACGACGCCGAGGACGAACCCTCGCCCGGACAGCTTCGCGAGGCGGCGGCCCGGTTCGCGGCGGGCCCGGACTCCCTGGCCTGCCTGCAGGCGCCGTTGCGCATCGTGGGCGCCAGGAGCTTCCTCGCCCGCCAGTTCGCCCTGGAGTACGCGGCCCAGTTCGAGGTGGTGCTGCCGGCCATGGCGCGGCTCGGGATCCCCTTCCCGCTCGGGGGCACCAGCAATCATTTCCGGGCGTCCGCGTTGCGCGCCGTAGGCGGGTGGGACCCGTACAACGTCACCGAAGACGCCGACATGGGCTTTCGCCTAGCCCGAGCAGGGCTATGCGATGTCGATGCTGCGCGAGCCCACCTTCGAGGCGGCGCCGGACCGGCTCGCTGGACTGGCTGCCCCAACGAACGCGGTGGGTGAAGGGCTACATGCAGACCTTCGGGGTGCATACGCGCCGCCCCCTGGCCGGCGGGCCGATGCTGCTGCTGGCGCTGCTGAGCACTCTGGGCGTGGGGATCGCCTCGGCCTTCCTGCACGGGCCGCTGGCGGTGTGGATCACGACCAAGACACTGCTGTGGGCCGAGGGCGCCGGCGAGCCGACCAAGGCGCTCTATGACCTGCTGCTGCTGAGCGCCGGATGGCTGACCGCGGGGGTGATGATGGCCGAGGGCGCGCGGCGAACGGGGCTGCGGTTGAACCTGGCCGATCTGGTCCTGGCGCTGGCCTACTGGCCCATCCAGTCCCTGGCCGCTCTGCACGCCTTCGTGCAGTTGCTGAGCGACCCTCACCACTGGGACAAGACCGAGCACCGTCCCCCTGCCGCTTGCCTGCCTGCCGCCGGAACGCGTATGCGCGGCGGATGGCGCGTCGCTCTCCGGTTCTGGCCGACTCCCCTTCGGTGATGCGCACCGAGGGCTGGGCGGATTACGCCCTGATCGACTCCGGCGCCGGGCGCAAGCTGGAGCGCTATGGCCCCTACCGCGTCGCCCGGCCTGAACCCCAGTGCCTGTGGCGCCCGCGCCTGACGCCGGAGGAGTGGGCCAGCGCCGACGCGACCTTCGATCCCGCCGACGAGGAGGACGCCGGCCGCTGGCGCATGGCCGAACCCCTGCCCGAGCGCTTTCCCATCGCCTGGGGGGACATCCGCCTGCACGCGCGCTTCACGCCCTTCCGCCACCTGGGCTTCTTTCCCGAGCAGGCCGCCAACTGGGCGTGGCTGGACAAGACCATCCGCGCCGGCGGCGGCGCCCCTCGCATCCTGAACCTGTTCGGCTACACCGGCGCGGCGAGCCTGGTATGCGCGGCGGCCGGAGCCCAGGTGACGCACCTGGACGCCTCCAAGAAGGCCGTCGGCTGGGCGCGGGAGAACGCCGAGCTCTCCGGGCTCTCGGACGCCCCGATCCGCTGGCTGGCCGAGGACGCCCGCAAATATGTGGCGCGCGAGGCCCGGCGGGGATCGAAGTACGAGGGGATCATCCTCGACCCGCCGAAGTACGGCCGCGGCCCGGGCGGCGAGGTCTGGCGGCTGTACGAGAATTTGCCAGACTTGATGCGGCTTTGCGCCGAGCTGCTGTCGGACGACGCGAGCTTCCTGATCGCCAATGTGTACGCCGAGCGCATCTCGGGCCTGGCGACCGCCGGCCTGATGGCCGAGGCCATGAAGGGTCGGGGCGGCCGCATCGACTGGGGCGAGCTAGCCCTGGTGGAGGAGACCGAGCGTCGCCGCGCCGTGGGCCTGTCGTTCTTCGCCCGCTGGACCGCCGGGGGCGGGTCCGCCGGATGACCGAGCGGACGATCAGCTCGCTGTCCAACCCCACGGTGAAGGCCGTGCGGGCGCTGCACCTGCGCAAGGCCCGCGAGGAAACCGGCCTGTTCCTGGCCGAAGGGCTGAAGATCGTCACCGAGGCGGTGGAGACCGGCCACGCCCCGCGCATCCTGCTCCATGGCCGCGACGCCGCCGACCATCCCCTGCTGCGCCAGGCGGCACAGGCGGCGCGGGCGGCGGGCGGCGAGGTCATCGAGGTGAGCCGCGAGATCCTGGAGAAGGTCTCCCGCCGCGAGAACCCCCAGGCGGTGGTGGGCGTGTTCGCGCAAGACTTCACGCCGCTGACGGACATCGAACCCGCGTCGGCGCGCCTGCTGGGCAGCGCTGCAGGCGGTGCGGGACCCTGGAAACCTCGGGACGGTGGTGCGCACGGCGGACTCCGCCGGCTGCGGCGGGGTGATCCTGGTGGGCGACTGCTGCGACCCCTATTCGGTGGAGGCGGTGCGGGCGACCATGGGCTCGATCTTCGCCGTGAAGATCGCCAAGGCCAGCGTCGAAGAGTTCATGGCCTGGCGCAAGACTTGGCCGGGAAGCGTTGTCGGAACTCATCTTTCCGCCACAACGGACTATCGCGCCGCCGACTATCGCCGCCCGGTGATGATCCTGATGGGCAACGAACAGGCCGGCCTGCCCGACGAGCTCGCGGGCGCCTGCGACGTCACCGTGAAGATCCCCATGCGCGGCCGCGCCGACAGCCTGAACCTCGCGGTGGCCACGGGGATCATGATCTACGCGGCGACAGACTAGCGGCGGCGCAGCCCTGCGTGGTTCGAGACGCGACGCCGAGGCGTCGCTCCTCACCATGACGAACTTTCTTGCAGCCCGCCCACACCCGTCATCCTGAGGAGCCGTCCTCCAGGACGGCGTCTCGAAGGACGCAACGCGCGCGCGGGCGCGCGGAGGGGCGCGCGGGTGCGCGGGGACGCGCGTGGGTGCGCGCGTGCGCGAGGACGCAGCGTGGTCGGACAGGATCGGGGCGTGGCGGGCTTGATCGATCATGGCGTCAGTATCCGCCGACTTTTCGGGGCGGGGATAACTCGGCCCCTTACGGGGTATTACGGAGTTGGGCGGTGGGACGGCCGGCCCTAGATGTTGCGAGTCAGTCGCAGAGTCCACGCCATGCCCCACGCCGCTTTCACCGACGAGACCCTGGGCGACCAGGTGCGCAGCTTCTATGCCCGCGCGCGTCCGGACCCGGCGCTCGGGCCGATCTTCGACGCCGTGCGGGACTGGCCCGCCCACTTCGAGATCATGACGGACTTCTGGTCGTCGGTGATGCTGACCAGCGGGCGCTATCACCGCGATGCGCTGGGCGCGCACCGCAAGCATCCCATCGAGCCGGAGATGTTCGACCGCTGGTTGGAGCTATGGGGCCAGACGGCCGACGAGCTGTTCGAGCCGGACCTGGCCGCCCAGATGCGCGCCAAGGCCGAGCGCATCGGCGAGAGCCTGAAGCTCGGCCTGTTCTTCAAGCTGCCGCCGCGCGAGGCCCGGGCCGCGTCGGACTGACCGGCGCCTATCCCCTCGGTTTGGCGCGGGTGGTGGCCTGGGCGGTCCAGGGTTCGTCGGGCCAGGGGTGCCTCGGATAGCGGCCCTTCATCTCGGTGCGGACCGCCTTCCACGAGCCGCGCCAGAAGCCGGGCAGGTCCTTGGTGATCTGGATCGGCCGGCGGGCGGGCGACAGCAGGGCCAGGGTGAGCGGGACCTTGCCGCCGGCGAGCGCCGGGTGACGGTCGAGGCCGAAAAGCTCCTGCACGCGGACCTCCACGCGCGGGCCGCCCTCCGCCGCGTAGTCGATGGCGGCGCTGGTTCCGGCGGGGGTTTCGAGGCGCTCCGGCGCGGCGGCGTCCAGGGCGCGCAGGCGCTCCCAGCCGATCATCGTGCGGATCGTGTCGGCCAGGGCGGCGCGGTCGATCTGAGCGAGCGAGGTGCGGCCGGCGAGCAGCGGAGCGAGCCAGTCCTCGGCGGTGGCGAGAAGATGTGCGTCGGATAGATCGGGCCATGTCCGCTCTTCCCCTTCGTTTTGGCCTTCCGTGGCGTTCAGGAAGGCCGCGCGGGCGCGGAGGCTGAGCGCCGTCTCGGGCCACGGCAGGGCGGACAGGCCCTCGGCGCGCAGCTGGTCCATCAGGCGCGCGGCGATGAGAGCCTCGGGCGGGCGGTCGAGCAGCCGCTCCTCCAGCACCAGGGCGCCGAGCTTGATGCGGCGGCGGGCCTTCAGGCGGCCGGCGGCGTCGGGCTCCACGATCTGTTCGGTGGTCAGGCGGCCCTCGAAGGCGCGGCGCAGGGCGGGCTCGTCCACCGGGGCGGCCAGCAGGATGCGGTCGCGCGCGGCGCCGGAGCCCAGCTCGCCCACCGCCAGGAAGGGCTCGCGGGCCAGGGCGTCGGTGGGGTCGAGGAAGGCGCCGCGCCCGCCGGCCAGGAGGAACTCGCCGGGCTTGCCGCGCGCCTTGGCGACGCGCTCGGGATAGGCCTCGGCGAGGAGGAGGCCCGCCGCACCCTCGCCTTCCACCGTCATGGCCGGGCTTGTCCCGGCCACCCATGCACTCTGGCGGACGGAGGTGTTCATGGGTCCCCGGGACAAGCCCGGGGATGACGAGGTTGTGGGAGCGGGCGCGGAGGCGACCCACCGCGCGGCCAGGGCCTTGGCGTCGCGGGCGCGGGGGGACCGGTCGCGCTCGAATGCTTCCAGGCGATGGCGCAGGTCGGGGTCGGCCCCGCCCAGGCCCCGCTCGGTGAGGATCACGGCGATGCGGGCGGCGAGTTCGCCGCCCCGGCCTGGGCGACGACCACAGCATATGGGCCAGGCGCGGCGGCAGGGGGATGTCGGCGAAGGCCCGGCCGTGGGGCGTGAGGGCGCCGGCTTCGTCCAGGGCGTTCAGGCGGGCGAGCAGCGCCCTCGCCTCGGCCGAAGGCCGTGGCGGGCGGCGGGTCGAGGAAGGCGAGGCTCGCGGCGTCCTTGGCGCCCCAGCGGGCCAGATCGAGGGCGAGGCGCGACAGGTCCGCCTCCAGAGATCTCCGGGCGCGCGAAGGGGACCAGGGCGCGGTCCTCCTCGGCGTCCCACAGGCGGTAGCAGACGCCCGGCTCGGTGCGCCCGGCGCGGCCCCGGCGCTGGTCGGCCGAGGCGCGGGTCGACGCGCTGGGTCACCAGGCGCGTCAGGCCGCTGGAGGGATCGAAGCGGGGCACGCGGGACAGGCCGCAGTCGATCGACCACCCGCACGCCCTCGATGGTCAGGCTGGTCTCGGCGATGGAGGTGGCCAGCACCACCTTGCGCCGGCCGGGCGCGGCGGGGCGCGATGGCGCGGTCCTGCTCGCGGGGTTCCAGGGCGCCGTAGAGCGGGGCGAGGTCCACGGCCGGGTCGCGCAGCCGCTCGGCAGCAGGCGTCTCGGCGCGGCGGATTTCGCCCTGGCCGGGCAGGAAGACGAGGAGGCTGCCGGTCTCCTCGCCAGCGCCTTTTGCACAGCGCGGGCGGCCTGTCCTCGACGGACTGGCGCGGATCGCGGCCGAGGTGGCGGGTCTCGACCGGGAACTGGCGGCCCTGGCTCTCGATCACCGGCGCGTCGTCCAGCAGGGCCGAGACGCGGGCGCCGTCCAGGGTGGCGGACATGACCAGCAGCTTCAGGTCCGGCCGCAGCAGCGCCTTGCGCGTCGCGGGCCAGGGCGAGGCCGAGGTCGGCGTCGAGGCTGCGCTCATGGAACTCGTCGAAGACGACGGCGGCGACGCCCTCCAGGCCCGGATCGTCCAGGATCATGCGGGTGAAGACGCCCTCGGTGACCAGCTCCATGCGGGTGCGGGCCGAGACGCGCGTCTGCATCCGCACGCGATAGCCGACGGTTCCGCCGGCCTGTTCGCCCAGGGTCTTGGCCATGAAGTCGGCGGCGGCGCGGGCGGCGAGGCGCCGGGGCTCCAGCACCAGGATCTTGCGGCCTCCGCGCCCAGGGCTCGTCCATCAGGGCCAGCGGAACGACGGTGGTCTTGCCCGCGCCCGGCGGGGCGATCAGCACGGCGGCCGGGCTGGCCGTCAGCGCGGCCTTCAGACCAGGCAGAGCCTCATGGACAGGAAGCATGGGCCGAGCGGTAGCGTACTTTTACTCAATAAGCGCGTCGGGCGGCGAAACCGGACTCCACTTTCGCCTGACGCGCTTTGCCCGGCCCGCGCACTCCAGGGGCCTGATCAGCCCTCCGCCTGCTTCTTCTCGTGAAAGCGCGAGTGCCAGTAGGCGTAGCCGAAGTAGACGACCAGGCCGATCGCCATCCAGATGAACAGCCGCGCCCAGGTGGGCGGGGGCAGCTTGTAGATCAGGTACATGCAGCCCAGCGCGCCGGCCGGGGCGGTCAGCCAGATCACCGGCGCCTTGAAGGTCCGCGCCAGGTTCGGCTGGCTGTAGCGCAGATAGAGCACCGCGACGCAGATCAGCACGAAGGCCAGCAGCGTGCCCATGGACACCAGCTCGCCCAGGATGCCGATGGGGAACAGGCCCGCCGACCACCGCCGCGAAGCCGCCGGTGACCACCGTGCCCCAGACCGGCGTGCGGGTCCTGGGGTTCACCTTGCCCCGAACATCGGCGGCAGCAGGCCGTCGCGGCTCATCGAGTAGAGGATGCGCGACTGGCCGTAGAGCAGCGCCAGGATGGTGGACGCCAGGCCCACCGCCACGCCGACGTTGATGATCTGGCGTCAGCCAGGCGAGCTGGGGCACCGCCGCCAGGGCGTCGGCCACCGGCGAGGGGCTGTTCAGCTCGGTGTAGGATCGCAGCCCCACCAGAACCATCGCCGTGGCGAGGTAGAGCACGGTGCAGATCCCCAGCGACAGCAGGATGCCGATCGGCATGTTCCTCTGCGGGTTCTTGGCCTCCTGCGCGGCGGTGGAGACCCCCTCGAATCCGATGTAGGCGAAGAAGATCACGCTGGCCGCGGCGGCAACGCCCTGCAGGCCGAACTGGCCTTGGGGATGCGCGGCGCTCGGCGGGATGGCGGGCGGGATGAACGGGTGCCACAGCGAGCGGGTTCGACGTAGAGCGCGCCGAACCCGATCACCGCCAGCACGATCAGCACCTTCAGGCTGACGATCAGGTTGTTGACGATCTTGCTCTCGTTGATGCCGGCGATCAGGAAGGCCGACATCAAGACCACGATGAACATCGCCGGCAGGTTCAGATAGGTCTCCGCCCCGGACGCGGTGACGGTGCGCACGATCTCGTGGCCGTTGAAGTCGAAGGGCGCCTTGGTCCAGGCCTCGGGCATGCTGACCCCGAAGCCGGCCATCATCTTGCTGAAATAGCCCGACCAGCCGGCCGAGACGGTGGACGCCGCCAGGCCGTATTCCAGGATCAGGTCCCAGGCGATCAGCCAGGCGAAGAACTCGCCGAGCGTTGCGTAGGTGTAGGTGTAGGCCGAGCCCGACACCGGGATCATCGAGGCCAGCTCCGCGTAGCACAGGGCCGCGAAGGCGCAGACCACGCCGGCGATGATGAACGAGATGGCGATGGCCGGGCCGGCGTTGAGCGCCGCCTGCTGGCCGGTGAGCACGAAGATACCGGCCCCGATCACCCCGCCGACGCCCAGCAAGGTCAAGGACGGCCACCCGAGGCTTCGCTTCAGGGTGTGCTCGCCCTCCTCATTGGCCTGGGCAAGCAGGACGTCGATCGGCTTCTTGGTGAAGAGTTTCATCATCAAGTCGTTCCCCTCGCGGCGACAGACGACACCTCGCCCGCGCGTCCCCAGATGGGACAGCATTACCTTTATCGGTCCAGGCCGCAATCAAGCGGGGCGCCGAAAGCGCTTCCCAAGGGCTCGCGGAATTCCGATCATGGGGGACGCAGCCGTGGAAGCCTCGCTTTGAACGCCCCCGTCCCCCCGATCGGAGCCCTGGTGGCTCCAGTGACGCCGCTCCAGCAGAACTGCACCCTCGTGTGGTGCGCACGCACGCTCGAGGCGGCGATCATCGATCCGGGCGGCGAGGTCGATGGGCTGCTCACGCTCGTCGCCAAGCGCGGGCTGACGCTGACGAAGATCTGGGTGACGCACGGCCATCTGGACCACTGCGGCGGCGCGGCCGAGCTGCGCGACAAGACCGGCCTGCAGATCGAGGGGCCGCAGGAGGCCGACCGCTTCTGGATCGAGCAGATCGACGGCGACGCCGGCCGCTGGGGCATGACCGGCGCGCGCAGCTTCGAGCCGGACCGCTGGCTGGAGCATGGCGATCAGGTGCAGGTGGGCGAGGCGACCTTCGAGGTGATCCACTGCCCCGGCCACACCCCCGGCCACGTGGTGTTTTTCCAGCCGGAAGCCCGCTTCGCCCAGGTGGGGGACGTGCTGTTCAAGGGCTCCATCGGCCGCACCGACTTCCCGCGCGGAAACCACGATCAGCTCATCGCCTCGATCACCGAACGGCTCTGGCCGCTGGGCGACGACGTCAGCTTCGTGCCGGGGCACGGGCCGACATCGAGCTTCGGCGCCGAGCGGCGCACCAACCCCTTCGTGGCCGACGCGGTGCTGGCGGCGGAGCGGCGGGCGTGATCCCGCCGCAGTTGTGTCGTTGGATCCGCCGCCGTGAGCGTTTGCGGTCCGTCCGAGGAGCCTACGCCGTGCGCCTGAGCCCGTTCCTGGCCGCGACCTTGAGCGCGAGCGCGCTGCTCGGCGGCTGCATGCACGCCTCGGCGCCGCTTCCGCCGCGCTCGGCGCTGAACGTGTTCATCAGCCCCGCCGGCGAGCCCTTCCACGCCGGCCCGACCGACCCCTATCCCCTGGACCAGTGGTTCGCGCGGGCCGACACGAACCACGACGGCACGCTCAGCGAGGCGGAGTTCACCGCCGACGCGCTGGCCTTCTTCCATCGGATCGACGCCAACCACGATGGCGTGGTCGACGCCTTCGAGATCACCGACTACGAGCAGAAGATCGCTCCGGAGATCCTGCCCAGCATCGCGCGCCCGACCGCCGCAGACGTCCCGTCTCAGCCCGAGGAGCACCCGTCGGGCGGCTTGGCGCGGATCCCCGATCAGAGGGTCAGCGCCATCCGGTCGCGCGAGCAACGCAGCGAAGGCCGGCCGTCCGGCGCGCCGCTGTTCGGCCTGACCGGCGAGTCCGAGCCCGTGGCCGCCGCCGACACGGACTTCGACGGCAAGGTCAGCCTCGACGAGGCGACGGCCGCCGCCCACCGCCGCTTCCTCCTGCTGGACAAGAACCACGACGGCAAGCTCGAACGCTCGGAGCTGACGACCCCCGCCGAGAAACTCGCCCTGAAGGCCGACAAACGCGACGCGCGCGAGAATCGCGGGGCGAAGTGAGACAGCCTGCGTTCAGATTGAACCGCGTATCGTCGATCCCCTCCCCGTCCGTCCGCATGTGAAGATGACCTTGGCCAGCCCGCTCCGCACCATCCGCCGCTTCCGCGCCCCCAAGCCCCTGGTGATCCTGGGCGGGGTGGTCGTTGTGGCCCTGCTCCTGTTCGGCCTGCGCCAGTGCCTGCCGCACAAGGCGACGGACCCCTATCGCACCGGCGCCGTCACGCGCGGCGACATCACCCGCTCGGTGTCCGCCTCCGGCACGCTGGAGGCCCTGGTGACCGTGCAGGTGGGCTCGCAGGTCTCCGGCCAGATCAAGCAGGTGCTGGTCGACTTCAACAGCACCGTGAAGAAGGGCCAGCTTCTAGCCACCATCGATCCGCAGACCTACACCTCGCGCGTCCAGCAGAGTCAGGCGGACGTCAGCGCCAGTGACGCGGGCCTGGCCCAGCAGCAGGCCCAGGCGGACGTGGCCAAGGCCAACTACCAGCGCACCCTCAGCCTGTACCGGCAGGGCATCGCCGCGAAGGCCGCGCTGGATCAGGACGAGGCCGTCTACAAGGCGGCGCAGGCGTCGGTGCAGGCGTCGCGCGCCAAGATCACCCAGTCGCGGGCCTCGCTGGCGTCTTCGCAGCTCGACCTCGGCCGCACCCAGATCGTCTCGCCCATCGACGGGGTGGTGGTGAACCGCCAGATCGATCCCGGCCAGACGGTGCAGGCCAGCTTTTCCGCGCCCACCCTGTTCCAGATCGCCCAGGACCTCAGCAAGCTGCAGGTCAAGATCATGGTGGACGAGGCCGACATCGGCCAGGTGCGCCAGGGCCAGGCGGTCAACTTCACCGTGGACGCCTTCCCCGACCGCACCTTCACCGGCGTGGTCACCCAGGTGCGCAAGCAGCCCGAAACCCAGTCCAACGTGGTGGCCTATGCGGTGATCGCCGAGGCGGACAATCCCGGCGGAACCCTGCTGCCCGGCATGACCGCCAACGCCGACATCATCATCCAGAAGCTGACCGGCGTTCTGAAGGTTCCGGTGGCGGCCCTGCGCTTCACGCCCGCCGACCAGCAGCCGCCCGCGACGCCGGGCGGCCCTCCAGGCGGCGGCGCAGGCGGGCCGCCCGCTGGCGGCGCCCAGGGTCCTGGCGGCGGGGCGCGAGGCGGCGGCGGAGGCTTCGCCAGCCGGATCGTGTCGCAGCTCGGCCTGACGGGCGACCAGAAGACCAAGGCCGACGCCATCTTCGCCGACATGCAGACCCAGACGGCGGCGGCCGGCGGCGACCGGGACGCGCGGCGCAAACTGATCGCCGACGCCTTCGCCAAGCTGGAGCCGATCCTGACCCCCGACCAGAAGTCCAAGCTCGCCGTGATGCGCGCCCGCACCGGCGCCGGCGGCGGACGCGGGGCGCCCAACGCGGTGGTCTGGGTGCTGCGCAAGGACAAGCCCGTGGCCGTGCCGGTGCGCTCGGGCGCCTCGGACGGCTCGTTCACCGAGGTCTCCGGCGCCCTGCAGCCGGGCGACGAGGTCATCGTCGGCGGCGGTCCCAAAGCGAAGATCCAGCTCCGCCGGGGCGCTTCCCCCTTCGGCGGCGGCGTGCGCGTCCGGATGTAACCTGATGATCGAGGTGCAGAGACCTCCAGAAGGTCTACCTGATGGGCGAGGAGCAGGTCGCGGCGCTCTCCGGCGTCAGCCTGAGGATCGAGCGGGGGGAGTACGCGGCGGTGATCGGGCCCTCCGGCTCGGGCAAGTCCACGCTGATGAACATCCTGGGCGGACTCGACCGGCCCACCGGCGGCAAGTACCTGTTCGAGGACGAGAACGTTCAGGACTTCGACGACGACCTGCTGGCCGAATTCCGCAACCGGCGGATCGGCTTCATCTTCCAGTCCTTCCAGCTGCTGCCCCGGCTGAGCGCCCTGCAGAACGTCGAGCTGCCGTTGATCTACGGCGGCATGACGCCCGCTCACCGCCGCGAACGGGCGGCCGAGCTGCTGGCGCGGATGGGCCTGGGCGACCGCCTGGGCCACAAGCCGACCCAGCTTTCCGGGCGGCCAACAGCAGCGGGTGGCCATCGCCCGCGCCCTGGCCAATGAGCCGGACCTGCTGCTCGCCGACGAGCCCACTGGCGCGCTGGACCAGGCCACCGGCCGCGAGGTGCTGGAACTGTTCGAGCAGCTTCACGACGAGGGGCTTACGATGGTGCTCGTGACCCACGATCTAAACGTGGCCGCCCGAGCCCGTCGGCGGATCGCCTTCCAGCGACGGCAAGGTGGTCGAGGACACAGGAGCGCCCCAGCCATGACCTTGGCCGCACCGCCCGAACGCCCGACCGAACAGCCCAAAGCCGTTGGGCCGCGCGCCGCCATCATGGGCTCGGAAGCGCGCCGTCTCGAACGCGGGACCATGCAGACCATCGACCTGGTCCGCTTCGCCGCCGGCGCCATCGTCGCCCACCCCATGCGCAGCGCCCTCACCTCTCTGGGCGTGGTCATCGGCGTCGCCGCCGTGGTGATGATGACCTCCATCGGCATGGGCGCGCAGCAGCGGGTGACCAGCGCCATTCAGGGCCTGGGCTCGAACCTGCTGGTGGTTTCGTCGGGCGCCTCGCGCGGTCCGGGCGGCTTCGTGCGCCAGAGCGCCGGGGCGGACATCTCCATCACCGACGGCGACGCTGCCGCCATCGCCCAGCAGATCGACGGCGTCGTGGCCGTGGCGCCGGTGGTGCGCGGCTCGGCCCAGATGGTCGCCGAGGGCGCCAACTGGAACAGCCGGATCGAAGGCTCCACCCCAGACTATCTCGTCGCCCGGGACCTCACCCTCGCCGAGGGCCGGATGTTCGACGAGCGCGAGGCGCGCCAGGGCCGAAAGGTGGTCGTGCTCGGCAAGACCGTGGTCACCAACCTGTTCGGCGATCAGGACCCGGTGGGCAAGCGCATCCGCGTCGGCTCGGTGCCCTTCGACGTGATCGGCGTGCTCGCGTCCAAGGGCCAGAGCGGCTTCCAGGACCAGGACGACATCGTGGTCGGCCCGCTGGAGGCGGTGCGCTCGCGCGTGGTCGGCCGGCGGGTGAAGGGCGACGCGGTCCAGACCATCTATGTGAAGGCCGACAAGGCCGAAGACCTGGACCGCATCCAGGAAGACGTCAGCAATCTGCTGCGCGACCGCCACCGCATCCGCCCCGGCGCGGAGGACGACTTCAACGTCCAGAACATGGCGTCCATCATGCAGGCCGGCCAAGCCGCGACCCAGACCTTCACCGTGCTGCTGGCGGCGGTGGCGGGCGTGTCGCTGGTGGTGGGCGGCGTCGGGATCATGAACATCATGCTGGTCTCGGTGACCGAGCGCACCCGCGAGATCGGCCTGCGCATGGCGCTGGGCGCCAAGCGCTCGGCGGTGCTGATACAGTTCGCGCTGGAGGCCGTGACCCTGTCCACCGCCGGCGGAATCATCGGCCTCATCATCGGGGCGTCGGGCGCCTTCGCCATGGCCAAGCTCGGGAACTGGCCGGTGGCCATCGCCTCCTGGGCGGCGCCGCTGGCGCTGGGATTCTCCATGGCCGTTGGCGTGATTTTCGGCGCCTACCCCTCCTGGCGCGCGGCCCAGCTGGACCCCATCGAGGCCCTGCGGCGGGAGTAGCCGCCTATAGTTTTTCTATCGGCGGCGCCCAAGAACTTGGATTGGCCGCGGGGGGGCTTGTATGGTTTGGGTTCGCCCCCGGCGCTCCGCGCCGCCGCGTGGAGCTGCATTGTCCGTGTCCGCACCATCCCCAGCCCCGGCCCAGGCCGCCTCGCTCCGTGGAGGCCGCGCCCTGCCAGAACATCTGAAGCGGCTGGAGGCGGAGTTGATCGACATCATGCGCGAGGTCGCCGCGAGCTTCGACAATCCGGTGATGCTCTATTCGATCGGCAAGGACTTCGGCGTGATGCTGCACCTGGCGGCCAAGGCCTTCTATCCGTCCAAGCCGCCCTTCCCGCTGCTGCACGTCGATACGACGTGGAAGTTCAGGGACATGATCCGCCACCGCGACACGATGGCCGAGCGCTATGGCGTCAAGCTGATCGTCCACATCAACGAGGACGGCGTGAAGCGCGGGATCAACCCCATCGACTCCGGCTCCTCGCTGCACACCCAGGTGATGAAGACCGAGGCGCTGAAGCAGGCGCTCGATCTGTACGGCTTCGACGCGGCCTTCGGCGGCGCCCGCCGCGACGAGGAGAAGAGCCGGGCCAAGGAGCGCATCTTCTCGTTCCGCTCGGCCGGCCACGGTGGGACCCGCGCAACCAGCGCCCGGAGCTCTGGCGGCTGTACAACACCAAGATCAACAAGGGCGAGACCATCCGCGTCTTCCCCCTGTCCAACTGGACCGAGCTGGACATCTGGGAATACACCCGCGCCGAGGACATCCCGATCGTGCCGCTGTACCTCGCCGCCGAGCGGCCGGTGGTGGAGCGCGACGGCATGCTGATCATGCGCGACGACGACCGCATGCCGCTGCTGCCCGGCGAGACCGAAGAAGAAGCGCTGGGTGCGGTTCCGCTCGCTGGGCTGCTACCCGCTGAGCGCGGCGGTGGAGTCCCGCGCCGCGACGCCTCGACGACATCATCGCCGAGATGCGCGCGGCCACCACGTCGGAACGCCAGGGCCGGCTGATCGACGTGGACGAGAGCGCCTCCATGGAGAAGAAGAAGCGCGAGGGCTATTTCTGATGGCCGATTCCGCTTCCACCCTGGATCGCGACCCGGCCCAGGCCGACAAGGGCCTGCTGCGCTTCCTCACCTGCGGCTCGGTGGACGACGGCAAGTCCACCCTGATCGGGCGGCTGCTCTACGATTCCAAGCTGATCTTCGACGACACAGCTGGCCAGCCTGGAGCGGGACTCCAAGAAGCACGGCACCACCGGCGAGGACATCGATCTGGCGCTGCTGGTCGACGGGCTGGAGGCCGAGCGCCAGCAGGGCATCACCATCGACGTCGCCTACCGGTTCTTCACCACCGGCCGGCGCTCGTTCATCGTCGCCGACACGCCCGGCCACGAGCAGTACACCCGCAACATGGCCACCGGCGCGTCCAACTGCCGACCTGGCGGTGATCCTGATCGACGCGCGCAAGGGCGTGCTGACCCAGACCCGGCGGCACAGCTACATCTGCTCGCTGCTGGGCATGCGCCACGTGGTCGCTGGCGGTGAACAAGATCGACCTGATGGACTTCGAGCAGGACGTGTTCGACCGCATCGTCGCCGACTACCGCGCCTTCGCCGAGACCCTGGGCTTCCACAGCCTGATCACGCCGATCCCGATGTCGGCGCGCTATGGCGACAACGTCACCGGCCGCTCCGACCGCACGCCCTGGTACGCGGGCCCGACGCTGGTCGAGCACCTGGAGAGCGTGGACGTCGAGAGTCCGAGGTGGAGGCCGCAGCCGTTCCGCTTCCCCGTGCAGTGGGTGAACCGGCCGAACCTGGATTTCCGCGGCTTTTCCGGCACCCTCGCCTCCGGCCTCGTGCGCACGGGCGACGCCATCGTGGTGGCCGCCTCCGGCCGCCAGGCCAAGGTGGACGCGCATCGTCACCTCCGACGGGGACCTGGACGAGGCCCGCGCCGGCGACGCGGTGACCCTGACCCTCTCCGAAGAGATCGACGTGGCGCGCGGGGACATCCTGGTTCCGCCCACCGCCCGGCCCGAGGTCGCCGACCAGTTCGCCGCCCACCTGCTGTGGATGGCCGAAGAGCCGCTGCTGCCCGGCCGGCCCTATCTGATGCGGATCGGCACGCCAGTACGTTCCGGCCAAGGTCACCACGCTCAAGCACAAGGTCGACGTGGACAGCCTGGAGCACCTGGCCGGGCGGACGCTGGAGCTGAACGAGATCGGCCTTTGCAACCTGTCGACCTCCCAGCCGATCGCCTTCGACGCCTATGACGAGAACCGCGAGACCGGCGCCTTCATCCTGATCGACCGCTACACCAACGCCACGGTGGGCGCGGGCATGATCAGCTTCGGCCTGCGCCGGGCGGCCAACATCCACACGCCACGCCCAGCTGGTCAGCAAGGCCGAGCGCGAGGCGCTGAGCGGCCACAAGCCGGCGGTGCTGTGGTTCACCGGCCTGTCCGGCTCGGGCAAGTCCACCATCGCCAATCTGGTCGAGCGCGCAGCTGCTATGAGCGGGGCGTGCGCACCTTCCTGCTGGACGGCGACAACGTGCGCCACGGCCTGAACCGCGACCTCGGCTTCGCCGACGCGGACCGGGTGGAGAACATCCGCCGCGTGGGCGAGGTGGCCAAGCTGTTCACCGAGGCGGGGCTGGTGGTGCTGTGCTCGTTCATCTCGCCGTTCCGCGCCGAACGGCGGATGGTGCGCGAGCTGATGGCGCCGGGCGAGTTCATCGAGGTGTTCGTCGACGCGCCGCTGGAAGCGTGCATCGAAGCGCGACCCCAAGGGCCTGTACGCCAAGGCCCTGAAGGGCGAGATCGCCAACTTCACCGGCATCTCCTCCCCCTACGAAGCGCCCGAGGACGCCGAGATCGTGCTGAAGACCGGCGACATGACCGCCGAACAGGCGGCCGATGAGATCGTCGCCCGCCTGAAGGCCGACGGGATCATCTGAACAAAGGGCCTCTGGCCTCCTTCACCGCTTGATTTTCATCGTCATGGCCGGCCTTGTGCCGGCCACCCATGAACACCGCTTTGTCCGGATAGGTTTGAGCGCATGGGTCCCCGGGACAAGCCCGGGGATGGCGGATTTGTTGATCGATCGGACGCTCGCATGACCTCCCCCTCCCCGCTTCTGAACGACCGCATCGCCCTGGTGACGGGCGCCGCCCACGGCATCGGCCGGGCCATCGCGCTGGGCCTCGCCGCCGCCGGCGCCCATGTGATCGCCACCGGCCGCACCCAAGGCGCCCTCGAAAGCCTGGATGATGAAGATCCGCGCCGCGGGCGGGGAGCGCCCGACCCTCGTGCCGCTGGACCTGCGCGATGGCGACGGGGTCGACCAGCTGGGGGGCGCCATCTTCGAACGCTGGAAGCGCCTGGACATCCTGATCGACGCGGCCGGAATCCTCGGCGTGCTGACGCCGGTGGCGCAACTGGACTTGAAGGTCTGGGACGCGGCGATCGCGATCAACCTCACCGCCAAGTACCGCGCTGATCCGCTCCATGGACCCGCTGCTGCGGGCGTCGGACGCCGGGCGGGCGGTGTTCCTGTCGTCGGGCGCGGCGTCCAGGCCCAGGGCGTTCTGGGGCGTCTATTCGGCCAGCAAGGCCGGCGCCCAGGCGCTGGCCCAGTGCTACGCCGACGAGACCGAGCACACCGCCCTGCGCGTCGCCATCGTCAACCCCGGCCCCATGCGCACGCGCATGCGCGCCCAGGCCTTCCCGGGCGAGGATCCGGAAACCCTGCCCGCGCCCGAGGAGATCGTTCCCCTGATCCTTGAGCTGGTCGGCCCCGACGCCGCGCCGGGCAAGGACGTGATCGTCTTTCGGGACTGGAAGGCGGCGCGGGACGGCGCCGCCACGTAGCCTGTCTGACTCCCCTCCTCGCCGTTCAGCCGGGGTTCAGCCGCCGGGTCACACCTTGCTGACCACAGGCGAGGGGCTCCCCTTCGCTCAAGGGCGAAGGAAACGGACCCATGAAACGCTTGATCGCGGCGATCGCCGCCCTGGCATTGGCCGCGCCCGCGGTCGCGTCGGCCCAGAGTTGGACCGGCGGCGGCCGTCATGGCGGCGACCACGACAGAGGCCAGCATTCGCGCAGCTACAACGGCGGCGGCCAATACAACGGCGGCGCTCGCTACAACGGAGGCAGCCGTTACAACGGCGGCGCCCGCTACAACGGCGGCGGTCGCTACAACCGCGGCTACGCCCAGCAGGGCTGGCGCGGCGACCGCAATTGGCGCGGCGGGAACAGCTATCGCTCGGCCGGCTGGTATAGCCGGGGCAGCTATCTGCCGACCTACTACGGCAGCTACGTGGTCAACGACTGGAGCCGCTATCACCTGCGCCGGCCGCCCCGGGGCTACTACTGGTACCGCACGGGCAATGACTTCGTCCTGGCGGCCATCGCCACGGGCCTGATCTACGACCTGGCGACGTCCGGCGGCTACGGGGACTATGGCTACAGCTACGATTACCCGGGCAATTACGACTACAGCTACGACGACGATGACTACGGCGGCTACGGCTACTAGCCTCGCCCAGCGTCTTCGAGATCAGGAGGGCCGTCCCGCCGGGGCGGCCCTTCTTGCGTTCCAGGGAGCGCTGAACCGGCGAGCGGCGCCGGCCATCGCGCTCGGTTTCGGACGTGCGGTTTCACTTGCAACGACTAGATTGCCGACCAGATATCCTTGCGACAAGCCGCAGCCCGCGGCGATGAGAAGGCGAGACTGGACCTAGCCGTTCGGGAGCGGCCAGCCGGGAGAGTTCGGATATGTTTGATGGCTTCGCCGACGTCTGGTCGCCGCTGGTCCTCGCACGGAAGGTGAAACGCCGGCCAGTGCGCGTGGTGCTAGCCGACGTTCCCATAGTTCTGTTCCGTGGCCGTAACGGCGTCATAGGCGCACTCATTGACCGTTGCCCGCACCGCGGCGTGGCGCTGTCACTGGGCAGGGTGGTCGAAGACGGCTGTCTGGAATGCGCCTTCCATGGATGGCGTTTCGATGTCACCGGCGCGAACTGCTTCGTCCCTTTGAACCCAGATGCAAGACGGAGCCAACTCGGCGCCGCAGCTCTGCCAGTGCGCCAAATCGGCGATCTGCTCTGGGTCTTCACGCACCCGGGCGAGACCGCCCCGCCCGAGCCTGTCGCGCCCCCCGGACTTTCAGAGCCCGGTCTTGCCCGCTGCTATGTCGAGCGGATGTGGCGCTGTCATTGGACCAGGGCGATGGAGAACATGCTGGACAGCCCGCATTTGCCATTCGTCCATCGCCGCACCATCGGCAAATCCATGCGTTCACGAATGACCCCAGCGTCTAGCATGGAGGTCACGTGGGAAGAGATTCCTGGGGGGGCCGGACGCGAGCGACGCTCGGCGGCGAAGCCTCGGAGACCTACCTGGAATTTCACCGACCGAATGTAATGTCCCTGCACATACCGATTCCGGGGCGGACATTGGGCATACACGCCCTCGTCATTCCGGCCGAACGGGGGCGAACGCGGCTGATCGTCGCGGGCTCCCGCGACTTTGCGCGCTCACCGTTGTTGAATCCCTGGTTCTCCTGGATGAACGGGCACATCGCCGACGAGGACAAGGCCGTCGTGGAGTCCTCCGGTGTAGAGGAGACCCCGCCGGCGGCGGCCGAGCGCTCCGTCAGCGCCGACCGCGCGACCCTGCAGTTTCGGAAATATTACTATGAGGTGCTGAGGCCCACCGCTTAGGGCCGCGTTCCACCCCCTTTCGGAAATTCGGAAGGTCCGCTAGTCGGCGGGCGGCCTGCCTGGTCCGCCCCGCTAGATCCCCAGCTTCGCCTTCAGGATATCGTTGAGCGCCGCCGGGTTGGCCTTGCCGCCGGTCTCGCGCATGAGCTGGCCGACGAACCAGCCGATGGCCTGGGGCTTGTCCTTCACCTGGGCGGCCTTGTCCGGATTGGCGGCGATCAGGGCGTCGACCATGGCCTCCAGCGCGCCGGTGTCGGACACCTGGACCAGGCCGTGCTTCTCGACGATGGCCTTGGGCGAACCCTCGCCGGCGGTCATGCGCTCGAACACCTCCTTGGCGATCTTCGACGAGATCGTCCCGTCCTCGATCAGCTGGTGATATTCGCTCAGCATGTCGGCGGTGATCGGCCCCACGCCGTCGATCGGTGATCTCCTCGCCTGAGGTGTTGGCGAAGGTGAGCACGGACTGGGTGATGGTGTTGGCCACCAGCTTGGGGTCATGGCCGGCGGCCAGGCGCTCATAGAGGTCCGCGCGCGGCGCCTCGATGATCAGCACCCCCGCGTCATAGGGCGACAGGCCGTACTGGTCGATCAGGCGCTTCTTGCGCTCGTCCGGCAGCTCCGGCAGGGACGCCTCGATTTGCTTCACCCATTCCGGGTCCAGCTCCAGCGGCAGCAGGTCGGGGTCGGGGAAATAGCGATAGTCGTGCGCCTCTTCCTTGGAGCGCATGGAGCGGGTCTCGCCCTTGTGCGGGTCGAACAGCCGCGTCTCCTGATGGATCTTCCGACCGTCTTCCAGAATCTCCACCTGCCGGCGGGCCTCGTACTCGATGGCCTGCTGGATGTAGCGGTAGGAATTGACGTTCTTGATCTCGCAGCGCGTGCCCAGCTCGCTCGCCCGGCCGGCGCATGGAGACGTTCACGTCGGCGCGCAGGTTGCCCTTTTCCATGTCGCCGTCGCAGGCGCCGATCCAGCGCAGGATGGCGCGCACCTTCTTCACATAGGCCGCCGCCTCCTCCGCGCGAGTGCATGTCGGGATAGGAGACGATCTCCATCAGCGCGGTGCCGGCGCGGTTCAGGTCCGACATAGGTCCAGTGAGGGTCCAGATCGTGGATCAACTTGCCGGCGTCCTGCTCCAGGTGCAGCCGCTCGATGCGGACGATGAACGTCGAGCCGTCGTCGCGCTCGACCTCGACCTCGCCCTCCCCGACGATGGGGTCCTTGTACTGGCTGATCTGATAGCCCTGCGGCAGGTCGGGATAGAAGTAGTTCTTGCGGTCGAAGCGGGACCACAGATTGATCTTGGCCTTCAGGCCCAGGCCCGCGCGGATCGCCTGCTCCACACAGACCTTGTTGATCACCGGCAGCATGCCCGGCATGGCCGCGTCCACCAGGCTGACCTGCTCATTGGCGCCCGCGCCGAAGCCCACGGCCGCGCCGGAGAACAGCTTGGACTTGGAGGCGACCTGGGCGTGGATCTCCAGCCCGATCACGATTTCCCACGGGCCTGTGCGGCCCTCGATCAGCTTTGAGGCGGTCTCGGTCATGTCCGCTGCATACACCCGGCCCGGGCGGGCCCGCCAGAGATAAGGAATTCTTCAGTCGTCAACCTTACTTACGGAGTCACCGTTTGTGCGGGGGAGTGCATTTCCATGGTCGCCCAGCTGTGGACGCGCCTGTCGAGGCAACAGAATCTGCGCGTTGCGCTGTTGAGCGGCGGGGTCGCCGTCACCTCCGGCCTGATCGCCCTGAACATCCACGAAACCCTGGCCACGGCGCTCGCCGGCGCGGCGGCCCTGACGGGCGTCTGGGCGTCGATCCGATACAGCATCGAGGGGCGCAGCCACCGCGGCGCCCTCGCGCGCCTGCACGAAGCCATCGAGCCGATGGCCGAGGGCATCGCCTTTTTCGACGCCCACGACTGCATCGTGGTCTGGAACTCGCGCTACGCCGAGCTGGTGGACCATGCCGGGGTCCTTGAGCAGGGCAAATCCTTCGAGGACTTGCTCCGGGGCAACCTCAAGGCCGGCCTGCACCCCGACGCTGTCGGCCGCGAGGAAGACTGGCTGGCCGACCGCCTGGCCACCCGCGGCCGCATGGGCACGGACGAGCACAAGAACGGCGATCGCTGGGTGCGCGCCGAGCGCCGTCCCACCCGCGACGGCGGCCTGGTCACGGTGGTGATGGACGTCACCGAGTTCCGCCGCGCCAACGAGATCCTCGCCGAAGCGCGCGACTTGGCCGAAGCGGCCAACCGCGCCAAGAGCGAGTTCCTGGCCAACGTCAGCCACGAGCTGCGCACGCCGCTGAACGGGGTGCTGGGCATCGCCGAGGTGCTGGCCCGCACGCCGCTGAACGACAAGCAGCAGGAGATGGTGGAGACCATCCGCCACTCCGGCGTGACGCTGGAGGCCCTGGTTTCCGACATCATCGACCTGGCGCGGCTGGAATCCGGCAAGGTGGTCGCCACGAGCGAGACCTTCGACCTGGGCGAACACATCCGCGCGGCGGCGCGGCCCTACGGCCTGCGCGCCGCCAACAAGCACATCGGCTTCGCCATCGACATCTCGCCCGAAGCGGACGGCATGGTGGCCGGCGACCCCGAGCGCCTGCGCCAGATCCTGGGCAACCTGCTGTCCAACGCCGTGAAGTTCACCGACCACGGCGAGGTGCGCCTGGGCGTGGAACGGCCCGATCCGCGGGGCGAGGCCTTGCGCTTCGTCGTCACCGACACCGGCGTCGGCTTCACCTCGGAATTCAAGGCCCGCATCTTCGACCGGTTCCAACAGGCCGACGGCTCCGCCACGCGCCGGCACGGCGGCACGGGCCTTGGCCTGGCGGTTTCAAAGCAGGCCGCGAACCTGCTGGGCGGCGACCTGCAGTGCGACAGCGTGCTCGGTCATGGCTCGACCTTCACCTTGACCCTGGCGCTGCCCGCGACCGGCGGCGAGGCCACCGTCAAAGCGCCGGGCGCAGACGGCGCCGCCATCTCCCAGGTCGTGGCCGCGGCGATGGCCGCGGCGGATGACCAGAATGAAGACGGCCACGCCCTGCGGGTGCTGGTGGTGGACGACCATCCCACCAACCGTCGGGTCGTGGAGATGATCCTCGATCAGGTAGGCGCCGAGCGGGTGTCGGTGGAGAACGGCCAGGAGGCGCTGGAAGCCTACGTCAACGACCGCTTCGACGTGGTGCTGATGGACATCCAGATGCCCGTGATGGACGGACTTACCGCCACCCAGAAGATCCGCCTGATGGAGAAGGAAGCCCACCGGCCCTCGACGCCGGTGATCATCCTGTCCGCCAACGCCATGCCCGAACATATCGCGGCGGGCCGCGCGGCGGGCGCCCAGCGGCACCTGTCAAAGCCCATCTCCGCGGCGATGCTGCTCAACGCCATCGCCGAGGTCGCCAACGAACAGGGCGAAGACCGGGGCGACGAAGCGGCGGCCTGATTTAGGAACCGCAATCCTCGCCCTTCGACAGGCTCAGGGTGAGGATTCCTACTGAACCGTCCTCACAGTCGCCCTCATCCTGAGCCTGTCGAAGGACGAGGGCGGACCGCTCACCACCACTTCTTAGGCTTGCCTCGGAAGTTCGCGGCCTTCTCAACCGCGACCCCAGGGAGAACAGCGTCCCTTCGTCCAGCGCCCGGCCGATGAGCTGAAGCCCCAGCGGCAGGCCGTTGGCGGACAGCCCCGCCGGCACGCTGATGCCCGGCAGGCCCGCCAGGTTCACCGTCACCGTGAAGACGTCGTTCAGGTACATGGCCACCGGGTCGTCCGACGCCTCGCCCAGCGCGAAGGCGGCCGAGGGCGTGGCTGGCGTGAGCAGCGCATCGACCCGCTCGAACGCCTTGTCGAAGTCGTCCGCGATGCGCCGGCGCACCTTCAGGGCCTTGATGTAGTAGGCGTCGTAATAGCCGGCCGAGAGGACGTAGGTCCCGATCATCACTCGGCGCTTGACCTCCTCGCCGAAGCCGTGGGCGCGGCTCTGCTCATAGACCTCGGTAAGGTCCTTGCCGTCCACGCGCAGGCCGTAGCGCATGCCGTCGTAGCGGGCGAGGTTGGAGGACGCCTCGGCCGGAGCCACGATGTAATAGGCCGGCAGGGCGTACTTGGTGTGCGGCAGCGACACCTCGACGATCTCGCAGCCGGCGTCCTTCAGCCAGGCGATCCCGGCCTGCCACAGGGCGTCGATCTCGGCGGGCATGCCGTCCACGCGGTATTCCTTGGGCACGCCGATGCGCAGACCCTTCACCGACTTGCCGACGAAGCTCGGAAAATCAGGCACGTCCACCGGCAAGCTCGTGGAGTCCTTGGGGTCGTGGCCGGACATGGAGCGCAGCAGGATCGCGGCGTCCTCCACGGTCTTGGTGATGGGCCCGGCCTGATCCAGCGAGGAGGCGAAGGCCACGATGCCCCAGCGCGAGCAGCGGCCGTAGGTGGGCTTGATCCCCACGGTGCCGGTGAAGGCCGCCGGCTGGCGGATCGAGCCGCCGGTGTCGGTCGCCGTGGCGCCCAGGCACAGGTCCGCCGCCACCGCCGCGGCCGAGCCGCCGGATGAGCCCCCGGGCGTAAGCTGTTGATTAGAGTTGTGCGCCCGCCAGGGATTGACCGCCGGACCGAAGGCCGAGCTCTCGTTGGACGAGCCCATGGCGAACTCGTCCATGTTCAGCTTGCCCAGCATCACCGCCCCGTCGCGCCACAGGTTCGAGGTGACGGTGGATTTGTAGTTCGGCGTGAAGTCCTCGAGGATGCGCGAGCCGGCGGTCGTGCGGATGCCGTGGGTGCAGTACAGGTCCTTGATCCCCAGCGGCACGCCCTCCAGCGGCCCGGCGGCGCCCGTCGCGCGGCGGTCGTCGGACGCCTTGGCCATGGCCAGCGCCTTGTCTGGCGTCTCCAGCACATAGGCGTTCAGCGGCCGCGCGGCCTCCACGGCGCTCACATGCGCCTGGGTCAGCTCCGTGGCGGAAAAGCGCTTGGACGCCAGGCCGTCGAGGGCCTGCTTGAGCGTCAGGGAGGTAAGCTCGCTCATTCCACCACCTTCGGCACCACGAAGAATCCATCCGCGTGGTTGGGGGCGTTGGAGAGGATGGCGTCCACGTCGCCGCCCTCGGTGACCACGTCTTCGCGCAGCGGCAGCGTCGTCTTCACGGCCGAGGTCATGGGCTCCACGCCGTCGGTGTCGACCTCCGCGAGCTGGTCGATCCAGCCCATGATCGAGGACAGCTCCTTGGCGAGCGGTTCGAGCCGTTCCTCCGGCTCGCTGATGCGCGCGAGTCTCGCGACCTTGCGCACGGTATGGACGTCGATGGCCATGGGCCCTCCTGCCCGTCGGGGGTTAGACGCGCGACAAGCTCCGCGCAACCGTCTAGGAAGCGCCATGGCCATCATAGAGCTCGACGCGTTGTCCGCCGCCGCACCGCCGCGGACGCCGTTCCTGGGGCTCGACCTCGGCGACAAGACCATCGGGGTCGCCGCTTCGGACCGCGACCGCTCCATCGCCAGCGCCGTCGAGGTGATCCGCCGCACCAAGTTCAGCGAGGACGTGGACCGGGTGTTCGATCTGATGGAGGACCGGGGCGCCGAGGGCCTGGTCATCGGCCTGCCGGTGAACATGGACGGCACGGAGGGGCCGCGCTGCCAGTCGGTCCGCGCCTTCGCCCGCAACCTTTTGCGCCTGAAAGACCTGCCGCTGGCCTTCTGGGACGAGCGCATGTCCACCATGGCCGTGCAGCGCATGCTGACCGACGAGGCGGACCTGTCGCGCGCCCGCCGCGCCGAGGTGGTGGACAAGGCGGCCGCCGCCTGGATCCTGCAGGGAGCGCTCGATCGGCTGCGGAACGCTTGAGCGCCGGCCCAGTCGCGCCTATAGCCTCCGCTTCGATGCATACCGACGCGGACATCGAAAGCGCCATCGCCGAGCGCGTCTTCCCGTTCCCACAACGTCATCTGATCGGAATCGCCGGGCTCGAGCGCCCCGACGCCGACGCTTTGCTCGATCTGGCGGACGCCTTCGTGGCGGTGAACCGGCAGAAGGAGAAGAAGCTCGGCCTCTTGCGCGGGCGCACCCTGGTCAATCTGTTCTTCGAATCCTCCACCCGCACCCAGAGCTCCTTCGAGCTGGCGGGCAAGCGGCTGGGCGCGGACGTGGTCAACATGAGCCCGCGCACCTCGTCCATGACCAAGGGCGAGACCCTGATCGACACCGCCGTCACCCTGAACGCCATGAAGCCGGACCTGCTGGTCGTGCGCCACTCCGGCGCCGGGGCGGCCTCGCTGCTGTCCCAGAAGGTGAGCGGCAGCGTGATCAACGCCGGCGACGGCTGGCGCGAGCACCCCACCCAGGCGCTGCTGGACGCCCTGTCCCTGCGCCGGGCGTTCGGAGAGGTCGGCGGGCTGACGGTGGCCATCTGCGGGGACGTGCTGCACAGCCGCGTGGCGCGCTCCAACCTCGCCCTGCTTCAGTTGCTCGGCGCGAACGTGCGCCTCGTCGGCCCGCCCACCCTGATGCCGCCGGGCGCGGATCGCTGGGGGGCCGAAATCTTCCACGACATGAAAAAGGGCATCGCCGGGGCCGACGTGGTGATGATGCTGCGGCTGCAGCTGGAACGCATGTCCGGCGCCTTCATCCCCTCGGTGCGAGAGTACTTCCGCTTCTATGGCCTGGACCGCGAGAAGCTGGCCCTGGCCGCCCCGGGGGCCAAGGTGATGCACCCCGGGCCGATGAACCGGGGCGTGGAGATCGAGTCCGACGTGGCCGACGATCCCGCCGTCAGCCTGATCCAGGACCAGGTGGAGATGGGCGTCGCCGTGCGCATGGCGGTTCTGGCCTGCCTGGCCCGGCGGCTGGAGAACACGCTGTGACCGTCGCCGGCGAGCATCGCCCCATCGCCTTCGTCGGCGCGCGGCTGATCGATCCGGAGAGCGGATACGACGGCAAGGGCTCCCTCGTCGTCGTGGACGGCGTGATCGCCGAAGTCGTGAAGAAATCCCGGATCGAGGCGGCCTCCCCCGATCTGGAAGTCATCGACTGCAAGGGCGCCGTGCTCGCGCCCGGCCTGATCGACCTGCGGGTCAAGACCGGCGAGCCGGGGGCCGAGACCAAGGAGACGCTGAAATCCGCCGCCCGCGCCGCCGCCGCCGGGGGCGTCACCACCATCGTGCTCCAGCCGGACACGGACCCGACCATCGACGATCCGGCCATGGTGGACTTCATCCTGCGCCGCGCCCGCGACATCGGCCTGGTGCGCGTCTATCCCGCCGGCGCCGCCACCAAGGGCCTGTTGGGCCAGGAGATGGCCGAGATCGGCCTGATGCACGAGGCCGGCGCCGTCTATGTCACCGACGCGGACAAGCCGATCGTGGACTCCCGCCTGCTGCGCCGGGTGCTGGCCTATGCGAAGGGCTTCGACACCATCGTCGCCTGCCGGCCCGCCGATCCGCACCTGGAGCGCGGCGCCTCGGCCACCGAGAGCGAGCTTTCCGGACGCCTGGGCCTGCCCGCCGGCCCGGCGATCTCCGAGACCATCATGCTCGAGCGCGACCTGGCCCTGGCCGAGCTGACCGGCGCGCGCCTGCTGGTGGACCAGATCACCACCGCCCGGGCCCTGGAGAGCCTGAAGCGGGCGAAGGACAAGGGCCTGGACGTTCGCGCCACCTGCTCGATCAACCACCTGAGCTTCAACGAGAACGACATCGGCGACTACCGCACCTTCTACAAGCTGACCCCGCCGCTGCGGAGCGAGGACGACCGGCTGGCCCTGGTGGAGGCGCTGGCGTCTGGCCTGGTGGACATCGTGGTCTCCGCCCACGCCCCCGCCCCCGCCGAGGACAAGCGCCTGCCGTTTGACGAGGCGGCGCCTGGCGCGGTGGGGCTGCAAACCCTGCTGCCGGCCCTGCTCGCCTTGCACCACGAGGGCCAGGCCAAGCTCACGGACCTGATCCGCGCCGTCACCCTGGCGCCCGCCGAACTGCTCGGCCACCAGACCGGCCGGCTGAAGAAGGGCGCGCCGGCGGACCTCGTCCTGTTCGACCTGGACGCGCCGGTGCTGATCGACGCCGACAAGCTGATCTCCAAGTCCAAGAACTCGCCCTTCGACGGGCGGAGCCTGCAGGGCAAGGTGCTGCGCACCGTGGTGGGCGGCCGGACGATCTACGAGGCGTAGCTCGCCGCCTCGCGCCATCCTTGAGCCTCGGGCTCTGCGCCGATCAGGGCCAGGCCCGTGGCGATCGACTCGAACTCCCCGCCCGTCTCGATAGCGTCCGCGCCGAACCGCCGCAGGAAGATCGCGCGCACGGCCGGCACGAAGGACGAGCCGCCGGTCAGGAACACCTTGTCGACGTCGCCGTCCGCAAGTCCCGCCGACGCCAGAGCGTCCCCCACGGCCCGCTCGATGGCCGAAAGCTCGGGGGCGATCCAGGCCTCGAAGTCGGCCCGGGCGATGTCCGCCTTGATCTCGATATCGCCGGCCTCCAGCGTGAAGGCGGCGGCGTTCTCGTCCGACAACGCCTCCTTGGCGGCCGAGACGGCGCGATAGAGCAGGTAACCCTGGTCGCTCTCCAGAAGCTCGATGAACCGGCCGACGCCCGCCGGGTCCTCCGCCGTGCGGGCGATCTGGCGCAGTTCGCGCATCTCGCGCGAGCCCTTCATCAAGGCCAGCTGATTCCAGCGTGCGAAGGCCGCGTAGTAGCGGTTGGGCACCGGCAGACGCTTGCCTTCGGAGCGGTATTCCCCGCCCTTGCCCAGCCTCGGCGAGACCACGTGATCGATGATGCGGAAGTCGAAGGCGTCGCCCGCCACGCCGACGCCCGACCGGCTGAGGGGTTCAGCGACGAGACCGCTCCCTACCCGCCGGAAGCGCATGATCGAGAAGTCGCTGGTGCCGCCGCCGAAGTCGGCCACCAGCACGGTCGCGGCGCCCTCCAGCCGCTTGGCGAAGGCGAAGGCCGCCCCCACCGGCTCATAGGCGAACGACAGGCCCGGCAGGCCGAGGCGGCCGAAGGCTGTTGTGTAGCGCCGAAGCGCCAGTCCCTCGTTCGGATCGGCGCCCGCGAACACCACGGGACGGCCGATCACCGTCCTGACCACGGGGCCGTCCAGCCCCTCGCTTCGCTCCCTCAGGCGACGCAGGAAGGCGAACAACAGGTCCTCGAACTGGAACCTCCGTCCGAAGATCGAGGTGCCCGAGAACGCCGAACTCGCCGCGAACGACTTGAACGACTGGATCAGGCGCGTGGAGTCCGGATCGTCCAGGAACGCCTCGATGGCCCAGGCGCCGGCGTCGATGGCGTGCGCCTCCTCGCTCACGCTGAGCACCGAACGGAACGCGGACGCCTCGCCCCCGCCGGGCGTCGCAAATCGCGCCACCCGCGCGCCGCCCTCTCCATCGCCGAGCGCCACCACCGTGTTGGTGGTGCCGAAATCCACGCCGAGCGCGACGCCCGCCTCTCCGCCGCCAGTCTCCCCGCCCATGACAGCCTCCATTGCGCCGACGACGAAAGCCGCCACGCGCAAAAACGCGGGCGGTTCGAAAGGGCGCGGAACCTAGTCGAGCGGCTCTCGCGTCGCAAGTCCGGCGCAACTTTCGGTTAAGCTGGGGCGATCCGCAGGGTTGTCCGGCGCCCGAACGGGCCTAACATGGCGGAGCGCCAGCGGGCGTGTTTGGGGGGAATATGCAGTCGCTCGTCGCACCGGCGCTCGCCACGATCGGCCTCGTCGTTCTGGGCGGATACCTCTTGGGCTCGATCCCGTTCGGGGTGATCGCGGCGAAGCTCGGCGGGGCCGGAGACCTGCGCAAGATCGGCTCGGGCAGCATCGGGGCGACCAACGTCCTGAGGACCGGCCGCAAGGACCTGGCGGCGATCACCTTGCTCGGCGACGGCGGCAAGGGGCTGGCGGCGGTGCTGATCGCGCGGGCGCTGTTCGCCTCGAGCGGCCATGACACGGCGGCGACGATGGGCTGTCTGGCGGGCGGGGCGGCGTTCACGGGCCACCTGTTCCCCGTGTGGCTGAAGTTCCGGGGCGGCAAGGGGGTTGCGACCGCCGCCGGCGTCATGTTCGCCGTGGCCTGGCCCGTGGGCGTGCTGGCGGGCGTCGCCTGGCTGGTGATGGCCTACCTGTTCCGCTTCTCGTCCCTGGCGGCCCTGACGGCGGCGGCCCTGGCCCCGGTCTTCGTGTTCACCACCGACCAGTCGCCGATCGCCAAGCTGTATCTGACGATCTTCATGGCCGTGCTGATCTTCATCCGCCACCGGGAGAACATCGGCCGCCTGATGAACGGGACGGAGTCCCGCATCGGCGGCGGGGCCGCTAAGGCGTGAGCGGCGGCGCGCTCACCCCCGCAGAGCGCGCCGACTGGCTGAGGCTGGCGCGGGCCGAGCGGATCGGGCCGGTCGCCTTCCGCCACCTGACCCTGCGCTTCGGCTCGGCGGAGGCGGCGCTGGAGGCCGTGCCGCGCCTGGCCAAGCGCGCGGGGGCGGCCAAGCCCCCCGCCGTCCCCTCCCGCGCCCAGGCCGAAGACGAGATCGCGGCCGGCGAAGCGCTCGGCGCGCGGCTGCTGTGCGCCTGCGAGACGCAGTTCCCGCCGCTGCTGGCCGCGCTCGATCCCCCGCCGCCGGTGATCTGGACCCTTGGAGACGCGGCGATCCTGGCACGTCCGGCGGTGGCTGTGGTGGGCGCGCGGATCGCCTCGGCCGCCGGCCAGCGCTTCGCCCGGCAGCTTTCCGCCGATCTCGGACAGGCCGGCTACCTCGTGGTCTCGGGCATGGCGCGGGGCATAGACGCGGCCGCCCACGAAGGCGCCCTGCCCACGGGCACGGCGGCGGTGCTGGCCGGCGGGATCGACGACGTCTACCCGCCAGAGCACGAGCCCCTGTACCGGCGCATCGCGGCGGAGGGCTGCGTGGTGTCCGAAAGCCAGGTGGGCCGGCGCGCCCAGGCGCGGGACTTCCCCCGGCGCAACCGGCTGATCTCGGGCCTGTCGCTGGGCGTGGTGGTGGTCGAGGCCGAGCAGCGCTCCGGCTCGCTGATCACCGCACGGCTGGCCGGCGAGCAGGGCCGCGAGGTGTTCGCCGTGCCGGGCTCGCCGCTGGACCCCCGCGCCAAGGGGACCAACGACCTGCTGCGCCAGGGCGCGACCCTGTGCGAGAGCGCCGAGGATGTGGTGCGCGGCCTGCAGCGCCCCTTCACCGCGCGCGAGCCGGCCGAGGACCCCTTCCGCCACGGCCCCGCGGACGAGGCGGCGCTCGATGCAGCCATCGACACCGTGCGTACGAAGGTGGAGGCGCTGCTGTCGCCCACGCCGATCCCGCGCGACGAACTGGTCCGCCTGACCGGCGCGCCCGCGGCCAGCGTCTATGGCGCCCTGGTGGAACTGGCCCTGGCCGGGCGCGCGGAGCTGCTGCCCGGCGGCCTGGTCGCCAGCAAGGGAGGGCCCGTCTAATCGCTGATCGTCATCTTCCTCAGCACCGTCCGCCGGGCCTCATCGACCGCGTTCGAGATGGCGTCGGCGAGCTGGTCTTCATCCAGATCGGCCGCCATTTTGCCGAGTTGTTCGAGCATGTCCCGGATGTAGAGACACATGGGCGCGCCCTGATCGCGTCGCGGCGATGGCGCGGCGTTCTCGGCGATGACCATGGCGTCCCCCAACATAGGTACCCTATAACGATAGTGAATTATCATAGTCTCGTTTTACGTGCAAAGGTCGTGCGGTGAAGCGTTGACACGCCCCCCCGCCTGTCCCCACTTTCCGCCCCCCATCCCGCCGAACCCGGATCGCGATCCCCCCGCATGAACGTCGTCGTCGTCGAAAGTCCGGCCAAGGCCAAGACCATCAACAAGTACCTGGGCCCGGGATTCACGGTGCTGGCCAGCTACGGCCACGTGCGCGACCTGCCCTCCAAGGACGGCTCGGTCCGGCCCGACGAAGACTTCGACATGATCTGGGAGGTGGACCCCAAGTCCGCCAAGCGCCTGTCGGACATCGCCGCCGCCATGAAGGGCGCCGACCGGCTGATCCTGGCCACCGACCCGGACCGCGAGGGCGAGGCCATCAGCTGGCACGTGCTGGAGGTGCTCAACAAGAAGCGCGTGCTGAAGGACGCCACGGTGCAGCGGGTGGTGTTCAACGCCATCACCAAGTCGGCCGTCACCGAGGCCATGGCCAATCCGCGCGACATCGACATGGAGCTGGTCGACGCCTACCTCGCCCGCCGCGCGCTCGACTATCTGGTCGGCTTCACCCTGTCGCCGGTGCTGTGGCGCAAGCTGCCGGGCGCGCGCTCGGCCGGGCGGGTGCAGTCGGTGGCCCTGCGCCTCGTCGTCGATCGCGAGCTGGAGATCGAGGCCTTCAAGACCCAGGAATATTGGACCGTCGAGGCCGACGTCACCGCCGGCTCCGACCCGTTCAAGGCCCGGCTGGTCAAGCACGAAGCCAAGCGCCTCGCCAAGTTCGACCTGCCTGACGAAGCCGCGGCTGAACGCGGCCAAGGCCGCCGTGCAGGCCGGCGCCTTCACGGTCTCGGCGGTGGAGACGAAGCCCGGCCGGCGCACGCCCGCGCCGCCCTTCACCACCTCGACCCTGCAGCAGGAGGCGGCGCGCAAGCTCGGCTTCTCGGCCCAGCGCACCATGCAGACCGCCCAGCGGCTCTATGAAGGCGTCGACATCGGCGGCGAGACCACCGGCCTGATCACCTACATGCGGACCGACGGCGTGCAGGTGGCCGAAGAAGCGATCGTCGAGGCCCGCCAGGTGATCGCCGGCCGCTACGGCAAGGACTACGTGCCGCCCGAGCCGCGCCGCTACAAGACCAAGGCCAAGAACGCCCAGGAAGCGCACGAGGCGATCCGCCCCACCAGCCTGTCGCGCAACCCCGGCTCGTCTGCATCTGGAGCCCGACCAGGGCCGCCTGTACGAGCTGATCTGGAAGCGGATGATCGCCAGCCAGATGGAGGCCGCGCGCATCGAGCGCACCACCGTGGACCTCGAGACCGCCGACGGCCGCACCGGCCTTCGCGCGACCGGCCAGGTGGTGCTGTTCGAGGGCTATCTGGCCGCCTACGAGGAAGGCCGCGACGATCCGGAGGACGAGGACGGCGCCCGCCTGCCCCAGATCCGCCAGGGCGCCGCCGCCAAGGTGAGCAAGGCGCACGGCCGACCAGCACTTCACCGAGCCGCCGCCGCGCTATTCGGAAGCCAGCCTGGTCAAGAAGCTGGAGGAGCTGGGCATCGGCCGGCCCTCCACCTACGCCTCGATCCTGACCGTGCTGCGCGAGCGCGAATACGTGCGCATGGACAAGAACCGCTTCATTCCCGAGGACAAGGGCCGGCTGGTCACCGCCTTCCTGGAGGAGTTCTTCCTCAAGTACGTGCAGTACGACTTCACCGCCGAGCTGGAGGAGAAGCTCGACGCGGTGTCGGCCGGCAAGCTCGACTGGAAGGCGCTGCTGCGCGAATTCTGGACCGACTTCCACAAGCAGGTGGGCGAGATCGCCGACGTGCGCACCACCCAGGTGCTGGACGCCCTGAACGAGTCGCTCGGCCCGCACATCTTCCCGGACAAGGGCGATGGTTCGGACCCGCGCCTCTGCCCCACCTGCGGGGCGGGCAAGCTGTCGCTGAAGATCGGCCGCTACGGCGCCTTCATCGGCTGCTCGAACTATCCGGAATGCCGCTTCACCCGCCAGATCGGCGCGGAGAACGGCGGCGACAAGGACGGCGCCGCCGGCGATCGCGAGCTGGGCGTCGATCCGGTCACCGGCCAGACGGTCTATCTGAAGTCCGGACGCTTCGGCCCCTATGTGCAGCTGGGCGATGCGGCCGCCGAAGGCGAGAAGCCCAAGCGCTCCAGCCTGCCCAAGGGCTGGTCCGCCGCCGCCATGGACCTGGAAAAGGCCCTGCGCCTGCTGCGCCTGCCGCGCGAGGTGGGCGTCCACCCGGACGACGGCGGCATGGTCCTGGCCGGCATCGGCCGCTATGGCCCCTACGTCCAGCACGGCTCGACCTACGCCAACCTGCCCGACCGCGGACGAGGTGTTCGACATCGGGCTGAACCGCGCCGTGACGGTGCTGGCCGAAAAGCGCGCCGCCGGCCCAGGCCGGGGCCGCACGGGCCCCACGGCGCTGAAGGATCTGGGCGCGCACCCCACGACCGGCGAGCCGGTGAAGGTGCTGTCGGGCCGCTACGGCCCCTATGTCGCCTCGGGCGGGGTCAACGCCAATGTGCCCAAGGGCGCGGACCCTGCGAGTGTGACCCTGGAACAGGCGGTGGAGCTGCTGGCCGCCAACGGGCGGCCAAGGGCGGCAAGACGTCCAAGGCCCGGGCCAAGCCGAAAGCCGCGCCCAAAGCCAAGGCGAAGCCGAAAGCCAAGCCCAAGGCAAAGCCCAAGGCGACCGCCAAGTCCTGAGCCGCCGCCGCGCCGCCGGACGGCTTTCAATTCACCGCCGGAAGCGTTAAATTCGCCTCATGACAGGCGCCCTGCCCCGGCCAGTCGTGATCGCCGCCGGCTTCGTGCTGGCGGCCGTGGCGGTGTTCGGCCTGTACCGTGGCGTCAGCAGCGGAATGTCGGGCGAGCAGGACGGGCTTCGCCGGCTGATCGGCCGGCCCACGTCGGCGGCGGCGCTCAAGGTTCAAACCCAGGCGCCCCTCGATGCCGAGAACCTGATCAGCGACGACACCGACACCCTGCCGCCAGAGCCGGCCGAACCTCAGCCCGGCGGCGTCCGGCGCGCCCACGGCCGCCGAGATCGCCAGCCGGGACCTCGCGCCCGCGCCGAAGGGCGGAGGCCGGCGCCGGCCAGCCGGACGCGATCGGCGACCTGCTGTCGAACCCGCCGCCGGCCAGCCCGCCGGGAGGCGGGTCCAACTCCGACGTCACGGACCCGAGGACGCTGTTCTAGCCGGCGTTATTCGCCCGCGTACCAGAAGAACGAGATGTTGCGGATGTGATCGCCGGCGAAATCCATGCCGCCGGTGATCACCGTCTCTATGTCGCCATTGGGGCCGGCCGCCTTGGCCCGCGCCAGGGCCTTGGCGTCGAACCCGCCGGAGATCATCACCTGGCCCAGCTTCGGGTCATGGCCGGTGAACTCGAAATAGCCCGGCTCGATCCGGTAGGAGTCCGGCGCCACCCGGATCTGGACGTCGTAGACTTCCTGTCCGAGCTCGTTGGTGTGCACAGGGCTGTTCATGTCCGAAGCCATGACCCACACGGGCGGGCGCGTCTTGGACCGCTCGCCGCGCTCCCACGCGGCGAAGTCCGAAGGCTCACCGACATCGACGCCGTCGAGCCTGTAGTGGCCGACGACGGTCTTGGAGGTCGGCATGTAGTAGCCGAACATGTCCAGGCCCTTGGCGTGGACGAAGGTCGATGCGGCGGGATCGGCCGCCGGCGCGGCTGACGCAGCCGGGGCGGCCGACGCCGCGGGCGCCTCGGAGCCGGAGCGCTGGAGGCCGCGCGGCGCGCGCCGTCCCGCCCCGATCACAGCCGCCGACAAGGACGACGAGCCCGACTCCCAGGGCCGTTGCGGCGATGCGTGCGATCATGGCGTTCCCCCTCTATGTCGCCCGCCATTAATCCACGGCGGTGACAATTACGCCAGCGAGCGGGGGCCGGTCGCGCTATACGAGGGCCCGTTCGGAGAGCCATTTGCCCAAGCCTGCCTTCCACAAGCCGCGCGGCGGCGCCCGGCCTTCCCGTCGCAAGGGCGGCAAGGGTGACCGGCGAGTTGCCGCCCGTGGGCGTGGCCGACGTGGTGGAGCAGGACGCGGACGGCGACCTCTACGTACGCCCGACCAAGGCCGCCGAGGACGCCCCGACCATCCGCCTCGCGCCCTCCAAGACGGAAGGCGCGGCCGGCGCGCCGGGGATGGGCGAGCGCCTGCTGGTGCGCTTTGAGCGGCTGGAGGGCGGCGATCTCGAAGCCCGACTGATCAAGCGCCTGGGCCAGAGCGCGCACAAGGTGCTGGGCGTGGTGCGCAAATCCCACCGCGAGATCCGCGTCGAGCCGGTGGACCGCAAGTCTCGCGAGACCGTGGTGTTGCACGGGCCCGAGGCCGCGAACCTGCGCGACGGCGATCTGGTGCTGGCCCAGGTGTCGCCCGAGCCGCACCGCGCCCACGGCCCCAAGCCCGGCCGCCTGTTGGAAGTGGTGGGCCGCGAGGACGATCCGCGCGCCGCCTCCCTGGTGGCGATCCACACCCACGGCATCCCCATCGGCTTTCCCGAGGGCGCGGAGATCGAGGCGGGTCAGGCCCAGCCCCCCACCCTGAAGGGGCGCGAGGACCTGCGCGCCATTCCGCTGATCACCATCGACCCGCCCGACGCCCGCGATCACGACGACGCGGTCTACGCTGAGCCGGACTCCGATCCCAAGAACAAGGGCGGCGTGGTCGTCTGGGCGGCCATCGCGGACGTGGCGGCCTATGTGCGGCCCGGCTCGGCGCTGGACCGTCAGGCGCGCGAGAAGGCCAACAGCGTCTATTTCCCCGACCGGGTGGAGCCGATGCTGCCGCACGTGCTGTCGTCGGGCCTGTGCAGCCTGCAGCACGGCGAGGACCGCGCCTGCCTCGCCGTGCGGATGGTGTTCGACGCCCACGGCGCCAAGCTGTCGCACCGCTTCGTGCGCGGCCTGATGCGCTCGGCCGCCAAGCTCTCCTACGAGCAGGCGCAGGCCGCCATCGACGGCGAGCCGGACGATGCGGCCGGGCCGCTGCTGGAGCCCGTCCTGAAGCCCCTGTGGGCCGCCTACGCCGTGCTGAAGCGCGGGCGCGACCGCCGCTCTCCCCTGGCCATCGAGTCCGCCGAGCGGCGCATCCTGATCAGCCCGGAGGGTCAGGTGGTCTCCATCCAGCCGCGCGCGGCGCTGGAGGCGCACAAGCTGATCGAAGAGGTGATGATCCAGGCCAACGTCTGCGCCGCCGAGACCCTGGAAAAGCGGCGCTCGCCCCTGATCTACCGGGTGCACGACACGCCCTCGCGCGAGAAGATCCAGGCGCTCGCTGACTTCCTGGCGACGCTGGGGATCGAGTGGGCCATGGGCGAGACCGTGCGCACCGAGCGCTTCAACGGCCTGATCGCCAAGACCCGGGACGGCCCCAACGCGGAGATCATCAACGAGGTGGTGCTGCGCTCCCAGATGCAGGCGATCTACAGCCCCGAGAACATCGGCCACTTCGGCCTGAACCTGCACCGCTACGCCCACTTCACCTCGCCGATCCGCCGCTACGCCGACCTGATCGTGCACCGGGCGCTGATCGCGGCGCTGAAGCTGGGCGACGACGGCCTGTCGCACACCGACATCGCGCGCATCGGCGACACCGCCGAGAAGATCACCCTGGCCGAGCGCCGCGCCATGGCCGCCGAGCGCGACGCCACGGACCGCTACATCGCCTCGTTCCTGGCCGAGCGGACGGGCGCCGAGTTCGAAGGCCGGATCACCGGCGTCACGCGCTTCGGCCTGTTCGTGCGGTTGCGGGAGACCGGCGCGGACGGCCTGGTTCCCGTCTCCAGCCTCGGCGGCGAGTACTACGTCCACGACGACCGCGCCCACGCGCTCGTCGGCGAGCGCACCGGCCGGCGCTGGCGGCTGGGCGCGGAGGTCGAGGTGCGGCTGAAGGAGGCGGTGCCGATCACCGGCGGGCTGCTCCTGGAGATGCTCAGCGATCCGGAACCGCCCGACCCAACGCCAAACGCCCTAGCCTGGGCGCGCGCCGTCGCGGCGGGCCCCCGCCGGGGGTCAGGCTGGGCAAGAGCCGGGGCAAGGGCGGCGGGCGGCAAAAGCGGTAGGATCGCCGCTTACCATTCGTCACCCTAGGGTTTGTCCCGAGGGCCCCTCTATCGGCCGCACGGACCGTGGATTAGCTTGCGCCGCCCAGCAGCTTCGACAGGGGCCCTCGGGACAAGCCCGAGGGCGACGTGCGGAGATAAGAAACGCACTTAGGGAGAGATCATGACCAAAGCCGACAAACCCACCGTCGAAGAGCGCCTCGACGTCCAGGAACTGTTCGCCCGCTATTGCTGGGCGCTGAACACCGGCGACGAGGAGGGCTACATCGCCCTGTTCGCCAAGGACGGCTGGGTGGACCACAAGCCCCAGGGCCGCTGCCAGGGGCCCGACGCCATGCGCAAGCTGTTGCACCAGATCTGGTACGGCATGCCGGGCAACTATCTGGGCCGCCAGCACCTGCCCAACAACTTCGTCCTGCGCCGCGAAGGCGACGGCGTCCGCGCCAAGGCCTATTGGACGATCACCCGCCTGGAGCAGGGCTTCAACCAGTTCTACCTGTTCATCCAGGGCGACTGGGACGCCCTGTGCGTGCAGGAAGACGGCGAGTGGAAGTTCGCCGAACTGCACCGCCACTCACTGGTACCGCGAAACCGCCCCCTGGGTCGGCGAGAAGCGTCAGGTGCGGCTGGAACGGGAGATCCCCTGGGGGTGAGGCCCAGCGCGCTCTTTCGGTCGCTCGATCCCCAGAGCTAGCTTGCTCCCGACGGCGCCGCAGCGGGCGCGAACAAGCGCTTAGGGAGAGATCATGAGCAAACCCGACAGACCCTCCGTCGAAGACCGCCTGGATGTCGAGGAACTGTTCGCCCGCTACTGCCTGGCGCTGAACACCGGCGACGAGGAGGGCTATCTGGCCCAGTTCGCCCCGGGCGGCTGGGTGGACCACAAGCCCCAGGGCCGCTGCCAGGGGCCGGAGGCGATGCGCAAGCTGCTGCACCAGATCTGGTACGGCATGGCCGCACAGCTATCTCGGCCGCCAGCACCACCCCTGCAACTTCATCCTCCGCCGCGAAGGCGATGCGATCCGCGCCAAGGTCTATTGGACGATCATCGCGCCTGGAGCAGTTCACCGACACTTCTACACTGTACATGCAGGGCGACTGGGACGCCCTGTGCGTGAAGCACGACGGCGACTGGAAATTCGCCGAGCTGACCGTCACCCACTGGTACCGCGCAACCGCCCCATGGGTCGGCGAGAAGCGCCAGGTGCGGCTGGAGCGGGATATTCCTTGGGGGTGAGCTAGCCCCCGCCCCGCTCAGCCTCGGCGAGATGGGCCATCACCTTGCGCCAGCCGTCTTCGCTGGCCGGGCCGGCCGCGTCGAAGGCGGCCTGCAGGTGGCGCATCTGGGCGCCGGTGAGTTCGGCCTCCAGGCGCTGGCCGTCCTGGGTCAGGCGCAGGCGCTTCACGCGCCGGTCCTGCGGGCTCGCCATCACCGCGATCAGGCCCATTTCCAGCAGCTGGCGCAGGGGCGCGTTCAGGGCCTGCTTGCTCACCGCCAGCACGTCCAGCAAGCCCTTCACTGAGATGTCCGGGTTGCGCCCGACGAAATAGAGGATCCGGTGATGCACCCGGCCCAGGCCTCGCCGGTCCAGGATGCGGTCGGCCCGGTCGGTGAAGGCGCGATAGGCGAAATACAGCCGCTCGATCGCCCCCCTTAACTCATTTTGGCGCAGCTCTTCCTGGCGAGTTTGGTCAACCATATTGACACAATACGGGCGTCGGCATAGCGTGTCGATAGGTCAAGGCAATTGACGCGTTTTAGGGAGAGCGCCGTGGCGCGCCTATCGGAAAGGGTCCGCGACCTGGGCGGATCGCCCATCCGCGCCATGCTGGCGCGCACCCAGCGGCCGGGGATGATCTCCCTGGCGGGCGGCCTGCCGTCGCCGGACGCCTTCGCGGACCTGCCCCTGCCCGCCCCGCCGCGCGAGCTGCTGCAATACGGCCCCACCGAGGGCGAGCCGGAGCTGCGGCGCGCGATCGCCGAGGACCTTGCCGCCATCGGCCTGGACTGCCCGCCCGAGCGGGTGCTGATCCTGTCCGGCTCGCAGCAGGGCATCGACCTGGCGGCCAAGCTGCATGTGGACCGGGGGACGCCAGTGGCCATTGATTCCCCGGCCTATCTGGCGGCGCTGCAGGTGTTCCGCTTCTTCGGCGCGGCGTTCCAGACGCTCGACGCGGCCGATCCCGGCGCGGGCTGGACGCGGGCACCGCGCCGGCCGGCCCTGGCCTATGTCACCCCGACCTTCCAGAACCCCACCGGCCGCTGCTGGACGGCCGGCGAGCGCCAGGCCCTGGCCGACGCCTGCGACGCCGGCGGCGTCACCCTGTTCGAGGACGACCCCTATCGCGACCTGGCCTATGACCCGTGCGAGCGCACGCCGATCTGCGCCCTGCTGAAACGCGCGCCGTGGATCTATCAGGGCAGCTTCTCCAAGACCGTGGCGCCGGGGCTGAGGCTCGGGTTCCTGGCGGCGTCGGAGGACCTCTTTCCCCATCTGGTCAAGCTGAAGCAGGCGGCGGACCTGCACAGCAACCGCCTCAGCCAATGGATCGTGCTGCAGCACCTGAACGCGCCGGACCGCGCGGCCCGGCTCGAACGCGTTGTGGACCTCTACCGGCGCAAGCGCGACCGCTTTGCAGACGCCATGGCGCACGCATCTGGACGGGCTGGCCGACTGGACCGTTCCGCCCGGCGGCCTGTTCTTCTGGGCGACGCTGCGCGACCCGACCGACACCGGCCGCCCTGTTGGAGCGGGCGCTGGAGCGCAACCTCGCCTTCATGCCGGGCGAGGCCTTCGAGACGACGCCCGGCCCCTCCGCCCTGCGGCTGAACTTCAGCCTCGCCGACGAGGCCGCCGCCGAGCGGGGGCTGGCGGTGCTGGGAAGCCTGTTGCGCGAGGACGCCGCGCGTGGCGCCGTGGAGGTGTTGCAGGAAGGACGCGAAGTGGCCCACATCCGCCGGCGAGACCTGGACCCGGCGCCCGCCGACGCTTGAGCCGCCAAAGGCGACATTGACTTCGGCTTCGCCCTCAGTATGGTCCGCGCCTCTCGAATTCCCGCCCGGACCGGACCGCCGACATGGCTAAGCCAGCTTCAATCAAGATTCGCCTGAACTCCTCCGCGGACACCGGCTTCTTCTACGTCACCAAGAAGAACGCCCGGACCAAGACCGACAAGATGGTGCTCAAGAAGTACGACCCGGTCGTGCGCAAGCACGTCGAGTTCAAGGAAGGCAAGATCAAGTAGGCGATCGCCACTGAGGCCCCGAACGCGCCCGGCCTCGGCCGGGCGTTTTTGAATTCAGGGCGCGTTTCAGACGTCGGGAGGCGTCAATGGAACGTGAGATCAGATACCGCTGGATGAAGACCGAAGACGGCGCCGCTCTGGGCCGGCTGCACCGGCGCGCGATCCTGCTGGATGGGGTGCGCGCCTATTCGCCGGACGTGGTGCGCAGCTGGGCCTATGGCCTCTCGCCGAGGGCTATGCGCGCGCCGCCGACGAGGGCGAGGCCATCGAGGTGGCCGAGATCGCCGGCGCCATCGTGGGCTTCTGCGGAACCAAGGACGACGCAATCAAGGGCCTCTTTGTCGACCCGGCGTTCACGCGCCAGGGCGTCGCCTCCGGCCTGACCCGCCGCGCCCTGGACCGGCTCGCCGCCCAGGGCCGCGATCCCGTGCGCGTGTCGGCGGCGTTCAGCGGCGTGGACTTCTATGAGGCCATGGGCTTTCGGCCCGTGCGCGGACGGCTGCGCGTCCACGCGCGGCGGCGCGGAGATGCGCGTGCTGGAGATGGTGAGGGCCTGAGGTCCAGCCCGCGCGGCGAGCCTAGGCCGCGTGGGCGATCACCTTGTTGCGGCCCGAGGCCTTGGCCTCGTAGACGCGCCTCGTCGGCGCGCTTGAGCAGGGCGTCGGGCGTATCGCCCTCGCCGAGGGTCGCGGCCACGCCGATGGAGATGGTGATGGTCAGGATCTCCTTGCCGCCGGCCACGCGGATCGGCGAGCCGGAGACGTGCAGGCGGATGCGTTCGGCGATGCGGTGGGCGTCCGCCAGCGTGGTGTCGGGCATGACCACCACGAACTCCTCGCCGCCGTAGCGGCAGGGCACGTCCACGGCCCGGACGTTGGAGGCCAGGCGCACGGCGAACTCGCGCAGCACCTCGTCGCCCACGTCGTGGCCGAAGCTGTCGTTGATCTTCTTGAAGTGGTCGATGTCGAGCAGCAGCGCCGCCACCGGCTCTCCGCCGCGCACGGCGCGCGCCACCAGCGGCTCCAGCTGGCTGGTCATGTAGCGGCGGTTGTGCAGGCCCGTCAGCTGGTCGGTGACCGCCACCTCCAGGCTCTGGTCGAGGTTGGAGCGCAGCAAGTCGGTGTAGCGCTTGCGCTTGATCTGGCTGCGCACGCGGGCGGCCAGCTCCTCGGGGTCGATGGGGCGCGACAGCACGTCGTTGACGCCGATCTCCAGCGCCTTGACCGTCGCGCTCGCGATCGTCGGCGTCGATCACCGCCAGGATCGGCAGGTTGCGCGTCGGCTCGTGCGAGCGCAGCTGGGCGGCGAAACGCAGGCCGTCGAAGCCGCGCGAGGTGGCGTTGACGATCACCAGGTCCACCGGACCCTTGGCCGTCAGATGAGCCTTTTCCGGATCGGCCTCGACCACCGGGCGGTGCTCCACGGCGATCTCGGTGGCCAGGCGCTCGGCCTGGCGTTCGTTGTCGTCCACGATCAGCACGCGGCCGCCGACGCCGGCGAGCCGGGCGCCGGCGCCGCTGATGACGCCCACGCGCCGGCCGGAGTCCTCGCGCTCGCGCAGTTCGTCCAGCACCATCTTCAGGCGCGTCAGGCTGCGCACCCGCGCGAACAGGATCACGTCGTCGATGGGCTTGGTCAGGAACTCGTCGGCGCCCGCCTCCAGCCCCGCGATGCGGTCGGCCCGACCGTCGAGCGCGGTGACCAGCACCACCGGGATATGGCGCGTGGCCGGATCGTCCTTCAGCCGCCGGCAGACCTGAAAGCCGTCCATGCCGGGCATCATCACGTCCAGCAGGATGATGTCGGGCTTCTCGGCCGCCGCCAGGGCCAGGCCCGTGACGCCGTCCGTGGCGGTGATCACCTCGTAGTAGTCGGCCGTCAGCTTGGCTTCCAGAAGCCGGACGTTGGCGTCGATGTCGTCGATGACGAGGATGCGGGCGGTCATGCGCGTCAGCCCAGGAACTTGCGCACGACTTCGAGGAAGTGCGTCACGGAGATGGGTTTGGAGATATAGGCCTCGCAGCCGCCTTCGCGGATGCGTTCCTCGTCGCCCTTCATGGCGAAGGCGGTCACCGCGATCACCGGGATATGGGCCAGCTCGTCGTCCTCCTTGAGCCACTTGGTGACTTCGAGGCCGGAGATTTCGGGAAGCTGGATATCCATCAGAATCAGGTCGGGCTTGTGCTGGCGCGCCAGAGCCAGGGCCTGCAATCCCTTCGCGGGTCTGCAAGGTTTCGTAGCCTTGAGCATCGAGCAGGTCATGAAACAGCTTCATGTTCAGCTCGTTATCCTCGACGATCAGGACGGTCTTGGCCATCATCAACCCGGTCTTGCCGCGCGAACTCCTGGACGACAACTCGCCAGGGCCCGTCTTTGCGAGACCATATGACCCCAATATCCTTAAGTGCGGGTTAGCCCTGGATTGACCCACTCCGGGACATTGCGCGCGGGGTCCGAAGCGCCGATCCTGGCGGCATGATCCGCTTCGGCGTGGACTTCGGCGGCACCAAGATCGAGGCGGCGGCGCTGGACGCCGAGGGCCGCTTCCTGGCCCGCGTGCGCGCGCCCAATCCGGGGGCCTATGAGGCGTCGATCGGCGTCGTGCGGGAATTGCTGGAAGAAGCCGAGCTCGAAACGGGCGCGCGGTGCGAACGCGTGGGGATCGGCATGCCGGGCTCGATCTCGCCGCGCACCGGCCTGATCCGCAACGCCAACTCCGTCTGGCTGAACGGCCGCCGCTTCGGAGAAGACCTGCAGCACGCGCTGGAGCGGCCCGTGCGGCTTTCCAACGACGCCAACTGCCTGGCCCTGTCCGAGGCCGTGGACGGCGCTGGCGAAGGGTCGCGCGTGGTGTTCGCCGCCATCCTGGCACCGGCTGCGGCGGCGGTCTGACGGTGGACGGCCGACTGATCGAAGGCGCCAACGGCGTCGCCGGCGAGTGGGGCCACACGCCCCTGCCCTGGCCGGCCGGCGCGGAGGTTCCCGGCCCGCTGTGCTGGTGCGGACGGCGAGGCTGTATGGAGACCTACGTCTCCGGCACGGGCCTGGCGCGCGACCATCAGACGCGGGCGGCGGCGCCCTCACAGCCGAGCAGATCGTGCAGGCGGCGAGCGAAGGCGATTCGGCGGCCGCCGCGTCCCTGGACCGCTATGTGGACCGCCTCGGGCGCGGGCTGGCCGTGATCGCGGACATCCTGGACCCGGACGTGATCGTGCTGGGCGGCGGCCTGTCGAACGTGGCGGCGCTGTACGAGCGCCTGCCCGGCGCCATGGCCCCGCACGTGTTCTCCGACGCCTTCGAGACCCCGATCCGGCCGCGCCGTGCCACGGGGACTCCTCGGGCGTACGCGGCGCCGCCTGGCTGTGGCAGCCTGAGGACATTGGCCGCGCCATGAAGGCCCTGTGCCGCGACTGCTTCTGGACCGGGGACGAGCGGCCCGGCCGCTGTCCGTCCTGCGGCTCGCCGCGCACCATCGGCCATCCGGAGCTGGACCGCCTCACCCTCGCGCACCTGGATTGCGACGCCTTCTACGCCTCGGTGGAGAAGCGCGACCGGCCCGAGCTGCGGGACGTGCCGCTGATCGTCGGCGGCGGGCGGCGCGGGGTGGCGGCCACCTGCTGCTACATCGCGCGGATGTCGGGCGTGCGCTCGGCCATGCCGATGTTCCAGGCGCTGAAGCTGTGCCCCAAGGCGGTGGTGCTGCCTCCGGACTTTCCCAAATACCGCGCCGAGAGCCGCCGGATGATGGCGATGCTGGAAGCCCTCACCCCGCTGGTGCAGCCCCTGTCGCTGGACGAGGCGTGGCTGGACCTGTCGGGCACGGAGCGGCTGAACGGCGGGCCGGCGGCGCTGACCCTGGCGCGGGTGCAGGCGCGGATAGAGGCGGATATCGGCATCACCGTCTCCATCGGCCTGGCCGCCAACAAGTTCCTGGCCAAGATCGCCTCGGAGCTGGACAAGCCGCGCGGCTTTTCGGTGATCGGGGCGGCGGAGGCGCAAGGGTTCCTGGCGCCGCGCACGGTCTCCATCCTGCCCGGCGTCGGGCCGGCCTTCGTCAAGGCGCTGAACGCGGCGGGCTTTCGCACCGTCGGCGACCTCGCCCGCGCCGAGGCGAAAGACCTCGCCAGCCGATTCGGAACCCACGGCCTGCGCCTGCACGACCTCGCCCACGGCCGGGACTCGCGCGTCGTGGACCCCGACCAGGCGCGCAAGAGCGTCAGCGCCGAGACCACCTTCGAGGACGACACCGCAAGCCTCGCCACCCTGGAGAACCGCCTGTGGCCCCTGTGCGAGCGGGTGGCCAAGCAGGCGCGCGACGCCGGGATCGCGGGCCGCACGGTCACCCTGAAGCTGAAGACCGCGGACTTCCGCCAGCTCACCCGCCGCCGCACCCTGCCCGCCCCCACCCAGACCGCCCGCACCCTGTTCGCCGAGGGGCGCGAGCTCTTGGCGCCCGAGGCGCGCGGCGAGCGGTTCCGCCTGATCGGCATCGGCCTGTCGGGCTTGGGCGATGCGGCGGAAGCCGCCGAGGACCTGTTCGCCGGCGACGAGACGCGCGCCCTGCGCGGCGAGAAGGCCGTTGACGCCCTGCGCGCCCGCTTCGGCAAGGACGCGGTGGTCTCGGCGCGGGCGCTGCGCCCTGCGGACTAGGCAGTCGGCTTGAGCGCCTCGATTCGCTCCAGATCCTCCCGCGCGTCGATCGCCGCCTTGGACAGGTCGTGCCGGACCTGGAGGTTCATCCAGAATTCCGGCGCCGTGCCGAACACCTTGCCCAGGCGCAAGGCGGTGTCGGGCGTCACCGGCTGGCGTTCGCGCACCAGGCGCTCGATGCGCGTGCGGTCCTTCAGCCCCATCGCCTTGGCCAGCGCGCCGGGCGTGAGCCCATAAGCCGGCATGAAATCCTCGCGCAGGTGTTCGCCCGGGTGGGGCGTCGGCTTGGCGAAGTCGTAATCCAGGGTGGAGCTCATTTCGCGCATCCGAATAGGCGTAGTGGGCGACGCCTCAATGACAGTTCCAACCCCTCGCGCTTGTACGCGTATGCGATGCGCCTCGGCGAGGAAATCGTAGCGTGTCGCGCCACGAACCCCGTTGGACGCGCTTTCCGCCGCCGGTCGTCCGCGCTAAGCATTGCGCATGTCAGACATTGAAGACCGCCTCGCCGCCCTCGGGATCACCCTGCCCACGCCCGTCGCGCCGGTGGCCAACTATGTGCCGTTCGTGCGGGTCGGGGACCTCGTCCATATCTCCGGCCAGGTGTCGGTGGACGCCAGCGGGGGGATCAAGGGGCTGGTCGGCCAGGACGTGGACCTTGAGACCGGCCAGGCCGCCGCGCGGCTGTGCGGGATCAATCTGATCGCCCAGATGAAGGCGGCGGCGGACGGTGACCTCTCCCGCGTGCGCCGGGTGGTGAAGCTCGGCGGCTTCGTGCAGGTCGCGCCCGGCTTCACCCAGATTCCCCAGGTGGTGAACGGCTGCTCGGACCTGATGGTCGCGGCGTTCGACGAGGCGGGCCGCCACGCCCGCTCGGCGGTGGGGGTGTTCCGCCTGCCGCTGGACTTCGCCGTGGAGGTCGACGCGGTGGTGCAGATCGCGTGAGCCTGCCGCCCGGCCTGCTGCATCCGCCCATCGCCCACCGGGGCCTGTGGTCGCCCGACGGCGCGCCGGAGAACTCGCTGGCCGCCTTCGATCTGGCCTGTCGGGCGGGCTACGGCATCGAGCTGGACGTGCGCCTGTCGGCCGACGGCGAGGCGATGGTGTTCCACGACGAGATCCTGGAGCGGATGACCGGCGCGCCCGGCGTCGTGCAGAACAAGACCGCGGCCGAGCTCGGCGCCCTGCCGCTGAAGGGCGGGCCCGAACGCATCCCGACCCTGGCCCAGGTGCTGGCGACCATCGACGGGCGCGGCATGCTGCTGGTGGAGATCAAGGCGATCCCCGACCGTCAGGATGCGCTGAACGCCCGCACGGCCGAACTCTTGGACGCCTACGCAGGACCGGCGGCGGTGGTCAGCTTCGACGCCGGTTCCCTGGCCTGGTTCGCCGAGCACCGGCCAGCGGTCCCGCGCGGGCTGAACGTGGCGCACATGTCCGACGCGGAGCTGGACGAGACGCCGGAGCTTGCGGCCCAACTCGACGCCCTGATCGTCGAGGCGCGGCCGCACGCCCTCAGTCTGCAAGTGGAAACGGCGAAGGGGCGTCTGGCCGCCCGACATCGCGGCATTGGCCTGCCGGTCCTCGTCTGGGTCGTGCGCTCGCCCGAACAAGCCGCTAGTCTGGCCGCGAGCTGCGACAACTTCATCTTCGAGGGCTTTTCCGCCTGATGACGCAGACCCTGCTCGTGGAGGCCCACGCGCGCGTCGCCGAGATCGGCAGGGCGGACTGGGACGCCTGCGCCGGAAATCCAGCTTATCAGAATAACCCTTTCATCTGCTTCGATTTTCTGGACGCGGCTGAAGAGGCCGGCTGCGCGGTGGAGCGGGCCGGCTGGGGGCCCCGCCACCTGGTGCTGCGCGGCGAGGACGGGCGGGCGACCGGCGTCATGCCGCTTTATCTGAAGTCCCACTCGCGCGGCGAATACGTCTTCGACTGGGCCTGGGCGGACGCCTATGAGCGCGCCGGAGGGCGGTATTATCCCAAGCTGCTGTCGGCGGCGCCCTTCACCCCCGCCACCGGCCCCCGGCTGATGGCGCGGGCGGGCGAGGACGAGACCCAGGTGCGCAAGGGGTTGCTGGCCGGGGCGTTGGAGGTCTGCGAGCGCGCCGGCGCGTCTGGCCTGCACATCACCTTCCCCACCGAGGCGGAATGGCGGTTCCTGGGCGAACAGGGCCTGCTGCTACGCCAGGACCAGCAGTACCACTGGCTGAACCCCGGCTATCGCGACTTCGAGGACTATCTGGCCGCCCTCTCCTCCAGCCGGCGCAAGACCATCCGGCGCGAGCGGCGCGACGCCCAGGCGGAGGTGGAGATTCACGCCATCACCGGCGCCGACCTGACCGAGGATCACTGGGACGCCTTCTACGAATTCTATGTGGACACCGGCGCGCGCAAGTGGGGCACGCCCTATCTGAACCGCACGTTCTTCTCGATCCTGGGCGAGCGCATGGCCGACAAGGTGCTGCTGCTGCTCGCCAAGCGGAACGGCCGCTGGATCGCCGGCGCCCTGAACCTGCTGGGCGGGGATTGCCTGTACGGCCGCTACTGGGGCTGCACCGAGGACGTGCCCTTCCTGCATTTCGAGCTTTGCTACTACCAGGCCATGGAGCACGCGATCCGGCTGGGCCTGCCGCGCGTGGAGGCCGGCGCCCAGGGCCAGCACAAGATCGCCCGCGGCTATCTGCCCACCGCGGTCCTGTCGGCCCACTACATCGCCGACCCCGCCCTGCGTGAGCCTGTCGCCCGGTATCTCGACCAGGAACGCGCGGCGGTGCGCCACGAGATGGACGCGCTGACGGAGGCGTTCTCCCCGTTTCGGGAGGGGTGAGGCGGACGGATTTGACGTCGATCAAGGAGCGGCGACCCTCGGTCCTAGCAAGCTAGCACCACAAGCCTGCAGCCAGGGAGGTCGTCATGCCGGTTTTCAAGCTCACCCCCACGGATCTGGCCGATCCCGCGTGGAAGGCCAGCAAGCATACGCGGCGAGGCCGTCGCGCGCGCGGCCAGCGAGAACGCCGCCCGCCGGGTGACCGCCCTGACCTTCCGGTTCGGCGACACCAGCGAAGGCGCGCCGTGGATCAATCCGGCCCTGGTCAAGGCCGAGCAGATCGAAGACGCGCGCTACGACCCCGTGGGCGCATCCGCGGTGCTTGACCCGGCGGCGTAAGTCGCCGTAAGCGTAGGCGACTGGGGCCTAGAGCATCAGCTTTACGCCGATAACGGTCAGCCAGACGGCCAAAGCTGTCGGAAAGATCAGGCTGTATTCCGTCGACAGCTGTCCAAAACCAGAAACGGATATGGCTCTTCGGCTGGGCGGACGAGGGACGCCTTCGCGCGTCCAGCTAACCCCTGCGAATGACCAGGTACGATTCTGCGCCGGCGCCTCAGGATCCCCGGAAACATCACTATGGCTATCGAGGGGGAGGAAGACGGCGGCCGGAATAACGACCCGGTGAAGGAAGAGATTCAGAGCGAGCGGCGATCAGGGCGAGCATGGGCAGGCCGACACCCACCGGCAGCGAAATGATCAAGGCCCGAAGCAGCGACCCTGATCCGCCAATCGTGCGACGCCCGGCCAGGCTCCAGCTAATGGCAGACCCGATTTCGGGCGCCTCGGCCTTCGAGCCCTCGGAAGATTTACGGCCGATGGCGCGCAACTTACGCCCCCTCCCACGCCCGCCTGATCAGCGCCTCGACCTCCGCGTCCACCTCGGCGGGCGACGCCAGCGGCGTGGCGGCCTTCAACCGTTCGGACCAGGACTCGTTCTTCGGCGCCACGAGCCGGGGGCTGGCGTCCAGCGGCACGGCCAGGCCCAGCCGCGCGGTCCCTCCCCTCACCGGCTTCACCGCCGCGAACTGCACCTTGCGCGACCAGGCGGAGTAGCCCTTGCGCTGGTTGGCCACCACGTCCGGCAGGCGCGTCACGGCCGCCTCCACGGCCTGAAGGATCGCTGTGGAGGCCGGGTCGGTCCACAGGGCGGCGCGCAGCTTGTCCGGCTGGCTCCAGCCCATGCCGGACGGGAAGGCCGCCGAGATCACCTGGGAGGCGCGGGCCTGAAGCAGGCCGTGGTTCTCCTTGAACCACTTCAGCCGGGCGCGGTGGGCGGTCTCCGGGCAGGTCTTGGCGATCTGCACCCACTCGGCCATCGTCTTGCCGGTGTCGCGCTCCAGGCCCGCGATCACCGAGGCGAACCACTTCTTCTGCCAGTCGGAAATGTTGGGCTCGGCCACGGTTGCACCCTCCCCGCCTTCGGTGGGACGATAGCGCGACTTCGGTGGAGCGGCGAGCATGAGCCTGGACGGCGCCTACGACGACGACAACATCTTCGCCAAGATCATCCGCGGAGAGTTGCCGTGCGCGAAGGTCTATGAGGACGCGGACGACCCTCGCCTTCATGGACGCCTTTCCCCAGACGCGCGGCCACGCCCTGGTGATCCACAAGACCTCGCGCGCCCGCAACCTGCTCGACGTCGAGCCCCAGGCGCTTAAGGAAGTGATCCTCACGGTCCAGAAGGTCGACGCGGGCGATGCGGACGGCCTTCGATCCCGACGGCATCGTGGTGACCCAGTTCAACGGCGCCCCGGCGGGCCAAACCATCTTTCACCTGCACTTCCACATCCTGCCCCGGTGGGAGGGCGTGGGCCTGGGCCCCCACGCCGGCGCGCTCGGAAGCCGCGCGGACCCGGACGAAGCTCGCCGCCCTCGCCGCCCAGATCGCCGCCAAAATCGCGTGAGCACGCCCCTCGTCATCGGGCTGTCGGCGGTGATCGTCGCGGTGAAGGGCGACGAGGCGGTGGTGCTGACCGTGCGTCCGCACGACGCGCGCACCAGCCGGCCCTCGCGGCTGGCCGGCCTGCCGTTCGGCCCGTTCGACCCGGACGGGCGGCGCACCTTCGAGCTGGCGCTTCGCGCCTTCGTGGCCGAGCAGACACGGTTCGACCTGGGCTATGTCGAGCAGCTCTACACCTTCGGCGACAAGGGCCGCGACGCGCCGGTGGCCGATGTGGGCGCGGCCCGGCCGGGGGCCACGCGGGTGATCTCGGTGGGATATCTGGCCCTCACCCCCAAGGCCGTGGACACCGCCGCGCCCGACACCGCCTGGACGCCCTGGTCGCGGTTCTTCCCCTGGGAGGACTGGCGTCACGGCCGCCCCGCCGTGCTCGACGCGGCCATCGCCCCGGCCCTGATGCGGTGGGCCGAAGCGGGCAAGGGCGAGGCGCGCACCAGCCGCGCCGCCCGCGCGCGGCTGCTGTTCGCCCTGGACGACGCCCCCTGGATCGAGGAGCGGGTGCTGGAGCGCTATGAGCTGCTCTATGAGGCGGGCGTGGCCCCGGAAGCCGCGCGGGACCACGAGCGGGCGGCCGGGCGGCCGGCGCCCGAGCCGGACCCGGTCTCGCCCTTCGGCGAACCGATGATCTCCGACCACCGGCGCATCCTGGCCACGGGCCTGGGGCGGCTGCGCGGCAAGATCAAATACCGGCCGGTGGTGTTCGAATTGATGGCGCCGGAGTTCACCCTGCTGCGCCTGCAGCGCGCGGTGGAGGCGGTCAGCGGGCTGCGCCTGCACAAGCAGAACTTCCGTAGGGGGGTGGAGCGCACCGGGCTCGTCGAAGGCCTCGGTCGTTTCGACATCGGCGCGGGGGGCCGTCCGGCGGAGCTGTTCGCCTTCCGCCGCGAGGCGCTGGGCGCGCGCCCCGCCTCTGGCCTCAGCCTGCCGCTGTTGCGCGACGGCTAGGCGCCGCCCGGCGCGGTTCGCAGGCCGATCCGCGCGGGGCCACAGGCGCTTGCCCGAGGCCCCGCGCGGAGACGTTCGACGTCTAGAACTTGTGTACGAAGCTCACGGACCAGACGTCAGCGTGATCCCTGCCGCCGAGGGCCAGGCCCGGGTCGGTCAGGTTGCTCATCTGCTCTCGCGTATAGTCGGCCCTCAGGCCATTGGATCCACGGAACATCTGAACCCCGGCGCCGTAGCGCAGGCCGTTTTCACTGGCGTTGTACTCGGCCGCGCCGGCCGGACCCACGCGATAGCTGGAGGCGCCGTAGCCCACCCGCGCCAGCAGATCGACGTTTGGCATCAGCGGCAGGAAACCGACCAGATAGCCCGCGCCCGCGAGCTTCTGCTTCACGTCCACGTGGGTGGGCGAGCCGGCCGGGCCGTCCTTGCCGCCGCTCAGCAGGCCGACGCTGCCGTCGCCTTCGACGCCGACGTAGCGGTTGAACCGATAGCCGAGCTTGCCGCTCAGCGCGCCGGTGTTGGCGCCTTGGGTGTTGGTCTCGCTCCAGCCAAGGCCGGCGTAGACGCCAGTGCCGCCGGCGCGCCTGCGGCGAAAGCCGGCGCGGCCGCGGCCACCGCGGCGGCGATAGTTGCAAGTGCGATGTGCTTGTTCATGGCTATCACTCCACGCTTGCCCACCCAGCACTAAGTAGTTCACGTGGCTGATTGGAATAAGCAAACGTGTCTCGCAAGGCGGCCAAATTCACGACGGCAACGACCGTCTGCATATTGTTGCAACACGTCAGAAGAATCATTCTGAATTCTATACATATGTTACCTGCGTGAGTACTATTTGATCACATTGGGACAATTGTGGCGTAACAAGGTAATTCTGGGCGAATGCGGCGCGATGCCTATCGCTCGGCCAGGGCCGCCTGGGCCGCGGCCAGCCGGGCGATGGGCACGCGGTAGGGCGAGCAGCTGACATAATCCAGGCCCGTGCGCTCGCAAAAGGCGATGGAGGCGGGATCGCCGCCGTGCTCGCCGCAGATGCCGAGCTTGACGCCCGGCCGCGCCGCGCGGGCCCGTTCGGCCGCGATGCCGATCAGCTCGCCCACGCCTTCCTGGTCCAGGCTGACGAAGGGGTCCTTGGTCATCAGGCCCTTCTGCAGATAGACGGCCAGGAACTTGCCGAAGTCGTCGCGGCTGATGCCGAAGGTGGTCTGGGTCAGGTCGTTGGTGCCGAAGGAGAAGAACTCGGCGGTCTGGGCCAGGTCGTCGGCGCGGAGCGCCGCGCGGGGCAGCTCGATCATGGCGCCGACCTTGTACTCCAGCTCCATGCCGCGCTCGGCCAGCACCTGGCGGGCGACGCGGTCGGTCAGCTCGCGCAGATAGGCCATCTCCTCGCCCTTGGCGACGAGGGGGTGCATCACCTCCACGATGGGCGCCTCGCCGGCCTTGGCGACCTCGCAGGCGGCCTCGAAGATGGCGCGCACCTGCATCTCGTAGATCTCGGGGTACGAGACCCCCAGCCGGCAGCCCCGGTGGCCGAGCATGGGGTTGGTCTCGGACAGCTCGGTGATGCGCCGCTTCAGGCGGTCGAGATCCACGCCCTGGTCCTCGGCCACCACCTTCAGCGCCGTGTCGCCATGCGGCAGGAACTCGTGCAGCGGCGGGTCGAGCAGGCGGATGGTCACCGGCAGGCCGGCCATGATCTGGAACAGCTCGACGAAATCCGCCCGCTGCACGGGCAACAGCTTGGCGAGCGCCACGCGGCGGCCCGGCTCGTCCTCGGCCAGGATCATCTCGCGCACGGCGGCGATGCGGGCCTCGTCGAAGAACATGTGCTCGGTGCGGCACAGCCCGATGCCCTCCGCGCCGAACTGGCGGGCGGTGCGGGCGTCGGTGGGCGTCTCGGCGTTGGCGCGCACCTTCAGGCGGCGAACCTTGTCGGCCCATTCCATCAGGGCGGCGAAGTCGCCGGTCAGCTCCGGCTCGATCATCGGCTGGGCGCCGGCCAGCACCTCGCCCTTGGAGCCGTCCACGGTGACGATGTCGCCGGCCTTGAAAGTGCGCCCGCGCGCGGTCATCTCGCCGGCCTTGGCGTCGATGTGCAGCTCGCCCACGCCGCAGACGCAGGGGCGGCCCATGCCGCGCGCCACCACGGCCGCGTGGCTGGTCATGCCGCCGCGGGCGGTGACGATGGCCCGCGCCGCGTGCATGCCGTGGATATCTTCGGGCGAAGTCTCCTCGCGCACCAGGATCACCGACTGGTCGATGGCGCGCAGGCGCTCGGCCTCCCCCGCATCGAACACCAGCCGGCCCGACGCCGCACCGGGCGAGGCGGGCAGGCCCAACGCGATCACGTCGCGCGGAGCGGAAGGATCGAGCGCGGGGTGCAGCAGCTGGTCCAGCGAGGCGGGCTCCACCCGGTCGATGGCTTCGGACTCGGTGATCAGGCCCTCGGCGACCAGGTCCACCGCCACCTTGATCGCGGCCTTGGCGGTGCGCTTGCCAGAGCGGGTCTGCAGGATGAACAGGCGCCCCTGCTCGATGGTGAACTCGATGTCCTGCATGTCGCGGTAGTGGCGTTCCAGCTTGTCGACCGCCGCCTGGAACTGCGCGAAGCATTCCGGCATGGCCTCTTCCAGCGAGGGATTGTGCTCGCCCATCTCCTCGCGCGTGGCCTTGGTGAGCGCCTGGGGCGTGCGGATGCCGGCCACCACGTCCTCGCCCTGGGCGTTGATCAGGAACTCGCCGTAGAGCCGCGCCTCGCCGGTCGACGGGTTGCGGGTGAAGGCCACGCCCGTGGCCGAGGCCGCGCCCATGTTGCCGAACACCATGGACTGCACGTTCACCGCCGTGCCCCAGCTTTCGGGGATGTCGTGCATGCGGCGATAGAACTTGGCGCGGTCGTTCATCCAGCTGTCGAACACCGCGCCGATGGCGCCCCACAGCTGGTCCTGCGGGTCCTGCGGGAAGGGCTTGCCGAGCTGGCCGGCCACGGCGCGCTTGTACTCGGCGACCACCTCTTCCCAGTCCTCGGCGGTAAGGTCGGTGTCGACGCTGGCGCCCAGGCGGTCCTTCTGGTCGTCGAGGATCTCCTCGAACATGTGGTGGTCCAGGCCCAGGACGACGTTCGAGTACATCTGGATGAAGCGGCGATAGCTGTCGAAGGCGAAGCGGCGGTCGCCGGACAGCTTCGCGAGCCCCTCCACCGTCTCGTCGTTGAGGCCGAGGTTCAGGACGGTGTCCATCATGCCGGGCATGGACGCGCGCGCGCCGGAGCGCACCGAGACCAGCAGCGGCCCGGCCGGATCGCCGAAGCGCTTGCCCGCCAGGGTCTCCACCGCCGTGAGGGCGGCGGCGACCTCTTCCTTCAGGCCATCCGGATAGGCGCTGCCGTTCTTGTAGAAGTGGGTGCAGGCCTCGGTGGTGATGGTGAAGCCCGGCGGCACCGGCAGGCCGAGCGAGGACATCTCGGCCAGGTTCGCGCCCTTGCCGCCGAGCAGCGCCTTCATCGAGGCGTCGCCATCGGCCTCGCCCCCGCCGAAGGCGTAGACCCAGCGGGTGATGGCGGCGGCTTCAGCCATTGGAACGCGATCCTTGCGTGGTTCGAGACGCGTCCTGGCGGACGCTCCTCACCATGACGAGCTTTCTTGCGGCCAGACCAACGTCGTCATCCTGAGGAGCCCGCGCCAGCGGGCGTCTCGAAGGACGCATTGGGCTCATGCGGCGCTCTCCTCAGCCCGAGATTTGCGAGAAGTCCGCCACCTGATCCATGGCCGCCTTGATCTGGGCCAATAGCCGGAGACGGTTATCCCGCACTGCAGCATCGTCCGTGTTGACTAGCACCTTGTCGAAGAAGGCGTCCACTGGCGCGCGCAGCTCGGCCAGGGCGGACATGGCGGCTGCGAAGTTCTCGGCCTTCACCTCGCCCTCGACCACGGGCGCGATCTTGGCCATGGCGGTCAGCAGCGCGGTCTCCTCGGCGGGCGCGCCGTCCAGGCGTTTGGGCGCCGCGGAGCAGGTCGGCGGGCAGCGCCTTCTTCTTCTCCTCGGCCTTCAGGATGTTGGCGGCGCGCTTGTAGCCGGCGAGCAGGTTGGCGCCATCGTCGGTCTTCAGGAAGGCGTCCAGCGCCTCGACCCGCGCCACGATCCGCACGAGGTCGTCGTCGCCGAGGGCGAACACCGCGTCCACGAGGTCGTGGCGCTTGCCCTGGTCGCGCAGGAGGACCTTCAGGCGGTCGGCGAAGAAGGCGAGAGCTGAGATCGTCCGCCACGTCTCCGATGGAAACCAGCGAGTTCGACGTGCTCTCCGAGCATTCATCAGCGCCGTCAATTCAGGCGATGGGTGAGAACCTGCCCGCGACAGCGCTTGTCGTAGTCGGCCATGCACTCTTCAGCAGCGTCACATGCCGCCTGGCTCAAGCAGCCGAACAAGTCTTGGCCGATGCGGCAGCCTGTTCGTCTCCAGCACGATCCGGATCATCCCCAACGCCGCACGCCGCAGCGCGAAGGGATCGCGCGAGCCCGTGGGCTTCTCGTCGATGGCGAAGAAGCCGACCAGGGTGTCCAGCTTGTCGGCCAGGGCCACGGCCACGCTGACCGGCGCGGTCGGCACGGCGTCCGAGGGGCCCTGGGGCCGATAGTGCTCGGCGATGGCGTCGGCGATGGCTCGGGCCGGCTCGCCGGCCTGCAGCGCGTAATACCGGCCCATCACGCCCTGCAGCTCGGGGAACTCGCCGACCATGGCGCTGGCGAGGTCGGCCTTGGCCAGGCGCGCGGCCCTCGCGGCCATGTCCGGGTCGGCGCCGACCAGGGGGGCGATCTCGCGGGCCAGGGCCTCGATGCGCTCCACCCGCTCGTACATGGTCCCGAGCTTGGCGTGGAAGGTGACGCCCTTCAGCTTCTCCAGCCACTGGTCGAAATTGCCCGGCCGGCGGTCCTCGTCCCAGAAGAAGCGGGCGTCCTTCAGCCGGGCGGTCAGCACCCGCGCATTGCCCGCCGCGATGGTCTTGCCGCCGTCGGACGCCTCGATATTGGCCACGGCGATGAAGTGGGGGGCCAGCGCGCCGGTGGCCGGGTTCTTCACCGCGAAATAGCGCTGGTGCACGCGCATGGAGGTGCGGATGGCTTCCGGCGGCAGGTCCAGGAACGCCGGGTCCATGTCGCCCAGCAGCGGAACCGGCCATTCGGTGAGGCCCGCCACCTCGTCCAGCAGGCCCTGGTCCTCCACCAGTTCGAGGTTGCGCGCGAAGCAGAGCGTGCGCGCGGCGTCGAGGATGCGCGCCTTGCGCTCCTCGGGGTCCAGCACCACGAAGTTGCTCGGCCAGGCCCTTGGCGTAGGCGTCGAAGTGCTTGGCGCGGAAGGGCTTGGTGCGAGCCCATGAAGCGGTGGCCGAGGGTCTCGTCGCCGCTCTTGATCCCGTCGATCTCGAAGGGAACCACCTCGCCGTCGAAGACGCACAGGATGCGATGCAGCGGCCGCACCCAGCGCAGCTTGCCCGCGCCCCAGGTCATGGACTTGGGCCAGGGGAAGGACCGGACGATGGACTCCACCATCTCCGCGATGATCTCGGGGGTCGGCCGGCCGACGCGGTTGATCGTGGCGAAATAGACGCCGTCGCGCTCGACGAGGTCCGAGCGCGTCAGGCCGGTGGAGCGCAGGAAGCCCTCGATGGCCTGGTCCGGCGCGCCGACGCGGGGGCCCTTGCGTTCCTCGGTGCGGTTCGCCTGCGCGGGCGGCAGGCCCTCGGCGGCCAGGGTCAGCCGGCGCGGGCCGGCGAAGGTCTTGATGCCCGAGGGGATCAGCCCGGCGTCGGCCAGCTTGTCGCGGGCCATGCGCTCAAGGTCCCACGCCGCCTGCGCCTGCATGCGCGCGGGGATTTCCTCTGAGAAGAGTTCGAGAAGGAGGGAGGGCATCAGCGGAGATCGTAACGCGCGACTCCCTTCCCCCTGGATGGGGGAAGGGTCGGGGATGGGGGTGGGGCGGCCGCCGCCGCGATCTGTTGGACGACCTCACTCGAGACTCGCTCCGCACCGCCTTCTCGGCGAAACGGACGACGCGGAACCCCTCGCCTTCCGAGCCAGGCCGTGCGTGCCGCATCGCGCGCCATGCGATCAGGAAGGTCGTGGTGGGGGCCGTCGATCTCGATCACGAGCCGGCTTTCGAAATGCGCGAAGTCCACGACATAGCGCCCGATCGGGGCCTGACGGCGGAAATTGAGCTTCAGCTTACGCAGTTCCGCCCACAGCAGCCGCTCGGCCAGAGTTTGATCCGCCCTCAGTCGGCGAGCGCGCGCGATGGCGCCCGGCGCATGCTTCGGGCGAGGCTTAGGCGCGGACGCGGCGCCACCCCCATCCCCGGCCCTTCCCCCATCCAGGGGGAAGGGAGGCGATATGCGCTCCGGCCCGGTCACTGGTTCCCCCCCTGCTGCGCCACCCACGCCTCCGCGCAGGCTTTGCACAGGTCGCGGATGCGGCCGATGTAGCTCTGCCGCTCGGCCACGGCGATGGCGCCGCGGGAGTCCATCAGATTGAACAGGTGGCTGGCCTTCAGCACGTGGTCATAGGCCGGCAGCACCAGGGCCTGGCCCTGCGGCCCGCGGGCGGCCAGCAGGCGCGGCACGGTCTGCTCCATCTCCTCGAACTGGCGCTTCAGCACCTCCACGTCGGCGGCCTCCTGCTCGAAGGCGGACAACTGCTGCTCGTTGTCCAGGAACACCTCGCCGTAGGTCGAACTGGTCGTTGAAGGCCAGGTCGTAGACGCTGTCCTTGCCCTGCAGATACAGCGACAGCCGCTCCAGGCCGATGGTCAGCTCGCCGGCCACCGGGAAGACGTCCAGGCCGCCCACCTGCTGGAAGTAGGTGAACTGGGTGACCTCCATCCCGTCGCACCAGACCTCCCAGCCCAGGCCCCAGGCGCCGACGGTGGGGTTCTCCCAGTCGTCCTCCACGAAGCGGATGTCGTGCAGCAAGGGATCGATGCCGATGGCCTTCAGCGAGCCGAGATAGAGGTCCTGCAGGTCGTCGGGGTTCGGCTTCAGGATCACCTGATACTGGTGGTGCTGGTGCAGCCGGTTGGGATTCTCGCCATAGCGGCCGTCGGCCGGCCGGCGCGAGGGCTGCACATAGGCGCAGCGCCACGGCTTGGGGCCCAGCGCGCGCAGCACCGTGTTGGGGCTCAAGGTGCCCGCGCCCACCTCCACGTCATAGGGCTGCAGGATCACGCAGCCCTGCGCGCTCCAATAGGCGTGCAGCGTCAGGATCAGGTCCTGAAAAGACAGGGGCTTTAAGGGTCATGGAGGCCGGGCCGGAAAAAGCGCGCGGACCATAGGGCCCGGCGCCTCCGGCTTCAAGCGGCCCGCGCTGGCCGCGTCAGACGGAAGATCAGTCGCCTTTGGCCTTGCTGCGCTGGCCGGCGTTGGAGTCCGGCGCGCCATACTGCGCGCGGTTAGCGGCCGTGTCGGGGACCGGTCCGTTGGTCACCACCACGACCTCGGTCGGGGCGGGCGCGGAGGAGCCCGGGTCGGCCGGAGCGCTGCTTGAAGGCGCGCCATAGTCGGACGAGGACGCCGGGGCGGAATCAGACGGCGGCGAGGCCGACTGGTCAGGCTCCTGGGCGGCGGCGGCGGAGGCCAGGAGGGCGGCGAACGCGGCCCCGGCCAGCAAGCGGACGATCATCGGAGGATCCAATCCATATCTGTTCGGCGCTTAACGTAGGTACGCGCGACCCCGAACGTTAGCTTCCCTCGCCAATACCGCGCGTCGCACAGCCGGCGATCGAGGCTCCTCCGACGGCGCATTCCAGCTCGCCCGCGACGCGAGCCCAAGAATTAGGCGCCGTGGGGCCTGGCGCCCAAAGATCAGGCCCCCGGCCTCAATCCTTGCCGAATCCCTATCGAGAAGAGCGACGCGCCGGCCCGGCCCGCTAGCGTCCGAAGCGCCGGATCGGGGGCCGCTAAGCCGCCGGCTGCGGCGTCATACCAACCGATGGACGCGCGCCAAGGCGCGTGGGAGCGAGCGCATGAAACTGATCATCGCGATCATCAAGCCCTTCAAGCTCGACGACGTGCGCGAAGCGCTCGCCGGCGCGGGCGTGGAAGGCCTGACGATCTCTGAAGTCAAAGGCTATGGCCGGCAGAAGGGCCAGACTGAAATTTACCGGGGGGCGGAATACCAAGTGGTGTTCGTGCCCAAACTGAAGCTGGAGGCGGTGGTGGACGACGCGGGCCTCGCGCGCGCTGTCGACGCCATCAAGGGCGCGGCCGGCACCGGCAAGATCGGCGACGGGAAGATCTTCGTCGTCAATGTCGAGCAAGCCGTCCGCATCCGCACCGGCGAGACCGGGGCGGCCGCCCTCTAGGGCGCTCACTCCATTCAACAAGGGGATATGTAAGATGAAGAGTTTCGGCCTGAACCGGCTGGCGGCGCTTCGTGCTCGCGGCCATGATCGCGGGGGCGCCGCTCGCGGCGGCCGTCCCGGCGTTCGCCCAGGACGCGTCCTCCGCGCCCGCGGCGTCCGACGCCGCCGCGCCGGCGGACAGCTCCGCTCCGGCCGCCGAGGCGGCGCTCCGGCGGCCGGCTCCGCGGCCGCGCCGGAAGCGCCGAAGCTGGATACCGGCGACACCGCGTGGATGATGACCTCCACGGCCCTGGTCCTGATGATGACCATTCCGGGCCTGGCGCTGTTCTACGGCGGCATGGTCCGCAAGAAGAACGTCATCGCCACGGTCGCCCAGTCCTTCGTCATCACCTGCCTGGTGACGGTGCTGTGGATGATCGCCGGCTACTCGCTGGCGTTCACCACCAACGCGGATCCCGGCCTGAACAAGTACATCGGCGGGTTCAGTCGGGTGATGATGAACGGCTCGATCGGCCAGGTGAACTCCTTGGCCGGGACCATCCCCGAGTTCGTGTTCATGTGCTTCCAGATGACCTTCGCGATCATCACCCCGGCCCTGATCGCCGGCTCGTTCGCGGAACGCATGAAGTTCTCCGGCCTGCTCCTGTTCATGTCGCTGTGGCTGTTCCTCGTCTATGTGCCGATCGCGCACATGGTCTGGGGCGGCGGCTTCCTCGGCGGCTGGGGCGTGCTCGACTTCGCCGGCGGCACCGTGGTTCACATCAACGCCGGGGTCGCCGGCCTGATGACCGCTCTGTTCCTCGGCAAGCGCAAGGGCTACGGCACCGACAACATGGCGCCGCACAACCTCGTGCTGACCATGATCGGCGCCTCGCTGCTGTGGGTGGGCTGGTTCGGCTTCAACGCCGGTTCGGCCGTGGCCTCCAACGCGCTGGCCGGCTCGGCCTTCATGAACACCCAAGTCGCGACCGCCATGGCGGCCCTGGCCTGGATGTTCGTGGAATGGATCGAGCGCAAGAAGCCCAGCCTGCTGGGCCTCTGCTCGGGCGCGGTCGCGGGCCTCGTGGCCATCACCCCGGCCTCCGGCTTCGTCAATCCGGCGGGCTCGCTGATCGTGGGCGTGGCCGCGGGCGTTGGCTGCTACGCCGGCGCGGTGTGGCTGAAGAAGCTGCTCAAGTACGACGACAGCCTGGACGCCTTCGGCGTGCACGCCATCGGCGGCCTGATCGGCGCCCTGCTGACCGGCGTCCTGGCCGATCCGCTGGTCAACTCGCTGGCTGAAGGCCACAGCATCGTGACCCAGGCCAAGGGCGTGGTCGTCACCATCGCCTGGACCGCCATCGGCTCGCTGATCATCCTGGTGATCTGCAAGTTCACCACCGGCATCCGGGTCTCCGAAGAAGCCGAGATCGAAGGTCTGGACATGGCCCTGCACGGCGAAGCCCTGCACGAGTAGTCCAGGTCGAGAGTTAGTCTCCCAAGCGTACGGACGGGGGCCCTTCGGGGCCCCCGTTTCGTTTTGGCCAACCCCTGACAGCGCCTAGACCTGACAGCCCGACACGCCGGGTTCAGGGCCTAACCGTGCGGGGGCCGCCCGGCGACCGCGGAGAGCCGTTGGACAAAATCGCCGGCGTCGTTCTCGTGCGGGAATGGCGTCGACGGGACGGGAACGCCGAGGAAAGCGCACAGCGGCCCCCAGCCCTCCTTCACGTCGAAGACCAGCAGCCGGTCGGGCGCGATCTCGCCCTTCACCTGCTCGATGTTGAGAAGGTACTGCTCGCGGATGAAGCGTTCGCGCGCGGGACCCGGCGCCGGATCCGGCCCGGAGCCGCGCTCGCGGGCGATAGCGGCATCCATCTTGGCGAGCGTCGCCGGAACCACGGGATCGATCCTGGCGTTGCCGATCGCCGCCCTTCCCGCCGCGGTCCCCGACTGCATCGATCGCATCCAGCTGTCAGGATCGCGCACCGTCAGGATCACCTTGGCCTCCGGAAAGGCGCGCGACAGCTTGCGCCAGAAGAAGGCGCCGGGCGCGTCCACGGTGGAGTCAAAGCCCTTGAACAGCATCCGCCAGTCCGCCGGCTTGCCGTCGAAGGCGCGTCCCCACAGCGGCCATCGCCAAGCGTGTTCCGGCTTCAACAGCTCCCACATGTGGCAGCACGGCCCAAAGCCCAACAATTCCAGCGCCTGCTGCAGCGAGGTTGTTCCGGTGCGCGGATATCCCGCGCCGATGACCCTGAGCGGCATGGTCAGCCCTCCCTGCCCGGCGCCTCGCCAGTCTTCAGCCCGTGGACGCTGTCGGACGAACGGTTGCGGGCGGCGACGTCGGCGTCCATGCGGCGGCTCCTCCCAAGGCGCGGCCCTTCGAGGCGGCGGCCGCGCTCCTTCTTAACCGAGCGCCCGAGCTCCACCTAGATTGCAGACCCTGGCCCACCAGTTGGGCCGCACGGCCGACACCCGCTCGGCCAGCGCGGCGTGCGTCCTCGGCCGACGCGCAGACGGCGAAACAGGCCGAGCCGGAGCCCGACATGCGCCCGAGCAGGGTCTCCGGCTGGCCGCGCAGCAGCGCCAGCGCCTCGCCGATCAGGGGCTGGACCGAGACCGCCGGCGCCTCCAGGTCGTTGCGGCAGGCCGCCAGGAACGCCGCCGCATCGCTCGCGGAGGCCAGGGGCCCGGCGGCGCAGGCAGGTCGGCGGAGGTTCCCGCGTTCGCCGCGTCGAAGGCACCGATAGACCGCCGCCGTCGAGGCGCCCGCAGGCGGTCTGACCAGCACGGCGTGAAGCGGCGGCAGGGCCGGCGCCGGCGACAGGCGCTCTCCCCTGCCCTCGGCGACCACCGAGCGCGCGGCCACGCAGGCTGGGATGTCCGAGCCCAGGCCGGCGGCGATCTCGATCAGGGCGGCCTCCGCCAGGGGCCGCTCCAACAGGCCGTTCAGCAGCCGCAGCGCCGCCGCCGCGTCCGAGGAGCCGCCGCCCAGCCCGGCCTCGGCCGGCAGCGCCTTGGTCAGCTCGATCCGCAGCGGCGCGGGCGCCGACGCCCGCCCGCGCATAGAGCGCCCGGGCCGCGCGCAGCACCAGATTGTCCTCGCCCGCCGGCGCGCCAGCCGCCAGGGGACCGTTCACGGCCAGCGCCAGCCGCTCGGCCGGGACCGCCCGCAGCCGGTCGCCCACGTCCGCGAAGGCCATCAGGCTGGCGATGGGGTGGAAGCCGTCGGCCCGCGCCGGGCCCACGTGCAGATAGAGATTGACCTTGGCCGGGGCGAAGGCCTCGGCCGCCGCGCGCCCGCCGTGCACGATCACTTGGCCGCGACGCTCGAAGCCGCGACGGCGTCCGGGCCCAGGGGCGAGTCCAGCTTCTGCTGCGCGCGCGCCTTGACCGCCGCGTCGGGGCTCAAGCGTCAGCACGGCCTGCCATTGGAAGCGCGCCTCGTCGCGCCGGCCCACGCGCCAGTAGGCGTCGCCGAGGTGGTCGTTGATCTCCGCGTCGGCCGCGTCCAGGCTCACCGCCTTCTCCAGCAGCTCCACGGCCTTGGGATATTGGCCGAGCCGGTAGTGGGCCCAGCCCAGGGAGTCGACATAGGCGCCCTCGTCCGGGCGCAGGTTCACGGCCTTCTGGATCAGGGCCATGCCGTCCTTGATCCGCTCGCCGCGGTTCACCCAGGAATAGCCCAGATAGTTCAGCACCTCCGGCTGATTGGGCTGCAGGGCCATGGCCTTGCTGAAGTCGGCCTCGGCCTTGGGCCACTCGCCCGAGCGCTCGAACGCCACGCCGCGCATGTAGAAGAGCCGCCAGCCCGCCTTGTCGCCGAGGCGCGCGATCAGCGGGTCGATCACCTTGGCGGACTCCGCGAACTTGTCGTCGGCGCGCAGCAGGTCCGACAGGGTGACCTGGGCGAGGTAGCCGTCCGGCTCGGCGGCGGCGAGGCTCCTGGGCGATCTTCAGGGCGGCGGCGGGATCGTCGGCCTGATAGCTCCAGGCCAGGCGCGCGCGGGCGTCCGCATAGCGGCCCGACTTGGCGCCCACCCGCTGATAGGCCTCGCGCGCGGCGGCCTCGTCGCCGGTCGCGCCCATCATGTCCCCCGCCATCAGCCAGGCGTCGTCGCGGTTGGGATCCAGGCGCAGGATCAGCCGCAGATAGACCAGGGCGAACTCGCGCCGCTTGTCCGACAGCGCCGCGGCGGCGGGCGCCATCAGCGCCTGGGCGGCCCCTTCGGTGATGCTCAGCTGGGACGGCGGCTTGCCCTTGCGCAGGGCCCGGTTCCGCGCCGCCAGCACCGAGGGATCGTCCGGATCGGCTCGCCAGCATCTGGTCGTAGACCGTCACCGCCTCCTTGCGCCGCCCGCGCCGCTCCAGGAACACGGCGTAGGCCGGCAGGATCAGGCTCTGTCCGACCTGCTCGGCCATCATCGCCTTGAAGGCCGTCTCCGCCTCGGGATAGCGGCCGGACCGCTCGAACAGCAGCGCCTGGTCGAGGCTCGCGATGACCTTCACCAGCCGGTCGCCGGTCTCCGGCATGGTCACGGCGTCCGCCCAGCGGCCGGCGGCGGCGGCGGCCCAGGGCTTCAGCAGCACCACCGCGGAGCTGTAGGGCGCGCCCGCTTCGGGATTGGCGAGCTTGGCGTAAGCCTGGGCGCCGTGGCCGGTGGCCAGGGCCTCCACGGCCTGGGCCAGCACGCCCAGCACGCGGCTGGAGGGCGTTCCCTCGCCCGGCCCGGGCGCGGTGGCGGCGGCGGTGGTCAGGTCTCCGGACAGCAGAGCCGAGGTGAACACCCGCTCCTTGATGAAGCCCGCGTCGGGCGCGGCGCCGCTGGCCTTGGCGAAATAGTCGACGGCCGCGCGGCTGTCGCCGTCGTCGAGCGCGGCCTGGCCGGCGAGGTAGTAGCCGTAGGGCGAGCCGGTCTGGTGGCCGTCGGCCGAGGCGCTGAGCGCCGGGCGCAGACCCGCGCCGGCGCCCGGCGCGCTGGCGCAGGCGCCGAGGGTGAGCGCCGAAGCGGACAGCAACAGGATGCGGGCGGCCTTCAACATGAGGCGAGATGTCGGACGTTTAGAGGGCGGCATCAAGGCGCGCGAGTCACATGTTCGGATAATTCGGGCCGCCGCCGCCTTCGGGCGTGGTCCAGGTGATGTTCTGCAGCGGGTCCTTGATGTCGCAGGTCTTGCAGTGGACGCAGTTGGCCGCGTTGATCACGAAGCGCGGGTTCTCGCCCTTGTCGTCATAGACCACCTCGTAGACCCCCGCCGGGCAGTACAGCCGCGCCGGCTCGCCATAACACGGCAGGTTCACGGCGATGGGCAGGCCCGGGTCCTTGAGCTTCAGGTGAACCGGCTGGTCCTCCTCGTGCGCGGTGTTGGACACGAACACCGAGCTCAGCCGATCGAAGCTGATCACGCCATCGGGCTTGGGATAGTCGATCTTGCGATAGTCGGCGGCCAGCCCGGTGGCCTGCGGCGTCGGTCTTGCCGTGCCGCAGCGTGCCGAACATCGAGAACCCGCCCAGCAGCCGCGTCGTCCACATGTCGATCCCGCCCAGCAGGATGCTGCCGAGCAGGGTGCCGAACTTCGACCACAGCGGCTTGACGTTGCGCACCAGGGCCAGCTCCTTGCGGACCCCCGAGCGGTCGTAGGCGGCCTGATACTCGGCCAGCACGTCGCCCGCGCGGCCGGCGCGCAGCGCGGCGACGGCGGCCTCGGCGGCCATCATGCCGGTCTTGATGGCGTTGTGGCTGCCCTTGATGCGCGGCAGGTTCACGAAGCCCGCCGCGCAGCCGATCAGGGCGCCGCCCGGGAAGGCCAGCTTGGGCACGGACTGATAGCCGCCCTCGGTGATCGCCCGGGCGCCGTAGGAAACCCGTGTCGCGCCCTCAAGATACGGCTTGATCTTCGGGTGATGCTTGAACCTCTGGAACTCCTCGAAGGGCGAGAGCCAGGGGTTGGCGTAGTTCAGGTGCGTCACCAGGCCGATGGCCACGTAGCGGTCGCCGAAATGGTACATGAACGAGCCGCCGCCGGTGGCGTCGTCCAGCGGCCAGCCGAAGGTGTGGCGCACCAGGCCGGGCTCGAATTGACCCTCAGGAACCTGCCATAGCTCCTTGATTCCAAGGCCGTATTTCTGCGGCTCGCGGCCCTCGGTCAGGCCGAAGCGTTCCTGCACGATCTTGGACAGCGATCCCCGCGCGCCCTCGGCCAGGAAGACGTACTTGCCCAGCAGCTCCACGCCCGGCTGGTAGTCGGGCTTGTGCGAGCCGTCCTTGGCGACGCCGAAGACGCCGGCCACCACGCCCTTCAGCGACCCGTCCTCGGCCCACACCGGCTCGGAGGCCGCCATGCCGGGATAGACCTCCACGCCCAGGGCCTCGGCCTGCCCGGCCAGCCAGCGGCACAGGTTGGCCAGGGAGCAGATGTAGTTGCCGTGGTTGTGGATGAACGGCGGCATGGGCAGCCAGCCGATCTCGAACCCGCCGCTCTTGCGTCAGATAGACGAAGCTGTCGCGCGAGACGGGCGTCTCCAGCGGCGCGCCCTTGTCCTTCCAGTCGGGAATCAGCTCGGTGAGCGCGCCGGGATCGACCACCGCGCCGGACAGGATATGCGCCCCGATCTCCGAGCCCTTTTCCAGCAGCGCCACGGAAATCTCGGCGCCGGCCTCCGCCGCCAGCTGCTTGCAGCGAATCGCCGCGGCCAGACCCGCCGGCCCGCCGCCGACGATCACCACGTCGTATTGCATGGACTCTCGGACGGGGGCTTCGTCGCTCAAGACCCGACTCTCCCGGCGGCGCGGATCGCCGAAGCGGACTATCCGGGGGGCGCCGTGGGCCGGTCAAGCTCCCTCGACGGGAGAGAGCGCTGCACCGTCGTGAAGATCGGGTTATGGTTACGCCCATGACCCCGGCGACCGAGCCTCCCGCGTCCGACCGCGCCGTCGAGAGCCTGCTGGCCTTCTGGCGCGAGGCGGGGGTGGACGCCTGCCTGGAAGACGCGCCCGTGGACCGCACCCAGCGCCGTGATCCGCCGCCCCGCCCTCGCCCGAACGCGCCGCCGGCGCGCCTCGCGCCGCCGCCGCGCCCGCCACCAATCCGGACGTGGCCGCGGCGATCGAGGAGGCCCGCGCCCGCGCCGCCGAGGCCCAGGATTTGGACGCCCTGGTCGCCGCCATCGCCGCCTTCGACGGCTGCCCGCTGAAATTCCAGGGCGCCAAGCAGGCCTGCGTCTGGCGCGGCGATCCGCATGCGCCGGTCGCCATCGTGGGCGAAGGTCCCGGCGCGGAGGAAGACGCCCGGGGCCAGCCCTTCGTGGGCCGCGCGGGCAAGTTGCTGGACAAGATGCTGGAGGCGGCGGGCCTGACCGGGCGGGTGTTCATCACCAACACCGTGTTCTGGCGCCCGCCGGGGAATCGCACCCCCTCCCCGTCCGAACAGGCGATCTGCCGCCCGTTCCTGGAACGGGCGCCTGCAGTTGGTGCGTCCGAAACTATTGTTTCTATCTGGAGGCGCCGCTGCCAAGTCTATCCTCGGCAAAGACGAAGGCATCCTCAGTCTTAGAGGCCGATGGTTCGAATGGCGATCTCAAGACGGCGACTTCGTTTTGCCTGCTTTGCCGACGCTTCATCCCGGCATTCCTGCTCAGGCAACCAGCAGCGAAGAAAAAGGCCTGGGCTGATCTGTTAACCTTGAGCGAGAGGCTTGATCGGCCGGAGCGGCCCGCGTAATGCAGGGTGTCGCCTGCAACACGCGTCCGGGCGTCGCGGATGTCTCAATCCGAGCCGAGGGGGAAGGCATGAGACTGTCAGCGAGACTTGCCGCGGCGGCTTTGGCCCTATCGTGCGCCCTGCTGGGCGCCGGCGCAGCGTCCGCTTGACCGTCAACGCCCTGACCCCCGACGACGCGGCCGACTATACCCAGGCCTTCCAGGCCGCGGCGCTGGGCGACTTCAAGACCGCCGAGAAGATCGCCGCCGAAGCCTCCGACAAGAGCCTCGTGGGCTACATCAAGTACCGCGAACTGATGTGGCCGACCACGCGCGCCGAATACCACGACCTCGATCGCCTGGCTCGACAAATACTCCGACCAGCCCGGCGCGGACCGGGTCTATCGCCTGGCCCTGCAACGCAAGCCCAATGGCGCGCACGCGCCCAAGGCCCCGCCCGACCCTGGACGATCCCGGCCGGCGCCGCCGCCGCCGAGACCGCCGCGCGCGGCCAGGCCGCCCGCGAAGCCTATTACGCCGGCGACGCGCGCATCGCGCACAAGCTGGCCGTCGCCTCCGGAGAACGCTGGATCGCCGGCCTCTCCGCCTTCCGCCTGAAGGACTACAAGGAGGCCATGACCCGCTTCCAGGCCGTGGCCATGGACGGGAACGAGAACGACTGGCTGCGCGCCGGCGCCGCCTATTGGGCCGCGCGCTCGGCCATCGCGGCGGGCGAGCCGGAAAAGGCGCCGGACTTCCTGCGCATCGCCTCGCGCAGCCCCGCCACCTTCTACGGCATGCTCGCGGAAAAGGAGCTCGGCCTGGAGCCCGGCGCGGACCCCGACGCCTATCGTGCTGGCCCAGGCCGGCTTCGCCGCCCGCCCCGCCCTCGCCGGACGGGGACATCGTCAAGGCCGCGCACCTGGCGCTCAGCGGGCCGCAGCTGGCGCGGCTGATCAAGACCAACGCCCGCGCCCGCCGCGCCATCGCCCTGGCCCAGCTGGATCTGGACGTGGAGTCCGGGCCTCGAGCTGCGCGCGGGGCTGACCAGGGCCAAGACCGACGCTGATCGCCGGCTGTGGACCACCTTGGCGCTGGAGCTGAACCCCGACGCCCTCAGCGGCAAAAACCACTCCGGCCGCTTCGATATTGACGACTATCCCACCCCTCCGCTGGATCCCGTGGGCGGCTTCACGGTGGACAAGGCGCTGGTCTACGCCATGACCCGCCAGGAAAGCCGCTTCGATCCATTCGCCACCTCGCCCGCCGGCGCGGTGGGGCTCATGCAGTTGATGCCCCGCACGGCGGCGGCGGCGGCAGGCGACGACAAGCTCGCGGCGGACCCCACGCCGCTGTACGACCCCAGCTTCAACCTGCGCGTCGGCCAGGACTATCTGGACGTCCTGCTGACCCGCCTCACGGGCGGCGACCTGCTGCAGGCCATCGCGGCCTATAACGGCGGCTATCGCGCCGTGCAGCGCACCTTGCAGGTCGTCGGCGACAAGGACCCCTTGATGTTCATCGAGAGCCTGCCGGCCGCCGAAACCCGCGGCTACGTCGAGAAGGTGATGGCCGGCTACTGGATCTATCGGCGCATGTTCGGCGAGAAGGTCCGCGCCCTCGACGCCCTGGCCGCCGGCGCCACGATCCTCCAGGCGAAGCTGGAACGCTAAGCTTTCCGGACCAGCAGACACCTCGGCCCGACGCCCAGCAGCCGTCCCGCCAGCCCCGCATTCAGCCGCAGCGACCCGCGCGCGCCGAACTCCACGTGCGCCCGCCCCCTCTCCTCCCAGTCGGGCCGCAGCCGCGCGCCGGGGTCGAGGATCAAGAGCCAGTCGGACCTGGCCGCCGCCTTAGCCGCATCGAGGCCGCCCTGTACGACCCGGCAACCGGCGTCCTCGGCGATCTCCAAGGTGGCGTCCTCAGAGCCCGCGTCGGCCAGGATCACCTCACGCACCACGCCGCGCACCGCGGCCGCCACCAGCGGCCCCAGCGCCTGGCCCAGCCGCGCCTCGTCGTTCAGGGTTTCGATCACCACGGAGATCATCGGCCCATCAAGCGGGCGGCGGGCGACGCGTCAAGAGATGTTCTTGATATGTTCTCATTCTGGCGTACTCTGCGGCCATGTCCGCGGCCCCTTCCATCCGCGGCCGGGGCGCGAAATCCAACGCCTCTGGCCGCTATGAAGCCTTCACCCATCAGGTTTTCGACGACGGCTGGGATCGCGAGAGCGACGAGGACGCGCCCGCCCAGCTGAAGACCGAGCTGCAGGCCGAGACGCCCCGGCGGATCATCACCCACAACGACAGCCCGGACATCCCCTTCAATTCCTCGATCAACCCCTACCGAGGCTGCGAGCACGGCTGCATCTACTGCTACGCGCGGCCGACCCACGCCTACATGGGCCTGTCGCCGGGGATCGATTTCGAGACCAAGCTGTTCTTCAAGCCCGACGCCGCGCGGCTGCTGGAGCGGGAGCTGGGGCGGAAATCCTATCGCTGCGAGCGCATCCACATGGGCTCCAACACCGACCCCTATCAGCCCATCGAACGCGGCCTGGGCATCACCCGCGAGGTGCTGAAGGTGCTGGCGCGCCATAAGAACCCCGTCACCATCACCACCAAGAACGCCCTGGTCACCCGCGACACGGACATCCTGGGGCCCATGGGCCGGGCCAACCTCGCCATGGTCTCGATCTCGATCACTACGTTGGACCGCAAGCTCGCCCGCGCCATGGAGCCGCGCGCCTCCACGCCCGACAAGCGTCTGGCGGCCCTGAAGGCCCTGTCGGAGGCCGGCGTTCCGACCATGGTGGGGTTCGCGCCGGTGATCTTCGGCCTGAACGACCACGAGATGGAGGCCGTGCTGGAGCGGGCGGCCGAGGCCGGCGCCCATCATGCCCACTTCGTCATCCTGCGCCTGCCGCTGGAGATTCGGGACCTGTTCGTGGAGTGGCTGCAATCGGAGCGTCCGGACCGGGCCGCGCGGGTGATGAGCCTGGTGCGCCAGTCGCGCGGCGGCCGCGACAACGACCCGCGCTTCCACATGCGCAGGAAGGGCCAGGGACCGGTCGCCGACGCCTTCACCCAGCGCTTTCGCCTGGCGATCCGCCGCCTGGGCCTGGACCGGCCCTTCGACCAGCTGGATGTGACGCAATTTGTCCGCCCCGGCCCGGCGGGCCAGATGGAGCTGTTCTGAAAAGGAGACGACGCATGAAACCCAAAGTCAGCCTGATCGCCCTGGGGGTCGAGGACATCGCCCGGTCCCTTGCCTTCTACCGCGACGGCCTTGGCCTCAGCACCCACAACTACAAGGACGGCGACGACTGCGTCTTCTTCGCCATGGAGGGGACGTTCCTGGCCATCTACCCCCGCGACACGCTGGCCGAGGACGCCGCGGCCGGCGCCCGAGCCTCGGGGTTCAGGCGGCATCCCTCGCCCACAACGAACCGGACAAGGAGGGCGTGGACGCCGTCTTCGCCGAGGCCCTGGCGGCCGGCGCCACGCCGGTGAAGACGCCGCAGGACGTCTTCTGGGGCGGCTATTCCGGCTACTTCGCCGATCCGGACGGGCATCTGTGGGAGGTGGCCTGGAACCCGCTCACCGACCTCACGTGAGCGCGCCGGCTTCGCGAATTCCCGTGATCGCAATCGCCATTTGAGCCGATTGATGGCGCGCCGGGAATATTTCCGGGCGATCTGTCGATAGAACAGTGGGGATTTCGAACCGAGATACGCGGGAATGCCGACCACACCGGAACAGGGCTGGACCGACCTCTTCGCCGAAGGACGCGCGTCGCTGTTCGCCCTGGTCTGTCTGGGAGTCTGGCTGAACGCGGCCGACAGCCTGGTGACCGCCACGATCATGCCGAGCGTGGGCGCCGAGCTGGGCGGCTACGCCTATTTCGCATGGGCCATCGCCGGCTTCCTGGGGGGCGGGATCATGGCGGGCGCGAGCGCGGGGCGTCTATCGGAGCTGTTCGGCCTGCGCCTGGCCATCATCATCGGCGCCCTGGTGCTCTGCGTGGGCTGCGTGATGAGCGCGGCGGCGCCGAACATCGCCGCCTTCCTCGCCGGACGGCTGCTGCAGGGCGCCGGCAGCGGCTGGATATCCGGCTTCGCCATGGTGGCCATCGCGCTGCTGTTCCCTCCGCGACATCTGGCGAAGGTGTTCGCCGCCGTTTCAGGTCTGTGGGGGATCGCCACCGTGCTTGGCCCATTGATCGGCGGACTGGCCGCACAGGCGGGCGAATGGCGGGCGGTGTTCTGGCTGTTCGCGCTTCAGGCGGCGCTGTTCGCGGTCGCGGCGCTGTGGCTGCTCAGGAACGTCGCGCGGCCGGCCCGGGCCACAGGCGCGCCATGGCTTCAGCTAGCGGTCCTGGGGCTGGGCGTGGGCGCCGTCGCGGCCGCTGACGCGATCCGCGCGCCCGGCGCCGCCATAGCCGCCGTGGCCGTGGGCCTGGCCCTCATGGCGCTGGTGCTCAGGCTCGACGCGCGGGCGCGCGTACGCCTGTTCCCCCACCGGGCTGGAGATCTTCGGACGATCTGCGGGTCCGGCTATGCATCCGCCTTCGCCCTCACCGCCGCCTCCATGGGCCTCTCGGTCTATGGTCCTGCCATATTGCAGGAGTTGCGGGGCCTTTCGCCGTTGTGGGCCGGCTACGCGGTGTCCGCCGAGGCCATGGCCTGGACGCTCGCGGCGTTTTGGGTCGCCAACCTGACCGGCGCCGCTGAAGGGCGTTCGATCCGCGCCGGCGCGCTATGCGTGCTCGCCGGCGCCGCCATGCTGGCTGTGGTCATGCGCGCGGCGCCAGTCGGCTGGGTCGTGACCGGCGCCGCGGTGCTCGGCACAGGCTTCGGGCTGTCCACCAGCCTGACCAACCGACAGGTGCTTGGCGCGCTGGCGGACGAGGACCGAGCCATCGGTTCGTCGGCGCTGATCGCCGTGAGGCAGATCGGCGGCGCCGTTGGCGCGGCCGTCGCGGGGGTAAGCGCGAACCTCGCGGGTTTCGGACGGGGACTTACCGTCGAGACCGCCCAGGCGGCGGCCGTCTGGGTGTTCGTGGCGGCCGTGCCGCTCGCGCTCGCGGGGACCTGGGCGGCCTTTCGAATGACGGGAACGGCGTCGCGGGCCTAGCGCCCAAACACCCCGACAAGCTCCACGTGGGCGGACCACAGGAACTGGTCCACCGGCAGCAGGCGCTCCAGGCGGAAACCTGCGTCCGCCAGGATGCGGGCGTCGCGCGCGAAGGTGATCGGGTTGCAGGAGACGCCGATGGCGAGCCCCACATCCGACTGAGCGATCTGCGCCGCCTGGGCGGCCGCGCCGGCGCGGGGCGGGTCGAACACCACCGCGTCCACGCCCTTCAGCTCCTGCGCCAGCACCGGGCGGCGGTCGAGGTCGCGCGCCTCGGCGGTGATGGTCTTCAACCCCGGCGCGGTTCCGATCGCCGAGCCCAGGGCGGCTATGGCCGCGGCGGAGGAATCGGCGGCGTGGACCTGGGCGGTCTCGGCCAGGCGCAGGGCGAAGGTTCCCACGCCGCAATAGAGGTCCGCCACGCGCCCCGCGCCCGAGACGGCCTGGGCCGCGAAGGCCGCCATGGCCGCCTCCGCTTCGGCCGTGGCCTGCAGGAAGGCGCCGGCCGGCAGGGCCACGCGCGCCCGGCCGATCGTCACCATGGGCTGGCGGGCCTGATAGACGATCTCTCCGCCCAGAGTGACGCGCGCCGCGTCCATGGCCTGGGCCGCTTCGGCCGCCTGGACCCGTCCGTCCGCCGAAAGCGCGCCGCTGCGCCGCTCCACACCGCTGATGTCGATATCCAGCCCCGTGTCGGTAAGCGTCGTATGCAGCACGGGCGCCGAGCGGGGGTGCTCCAGGAACGCCGCCGCCAGCTGGCGCAGGCCGGGGAAGGCGGCGACCAGGCGCGGATCGGCGATGGGACACTCGCTGCACCTCCACCTGCCGCCAGGTTCCGCGCGCCTTGAAGCCCAGCCGCGCCTCTCCCGGCCGGCCGGGGCGTGCGTGCAGGGCCAGACGCCGCCGCGAGCCGGGCGGCGAGGCGAAGGGCGCAAGGATCTCCGTATCGATCCGCTCGCGCGCCAGGGCGGCGCTGATCAGCTCGGCTTTCCAGGAGAGGTACGGCGCGGCCGCCCAGTGCTGCAGGGCGCAGCCGCCGCACTCGCCGAAGTGCGGACAGGTTGGCTCCACGCGATCCGGGCTGGGCGACAGCACCTCCAGCACGTCGGCCCGTTCGCCCGACACCGTGGCCCGCACCGTCTCGCCAGGCAGGGTGAAGGGCGCATAGACCGGCCCGGCCGCCACGCCATCGCCACGCGCGCCGACGGAGTCGATGACGAGGTCCCGCTCGGTTCCGCCTGCAGGGGCTTTGCTGGATTCGCGTCTCGTGCGTCTCATCGCTGGTCACTAGCCCGGCGCGGCGGCCGCGGCCATGGGCGGCCTCAGGCCCGCGGTTCGGCGAAGGACTTACTCCGAACGCATGGATGAACGAAAATGAATGAAGTGATCAAACTCCGTTCAGCTTCTTACCGCTAGATGAACGACACGCGCGGCCCCCGGCCGCCAAACCCTAGGAAGAGACCCATGCGAAAGCTTCTGATGTTGGCCGCGATGGCGGCTTCGGCGCTTCCGGCGGTGACCACCGTTTCTGTTCCGGGCGTGGCGGCGGCCCAGTCATGGCGAGGGGATCCCTGCCAAGAGGATCGGCGCGACGCCGGCCGCACCGGCACGGTCGCCGGCGGCGTGCTGGGCGCGGTGATCGGCAGCCAGCTCGCCGGGCGCGGTTCGCGCACCGAAGGCGCTGTCCTTGGCGGCGTCGGCGGCGCGGTGATCGGCCACGAGGTCGGCAAGTCGAGCGTCAGGTGCGGCGCTTATCCCGCGCGCTACCGCCGCCACCAAGGTTGCCGTTGGGTGACCGACTACTCTGGCCGCCGGCCGGTTTCCTACGAAGTCTGCCGGGGCCGCGACGACACGTGGCGCCGGTACAATCGGCGCGACGACCGCCGCTATGGCTATCGGTACGACCGCTGATCTGATCCCAACCTCCGCTCTCAGGTGATGATCCCCATGTCCAAGCGTTCCCTCCTCGGCAAGTCCGCCCTGGTGGCGGCAAGTGTCGCGAGCCTTGCGCTCGCGCCCATGCCTGTCCTCGCCCAGCCCGACCCCGGCAGCCAACCGTATGACCCGGCGGACTCCGCCGCCGACGTGCCCGCGCCGCCGCCGCCTCCCAGCACGGAGGATCAGCTGCGCGCCGACCGCGAGAACGCCCAAGGCGACCGCGATTACGCTCGCCAGCAGTCCTATGCGGACAAGGATCGCCAGGCCTATGAGCGCCGCTACGCCCGCGCCGAGTGCGTACAGCGCAAGCGCGGCTCGACGGTGACCGGGGCGCTGATCGGCGGCGTGCTGGGCGCCGTGGTCGGCTCGCAACTCGGCTCGCGCGGATCGCGCACCGAGGCCGGCGTGATCGGGGGAACCCTGGGCGCGGTGGCCGGCGGCTCGATCGGCTCCTCGTCCACAGAGCCGTGCCCGGACGGCTATGACCGCGTGGTGGTCTATGACGCCCCGCCGCGGGATTATTACGACGGTCCGCGGCCGGCTTACGGCTATGGTCCGCCGCCCGCCTACGCTTACGGTCCCCCGCCCGCCCGCTATTACGGCCCGCCGGCCGACTATTATTACGGCTACGGGCCGTCGGTCAGCGTCTGGTACGGCAGCTACTGGGGTCCGCGCCGCTACGGCTACTACGGCTATCGCCACGGCCGCTGACAGCTAGGCGCGCGTTTAGGTGCGCTGGGCCCAGGCCAGATATTCCCGGTTCCCGTCGCCGCCTGTGATGGGGCTGTCGGCGCTGGCCCGCACTGGCCAGCCTGAGCCTTCCAGGAAGGCCGAGACCTGGGCGAGCGCCCCGGCTCGCGCCGCCGCGTCCTTGACGACGCCGCCCTTGCCCACCTTGGCGGGGCCGACCTCGAACTGCGGCTTGACCAGACAGACCAGGTCCGCGCCCGGCGCCGCCAGGGCCAGCGCGGTCGGCAGAGCCTTGGCCAGGCCGATGAAGCTGAGATCGCAGACGATCAGCTCGACCGGTTCGGGGATCAGCGCGCGGTCCAGCGCCCGGGCGTCCGTACCCTCCAGAACGATCACGCGCGGATCGGCGCCAAGCGAGGGGTGTAGCTGGCCCCGCCCCACGTCCACCGCATAGACCTTGGCCGCGCCGCGCCGCAGGCAGACCTCGGTGAAGCCGCCGGTGGAGGCGCCCAGGTCCAACACCACGCGGCCCTCGACCGGGATCGGCCACAGCGTCAGGGCGTGGTCGAGTTTCAGCGCGCCGCGTCCGACGAAGGGATGCGCCGCGCGGGCCTCGATCACCGCGTCAGGATCGGCCAGTTCGGAAGGCTTCGACGCGGCGCGGCCGCCCACCGTCACCCCGCCCGCCTCGATCGCCGCGCGGGCCTTGGCGCGGCTGTCGAACAGGCCGCGCTCGACGAGCAGCGTGTCGAGGCGTTTGCGGGCCACTAGCCCTAGCCCACCGCCTCCAGCCGCCCGAGCGCCGCTTGGAGCTTGGCGCGGGCGGCCTCGGCCTCGGCCTGACGCTCGCGGTTCTCCTCCACCACCTCTTCGGGCGCGCGGGAGACGAAGTCTGGGTTGGCCAGCTTCTTGGCGGTGCGCTCGATGTCGGACGTGAGAGCGCCGATCTCCTTGGCCAAGCGGGCCCGCTCGGCGGCCAGGTCGATAAACTCGGCCACCGGCAGGGCCAGGGTGGCGCCGGCCACCACGAAGGGGACCGAGCCGGCCGGGGCGGCGGCGAAGCGCACGCCGTCCACGCGCAGGGTCTGGGCGATCACCGCCGCGTTGGCCTCGAACGCCCGGCGCTGGGCCTCGCTGGCCTCCACCACGATCAGGGGCGGACGGGCGGACGGCGGCACGTTCAACTCCGAGCGCACCGAGCGGCCCTCGCCCACCGCGCCGGTGACGAGCTCGATCTCGGCGTCCGCGTCGGCGTCTATCCAAGCATCGGGCAATCTTGGCCAAGACGCGACGATCAGCATGCCCTCCCCGCCCAGCTGCTCCCACAGCTCCTCGGTGATGAAGGGCATGATCGGGATGCAGCAGCTTCAGCGCCTGATCCAGCACCCAGGCGGCCATGGCGCGGGTCTCGGTCTTGGCGTCGCCGTCCGGGCCGTTCAGCACCGGCTTGATCAGCTCTACGTACCAGTCACAGACCACGTTCCAGACGAAGCGATAGACCACGGCGGCGGCCTCGTCGAAGGCTGCGGGCCTCCAGGGCGGCGGTCATGTCGGCGGCGGCGCGGACGGTCTGGCCGCGGATCCAGCGGTTGATCGGCAGGCGGGCCGAAGCGGGGTCGAAGGCCGGATCGCGCACGCAGTCGTTCATCTGGCAGAAGCGCGCGGCGTTCCACAGCTTGGTGCCGAAATTCCGATAGCCTTCAACGCGCTGCTTGGACAATCTGATGTGGCGCGTCTGGCCGGTGATCGCCGTCATGGTGAAGCGCAGGGCGTCCGCGCCATAGGCGTCGATCAGCTCCAGCGGGTCGATGACGTTGCCCTTCACCTTGGACATCTTCTGCCCCTTCTCGTCGAGGACGAGGGCGTTCAGGAAGACTTCGCGGAAGGGGACCTCGCCCATGAAGGCCAGGCCCATCATCATCATCCGGGCCACCCAGAAGAAGATGATGTCGCCCGCCGTGATCAGGATCGAGGTGGGGTAGAAGCGCCGCAGGTCGCCGTCGTCTTTCGGCCAGCCCATGGTGGAGAACGGCCACAGGGCCGAGGAGAACCAGGTGTCCAGCACGTCCTCGTCCTGGCGCAGGGGCTCGTGGCGGCCGTAGTGAAGGTAGGCGGCGGCCTTGGCCTCGTCCTCGGTCTCCTCGACGAACGGATGGCCGTCCGGCCCGTACCACACCGGGATCCGGTGGCCCCACCAGAGCTGGCGGCTGATGCACCAGGGCTCGATGTTCCGCATCCACTCGAAGTAGGTCTTCTCCCAGTTCTTGGGCTGCAGGGTGGTGCGCCCCTCCTCCACCGCCGCGATGGCGGGTTCGGCCAGCACGGCCGCGTCCACGTACCACTGGTCGGTGAGATAGGGCTCGATGACCACGGCCTTGGACTTCTCGTCGTAGGGCAGCATCAGCTTGTGGTTTTCCACCCCGTCGAGCAGGCCGAGCGCCTCCAGGTCCGCCACCACGCGCTTGCGGGCCTCGAAGCGGTCCAGGCCGCGATAGGCCTCCGGCGCCTCGTCGTTGATCCGCGCGTCGGGGGTGAAGACGTTGATCGCCGGCAGGTCGTGGCGCTTGCCCACCTGGAAGTCGTTGAAGTCGTGGGCCGGGGTGATCTTCACCGCGCCGGTGCCCTTGTCCGGGTCGGCGTGGTCGTCGCCGACGATGGGGATCGGGCGGTCGGCCAGCGGCAGAATCACCTGCTTGCCGATCAGGTCCTTGTAGCGCTCGTCGGCGGTGTTCACCGCAACGGCCGTGTCGCCCAGCATGGTCTCCGGGCGGGTGGTGGCGACCACGATGTAGTCCCGCGTCTCCCATTCGGTGGCCTTGCCGTCGTCATCGAAGGCGACGGGATGTTCGTAGGTCACGCCGTCCGCCAGGGGATAGCGGAAGCGCCACATGTGGCCGTTGACCTCGACGTTCTCGACCTCAAGGTCCGAGATCGCCGTCTGCAGCTCCGGGTGCCAGTTCACCAGCCGCTTGTCGCGATAGATCAGGCCCTCGCGGTGCAGGGTGACGAACACCTTGCGCACGGCGACGGACAGGCCCTCGTCCAGGGTGAAGCGCTCGCGGCTCCAGTCGCAGGACGCGCCCAGGCGCTTGAGCTGGTTGATGATCGTGCCGCCGGACTCGGCCTTCCACTCCCAGACCTTCTGCACGAAGGCCTCGCGGCCCATGTCGCGCCGGCCGATGTTTCCGGCGGCGGCGAGCTGGCGCTCCACCACCATCTGGGTGGCGATGCCGGCGTGGTCCGTGCCCGGCAGCCAAAGCGCGGCTTTCCCGCGCATGCGCTCAAACCGGGTCAGCACGTCCTGAAGCGTGTTGTTCAGCGCGTGGCCGACGTGCAGCGAGCCGGTGACGTTGGGCGGCGGGATGACGATGCAGAACGGTTCGGCCGCCGGATCATCCGTGGGCGCGAAGGCGCCGGACGCCTCCCAGCGGGCATAGAGGCGCGGTTCAACGGACTTGGGATCGAAGGTCTTGTCGAGCATTAGCCCCTCTCCCACAGCAGGGCGTTGCGTGGAAGCCCCGCGTGGTTCGAGACGCGGCGCGCGCGCCGCTCCTCACCATGACGGACATTGTTGGCGGTCCGGGGCCTCGTCATCCTGAGGAGCCCTCCGCAAGGGTGGGCGTCTCGAAGGACGCACGATTATCGGCCCGGCGCTCCCCCTCCCTGAAGGAGAGGGACTGACTAACGTACTCGGCCGCGGGCGATGCGTTCGACTTCTTCTTCGACCTTGGCCTGGACGATGCCGGGCAGGTGCTCGTCCAGCCACGCCTTGAGCAGCGGACGCAGCAACTCGCGCGTCACGTCCTCCAGGGTGCGGCCGCCGGCGGGCATGGCGATGCGCTGGGCCAGCGATCCGAAGGCCGAGGCGGCGGTCTGGGCCGTGCCTTGGGCGACCAGCGGCTCCTCCTCGGTCGGCTTCCAGGCTGGGGCCGGCGCTTCGGGCTCCGGCTCGGGGGGGGCGTAGACGTCGAGATCCCCGAGGGTTTCCACGTCCGGCGCGGGCGACACAGGCTCCACCACCTTTTCGGTCAATTCCAGCACTTCCTCGTCGGACTCCAGGGCCGTGGCTTCCACCGGCTCAGGCTCCGCTGTGGGCTCAGAATCCAGGGGCTGGGGCGCCAGCACCACCGGCTCTTCCGCGGCGGGCGCCTCCGCGGCAGGCCCCTCGCCCTCCTCCGCGCCCTCGGCGGCCGGCGCGGCGTCGTCCTCGGAGATGATCCGCCGGATGGAGGCAAGGATTTCCTCCATGGTCGGTTCCTGGTTCGATTCGGACATCGCGGGCCCCGTCGGCAGAATTGGAAAGAACAGGCCTTAGCCTATGCCGAGGCGCCGCGTCCTGCAATTTACGCCTGAAAGGCGACTCAGTGGCCGGTGGAGATCGGAGCGTCCACGGGCGCCGGCGCCCGCTCGATATGCGGCGCGACGACCGAATCCACCGCGCCCACCACGTCCTCGATCCCCGGAACGTAGCCCGGCGCGCGGCGCAGTTCGGCGAAGCTGTGGCCGCCCGGCTCCACCGTCACGTCCGGCGCGAGCGTGCGCGCTTCGAGCAGGCCCATGACGCCCAGCACCGCGGCGGAGGCCACGTATTCGTCGTGGCGCGCGTTCACCAGCGACAGCTCCGCGTCGCGCAGCACCTGCTGTGCGGTGAGCACTTCCAGGGTGGTGCGCAGGCCGACCTGCTGCTCGGCGCGGGCGCCGTCGAAGGCCACGCGTGCGGCGCGCACCTGCTCCTGGCCCGCCACGATCGACGAGCGCGCGGCCAGAAGCCGGTCCCATGCCTGGGAGATATTCTGCGTGGCCGCACGGCGCGCCTGTTCGTACTGGATGCGGTAGATGTTGCGCCGCTCCACCGCCTGGCGCTCCTGGGAGGCCAGGGCCCCGCCGGCGAACAGCGGCTGAGACACCGAGATTCCCGCCGAATAGCTGTGGGTGCTGATGGTGGTGTCCCACGGGTGCAGGGGCTGATTGTAGCCCATCTGGCCCTGCAGCGAGACGTTGGGCAGGCGCTGAGCGCGAGCCTCGGCCAGGGCGGCGTTGGCGGACTGCTCGCCATAGTCGGCGGCGCGGATGGCGGGATTGTTCTGCAACGCCGTGTCGAAGGCCTGCTCGATGGTGGTCGGGAACACCTTGAACGCGGGCTCCGGATCCAGGGTCCCGGGGTTCTGACCGATGATGGCGGCGTAGTTGGCGCGGCTGACGCCGAGCTGGGCCTGGGCGGCGGCGCGCAGGGACTGGGCCTGGGCCAGCTGGGCCTCGGACTGGGCGACGTCGGTGCGGGTGATCTCCCCCACCTCGAAGCGGGCGCGGAACTCATCGACCTGACGCTGGAGCACGGCGACGTTGTCGCGGCGGATCTGCAGGCTCTGCTCGTCGCGGCGCACGTCCACATAGGCCTGGACGACCTGCAGCATCACCTGGTTCTCGGTCTGGCGCAGATCCTCGCGGCCGGCCAGCACGTCGGCCTTGGCCCCGCTCACCCGCGCGGAGGCCCGCCCGCTGGTGAACAGCGGCTGGCTCACCGTGAGGTTGGCCCCGAAGGAGTTGGTCTCGGTCCGGCAGTCGAACACCGAGCACTTGCCCGAGCCCAGGTGCGTCCACTGCCATCCGGCGCTGGCGGTGGCGTTGGCCGTGGGGCGATAGCCGGCCCGGGCCTGCACATAGCCCTCGTCGGTGATGCGCAGCTGCGCGCGCTGGGCCTGCAACGTGGGATTGGTCTGGTAGGCGAGCGCGACGGCGTCGGCCAGCAACTTCGGCATGGGCCGCGCCGGCCGCGACCGCCATCACGGACACGGCGGCGGCGATCCTGAGGCCGGCGGCGAGACTCCTCGGCATGTCGCTCTGAACCCCTCGTCTTCCGCCTTCGTGTGGGCGGAGATCGTGACCCGTGTATGGCGCACGAAGCGCGCATGACCAGTTAAGCTTTTGTCACGCCGCACGCCAAGGGAAAGCCGCCAAATGGACGGCGACCTAATCTACGATCCCAATCAGAAGGCGAACTGCGGCGCGGGCTCGAAGCCCGGCAGCACCGGCGGGGCCGCGTCGAACACCTCGCGCACGCCGACGCCATCGCCGGCCTTCACATACAGCTTCGCCTGACCCATGGGGCCGGTGCGCTCCACCACCGCCAGGCGACCACCCTCGGCCAATGCCGCGAGCCAGCCCGCCGGCGCGGCCGGCACGGCGCCCTCGCAGACGATCACGTCATAACCGCCGCTTTTGGGCTTCTTCAGGTCGCCCTTGTCCAGCCGGTCCACCTGCAGGCCCATGGCCTGCAACACGGACGCGGCATAGGGGGCCGCGATCGCCAGGGCCCGCTCGCCAGGACGCGGATGCAGGGCCTGCAGCAGCTTGGCGACCTCGCGCGGGCGCATCAGATGCAGTCCGCCCTTCAGCGGGATATCCACGTCGGCGTAGGCGAGCGTGCGCCAGTCGGCGGAACACAGGGTCTCACGGGGAACCGCGCGCATGGCGTCCTGGACGGCCACATCGGTCACGTCGCTGACGCGGACCTGGCTCTCGACCATGGCGGCGCGGGCCGCTGCGAAATCGAAGCTCATCGGCGAACTCGCTGGCGCCGGGCGGAGGAGTCGCGCGGCGTGGCGCTTATAGGGCCGCCGCTCCCCCCGGCGCAATCTCGCGCTATCTGGGCGCCGCGCGCGGACGCCGATTGCCGCGCCATAGAGCTTCTGTTAGCCATCCGCCCCCATAAGACGCCCTACGGCCTGGTGGCGGAGTGGTTACGCAGCGGACTGCAAATCCGTGCACCCCGGTTCGATTCCGGGCCAGGCCTCCAAATCTTCCAGATTCAGCGTCCCGACGCCGGCCGCGCGCTCACCGACGCCCCGGCCCGCCAGCGCCCTGACCACAAGCGCCCTGACCGCAAGCGCGCCCGTATTCAGGCGCGCCGCCGGCCAATGACGACCTGGCGAAACACCAGCAGCAGCAGCACCGCGCCCACGACGGCCACGAACATGCTGCCAAGGTTGAAGCCGTTGACCCCCGCGACGGTGAAAAAGTGGGTGTAGACAAGTCCGCCGATGACGGCGCCGACAATCCCGAGCACCAGGTCCAGAACCAGTCCCTCACCGGTCTTGTTGACGATCTTGCTGGCGATGAAGCCTGAGACGAGGCCCAGGATCAGCCATGCGATGATAGACATGCGACGTTCCTTTCGGGCCGCCCAAGGCGACCGTGGCCGCCCGTTGGCGGCCTGCGACCCAGTCACCGCGTTCACCTATGCGATTAAGAGCCGCAAATTATACTTATAGTCGATAAGTCGCCGGAGCTCCTTGATCAGGATCAAGCCCGAAAACTCGCGCCGAAAAGGATTCGTTAGTAGCCGACAGCAAATATGCCCGCTTGAGTAGAAACTCGGGGCGGGGGACGGCGAAGCCATGCGGGGGCTGGGCGCTATTTTATTGGCATCGGCGGCGCTCGCCGGATGCGCGACAAACACAGAATACAAGATGGTCCCGGCCGATAACGCGGCCGTATCGGTCCGAATTCGACCGGGGACGGGCCGCGATGGTTTCCGAAGGTCGGCTGGGAACCGTCATGCTCATTCCGCCGAGATACAACGCCGATCGGAAATTGAAGCTCTGGGTGTCGGCCTACAATCGCGGCGACGCGCCCGTGAACTTCGGCTCCGAAGACATCTCCATCCGGCTCGACAGCGGCCCCGCCATACCGGCGCAGGACTACGACTACCTGCGGATGGAGGCGAAGCAGGAGGCCCGGCGCGAGCTGGTGGCGGCGTGGGTCGCGACGGGCCTGGCGGAGGCGGCGGTCGCCTATATCGCGGTCAATAACCCCGCCTTGGCGCGCACCGCCGCCGGTTGGGGCGTCAGGGTGTTGCAGTACAATCGCCGGATCGTCGAGCGGAGGCTCTGGGAGGCGATCCTGAGGAACTACAAGACCGTTCTTCAGACCACGACGGTCGATCCGGGCACGGAGTTCGGCGGCGGGGTGATCTCCGATCAGGTCGCGCTGCACGGGCGCGGGATTTACCGAATGGAGATCGTGGTTCGGTTCGCCGGGGAGGATCACCCCTTCCTGCTGAGGATGGCCTCGGACCGCACCCACCTGTCGGTGCAGCCCGACATCCCCGCCGTCGAGCCGGACGACGACGGAGACCCAACTCACGGCGCCGAAAACCTGGCTGTGGACCGCCGACCCGCCGGGACCGCGCATCATCCAGTAGGCCCTGGCGACTTAGGCCGACCTCTTCCAGGATCTGCGTCAACCGTTCGGGCGCGTCGAGCATGACGTCGTGGCCGCAGTCGATCTCGTAATAGCGCCAGTCCGGGTCGGCCTTGGTCCGCTCGGCGAAGGCGCCGAAGGCGAGGCCGGGATATCCGACAGCCAGGATGTAGGTCTTCTTGCCGATCCGCTCGCGCGCGCCGGTCAGGCGCACCCGCTGGGTGAAGCAGCGCACGGACTGGGGGGTGCACTGGGCGTCCACCCAGGCGCTGTCGGCCGGATTGACGCCGAACGCCGCCGCCGGAATGGGCGGAACGAAGCCCGAGGCCTCGCCCTGCTCCGCCCGCGGGTCCGGCTCGTCCTCGGCGCCCTTGGTGTAGTCGAACAGCGCCTTGCGGTCCTCCGGCAGAAAGGCGTCCAGGAACACGATGGAGCCGATGGCGCCGGGCGCGGCCTTCTCCGCCACAGCCGAAATGATCATGCCGGCGTAGGAGTGGCCCACCAGCACCACGTCGCTCAGGTCCTCCCACTTCAGCAGCCCAAGGACGTCCTGCACGTGGGTGTCCAGGTCGATTTTCGGACTGTTCACGTGCGAGCGGTCCGCCAGGCCCGTGAGCGTGGGCGCGAACACTCTGTGCCCGCTCGCCCTCAGCCGGTCCGCCACGCGCCGCCAGCACCAGCCGCCGTGCCAGGCGCCGTGCACGAGTACAAATGTCGCCATTAGAATCCTTCCCAACTCCTGCCGCGCCGACCCCATCGTTAAGATGTTCTTTACCAAGTGGGCTCAGGTTAACGGAGTCTTCTCCGAAGACACCCCACCATCACCAACTCAATTCAGCCCGGCCTCGCGCCGGGCTTTTTTTGCGCGCGACGATCGGCGCGGGCGACGCGCCAAATTCTTGCACCCCGGCCGGCCTCGGCGTATAGGCGCCGCTCTGGCGAAGCCAATCCCCGGTAGCTCAGTTGGTAGAGCAGTCGGCTGTTAACCGACTTGTCGCAGGTTCGAGTCCTGCCCGGGGAGCCAAATCCCCCCGTTTCTCCTCAGCGCGAAAGACGCCCTGACGGACCATTGGCTCCGTGCGCCTGGACGGCCAGGCCATAGGTATTTTCCGGGGCTCAACGCGAGAGGCCTCGTCGTCTTAGATCGGGATGGGTGATTCCGAACGCCCGCTGGCGGTCGCGCGGGCCGTCAGCCCGCGCCGGCTCAGCGGCGGCCCTGACATTGATCGGGAAGGCGAATGTCCATGAACGACCGTGAACTTGAGAGCTACGCGGAGCATCTGCCGTCGATCCTCGCCAGTGCGTCCCGCGCCGCGGCCCAGATTCCGGATACCGACAGCTCCACCCAGGACGAACTGCTCGCCGCCCTTGGCGTGGCGCTGGCCGCCGCCATGCGTCTGCGCGCCGAGCTGCGGCTCGAAGCGTCAGGCGAGTTGGAACCTTATGAACCGAGCGTTCTGGTGAACGGCGGCGAACCGAAGCCGACGACCGACCCCTTGACCCAGGGCGAACTCCAGGCCGCGCTCGGCGTGGCCCGGGCCGCGGCTCTGCGCCTGAACGCCGAACGCTGGCTCGAAGCCGCCAACGAGGCGTCGCCCTCCCGGAGCCCCAGGCCGGCGATACGCGCCGTCGCCGCAGGGCGCGCGAACGGGGCCGGCGACGGCAGCCTTCGAGGCGAATCGCCCCCGCTGTCCAACGGACACGACGCCGCGTCAGGCTCCCGCCAGGGCCACCCGGACCAGCTCTGACAGCGACTTGCAGCCCGTCTTGCGCATGACGGCGGCGCGGTGGGCCTCCACCGTGCGCTGACTGATGCCCAGGTCGGCTGCGATGTTCTTGTTGGGCGCCCCGGCCAGGATCATCTCCAGCACCAGGCGCTGGCGCGTGGTGAGCTTGGAAAGACGCGTCATCGCCTCCGCGCGGGACGGAGACGTGGGCGCCGACCGGCGCAACTGCTCCGCGGTTCGATCGATGCTGGCGAGCAGTTCCGGACCGCTGATGGGCTTTTCGATGAAGTCCGACGCCCCCGCGCGCAGGGCGCGAACCGCGATGGCTACGTCGCCATGGCCGGTGATCACGATGGCCGGCGGCGGATGGCCCCCGGACGCCAGGCGCTCCAACAGACGGAAGCCGTCCATGCCGGGCATCACGGCGTCGACCAGCAGGATCCCCTCCCGGTCGGGGCGCCAGGCGTCGAGAAAGTCCGCGGCGCTGGCGTAGTCCTCGACCAGACGGCCGTTCGCTCTCAAGAGGTCGCGCATCGCTTCGCGCACCTCGTCGTCGTCATCGACAAGAAAGATGGCGAGACCTTCGGCGGCCCCAGCGGCCGGCGGCGGTGCTGGCGCTGGCGTCGGCGCTGGCGACTGTGCCTGCGACTGCGCCGTCGGCGGCTCGCGTTCCGACAACAGGCGCGTGATGATGCGCTTCATATCCACGGCCGCGACCGGCTTGGTGCGCTGCTCGTAGCCCTGCTCCGCGATGGTCCGCAGGGTTTGTGTGGAGATGTCGCCGGTCAGGACCAGCGCCGGCAGGCCATGGCCCAGCATCTCGCACAGGCGCGCCAGGACGTGCAGCCCCGTCTGCTCTCTCGGCAGATTGTAGTCGGCGATGACGATGTCAGGGCGCAGGCCGTCGTGCTCGACCAACCGGATCGCCTCGTCGCCGTCGGCCGCAACGGCGACGCTGTGGCCGTCCGCGCGCAAGAAGAGGTCCAGAGAACTCGCGCAGGGACGGGTCGTCTTCCACGATCAGGATCGATCCGCTCGGGAACGCCGAAGCGTCGGCGTCAGGTTCGGCGACCGGCGGCGCGGGGCGAGCCCCGGGCCGCGAAAGCGGGACTTCGATGCAGAACGCCGAACCGTCGCCCTCGCTGGACCGAACGTCCACCGAGACCCCAAGCAGGTCCGCCAACCGCTGCACGATCGCCAGGCCCAGACCAAGGCCTCGGCCCAGTTCGCGGCCCGGATTGTCGACCTGGTGAAACTCCTCGAAAATCGCGCGAAGCTGTTCTGAGGGAATCCCGAGGCCGGTGTCCCAGACCTCGACGCGCAGCTTGTCCCCGCGCCGCCGGCAGCCGAGCACGAGACCGCCTTCAGGCGTGTACTTCACGGCGTTGGACACGAGGTTACGGATCATCTGACCCAGCAGCCGTGGATCGCTGCGGACCATCAGCTGGCAGGGAAGCACCCGCCAGGAGAGCCCCTTGGCCTTCGTGGGAACGGCGAACTCAATCTTGAGCGCCTCGAGCAGGTCGTTGATCGGGAAATCAACGACATCGGGAACAACCACGCCCGCCTCGAGCTGGTTGATGTCGAGCAGCGTGTTCAGCATGCCGGACATGCCCGCCAGCACCGCGTCGCCGCGGGCGATCAGCTCCAGGGCGTCCTTCGTCCTTGAGCCTCTTCGCCAACAGCCCTTGCAGCAGGCTGAGCGTCTGCAGCGGCTGGCGCAGATCGTGGCTGGCGGCGGCGAGGAATCTGGACTTGCCCGAGTTGGCGTTCTGGGCCTGCATCCTGGCCGCGACCGCCACGGCCTCGCTGCGTTTGCGCGCGGTGATGTCCGCGAAGGTGATCACCACCCCTTCGATCCGGTTGTCCTTGGTCCGATAGGGCAGCGTCCGGCAATTGTACCAGACTGAATTCTCGCCCTCCACCTCGCGCGTGACCGGCACGAGGTTCGCGAGCACCGCCCGTGCGTCGCTGAGCAGGCTTGGGTTGGCGAAGTGGCGCGACAGGTCGGAAAGCGGCCTGCCGACGTCGGTGGGGATCACGCTGAACAGCGCCTTCGCCGCCGGCGTGAAGAAGCGGATGTTGAGCTTGTCGTCGAGGAATATCGTCGCCAGGTCCGAGCTGTTCAGGATGTTCTGCAGGTCGTCGGCGGTCGATCTGTGCTGCTCGACGGTCTCCTGAAGCTGGTTGTTGAGGGCGGTGAGCTCCTCGTTGAGCGACTGCAGCTCCTCCTGGGAGGTCTCCAGCTCCTCGTTGGTGGTCTGGAACTCCTCGTTGACCGACATGGCCTCTTCGTTGATCGCCCTGATCTCTTCCTCGGCGATCTCCCGGTCGCGGATGGCGTTCTCCAGATCCCGGCGCGTGGCGTCCAGCTCTTCCTCGAGGTGGAGCGACCCGCGACGCGTCCTCCGGCGGCTCTGCTTCCGCTTTCGCCGGTCTTGCGGGCCGCCTTGGGCGTGTCGGCGAAGCTGAGCAGCACCAGCTCCTCGCCGGCGTTGGTCACCGGCAAGGCGCTGACGCTCACCGCGACGGACCCGCCATTGCGCTTCACCCGTCCGGCGACGATGCGCCGTTCGCGCGCCTGGGCCGCCTGTTCGATCGCCACCCGGATCGCCGGACGCAGCCCCTCGCGCGCCGACGCCAGCACGTCCAGGCTGGCCTCCCCCGACGGCATCTTCAGATACAGATCGATCGGGCCGGAATAGTAGAGCCCCTGATGCCTCCGGCCGACGAGGACCGACGCCGGCGCATAGCTATCCAGCAGCAGACGCTGGGCGAGATCGCCCAGGCTCACGGCCGGCTTCGCCGCCGCTCGCGAAGGCCTGAGCCACAAGGATCGCGCGACCTCGCCGCGCCCCAGCGGCAACTCGACATCGCCCGGGCGGCTGCGGCCGATATGCCGGTAGATCCGCTGCGTCTTGGAGATCGGCTCGAAACGATCGGCGTGGCTGCCCACCGTCTCCGACCCGCCGAGAAACAGAACGCCCCCCTCGCGCAGCGCGAAATGGAACAGGGAAATGACCTTCTGCTGAACCTCGGGCCGCAGGTAGATGAGCAGGTTGCGGCAGGTGACGAGGTCCAGCCGCGAGAACGGCGCGTCCGCCACCAGGTCATGAACCGAGAACACGATCGGCGCCCGAAGTTCGATCGAGGCGCGATACCGCGCGTCGTCCTTGCGGAAGAACCGTTCCAGCCGCTCCGGCGACACGTCGGCCTCGATCGACGGCGCAAAGAGGCCTTCGCGTGCGAAGGCGACGGCGTCGGCGTCCAGGTCCGTGGCGAAGATCTGAACCTTGAGGTGCCGCCGCGATTCCGCGATCTGCTCGAGCAGGACCATGGCGATGGAATAGGCTTCCTCGCCGGTGCTGCAGCCTGGAACCCAGACCCGGATCGGCTGGTCCGACGGATGCGTACGCACCAGTTCGGGAATGACCCTCTCCTCCAGCAGGTCGAAGGCCTTCTTGTCGCGGAAGAAACGCGTGACGTTGATGAGCAGATCGTCGCCCGAGCGCTGGAGTTCGGCCGAGTCCCGGGTCAGAAGTTCGAGATAGCGCGCGCCCTCTTCAATGCCGTTCAAGGCCATGCGCCGCTCGATCCGGCGCCTCAACGTGCCTTCCTTGTAGAGCGCGAAGTCATGCGCGGTCCGCTTGCGCAGCAGGTCGATGATCTGGGTGTAGGAATCGCCGATCACGCCGGCCGACTCGCTCATTCGAGGACCGGAGATATCGGTGCCCCCCATACTTCGCGAGGGCCTCCGGAATCCTCGCCAGCGGAAGCACGAGGTCGACAGCGCCGGCCGCGATGGCGCTGCGCGGCATCCCGTCATATTCCGCCTCGTCCGGGTCCTGGGCGATCACCAGGCCGCCCGCGGCCTTGATGGCCTTCGCTCCGATGCTGCCATCCGTGGCGGTGCCCGAGAGAATGATGCAGACCGCGCGTTCGCCAAGCTCCTCGGCCATCGATTGCAGGAGGACGTCGAACGGCATCCGCACGGTCGGGCCGCCGGGCCCGCGCGAGAGACGAATCAGGCCGTCGCGCACCGCGATATAGCGACCGGGCGGTATGACGTAGACATGGTCGGGCTCAATCCGCGCGCCGTCGACCGCCTCGACGATGGTCATCTCCACGTGGCGGGAGAGCAGGTCGACCATCATGCTGCCATGGGTGGGATCGAGGTGCTGGACGAGCACGAAAGCCATGCCGCTCTTGGCGGGAAGCCCCCTCAGCAGCGTGCGGGACGCGTCGAGCCCGCCGGCCGACGCGCCGATCGCGACCACAGGAAATCCGATGCCGTCGCCCGGACCGGAAGGCTGCTCAGATACGCCGCGTCGTGCACGCAGAGGCGGACGGCGTCGGACAGGACCGCGCGTCACCGTGGTGTTCCCCCACCTGAAGCTCCGAGCGCAAGTTTGGCGCGGCAGCCTATGCCCATGCAAGCTTTGAGTGTCAGCGCATCACCCGCCGCCTTTAAGTGGTGGATTCCGACCACGATCCTTTGCGGTTGCGCCAGTTCGCAGCCTTTCGGATAGGGGCGGTTGCGCGCCGTCGGGCGCCAAGTCGAACGTCAGCATTAACGACGCCCGTTTCTCGCGTCCGTCTAGGTATATTCCGACTCTCCCCACAAATCTCGTCTCTCGCGAATGTTATGTCGGTCACAAATGACGCGCCTGCACGCGCGTCGGCGGCTCGTGTCTACTTTCGATGGGGCGGAACGATGCGCGAAAGTATTGCGATGCAATATTTCATCTCTCGACAGAACGTCGAACATTTTTCGAACCTGCTTAAAGAGGAGCGGGATCCGGCCAAGCGGCGACAATTGGAAGACATGATCATCGAAGAGATGGCGAAGCTTCTCCCCGGCGAAGGTCGACTGCGGCAAGGCAAGCTCGGGTGATCTGACCGGGACGGCGCCCCCCGCCGAGGCGCCCGTGACCTTGGCGGCGCGAGGAGTCATACAGGCTCCCGCCAGGCGGGGCTGACGCCGCTCCGCCCGTTCGGACCACGAGGCTTTGCATGTTGACCCTGACGTCCCTGGGCGGCGCCGGCACGGTGACCGGCTCCAAGCATCTGTTGGAGGCGGGCCAGCATCGGTTGCTGGTGGACTGCGGCCTGTTCCAGGGCCTGAAGTCCCTTCGCCTATTGAACTGGAAGCCGCTGCCGATCGATCCGGCGAGCATCGACGCGGTGCTGCTCACCCACGCGCACCTGGACCACAGCGGCTATCTGCCCCGGCTGGTGCGCGAGGGCTTTCGCGGCCCGATCTTCTGCACCGACGGGACCATGGACGTGGCGCGCCTGATCCTGAGGGACTCCGGCCACCTGCAGGAGAAGGACGCCGAGTACGCCAACCGCAAGGGCTTCTCCAAGCACCACCCCGCCCTGCCGCTCTACACGATCCGCGACGCCGAACGGGCCCTGAAGCAGTTCGAGCCGGTGGACCTGCACAAGCCGATCGACCTGCCCGGCGGCGCGACGGCGACCTTCCGCTGGGCCGGCCACATCCTGGGCGCCTCCACCATCGAGGTCGCCTGGAAGGGAAAGACGATCGTCTTTTCCGGCGACCTCGGCCGCTACAACGACCCGGTGATGGTCGATCCGGAACCGATCGCGGAGGCCGATTACGTCGTGGTGGAATCTACCTATGGCGACCGCCTGCACGGACGACGCAACGCCACAGAGGTGCTGGGCCGGGTGGTCGAGCGCACCGTGGCGCGCGGCGGCACGGTGGTCATCCCCGCCTTCGCGGTCGGACGCGCGCAGCACCTGCTCTATCACCTGTGGAAGCTGAAGCAGGCGGGCCGGCTGGGCCTCGTGCCGGTCTATCTGGACAGCCCCATGTCCATCGAGGCCAGCGAGCTGATGGGCAAGCACCTGGAGGACCTGCGGCTGTCGCCGGACGTCTGCCGCGAGGTGTGCGCAACGGCCGAGTACGTCCGCGACGTGGAGGCGTCCAAGGCGATCACCGCCAGCCCCATGCCCAAGGTGATCATCTCCGCCAGCGGCATGGCCACCGGCGGGCGCGTGCTGCACCACCTGCGCGCCTATGCGCCCGACGCGCGCAACATGATCCTGTTCTCCGGTTTCCAGGCGGCCGGCACCCGCGGCCGCGCCATGCTGGAAGGCGCGCGCGAGGTGAAGATCTTCGGCCAGTGGATTCCCGTCCGCGCGGAGATCGCCGATCTGCCCATGCTCTCCGCCCACGCCGACGCGGAGGAGATCATCCGGTGGCTGTCTGGCTTCCGTAGTCCGCCGAAGATGACCTTCATCGTCCACGGGGAGCCCAGCGCGTCGGAGGCCCTGCGCGTGCGCATCGGCCGGACGCTGAACTGGGAAAGCACTGTCCCGCTGCAGGGCGAAACACATACGCTTTAGGGATGTCGCCGATAAGCACTCGCGCGAATGCAGCCCCTTCTGGTCATACTTTTTCAATCCTAACTCCACACCGATCTTCAATGTTCGAGCTTTAGTCTCGCGGGCTTCACTCTGGGTATTGGGGAAGCCTGATGCAGGACGCATGGACCGGCCTCAGCGCCGGACAGGACGTCAGGCTGCTCCTGATCGGCGGCCTGGTCGGCTTTGTCGGCCTATTGATGACTCTGCGCCTTTTCGCCCGCGCGATGGCCACGGAGACCGACCAGGCGGCCTGGGTGGCGCTCAGCTCCATCGCGGCGGCGGCGACGGTGTGGGCCGGCCATTTCGTGGCCATGACCGCCTACCATCCCGAGCTGCAGAGCGGCTACGACCCGGTTCGCACCTCCTTCGCCTTCATGACCGCGCTTGGCGGGCATGACCGCGGGACTGTGGGCGGCGGCCTCTGAGCCCAAGCCGTGGCGGCCAGCCCTGAGCGGCGGCCTGTTGGGCATCGGCGTGACGGCGGCCTTCGCGGCGGGCGTCGGGGCCTACGCCACCCAGGGCCAGCTGATCTGGAACCCGATCTTCCTGCTCATGGCCACGCCCGCCTGCGTGGCGTTGGCCGCCGCGGGGATCGCCGTCGGAGGCGACTTCAGGACCTGGGAACGCCAGGGCCTCGCCGCCATCCTGTTGTTCGCCGGGATCGCGGTGGTGCACGCCGCGGCCATGGCGGGCCTGAGCGTGATTCCGGAACCCACGGCGCCGCCGCCTGGCCGGCTGATCTCGCCCGACCTGCTGGCCGTGATGGTGACCCTGGTGGCCGGCATGGCCATCGCCGCCGGATTCGCCGTGACGGACACAACCGACACCAACTCCCGCTCCATGGACCGCGCGCGCCTGCGCGAGATCATCGACGCCATGCCAGAGGCCATGGCCTATTGCGACGCCCACGACCGCCTCACCTTCTGGAACAAGCGCTACGCCGAACTGAGCCGGCTGTCGGCCATGCCGGCCACGGCGGGCATGACCTTCCGCGAGGTCGTCGAGGCCGCCTTGACCCAGGGCGGCGTCGCCTCGGCGGTGGGCGACGAAACAGGGCTACCTCGCCGAGCGCATGGCGCTGCACACCTCCGACCACTCCATCCACGAGCACCAGCTCAACGACGGCCGTTGGCTGCGGATCGAGGAGCGCAAGACGGCGGACGGCGGGGTGATCATGGTCTGCGTGGACATCACCGACCTGAAACACCAGGCCGAGGTGCTGTCCGAGGCGCGCGACGCCGCCCTGAGCGCCAACCGCTCCAAGAGCGCATTCCTCGCCAACATGAGCCACGAGATCCGCACGCCCCTGAACGGGGTGATCGGCCTTACCGACGCTCTGGCGCGCGGCGAGCTGTCGGCCGGCCAGCGCGAGATCGTCGAGATCATACGTGCGTCGGGCCAGAGCCTGGAGCGGTTGCTCAACGACGTGCTGGACCTCGCCCGCGTCGAGTCCGGCCGGCTGGAGATCCGGCACGAGGCCTTCCGGCTCGGCGAGGTGGTCCGGCAGGTGTCCGGCCTGGCGTCCCTGCGCGCCCGCGACAAGGGCGTGCGCTTTCGGCTGGTCGCGGACCCCTCCGTTGAGACCATGGTCATGGGCGACCCGGATCGCCTCAAGCAGGTGCTGCTGAACCTTCTCAGCAATGCGGTGAAGTTCACCGACGACGGCGATGTCGCCCTGAGGGTCTGGCCCCTGACGACCCGCGCCGAGCAGGTCTTCCGCTTCGAGGTCAGCGACACCGGCGTCGGCTTCGACCAGGAGCACAAGGCGCGGCTGTTCCAACGGTTCGAGCAGGCGGACGGCTCGATCACCCGGCGCTTCGGGGGTTCGGGGCTTGGGCTGGCGATCGTCAGCGAATTGACCACGCTGATGGGGGGAACCCTCGACGCCCATGGGATCAAGGGCTCGGGCGCGACCTTCACCGTAGAGCTGCCCCTGCCGCCGGCCACGGCCGAGCTTACGGGCTCTGACGCCCCGGCCGCGCCAGCCGCCCCCAAGCGCGCCTCGCGCCCGGTCCGCGTGCTGATCGCCGAGGACCACCCCACCAACCGCAAGGTCGTCGAGCTGCTGCTCCAGGGCGCGGGCACGGACCTGACCACGGTGGAGAACGGCGCCCAGGCGGTGGACGCCTTCGCCCACGAGCGCTTCGACATCGTGCTGATGGACATGCAGATGCCTGTGATGGACGGCCTGACCGCCATCGGCGCGATCCGCAAGATCGAGGCGGAGCGGGACGCGCCCCGTACACCGATCATCGCCCTGACGGGTAACGCCCTGCCCGAGCACGTGCTCGCCTCCGAGGCCGCGGGCGCGGACGCGCACCTGTCCAAGCCGATCACCGCCGCCGCGCTGTTGCCCGCGATCGAGAAGGCCCTGGCCGGCGCCGCGGCAGCCTCGGCGACCGTCCGGAGCCCCGACGCGCGGGGAGATGCAGCGGTCGCCTAAAACGCGCGGGAATTAACTCCACGCCCTCGGTCGATGCTATCGGGCGCCGTCGAACGGCGCGCCGCGCCGCAATCCGCGCCCGCCGAGGACCGCATGAGCCACACGCCCGAGAACTATGCGCCGATCCTCACGCTCGAGGCGTTCGCCGCGCTGCGCGCCGATCCCAAGGCCGACATGGGCGTGGTGGTGGCGACCTCCGGCGGATTCGACCCCATCCATCCGGGCCACGTGACCTGTATCGTGGAGTCCAAGGCCTACGGCGACACCCTGGTGGTGATCGTCAACGGCGACGACTTCCTGATCGCCAAGAAGGGCAAGGCCTTCCAGGACGTGGACACCCGCGCGGCCATCGTCTCGGCCATCCGCGGCGTGGACTACGTCGTGAAGTTCGAGGTGAAGGACGATCCCACCGTCGCCCAGGCCCTGCGCGCCGTGCGGCCGAACATCTTCACCAAGGGGGGCGACCGGGTGGCGGGCCAGTCCCTGCCGGCCGCCGAGGAAGCCGCCTGCCGGGATTTCGACATCAAGATCATCGACGGCGTGGGCCGCAGCAAGGTCTGGTCAAGCTCCGACTTCCTGGCCGAGTGGGGCGAGTTCTGGGCCGCCAGGCGCGCGGCCAAGGCCGGCGACGCCTCCTGACCCGGCCGGCCGCGGGTCGCCCGCGCCGCGCGCCTCGTGACTAAAATATTATCCGTCGCTACTTGTGCGCGAGGACGGCCGGGAGGATAGAGGGCCCGATCCGATGGGGGATTGGGGTGGAAGCGCTCGTCCATATAATCGCCGCCTTCGTGACCGCCCTGGCGGCCGCGGCGTTCGCGCACTTCGGCGTGACCCTGAAGACGCCTGTCCAACACCCGCATCAATCCGAGCAGACCGTCCAGCGCGTGCCGATTTCCGACCCTGCCGCCGCCGGGCCGGCAGCGCGCCGCGCACCCTGCCCGATCCTGGTGCGGCGCGAACGGACCTGAGCGCCCTCGCGCCAAGGTCCCTTTGCCTACTGGCCCATCTCCGGTATTTCTCGTTTGGGGCGCGAACGGACGACTGGCGCGCCTAACTGGAGTCTCGCCCAAGGGGGCCCGGCGGCGAATGAAACTCGAAAAGCGCGATTCCATGCGCCTGCCTCCGGAATCAGCGCCGGAGCCTGCGGACATGCTCGCGGCGCCGCCCGACAACGACCTGGATTTGCCTGACGTGAAAACCGCGCCGCCCGAACCGCTTGGCCCCCTGGCCCGCACGGCGCGCGAGGTGGAGCCGACGCCGACCGCCGGCCCGCTGGCCCCGCGTCCCGCGAAGCTGACCCGCGTCGCGCCGGACTTCGGCGGCGCCCTGTATCTTCTGGCCCTGTTCGCCTCGCTGCTATGGGGCGGGTTGGCGGTGTACGGCCTCTACTACCAGTGGCCCGGCGGCGTGGCCGGTCTGCGGCCCGAGCAGGCCGCCGCCTTCGCGGTGTTCGTGATCGTGCCCACCGCCTTCTTCTGGATCGCCGCCTACTGCGTCCGTCAGGGGGCCGAGACTCGCCGCCGAAGCGACCCGCGCGCGCGCCATGGCCCAGGACCTGCTCGGCCCGGCCGCCGTCGCCCTGGCCGAGACAGGCGACGCTGTGGAAGGCGTGCGCCTGGAGATCGAAGCCGCCGCCGCCGCCGCCGACCAGGCGCGCGGGCAGCTTCTCAGTCTGCGCCAGGCCCTGGCCGCCGAGACCGCCGCCCTCACCGACGCGGCCGCCGAATCCGCCCGCACGGCGCTGGAGCTCGGCGAGAGCCTGGGCCGAGAGCGTCGCGAGATGACGACGCTGGCCGTGACGCTGGACTCCCAGGCCACCGCCGTCACCGAGGCCATCGCCCGCCAGGGCCTGATGGTCGCCGAGGCCTCCGACCTCGCCCAGACCCAGATCGGAGAGGCCGAAGCCGCCCTGGCCGCCCGCGCCGCCGACCTCGCCACCGCCGCCGGCGACGCCACCGAGGCCTCGCGCATGGCCAGCGAGGACCTGGCCCGCCAGACCGCCCGGCTGGAGACCGCCACCATCGGGATCAGCGACCAGATCCACTCCATGGAGGTCACCCTCACCGAACAGCGCGCCGTCCTGGTGCAGACCGTCCACGCCGCGCGCGCGGACCAGGAGGACTTCGCGGTCCAGGTGGAGAGCCAGCGCGCCCAGCTGGCCGAGGTGCTGGCCAACGCCCAGCTCGCCGTCGCCGACCTGAACGAGACCGCCGCCGCGGCCGCCGCCTCGCTGGGCGAGCTGGCGACCACCGCCGTGAACCAGGCCCAGGAGCTGGCCGAGACCGCCAAGGCCGAGCGCGACCTGCTCGCCGCCGGCGCCCTGCAATCCCTGGGCGCCCTGGCCGAAACCGCCCGTTTCGAGCGCGAGGCGCTGCAAAGCGGCGCGGAGGGCAGCATCGAAGCCATCGCCGACGCCACCGCGCGCGAGCGCGGCGCGATGGAGGACACGGTGCGCGCGCGCATCCTGGCCCTGGCCGAAACCGCTCAGAGCCAGCGCGAGTACCTTCAGATCGAAGCCGAACGGGGCCTCGCGGCCATCGGCGAAGCGGCCGCCGCCGCCGGCAATCTGGCCGAGGGCGCCCAGGACGCCGCCCGCGAGAAGATCGAGGCGCTGAGCGAAGCGGCCTTCAACGCCAGCCAGAGGGCCGAGGCCGCGTTCCAGGCCCGGCTCGACGACGCGGCCGGCCTGATCGCCCGCTCGGCGGAGCTGGTGGATCAGGCGGCCGGCAAGACCGCCGAACGCATCGAGGCCGCCTCCGCCCGCGCCCAGGCCACCATGAGCGAGTTGCAGACCGCGGTCGCCGAATTCGAGTCCCGCGCCGCCGAGATGCCGGCCCGCGCCCAGGTCCGCGCCGAGGAGCTGAAGGCGACCATCGCCTCGGGCTTCGACGGCCTGCTGGCGTCGGCCCGCGCCGCCGCCCAGGAGACCCAGGCCATCGACGCGGCCTTCCAGGAGCGCGTGCGGCGCAATTACGAGATGCTGAGCGAGGCCGTCCGGCTGATGGGCGTGGTCTCCAACCGGCCGGGCGCCCCCCTGCCCGACCTGCCCGCCGCCGCCGCGCCCAGGCCGCCCGAGCCGCGCGCGTTCGAGCCCCGGCGTTCGGAGTTCCGGCCCTCGGAGTCGGACCGGCCCACGTCCGCGCCGACTCCGCGCCGCGCGCGGAGCGTCCCGCCGCGCCGACGCCGCCAGCCAGCCCTCGCTGGCCGAGGCCGCTGGTCTTCGGCCCAGGCTGAAGCTGTCCCCCACCGCGGCCGACGCCAAGCTGAGCGAGGTGTTCGAGGGCGGCGCCGAGCCTGCCTCGGCGGCCGAATCGGACGGCTGGACCTGGCAGGAGCTGCTGTCGTCCATGGGCGACACGCCGGTGGAGAGCCGCCAGCTGGCCGACCGGCTGATCGGCGAGATCGAGGCCCTGGGCGTGGACCTGAGCGCGTCTGCTGCCCGCCTCGCGCATCGAGGACCTCGCGGCCGTGCTGCAGGCCGGCGACCTGTCCGGCGCGCGCGAGGTTGTGCGCCACGTGGCCCCCGCCGCGATCCGCCGCCTGTCGCGCCGGACCCTCACCGACCGTTCGCTGCGCTCGCACGCCGAGCGATTTGTGCGGAGCTTCTCGGACGCGGTGGAGAGCGCGCGCGTGGACCAGACGGGCCCCAGCGTACGCGAGCTGCTGTCCACCGAAGAGGGGCGGACCTACCTGCTGTTCGACGCCGCGCTCGGCGATCTGGCCTAAGACCAACGGAATTCGGAGGCGGGAATGGAGCTGCAGGCGCGCACATGGATGGCGCTGGCGTCGCTGAGCGGATTTCTCGGCGTGGCGGCCGGCGCCTTCGGCGCGCACGGCGTCTCCGACCCTGAGGCCAAGGCGTGGCTGCAGACCGGCGGCCACTATCAGCTCGTCCACGCCCTGGCGGTGTTCGCCTGCGTGCTGGTCTGGCGCTGGGGCGGCGCGGCGGCGGCGACGGCGGCGTGGCTGTTCCTGGCCGGGGGTCTGATCTTCTCGGGAACCCTCTATCTGATGGCTCTGGGCGCGCCCCGCTGGTTCGGCGCGATCACGCCGATCGGCGGCCTGATGCTGCTCGCCGGATGGGCGACCCTGGCCTTCGCCGCTTTGAGGATGGGGCGTTCGACGCTGGTTTAGGGCGTCGGCTGAAAAATCCCACGCCGCGGCTTCCGCCCGGCGGATCGGGATTTTAGTATGCCGCCATGGAACAGAGCGCCGCATCGGCCGCAACCTCTCCGGGCGCACGCCGCACACTCTACCCGGACAACGAGCCCACAGCCTTCGGCTGGCTGCCGCGCGACGGCGAACACGAGATCTACTACGAGGAATGCGGCGCGCCTGACGGGCGGCCGGCGGTTGTGCTGCACGGCGGCCCGGGCGGGGCGACCAACCCGACCATGCGGCGGTTCCTGGACCCCTCGCGCTGGCGCATGCTGCTGTTCGACCAGCGCGGCTGCGGACGCTCGCGGCCCAACGCCTGCCTGGAAGACAACACCACCTGGGACCTGATCCGCGACATCGAGCGCCTGCGCGTGCAGTGCGGGATCGACCGCTGGACGGTGTTCGGCGGCTCCTGGGGCTCCACCCTGGCGCTGGCCTACGCCATCACCCATCCCGAGCGGGTGTCGGCGCTGATCCTGCGCGGCGTCTTCCTGCTGACCCAGAAGGAGCTGCGACTGGTTCTACCAGCAGGGCGCCTCGATGCTGTTCCCGGACGCCTGGGAGAAGTTCCTCGCGCCCATCCCGCCCGAGGAACGCGGCGAGATGATGCACGCCTACGCCAGGCGTCTGCGCTCGCCCGACCGCGCGGTGCAGGCCAGGGCGGCGGCCGCCTGGAGCCAGTGGGAGGGCGACACCATCTCCCTGCGCGGGCCCGGACGCGCGCCCGGCCAAGTTCAACGAGCAGGACTTCGCCACCGCCTTCGCCAGGATCGAGTGCCACTACTTCATGGGCAGCGGCTTCTTCCCCGAGGACGGCTGGATCCTGAACAATATCGACAAGATCCGCTCCATCCCCGGCTGGATCGTGCAGGGCCGCTTCGACGTGGTCACGCCCATGGACGCCGCCTGGCGGCTGAAGTCCGCCTGGCCCGAAGCCAAGCTGGAGATCGTCTGGGACGCCGGCCACGCCTCCACCGAGCCGGGGGTCATCGACGCCCTGGTCCGCGCCGGCGACGCGGCTCTGCGCGCGCCCTGAGGGGTGACCTGAACGTTAGCGGCCCCGGGCGGAAAACCGGTTCCCACTTTTCCTGGGCCCGCACCTACAGCAGCGAGCCCCGGCCGCAGGTGACTTCGGAGTAGCGGTGCACCCGCACGGCCTGCACCAGGCCGAAGCCGATCATCACCGTCATCATCACCGTGCCGCCGTACGACAGCAGCGGCATGGGCACCCCCACCACCGGCGCCAGGCCCATGACCATCGCCCCGTTGATCAGCACGTAGAGCGCGAAGGTCGCCGTCACCCCCGCCGCCGACAGCCGGCCGAAATGGCTGTGCGCGATGCTGGAGATGCGCAGGGCGATGATGATGATCGCCGCATAGATCAGCCAGCACGGTGAAGCAGCCCACGAAGCCGAACTCCTCGGCCAGGGTGGCGAAGATGAAGTCCGTCTGCTTCTCGGGCAGGAAGTTGAGCTGGCTCTGCGAGCCGAGGCCATAGCCCTTGCCCAGCAGCCCGCCCGAGCCCAGGGCGATCTTGGACTGCAGGGTGTGATAGCCCGCGCCGGAGGGGTCGGTCTCCGGATGCAGGAAGGTCAGCAGGCGCTCGCGCTGATAGTCGTGCAGCAGGAACATGAAGACCGCCGGGACGGCCGCCGTCACGGCCACGACCCCCACCCCGATGATCCGCAGGCTCAAGCCCCGCCATCATCATGATCGCGCAGCCGGTCAGGACCAGCAGGATGGCGGTGCCCAGGTCGGGCTGGTGGGCGACCAGCAGCGCCGGCACGCCGATCATCGTCAGCCGGAATCAACAGCTTCCAGGACAGACGCGCGTCCTTGGCCGACATGCCGTGATAGACCCGCGCCAGGCCCAGCACGAGGGCGATCTTCATCACCTCCGAGGGCTGGAAGCGCAGCCCGCCCAAGGCCAGCCAGCGCTTGGCGCCCAGCGAGTGTCCCCCGCCAGCTCCACGCCCGAGCAGCATCAGCAGCCCCAGGGCGTAGAGCGGATAGGCGATGGTGAACCACACCTGCAGATCGACCAGCGACAGCACGATCATCACCGCGAACAGGATGCCGAAGCCGGATCAGATGGTCGCACGCCCACGGCTCCCAGGCGCTGCCGGCGATCGAATAGAGCATCATCGCGCCGATGCCCGTGATCGCGCACAGCAGGACGCACAGCATCCAGTCGATGTCGCGCGAACTTGACGACCCAGCGCTCGCGCTCGCCCGGGCGGGACAGGGCGCTGGAGATCATGCCTCACCGCTCCGCCGAGCGGGACTGGACGCAGGCCCGGAGGCGGGCGTCGGCCCGGGCGGCTCGACGCCGACCGCCGCGTCGTTCGGAATCTCTGGATCGGCTCCTGCACGATCCGCTTGCGGATCTCCGGATCCTTCAGCAGGGCCACGCGCATGATCTCGCGGGCCTTTGGCGCGGCGGCCTGGGCGCCGAACCCGCCGTGCTCGACCAGCACGCTGATGGCGTAACGCGGATCGTCATAGGGCGCGAAGGCGACGAACCAGGCGTGGTCGCGCCCCGCCCACGCCCCTGTCGCGCCGTGCTGGCCATGGCCGCCGTCATAGCTGTGGGCCTGGGCCGTGCCGGTCTTGCCGGCCATCTTGATCGGCCCGAGGCCGAGCTGGGCCGTGGCGGCCGCCGTGCCGCCGATGACCACGTCGGCCATGGCCGTGCGCACGAAGTTGATGTGGTCGCGATTGAACGGCAGGTCCGCAGCGGCGTCGCCCGGCGGCTGCTCCACCCCGCCGATGGACTTGACCAGCCGTGGGTTCAGCGCCTTTTGGCCGTTGGCGAGCCTGGCGACCATCACGCACAGCTGCAGCGGATTGAGGTTAGTGTAGCCCTGGCCGATGCCCATGCTGGGCGTCTCGCCGGGGAACCAGGTCTGGTTGGCGGGATTGCTCTTGAAATGCTTTCGCTTCCAGGCGCGGATCGGGCACCAGGCCCCGCCTCTGGCCGTCGATGCCGATGTCGAAGATCTCGCCCAGGCCGAAGCGTGCGGCCACGGCTCGGCGATCTTGTCCGGCCCCACGGTCAGGGCGCATTGGTAGAAGTAGATGTCGCACGAGGTCTTGATCGCGTCGTGCAGGTTCGAGCGTGCCGTGGCGCTTGTCGCAGTGGAAAACGTGGTCGCCGAACTGCCAGGCGCCGTTGCAGGTGTAGGTGTGGGCCGGGTCGAACCCGTTCTCCAGCGCCGCCAGGGCCACCATGGTCTTGAAGGTCGAGCCCGGCGGGAAGGTGGCCGACAGCGCCTTGTCGAGCAGCGGCTTGCGCTCGTATCTGGCCAGGGCGTCGTAGTCGCGCGACCGAGATGCCCTTGACGAACTTGTTGGCGTCGAAGCACGGCGCCGAGGCCATGCACAGAATGTCGCCCGAGCGGACGTCCATCATCACCGCCGCGCCGGACTCCTCGCCGAACACCTCCAGGGCCCGGTTCTGGATGTCGGCGTCGAGCGACAGCACGATGTCCTCGCCCGGAATCGGCGGCGACGTCGCCGTCCGGGGTCCTTGCGGACCACGCGGCCGCGGAAGTCGACCTCGACCTTCTGGGCGCCGGCCTTGCCGCGCAGCTGCTTGTCGAAGCGCCTTCTCGACCCCCTGCTTGCCGATGCGGAAACCCGGGATGCAGCATCACCGGCATCGGGGTCGGGCCCCTCGCGCTTGAGGTCGTGCCGCCGAGACCCTGCGAAACGTAGCCGATCACGTGGGCGAAGGCGCCGCCGTAGGGATAGACCCGCGCCTCGCCCATGTCGGCGGTGACGCCGGGCAGCTCGGGCGCGCGCACGTTGACGCCGACGAACTGCTCCCAGGTCAGGTCGTCGGCCACGGACACCGGCACGAAGCGGGCGGAGTTCACCAGGTCGCGCATGATCTGATGCCGACGGCGGTCGTCCAGCGGCACCAGCTCGGAGATCTTGTCGAGCGTGGCCTGCGGATTGGATATCTCGTCGCGCGCCAACAGGATGCGGAAGTTGGGGCGGTTGCCGGCCAGCTCCACCCCGTAGCGGTCCAGGATGCGGCCCCGCGGCGGGGGGATCAGGCGGAAGTTGAACTGGTTGTCCGCCGACAGGGTCTTGTACCGGCCGGAATCCAGCAGCTGGAGCTGGGTCAGCCGGCCGACCAGGGCGAACAGCCCGACGCCCGTCAGCCCGCCCATCAGGAACGCGCGGCGGTGGAAGGCGCCTTGGCGCTCGTTCACCTCCTCGAAGAAGATGGTGGGTTCGTTCTCAGCCATCCTTCTACGCCCCTCCGGAGCCATGAAGGACCCGCGACCGGGCGATCAAGCCCGGCGCGCGATGTGGGAGGTCGCATCCTCCGAGGGTTCGGCGAAAGTGGATCATCGGAAGCGTACGTCAGCGTCCTCGAAGCGCTCGATCAGCCGGTGGGCGAACGGATAGAGCAAGGCCGTCGGCAGGAACTGCCAGAAGGTCGCGCTCAAGCTTGGCGCCACGCCGGTATCGAGCATCGTGAGAACGTAACCTGTAAACATCGACATAAGCGTCATTATGGCGAACCAGCTCCATAGCACGCGCCGGCTCTGTCCGGACATCATGCTGCGCGTCGCCATCACCCCGGCGTAGCCGACGAGGATCGACACGGGCCACAGGCCCAGCGGCCCTCCCCACAGGACGTCGAGGAACAGGCCCAGCACCAGCAGCGTCAGCGGCGCCAGGATCGAGGGCCGGATCACCGCCCAGGCGAAGGCCGGAACCATCGGCCAGACGGGCTCTGGAAGCTGCAGGCCGAACGCGCGTATGGGGATGGCGAACAGGACCGCCGCCAGGATGCACCACAGGCTGGGCATCCCGATCCAGCGCCACGGATCGAGCGGGCGGGTGTCAGTAAAGCTCATGACCGACGTCCGGCCCGGGCGGCCGTGAAGAGGCGGGGGGCGCGGGCGTCGTGGTGGTCACGACGCGCGGCGGCGGCGGCTTGGCGGCCTTGAGGCTTGGCCGGCGCGGGCTTGGGCGACACGGGCTTGGGCGTGGCGGGCTTGGCCAAGACAGGCTTGGGCGCGACGGCGGGCTTAGGCGTCGGGCGCGGGCGTCCGCGACGGTGCGGGGCGCGACGCCGGGGGCGGTTGAGTCTGCACGGCCGGCTTCGGCCGCGGCGGGCGTAAGCGCGGCGGGCTTGGACGCGGGCTTGGGCGCGGCGACGGCCGTCCTGGCCGACCCGGCCTTGTCCTCGACCAGCGGCGGCATCTCGGTCGCGTCGAGCTGTTTCTCGTCCGCCAGGTCGGTGAAGTCCTTGAAGCGCAGGATGCGGACGAAATCGATGGCCGTGAGGTCGGAGTCGAGCTGCACGCGCCATTGGCCGTCCAGTCCCTTGACCGCCACGCCCACCGGCAGGCCGCGCGGGAACACCCCGCCGTCGCCGGAGGTGAGGATGCGGTCGCCCTGCTTCACCGGGTTCTGCCCGCGCAGGAAGGACAGCCGCGGATGGCCGCCGCCGTCGCCGAGCAGGATGGCGCGCGCGTCGGTGCGGTCGACCAGCACGGGCGTGCGGCTGGCGATGTCGGTGAGCAGCAGCATCCGGCTCGCGCCGCGCGTCACGCCCGACCACCCGGCCGACCAGGCCCCGGTCGCTCATCACCGGATTGCCGACCTTCACGCCCTTCTCGGCCCCGACATTGGCCAGGCGCGTGTCCGCGAAGGGCCCGCGCGAATCGAGCACCACGCGGCCGGTCACCATCGGGATCGGCGGATCGGTTTTCAGGCCGAGAATCGCCTTGTAGCGGGTGTTGGCGTCCTGCAGGGCGATGGCCGTGTCGCGCCAGCCCTGCATCTCGGCCAGCTGCTGCTTGAGCTTGCGGTTTTCCGACACCGCGAAGAAGTAGCCGCGGATGTCGTCGCTGAGCTGACGGCCCCAGTGGGCGGGCGCGGCGACGGCGCCGGCCACCGGCTTGTCGGCGGCGTCGAACACCTGGCGGCTCACGCCATAGGCCTGCGCTTGCAGGGTCTCGCGCCGGTCCGCCAGCAACAGCGCGCCGCCGACGACGATCGCAACGATCACCGCCACCGCCGCCGTCCAGGTCAGCGGAACCTTGATATCGTTGAACGGCCCGTCTCTGAACGACACGGCAGGTCCTTGAGCCCCTCTCCCCTCCCCCGCTTACGGGGCGAGGGCGCGGGTCACACGATGGACGATTCGAGCACGCCCTTCATCCACTTAGGATGTTCAAGGACCTTGCCACAGCCGAGCGCCACGCACGACAGCGGATCGTCGGCCACCGTGACGGGCAGACCCGTGTGGTCCCTGATCTCGATATCCAGCCCGCGCAGCAACGCCCCGCCGCCGGTGAGCATGATGCCCTTGTCGGCGATGTCCGACGCCAGTTCCGGCGGCGTCGACTCCAGCGCCACCTTCACCGCGTCGATGATCTGGTTCACCGGCTCCGCGAGGGCGTCGGACGCCTGCTTTTCGGAAATCCGCACCTCGCGCGGCACGCCCTGCATCAGGTCGCGGCCCTTGACCTCGATGGCCAGGCCCTCGCCGTCGGCCGGAGCGCGGGCGGTGCCGATCTCCTTCTTGATCCGCTCGGCGGTGGTCTCGCCGATCAGCAGGTTATGATTGCGGCGCATGTAGGTGATGATCGCCTCGTCCATCTTGTCGCCGCCGACCCGCACGCGAGCGCGAATAGACGATGCCGGACAGCGAGAGCACCGCCACCTCGGTGGTGCCGCCGCCGATGTCCACCACCATGGAGCCGGTCGGCTCGTGGATCGGCAGGCCCGCGCCGATGGCCGCGGCCATGGGCTCGTCGATCAGGCCCACCCGGCGCGCCGAGGCGTTCAAACACGAATTGTTGATCGCGCGGCGCTCCACCGCCGTGGCGCCGGACGGCACGCAGACGATCACCTTGGGGTTCACGAAGCCCTTGCGGTTGTGAACCTTGCGGATGAAGTACTTGATCATCTCCTCGGCGACTTCGAAGTCGGCGATGACGCCGTCGCGCATGGGGCGGATCGCCTCCATGTGGCCGGGCGTGCGGCCGAGCATCTGCTTGGCCTCGATGCCCACGGCGTGAACGACCTTGCGCCCGCCCGCTGTGCGCAGGGCGACGACGGACGGCTCGTTCAGCACGATGCCCTTGCCCTTCATATAGATGAGGGTGTTGGCGGTGCCGAGATCGATGGCGATATCGTTGGAGATGACGCCGAAGAGGGATGCGAACATAGGAGCCCTTGGAGCGGGCCGGCTCGCGCCTGTCAAGCGCTCCGCGCAACCTGCGTTTCACGCGTCAAGTGTTCAGTTGAGTGCGGACGAGATCGGAACCCCTCTCGTCGATCACGACGGCCGAGGCGTCATGGCCCGTCCTGCAGCGCCTCGCCGGGCGGCGGAACGGGATGGACGCCCCATGGCGACGCCTGCCGATATCCCGTGTCGGGTCGGCCCGGACCCCGCAAACCCTATCCGAGCATCCGGTTATATTGACGATTTCCGTTCTCCCGGGAAATATCCCCGAGTTTCATTAAATTGATCTAGAACAATTTCCAGAATACGATGAATTAATATTTACGTATTTCATAGAATTTCTTGCATAAATATTTGATCGTGGTAGAAGTATCTAGTTACTATTTCTCACATCCAAAATTTTCTCGACCGACGGCGCCCTGCGTCGAGGCCGCGGACATTTTCGCGCTGTCTCCGTCCATCCCTGATCGGGCCGTTGGGGACCACGCGCCCCTCAACTTCGGAGAACGACCATGCGAAATACTTCACTGATCCTGGCCCTCGCGGCCTCCGCGGCCATGGCGACGGCGCCCTCGCTGGCCTTGGCACAGTCCTACGGCGGGAGCTATCAGGGGTCCTACCAGCAGCAGCAGGACGACTACCAACAGCGCCTGGCGCAATACAACGCGGATCGGGCGGCCTATGACCGGCAGCAGCAGCGCCGCGGACACACCTCGAACTATCGCGACACCCGCTACGGTCAGCGCAACAACAGCGATCCGTGCCGTGGCGGGCCCGGGCGACGGATCGGTCGCCGGCGGCCTGATCGGCGCCCTGGCCGGCGCCGCGATCGGCAGCAACGTGGCGTCGCGCAACTCCCGCACCGAAGGGGCGGTTCTGGGCGCGGTCGCCGGGGGCGTGATCGGCGCCAGCATCGGCCGCAACTCCGCCCAGTGCGACGGGGGCGGCTACTACTACAGCTACAATCAGACGGTTCGCTATCAGGAGCCGCGCGACTATCGCGGCCGCTCGAGCGGCCGTTACGCCTACGCCCACTACCAGAGCCAAGGCTGCCGCCTGGCCGTCGCCCCGGCCAGCTGGGGCGGAAACGACCAGGAGCGTTACGTCCGCGTTTGCCCGGACACGTCTGGCCGGTATCGCTTCACCGACTAGCCGCACGATCTGATCAAGCCGACGAGGGCCGGGGCGCACAGCGCTTCGGCCCTTGTGCTGAGTCCGACGCCTCGCCGCCCGCCTTGACGGACCGAAGCCCGCAGAGCAGTCCTGACGCAACAGCAAGACGCCCCCGAGCCGCCCAAGCGAAGAACGGCCGGGCCAACCAGGAGGGACGCCCAGGTGAAGATCGCGGACGCATTCAAGGTCGAGGGCTATTCGGCCATCGTCACCGGCGGGGCCTCGGGTCTGGGGCTGGGCTTCACCGAGGCGCTGCTGGAGAACGGCGCCCAGGTCACCATGCTCGACGTCGACCCCGACCGCATCGCCGCCGAGACCGCGCGGCTGAAGGGCCTGGGCCATGACGTGCGCGGCGTGGTGGTGGACGTCACCGACCATCCGGCGCTGGATAAGGCCTTCGACGAGGCCGCCGCGCTCTATGGCAAGATCGACGTGGTGTTCGCCAACGCCGGCATCGATCCCGGCCCCGGCTTCCTCGCCGGCATGGCGGGCGCGGTGCGGCCGCGCAATCCCGAAGGAGCGCTGGAGAACTATCAGGACGACCGCTGGGAGCGGGTGATCGACATCAATCTGAACGGCGTGTTCGCCACCCTGCGGGCCGCCGCGCGCCACATGAAGCCGCGAAAGTTCGGCAAGATCGTCGTCACCACCTCCATCGGCTCGCAGCTGAGCGAGGCGGGGATCGGCGCGGCCTACATGGCGGCCAAGGCGGGCGCGGCGCACCTGATGCGTAACGTGGCGCTGGAGCTGGCGGCCTACGACATCACCGTCAACGCCATCGCGCCGGGCTTCTTCGTCACCAACATCGGCGGCGGCCACGCCCACGCCAAGGAGGTGCAGGAGCGGGTCTCCAAGGTGGTGCCCATGCACCGGGTGGCCTTCCCCGAAGACATCAAGGGCCTGGCGGTGTTCCTGTCCTCGCCCGCCTCGGCCTATGTGACCGGCGTGGAGATCCCCATCGACGGCGGCTGGCTTCTGGGCTCGGCGGACTAGCGCGCCCTACCCCTTCGCCGCCAGGGCGCGCAGCGCGTCGGACTGCTGGCGGCGCTTCTCCTCGAACGCCACGCGGGCGGGATCGGCGACCTGATCGGTCGGGAAGGCGTCCAGCACCTCCTGGAACAGGGCCGCGACCTCGTCCTTGAACTCGCCGTGGGGCAGGATGAAGGGGTCGTTGCGCCGCACGCCGGCCATCACCGCCTCGCCCAGCTCCAGCGGGTCCATGGCGCCGTCCATGGAGTTGAACAGGGCGTCCGGATCGCCCTCGCGCGCCAGGCTCTGACCGCCCGAGCGCGTGGCCGCCGCCTGCATGATCCGCGAGCGGGTGAGGCCCGGGCACAGCAGCGACACGCCGATGTGGTCAGGCGCCAGGGTGAGCCTCAGGGACTCGGTCAGCCCCCGCACCGCGAACTTGGCCGTGGTGTAGGCCCCGCCGTCGCCGGGCAGCGGGATCAGCCCGGCCATGGAGGAGGTGTTGACGATATGTCCGCCCTCGCCGTGGGCCTTGAGCTTGGGGACGAAGGCCTTCACCCCGTTCACCACCCCGCCGAGGTTGATGGACATCAGCCAGTCCCACTCGTCGAACTCGGGATCGGAGGCCGCGCCGCCGCCCGCCACGCCGGCGTTGTTGCAGACCAGATGGACCTTGCCGAACACCCGCTCCGCCTCGTCGGCGGCGCGCAGCACGTCGGCGCGGTCGGCCACGTCCACGCGCATGAAGTGGACCGCGTTGTTGCCGGGCAGCTGGGCGGCCGCGTCGTCGATGTTGTCCTGGCTGAGATCGGCGACGATCACCTTCATGCCGTTGTTCAGGAACACCCGCGCCATGCCAAAGCCGATGCCGCTGGCGCCGCCGGTAATGAAGGCGACCTTGCCCTCCACGTCCTTCATGGCTGTCTCCCTATGATTTTAGACGCATCGGCCCCGCGGCGAGGCGGGGCGTCAATAGCCGACGGTGAACCGCTCGCGATGGTGGGCCGGGCGCTCCATCTCGTCGATCATGGCCACCGCGTAGTCTTCCTCGGAGATGTGGCTGCGGCCGTCGGGCGCGTACAGCAGGTCGTCCTTGCCGAGCTGGTAGTGGCCCGTCCGCTCTCCCGGCGCCAGGAACATGGGCGGCGACAGGAACACCCAGTCCAGCTCCGGCTCGGCCTTCAGCAGGTACATCAGCTCGCGCGTGCCCAGCACGGCCGGCTTGTAGAACTGCTCGGGCCATTCGGGGGAATCGATCAGGGCCTCGCCGGAGGGAAGCCTTCAGGCTCGCCGCCCCGCCCACCGCCAGCACGCGCGTGACGTCCGAGGCCTTGATCCCCGCGATCACCGCCTTGTGGCCGGCCACGAACTTGTCGAACACGTCCGGGCCCATCTCGCCGCGCCCCGGACTGAACGCCGCGATCACCGCCATGTGGCCGGTCAGGGCCCTGCCCAACGCGGGGGTGTCGAAGATGTCGAGCTTCACCGGCGTGACGTTCGGATGGGCCGGGATCGCTTCGGGATGGCGGCAGATGGCCGTCACCTTGTGGCCGCGCGACAGGGCCTCGGCGAGGATCTTGGACCCCACGTGTCCGGTGGCGCCGATCAGGGCGATGTTCATGGCTTGTTCCTCCTCCTACTCGGGCGTCTTCGCGAATTTGCGCGCGCCCTTGAATCCCGTGGCCGCCAGATAGACCTCGGCGCTGTCCGCGCGGCTGGACTTCGGCTTGATGTGGCGGACGTCGGCGTACTCGGCCTTCAGCCGCTTGATCACCTCGGCCGTCTCGCCGCCCTGGAAGGCCTTGGCCACGAAGGCGCCGCCGGGCTTCAGGACGCGGGCGGCGAACTCGGCCGCCGCCTCCACCAGGGCGATGATGCGCAGGTGATCGGTCTTGCGATGGCCCATGGTGTTGGGCGCCACGTCCGACAGCACCACGTCCGCCCGGCCGCCCAGCGCCCGGACCAGCTCCTCGTCGATGGCCGGATCGGTGAAGTCGCCCTGAAAGATCACCGCCGGCGGCACGGGGTCGATGGCCAGCAGGTCCACGCCGACCACCCTCTCCGCCCCTCGCTGCAGGGCGACCTGGAGCCAGCCGCCCGGCGCGCAGCCCAGATCGACCACCCGCGCGCCCTTCTTGAGCAGGTGCAGGCGCTCGTCGATCTCGATCAGCTTGAAGGCCGCGCGCGAGCGATAGCCCTTGGCGCGGGCCTCGGCGGCGTAGGGGTCGTTGATCTGGCGCTCCAGCCACGCCTGGGACGAGGGCGTGCGCTGCTTGGCCGTCTTCAGGCGCGCGGGGACGCGCCCGTCCGCCTTCGACGCCGCCCGTGGGCGGACGGACCATGCGGCGGCGCTCGCCGCCCTCGTCGCTCATGCCGGCCTCGGGGGATGGGGCCGGCCGCCGCCGGCGCCGGCGCGGCCGCGGCGACATCAGCGACATCAGAAGGCCCTCGCGCAGGCCCCGGTCGGCCACCCGCACCCGCTCGCACGGCCACAGCTCCTGCACCGCCTGCAGGATCGCCGCGCCGGCCAGCACCAGGTCCGCCCGGTCCGGCCCGATGCAGGGCTGCGCGGCCCGGTCGCTGGCGTTCAGCCGCATCAGCCGCTCGGCCGCGGCCTCGCAGTCCGCGCGGGTCATCCACAGGCCGTCCACCCGCGCCCGCTCATAGCGGGAGAGGTTCAGGTGCAGCCCCGCCAGGCTGGTGATCGCGCCGGAGGTGCCGATCAGCTGCGCCCGGCCCGCCTCGAACACCGGCTTCAGCGCGTCGGCGCGGTCGAAGGCGGCGATCTGCGCCTTCACCGCCTCGACCATCGGCGCGGAACCACGCCTCGCGGCCGCCCGCGTCGCCGTCGTGAGGCTCGGGAAAGCGGTCGGCGAGGGTCACCACCCCGATGGGGATCGACAGCCACGCCTGGATCGGCAGGCGCTCCGGATGCGGCGGCCGGCGGGCGGGATCGACGTGCAGCCGGCCCAGGTCGATCCACGACAGCTCCGTGGAGCCGCCGCCGACGTCCACCACCAGGGCCGCGTCGGCGCTGCGGTCCAGCAGGGTGACGCACCCGGCCACCGACAGCCGCGCCTCCTCCTTCGGGGTGATCACCGACAGATGCAGGCCGGTTTCGACGGCCACGCGAGCGATGAAGTCCGGGCCGTTCTCGGCCATGCGGCAGGCCTGGGTGGCCACCGCGCGCAGCGGCGGCTCGCCGCGTTTCTTGAGACGGTCGGCGCAGACCCGCAAGGCCGCGAGCGCCCGGTCCATGGCCGCGTCGTCAAGCCGCCCGGTGTGCGCCAGCCCCTCGCCCAGGCGCACGATGCGCGAATAGGCTTCGAGCACGCGAAAGCCGCGGGGCGTCGGCGCCGCGATCAGCAGACGGCAGTTGTTGGTGCCCAGATCCAGCGCCGCGTAACATCGCGACGGCTGCGCCGCGCTTGGCCTGACGGCGACCTGCGCCCGGGCCGCCTCGGACATCCGTGCTACCCCTGCTCAGCGGCTGGGCGTTTAACCGCGCGGGACCCTACCAAGCTCGCCCCCGAGCCGAAAGCGCTTGTATGAAGGGTAAGTGACATATTCATCTTCTGGTCAGCCGCGGCGGAGTAACATGACGCCATGAATACGCGAGTCGACCCTATGTGGACGTCGGCTGCCGGCGCGATTTCCGGGAGCGGACCGGTCCTGTCGAGCATGGCGAAATTCGCCATCGGCCAGGTGGTGCGCCATCGCATCTTCCCGTTCCGGGGCGTGATCTTCGACGTGGATCCCCAGTTCAACAACACCGAGGACTGGTGGCAGTCGATCCCCGAGGACGTGCGTCCGCGCAAGGACCAGCCCTATTACCACCTGCTGGCCGAGAACGATCAGGCGTCCTACGTGGCCTATGTGTCCGAGCAGAACCTGCTCGCCGACCATACGGGCGAGCCGGTGGGCCACCCGCACGCGCGGGTGCTGTTCGCGGGCTTCGAGAACGGCCACTACCGCCTGCGGCCCAACGCCTCGCACTGAGGTTTGCGTGGTCGAGACGCGATCCTGAGGGATCACTCCTCACCATGACGGACTTTATTGCAGCCCAGACCTTCGTCATCCTGAGGAGCGCCGGTCAGGCGCGTTCTCGAAGGACGCCCCTAGTCTTCCTTGGGCGTGATCACCTGCCGGCCTTTGTACATGCCGGTCTTCAGGTCGATGTGGTGCGGGCGGCGCAGCTCGCCGGTCCCCTTGTCCTCGATGAAGCTGTTGGGCTTCAGGGCGTGGTGCGCGCGGCGCATGTTGCGCCGGGAGGGACTAGTTTTTCGCTTGGGGACGGCCATGGCGGTTCAATTCGATAGGAGCTGACGGCTCGGGCCGCCACGGGAGGGCGGGTGTATGCCGCAACCCGCTCAAAGGTTCAAGCTCGGCGCACACGCCAGGCGAAGCCCAGCGCCGAGGCCAGCACCAGGGCGGCCGTGCACTGGTGCGCCAGCGCCAGGCCCAGCGGCGCGTGGCCCATCAGGGTCGCGATCCCCAAGCTCGCCTGGAAAAGGACCAGCCCGCCCAGCACCGCCGACAGCTCCTTGGCCGCGCGCGGCAGGCGCGAGCGCATGGCCAGGTACGCCGCCGCCGCCGCCGAGATCAGCAGCGCATAGGCGCCCATGCGGTGATTGAACTGCACCGCCGCCTGGCTGTGCAGCAGGGCGCGGCCGAAGCCGAGGCCGCCCGCATAGTGCTCGGGGAAGAAGTCGCCGTTCATCAGCGGCCAGTCGTTGTAGACCAGCCCCGCGTCGTTGCCGGCCACCAGGGCGCCCAGGAGAATCTGGAACAGCACCAGCCCGACCAGCCCGCCCGTCGCCCAGCTCCAGCGGGTCTCCACGCTCGACCGACCCGGGCCGAACAGCGACTCCAGCCCCGTCCAGATCAGGCCGCAGAACACGATGAGCGCCAGGCCGAGATGCGTCGCCAGCCGCTCGGGCGCCACGTCGGTGCGCACCGCCAGGCCGCTGGCCACCATCCACCAGCCCGACCAGCCCCTGCAGGCCTCCGAGGGCGAACAGCACCCACGCCCGCCAGATCAGACGCTTGGGGATCTCCCGCCTGACCAGGAACACCACCAGCGGAACCGCGAAGGCGAAGCCCACCAGCCGGCCCAGCAGCCGGTGCGTCCACTCCCACCAGTAGATGCCCTGGAACGCCGCAAGCGACATGCCGCGGTTGATCTGCTGGTACTCGGGAATGCGCTGGTAGCGGGCGAACTCGGCGAGCCAGCCCTGATGGGTCAGCGGCGGGATCACGCCGGTCACCGGCTTCCACTCGGTGATCGACAGGCCCGAGTGGGTCAGGCGCGTCGCCCCGCCCACCACGACCATGGCGAACACCAGGGCCGCCACGCAGAACAGCCAGATGGCCACGGGCGCGACGTGTCGGGATTGCGGGACAGGCTCATGAGGCCGATTGAGCCCTTGCATGGGGCCTAAGTTAGCAGCGCCGTCGCTCCTGGCGGGGGGAGAAGGTGGTCGGAGCGACAGGATTCGAACCTGCGACCCCTTGACCCCCAGTCAAGTGCGCTACCAGGCTGCGCCACGCTCCGACGAGGGCGCCCTTATAGGGAGGCCGCCTGCCCCCGGCAATCGTGAATCGCGAGGGATCGCGGAGGCGGGCCTCAGCCCTCCAACGCCTCGTCCAGACGGGCCTTGGCGTCTTCGAGAGCCGCAGCGTGGCGGCGAGGCGCGTCGCGCAAATCGTCGACGTGGCCGGACGGCGCGGACGCCGTCTCGCCCTCGCCTTCCGCGCCCTTGCGGGACGGGGCGTCGACTTTCAGCAGGCGGCTAAGGCCGTGTTCGCGGTGCAGGCGCTGCACGCCGGCGATGGTGTAGCCGTCCTCGTGCAGCAGCCGGCGCACGCCGCACAGCACCGCCAGGTCCTGAGGCCGGTAGAACCGCCGCCCGCCGGCGCGCTTCATCGGCCGGATGAAGGAGAACTTGGTCTCCCAGAACCGCAGCACGTGCTGGGCGACGCCCACCTCTTCGGCGGCTTCGGAGATGGTGCGGAACGCTTCGGGTCCCTTGGCCATGGCCTGCGGCCGGGCCCTAGGTCAGGCCCGCGTCGATGCGCGCCTTCATGACGTGGGAAGCCCGAAAGCCGATCACGCGGCGCGGCTCGATCGGCGCCGGCTCGCCGGTCTTGGGGTTGCGGCCCTCGCGGGCGCGCTTGGCGCGGACCTGAAACACGCCGAACCCGGACAGCTTCACGATCTCGTCCTGCTCCAGGGCCTCGGCCACAAGGTCCAGGGTCCGTTCCACCAGGGCGGCGCAATCCTGCCGCGTGAGACCCACCTCATCATGGACGGCTTCGCACAGATCGGCGCGCGTCAAGGTCTCAGCTTTCATCGGCATGCCCCTTTTCCCTCTCTGCGTGCATGCATGGAATAGCGGGTGAAGTCAAAGGCTTCCAACGCCTTTCGGCAACGTCGCCTAAAGCCGAAGCAGGCAGGCGCCCCAGGTCAGCCCGCCGCCCATGGCCTCTAGCAGCACCAGCTGGCCGGGCTTGATGCGGCCGTCGCGCGCCGCCTGGTCCCAGGCGAGCGGGATGGAGGCGGCCGAGGTGTTGGCGTGCTGGGCGATGGTGGAGACGATCTTGGACTCGTCCAGCCCCAGCCGGTCGACCACCCCCTTCAGGATGCGCTGAATTGGCCTGGTGGGGCACGAACCAGTCGACCTCGGACAGGTTCACGCCAGCCTTCTCTGCGGCCGCCTCGATGGCTTCGGAGATGTTCACCACCGCGTGGCGGAACACCTGGTTGCCCTGCATCCGCAGCTTGCCGACCGTGCCGGTGGTGGACGGCCCGCCGTCCACATAGAGCAGCCCCTGCTGGGCCGCCGTCGCAGCGCAGGGCGAAGGAGAGCAGGCCCTGGTCCGCCGTGGTCCCGTGGCCGGCTGACCGGCTCCACCACCGCCGCGCCCGCCCCGTCGCCGAACAGCACGCAGGTGGAGCGGTCGGTCCAGTCCAGCAGGCGGGTCATGGTCTCGGAGCCGATCACCAGGCCGCACTTGGAATGGCCGCGCGCCACGAAGCCGTCCGCCACGCCCAGGCCATAGACGAAGCCCGAGCACACCGCCTGGACGTCGAAGGCGATCCCCATGGGCGCGCCGAGCTTGCTCTGCACGATGGCGGCGGTGGCGGGAAAGGTGAGGTCCGGCGTGGTGGTGGCGACGATGATCAGGTCCACGTCCTCGGGCGTGCGCCCGGCGGCGGCCAGGGCCTTGCGCGCGGCCTCCACGGCCAGGTCCGAGCACGCCTGGTCCGGCGCGGCGCGGCGGCGCTCGCGGATGCCGGTGCGCTCGAAGATCCACGCATCGGTGGTGTCGACGATCTTCGCTATGTCTGCATTGGTGACGATGTCTGGAGGGAGGTAAGCGCCAACGCCGGTGACGGCGGTACGAATCTACACTCACGACGGTTGCTCCGGCGCGGGCGGTCGCGCCCATGACGTCGGCCAGCCGGCCGATGTTGCCATGGATTTCACGCAGATAGTCGCTGCTGGCAAGGTCCGCGGCGACCACGATGGCGTTGGCGAAGCCGGCCGCGTCGGCGCCGCCGTGGCTTTTCACCACGATGCCGTTCAGTCCCAGCAAGGGCCCGCCGTTCACGGACGAGGGATCGAGGCGGCCGATCATCTTCCTCAGGGCAGGGCCCGCGATCAGGGCGCCGATCTTGGCCCGCAGGCTGGAGGTGAAGGTCTCGCGCAGCAGGCTGCGGATGAAGCGGGCCACGCCCTCGGCGGTCTTCAAGGCGATGTTTCCCGAGAAGCCGTCGGTGACCACCACGTCCACCGTGCCCTTGGCGATGTCGTCGCCCTCCACGAAGCCGCGGTAGTCGATGGGCAGGCCGCCGTCGCGCAGCAGGGCGTTGGCCTCGCGCACGGCCTCGTGGCCCTTCTGCTCCTCGGAGCCGACGTTGAGCAGCCCCACCGTGGGATTGCGCGCGCCGTGCGCCGCCCGGTGGAACGCCGCGCCCATGATCGCGAACTCCACCAGCTGGGCGGCGTCCGACGTGATGTTGGCGCCCACGTCCAGCACGGCCGTGACGCCCTTCAAGGTCGGCCAGCTCGCCACGATGGCGGGCCGGTCCAGGTCCTTGGAGACCATCCGCAGGATCAGCTTGGAGATCGCCATCAGGGCGCCGGTGTTGCCCGCCGAAAGCGCCGCGTGCGCCTCGCCCTGGCGCAGGGACTCCACCGCGTTCCACAGGCTGGAGCCCTTGCCCCGGCGCAGGGCCTGGGCCGGCTTCTCGTCCATGGCGATGACCAGGGCGGTGTGGCGGATGTCGCAGACCTCGGCCGCCTTGGGCCAGCGGGCGAGTTCGGCCTTCAGGCTCGCTTCGTCCCCGTGCAACAGGAAACGGACGGGCCGCGAGCCCAGGCGCTCGATCGCCAGGGACACGGCCGGGACCACGACGGGCGGCCCCTGATCGCCTCCCATGGCGTCGATCGAAATGACGATGGGTTCAGGCACGGACGCGCTTGGGTCCCCCAAAAGGTCCCGCCCGGGCTAGGGCGCGCGGACCATACAATTCCCGAAACCCGATGCAAGTGCGACGGCCAAGCCCTTTGCGGTCTTGGCCGTGGGCGCCGTCGCGGTCGGCGCTCGGCCGACTCAACTCAGGGATCGGGCCAGGCCGCGCCGTCCTTGAGCAGGTCCTCCAGCGGCTGGCGGCCAGCGCGTCGGCCGCCCGCGCGACGTAGTCCGCCAGGCCCGCGCTTTCGTGAGGGGCGCCCTCGCCGGCCGCCGCGAACACCGTGCGCTCGAGCAGCGCCTGCAACGGCGCGCGGTCCGGCTGGGCGGCCAGGGCCGTCTCCAGCGAGCGCATGCGGCCATAGACCGCCTCGCCCAGCTTTCGCATCCGCTTGCCCATGACGATGTCGCCCACGCCCATCTCGCGCAGGGCCTCGTCCAGGGCCTTCACATAGGCGTCGAACACCGCCTGAGCGGTCTCGGCCACGTCGCCCTGCTGGCCCTTCAGGCGAAGCAGCAGCAGGGCCACGTGCAGGCTGTAGACCTCGAAGCGGCCCTCGGTGGTGTCGGGCGCGCCAAGGGCGCCATAGAGCTCCGGACGCCGGGCCTGCAGGGCCGTCGCCGCGTAGAGGCCCTCGCCGCGCACCTGGGCCGGACTCGGCCCGAACAGCCGCTTGAAGATCATGCTCGCCTCACTTCCGCCCCGGCCCAGCGCGATACGGGGCCATTGAACTCATGGCCGCGCGGCTATAGCAAAGCGAGCCAGTTGTTGCATGGGCCGATCATGAAGCCGTCGCGCGTCACCCTAATCGCCATCCTCGCCGGGCTCGCCGCGCCCCTGGCGCTGGGAGGCTGCGCGCCGACCGCGTCGTACCAAGGCTTCCAGGCGGTCGAGGCCAATCCCAAGAACGTCAAGGTCGGCACGGACACCAAGTCCACGGTGCTGGAGCGGCTGGGCTCGCCCTCCGCTGTCGCCGCCCTGGACCCTAACACCTGGTTCTACATCACCCAGGTTTCCGACACCGTCGCCTTCCGTCACCCCGTCGTGAAGCAGCGCTTCGTGGTGGCCATCGACTTCAACAAGGACGACGAGAAGGTCACCGCCGTGCGCGACTACGGCCTCAAGGACGGACGGGAGATCAACTACTCCAAGCGCTCCACGCCCACACGCGGGCGCGAGCTTTCGGTGCTGGAGCAGATCCTCGGCAACATCGGCACGAACTCGATGCTCCCGCAGGACGACATCAACCCGGGCAGCCAGCGTCCGCGCTAAGCGGCGCCGCGGCCGTTTACGTACGGCCCCATCCACAGCTATCGTGACTCCAGCGGCGTCCTCGGCGACAAGAAAGCCGCGCTTAGGGAGACACGTTTCATGACGGCGCCCATTCCCGCGATCGACGACGACCTGTTCAGTCGCGAGTCCGTGCTCCACGCCCGGGACGTGGACGACAAGGTGCGCGAGCTGGCGCCGGTGGTGTGGCTGAACCGCGAGAACATCGCCATGCTCGGCCGCTGGGAGGACGTCTCGGAGGGCCTGCGCGACTGGGAGAGCTTCTCCAACACCTCGCGGCCCTGGCACGATCCCAACTCGGTGCGGCCCGAGATCCTGCTGACGGACGATCCGCCCCGCCACACCCAGGTGCGCGCCGTCATCGGCAAGGCCATCTCGCCGCGCACGCTCAAGGTGATGGCGGATCACTTCAACAAGATCGCCGACGCGCAGGTGGCCGCCCTGATGCCCCGCTCGGGCCAGGTGATCGACGCGGTGGCCGACATCACCGCGCCGTTCGTGCACAAGGTGCTGCCCGACGTGATCGGCATGCCCGACAAGGGGCGCGAGCAGATGAGCGCCTTCGGCCACGCGGTCTGGGCGACCATGGGCCCGATGAACGAGCTGTTCGCCGAAGCGGTGGAGGGCTCCGAGCCCCTGATCGAGTGGGCCACCTGGGCCTGCTCGCGCGAGAACCTCGCCCCCGGCGGGCTGGGCATGATGATGTTCGAGGCGGCCGACCGCGGCGAGATCAGCGAGCAGGACGCCCTGCTGCTGACGCTCACCATGCTGTCGGCCGGGGCGGACACCACGGTGCTGACCATGGCCACCGCCATCCGCGCCTTCTGCCAGTTCCCCGACCAGTGGACGCTGCTGCGCGAAAAGCCCGAGCTGCTGCGCAACGCCTTCGACGAATCCCTGCGCTGGGACTCGCCCTCGCGCATGGCCGGGCGGATCGCCATGAAGGACGTGGAGATCGACGGCGTGACCATCCCGGCCGGCACGCGCTGCGGCCTGATGTTCGCCGCCGCCAACCGCGACCCGCGCAAGTGGCCCGATCCCGAGCGGTTCGACATCACCCGCGACCTTCGCGGTCAACTCGGCTGGGGCTACGGCGTTCACTCCTGCGTCGGGCGCACCCTCGCCCAGCTGGAGGCGGACGCCCTGTTCGGCGCGCTGATCAAGCACGTCGACCACTGGGAGGCGGCCGGCGATCCGGAATGGTGGATCACCACCATCGGCCACGGCCCGGTGAAACTGCCGGTGCGGTTCTTCGCGGCATAAAGTCGGTTGCGAAATCAACTAATCGCCGCGCACCCCCTTGCGCGCTGCGACGGATGGCGCTTCACAGTCTGCGGCTTGGCGAAGATCGGGCGATAGGGAAGGAACGAGATGGCGGTCGAACACATCCGGCGCTGGAAGATCGGGGACGTCGAAGTCGTCCGCCTCGTGGAGCTGTTCAACTTCGAGGATGACGTGTGGGTCCTGCTCGAGGGCGGCACCGCCGAGCACATGAAGCGCCACGCCTGGCTTCAGCCCAACTACGCCACGCCGGACGGCCGCATGATCCTGAACTTCCAGGCCTTCGCGGTGAGGACGCCCGACCGGACGATCATGATCGACACCTGCCTCGGCAATGGCAGGAAGCGCCAGTTCGACGTCTTCACCGACCTGCAGACCACCTTCCTGGAAGACCTGGCCTACGCCGGCTTCGACCGCGAGAAGATCGACACGGTGCTGTGCACCCACCTGCACATCGACCATTGCGGCTGGAACACCATGCGGGTCGGCGACCAGTGGGTCCCCACCTTCCCCAACGCCCGCTATCTGTTCGGCCAGAAGGAGCTGGACTACTGGGACGAGCAGGCCGCCGCCGGCGCCCAGCACATGGAGCACGTCGAGGACTCCATCGACCCGATCGTCAAGGCGGGCCTGGTGGACATCGTCGCGCCCAACTTCCAGATCTGCCCCGAGATCACGCTGGAGCCGACGCCGGGCCACACGCCGGGCCACGTCAGCGTGATGATCAACTCCAAGGGCAAGCGCGCGGTGATCTCCGGCGACGTGCTGCACCACCCGATCCAGCTGTGCGAGCCGCACATGGTCAACAACTTCGACATCGACCCGGTGAAGGGCGCCCAGACCCGCACGGAGTACCTGAACCGCTACAAGGACACCGACGTGCTGTTCATCGGCACCCACTTTGCCGACCCCACCGCCGGCAAGCTGGTCGGCGACGGCGACAAGTGGCGCTTCGATCGGCGGCGAGTGAGACATTGAGCGACCGCCCTCGTCCTTCGACAAGCTCAGGATGAGGGCGACTGACATGCAGTAGAAATCCTCATGCTGAGCTAGTCGAAGCACGAGGATTTCGGCCCCGCCACCCGATGATCGCGGGCGGTGTGGGCGGACAGAAATTGCGGAAACGAGGACATCTTATGAGCAAGAACGCTTCAGGCGGCATGAACGCGGCCCGGCTGCGCCACTTCATGGACGTGGTGAACGACGACATCGCCAAGGACCTGTACTTCGGCGGTTCGTTCGTGATCGCCCGTCACGGCGAGATCGTCCTGCAGGAGTCCACCGGCCACTCGGACCCCTCGAAGGCCCGCAAGGTCGAGAAGGACTCGGTCTTCAGCCTGTTCTCGACCACCAAGGCGATGAACACCGTGCTGGTGCTGCGCGCGATTGAGCTGGGCGAACTGTCGTTCGCCGCCAAGATCGCGGACATCATTCCCGAGTTCGGCGGGCATGGCCGCGAGAAAATCAACGTCTACGACCTGATCACCCACACCTCGGGCCTGCCGAGCATCTATACGCCGCGCGAAGGCATGTATATCGACCGGCTGGACGAGATGGTGGCGACCATCTGCGAGGTGGTCCGCCCCGAAGTCGAGCCAGGCGTACGGCTGGACTATTCGCCCCTGTGCAGCCACGCCCTGCTGGGCGAGGCGGTGCGGCGGGTCGACGCCAAGAAGCGCCGCTATCGCGACATCGTCCAGCAGGAGATCTTCGATCCGCTGAAGATGAAGGACACCTCCATGGGCCGGCGGCGCGACCTCGCCCCGCGCCACCTGGTGCCCCACTTCCTCGGCAACTCCCCCACCCAGCACCTGGGCCACTCCGACTTCGGGCCCAACGGCGCCTTCGAGGAAGAGGACGCTGAGATGCCCTGGGTGGGCGTGGTCTCCACCGCCGCCGACATGCACCGCTTCGCCGAGATGCTGCGCCGCATGGGCGAGCTGGACGGCGCGCGCATCCTGTCGCCCACCATGCTGGCCCGCTCGCGCCAGAACCAGACCGGCGAGATGCCCAACGAGGTCTACAAGCGCATGGCCGAACAGCGCGGCTGGCCGGTGATCCCGGGCTACATCGGCCTGGGCTTCTCCCTGCGTGGGGAGAAGATCGGCGAGAACCTGTTCGGATCCCTCACCTCGCCCGAAACCTTCGGCAACTACGGCGCCGGCACCACCATCTTCTGGGTGGACCCGGCGCGGGACATCTCCTTCGTGGGCCTGTGCACCGGCGTGATGAACGGGGCGGAGAACATCCAGCGCTGGCGGCGGCTCTCCGACATCGTCATCTCGGCCGCCGACTAGGGGGCGCGGGACCATGGCCGAGCCGGGGGGGCAGGACGTCTACGACTACCTGATCGTGGGAGCGGGCACGGCCGGCTGCGTGATCGCCAACCGCCTGTCGGCCGACCCGAACATCCGCGTCGGCCTGATCGAGGCGGGCGGCAAGGACAGCCACCCCTTCATCCACGTGCCGGCGCTGGTGGCCGCGGCCATCGGCCGGCCGGAGCTGGGCTGGGGCTATTGGACGGTTCCGCAGGACCAGCTGGGCGGACGCAAGATCCCGATCCCGCGCGGGCGGGTGCTGGGCGGCTGCAGCTCCATCAACGGCATGGTCTACCACCGCGGCCATCCTCGCGATTACGAGGAGTGGGCGGCCATGGGCAATACGGGGTGGAGCTACCGCGAGGTGCTGCCCTACTTCGTCCGCTCCGAGAACAACCAGAGCTTCAAGAACGCGCCCTATCACGGCACCGAGCGGCGAGATGAACGTCATGTACGTGCCGCATCCGAACAAGCTGAACAGCCGGTTCCACGAGGCCATGGCCTCGATGCAGTACCGCCAGAGCCCGGACTTCAACGGACCGGACCCAGAGGGCTACGGCTTTCGCCAGGGCACGATCCGCAAGGGCCGCCGCGTATCCGAAGCCACCGCCTTCATCGCGCCGGTGCAGGACCGCAAGAATCTGGACGTCATCACCGGCTCGCCCGCCCGCCGTATCGTGATCGAGAACGGCCGCGCCACCGGCGTGGAGGTGCGCTCCAAGGACGGCGTGCGCGTGCTTCACGCCCGCCGCGAGGTGGTGCTGACCAGCGGCACCATCGCCTCGCCGCAGCTGCTGCTGGCGTCCGGCGTCGGCGACGGCAAGGCGCTGAAGGCGCTTGGCATCGAGGTGAAGGCCAACCGGCCCGAGGTCGGCAAGAACCTGCACGACCACTTCTCGGCGATCATCCAGATGATCACCGACGACGCCACCTCCTATGGCATTTCGCTCAAGGCCCTGCCGCGCGGGGCGTGGAACGTGCTGGAATACGCCCTGTTCCGCGCCGGCCCGTTCGCCAGCAACGTGTTCGAGTCCAACGCCTTCATCCGCACCACGCCTGACCTCGACCGGCCGGACATCCAGCTCGTGTTCCAGTGCGCCCGGCGCAACAAGAACCTGTTCCCCCTGCCGCTCGGCCACGGCTATCAGATGAGCACCGTGCTGCTCTATCCGAAGAGCCGGGGCAGCATCTCGCTGGCCACGCCCGATACGGCCGACATGCCGAACATCGACCCGAACATCCTCGGCGACCCCGCCGACTACGAGCCCGTGCTGCGCGCCATCGGCATCAGCCGCCGCGCCTTCGCGACGGACGCCTTCGCCCGCTACAAGGCCGAGGAAGTCGCGCCGGGCCCATCCGTCAAGGACGAGGACGTGCTTCGCGAGTACGTCAAGAACACCGCCCTCACCGTCCACCACCCGGCCGGCACCTGCCGCATGGGGGCGGACGCCAAGTCCGTGGTCGATCCTGAGCTGAAGGTGCGCGGCGTCGAGGGCCTGCGCGTGGCCGACGCCTCGATCATGCCCAGGCTGGTGGGCGGCAACACCAATGCGGTGGTGGTGATGATCGCCGAGAAGGCCGCCGACATGATCCTGGGCCGCCCGCCCCTGCCCGCGGCCGAACTGCCGGCCGCCGACGCGGAGTTGCTGAAATCAGTCCCGACCTTTCCGGCCAGACCATCCTGATCACCGGCGCGGGGCGCGGGCTCGGCAAGTCCGTCGCCAAGCACCTGGCCAAGTGCGGCGCGGTCATCGGCGTCAACGACATCGACGCGGCCGCCTGCCAGGCCACGGTCGACGAGATCAAGGCCGGCGGCGCGCGCGCCTACGCCTATCCGGGCGACGTGGCCGGCCGCGACGCCTTCATGGCCGTGGCCGACGCCTTCGCCGTTGACGCGGGACGCATCGACGCGGTGGTCAACAACGCCATGATCCTGCGCTACGGCCCCATCGAGGGGGTGGAGGAGCCCCTGGTCGACGCCATGTTCGACATCGGGCTGAAGGCGCCGCTGTGGGGCGCCCAGGCCCTGCTCAAGCACATGGACCCCGAGCGCGGCGGCTCGATCATCAACATGGCCTCCCCCGTCGCCGGGCGCGGCTTTCCCAACACCGTGGTCTATTCCACCGTGAAGGGCGGCATCGTCACCATGACCAAGGTGCTGGCCGCGGAGCTGGGTCCGAAGAAGGTGCGGGTCAACGCCGTGTCTCCCGGCTCGGTGCCGACGCCGGGCGCGCTTGGCCTGAACGATCCGGCGGAGTATGAGCGGCGCGCGCGCACGATTCCTCTGCGCCGCCTCGGACACGAGGACGACAACGCCAACGCCGTGGCATTCCTGCTCAGCCCGGAGGCGTCGTTCATCACCGGGGAGATCCTGAACGTCGACGGCGGAATCTCAGCGGCCGGCTGACCGGCGGCGCTCCGCCCCAAGGAGACCGTCTTGAAGTCCTTCGCCTCCGAGCTCCAGGCTTTCGATCCCGACATCTACAACGCCATCGTCGGCGAGGAGCGCCGTCAGGCCGCCGGGGTCGAGATGATCCCGTCGGAGAACTACACCTATCCCGAGGTGCTGGCCGCGCTCGGCTCGATCCTCACCAACAAGTATTCCGAAGGCTATCCGGGCCGGCGCTACTACGGCGGCCAGGAGTACACCGACATCATCGAGCGGCTGGCGCGCGACCGCGCCTGCGCCCTGTTCCGCGCCGAGCACGCCAATGTGCAGCCGCTGTCCGGCTCGCCGATGAACCAGGCGGCCTATTTCGCGGTTGCTCGAACCCCGGCGACACGGTGCTGGCCATGGACCTGTCGCACGGCGGGCACCTGACCCACGGCGCGCCGGTCTCGCACATGGGCAAGGTGTTCAACTTCGTCCGCTACAAGTCCGATCCCGTCCCGCCGGGGCGCCATCGATTTCGACGCGCTGCGCAAGATCGCGCCTACGAGACCAGGCCGAAGCTGGTGCTGTGCGGCTATTCCTCCTATCCGCGCGATCTAGACTATGCCGCGTTCAAGGCCGTGGCCGACGAGGTGGGCGCGCTGACCATGGCCGACATCTCCCATATCGGCGGGCTGGTGGCGGCCGGCGTGATGAACAACCCCTTCGACGCCGGCTTCGACATCGTCACCACCACCACGCACAAGTCGCTGCGCGGCCCGCGCGGCGGCCTGATCCTGTGCACCAAGGCCCTGGCCAAGACAGATTGACGCGGCGGTGTTTCCGGGCCTGCAGGGCGGACCGCACATGAACAATGTCGCCGCCGCCGCCATCACCTTCAAGAAGGCCGCCGAGCCCGCCTTCCGCGACTATGCCGCCAAGACCTGGCCAACGCCAAGGCCCTGGCCGCCGCGCCTGATGGAGCGTCAGGCGCGTGCTGGTCACCGGCGGCACCGACAACCACCTGATGGTCATCGACACGGTGACGAGCTTCGATCTCGACGGCCGCGTCGCCGAGGAGACGCTCGACGCCGATCGGCATCACCACCAACAAGCAGGTCATCCCCGACGATCCGCGCCCGCCGCTGCGCCCGTCAGCGGCATCCGGCTCGGCACGCCCGCCTGCACCACCCGCGGCATGGCCGAGGCCGACATGGCCCAGCTCGCCGACTGGATGGCCCAGGCCCTGCGCGCGCCCGACGGACGAGGCCCCGATCGCCAAGCTGAAGGCCGAGGTGACGCACGATGTGCGAACGCTATCCGGTGCCGGGGATCGGCTAGAGCAACCCCTTCAGGATCAGCGCCGCCCCCGCCTGCTGGGAGACGGCGTCGGCGTCATAGCGGCCGTCGGCGACGTACTTGCCCTTCAGGTAGTGGTTGGAGAAGCTCCACAGGTACGGCGTCGGCTTGCCCAGCGTCCGGTAGCCCCAGCCGTTGTAGCGCTCCAGATTGAACAGCATGCGAGGGACCGACCAGTCGTCCTCGCGCCCCAGGCCACGCATCCGCAGGGCGTCCGTCGCGCTGTCCTCCCAGGCGAAGGGCGGCGCGCCCGTCTTCGGTCGGCCGGACGGGACATGCACTGTGCGCGCGGTGGAGCGGATCGCCGTTGTGCAGGTGGCGGCGAAGCTGAGCCCTGATTCCATGGCGTGGATCGCCCCCACGAACGGCCAGGGCATGTCGCCGAACGCCGCCGCCACCGTCGCATAGCGCGCCTTGCCGGCCGCCACGCGCCGACAGACCTCCGCGGTCGCTGTCTGTCGGTTGGGCCGCGTCTCGCAGGCGTCGAACATCGCCTGATACTCGCCCTTCAGCCGGCCGTAGTCCGGCTGCGGCTGACCGTTTCGTCGTCGTTCGTGTCCACGCCCGCCTCCCGATCTGTGGAAGAGCGAGTCTAAGAGCGGGTAGCCGGACGGGGATAAGCCGCGCTCTATCCCCGCTTCACCCCAGCGCGGTCATCACCACCCCGACGGCCGTGAGGGCGCCGGCGATCAGCTGGAGCGGCTTCAGGCGCTCGGCGAACAACCGCCGGCCGGCGAAGGCCGCCATGGGGGCCTCGGCCACGCCCACCGCGCGCACCGCCGCCGCCGGGGCGAGGCCAGCGCCAGCAGCCACATCGCCGAGGCGGTCGCGCCGCAGAAGCCGGCGATCAGCGACTCCTTCCATCCGACGAACAACGCCTCCAGCACCTGCGGGCGCCGCCAGGCCAGGATCGCGGTCAGCACGGCGGCCTGCGCGGCCTGGGTGAGGCTGATGGTGGCGACCGAGGCGAACACCGGATGCCCGGGGTCCAGAGTCACTACCGCGTGGCGATAGGCGTTCAGGCAGAAGCCGAAGAACAGACCGGACAGCAGGCCGAACGCGGCGCCGGACAGCGGCTTGGGCCCGGTCGCGTGACGCGGCCAGGTCAGGACCGCCAGCCCGACCGTGCAGACGCCCACCCCCGCCCACGCCGTCGGGCTGAGCCCGTCGTGGAAGGCCAGCCAGCCCCAGGATGCCCGCCAGCGGCAGGGAGCTTTGCTGCATGGCCGTGCCCACCGCGAACCCGGCCCGGCGCATGGAGACCAGCAGACACGCGGTCGCCAGCACCTGGCGACGTCGCGCCGGTGAGGGCGAAGGCGAAATAGCCGCCCGCTGAAGTGCGGCCCGCACGCCCGGCTCGGCCAGCCAGGCCCCGAGCACGAACACCAGCGAGAACGGCAGGCCGAACAGGAAGCGCACCAGCGTCGCGCCCCACGGCCCGGCGGCGGGCATCATGCCGCGCTGGAGCGCATTGCGCGCCACCTGGAAGACAGCGCCGATCAGGGTGACGGGGATGAACAGCATGGGAACTCCCGCCCGTAGCCGTCATCCTGCGGGAGAGGCGCAGCAATGCCGTGCGGGCGACCGCTAGCTACCGCTGGCCGCGCCGCCGGCCGGGATTCGCCATTGGCGAACCCGAGGATGGACCGGCCTAGAACCCGCTCGCCGACCTTGGAGTCGGGGGCGGCCTTTTCCTTGCGGGCGAAGAGGTTGTTGAGCGCGTTCGACATAGGCCTTGGCGCTGGCGACCAGGTGTCGGTGTCGGCCGACTGTGCCGGTGGAGATCCGGCCGTCCTCTTCCAGACGCACCGATGACCTGGGCCTGGGCGTCGGTGCCCTCGGTGACGGCGTGGACCTGATAGAGCGCGCAGCATGGCCGGTGTGCGGAACGATCTCGCGGATGGCGTTGAACACCGCGTCCACCGGGCCGTCGCCGGTGGCCGACAGCCTTCTTCTCCACGCCGTCGATGGCCAGGGTCAGCTCGGCGCGTCTGCGGACCGTCGGTGCCGGCGACCACCCGCAGGCGCTTGACCTGGATGCGGTCGGCGGCGCGCGGCCAAGGCGTCGTCCGACCAGGGCGACGATGTCGTCGTCGAAGACGTGCTTCTTCTTGTCGGCCAGCGCCTTGAACCGCACGAAGGCCTCGTTCAGCGCGTTCTTGCGCCAGCTCGTAGCCCAGCGCCTTCAGCTTCTCGCGGAAGGCGTGCCGGCCGGAGTGCTTGCCCATGACCAGGTTGGTCGCGCCCTGGCCGACGTCCTCGGGCCGCATGATCTCGTAGGTCTCGGCGTTCTTCAGCATCCCGTCCTGGTGGATGCCGCTCTCGTGGGCGAAGGCGTTCTTGCCGACGATGGCCTTGTTGAACTGCACCGGAAAGCCGGTGATCGCCGAGACGTAGCGGCTGGCGCGGGTGATGTGCTCGCGTGTCGATGCCGGTGTCGAAGGGCAGAGCGTCGCCGCGCACCCGCAGGGCCATCACCACCTCTTCCAGCGCCGCGTTGCCGGCCCGCTCGCCCAGGCCGTTGATCGCGCACTCGATCTGGCGCGCCCCGCCCTCGACGCCCGCCAGGGAGTTGGCCGACGGCCAGCCCCAGGTCGTTGTGGCAGTGGGTGGAGAAGACCACCGCGTCCGCGCCCGGCACGTTCTCGATCAGGTCGCGGAAGATGTCGGCGTATTCGGTCGGATAGGTGTAGCCCACGGTGTCGGGGATGTTGATCGTCGGTGGCGCCGGCCTTGATCGCCACCTCCACCGCGCGGCGCAGGAAGTCCCGCTCGGTGCGGGTGGCGTCCTCGGCCGACCATTCCACGTCGTCGCTGAGGTTGCGGGCGAGGGTCACGGAGCCGTGGATCGCGCTCCAGCACCGCGTTCGGCTCCATCTGCAGCTTGTGCTTCATGTGCACGGGGCTGGTGGAGATGAAGGTGTGGATGCGGCTTGCGCTTGGCGGGCTTGACCGCCTCGGCGCAGCGCTCGATGTCCTTCGGCGTCGGCGCGGGCCAGGCCGCAGATGGTGCTTTCGGTGACGATCTCGGCGATCTTGGCGCACGGCCTCGAAGTCGCCGTCGGAGGCGATCGGGAAGCCGGCCTCGATCACATCGACGCCCATCTCCTCCAGGATCTTGGCGAGCTCCAGCTTCTCGTCCAGGGTCATGGAGGCGCCGGGCGATTGCTCGCCGTCGCGCATGGTGGTGTCGAAGATGACGATGCGGTCTTTGGCGCGCTCGGCCGGTTGCTCGGCGGCGCCGTCGGATGCGGGGGCGGTCATGGTCTCAGGTCCTTCGCGAGGGTTTCAGGGATTTGCAGGGCCCCTGAACGCCAGCCGCGAAGAGGTCGCGGCTAGAGCGCCCAGGGGCGGCTAAGCCCCAGGCGAAGGCCGGGAAGCCGGCTCAGAACGGCGATGGCGTACAGCTCGCGCATGGGCGGAAACTAGCGATCCGAGGGCTTTCGCGCAAGGCCGCCGGCCGCCTCAGCGCGCCGGAGCCTCCTCGCGGGCGATCGCGCGCTGGACGGCGGGCCGTTCCGCCATGCGCCGGCGGTGCTCGGCGATGCGGGGAAACTGGGCCGGATCCACGCCGCGTTGGGGCAGCCAGCCGGACAGGACGAACAGATAGGGGTCGCAGACGCTGTAGTCCTCGCCCAGCACCCAGGGGCCCTTCAGGAACTCCGTCTCGATCAGGGCGAAGGCGTCGGCGATGGCGCGCGGCGCGTAGTCGTGCATGTGCGCGATGGCGGCCTCGTCCTCGGCCCAGCGGGCGCCCCGGTTGCGGTGGGCGTGGGCGACGTGGACGGTGGAGGCCATGTAGCTGTTGAACGCCTGCATCTGGGCGAAGGCCCAGGGATCGTCCAGCGGCGCCAGGCGCGCCTCGGGCCAAGTCTGGGCGATCCAGGCGAGAATGGCCGGGGTTTCGGAGAGCACGCCTCGTTCCGTGACCAGAGCCGGCACGCGGCCCTTGGGGTTGATCGCGAGGTAGTCCGGCGAGCGCTGCTCGCCAACGCTGAAGTCCACCAGCACCGCCTCGAACGTCGCGCCCGCCTCCTCCAGGGCGATGTGCGGCACGCGCGAGCAGCCGCCCGGCACGTAGAAGAGCTTGATCATAGTGCGTTCCCTTCCGTCTCCGCCTCGCGCCGCTTGATCCAGCGCCGCGCCCACAGCCCCGCGCCGATCCACACCACCAGCGCCAGGGCCAGCAGGGCGAGGTTGATCCACAGCTTGCCGCCGTGCGCCTGCTGCCACCCAATGTCCGGCCAGGACGATCAGGGCGATCTTGGGCGCCACGCCCACCGCCGTGCCGGCCGCGAAGGCGGAAAAGCGCATGGGCGTCACCCCGGCGGCCATGTTCAGCACCGCGAAGGGGGCGGACGGCACAAGGCGGATGATCATGCTGGCGAGAAAGCCGTTGCGCCCCACCATGTCGATGAAGCTCTGCAGACGCTCGCCGCCGAACCGCCGCAGCGCCCGCGCGCCCAGCATCCGCCCCAGCCAAAACCCGATGGCGGCCGAGACCAGCGTCCCCACCCAGCTATAGACCGAGCCCCACCACGGCCCGAAGGCCACCGCCGCGGCCGCGATCAGCACGATCTGCGGCACGCCCGCGAAGGCCAGCACCGCGAAGGCCGCCACCGCGATCAGCAGGGCGTAGGGGCTCTGGGCGGCCAGTCCCAGCCAGGACTGCACCGTCGCCTCGCCCTTGAAGCCCAGCGCCGGCCCGGCCAGGGCGAACAGCAGCGCCGACCGCCGCGAACAGCGCGAAGCTGACCGCGACCGTGCGCCAGGCGCGCGCGTCCATGTCCAGGAGGAAGCGGAAAATCCGGCCCATCGCCGCTGCGTCGCTCATCGCCAAAGGACGGTCAAGGGGACGGTCGGGGGAGCGGTGCAGGCGGCCTGATGGCAGACCATCGCGCAACACCCGCCGATAAACGCGCACCGCCGGTTGGCGCCGCAGCATGGCGAGGCTAAACGAGCCCCGTCCGAATTCCTGGGAGCCTGTGATGTTCGCCGAGTCCGCCGCCCTGCGCCGTGTGAAGCCGTCCGCCACCCTGGCGGCGACCGACAAGGCGCGCGAACTGGCGCGCCAGGGCCGCGACATCATCTCGCCTGGCCGCCGGCGAGCCGGACTTCGACACCCCCGACAACGTCAAGGAAGCCGGCATCAAGGCCATCCGCGACGGCAAGACCAAGTACACCGACGCCGCCGGCATCCCGGAGCTGAAGGCGGCCATCGTCGCCAAGTTCGAGCGCGAGAACGGCCTGACCTACAAGCCCGGCCAGGTCGATCGTCTCGCCCGGCGGCAAGCCGGTGCTCTTCAACGCCTTCGTGGCCACCCTGACCCCGGCGACGAGGTGGTGATCCCGGCGCCCTACTGGGTGTCCTACCCGGACATGGTGCTGCCTTGGCCGGCGGCGAGCCGGTGATCGTCCGACCCAGGCCCGAGGACGGCTTCAAGCTGAAGCCCGAGGCGCTGGAAGCCGCGATCACGCCGAAGACCAGCTGGCTGCTCCTCAACTCCCCGTCCAACCCCACGGGCGCGGCCTATACGCGCGCCGAGCTGCGGGCGCTGGCCGACGTGCTGCTGCGCCACCCGCAGGTGTGGATCCTGACCGACGACATGTACGAGCACCTGGTCTTCGACGACTTCGAGTTCACCACCATCGCCCAGGTGGAGCCGGCGCTCTACGACCGCACCCTGACCATGAACGGGGTCTCCAAGGCCTACGCCATGACCGGCTGGCGCATCGGCTACGCCGGCGGACCGAGCCGCTGATCAAGGCCATGGTCAAGGTGATGAGCCAGACCACGTCCAACCCCTGCTCGATCAGCCAGTGGGCGGCGGTCGAGGCGCTGAACGGGACGCAGGCTTTCATCAAGCCGAACCAGAAGCTGTTCCAGGAGCCGCCGCGACCTGGTCGTCTCCATGCTGAACCAGGCCACGGGGCTGAACTGCGCCGACGCCCGAAGGCGCGTTCTACGTCTATCCCTCCTGCGCGGGCCTGATCGGCAAGACCGCGCCGTCCGGCAAGCGATCATCACGTCCGACGAGGACTTCGCGGCGGAGCTGCTGGAAGCGAAGGCGTGGCCGTGGTCATGGGCGCGGCCTTCGGCCTGTCGCCGTTCTTCCGCATCTCCTACGCCACGTCCAACGAGATGCTGGAGGAAGCCTGCACGCGCATCCAGCGGTTCTGCGCGGCGGTGAGCTGAGCCGCCGTGGCCGACGGCCGTAACAACTTCATTCGGGCGATGAACGCCTTGTTCTCCTGCACCTCGGACGAGGAGCGGGCCAAGGCCGGCAAGCGGGTGAAGGCGGCGCTGTACGCCTTCCTCGCGGAGGCCGACCAGGTGCGCGAACGGCCGGACATGGCCGAGGCGCTGGCAAACCGCGCAAGGCCCTTGGCGAAACGCCCGCGCCGCTGTCGCTGCTTTCGGACCACCATTCGATCAGCTCAACGCCCTGCTGCCCTGGGGGGCGATGACAACGCGGGACCAGAACGGTCGGGTGCTGGGATCGCCCTGGAGCCACGAAAAACGTCGCGCCGTGCACGAACTGATCGAGGCCCGCCATCGTCGGTTCAATGAGGACTACGAGCTGGCGGGTCGTCATGTGCTTGAGCTAGCGGCTGCTTCGAGGGCATCCACACGCTCGGCCTGCTGCTGCTTGGCGCCCGGGTGACGGCGGTGGACGGGCGAATCGAGAACGTCCTGAAGACCCTGGCGCGGGTCTGGGCCTATGGACGCGAGGCGTCGGTGATCGCCTGGGACCTGGAGGAGGCGCGCCCACCCAACCTTCCCGCCGAGTGGGACGTGCTGCACCACATCGGCGTGCTCTACCACCTGTCCAACCCGGTGGAGCACCTGGACGCGGTCCTGCCGCGCACGCGGGGCGCGCTGCTCTTGGACACCCACGTGGCCGCCGGTCCCGAGGAGGCCAAGGCGACCTATGACGTGGGCGGCCAGACCTTTCGCTATCGCCACAAGCGCGAGCCCGACGCCGGCGAGAGCCCCTTCGCCGGCATGCGCGACCACGCCAAGTACCTTGTCCTGGAAGATCTCATCGACCGCTTCCGCCATCACGGTTTCAGCCGGATCGAGGTCGCCGAGGACCGTCAGGAGCGCAAGGGCCGCCGGGTCACGATCTGGGCGTTCCGCTGAACGGCGCGCAGGCCTTCGCTCCGCTCTAACGCTGGCGCCGAACGGTGTGGCTAATTGTCTGGCTTTACGGCGCTTTGCCTTTTGCCGGCGAAGCGCGGGCTCAGCGCCCTGATGTAGTTCTGCACGACCGTATTGCCCTCGTGGCAGGCGTATTCGTAGATCTTGTAGGCGTCGTTGCGGGTCCACGGGAACGCCATCTTCCATGGGCCCGTGAGGACGTCGGGGTCTTGCACCCAGGCTTCGTATTGCAGGGTGTTCGGTCCTGTCGGCGTCAGGTGCTCGACGATGTGCAGCGCCTGGCTCGTCGGAATCGGCTGATTGGTCGGCCCGACGATGACCATCGGGGATTGGCCGTTGAAGTTGGTCGTCTCGATGACGAGCGTGTTCCCCTCGAAGTGGCCGCGCGAACTACCGAGCCAGGTCTTCATCTGGCTGGGCAACGGCGGCCGGCCGTCCAGGGGAATGATGCGCGTTTCGTGGATCAGCTCCAGCTTGATCACCACATAGCCGGGCGCCTGAAAGATCCGGACGCCGTTGTTGTACGGGAACGGCAGCATCGAGGCGGGCATGCCGCGCGTGATGCAGCGGTCCAGCGAATTGAAGTCCGAGATGCTGTCGAACGCGATGTGCGACCAGCTGCTTCTCATGGCCGCCGCGCGCGCCTTGCCCGCCGCGGTCATCGGCGGAATGCGGCCGTTGGCGGGCTCTGTGATCAGAGAGGTCTGGCGCAGCGCCTTGCCCGGCTCCAGCCAGTGGCCGTTGCCGATCTTGTCCTGCGCCTCCTCGCGTTCGTAGCCCTTCGCTCTGTCGGCCGCCGTCTTGCGCGCCGCGGCGAACTCCTCGTCGGTCAGATAGGCGCGGTCGCCGTACTTTTCCGGGCGCTGGAACGGCGTCCCGCCCACCGCATCGAGCGGCCACGTGCCGCGCAGATCGGGATCGCCCCACGCTGTGCGGGGCGGGCTCCACGACGGGGATCGCTCGCTGGCGCCCGGCGGCTGCGCAACAGCCGCCGAGACCAGCGCCGCGAGCATCAGGACGCCCGCCGCAAGGCCCGCCATCGTCATATGCCTAGTCATTCGGCCTTCCCCTCCGCCGCGCCGCGCGCCAGACCGTCGCCTCGACCGCTCGGCCAACGCCGATCAAGGCCCTACGCCGTGCGGCTGACCGCGAAGTCGGCGAGCGCCTCGAGCGCCGCGCGCCATGGGCCGTCGGGCAGAGCGGCCAGGGCCGCCTTGGCGGTCTCGGCGTAGTCGGCGGCGGCGTCCAGGGCGGCGTCGAGCGCGCCCGTGCCGACGATGATCTCGCGCGCCCGGCGGAAGTCGGCCTCGGTCTGCTCCAGCCGCCCCACCGCGCGCTCCCAGAACGCCGTCTCGCGCGATCCCGAGCGGCCGATGGCGAGCAGCAGCGGCAGGGTCACCTTGCCTTCGCGGAAGTCGTCCCCGGCGTTCTTGCCCAGGGTCTCGGACGCGCCGCCGTAGTCGAGCACGTCGTCGGCGAGCTGGAAGGCGAAGCCGAGGTTCAGGCCGTAGGCGCGCAGGGCCTGCGCGTGCGCCTCGCTGGCCCCGGCGGCCACCGCGCCCGCCTCGGCGGCGGCGGCGAACAGCTCGGCGGTCTTGGCGCCGATGATCTCGAGATAGGTTTCGGTGTCGAGGGCCACGTCGTGGGCGCGGGTGAGCTGCAGCACCTCGCCCTCGGCGATCACGCCGGACGCCTTGGACAGGATGTCCAGCACCCGCAGCGACCCGGTCTCCACCATCAGCTCGAAGGCCCGCGCGAACAGGAAGTCGCCCACCAGCACGCTGGAGGCGCCGCCCCAGATCAGGTGCGCGGCCACCTTGCCCCGGCGCAGCTTGGAGCCGTCCACCACGTCGTCGTGGAGCAGGGTCGCGGTGTGGATGAACTCCACCGCCGCCGCCAGCTTCAGGGGCGAGTCGCCCTGCCCGCCGCACAGCCGCGCCGCCGCGATGGCGATCAGCGGACGCAGGCGCTTTCCGCCGGCGGAGATCAGGTGCTCGGCCAGGGCCGGGATCGTCGGCGCCGAGCTGGTCATGCGCGCGGTGATCAGCCGGTCCACGCCTTCCATGTCGGCCTCGGCCAGCCGCGCCACAAGCTCGACGGAGCCCTTGGGCCGGACGAGAATGGCGGCGGCGTCGTCCAAATCGTGCGCTCCAACTTGGGGCCCATACCGCACCGGGCCCGCTGGCGCGGACCATGGCGGCGGGATAGGTCAGGGTCAAGAAAAGGACAAGCGTCCCGGCCCGAAGATGACAAACCATCGCTCCGATGCGCCGACCCCGGACGAGGCCGACATCGCGCAGGACCGCGTGCTGGGCGGACGCGTGCGGCTGCTGCAGCCCAAGGCGGGCTATCGCGCGGGGATGGACGCGGCCCTGCTGGCGGCCGCCTGCGACGCGAAGCCCGGCGAACGGGTGCTGGATCTCGGCTGCGGCGCGGGCGCGGCGCTGCTGGCCGCGGCGGTTCGCCGGCCGGAGGCGCGGTTCGTCGGGGTCGAGCGCGACGCCGACGCCCTTGCCCTGGCGCGGCGGAGCATCGCCCTGAACGATCTGGGCGAGCGCGTGGAGGCCGTGGCCGGAGACGTTGGCGCGGGCTTCGCGGCCTTGAAGCTGAAGCCCTTCGACGCGGCGCTGTGCAATCCGCCGTTCTTCGACGACCCCGGGGCCCTGCGCGCGCCGAGGGCCGACCGCGCCCCCGCCTACATGGCCGAGGACGGGCTGGGCGCCTGGATCGGCTTCCTGCTGAAGGCCGTGCGCGAGGGCGGGACCATCACCGTGATCCACCGCGCCGACCGGCTGGCGGACATCCTGGCGCTGCTGGCGCCCAAGGCGGGCTCGGTCCAGATCCGACCCGTCGCCCCCTACGCCGACCAGCCGAGCAAGCGCGTGATCGTGCGGGCGATCAAGACCGGCAAGGCGCCGCTGCGCCTGTTGCCCCCCCTGGTGCTGCACGACCGCTCCGGCGCCCAGCACACGCCCGAGGCCGAGGCGATCCTGCGCGGCGCCGCCGCCCTGCCCTGGGACTGAACCCCCGGTAGAAATTGATCTGTCGCAATCGTTTAGAGGGAGCTCCCGTTCTATAATGGCCCGTCCGCGATCCAATTCTGACCAGGAGGCATGCCGTGTGGGCGTCCGTTCGCCCTGTCCTCGCGATCATCGCCGCCGCACTGGCCGTCGACGGCGCACCGACCGGCGCGGCGACTCCGCCTGCAAGATCCACAGCCTTCGGCTGAGGCGGACGCGCGCGCGCCGCCGCCGGGCCCGTTGCTGAGCACGCCCAGCTCCCGCCCGCTGGACCTGAACAACTACCCCCCGGACGCGCTGGAGCCGCTGCTGGCCACGCCCAGCGCCAAGCCGCTGGATTTGAGCCAATACATTCCGGACGAAGCGACCGCGCTGCAGAACGGCGCCTATGGCGGCCTGCCGCAGCAGCTGCACACGCCGCCCCGGGGCCCGCCCATCGAGCTGGCGACGATCAAGCCGATGGACAACATGTACCAGCTCGACCTGATCTATGCCGACCTGTTCAGCCTCACCGGGCGCAGCATGATCTGCGGCGCGGCGGCCATGGCGAACGCCATCAAGTTCCTTCGCGTCAGCCGGCGTCCGCCGATGATCGAGCTGGCGCAAAGGTCGGTGCAGGCCGGCGCCTCCGACCAGGATTGGATGCGCACGGCGTTCGCCCGCTGCCGCGTGAGCCGCTCGGAAGGCTCGACGGATCGCGAGTTGCTGACCTGCGCGCGCGGATTCCTGAAGGAGGGTCGCTATCCGGCGGCCGACGCCACGCTGCGCAGCATGTGGGCCAAACGGGCTCCAAGCGGGCGGATCGCCCCCCAGCTCGCCGACCTGAGCTCGGTCATCCGGCAGAACCGCGCCGCGGTGCTGTTGTTCGGCTGGTACACCGCCTCCCAGAACCCGCTGACCCATGCCTGGAGCTACACCCGCACCGGCGGGCACTTCGTCGCCCTGGCGGGCTATGATCGGGCCGACGCGCACCGGATCTACGTCTCCAATCCGCTGATCGACTACGCCGCCATGGGGGCTAAACCCATCTCCGCCCTGGTGATGGAGCCCGTGGGGCCGAAGATAAGCTTCGCCAAGCTCAGTGGGACGCCGTCCGAGGACATCAACACCGCGGCCGGAGGCAAGTGGCAGACGCGGGACCTCACCGCCCATCGCATCGCGGTGCTGGAAAGCATGGTGGTGGTCGGCCCCTCCGGGCCCATGAAGGCGGCGAGCACGGCGGGCTGATCGGCGGCGTTCGCCGAAATTTTTTCAATCTTATTCGTGGGCTAAGCATGGTGCGCTAGCCTATCAGAGGCCGACTTCGGCCAGGGGAAATCCGGTGCGGATTTCGCGGTATCTGACGTTCGCTGTTCTTCTCGCCGCTTCGACGTTCACGATCGCCCCGCCCGCACGGCTACCTTACCGCCCGCCGCCCGACCCGTCGCCGCAGCGTCTGGCCCAGTGACCGCTCGACCCCGAGCAGGGTCACGCCCAGCGCGACGCTTTCGGCGCGGAACGGGTCCTACGGCGGCTTGCCCCCGCCGCTGCACACGGCGCCGCTGAGCACGCCCTTCGAGCGGCCGCAGCTCGAAACCATGTCCAACATGTACCAGCTCAATCAAAGCGACGCCGACCTGTTCGGCCCCACCGGCCGCAGCATGCTGTGCGGCGCCGCCGCCATGGCCAACGCCCTGATGTTCCTGCGGGTCAACCGCGTGCCGCCCATCGACGACATCGCGCGCACCTCGATGTCGCCCGACGGCTCCAAGGACGAGCTGTTGCGGATGGTGTTCGACCGCTGCAACGTCAGCCGCGACAAGGGCTCCACGGTCCTGCAGCTGCGCGAGTGCGCGAGCGATTTCCTGGCCGAGGGCGGCTACATCAAGGAGGGCATGTGGTCGCAAAGCGTCTGGGACCAACCCGGCGCGGCCACCCGCTCCGTCGCCTCAGCTCGCCGTCCTGGCGGACGCGGTGAAGGACAACCGCGCGGCGGTGTTGCTGTTCGGCTGGTACGTCGCGAACCGGAATCCCGCCACGGGCGTGTGGACCTACATCCGCGCCGGCGGTCACTTCGTCACCCTGGCCGGCTACGACAGGGCCGACCCGCGCCGGCTCTACATCTCCAATCCGCTGATCGACTACGCCGCCCTGGGCGTTTCTCCGGTCTCCGCGGTGGTGATGGAGCCGGTGGACCCCAAAGTCGTCTTCGCCAAGCTGAGCGACGCGCCGGCCGATAACCTCAACACCGCGCCGGGCATGAAGTGGCAGACCCGAGACCTGACCGCCCATCGGATCGGCGTGCTGGAAAGCGCGCTGATCATCGGCCCGACGCCCCACACCCGCGCGCTGCCCCGGCTGCAATAGGGGGGGCGAGTCCGAATAGGGCTTCACCACCTCCAGGCGGAGCGGCCGGCTCCAAGGAATTCGCCTGCAACTGTAACGGGCGCGAAAGCATGACCGCCTATTCTGGGTGAGGCCGACCTTCGGCCAGGAGCAGCCTCGTGCGGATTTCCGGTCTCGTCGTGTCTGCCGTTCTGGCTGTCGCATTGATCGCGCCCCAGCCCCAGGCGTCGGCCCGAGCCGAGGCCCGATCGACCACCGCCTCGCATCAGCAGAGACTCTTGCCGACGCGCTGGAAGCGGACCCCGCCCAGTTCCAGGCCGTTGAAGCTGAGCAAGTATGACGACAAGGGCAAACGGTCGCGGCGCAACGGCGCCAGTGTCGGCCCGCCGCAGGAGCTGTACACGCCGCCGGGCAACTCCCGCAGCGAACGGCCGGTCCTTCAGGCCATGTCCAACATGTTCCAGCTCGGCCAGACCGACGCCGACCTGTTCAGCCCCAGCGGGCGGAGCATGCTGTGCGGCGCGGCGTCGATGACCAACGCGCTGATCTTCCTGCGGGTGAGCCGCAAGCCGCCCATCAACGACATCGCGAGGACCTCGATCCCCGGCGGCCAAACCGCCGACACGGTGCTGCGGACGGTGTTCGACCGCTGCCAGGTCAGCCGCAAGAAGGGCTCGACCGACCGGCAACTTCTTGAATGTGCCAGTGATTTCCTGGAAGAGGGCGGCTACGATCCGGCATGGCGCCTGGCTGCGCAGCATGTGGGCGAAAGTCGGATCCAGCGATCGCTCGGCGCCCCAGCTCTCTGATCTCAGGAAGACCATCGAGCTCAACCGCGTCGCCGTGCTGCTGTTCGGCTGGTACACCGCGAACCAGAACCCCTCCACGAAAGTCTGGTCGTACATCCGCACCGGCGGGCACTTCGTCACCCTGGCCGGCTATGATCGGGCCAACGCGTCGCGGATATACATCTCGAACCCCCTGATCAACTACAGCCGACTCGCCGCCAACCCCGCCGTCTCGGCCTTGGTGATGGAGCCCGTGGGCGACGACATCGTCTTCGCGAGAGTGGGAGGCTCCGCGTCCGACGACCTCAACACCGCGGTGGGCCAGAAATGGCAGACCCGAGACCTGACCGCCCGTCGGATCGCCGTGCTGGAGAGCATGATGGTGATCGGTCCGCTGGTCCGGTCCAAGTTGGAGACCGCGCGGCGCTAGTCGGAATAGAGCTTCGCCGCCTCCAGGCACAGCTCAAGGCCGGTGAGGTCGGTTCCCGGTTCGGGGGTGACCACGACGTAGAGCCGGCGCGCCTCGGCCCACAGCATCAGGCCCTCGGGCAGGCCGTAGTCCTCGATCATGGCGCCGGAATCGTCGCGCCAGACGCCCTCGCCGTCCAGTTCGGCGCCCGACAGGGCCTCCACCCGCGCCAGAAGCTCCGCGTCCTCCTCGCTGGAGACGTTCAGATAGGCGAACACCGGCTTGCCCAGCCCGGCCATGAACCCCGCCTCGAAGGCGGCGGCCGGATCGCACTGCGGCCCTCGAAACGGCGTGAGATTGACCACCATCGCGTCGGCCCGGCGCATGCGCGCCACGCGCTCGGCGTAGATCTCCCGCGCCAGGGCTTCGGTGCCTTCGCTTTCCACCATGGCGTCGGTGTGCGGGGTCATGGCCTTGAAGCCCGCCGCCTCGCACAACGCCTGCATCTGGATGGCGATATCCAGCGCCTGCGGATGCAGCAGGTCGGGGCCGGCCAGATAGAGGGATCGGACGCGTCGCACGCGCGATCCAAATCCGTTCGGCGCGGGCGGGTCAATCCGCTGGCTTACTTCATGCAGTTAAGCGACTAATCAGCCACGCGAGGCCCTGTTCGAGCCATGGCCTGTCCCAGGCCCGCACGTTTCCTGTCTCGTCCCGGGCGCGCCCGCCGCGCCCGACGCGGAGGCGCGTGACATGGACTCGAATTTCCTGAACCCAACCATCGGCGTCCTGGCGGTCTTCGCCGTGATCGCGGCGATCGCCGCCGGCGCGGCGATGAAGACGCTGTCCGGACGCCTGGGCCGCTCCAAGGCCGAGCGGCTTCGTATGAGCCTGTCCGCGCGGCCCGCGCCGTCCGCGAAGCCCCGCGCCGCCAAGGTTTCAACCCAGGCGCCCGCCCGCGTTCCGGTCAAACCGCGCCCCGCCCCGAGGCTGGAGGCCTATCTGTTCGCGCCCGACGCGCCCAAGCGGGTGGGCCTGCCGGTGAAGACCACGCTCGGGCGCATCCTGGAGATCGGCCTGCCGCTGCACCTGCGCTGGACCGGCGACAGCGGGCTGGCGGACCTGCGCATAGAGGCCGATCTGCCCAATGACATCACCTATGGGCCGAGCCTGGAGCGGATGATCAACGAGGGCCTGCCCCGCGGTCTTTCGGGCGCAAGCGCGACCTACGCCTCGGGCCCGGCGCTCACCACGGTCAAGGACCGCGCGGCGCGGCTGGAGCCGGAAACGGACGCGGTGGTGTTCATTCCCATCGCGGTGAAGCACGGCCAGGCCGGCGCCTATCCGGTGACCGTCACGGTCTCGTCCGCCGGCGCGCCGACGGTGCGTCTGGAGCATGTGCTGGAGCTGTTCGCGGCCAAGAACCCGCGCGCGGCCGCCGCCGACTGGCTCTGCGTGCCCGACGAAGCGGCCCGCACCCGCGATGGGCGCCTGCCGCTGGACCGCATCACCTCCGCGCGGTTCGGCCGGGCCCCGGCCTAGCGCTTCAGAACCACCTCGGTCCCGTCGCCCAACCGGCCCTCGAGCCGGACGCGATCGCCGGTCAGCCGCAAGATCTTCGCACCGTCAGCCTTACGCAGCACGGCCGCATCGTTCTCCAGCGTCCAGGTCTTGGCGGAAGCGAGCGCGCCAGTGCAGCCGTACGTCAGCACGCCCCGGCCCGCGGCGCCCGGCTTGCGCAGCAGCCGCAGCTTGCAGACCCCGGAGGAGCCCCGCTGCACGGTCTGCCAGTCGCCGCCCGCCGCGCCGACGTCGAACTTGGGCGCGCTGAGCAGCCCGCCGAGCGCGCCGCCGACGGCTCCGCCGTCGATGTTCAGGTCCAAGCCGCCGCCCTCGCCGGGCTTGTTGCACTTGGTCTTGGTGTCGGTGCTCAGCACCACGTCGCCCTGGCGCACGACCGTGGTGGTGGTCACGCAGATGGGCGCGGGCGGGGCGTCCGCCGCGAAGGCGGGCGCCGCCGGCAGGGCCAGGGCGACTGCGAGAGCCAGGAACATCCTCATCGACACGGCCTCCATGACCGGCCGAGTTGAGGCCTAGTTGCGGGCCTTGTCCACCAGGGCGCCCTTGCCGATCCACGGCATCATGGCCCGCAGCCGCGCGCCGACCTCCTCGATCGGGTGCTCGGCGTTGCGCCGGCGGGTGGCCTTGAACGAGGGCTGGCCCACCGAGCATTCGCTCATCAAGTCGCGCACGAAGCGGCCGGACTGGATGTCGTCGAGGATGCGCTTCATCTCGGCCTTGGTCTCAGGCGTGATCACCCGGGGGCCGGAGACGTACTCGCCGTACTCGGCGGTGTTGGACACCGAGTAGTTCATGTTGGCGATGCCGCCTTCGTAGATCAGGTCCACGATCAGCTTCACCTCGTGCAGGCATTCGAAATAGGCCATCTCCGGGGCGTAGCCGGCCTCGGTCAGGGTCTCGAAGCCCGCGCGGATCAGCTCCACCAGGCCGCCGCACAGCACGGCCTGCTCGCCGAACAGGTCGGTCTCGCATTCCTGGCGGAAGTTGGTCTCGATGACGCCGGCCTTGCCGCCGCCGATGGCCGAGGCGTAGGCGAGGCCCAGCTCCATCGCCGCGCCCGAAGCGTTCTGATGAACCGCCAGCAGGCACGGCACGCCGCCGCCCTTCAGATATTCGCCGCGCACCGTGTGGCCGGGCCCCTTGGGCGCGACCATCAGCACGTCGATGGTGGGCTTGGGCTCGATCAGGTTGAAGTGGATGTTCAGGCCGTGGGCGAACAGGATCGCCGCGCCGTCCTTGATGTTCGGGCCGATGGCGTTCTCGTAGATTTCGCGCTGCAGCTCGTCCGGCGCCAGGATCATCAGGGCGTCGGCCCAGGCGGCGGCTTCGGCCACGCCCATGACCTTCAGCTTCTCGCCCTTGGCCTTGGACGCCGAGCCGGAGTCCGGACGCAGCGCCACCGCTAGGTCCTTCACGCCGGAGTCGCGCAGGTTCAGCGCGTGGGCGTGGCCTTGCGAGCCGTAGCCCACAATGGCGATCTTCTTGTCCAGGATGCGGGCGAGGTCGGCGTCGCGGTCGTAATAGACGCGCATGATCAAAGGTCTCCGGCGGGCGCTTGAAGAAGGGCCGCTATCGACCTTCTTTTGGCCGGCCCGTCAAGTTTCCGCGCACAAGGAAAGGCCCCGGGGCGCAAACCCCGGGGCCTCGCTGATCCAATCGGGGGGCGATGGGATCAGTAGAACAAGCCGTAGACGACCCTCAGGATCTCGCCGGTCTGGATGTCCACCATCAGAGCGTCATCGCCGTAGCGCACCCACTCGCAGCCGTAGGGCGGCGTATCCAGGCCATAGCTCCAGTAGCTGTCGATCCAGTAGTTCTGGCTGAAGAAGACGAACGGCAGGATCTGGCCGTAGGTCCAGCGCTGGTAGTACCAGCCGTTCGGCCGATAGTAGGGCGACAGGCGATAGCGCCGCTCGGCGTTGAAATTGCGGTTGTAGGTGCGGCGATTGTACTGCTGGGGACGCCAGCTGTGCCCGTCCCAGGTATAGCCGCCGCGGCTGCGGTAGTCGCGGCTCTGTTCGCCGTACCGGCGGTTGTAGTCCTGCCAGTTGCGATTATCGCCGCGCTGGCTGTCGGAGCGCTGGTTCCCGCGGTCGCCGTAGTTGGAGCCCCGGTCGCCGCGCTGGTAGGTGTTGAAGTCCCGATAGTCGCGCTGATTGTTGTCTGGATTCCGGTCGCCGCGTTGGTAGTTGTTCTGGTTCTGGTCGCCGCGCGTGGACCGCCCGGAGTTGTCGTTGTTCTGGCGGCGGATAGCTGGGTTGCGTCGGCTGAGACCACGGCCGCCGAGCGCGGCAGGGCGCGTCCCTCGGCCTTGCCATGTTCGGCATAGTGGCGCTCGGCGAAGGCGATCGGGGATTCGCCCCGGGCCTGCTCGGCGGCCTTGTTCTTCTCATAGGCGCGCTGCAGGTCGGGGTTGTTCTTGTAGTAGGCCGCGTAGTCCGGCGCGCCCTGGCCTTGGGCCTGGGTCTGACCGCCCGAGCGGTCCCGCCGGGTGTTCTGGGCGAGCTGGGTCTGGGAGCCCTGGTCCTGGGCGCCCTGGCCGCCGCGCCGCCAGGCGCCGCCGTCGGTGTAGCCGGTCTGCGCCGAGGCGGCGGTCTCGCCGGCCAGCAGGGCGACCGCGGCCACCGTGATCATCAGCTTGTTCATTATCGATCTCCTGGCCCGGACGTTCCCCGGGGGTTGGGTGTATCTTGAGGGGAGTTTGCACACGTCGCGCATGAACCGATGTTGAACAGCGCCGCCGCCTGCTATTCAGCACCGAACCCGTGCAAGTACGATGACATGGATCAAAGAACGCCCATGAGCAAAGCCGTCGATCCCGCCGATGTCACCGCCTTCTGGCGCGCCGCGGGCTACAAGGGCTGGTTCTCCAAGGACGACGCCTTCGACGCCGAGATCCGCCGCCGCTTCGAGGCCGCGCACATGGCCGCCGCGCGCGGCGAGATGGCCGCCTGGGCGGAGGACGCCGAGGGCGTTCTGGCCCTGCTGATCCTGCTGGACCAGTTCCCGCGCAACATGTTCCGCGGCACCGGCCACGCCTTCGCCACCGACCCGCTGGCGCTGTCCATCGCCCGCAAGGCCGTGGACGCGGGCCTGGACCAGCAGGTGGAGACCGACGTGCGCCTGTTCTTCTACCTGCCCTTCGAGCACTCCGAGCGGCTGGAGGACCAGGAGCGCTGCGTGGAGCTGAGCCAGGCCCTGCGCGCCGCCGCCGGCGAAAGCGCCCAGGGCGTGCTGGACTTCGCCATCGTCCACCGCGACATCATCGCCCGCTTCGGCCGCTTCCCCCACCGCAACGGCGCCTTCGGCCGCGAGACCACGCCGGAGGAGCAGGCGTTCCTGGATGGCGGCGGGTTCAAGGGGTAAATCCTTAGCGCCGGATGGATGAGCAACTCCCTTCCCCCTGGAGGGGGGAAGGGTCGGGGATGGGGGTGGCGCCGTTTCCGAAATGGGCTGGGCCGTCCAACGGCCGCCGACGATCTTCACAGACGCAGCGTCGCCGAGAGGGCGCCACCCCCACCCCTGCCCCTCCCCCCCCCCCCCGCTCCAGGGGAGAGGGGTAGCGCCGCAACGGACGCAAGGCTGTGGACGACCTCGCTCGACGGCATGACGCGCCGACCAATTCGCTCTGCTATCCTGCGCCCATGTCCGCGATCCCGCTGAGACGCGCGCCGCCCTCACCGCCGCACCCCGAGCGGCAGTATCTCGACCTGCTCGAAGACGTGCTGGCCCATGGCGTGGAGCGCGCCGACCGCACGGGCACGGGCACGCGGGGCGTGTTCGGCCGGCAGATCAGGTTCGACCTGGCCGCCGGCTTCCCCCTGCTGACCACCAAGAAGCTGCACGCCAAGTCCATCGTGCTGGAGCTGCTGTGGTTCCTGCGCGGCGACACCAACGTCCGCTGGCTGCAGGAGCGCGGCGTCAGCATCTGGGACGAATGGGCCGACGCGGACGGCGAGCTCGGCCCCGTCTATGGCAAGCAATGGCGCTCCTGGGCCGCGCCTGACGGCCGCTCCATCGACCAGATGGCCAAGGTCGTGGAGGCCATCAAGGCCAACCCCTACAGCCGCCGCCACATCGTCACCGCCTGGAACCCGGCGGAGGTGGACGACATGGCCCTGCCCCCCTGCCACTGCCTGTTCCAGTTCCACGTGGCGGAGGGCCAGCCTCTCCTGCCAGCTCTACCAGCGCTCGGCGGACCTGTTCCTGGGCGTACCGTTCAACATCGCCAGCTACGCCCTGCTGACGATGATGATGGCCCAGGCCACGGGGCTGGAGCCCGGCGAGTTCGTGCACAGCTTCGGGGACCTGCACCTCTATCTGAACCACACGGACCAGGCGAAAGAGCAGCTCGCCCGCGAGCCCCGCCCCTTCCCGACCCTGCGCCTCGCCCCCAAGACCGACCTGTTCGCCTTCGACTACGAGGACTTCGCGCTGGAGGGCTACGATCCGCATCCGGCGATCAAGGCGCCGATCGCGGTATGACCCTCTCAGCCCTCACCGACAATGTGGCGCGGGTCTCCGACCTCTATGCCGAGCGCTTCGATATCCGGCGCGACGACGACTGGTTCCTGATCAGCTGCAGGAGGAGCTGGGCGAACTGGCCCAGGCGACCTGCGGCTCAGCGGTCGAGCGCGTGGCGAGTGACAACAGCCCGCGCAGACGAGGCGGCGGACGTGCTGTGCTCGCTTGCTACTGCCGCCGGCACGGGATCGACCTCGACGCCGCCGTGGCGCGCAATTGGCTGGCCCATCTGGCAGACGCCTGAGCATAGATCACCCTCGCCCTCGGCCCCATCGCCGCGCCCGCAACGGCTGCATCGGCAAGGACGGCTTCCTGCCCTGGCGGCTGAGGGCCGACATGCTGCTGTTCAAGGAGATCACCTTGGGCAAGCCGGTGATCATGGGCCGCAAGACCTGGGATTCTCTTCCTATCAAGCCCCTGCCCGGCCGGCTGAACGTGGTGCTGTCGCGCGACGGATCGTTCGAGCCGCGCGGCGCCCTGGTCTGCGAGAGCTTCACCGAGGCCGTGCAGATCGCCCGCGAGCAGGCGGCCGAGGACGGCGTGGACGAGGTCTGCGTCATTGGCGGCGCCTCCCTGATCGAGGCGGCCCTGCCCAAGGCCAAGCGGCTCTATCTCACCGAGGTGGAGGCGGAGGTGGAAGGCGACACCTTCTGCCCGATCATCGACGAGACCGGCTGGACCGAGGTGCGCCGCGAGCATCACCCCGCCGGCCCCGACGACGAATACCCCTTCACCTTCCGGGTGCTGGAACGGCCCTGAGGCGCCCGCGAAATGCGGGGATAGCGCGCAATCTATCCCCCTCGGCCCGGCGGGGCGCACACTGCCGGCCATGACCCGCCCCGCCGCCGCCCTCGCCTCATCGATCCATGCCGCCAAGCCGTCCCAACGCGCGCCCGTATGTGCGCCCGCGCGCACCCGCGCGCCCCTCCGCCCACACGCGCACCCGCGCGAGGGCCGCAAGTTCAGTTATCCCCTCACACGACGGGATGACGGCCCCGGCGCGCTCGCTATAGTCCCCCCAATGACCCAGGGAGGGGCGCGCACATGGACATGCAGATTGTCACCGAAGGCCTGAAGTTTCCCGAAGGCCCGATGGCCATGGACGACGGCTCGGTGGTGCTGGTGGAGATCCAGCGCCAGACCCTCACCCGCGTCTTCCCCGACGGCCGCAAGGAAGTGGTGGCCGAGCTCGGCGGCGGCCCCAACGGCGCGGCCATCGGCCCGGACGGCGCCGCCTATGTGGTCAACAACGGCGAGGCCTTCAAATTTCCCGACAACTGGGAAGAGTCCGGCCGGATGCTCATTCAGCCCAACTATTCAGGGGGCTCCGTCCAGCGGGTGGACCTGAAGACCGGCAAGTTCACGACCCTGTACAACTCCTGCGACGGCAAGCCGCTGAACGCGCCCAACGACATCGTGTTCGATAAGACCGGCGGCATGTGGTTCACCTGCTTCGGCTTCTCGGACGGCGAGAACCGGCGCCTCGGCGGCATCTATTACGCGCGGCCGGACGGCTCGAAGATCACCCGCATCCGCGCCGAGCAGATCTCCCCCAACGGCATCGGCCTGTCGCCGGACGAGAAGACCGTCTACTGGGCCGAACTCCATCCAGCAGCGGCTGTGGGCGCTGGACCTGACCGGCCCCGGCCAGACCTCTCCCGACGAAGGCCACATGGCCGGCCGCGTGGTGGTGAACCTGCCGGACTTCCAGTGGTTCGACAGCCTGGCGGTGGAGGCCGGCGGCAAGGTGTGCGTCGCCACCCTGTTCAACGGCGGGATCACCACCATCGATCCGGCCACCGGCGGCTTCGAGCACCTGGCGGTTCCCGACGCGGTGACCACCAACATCTGCTTCGGCGGGGCGGATATGCGCGACGCCTGGATCACCGCCTCGTCCACCGGCAAGCTCTACAAGTGCCGCTGGCCCCGGCCGGGACTGAAGCTGAACTTCAACGCCTGATCATTGTCCTCCCGGCCTTGTGCCGGGACCATGCACACTGAACTCTCCGGAGAAGGCGGCGTTCATGGGTGGCCGGCACGGGCCGGCCATGACGATGGAGATGTCAGCTCAGCGTCGCCATCGCCTCGCGGGTGAAGTCCTTCAGCTCGCCGGCGCGGCCGTCCTTCACCTTGGCCGCCCATTGCGGATCGGCCAGCAGCGCCCGGCCGACGGCCACCAGGTCGAAGTCGCCCCGCTCCAGCCGGCGGACCAGCTCGTCCAGGGAGGCGGGATGCGACACCTCGCCGCCGAAGCCGCCGATGAAGTCGCCGGACAGCCCCACCGAGCCCACGGTGATCGAGGCCTTGCCGGTGAGCTTCTTGGCCCAGCCGGCCATGTTCAGGTCCGAGCCCTCGAACTCCGGCTCCCAGAACCGCCGCTGGGAGCAGTGGAAGGCGTCGGCGCCCGCGTCGGCCAGGGGCTCCAGCCAGGCGGCCATCTCGTCCGGCGTCGTGGCCAGCTTGAAGTCGAACGCCCCCGCCTTCCATTGCGACAGGCGGATGATCACCGGGAAATCAGGCCCCACGGCCGCGCGCACCGCCTTCAGGATCTCCACCGCGAACCGGCAGCGCTCCGGCAGGCTCGCCCCGCCCCAGCGGTCGGTGCGCAGGTTCGTGCCCTCCCAGAAGAACTGGTCGATCAGATAGCCATGCGCCCCGTGCAGCTCCACCGCGTCGAAGCCCAGCCGCTTGGCGTCCGCCGCCGCGCTGGCGTAGGCGGCGATCGTATCGGCGATGTCCTGCTCGGTCATGGCCACGCCGTTGGGACGGTCCGGCCCGGCGAGCCCCGAGGGGCTATCCGGCGGCCCTGGCGGCGTCCAGGTTCCCTGCCCCGGCACCGCGCCCACATGCCACAGCTGCGGCGCCATCTTGCCGCCCTCGGCGTGGACCGCGTCGATCACCCGCTTCCAGCCGGCCAGGGCCTCTTCGCCCCAGAAATGCGGGACGCCTGGATCGTTGGCCGCGGCGGGGCGCGCGATCACCGTGCCTTCGGAAAGGATCAGCCCCACCCCGGCCGCCGCGCGGCGGGCGTAGTAGGCGGCGACCTCGGGTGTCGGAACGCCGCCGGGCGAGAACGAGCGCGTCATGGGGGCCATGACGATGCGGGTCTTCAGGGCGAGCGACTTCAGCGTGAACGGCTGGAACAGGGCGTCGGAGGACATGGTGCGGTGCGTCTAGTCGACCGCGTCCACGAACTCGAACTGCGGCGGTCCAGGCTGCAGCAGCTCGCCGATCTTGGGAAAGATTTCGGTGAAGTGGGCCGTCTTGGTGTGCGCATCCACCGCCGCCTGATCGCGGTAGAGCTCCATCACCACGTACTCGTCGGGGTCGGACCGGCTCTTGGTGAGCTGGTACAGCACGTTGCCCGGCTCGACCGCGTCATCGGTCACCTTGGCGGCCAGGGTCCTGAACAGCGCCTCGAACTGCGGCGCCCTTGCCCGGCTGCACCTTCAGTCTCGCCATCAAACCGATCATATCGCCAAGTCTCCCACGGGCGGCCCGGCGGCATCTAATCCGCCGGGCCGGCCGCGGGCAACCCGGCTAGCTCTTCAGCGCGCGCGCAGGGGCCGTTCAGCTCGGCCGACAGCCGGGCCTTCATCTCGGCGCCCGCTTGGTCCGCCTCGCGCTTGGCGTCCCGCCGCATCTCGTCGGCCTTCTGCATGACGTAGCCTATGCGGCCGCTGCGCTGGCTCTTCAGCCAGGCCTTCATGGCGTCGACGTCGGCCGTCCCGAGCTTGCCGGAGCTGGCCAGGCCGACGCAGCGGGCCCCGTTCAGATATTCTACGTCGCTGGCCCGACCCGGCTGGGCCGCCGCCGCCGTCGTTCCCAATGCAATGAACGCCAGTGCCGCAAGCATGCGCATGATGTCCTCCTCCAAGGCTTGAATGCTTGGAGACGATGCGGCGATGATTGGACGTCTTCAAATTAAATCGGAGTCATTTGCTATATTACAATGAGTTAATACTTATGTTCATCGCGCGTCCAAAGCATAAAATTTATGTAATATTGTTCTGAACGCCGCCTTGCGCGCGCGTCGGCTGCGCGCTAGACGCCCATCCCCGCTCGCCATGGACGCCGCATGGAGCCGCTGCTCGTCTCGACACTGGTGGTCGCGATCTCGGAGATCGGCGACAAGACCCAGCTTCTGGCCATCCTACTGGCGACGCGGTTTCGCAAGCCTTGGCCGATCGTGGCGGGCATCCTGTGCGCGACGATCGCCAACCATGGCCTGGCCGCCACGGCGGGCTATTATCTGTCCGACCTGCTCGCCGGCGCGGGGTTCAAGGTCCTGGTCGCGATCTCGTTCCTGGGCATGGCCGCCTGGGCGCTGATCCCCGACAAGGCCGACGACAAACAGGGCCGCGAGAGCGCCGCCGGCGCCTTCGTCACCACCGTGATCGCCTTCTTCCTCGTGGAGATCGGCGACAAGACCCAGGTCGCCACCATCGCCCTGGCCGCCCGGTTCCACGAAATCCTGCCGGTGGCGGCCGGTACGACCCTCGGGATGATGATCGCCGACGTTCCGGCCGTGTGGCTCGGCGAGGCCGCGACCAAGGTCATCCCCATGAAGTGGGTGCGCTGGGGCTCGGCGGCGATGTTCGCGGCGCTGGGCCTGTGGGCGCTGATCGAGGCTGTGCGCTAGCCCAGCCGGGGCAAAACGGCCCGCGTTTGCCCTTCCCTAACCTGAACGGCCCATGCTGAGCGCCATCGCCGTCCAGCCTGGAAAGCCGCATGATCGAGGCCCAAGTACGCCGCCCCGCCGACCTCTCGCCTGACGAGGTTGAAGCCTGGCGCGCCTTCTGCGCGGCCGAGCCGGTCTGGCGCAATCCCCTGCTCGGCCCGGACTTCGCCCAGCTCGTCGGCGAGATTCGCGACGACGCCCGCGTGGCGGTGTTCTCCCGAGGCGGCCAGCCCGTGGGCTTCCTGCCGTTCCACCTGCGGCCCGGGGGCCTGGCGCGGCCCATCGGCTCGACCTTCTCGGACTATCATGCCCTGATCGCCGCGCCCGGCGAGCGGATCGACGGACGCGAGGCCCTGCGCGCGGCCGGAATCAAGGCGTTCCGCGCCCACGGCATGATCGATCCGAAGGGCGCCTTCCACGACATCATCCGTGGGCGGCGAGATCGGCTACATCATCGCGGCGGGCGCCTTCGCCTGAGGACTATCTCGAACGCCTCAAGGCGCGTGCACCCCAAGCGCTTCAAGAACTTCAAGCGTCTGCAGAACAAGCTGGAGCGCGAGCACGGGGAGATCTCGATGATCTGCGACGACGCCTCCCCCGAGGCCCTGGAGCTGCTGCTCAACTGGAAGCGCGACCAGCTTCACCGCACCGGGCTGCACGACGTCCTGCGCCCTCAATGGGCCCGCGCCCTGATGGACACGGTGTTCGCGCGGCGAAGCGGGACCCTGCGCGGCCGGATGATCACTCTGCGGGCCGGCGGACGGGTGGTCGCGGGCATGTTCGGGCCCCAGGCCAACGGGATCATGCATGGCTGGATCTCGTCGATGGATCCCGACTGCGCCTCGGCCGGGCCGGGCACGGTGCTGCTGCTGAAGCTCGCCGATGCGATGCATGAGGCCGGGCTGGAGGCCTGCGACATGGGCCCGGGCCACGACCACTACAAAGCGCCCTTCGCCACCGCCCAGATTCCCGTGGGCGAGGGCCTGGCGCGGGCCTGGCGGCCGACCCACGCCCTCGGCCCCACGCCTCCGTTCGACGCCACGGCTTCGCGAGCCGCCTGGAAAGCCGGCTGGACCACATCGCCGCCGCCGAGCCCACCATGGGCGGGCGCATGCGCGGCTGGATGGACGCCGTCGCCGGCTACAGCCGCCGCGCCCACACCCGCCAGGACGACGGGCCGAGCCAGACCGACGCATGAGCGCGCGCCGGCCCGACGTCTCGGTGGTGATCCCCACGCGCGGCCGGCCGGCCTCGCTGGAGCGCGCCGTGCGCTCGGTGTTCGCGCAAGAAGGCCTGGAAAAGACGTCCGTCGAACTGGTGGTCGTGGAAAACCACGCCGAGCCCGAGGCCAAGGCCCTGGTCGGCCGCCTCGCCAAGACTGCGCCGTTCCCCGTGGTCTATGTGTGCGAGCCCACGCCCGGCGTCGCCAGCGCGCGCAACACCGGGGTCGCCAAGGCCCGCGCGCCGCTGATCGCCTTCCTGGACGACGACGAGGAGGCCTCGCCCGGCTGGCTGGCCGCCCTGCTGGACGCCCAGGCCCGCTTCGACGCGGACGCGGTGTTCGGCGAGGTGCGCGGCTGTGCGCCGCGGACCGTGCGCCGCCACAGGGCCTATTTCGAGGGCTTCTTCTCGCGCCTGGGCCCTCCGAGGCCGGCGTGATCGAGGGCTATCACGGCTGCGGCGACAGCCTGGTGCGGCGCGCGGCGTTTCCCGATCCCAACGCTCCCTTCGATACGGCCCAGAACCATATGGGCGGCGAGGACGACGTGCTGTTCCACGCCATGCAGGCGCGCGGCGCCCGCTTCGCCTGGGCGCCGGCGGCCTGGGTGTGGGAGCATCCCGGACCCGGCGCGGCTCACCCTCGCCTACGCCCTGCGCAGGGCCTTCGGCTATGGACAGGGGCCGAGCTACGCCTGCGCCGCGCGCAATCCGCCCGACTGGCGCGGCGCGGCCTACTGGATGGCGGTGGGGATGGGCCAGACGGTGGTGTTCGGCGCGGTCGCGGCCGCCAAGTGGCTGTCGCGAAGCCCCGACCGCGCCTTCGCGCTGGACCGGGCCGCGCGTGGCCTGGGCAAGGTGCTGTGGTTCCGGCCCTTCCACCTGAAGCTCTACGGCCTTCCGGCCGACTGAGCCTCTATTCGACCGGCATCACCCCGACCTTCGCCAGCCGGCCGTCGCCGGTGCGGACCAGGGCGATGTAGCGCGCGCCGGTCAGGGTCTGGCCAATGAAGATGCCTTCGGGCTGGATGAACAGGAACTGGCCCTGGTAGGCCCCGATCATCTGCTCCTGAGAGCTGCCCAGACGGGCGAAGCGAAGGCGCATGACTTCCAGCTGCACCGCGCACTTCTCGATGGTGTCGACGTGGTCCGCCAGCTTGTTGAAGCGGACCTTGCCGTCCTTGAGCTGGGCCATGTGCCAGCACACCCCGGCGTCGTAGGGCGCCTCGACCTTCTTGGAGCAGGCCGGCAGGGCCAGAGCGACGAGAACGCAGAGGGCGGCGGCGAGGCGCATGGCGCTTACCCCAGGTGCGGAATGGCGCAGACGCCAGAGGACGACTGCTTGACCAGCGTGTGGAAGCTCTTGTTGTCGGACGACTGTTCGACCTTGCCGGTGACCAGGCGCAGGGTGTCGGTCCCCCACCGGCCGTAGCTGGCCGCGCCCTTGGGTTCGCAGCGACCGGCGAACAGGGCCTGGACGCACTCGTCCAGCGTCAGGCTATCGGAGATCCGGCGCCAATCGGTCCCATAGCGCCAACAGGCCCGCCCGCCCGCCGTCGCCGGCAGGGGCGTCGTGGCCGTAGCCGTCGTTCCGCTGGCGTCAGGCGTGATCGCCATTGACGGCGGCGCCGGCGCGTCGGGCAGTCGCAGCAGCCCGTAGTCGCCCGGCGCCATGGCCGCGATGGCGCCGGTGGGGTCCAGCCCCACGCCCAGCGAGCCGGTCGGCAAGCCGTTGCGCTTGGCGCAGTCGGCCAGGGTGGTCGTGCCCACGAACGCGCCGTTGACGAAGCACCGCAGCGGCTTGGCGGCGTCGAAGCCTGGATCGGTGTGAGTCATCTCCACCTGAAGCGAGTGGGGAACCTCAGCGGCCGGGCCCGCCGCCTGTGCCGGGCGCAGCCCGTGTCCGCGCGTCATGAAACCGATCGACAGGCCCAGCACGCCGACAAGCACCGCCGCGCCGCCGGCCGCCGCCAGCAGCACCCTGCGGTCGGCGAGCAAGGCTCGGAAGTCGATCTCGCGAAGGTCCATCCCGCCCTGCTACGATGGGGCCATGACGCTGGCAAGTCAGGCGCTGGCGAGTCAGCCGCCGCCGGTGAGCCGGTTGAGCGCGGCCTGGTAGTTGGCGATCTCGTTGGTCAGATAGGCCGGGACAGGCCCGCTGGCGCTGGCGTTGGCGGGCGGCGGGGGCTGCGAGGCGGCCTTCAGGGCGCTGTAGGCGGCGCGGACCTGGGTGATGGCGTCCTGCAGAGCCTGGTTCGTGGCGTTGGCGTCGTCTTGCGTGGCGATGGAAAGGTTGAGGTCGAGGTTCAGGCCGAAGATCTTCTTGGCGTCCGCCGGCGGCGTCGCCACCACCCCGGCCTGCAGGCCCAGGGCGTTCAGCATGTCCTTGCCCGCGGGCCCGGCCAGCACCTCGATGGACGACCGGTCGTTCAGGGGCGCGATCTTCAGTTGGCGTGAGGTCGCGGTGCTGGCCACCGTGGCGGTGCCCTGGAAGCCCATGGCGCGATTGACCTTCTGCGCCAGGGTGTCGAAGGTGTCGTCGGCTGCCAGGGTGACGGCGACCGCCGCCCCGCCTTCGCGCGTCTTGACCATGATCTGATCGCCCGCCCGCGCGGACGTCTGGGCGGTGACCAGCTGGGAGTCGTCGTAGGTCAGGGTTCCGGTCGGCAGGCCCAGCCGGTCGAGCACGCTGGAGCCGGTCGGGTCGACGGCGATGGCCGCGGGCGCGGCCTGGCCGTCCTGCGCCGAGAAGCGCTGCGCCCAGCTCGCCGTTCCCGAGGCGATGTCCAGCCGCGCCACATAGCCGTCCTGCGCCGAAGCTTGCGTGCCGACCTTGGGAAGGCCCGCAATGTCGCCCGTGGACGAGCCAGTGATGTAGACCCCGCCGTTGGACACGGTCATGGCCGTGACGCTGTCGTTCCCCGCCCCGCCGAAATAGGCGATGGCGTCACTGCCGGCGGCCTGCAGGTTGGAGGACAGCGTCGCCGCGAAGCCGTCGGTCGCCCCGCCGCCGAAGGCGGAGGTCACCGTCCCGGCCGATAGCGCGCCCGAGCCCGCCGTGCCCGCCACGATCACCGACGAGCCGTTCACCGCCACGCCGGCCACGGTCCCGCCGCCGAGACTGCCCAGGTCGCGGGTCGCCGCCAGGGTCGGCGCGCCCGAGGACTGCAGATCGAAGCGCCGCAACACCGCGTTGGCCCCGTCCACCCCGCCGACGATCACCGAGGAGCCGTCCACAGCCAGGGCTGTCGCCTTGTCGTCGCCGGCGGTTCCGAACTGAGTGGAGAATTGCGCCGCGCCAGTGGCGCTGAACCCTTGCAGATAGCCGTCCCAGCCGCCCACCGCCGTCCCGCCGGGCATGGCGGACTTGGCCTTGCCGGCCACATAGACCGAGCCGTCGCCGCCGAAGGCCACGGCGGCGGCCTGATCGTCCTGCAGGGCCGCCCGGCGTTGGGTCCAGACTTCCTGTCCGGACGCGTCGTAGAGGGTGACGAAACTGTCGCTGACGTTGGCGTCGGAGCCGGACTGGTTGATCACCGCCACGCCGCTCGACGAGGTGGGATCGGGCTGGGAGATCAGCAGGCCGCCGGTGATCTTGCCGGCCACCGCCACCTTGCCGTCCGCCGACACAGCCAGCGCCAGGCCATCGGCCGTGCCAGTGGCGCCGAGGGTGCGGGTGTAGAGCAGATTACCGGCCGAATTCGTACTTCATCAGGGCCACGTCCTGCGGTCCCTGGATCGTCTGGCCGCCGGTCGTGTCGGTGACGTCCGCCAGCACGTAGCGCGAGCCGTCCTGACCCATGGCCATGGCGTGCACCGCCGCGACTTCCGGCCCGAGGGTCTGGGAGGACACCTGGCTCGGCGGCGCGAAGCTCTGCCCGGGCAGGGCCAGCGGCGCGGGCGGCGGCGTTCCGGTCTGGCTCTGGTCGGTCTGGAACTTGAGCAGCTGCTGGACCTGGGGCGCCGGGGCCGGCGTGGTGACCGACGGCGTCGTGGGCGGAGGAACGCCCGCCGTCTGGGCCAGGTAGACCGCGCCTGCCGTGGACGGAGCCGACAGGGTGAGCGCCTCGGAGTCGTCGCCGTTGATCTTCAGGCGCCACTGGTCGGCGCCCGCCGGCAGGGTGATGGAGGTCGAGCCCACCTGCACGGTGCGCGGCTGGCCGACCACGTGGTCGAGCGCGACGCGGGTGAACACGCCCGCCGCCGAGAGCTGGCTGTTGATGTAGTTGACGACGTTGGGCAGGGTTCTTGGGGTGGTTCCCATGGCCGACAGGTCGATGGGGATGTCGAAGGTGGTGTTCACCCGCTTGATCGAGATGTCGAACTGCACATTGCCCTGCAGGGCGTCGGGCAGGCCGTCCTGCGGGCCCTGATAGATCACCTGGCTCATGTAGGTGGGATTGGTCTTCGGCGCGCCGGCGGCAGACTGGTCCGAGATCATCTGCTTGCCCTGGGTGATCCGGGCCTGATCAAGCGTCAATCCGCCCAGATAGCTCGACGCCTGGGTCAGCCCGGCGCTGAACGCCCGTTGCAGGGAGGCGAGCTGGGTCGGCCCCACGCCCTTGGCCGCCGCCTGCTCGGCCAGGCCGCTCAGGGCGTTCAGTCCCTGATACAGGGCGAACAGCTTCTTGTAGTCGTCGCTGGCCCCCTTGACGTCGAGCTGGGCCGCGTTGGTGTCGAAGAAGGACTTGCCGGCCAGGACCTGCTTCACCAGGTCGCTGGACCGCGGGGCCGTGGAGGAAACGTCCCATGGCGGCGTGGGAACCGGCTGGGTCTTGGACGTAGCGCTCCCGGTTGTCGCGGACTGCGTGCCGCTCGCCGCCGTGGTGATCCCGGCCTTGGCGTTGAAGTAGCCAAGCAGAACGCTGGAATCGATCTGGATTGGCGTGAAGACGTATGAGCTGTTGATAGTCACGCGGCGCCCCCTCATCGGGCGCGCCAGCATCACCGCCAAACCGCTGACGGGCGGTTAAGATCGTCGCAATAATTGGCCCGTCAGCGGCGCCGCCCTGCGAAGGGGCGGCCGTCAGGAGACGATCACGCCCTCGGACCGCGCCATGGCCCGGCAGGCGCGGTCCTGGTCGCGCAGGAAACGTTGCTCAGCAACGCCCTTGCCGTTCCCGCGGCGATAGGCTTCCACGAAGTCGGGCGCGATCTTGCTCTGGGCCGCCCACATCTGCTTCGAGGTGATCTTCTTGTCGTGGCGCAGCCGCCGGTACAGACGCTGGTAGTCGTCCTTATACCACTGCCCGGCGCCGACGAAGTTCGGGGGCAGCAGCATGTCGAAATCGCGCGTGTCGTCGCGGCGCACGAACATGATGTTGGCGTTGAGGTTCGGCCCGCCCGCCAGGAACGCGGTCGTGTCGCAAAGCGCCAGCTTGTCAGCCCAGGTCGGGGCAGAGGCGACGTCGAAGGATTTCAGGTCGGTCCCCGCCTGGGCGGCGCCAGCGGTGACGGCCACGGCCGCGGCGGCGGCCAGCGCGAGCTTGAAGGTCTTGAGCATGTGCGACTCCTCATCCGAATCCAACTCCATAGATAGGAACTGGAAGACTCGCGCGCGAGGCTGAATGCAGGCTGAACGACGCCGAATCCGGGCCTATTTGAACAAGGACAGGATGATCTGCGGCGCGGCGTTGGCGATGGACAGCGCCTGGGCCCCCAGTTGCTGCTGCACCTGCAAGGCCTGCAGTCGCGCAGCTTCCTTGGCCATGTCCGCGTCCACCAGGTTGCTGATCCCGGTCTGCAGCACGTCGCTCAGCTTGGACACGAAGGTGTTGTGCGCCTGAATCTGCCTCGACTGGGCGCCCATGTCCCCCAGGGCCGAGTTAACATTGGCGATGGAGTTGGCGATCTGGGTCAGCACGACCGCCGCGGCCGTGATGGTGGTCAAGGTCGCCGTCGACGGGATGGTGATGATCGAGCCGCCCAGCGACATGTCCTTCGCAGCCAGGGTGATGAACGAGGTGGCGTTGGCGTTGGCCAGGAAGCGGATGCCGGTCGACAGCGAGCCGTCCAGCAGGTTGGCCCCGTCGAACTCGGCGTTGTTCACAGCGTCGGTGATCTGCCGCAGCAGCGCCCGGAAGTCAGTGTTGATGGCGTTGCGCGAGGAGGTGTCCAGCGACGGGTCCTGGGCCGCGACCACCTTGGCCTTGATTTCGTTGAGCATATCCGAGATCGACGCCCCGGCCGTCATGGCGACGTCGGAGATCGAAGAGGCCCGGTCCAGGCTCGATTTCACCGCGCCCAGCGAGCTCACATCCGCCCGCTGCCCCTGGGCGATGGCCCATACCGAGGCGTTGTCCTTGGCCGACGAGATCATCAGCCCGGTGGAGACGCGGTTTTGCGTCTGCGAGAGCTGCTCGTTGGTGTGATTAAGGTTCTGAAGCGCGACCAGGGCCGATGCATTGGTCTGAACGCTGATCGCCATGGGTCCGTCTCCGCCGGTTCGCGCGCGTGTTAATCAATTCGGACGCTACGGAGCTTTGGTGTTCAGAACGTTAACCATGACGCGCGCGGAAGCCCCGGCCGCGCCTTGCGGGCGGGCCGAGGCCTTACGCTTACACATTCGCGCCGACGCCGGCGCTAGCCCCCCTTCAGGCCTTCCCGTTGAACACGGAGCCGGCCGAGTAGTTCGCCTGATCCCGCAGTCGCAGGATCTCGTCGCGCTGCAGCCGGCTGACGACTTGGCCGGACCGCCGATCGACGATGGTGTACTGATAGCCGCCGGGTTCCCCGGTCTCTTCGATGATCAGGCGCAGATCTGCCTCCGCCGCGTCGTCCGAGGAAGGCCGCGACTTGGCGGCCTTTCGGCTCGGCTTCGGCGTTGCGCGGCGACGACCCGAATCGCGAGTTGGCGCTCGGCGTCGATAGGACAACTTTGCCGCTCATCTGCTCTATCGCCGGCCGTCAGGCCGGCGCTCCCATTCGAAGGCAGGCAGGGACGGGCGACGCGCGCCCGTCCCCTACGCGCCCTATCTGAACAGGCCGAGCAGGCTCGACGTCGAGCTGTTCGCGATCGAAAGAGCCTGGATGCCAAGCTGCTGCTTCGTCTGCAGAGCCTGGAGCCTTGCGCTCTCCTTCGCGAGATCCGCGTCCACCAGATTGCTCACCCCCGCGTCCAGCGTGTCCTGAAGCTTCGAGACGAAGTTCAGGTGCGCCTGCAGCGAGTTGGAGCCCGTGCCGAGCTTGGCCAGGGCGGCGGAAACGTTGGTGATCGAGGTGGCGACCGTGGTGATCATCGCCGCGGCCGTGGTGACCGTGCTGATCGAGCCCGTGGCCGCAGACCGTCACGTTCGACCCGCCCAGCGCCAGCGATTGCGCCGCCACGGTGATCTTGGAGGTGCCGTCCGCATTGGCCAGGGCGGCCAGCGTATCGCCGCCCGACTTGATCATGTTGGAGCCGTTGAAGTCGGCGTTCGACACGACCTTGGAGAGTTGGTCGCGAAGGGCGGTGAAGTCCGCGTTCAGAGCGGTGCGGCTGGCCGTATCCAACGTGGTGTCGGACGCGGCGAGAGCCTTGGCCTTCATCTGGACCAGCAGGTCGGAGACCGTCTGACCGGCGGAGATGGCGACGTCGACGGTGGATTGGGCGCGCTGCAGCGAGTCCTTGACCGCGTTCAGGGACATCGAAGTGGCGCGTTGGTTCTGGGCCATGGCCCAGACCGCCCCGTCGTCCTTCGCGCTGGCGACCTTCAAGCCGGTGCTGATCCGGCCTTGAACCTGCATCAACTCCGTCGAAGTCGCGTTGAGGTTCTGCAGGGCGACCATGGCCCCGACATTGGTGTTTACGCTCATAACCATTGAGGTAGTTCCCTTTCCAGGTGTCCGGCGTCATTTTGACGGCCGAGGGCATTTTGCCCGCTGTGGCACAAGCAAGGCCGGCGCCAGCGCGGCGCTTTCATGCGTCCATGCAAATGACTGATTTTATGGGGTTATAGTCTCGTTAATCGAGACGGACTCGGCTGAAATTGCCGGGTGTTCTGGGGTCTTGGGAAAATTATGCCGGGCGGGCAGGCAAGGTTTGCCGGGTCAAAGAGCGGCCGGGCGGAGCCTGCAAGCTCCGCCCGGCCCCGCGGCCTATCTGAACAACCCTAGGATGGATTGCGGCGTTTGGTTCGCGATGGACAGGGCCTGCACCCCGAGCTGCTGCTTGGCCTGCAGAGCCTGGAGCTTGGCGCTCTCCTTCGCGAGGTCCGCGTCCACCAGATTGCTCACACCCGCGTCAAGCGTGTCCTGAAGCTTGGTCACGAAATCCGCGTGCGACGTGAACGCCTTGGACTTGGTCCCGAGACGGGCCAAGGCCGCGCTCACGTTGTTGATGGAGCTTGCGACGGCGGTGATCATGGCCGAGGCCGTGGTCACGGTCCCGATCGTGTTGGTGGAGGTCACCGTCACGATCGACCCGCCAAGCGCCATGACTTCGGCGTTGGCGGTGAGTTTGGACGTACCGTCCGCGTTGGCGAGGGCAGCTATGTCCGTGGCGCCGGTCTTCAACAGGTTGGCCCCGTTGAAGTCGGCGTTGGACACGACCTGAGCGATCTGGTCGCGCAAGGCCTTGAAATCCTCGTTCAACGCGCTGCGGCTAGCAGTATCCAGCGTTGTGTCAGACGCAGCGAGCGCCTTCGCCTTCATCTGCAGCAGCAGATCCGACACCGACTGGCCGGCCGACAGCGCCACGTCGAGCGTGCTGGACGCGCGATTAAGCGAATCCTTCACGGCGTTGAGCGACATGGACGTCGCACGTTGCCCCTGGGCGATCGCCCAGGTCGCTCCGTCGTCCTTGGCGGAGGCGACCTTCAGGCCCGTGCTGATGCGGCTTTGAGTCTGTGTCAGCTCCATGCTGGTCGCGTTCAAGTTTTGCAGGGCGATCATCGCCCCGACGTTCGTGTTGATAGAGTAGGTAGACATACAGAAGGTCCCTTCCATTCTGGGAGGATGATGCGGCTTTTGCCGCGGGCGGTTTCCGCCCGAGGTGCGCATGGCAAGGGCCGGGCCAGGAACGGAGCCCTCAAGGGCCGCCCAACGCATTGAATTGCTTTGCGTATCTTAAGGTTGTCCGGGCGCCCTGCAGGGCTTGCCGGGCCTCAGGACGACCTGGGGGCAGGAATTGCCGGCGCGCTCAAACGCCGGGCTGAGCGCACTCGAAGGACCCGCGACGCGCGCGCGCCATTGACAAGCTCCGCTGCGCCGGACATGTCCGGCGCCCGAAAGGCCGCCCGGCAATAACGCGAGTCCGCGATGACCTATATCGTCACCGATGCCTGCATCAAATGTAAGTACATGGATTGTGTGGAGGTGTGCCCCGTAGACTGCTTCTACGAGGGCGAGAACTTCCTCGTGATCCACCCGGATGAGTGCATCGACTGCGGCGTGTGCGAGCCGGAGTGCCCGGTGGACGCGATCAAGCCCGACGTCGAGGACGATCCGGACGGCAAGTGGCTGAAACTGAACACCGACTACTCCAAGATCTGGCCCAACATCACGGTCATGGGCACGCCCCCCGAGGACGCCGAAGCCTTCGAGCGCGAGACCGGCAAGTTCGAGAAGTACTTCTCCGACAAGCCCGGCAAGGGCTCCTGATCCAAGCCGCGCCCCAGGGCGCTGGCCGGGCCGCCGCGTGCGGCCCATTTCCCTCCGCCGGGTTCACCGCCCGGCGTGGGCGTCCTGCCGCAACCCTTTCATGTCACTCGATTTTGTGATACTGTTGCAAACATGCGGGAGTGGCTCCCCCAGGCCCGCTGAATTTTAACAGGATCGCCGTCGGTCCGGCGCCCGACGAAGGCGGAAGGTGTCCTAGAGGCCAATTTTTCGATCTGTTGATGGTGAGCCCGAGCCCTGTGCGGCCGGGCTCGGCTGTCGTCAGAGCGGATCGTTATGGCCTGCTCGGAAATGTACGGCATCGACTTGAGAGGATTGTAGATGAGCAAGAACGGTCATGATTTCGCGGTCAGCGATTATGTCGTCTACCCGGCTCACGGCGTCGGACAGGTTCAGGGCGTCGAGACCCAGGAGGTCGCCGGCATTTCCCTGGAAGTCTATGTGATCACCTTCGACCACGAGAAAATGACCCTGCGCGTGCCCACCGGCAAGGCGAAGACCGCCGGTCTGCGGCCGCTGGCCGCCGGCGAAGTGGTCAGCCGCGCCCTGGTCACCCTGAAGGGCCGCGCCCGCGTCAAGCGCACCATGTGGAGCCGCCGCGCCCAGGAATACGAGGCCAAGATCAACTCTGGCGACCTGGTGTCCATCGCCGAGGTGGTCCGCGACCTGCACCGCGCCGAGAACCAGCCGGAGCAGTCCTACTCGGAACGCCAGCTGTACGAATCGGCCCTGGACCGCATGGCCCGCGAAGTCGCCGCGATCGAGCAGATCGACCGTGACGCCGCCGTCGCGATCCTGGCCAAGTCGCTGGTGAAGGCCGCCTAGGCGTCTTCGTCGGCCCAATCGTCGAATAGGTCGTTGTTGTCGTCGTCGCGTCGGGGCTGACCCGGCGCGACCTTCGGCGCGCGCCTGAGGATCGCCTCGGCGCGGGCCAGCCAGCGGCGCGCCTCCGCCATCGCCGCGCCGGAAGAGCCGCCTTTCGGTCCCACGCCGCCCTCCTCGCTCCACAGCAGAATGGCGACGTCCGGATCGCGCGCGTCGTCGAACACCAGCCGCAGCTCGACCTCTCGCGCCTCGTCGCTGAGCTGGTCCAGCGCCTTGCGCTCCTCGCCGCGCCAGGCGCGCGCGGCCACCTTGCGGTCCACCGATCACCTCCGCGCCCACCAGATCGGCAAGGTCGTAGACCTTCACGAACCGGCCGCCGTCCGCCGCCGCCGCCGCGCGGCCGCCCTCCAGGTCGAAGGCCGCGCCGCGCCCGTGCGACACCACGATGGACGCGGCCCGAGGTCCCCAGCGCGCGCACCAACGCCCGGCGAAGCCTTCGTCCCTCCGCCAGCCACCACGACGCGCCGCTCGCCATCGCGGTGAGCGCGCTGGCGGCGATCAGGAACAGCAGGATGTCGCGAAACAGCGAGCCCATCGCAGGCACGCTAACCGGATTCCCGGCGGAACCGCAGACCGACTATAGATCCAGCTCTGCGGATATCGGCACGTGGTCGGACGGCTTGTCCCAGCCGCGCACGTCCTTGTGGATTTCCACGGCCTTCAGACGATCGGCGGCCTGGGGCGAGAGCAGGATGTGGTCGATGCGGATCCCGTGGTTCCGCCGCCAGGCGCCGGCCTGATAGTCCCAGAAAGTGTAGCCGCCTGCCGCCCCGTCCGCCTGCATGTAGGCGTCGGTCAGGCCCAGCCACTTCAGCGCCCGGAACGCAGCCCGGCTCTCGGGCTGGTACAGGGCGTCGCCCGCCCAGGCCGCCGGGTCGTCGCAGTCGGCCGGCTCGGGGATGACGTTGTAGTCGCCGCACAGGGCCAAAGGCTCCTCGAACGCCAGCAGCTCGGTCGCGCGGCGGCGCAGGCGGTCCATCCAGGCGAGCTTGTAGGCGAACTTCTCGGTCCCGATCGGATTGCCGTTGGGCAGGTAGAGGCAGCCCACCCGCACGGGCCGGGGGCCCGAGATCACCGCCTCCAGATACCGGGCCTGCTCGTCGCCGTCGTCGCCCGGCAGGCCGCGCAGCACGTCCTCCATCGGCGCCTTCGAAAGCAGCGCCACGCCGTTGTAGGTCTTCTGGCCACAGGTCGCGACGTTGTAGCCGAGGCTCTCGAAGGGCTCCCTCGGAAACGCCTCGTCGACGCACTTGATCTCCTGCAGGCAGGCGACGTCGGGCGCCGCCTCCTTGAACCATGCGAGCACGGTTTCGAGTCGCGCGTTGATGGAATTGACGTTCCAGGTGGCGATACGCATTGACGCCCCGCTCTTGCACGCGAATGCTTAGAGGCGCAGGCGAGGGGGACGCAAGGCCACCGATCGCCCCGCGGAGTTTTTTGGAACGGCGCGATGAGCGACCACGCGACCAACGGGGTCGACAACGAAACGGCTCCCGAGGCCTCCTCTTCAAGTCAGGCGAAGGACGAGGTTGCGCCCGGCGCTTCGGCTCCAGCGCCCCGTGTCTGAAGCCGCCAAGCCCGAGGACGTCGCGCCAGAGGCTCCCGCCTCCGAGGACCGGGAGCCGGCGGCCGAAGCCCGCCGCTGAACCCGCCAAAGTCCAGAGCACGCCCGAGACCGCGCCCGAGCCGGACTTTCCCCTGTTTGCGCCGGTGTGGAGCGGCAAGACCCGCAAACGCGGATCGCTTGGCGGCCCGTCCACCGCCGAGGCCGACACCTCGACGTCCCGCAAGCGCGAGGCGCTGTGGCTGATCGCGGCCACGGGCGCCTCGCTTCTGGGCGCGCCGGTGGGAGCGGTGGCGGCGATCCTGTCGCCCATGGTGTTCGACCCGCACCAGAACATATGGAACCCGGCGGCCTGGATCGCCTTCGTGCTGATCGTGACCTTCTGGATCGTGTGCATCGCCGCGCCGTTCGGCGCCTGGGTGGCCTATTTGCGCCGCCAGCGGGTGCTCGACCTGGCTGGCCATGTCCCTGCCCGCCCTGTGGGTGATCGCCGCCTTCGCGAGCGTTCAGTTCCTGCCGGGCTAGCCAGCGCGATCAGATCGAGAAGCTGGTTCCGCAGCCGCAGCTGGACTTGGCGTTGGGGTTGTTGACCCGGAACTGGGCGCCGGCCAGCTCGTCCACGAAGTCGATCTGCGAGCCCTTCAGCAGCACCAGCGACATCAGGTCCACCACCGCCTTGGCGCCGTCGCGCTCGATGGTCAGGTCGTCCGTCCTCGGCCTCGTCCACCAGGGCGAACTGGTAGGAGAAGCCCGAGCAGCCGCCGCCGTCCACCGCCACGCGCAGCATCACCGGCCGGCCCTCGCTCTTGGCCAGGGCCTGAATGCGCTTTGCGGCGTTTTCGGAAAGGGTGATCTCTGGATCGGTCATGGATGCGTCGCACCTTAAGGACTACATCTATATGCGATCGGAGAGGGCTTTGCGAAAGCCCCCCGTCGACGGAGCGCCCCTTGGCCCTGGACACCGCACCCGCGAACGCCCGCGCGCCCTACGCCGAAGACCCGGCCCGCTCGCGCGGCCGCAAGCATCCGGAGGCGCCTAGCCGCACCCGCACCCCCTTCGCCCGCGACCGCGACCGGATCATCCACGCCTCGGCCTTCCGGCGGCTGAAGGAGAAGACCCAGGTGTTCGTGGCGCACGAGGGCGACCACTTCCGCACCCGCCTGACCCACTCGCTGGAGGTCGCCCAGATCGCCCGCTCGATCGCCAAGGCCCTGGGGCTCGACGACGACCTGGCCGAGGCGGTGGCCCTGGCGCACGACCTCGGTCACCCGCCCTTCGCCCACGCCGGGGAGGACGAGCTGGCCGCCCGCATGGCGCCCTATGGCGGCTTCGATCACAACGTCCAGACCTTCCGCGTCGCCACGCGGCTGGAGCTGCGCTATCCGGATTTCGAGGGCCTGAACCTCACCTGGGAGACGCTGGAAGGCGTGGTCAAGCACAACGGGCCGGTGGCCGACCGCCTGGGCGAGCCCGCCTGGCGCGCCATCGCGGACTATGCGGCGGACTTCGACCTGGAGCTGGGCGGCTGGCCCTCGGCCGAGGCCCAGGTCGCGGCCCTGTCGGACGACATCGCCTACAACAACCACGACGTGGACGACGGCCTGCAGGCCGAGCTGTTCACGCTGAAGGACCTCGCCGACGTGGCCCTGATCGGGCCCATCGTCGCCGCGGTGCGGGCCGACTATCCGGAACTGGACGAGCGGCTGATGCGGCTGGAGGCCGTGCGGCGGATGATCGGCGCCATGGTGGGCGACGTGCTGGCCGAGACCACCCGGCGCGCCCACGCCTTCAAGGTGGAGAGCGCCACGGACGTGCGGGCGCTCAGCGCGCCGCTGGTGGCCTTCTCCGAGCCGATGGCGGCCGATCTGGCCGAGCTGCGCGCCTTCCTGCATGCGCGGATGTACCGCCACTCGCGCGTGAACCGCACCCGCAGCCAGGCGCGCCGCATCCTCGCCCAACTGTTCGATCTGTATATGGCCGAGCCGGACGTCCTGCCCGATGGCTGGCGCGACCGGGCCGAGGCCAAGCTCGCCGGGGACGGCCCAGCGGGACTGGCGCGGGTGGTGTGCGACTACATCGCCGGCATGACCGACCGCTTCGCCATCGAGGAACACAGGAAGCTGTTCAACCTGGACATCTGGACCTGAACGGCCCGCCCCGCTTCGGCGAGGCCCTCGCGTTCGGTAGTGTGCACCCTTCGGCCGCGTGATTCGAACCGCGGCCATTCGGAGCCTTGCATGACGGACGACGATCGGGATCGCGGCGCTTATTCGCCATCGGGGCGCCATCCGCCGTCCTTCGACCCGCGCAAGAACGGCTACGGCGGCGCGGGCCGGCCGCCCCTGACCCTGCTGATCAGCGCGGGCATCCTGCTGGTGCTCGTGATCGTGCTGTTCGTGTTCTACAGCCGCGGGGTTCGCAACTCGGACCAGCCGCCGATGGTGGGCTCGTCGCTCGGCGAGATCGTCCGGCCGCCTCCCCCCTCCGCCGCGCCGGCGCCCGACGAAGCTGCGGGCCTGCAGATCTACAAGGCCGAGGACGATGCGGCCGACTCGTCCGCGCCCGTCACCCTGGCGCCAGCGCCCGAGCAACCCCTGCCGCGCGCCTCTCAGCCCGCGCCGGCGCCCAAACCCGCCCCGCCGCCTGCGCCTGCGCCCAAGCCCTCGTCCTCGCCGGGACCGGTCAGCGCCGGGCTTCGCACGACCCCTGCCCCCGCTCCAGCTCCCATGCCCGCGCGCGCGCCCACGCCGGCCCCGGCGTCGGCCGCATCGAGCGGCGGCGCGGTGGTGCAGATCGGCGCCCTCTCCTCGCCCGCCCTGGCCGACAAGGCCTGGGACAACGTCGCCAAGCTGCTGCCCGGCGACATGGTCGGACGGACCAAGCGGGTGGAGCCGGTGGCCTCGAACGGCGCCACGCTCTACCGCGCCTATGTCGGCGGCTTCGCCTCCAAGGCCGAGGCGCGTGGCCTTCTGCGACCGGCTGAAGGCCCAGGGCAAGGGGTGCCTCGTCAAGTGAGCGCCTCGGCCTGCATCCTGGGCTGCGAGGGACTTGAGCTCAGCGAGGACGAGCGCGCCTTCTTCCGCGACGCCGACCCGTGGGGCTTCATCCTGTTCAAGCGCAACGTGGACAGCCCCGATCAGGTCCGCGCCCTCACCGAAGACCTGCGCGCCTGCATCGGCCGCGACGATGCGCCGATCCTGATCGACCAGGAGGGCGGTCGCGTGCAGCGGCTCGGGCCCCCGCACTGGCGCCGCTATCCGCCCGGCCGCGCCTATGGCGATCTGGCGGCCAATGATCCCCTGCAGCGGCGCGAGATCGCCCGGCTCGGCGCACGGCTTTTGGCCCACGACCTCGTCGAGCTCGGCATCAACGTGGACTGCGTGCCGGTGCTGGACGTGCCGACGCCCGGCGCCCACGACATCATCGGCGACCGCGCCTATGGCGATGACGCCCAGACCGTCGCCTACCTGGGCCGCGCCGCCGCGGAGGGCCTGATCGCGGGCGGGGTGCTGCCGGTGATCAAGCACATCCCCGGGCACGGCCGGGCCACGGCCGACAGCCACCTGAACCTGCCGGTGGTGGACGCCCGCCGCGCCGAGCTGGACGCGCGCGACTTCGAGCCGTTCCGGGTGCTGTCGGACATGCCCATGGCGATGACCGCCCACGTGGTCTATTCGGCGCTCGATCCGCGCCAGCCGGCCACCACCTCGCCCACCGTGATCCGCAAGGTGATCCGCGGGTCCATCGGCTTTTCTGGCCTGTTGATGAGCGACGACCTCTCCATGAAGGCCCTGTCCGGGGACTTCGCCGAGCGGACCCACGCCTCGCTCTCGGCCGGCTGCGACGTCGTCCTGCACTGCAACGGGAACATGGCGGAGATGAAGGCGGTGATGTCCGGCTGCCGCACGCTGCAGGGCAAGGCCAAGGTCCGCGCCGCCGCCGCCCTGGCGCGCCTCGCCCGCTCGCCCGAACCGTTCGACGCCGCCGAGGCCCGCGCGCGCTTCGACGCCGCCTTCGAGGGACGGTGGGCGGCATGAGCCACGACGAGGACACCGACTTCGAACGCGCCCGGGACCTGGCCGAGGACGGCGAAGGCCTGATCGTCGACCTGGAGGGCTACGAAGGGCCGCTGCACGTGCTGCTGGTGCTGGCTCGCAAGCAGAAGGTCGACCTGCTGAAGCTGTCGATCCTGAAGCTGGCCGACCAGTACCTGGCCTTCGTCCAGCACGCCCGCAAGCTCGACGTCACCCTGGCCGCCGACTACCTGGTGATGGCCGCCTGGCTGGCCTATCTGAAGTCGCGCCTGTTGCTGCCCGGACCGGCCCCCGCCGGCGAGCCGGCGGCCGAGGAGGTGGCGGCGCTGCTCGCCTTCCGCCTGGCCAAGCTCGACGCCATGCGCAAGGCCGTGGACGCCCTGAAGGAGCGGCCGCAGCTGGGCCGCGACGTGTTCGTGCGCGGCGATCCTGACGCGGTGAAGGTGATCCCCTCGCGGCGGGTGGAAGGCGACCTCTACGCCCTGATGGCGGCCTATGTCGGCCAGATGAAGCGCCGCGTCAGCCGCCGCTATCGCCCCGCCGCGCCCCAGGCCTACGCCATCGACGACGCGCGCGAGCGCCTGCGGACCTTGATGTCGGACCTGAAGGCCTGGACCCCGCTGCGCGCCATCGCCCCGGCGCGGCATTCGGGCGAGGGGCCGACGCGGGCCTCCTACCTCGCCTCCACTCTCTCGGCGGGGCTGGACATGGTGAAGGACGGGGCGCTGGAGGCGCGCCAGCTGGAAGCCTTCGCCGAGATCTACATGCGCGCCCGCAAGCCGTCGGAGGCCGCGTGAGCGAGCCAGCCGACACCACGCGCCAAGTGGAGGCGCTGCTGTTCGCGGCGGCCGGTCCCCTGTCGGAAGACGATCTTGCGCGCCGCCTGCCGGAGGGGGCGGACGTGGCCGGCGCCATCGCGGCCTTGCGCGAGACCTACGCTGGCCGGGGCGTCGAGCTGGCGCCGGTGGCGGGCGGCTGGCGCTTCCAGACGGCGGCGGACCTCGAATATCTGATGATCGAGGAGAAGACCGAGCCGCGCCGGCTGTCCAAGGCGGCGCTGGAGACCCTGGCCATCGTCGCCTACCACCAGCCGGTCACCCGCGCGGACATCGAGTCCGTGCGCGGGGTGCAGGCCTCCAAGGGCACGCTGGACGTCCTGCTGGAGCTGGGCCTGGTGCGGATGCGCGGCCGGCGCCGCTCGCCCGGCCGGCCGATCACCTATGGCACCACGGACGACTTCCTGGAGCACTTCGGCCTGGCCGGCGTCGGCGACCTGCCGGGCGCGGCGGAGATGAAGGCGGCGGGCCTGCTGGACCTGCAGCTTCCGCCCGACTTCGCCCCGCCCGACCCCGGCCGCGCGGTGGACGACGAGGACCCCCTGGACCCGGACGACACGCCCGATTTCCACCAGGACTTCCTGGGCGAGGAGCAGGGATAGCCGGGGACCGAAATCCTCGTGCTTCGACAAGCTCAGCATGAGGATTTCTACTGAGATCCAGTAGCCTCATCCTGAGCCTGTCGAAGGACGAGGGCGATCCGGCGCGCATCCTCGCGATGGCCTATATTCCAACCCGGACGGCCGCCAGGTCGGCGCTCCCGTCCGACCTGAAGGAGCTATCCGTTGCTGCCCATGGGACTGAGCATCTGGCATATTCTGATCATCGTCGTGGTGGTGGCGGTGCTGTTCGGCGGGCGCGGCAAGCTGTCCTCGATCATGGGCGACGCGGCCAAGGGCATCCGGGCCTTCAAGGATGGGCTGAAGGGCGAGGACGAGCTGGACGGCTCCTCCGGCGGCGCGCTTCCCCGCCGCGAGACCGAGAAGGACGAAACCCACCGCTAGACGGTCGGTCCGCCGCGTGGACGCGGGGCCAGGGCTTTTTCCCTCCCGAACCGCCGACGCATTTTGCTAGAACACACCGGTCCCCGCCGTCGTGGGGATGAGCGGAACCTGTAGCCATGTTTCCCGAAGTCGGCGCCGCGGAAATCCTGGTCATCGCCGCCATCGCCCTGATCGTGGTGGGGCCCAAGGACCTGCCCGTGCTGATGCGCAAGGTCGGCGCGTTCCTGGCCCGGATGCGGGGCATGGCCGCCGAGTTCCGCGCCAGCTTCGACGACCTGGCCCGCCAGGCGGAGCTGGACGAGCTGCGCCGCGAGGTGGAGGCCATGCGCAACGCCCAGGACCACGTCGCCCAGGCCGCCAGCCGCACCCTGGGGCTCGACGACACGGTCAATGAGATCGACGCGAGCCTCTCCGACCGCCTGCATCCGCCGGAGCCTGAGGACGGGCCGCAGTTCGCCGCCCGCGCCGCAGCCCGCGAGCCAGCCGCGAAACCCGCGCCCAAGCCCCGCGCCAAGCGGGCTCCGGCGAAGACCGCGTCCAAGACCGCCGCCGCGAAACCGCCCGCCAAGGCCGCCAGCCAAGACTCCGGCCAAGGCGCGCAAGCCCGCCGCGAAACGCGCGGCCAAGACCACTTCGGGGGCCGCCTCTTGAGCGTCCAGGACGACGACTCCGATATCGAGGCCTCGCGCGCGCCTCTGCTGGATCACCTGGCGGAGCTGCGCCAGCGGCTGATGATCTGCGGCGTCGCGCTGCTCGTCGGCTTCGTGATCTGCTTCGCCCTGTCCAAAGAAATCTACCTGCTGCTGCTGCACCCCTTCCGCATGGCCGCCTCCCTGCTGGCCGAACAGAAGACCGGCCACCACGGCCCCTTCGACCTGATCATGGCGGTCACCGGCTTCCACACGCCCGCCGTCGGCGGCCGAGAGCCTGAAGCTCGTGTTCACCGCGCCGCTGGAGTTCTTCTTCACCAAGATGAAGCTGGCGATGTTCGGGGCGGTGGTGCTCACCTTCCCGGTGCTGGCGTGGCAGCTTTATCGGTTCGTGGCGCCGGGGCTTTATCGGCGCGAGCGCAAGGCCTTCCTGCCGTTCCTCTTGGCCGCGCCGGTGCTGTTCGTGATGGGGGCGAGCCTCGTCTACTTCATCATGCTGCCGTTCGTGCTGTGGTTCTCGCTGAGCCAGCAGATCACCAGCCCGGAGGTGGAGGTGCAGCTGCTGCCCAAGGTGTCGGACTATCTGGACCTGGTGACCCAGCTGCTGCTGGCCTTCGGCCTGTGTTTCCAGCTTCCGGTGGTGCTGTCGCTCGCGGGGCTGGCGGACCTGGTGAAGGCCGAGACCCTGGCCAAGGGCCGCCGCTACGCCTTCGTGGGGATCATCGTGGTCGCCGCCCTGGTCACCCCGCCGGACATGATCAGCCCCTTCCTCCTGGCCGTGCCGATCTACGGCCTCTACGAGATCTCGATCTGGTGCGTGCGCTTCATGGAAGCGCGGCGCAGGAACGATGAAAGCCGCGACCTGACGGTGACATAGTGCGTCCTTCGAGACGCCCGCCGAGGCGGGCTCCTCAGGATGACGAAGGCTATTAGGCGGCCAAGACGGTCGTCATGGTGAGGAGCGATCCGCCAGGATAGCGCCTCGAACCACGCAAGGCGCCGGCGCGGATGGGCTTGGCGGGCCTCGCAACGCGCCCTAAACATCCGCCGCCCGAAAGAGCCCGCCCATGCACGACATCAAGGCCATCCGCGACGACCCCGAAGCCTATGTGCGCGGCTGGGCGTCTCGGCGCGTGGCCCAGCCGGACGTGGTGGTCGGCGAGCTGCTCAAGCTCGACGCCGAGCTGCGCGCCGCCCAGACGGCCATGCAGGCCGCCCAGGCCCGTCGCAACGAGGCGTCCAAGCTGATCGGCCAGGCCAAGGCCAAGCGGGACGAGGACGAAGCCGCCCGCCTGATGGCCGAGGTGGAGGAGCTGAAGGCCGCCATGGCCGCCTCTTCACCGCCGAGGGCAAGACCGGCGGCGCGCTGAAGGACGATGCTCGCCGCCCTGCCCAACCTGCCCGCCGACGGCGTGCCCGAGGGTGCGGACGAGGACGGCAATATCGAGATCCCCAACCGCCGCTTCGGCGACCCGACGTCCCTGCCCGCCGGCCGGCTGAACGCGCCCAAGGATCACGTGGAGCTTGGCGAGGCGCTCGGCCTGATGGACTTCGAGGCGGCCGTGCGGATGTCCGGCTCGCGCTTCGTGGTGCTGAAGGGGCAGCTGGCGCGGCTGGAGCGGGCGCTGGGCCAGTTCATGCTCGACATCCAGACCACCGAGCACGGCTTCACCGAGGTCTCCCCGCCCCTGCTGGTGCGCGACGAGGCGGTGTTCGGGACGGGGCAACTGCCGAAGTTCGAAGCCTGATCTCTTCCAGGCAGTTGGAATGGATTGCGGACCAGCTTATTCAGGAGGTCGGCACAGCCAGGCTGTCCACGCAGAGCACGCCAGACGCCGATTTCGATCCGAGCAACAGTTGCTATTAGTCGGCTTGCGGTCGTCGATAATCGGCGCTGGCTCATCCCCACCGCCGAAGTCTCCCTGACCAACCTCGTGCGCGAAGAGATCACCGCCGAGGACGAGCTGCCGCTGCGGCTCACGGCCCTGACGCCCTGCTTCCGCTCGGAGGCCGGCGCCTCCGGCCAGGACACCCGCGGCATGATCCGCCAGCATCAGTTCTACAAGGTCGAGCTGGTCGCCATCACCACGCCCGAGCAGTCGGACGGCGAGCTGGAGCGCATGACCGACTGCGCCTCGGCCGTGCTGAAGAAGCTCGATCTGCCCTTCCGCACCATGCTGCTGTGCACCGGCGACATGGGCTTTTCCGCCCGGCGCACCTACGACATCGAGGTGTGGCTGCCCTCGCAGAACCGCTTCCGCGAGATCAGCTCGGTCTCCAACTGCGGAGACTTCCAGGCCCGGCGCATGGACGCCCGCTGCCAGGTGCGCGGCGGCAAGGGCACGCGGTTCGTCCACACCCTGAACGGCTCGGGCCTCGCGGTCGGCCGCACCCTGGTGGCCGTGCTGGAGAACTATCAGGACGAGAACGGCCGCATCGCCATCCCCGACGCCCTGATCCCCTACATGGGCGGGCTGACCCACATCGGGGGCAAGGGGTGAACGCCGAGCCGCCCGGCGACGAGCCCGACCCCGAGACCCGCAAGGCCCGACTGATCCTCGGCCTCAGGTCCCAGGGGATCGCCGACCCGGCCGTGCTGAACGCCCTGGAGCGCACGCCGCGCGACCTGTTCACGCCGGACCTGTTCCAGGAGCGGGCGTGGGAGGATTCCGCGCTTCCCATCGCCTGCGGCCAGACCATCAGCCAGCCCTACATCGTCGCCCTGATGACCCAGGCGCTGCAGGTGGAGCCCCGCGCGCGGGTGCTGGAGATCGGCACGGGCTCGGGCTACCAGACCACGGTCCTCGCCCGCATGGCGCGGCTGGTCTACACGGTGGAGCGTTATCGCACCCTGCTGGCCGAGGCGGAGCGGCGGTTCAAGACGCTGGGATTGCTCAACATCGTCACCCGCTTCGGCGACGGGGCGGAGGGCTGGCGAGAGCAGGCGCCTTTCGACCGCATTCTGGTCACAGCAGCGGCGCCAGACGAGCCGAAAGAGCTGTTAGGCCAGCTGAAACCTTCGGGGGTTTTGGTGGCTCCCGTCGGCAAGGGGCCGGTGCAGAGCCTCAAGCGCTACGTCGGGGACGGATCTGGGGGCTTCAAGGCGGAGACATTAGGCGACGTGCGCTTCGTGCCCCTGTTGGAGGGGACGGCGCGCGAACTTTGAGGGTTGGCGTGAGCGCGCTAGGGGGCCAAAACTCCCCTGTCACGCGACTCATAACGGATGCGCCGGGCCTCGGTTCGAGCGGCGCGGAAAGGTGTCGGTTCTGGTGGATCGCGCCCCAAACAGACGAGGACTCATCGGTTTGCTACGATCCACCGAGCGATTCCCCAGGGCGACCAGTGGAACAGCGATGAAGCGTTTCTGGACGACGACAGCCGTGATCGGCCTGCTCGCCGCCCCCATGGGGGCTTTCGCTCAATCGAGCGGCCGGATCGGCGACGGTTCCGCCCGGCTGTGGCTCGTGGCCAGCAAGCACCTGCGTGGCGCGCGGGCGGCCAAGCCCCGTTCGGCCATCAAGACCGAGACGCCCGAGCCCATCAAGGTCAAGCCCGGCGACACCCTGATCGCCATCTCGCGCAAGACCGGGATTCCGGTGAGCGAGCTGGCCAAGCTCAACAAGCTCAAAGCGCCCTACAACATCCGCATCGGCTCCGAGATCAAGCTGCCAGGCAAGCCCTATTACGTGGTCAAGAGCGGCGACACGCTCTACTCGCTGGGCCGCCGCTTCGGCGTGAACGCCCACGATCTGGCCGACGCCAACTCCATGACGCTCAGCGACACGCTGCGCTCCAACCAGCGGCTCTTCCTGCCCGACGCCGCCGAGGACTCCGAGGCCGTCCGGCCCGAGCCGAAGCCTGAGCCAAAGCATGAGCCAGAGCGCAAGCCGCCCGCGCGGCCGGCGCCCGAACCCGAGCCCTACGCCAGGCCGGCCCCCCCGACCTACACGCCCGCGCCCCGCACGCCGGCGCCTCAGCCCTATACGGCCCCGTCCTCGCCGTACTCACCCGGTCCCGTCGCCGCGCCGCCGATCACCAGCGCTCCGGTAGAGGTCGGCCCGGCCGCCGTCGCCGTCCCCGCGCAGGCCCCCGCGCCCGCGGAGTCCGCGCCCGCCCCCGCTCCGGCGCCCTCGCCCCAGGTCTCGGCGACCCAGCCGCTGAAGGAGCTGCGCCCGCCGAGCCACCGCGGCGGCGGCCTGTTCGGCCTGTTCGGACACCGGCGCGAGGAGGACAAGCAAGAACAGGAAGCGGTCGTCCCGCCTCCCGAGGCCACGCCCGCGGCCAAACCGGCGGCGAAGCCCGCGACGTCGAGCGGGTTCGAATCCGCGCCGGCGCGAACACCCGCGCCCAAGCCCGCGCCGGCCGTCCGCCCCTCCGCGCCCGTCGCGACGCGGGGACCGGGGCAGCTCATCCCGACGAGTCCGCCGCCCACCCAGTCGGACGTCGTGACCGCCGGCGCCGGCAGGTTCCTGTGGCCGGCCACGGGTCAGGTGATCTCCGGCTTCGGTCCCAAGGCCGACGGCCAGCGCAACGACGGCGTGAACATCGCCGCCGCCTCCGGCGACCCGGTCCGCGCCGCCGCCGCGGGCGAGGTGGTGTATGCCGGCAACCAGGTGCCGAGCTTCGGCAACCTGGTGCTGATCAAGCACCCGGGCGGCTGGGTGACGGCCTACGCCCACCTGGCGGACATCTCGGTGAAGAACCGCGACCAGGTCTCCCAGGGCCAGCAGATCGGCGTGGTCGGCCAGACCGGCGCCGTCGACCGGCCGCAGCTCCACTTCGAGATCCGCTACGCGCCCACGCCGCGCGACAAGGCCACGCCCGTCGATCCCATGACGCTGCTGCCCGCCCGATAGGCGACGCCGCCCGGATTTGAGCGGGCTCAAGGCGGACTAGGGCTTGGCGTGACGGCGATGGACAAGCTTAGGGGTGCGCAGGCGCCCCCGTCCGCTGTCGTGAAAGCGCGCCCTTGACCGTCTGGCTCGAATTCCTCGCTGTCGCCCTGGTCATCGCCGCCGGAGGCTTCGGCCTGTCGCGCTATGGCGAGGTGATCGCCGAGCGCACGGGGATCAACGGCGGCTGGGTCGGGCTGGTGCTGCTGGCCACGGTGACGTCCCTGCCCGAACTCACCACCGGCCTCAGTTCGGTGACCCTCGCGCACGCACCCAACATCGCGGTCGGCGACGCCCTGGGCAGCTGCATGTTCAACCTGCTCATCCTGGCGGTGATCGACCTGCTCTACCGCAAGGCGCCGGTGTTCACCCGCGCCTCGCAGGGCCACATCCTGTCGGCCAACTTCGCCACCCTTCTGCTCGGCATGGTCGGGCTAAGCATCCTGTTGCCCCGGGGGGCGGACAAGCTGGCCATCGGCGACGTGGGCGGGGTGACGGTGATCATCGGGCTCGTCTACCTGCTCGCCCTGCGCCTGGTGTACACCTACGACCAACGCCTGAGCCTGGATCCACCCGACGAGATCAACGCGGCGTTTCCGCAGATCACCCTGAAGACCGCCATCTGGGGCTACGCCGCCTGCTCGGCGGTGGTGATCGGGGCGGGCCTGCTGCTGCCGGCCATCGCGGTGCAGATGGCCCACGCCATGGGCTGGAGCAACAGCTTCGTCGGCACCCTGTTCGTAGCCGCCGCCACTTCGATGCCAGAGCTGGCGGTGACGATCTTCGCGGTCAGGTTCGGCGCGCTGAACATGGCGGTGGGCAACCTTCTGGGCAGCAACCTGTTCAACATGGTGGTGCTGGCGGTGGACGACGTGGCGTTCGTGAAAGGGCCGCTGCTGTCCAATGTCTCCAACGTGCACGCGGCCACGGTGCTGTCGGTGCTGGTGATGAACGGGATCGTCAGCGTCGCCCTGGTCTATCGGCCCACGCGGCGCCTGTTGAAGACCGCCAGCTGGGCGAGCCTGGGCCTGGTGGCGGTGTACTTGGCGACGTCCTGGCTGGTGTTCCTGCACGGCGACTGAACGCCGCGGCGATGCATCTTTACCGGCTCAAAATCGTGAAGTAGCGTCACCTCGCCAGGACCCGCTTGGGCCGGCAGGGGGACCTCTCCGTGAAAATATGGATCGTGGCCGCGAGTCTCATCGCGGTGGCGGGTTCTGCGTCAGCCCAGACGACGGGCGGCCGACCCATGATGCGTGTGCAACCAGCGGGTCCGGCGACCATGTCGCCCGGCGCGATGCAGGCGGCGGCCAACTTCGACGCCGGCGCCGCGGCCAATCAGCAGATCGCCGCGCTGAAGCAGGAGAACGCGGCCCTGAAGGCCCGAGTGGACAAGCTCGAAGCCGCCGTCGCCAAGCTGGACGCGGGCCTGGGCCAGATGGTCACGGTCAACGTCAACCAGGGCCAGCAGATCAATTCCAAGGCCAACGCCAGCGACCTGGCCGACCTGGACGCCCGGTTCAAGGCGCACAAGCACACCTACGCCAAGGCCAGGATCAGCTTCATGAATAAGAATTTCGTGACGTCGTCCCACCTCAACGGCGACGACAAGGACCTGGCGAGCTACATCAACATCAACACCGTCGACTACGTGCCGACCTCGGCTCCGGTGAACTGACGGCTATTTGGCGAAGATGCTGCCGAAGTCGGCGAAGGCCTTGAATTCCAAGGCGTTGCCGGCCGGGTCCAGGAAGAACATGGTGGCCTGCTCGCCGACCTCGCCGGCGAAGCGCGTGTGCGGTTCGATCTCGAAGCGCACGCCCGCCGCCTTCAGCCGCACGGCCAGGGCCCAGAAACGGTCCAGGTCCAGCACCACGCCGAAGTGCGGCACCGGCACCTCGTCGCCGTCCACGGGGTTATGCGCCTGCACGCTCCGGCCCGCGCCGGGCGCGTAATGGGCGACGATCTGATGGCCGAAGAGGTCGAAGTCGATCCACTGACCCTCCGCGCTGCGCCCCTCCGGGCAGCCCAGCACGCCGCCATAGAAGGCCCGCGCGGCGTCCAGGTCGTCCACCGGAAAGGCGATGTGGAAGGGGGTGAGCGTCGGGCATGACTCGTCGGAAGAATGGCGTCCCGTACAGGACTTCGAACCTGTGACCCCCGGTTTAGGAAACCGATGCTCTATCCTGCTGAGCTAACGGGACGCACGGTCCTGTATTAGGGTGCGCGGGAATTTCGCGCCAGGGGGGCTGCTTTGCGCATTCTGAAGATCCTCTACGTCCAGGTGCTGATCGCCATCGTGCTGGGCGTCATCGTCGGCTACCTGTGGCCGGTCACCGGCGTGGCGCTGAAGCCGCTGGGCGACGGGTTCATCGCGCTGATCAAGATGCTGATCGCGCCGGTGATCTTCTGCACCGTGGCCGCCGGCATCGCGCACATGAGCGACCTGAAGGCCTTCGGGCGGGTGGGCGCCAAGGCGCTGATCTATTTCGAGGTGGTCTCCACCTTCGCCCTGCTCCTCGGCCTGATCGTGGCCAGCGTGCTGCGCCCCGGCGCGGGCTTCAACATCGACCCCTTCACGCTCGATCCCAGCGTCGCGGCCAGCTACCTCGAAAAGGCCCACGCCGACACCATCGCCGGCCACCTGCTGGCGATCATCCCCAAGACCTTCGTCTCCGCCTTCGCCGAGGGCGAGCTGCTGCAGGTGCTGCTGCTGGCGATCCTCACCGGCTTCGCCCTGTCGCGGCTGGGGGAGCTGGGCAAGAAGGGCGCGCACGTGCTGGACCAGGTGATCCAGGTGTTCTTCTCCATCCTGCACATCGTGGTGCGCGCCGCGCCGCTGGGCGCCTTCGGGGCCATGGGCTTCACCGTCGGCATGTACGGCCTGGGCTCGCTGGTGAAGCTCGGCGCCCTGATCGGGACCTTCTATCTGACCTCGGTGCTGTTCGTGCTGGTGGTGCTGGGGATCATCGCGCGCCTCACCGGCTTCTCGATCATCCGGTTCCTCGCCTACATCAAGGAGGAGCTGCTGATCGTGCTCGGCACGTCGTCGTCCGAGACGGTGCTGCCGCAGATGATGCAGAAGCTGGAGCGCCTGGGCGCCTCCAAGCCGGTGGTGGGGCTGGTGATCCCGGCCGGCTACAGCTTCAATCTGGACGGCACCAACATCTACATGACCCTGGCGGCGCTGTTCCTCGCCCAGGCCACCAACACCCACCTCAGCTGGGTGCAGCTGGCCACCATCCTGGGCGTGGCCATGCTGACCTCCAAGGGCGCCAGCGGCGTCACCGGCGCGGGCTTCATCACCCTGGCCGCCACCTTGGCCGTGGTGCCCGACATCCCGATCCAGGCCCTGGCGATCCTGGTGGGGGTGGACCGGTTCATGAGCGAGTGCCGCGCGCTGACCAACCTCGTGGGCAACGGGGTGGCGACGCTCGTCGTGGCCCGCTGGGAGAACGCGCTCGACACCAAGCGCCTGGACAAGGAGCTGGCCCACGGCCCCCACCGCCGCTGGTTCGACCGGGCGCCCGGCCCACGTCGTCGGCGAGGTGACGGAGGTGGAGGAGGATTGATCCGCACTCTCCTCCTTGTTCTCGCCCTCGTCTGCCTGGCCGCCTGTGGGCGCGATCCGGGGCTTTCGAGCCTGGCCCCAGGCGAAGCGGGCCGCGTGGCCGACATCCGTTCGGGCGACACGTTCACCCTGGACTCGGGCCTGGAGGTGCGGCTGGCCGGCGTCGAAGCCCCCAAGGGCGGCGATCCCTACGCCCGTGAGGCCCGCGCCGCCCTTGTCCGGCTCGTGGACGGGCGGGTGGTGCGACTGCTCTACGGCGGCGCGCGGCGAGACCGCTATCAGCGCGCCCTGGCCCAGGTCACGCGCAAGGCGGACGGTCTGTGGGTGCAAAAGGCGCTGCTGCGCGCCGGCGCGGTCCGCGTGCGCACCTGGGCCGACAACCGCGCCATGGCCGGCCCGATGCTGGAGGCCGAGGCCTATGCCAGGAACCGCAAGCGCGGCCTGTGGGCGCTTCGCGAATACCGCGTGCTGATCCCGCCCGAGGCGCTGGCCGCCTACGGCTTCCAGATCGTCGAGGGCCGCGTGCGGCGCGTGGGGTCGGACTATCTGGTGTTCGACGTGGGCTTCCAGGCCGTGATCGCCACGCGGGCGCTGGACGACTTCAAGATCGCCGGCAAGGCGCCGGACAAGCTGCGCGGCCGCCTCGTGCGCATCCGAGGCCCCATCCGCAGCGGGGTGCTGCGCCTCGATCACCCCGAGCAGGTGGAGCTGCTGAAGGAGCGGGACTGACCGCCGAGGCCCACGGGTTGACGCCCATGCATTGCGGCGCGTAGCCGAACGTCCGATATTTGTAGCGCGCCTTGGGTCGTCTCCGCCCCGGGCGTGGTCCCCCACGGAAGAGTTCGCCATGCCCCCATATCGTTCCCGCACCACCACCCACGGCCGCAACATGGCCGGCGCCCGCGGCCTGTGGCGCGCCACCGGCATGAAGGACGGCGATTTCGGCAAGCCGATCATCGCGGTCGCCAACTCCTTCACCCAGTTCGTGCCCGGCCACGTGCACCTGAAGGACCTCGGCCAGCTGGTCGCGCGCGAGATCGAGCGCGCGGGCGGCGTGGCCAAGGAGTTCAACACCATCGCCGTCGACGACGGCATCGCCATGGGCCACGACGGCATGCTCTACAGCCTGCCCTCGCGCGAGCTGATCGCCGACAGCGTCGAGTACATGGTCAACGCCCACTGCGCCGACGCGCTGGTGTGCATCTCCAACTGCGACAAGATCACGCCCGGCATGCTGATGGCGGCCCTGCGCCTGAACATCCCGACCGTGTTCGTCTCCGGCGGGCCGATGGAGGCCGGCAAGGTGACCGTCAACGGCAAGGAGATCGCGCTCGACCTGGTCGACGCCATGGTGACGGCGGCCGACGACAAGGTGTCGGACGACGACGTGGCCGAGCATCGAGCGCTCGGCCTGCCCGACCTGCGGCTCCTGCTCGGGCATGTTCACCGCCAATTCGATGAACTGCCTGACCGAGGCGCTGGGCCTGTCGCTGCCCGGCAACGGCTCGATGCTGGCCACCCACGCCGACCGCGAGCGGCTGTTCCTGGAGGCCGGCCACCTGATCGTCGACATCGCCCGCCGCTACTACGAGCAGGACGACGCCTCGGTGCTGCCGCGCTCGATCGCCAGCTTCGAGGCGCTTCGAGAACGCCATGACGCTCGACATCGCCATGGGCGGCTCGACCAACACGGTGCTGCACCTGCTGGCCGCCGCGCACGAGGCGGGCGTCGACTTCACCATGGCCGACATCGACCGGCTGTCGCGCCGCGTGCCGTGCCTGTGCAAGGTCGCGCCCGCCAAGGCCGACGTGCACCTGGAGGACGTGCACCGCGCCGGCGGCATCATGGCGATCCTCGGCGAGCTGGACCGCGCCGGCCTGCTGCACGCCGAGCTGCCCACCGTGCACAGCCCCACCATGGCCGCCGCGCTGGACCGCTGGGACATCGCCCGCAGCCCGTCCGAGAGCGTGCAGACCTTCTTCCGCGCCGCGCCCGGCGGCGTGCCGACCCAGGTCGCCTTCAGCCAGGACCGCCGCTTCAAGGAACTCGACGTGGACCGCGAGGGCGGCGTCATCCGCGACGCCGAGCACGCCTTCAGCAAGGACGGCGGCCTGGCGGTGCTGTTCGGCAACATCGCCGAGGACGGCTGCATCGTGAAGACCGCCGGCGTGGACGAGAGCATCCTGAAGTTCTCCGGCCCCGCCCGCGTGTTCGAGAGCCAGGAGGACGCCGTCGCGGCCATCCTCACCGGCAAGGTGAAGGCAGGCGACGTGGTGGTGATCCGCTACGAGGGCCCCAAGGGCGGCCCCGGCATGCAGGAGATGCTGTATCCGACCAGCTATCTGAAATCGAAGGGCCTGGGCAAAGCCTGCGCCCTGATCACCGACGGCCGCTTCTCCGGCGGCACCTCGGGCCTGTCCATCGGCCACGTCTCGCCCGAAGCCGGCGAAGGCGGCGCCATCGGCCTGGTCGAGGAAGGCGACACGATCGAGATCGACATCCCGAACCGCACCATCCACCTGGCCGTCTCCGACGCGGAACTGGCCGAGCGGCGCGGCGCGATGGACGCGCGCGGCTGGAAGCCGGCGGCCGCGCGGCCGCGCAAGGTCTCGCCCGCGCTTCAGGCCTACGCCGCCCTGACCACCAGCGCCGCCCGCGGCGCGGTGCGCGACGTGGAGCAGCTCAAGCGCTAGCGCCCGCCCCAACCGTCTAGACACGACCCCGCGCGCGCGTCTCTAATGCGCCCAAGCAACAAGATTTGGGGACGGTCCAGGATGAAGCGCTTTGTTCGTACGGCGATGGCGGCCGCCATCGCGGCCCAGGCCGCCGCCTGGATCGGCGGAGCGGCGCCGCGCCGCGGCCCAGGGCATGTTTCCGGCCAAGCCCGACCCCTTCGCCACGGCGCTGGTGAAGAAGGAGGACGCGCCGCTGGCCGCCCTCACCCCGGTCACCGACGCCATGCTGCGCGACCCGCCGGCCGGCGACTGGCTGATGTGGCGGCGCACCTATGACGGCTGGGGCTATTCAACCCTCGACCAGGTCAACAAGGACAACGTCAAGAACCTGCGCATGGTCTGGAGTTGGGCGCTGCCCAACGGCGCCACCGAGATCACGCCGGTGGCCCACGACGGGGTGATCTTCATCCAGGGCTATGGCGACGGGGTGGAGGCGCTGAACGGCGCCAACGGCGATCTGCTGTGGCGCTACATCCGGCCCAAGGCCAAGGGCGAGACCATCTATTTCAAGCGCATGATGGCGCTCTATGACGACAAGGTTGTGGTCGCCACCTCCAACAAGCACCTCGTCGCCCTGAACATGAAGACCGGCCAGCCGGAGTGGGACCAGGCCGTGGATGGGCCCGGCGACTACACCTCCGGCCCCATGGCGCTGAACGGCAAGATCATCATCGGCGCCACCAACTGCGTCACCTCGCGCTGCTCGATCACCGCCCACGACGCCAAGGACGGCCATGAGCTGTGGCGGTTCTACACCGTGGCCGCGCCGGGCGATCCGGGCGGCGACACCTGGAACGGCATTCCGCTGGATCAGCGCTATGGCGGCTCGGCCTGGACCTCGGGCAGCTACGATCCGGGCACGGGCCTGCTCTACTGGGGCGTCGGCCAGCCCTATCCCTGGAACCCGTTCGCGCGCGGCACCAGCCCGCTGAAGAAGGGTCAGAAGAACACCGCGCTGTACACCGACAACACCCTGGCGCTGGACCCGGACACCGGCAAGCTGGTCTGGCACTACTCCCACCTGCCCAACGACAGCTGGGACATGGACTATGTGTTCGAGCGGACGCTGGTCGACCTGCCGGTGAACGGAAAGCCGCGCAAGCTGGTGCTGACCTCGGGCAAGATGGGCATCGTCGAGGCGCTGGACGCCAAGACCGGCAAGTTCGTCTTCGCCAAGGACACCGGCCTCCAGAACATCGTCAAATCGATCGATCCCAAGACCGGCGAGAAGACCATCAATCCGGACGTGATCCCCTACCTGAACAAGACCGTGACGTTCTGTCCGCACCCCGGCGGCGGTCGCGGCCCGGGACCCACGGCCTACGATCCGCAGACCGGCTTTCTCTACATGCCGACGCAGGAGCACTGCACCGACATGACCGCCCTGCCGCGCGAGGAGGGCGAGAAGACCGCGCCGTCCAAGTTCGTGCTGGAGCTGAAGCCCGGAAGCGACGGCAACCTCGGCCGGGTGGAGGCGCTGGACCTGAAGACCCGCACCGAGGCCTGGGCGCACCGCGAGCGCTCGCCGCAGTCCACCGGCGCCCTGCCCACCGCCGGGGGCATCGTGTTCGTGGGCGACCTGGACCGCTACTTCACCGCCTATGACGCCAAGACCGGCGCGGTGCTGTGGCGCACGCGGCTGAACGACGCCCTGAACGGCCCGCCGATCACCTTCGCCGTGGATGGCAAGGAGTACGTCGCGGTGACCACTGGCTCGGGCAGCCCCTTCACCCACACCTTTGGCAACCTGATTCCCGATGTGCGCTCCGCCGCTGGAGGGTGGCTCCACGCTGTGGGTGTTCGCCCTGCCGGACAGGTGACCATGAGGCCAGTGCTCACCGCGTTCCTGGCCGTCGCCCTGATGGGCGCGGGCGCCGCCCTCGCACAAACCCCGGCGGCGAGCTTCACCGCGGCGCAGGCGGACCAGGGCGCGGACCTCTACGCCGACCACTGCGCCACCTGCCACGGCCAGCACATGGACGACGGCGAGTTCGGCCCCTCGCTGAAGAGCGCGCGGTTCAACACGCGCTGGGGCGCCCTGCCCCCGGCGGCGCTGTACGCCTACGTCAGCCGCGCCATGCCGCCCGGACAGGTCGGCGTGCTGGCGCCGGAGGACTACGACGAGATCATGGCCTTCATCTACCAGACCAACGGCGCCGCGGCGGGCGACAAGCCGCTCGTGGCCGAGCCGGCGTCGCAGTAGGGCCTAGAGCGCCGCCTCGATGGCGGCCTTCACCTCCGGCGCGGCGGGCTCGGTGCGCGAGCCGAACGCGCCGATCAGCCGGCCGTCCTTGCCGATCAGGAGCTTGTGGAAGTTCCACTGGGGCTCGCCGGCCTTGCCCAGCACCGCCTTGGCCCATCGGTAGAAGGGGTGCGCCTTGCCGCCCTTGACCACGGTCTTGGAGGTCATGGGGAAGTCCACCGAAAAGCGCGTGGTGCAGAAGTCCTTGATCTCGGCCTCGGTCCCCGGCTCCTGCCAGCCGAAGTTGTTGGAGGGCACGCCCAGCACCACCAGGCCCTTGTCCTTGTAGGCGGCCCACAGGGCCTCCAGCCCCTCGTACTGCGGCGTCAGCCCGCACTTGGACGCGGTGTTCACCACCAGCACCGCCTTGTCCTTGAAGGCCGACAGCGGCAGCGGCGCCCCGTCGATGGAGAGGAACTCGAAATCGTGCGCGGTCCGCTCTTCGGTCATGGCCCGCCTCCCTGGCGCCGACGCCACATTGATCCCGGCCAAGCGGACGCGCCAGCCCCTAGTTGAGCGCCGCGATCAACCGGTCGGCGACATAGTGCGCCTGATCTTCCGTCAGATAGGGGTGCATGGGCAAGGACAGCACCCGCCCCGCCAACCGCTCCGTATGCGCAAGTCCGCCCACCGGCGCATAGGCCGCGAAGGCCTTCATCCGGTGCAGCGGCTGGGAATAGTAGACGGCGGTCGGAACCCCGTCGGCCTTCAGCGCCGCCTGCACTTCATTCCGCCGATCCAGCGCCACGGTATAGAGGCCATGGCCCCGCTCGCAGCCCGCGCCATAGCGCTGCCGATCGACCACGCCAGCCAGGCGCTCGTCGTAGATGCCGGCGATTTTCCGTCTGGATTCAAGCTCGTCGGCGAAGATGCCGAGCTTCTCCAGCACCACCGCGCACTGCAGGCTGTCCATGCGGCCGTTGAAGCCCACGCGCACGCTTTCCTTGCGGCCGGCGTCCGTGCCGTGCCAGCGCACCTCCTCGCAGGCCGCGTACAGCTCCGGATCGCGGAACAGCACCGCCCCGCCGTCGCCATAGGCGCCCAGCGCCTTGGAGGGGAAGAAGCTGGTGGCCGTCACCGGCGCGATGTTCCCCGCCCAGCGCTCGTTCCAGCGCGCGCCGAAGGACTGGGCGGCGTCGGCCAGACACCATCAGGTCGTGCATGGCGGCCAGGCCGAAGATCGCGTCGTAGTCCGCGGGAATTCCGAACAGATCCACCGGCAGGATCAGGCGCGGCTCAAGCCGCCCATCGCGCTTCACCTCGTCGAGGCGGCGCTCCAGATCGGCGGGGTCGATGCAGAAGTCCTCGCCGCGCACGTCCACGAACACCGGCGTCGCGCCCGCCAGGATCACCGCGCTGGCGGTGGCGTTGTAGGTGAAGGCCGGCAGGAACACCGCGTCGCCGGGGCCGAGCCCCATAGCCATCATCGGGATCAACAGGGCGTCCGTGCCGCTGGCCACCGCCAGGGCCGCCTCCGCGCCGGTGATGGCGCACAGGGCCCCCTCCAGCTCGGCCACCTCCGGTCCGTTCACGTACTGGCCGTGATCCAGGATCGCCGAGAAGCGCGCCTCGATCTGCGGACGCACGCGCGCCTGCTGGGTCTTCAGGTCGATGAAGGCGATGGGCGCCGGCGGCGAACTCATCGCGCCGCGCGGGCCGCGCCGCGCACGCGGCGAGCAGCGGGGCGCGCCTTGGCCATCGGCGCCACGGCGGCCGCCCGGTCGACGTCCAGCGCGACGGCCAGCGACCGCGACGCCTCCTCGCCGGTCGCCAGCGGCCGGGGCGCGTCGCCCCGCACGGCGGCCACGAAGGCGGCGATGCTGGCGCCCAGGGGGTCGCGCCCCTCGGCCGTCTCGGCGAAGTCGGCGTTCAGGGCGAAGGGCGTGGAGTTGACGACCTGGCGGGTCAGAAGGTCGATCCTCATCTCGCCGGAGGGAAACACCAGCCGCATGGTCCGCTCGCGCTCATCGGCGATGCGCGAGGCGTGCAGCACGGCGGTCATGCCGCCGGCGAAGGCCAGCTCGGCGTGGGCCTCGTCGGTCAGCGGCCCGGGCTCGGCGCGGCCTCGCGCCTTCACGGCCGGCGCCTGCCCCGGCGCCATGGCCAGCGCCAGGTCGATGTCGTGGATCATCAGATCGAGCACGCAGGAGACGTCGAGGTTGCGGCTGGCGAAGGTGCCGCGCCGCACGGCCTCCAGCCGCACCGGCGCCTCGGGCAGGTCCAGCAGGCCCATGGCGCGGAACACCGCCCGCTCCTGATGCCCGCAGGCCAGCACCAGCCCCGCCTCGCGCGCCGTCGACACCAGGATCGCGGCGTCCTCGGCCCGGTCGGCGAGCGGCTTTTCCACATAGACGTGCTTGCCCGCGCGCAGCGCCGCCAGGGCGATGGCCGCATGGCTGGAGGCGGGCGAGGCGACGGCCACCAGGTCCACCGCGTCCAGGAACCGGTCCAGGTCCTCCACCGCGCGCGCGCCCAGCGCCCCGGCCAGGGCCTCGGCCCGCTCAAGGTGGGGATCGAACACGGCCTCGAGGCGCACGCCGGGCAGGCTCGCATATTTGCGCGCGTGGTGCCCGCCGAAGGCGCCCGCGCCGATCACTCCGGCTTTCAGAACCTTGCCCATGGGGCGTTTCGGACCCGTACTCTTCGCAGGTGCGGAAAATGTCCGTCCGCCCCGCGCCGTGCAAGCTCAGGGCCGATCACGTTCGGCGCCGGTTTGTTGCGGCTGACCGCTCCCCTCGCCGGCCGCCATCGGCTACAAGGCCCGCGTTTGCTGGAGTGACGCCGTGTCCCGCCTGTTCCAAGCCTATGTGGTCGTCGACTGGAGCGCCGCCTCCAAGCCCAGCACGGGCAAGGACTCCGTGTGGATCGGCGTGGTCCGGCGCGACGCGCGCTTCCGCCCGTTCTTCGAGGCGTTCAATCCGCCCACCCGCGCCGAGGCCGAGAAGAAGCTGCGCGAGATGCTGGCCGACTTCGCTCGGCGCAGCGAGAAGGCCCTGGTGGGCTTCGACTTCGCGCTCGGTTATCCGGCCGGGACCGCCGCGCGCCTGAAGTTGAAGTCGCCGCCCTGGGCGGGGCTGTGGGCGTTCATGGCCTCCAACGTCGTGGACAAGGCCGACAACACCAACAACCGCTTCGCCGTCGCGGCCAAGATGAACCGGCTGATGACCGATGAGGCCCGGCCGTTCTGGGGATCGCCGCCCAAGGACGCCCAGCGCTGGCTGGCCACCACCAAGCCCGAGACCCACGGCGCGGACCTGCCGCCGGCCTTCCGCCGCTGCGAGATCGCCACCCAGGGCCAGGGCAAGGCCGGGGCCAAGACGGTGTGGCAGCTGATGGGCGCGGGCTCCGTCGGCGGCCAGTCGATCATCGGCATGGCGGCGCTCAAGCGGCTGACCGACGAGCTGGGCGAGCGGGCGGCGGTCTGGCCCTTCACCACCGGCTGGCGGGCGCTGGGCCCCGAGGACTTGGCGGACAAGGCCGTGGTGCTGGCGGAGGTCTATCCCTCCTTGCACAACGCCAAGCCGGAAGCCGGCGAGGTTCCCGACCGCGCCCAGGTGCGCGCCACGGCCGAGTACTTCGCCAAGCTCGACGAAGCCGGCAAGCTCGGCGAGGTCTTCGCCGCGCCCAAGGACGCCAAGGCCGACATCGTCGCCCAGGTGGAGGGCGAAGAAGGCTGGATCCTCGGGGTCTGACCGGACGTCCGGCTCAATCGCGTTAGCCCAACCCCATGGCGTCCAGGCCGGTGATGGAGTAGCCCCTCCAGAAAAGCCAAAGTGGAGGAAGCGCTATGATCCATCGCATCTTCGGCGCCCTGTTCGGGGCCGCGCTGTTATCCGTCGCCGCGATCCAGCCCGCCGCGGCCCAGCCGCCGCAGCCTCCGCGGCGCCCCGGCCGCGCCGCCGCCGCTCGCGTGGCCTTCACCTTCCCGCCGGTCCACCCCAACGGCCCCATGGCGCCGGCCGACCACATCGCGGTCCACGGCAAGTCGCTGGAGGGCAACCTCGAGGGGAACACCCCCGACCGCGCCGTGGAGGTCATCCTGCCGCCGAGCTATGCGACGCGACAAACACCGCCGCTATCCGGTGATCTACCTGCTCCACGGCTTCGCGCTCACGGGCCAGTACTTCGCCGACTACATCCACGCGCGCGAGGCCGTCCTGGCCGCGGCCGATAAGGGCGTGGAGTTCATCGTCGTCGTGCCCGACACCGACACCAGGCAGGGCGGCAGCATGTATCTCCAGCTCGCCGACCACCGGCGACTTCGAGGCCTTCGTCGCCAAGGACCTCGTCGCCTACATCGACAGCCACTACCGCACCATCGCCACGCGCGCGGGCCGGGGCCTGGCCGGCCACTCCATGGGCGGCTACGGCGTCTGGAAGATCGCCATGAAGTATCCGCAGGTCTGGTCCAGCATCTATGCGGAGAACGCCTGCTGCATCTCGCCGCGCACCGAAACGGTCGAATGAGGCCAAGCGGATTTCCGAGGTGCCGTTCGCGGACTCCGCCACCGCCGATTTCGGCACGCGCGCGGCTCTGGCCTCCGCCGTCGCCTGGTCGCCAGACCCCAAGAACCCGCCGTACTACGCCGACTTCGCCTACAAGGACGGCGCGATCGATCCCCTGGTGATCGCCAAGTGGGCCGCCCAACTCGCCGCTGGCGATGGTTCCGCAGTACATCCCGGCGCTGAAGAGCTTCACCGCGATCGGCGTCGGCGCCGGCGACAAGGACGGCCTGCTCAAGGACGACACCGCGATCCACGACGAGCTCGACCAGTTCGGAATCCCGAACGAGTTCACGGTCTATCACGGCGGCCACGCCGACCACATCGCCGAGCAGTTCACCGAGACCGTGCTGCCCTTCTTCGCCAAGCACCTGCGGATGAAGTAGCCGCGCGCCGCCGTCAGCGCGGCCGCGCCAGAACAGTGAAGCCGTACTTCGCGAAGATCGCCGCCGCCTGCGGGCCCTGCAGGAAGCCCAGCAGGCGGGCGGCGTTCGGGTTGGCCGAGCCGGCGACCACGGCGGCGGGATAGACGATGGGCGGGTGGCTGGCGTCGGGGAACAAGCCGACCACCCGCACCTTGGGCTCGATCCTGGCGTCGGTGTCGTAGACGATCCCCAGCGGCGTCTCGCCTTGCGCCACATAGGCCAGAGCCGCGCGGACGTTCTCGGCCGGCGCCAGCTTGTCCTTCACGCCGTCCCAGACCCCCAGCGAGCGCAGCGACGCCTCGGCGTAGATACCCGCCGGCACGCCCGGCCCCGCCACCGCCATCCTCCCGCCGCCGAGCGCCGTGGCCAGGGCCGCCGCGAACCGCGCGCCCTCGCCGATCTTCACCTGCACCTTCGAGCTTGCCGGGGCGATGAGCGCCAGATGGTTGGACAGCAGGTCGCGCCGGGTGGCGGCGACGATCATGTGCTTGGCGGAAAGCTCATCCATCCAGCCGGCGTCGGCCGAGACGTAGAGGTCCGCCGGCGCCCCCTGCTCGATCTGCCGCGCCAGGGTGGAGGACGCCGCATAGGAGGCCCGCGCCTGCGCGCCCGTGCTCGCCGTATAGGCCATGATCGCCGCGTCCATGGCGTTCTTCAGCGAGGCGGCGGCGAACACCGTCACCGGCGCGGGGGCGGCGCGCGCGCCGTCCGCGCCCGCCACGCCGAGCGCCAAGACCAAGGCGACCAGGATCCGACGAACGACGCGACGCGACATGAGAGCCTCCGTGGGGGACGACCGGCCCCCCTCAGACCCTCAATGCCACAGGCCGAGGATCAGGCCATAGAGGGTGAAGACCACGACGTTGAAGCCGCCGTCGATCAGGAACAGGCGAAAGCTGCGTCCAGCGAACATGTAGTTGACCCCGAACGCGGCCGCGACCCAGCACAGGCCCGCGGCCAGGCCGTAGAGCGCGCCTCGCCCGGCGTCCACGTAGCCCAGGAACATGGCGAAGACACCGGCCTGCACCAGGCCCAGCACGAAGGTGCCAACCAGCCGCGGCGCCATGCTCGCCATCTTCGGCTTGTCGTTGGGCATCGGCGCCGATCTCCGCCTGCCACGGCTTCACGAACATGAGCGGCGAATACCAGAGCCCGCCGACGATGAAGTTCGCCACGCCGGCGGCCAGCACCGCCAGATAGTTGATGTGCATGGATGGTCCTCCCCCAAGGAACGGGCTTCGCGCCCGCGCCTTCAGAGGAAAGGACCAATCGACGGCCGACGCAAGCGGACGGCCGTCGACGCCGCCTAGATCGCCGCGGCGTGGCGCTCGGCGCCGCTCTCCTGGCGCAGCCGCTGGGCCACCAGGAAGGCCAGCTCCAGCGACTGGTCGGCGTTGAGCCGGGGATCGCAGTGGGTGTGGTAGCGGTCCGCCAGATCCATCTCGGTCACCTCGCGCGCGCCGCCGGTGCACTCGGTGACGTTCTGGCCGGTCATCTCCAGGTGCACGCCGCCGGGATGCACGCCCTCGGCCTCGGCCACGTCGATGAAGCTGCGGACCTCGGACAGGATGCGGTCGAACGGGCGGGTCTTGTAGCCGTTGGCGGCGGTGATGACGTTGCCGTGCATCGGGTCGGTGGCCCACACCACCGCGCGGCCGTCCGCGCGGGTGGCGCGCATCAGGGCCGGCAGGCGCTCGGCGATCTTGTCCGAGCCGAAGCGGCCGTAGATCGTCAGCCGGCCGGGCTCGTTGGCCGGGTTCAGCACGTCGATCAGGCGCAGCAGATCGTCCGGCTCCATGGTCGGGCCGGCCTTGATGCCGATCGGGTTCTTGATGCCGCGGAAGAACTCCACGTGCGCGCCGTCGAGCTGGCGGGTGCGCTCGCCGATCCACAGCAGGTGGGCGGAGGTGTCGTACCAATCGCCCGTGGTGGAATCCACGCGCGTCATCGCCTCCTCGTAGCCGAGCAGCAGGCCCTCGTGCGACGACGAAGACGTCCACCTGGCGCAGGGTCGGCTGGCTGTCGGCGGTGACGCCGATGGCCTCCATGAAGTTCAGGGTGTCGGAGATCTTCTCCGCCAGGGCCTCGTAGCGGTGGCCCTGGGGGCTGTCCTGAATGAAGCCCAGCGTCCACTTGTGGATGTTGTGCAGGTCCGCATAGCCGCCCGTGGCGAAGGCGCGCAGCAGGTTCATGGTCGCGGCGGACTGGTTGTAGGCGCGGATCAGCCGCTCGGGATCGGGCGCGCGCTCCTCGGCGGTGAAGCCCATGCCGTTGATGTTGTCGCCGCGATAGGACGGCAGGGTGACCTCGCCCTTGGTCTCCACGGGGCTGGAGCGCGGCTTGGCGAACTGGCCGGCCATGCGCCCGACCTTCACCACCGGCTTGCCGCCGGCGAAGGTCAGCACCACCGCCATCTGCAGGATCAGGCGGAAGGTGTCGCGGATGTTGTTGGCGCTGAATTCCTTGAAGCTTTCGGCGCAGTCGCCGCCCTGGAGCAGGAAGGCCTTGCCCTCCGCCACCTCGCCCAGCAGGCCCTTCAGCCGGCGCGCCTCGCCCGCGAACACCAGGGGCGGCATTCCGGCGAGGGTGTCTTCCACGCGCGTCAGCGCCGCCGGATCGGGATAGTCCTCCGGGATGTGCTTGGCGGGTTTGGATCTCCAGGTCTGCGGGGACCAGCGTTCGGTCATGGCTCGGGCTTCCGAAAAAGAGGCGCGCTCATAGCTCATATGGGTCGCCGAGGCAAAGCCGGCCAGTCGGCGGACACGGCCCTCGATGCCTCCTAAGCCGTCCGTCCAATGGACGTTTCAGCGTTAAGCACGCATTCAGGTCAATGGGTTAGCTTGAATGAGCTGAGGAAATGTCATGACCCGGAAGGACAAGAAACGCACCTCCCGCGCCAAGTCGGCGCCGTCGACCGTGCCCGACATGGACCAGCTCGCCAAGCTGGCCGTCGACATGGCCGGCGTCGGCTATTGGCGCTATGCGGACGACCGTTTCGACTGGTCTGAGCAGGCCTATCGCATCTACGGCCTCGACCCGTCCACACCACCGCCGACTATGCAGACGCTCAGCGATTTCTGCTATCCGGACGACCGCCAGAAGGTGGCTGATCACAACAAGACCTACACCGGCGTGGACGCGCCGCCGCTGGAGTTCCGCCTGCAGCGCCCTGACGGCGAAATCCGGCACGTCATCACCCGCAGCATCGTCCAGCAGGACGAGGATGGCAGGTTCATCGGCCGCTTCGGCACAATCGTCGACGTCACAGACATCAAGCTCGCCGAGGCCGCCGCGCGCGAGAACGAACAGCGCTACCAGTTCATCGCCGACAACGCCGCGGAGATGATCGCGCGCACCGCGATAAACGGCGAGATGCGCTACGTCTCGCCAAGCTCGATACGGGTGTTCGGCTACACGCCCGAAGAGCACATGCGCATGACCCCCCAGGACATGACCCATCCCGACGACATCCAGCGCATCGGGATCGCGATCATGGCCATGGTCATGAACCGCAAGACCCACCTGGACGAACCGCTGCGGTACCGCGCCAAGCACAAGAGCGGCGAGTGGATCTGGATCGAGTCCAATCCAACCTTGATCCTGGACGCCCACGGCGCGCCCATCGAGACCATCGACGTGATCCGCGACGTCACCCAGGCGATGCTGAACAGGACTGAGCTGGAGGAGGCCAAGGAGCGCGCCGAGACGGCCGCCGCGGCCAAGTCCGCCTTCCTGGCCAACATGAGCCACGAGCTGCGCACGCCCCTGACGTCCATCGTCGGGTTCTCGCGCCTGCTCAGCTCGCGAACGGACCTGCCGCAGGAAGCCTCGCACTACGCGCAGAGGATCTCCGACGCGAGCGACGCCCTGCTGACCATCATCAACGACGTGCTGGACTTTTCGAAGCTGGACGCCGGCCAGGTGGTGATGGAGGCCCTGCCCCTGTCGCTGCCGCGCCTGTTGGAGGAGACCACCGGCTTCATCGCCATGCAGGCGGCCGACAAGGGCGTGGACGTCCGCGTCAAGATCGCCCCCGCCACGCCCGAAATGATCGTGGGCGACGTGGCGCGGCTGCGCCAGGTGCTGGTCAACCTGCTCAGCAACGCCGTGAAGTTCACCGATCATGGCTCGATCACCGTGCAGACCGCCTATCGCAAGACCAAGGCGGGCGGGCGCCTGAAGGTCAGCGTCGCCGACACTGGCGCGGGCGTGGCGCCGGAGAGCCTGCCGCGCCTGTTCGGGCGCTTCTCTCAGGCGGACGTGTCGATCAACCGCACGCACGGCGGAACGGGCCTGGGCCTGGCCATCTCCAAGGGCATCATCGAGGCCATGGGCGGCAAGATCGGCGTGCGCACCAAGGCGGGCGAGGGCTCGACCTTCTGGTTCGTGATCCCGGCCGAGGCCGCCGCCGCCCAGCCGGAACACGCCACGCCGTCGCAGGTCGAGGAATGCCCGCCGCTACGCCTGCTGGTGGTGGACGACACCCCCGTGAACCGCGAACTGGTCCGGCTGATCCTCACCCCCCTGGGTCTGGAGGTTCAGGAGGCGGCCGGCGGGGCGGAAGGCGTCTCGGCCGCCCTGGCCAAGCCCTTCGACGTGATCCTGATGGACGTGCGCATGCCCGGGATCGACGGCCTGGAAGCCACACGGATGATCCGGGCCACCAGCCCCTTCAACCGCGCCACGCCCATCCTGGCGCTGACGGCGGACGTGGAACCGCAAAACGCCCGGGCCTGCCTGGAGGCGGGCATGAACGACGTGCTGGCCAAGCCCATCGTGCCCCAGATGCTGCTGTCCAAGATCCTGGAGTGGGCGCAAGCCGGGCAGGACGCCGAAGACGCGCCGACGCGGGCGAGCGCCTGAGGGTTCTGGCCGCGCCCGGCTAGGGCGAGACGAACTTCTCGCGCATGGTCACCAGCTCTTCCGCCGCCGTGGGGTGAAGCGCGGTGGTGTTGTCCCACTGCTGCTTGGTGACGCCCATCTTGATGGCCACGGCGGCGAGCTGGATCATCTCCGGCCCGTCGTCGCCGACGATGTGGCAGCCCACGATCTTCTGGCTCGCCGCGTCCACCACCAGCTTCATGAAGGTGCGCCCCTGGCCGCCGTAGAAGGTCTCCTTCATGGGCCGGAAGGCGGTCTTGTAGATGTCCACCTTGCCGTACTTGTGCCGCGCCTCGGCCTCCGACAGCCCGATCACGCCCACCGGGGGCTGGGAGAAGACGGCGCTCGGCACGTCGGCGTGGTCGTAGGTGGTGGGGTTGTTCTTGAACACCGTTTCGGCGAAGGCCGCGCCCTCGCGGATGGCCACGGGGGTCAGGTTGATGCGGTCGGTGACGTCGCCGACGGCCCAGATGTTCTCCACATTGGTGCGCGACTGCGCGTCCACCACGATGGCGCCGGCGTCGTTCAGCTTCACGCCCGCCGCCTCCAGGCCCAGACCGTCCACCTTCGGCTTGCGGCCGGTGGCGAACATGACCACGTCGCTGGTCACCGGCGGGCAGTCGGTCAGGTGACTGACCAGACCGTTCGCGGTCTTCTCGATCCGCTCGTGCTGGGAGCCGAGGATCACCTTGATCCCGCGCTTCTCGATCTCGTCGGCCAGATGCGTGCGCACGTCGTCGTCGAAGCCGCGCAGGATGTTGGGGCCGCGATAGACCAGGGTGGTGTCCGCCCCCATGCCGTTGAAGATGCCGGCGAACTCCACCGCGATATAGCCGCCGCCCACGATCAGCACGCTCTTGGGCAGCTCGGGCAGATGGAAGGCCTCGTTGGAGCTGATGGCGTGCTCCACCCCCGGCAGGTCGTCCGGCAGCCAAGGCCAGCCGCCCACGGCGATCAGGATCTTGTCGGCGGTGACCGTCTGGTTCTTGCCCACCAGCTCGATGGTGTGGGCGTCGCGCAGCTCGGCGCGCGCATGGAACAGCTCCGCCCCCGCGTTGCCCAGCAATCTTCACATAGATGCCCGACAGCCGGGCGATCTCCATGTCCTTGGCCTGGAGGAACTTCTTCCAGTCGAACTTGGCGCCTTCCAGGCCCGACCAGCCGAAGCCCTCGGCCACTTCCATCTGGTGGGCGACCTCGGACGCGTAGACCATGAACTTCTTGGGCACACAGCCGCGGATCACGCAGGTGCCCCCGGCCCGGTGCTCCTCGGCCACCGCCACCCGCGCGCCAGCCGCGGCCGCCAAGCGCGCCGCCCTCACCCCGCCCGAACCGGCGCCGATGACGAAGAGGTCGTAGTCGTACTGGGGCATGGGGAAATCCTGAGCTTTGACCGGTCGCATCTAGTGGGGATCGGGCTCCGCGCCAACCTGTGGGACTGCCCTCGTCCTTCGACAGGCTCAGGATGAGGGCTATTGAAACGCAGTAGAAACCCTCATCCTGAGCCTGTCGAAGGACGAGGGTTTCGGCCCCGCCGGCTCAAGGCGTCAGCCGCTCCACCCCGTCGTCGGTCCCGATCAGGGCCTCGTCGGCGAGGTCTAGGAACAGGCCGTGCTCCACCACGCCGGTGACGCCCTTCAGGGCGTTGGCGAGCAGCGACGGCGTCTCGATGGCGCCGCAGAAGGCGTCGTAGATCAGGTGGCCCTCGTCGGTGACCACCATCTCGCTGTCCTTGAGCCGCAGGCGCGGCCCGACGCCGACGTCGTATTCCGCCAGCACGTCGGTGATCCGCAGGGCGGTGGACTCATGGCCGAACCGCACCACCTCGATGGGCAGGGCGCACTTGCCGAGCTTGGCCACGCGCTTGGCGGCGTCCGCGATGACCACGCAGCGACGCGAGGCCTCCCAAACCAGCTTCTCGCGCAGCAGAGCCGCCCCCGCGCCCTTGATCAGGGCCAGGCCCGGGCCGATCTCGTCGGCGCCGTCCACGGTCAGGTCGATCTGGACCTGATTGAGGTCCAACATCGGGATGCCCAGCACCTCGGCCAGGGCCGTGGTCGCCTGCGAGGTGGCGACCCCGCGCACGTCCAGCTTCTCGTCCTTCATGCGCTCGGCCAGGGCCCGCACGAACCACGACGCCGTGGAGCCGGTGCCCAGCCCCACGATCATGCCGCTCTCCACCAGCTTGGCCGCCGCCTCGCCCGCCGCGCGTTTCTGGTCGTCCGGAGTGCTCACTTGCCCGCCTTCTTCTTGGCCTGCTTCTTGGCCCGAAATTTCGCCGCCCAGCCCGGTTTCTCCACCTGCCGGCCGCGCGCGACGGCCAGCGCGTCCGGCGCCACGTCCTCGGTGATCACCGAGCCGGAGCCGGTGTAGGCGCCCGCCCCCACGCTCACCGGCGCCACCAGGGCGGTGTCCGAGCCGATGAAGGCGCTCGCGCCGATGTGGGTCTGGGCTTTGTCGAAGCCATCGTAATTGCAGAAGATCGTGCCCGCGCCGATGTTGGCCTTGGCCCCCACCGTGCCGTCGCCGAGATAGGACAGGTGGTTGGCCTTGGCGCCCTCGCCCACCTTGACGTTCTTCACCTCGACGAAGTTGCCGATGTGGGCGTCCGCGCCGATGTCCGCCCCGGGCCGCAGCCGGGCATAGGGCCCCACGATGGCGCCGGCGCGCACCACCGCGCCCTCCAGGTGGCTGAAGGCGCGGATCCTCGCGCCAGCCTCGACCGTTACGCCCGGGCCGAACACGACGTAGGGCTCCACCGTCGCGCCGCCGGCGATCTGGGTGTCGGACGACAGATGCACCGTCTCGGGCGCGGTCATGGTGACGCCCGCCTCCATCAGCTCGGCGCGCCGCCTGGCCTGGAAGGCGGCCTCCGCCTCGGCGAGCTGTCCTTGGGAGTTCACGCCCATCACCGCCTCCTCGGGCGCGAAGGCCGCCCGCACCGTCTTGCCGGCCGCGTCGGCCAGACCGATCACGTCGGTCAGATAGTACTCGCCCTTGGCGTTGGCGTTCCCAACCTTGCCGAGCAACTCGAACAACAGGTCCGCCGGCGCGGCGATGACGCCCGAATTGCACGCCGTGATCGCTCGCTGCTCGGCGCTGGCGTCCTTCTGCTTCGACGATGCCCGTCAGTCGGTCGCCGTCCAGGATCAGCCGGCCGTAGCCGGTGGGATCAGCCGCCTGGAAGCCCAACACCGCCATGTCTGCCTTCAGGTCCAGGATCGGCGCGATCGCCTCGGCGCTCATCAGCGGGCAGTCGGCGTAGGTGACCACCACCTGGCCTTCAAACCCCTCCAGCGCGCCCTTGGCGGCCAGCACAGCGTGGCCGGTGCCCAGCGGCGGGTCCTGCACGGCCGTGCAGCCGGGGCCGAGCCGCGCCGTGGCGGCGGCCTCCACCGCCGGAGCGTGGGCGCCCACCACCACCACGATCCGCGCGCAGCCCAGCGCCTGGGCCGCGTCGATGGCCCGGTCCAGCAGGGTCCGCCCGCCCACCAGGTGCAGCACCTTGGGCGTCGGCGAGCGCATCCGCGTTCCCAGGCCGGCGGCGAGGATGACGGCGGCGCGCTGGGTCATGGGGCTCCTTGCGGGGTGCGGCGGCGGCGAGTCGGCCGTTGCCTTCGCCCCGGATTTAGCCGAAACGGCGGCCGAATGCATGGCGGCCGTGCGTGGTTCGAGACGCGATGTTTGCACATCGCTCCTCACCATGACGACTTGCGTGGACGCCAAACCACCTCGTCATCCTGAGGAGCCGTCCGCCAGGACGGCGTCTCGAAGGACGCAAGGGAGACTGCCCTGAGCACTCTGCATGGAAGCCTCATCGCCTTCGACCTGGACGGCACGCTGGTGGACACCGCGCCGGACCTGATCGGGGCCCTGAACACGGTGCTGGGCCAAGAGGGCCTGCCGCCCGTGCCCGTGGACGCCGCCCGCCGCCTGGTGGGGCGCGGGGCGCGCTACCTGATCGAGCACGGCTTTTCCGAAGCCGGCCGGCCGCTGGAGCCCGAGCGCGCGCCGGGCCTCGTGGAGCGCTTCATCGACGTCTACCTGGGCCGCATCGCCGAGGAGAGCGCGCCCTTCGAGGGGGTGGAGGCGGCGCTGGACGCCCTGACCGCCGCCGGGGCGACGCTGGCGGTCTGCACCAACAAGCGCACCGACCTCTCCACGGCCTTGCTCGACGCCCTGGGCCTTTCGGGCCGGTTCGCGATGATCTTCGGCGCCGATCTGGCGGGCGTGCAGAAGCCCGATCCCAAGCCCCTGCTCATGACCATCGAACGCGCCGGCGGCCGGCCGCAGCGCGCCCTGTTCGTCGGCGACAGCATGATCGACGTGAACACCGCCCGCGCCGCGGGCGTGCCCATCGTCGGCGTCAGCTTCGGCTTTTCGGTTCCGCCCCTGCGCGCCGAAGACCTCGACGCCCTGATCGACCGCTTCGAGGAGCTGCCCGCCGTGGCCGGCCGCCTGCTGGCGCGGCCCTGACCTTGCCCTGGCGCGGACGCCGCGCTACATCCCCGCACCCCTCGGCGGACGCGTAGCTCAGCGGGAGAGCACTGCCTTCACACGGCAGGGGTCGTAGGTTCAATCCCTACCGCGTCCACCACTCAGTCCACCGCTAATTAGCGCCCACCAGGGACTGCCGGGAAACTCTCAACGATAACGCCGACTTGTGCGGCTAGCACGGGGTGGAGACGCGTCTCCGCCGGGCATTATGCACTTGTCATACCAAGATCCTGGATATGCACCCCGGCGGCCTGACCCCGCCCGCTCCGAAAGCCCCGGCGTCGGCGTCGGCGCCGACCAACCCGCCGCTGGGTGAGTGAAGGCGCCGCCCGGTCTTACTTCGCCCTCGGATCGTGTTCGCCGAGCTCAGGGTAGAACAGCGCCTTGTTGCTGATCCGCTCGTTGTAAATGCGGCGCTCCTTGAAGTACCAGCGGCCTTCGACCTTCACGTACCTGTCCTCGTAGTGCCCGAACTCGGCGATCTCGGCGCTCTTGTCCGGGGTATTGTTGGTGAAGCCCATCCACATGCCGACGTCGTGCGCGGTGTCGGGCCCGGTGAAGTCGATCCGCTGGCTGCCCATGACGTGGATGAGGCGCAGCTGCTCGGTGGCGTCCTTGGGCAGCTTCTTGGCGATGGAGCCGAAGTTGGCCAAGTCGTGGTGGATTTCGGCACGTCCGTGCTCGACGCCGCCTGCCCAATAGATCGTGCCGTCCGGCGTGAAGAGATCGACGTAGGTGTCGATATCCCCCGCGTCGAGCGCGATCCAGTAGGTGTTGAGCAGGTTGACGATCTGCACATAGTCCTCAACGTGGCCCTTGGGCACCACCGGCGAGAAGGGGCTCGGCGCCTGCGGCTCGGGCGTCTTCGCCCAATCTGTCGCGCTCGGCGCGCCCTGCTGGGCCTCTGCGGATCCGGCGAGCGCGACGCTCGCGAGCAGACCCAGGATCATTCTCTTCATGCGTTCCCCCCTTCAACGGTATGGGCCAAATGGCCCGGCGTCATGCCGGTAGCGGCAGCTCGCCCTCCCGGATCCAAACGCCAGAACATCAGCTCAGCTCACGCCCAGGTCCACAACCATTTCAACCAGGAGCGCCACCTCGTCAGCCGCGACGTCTACAAACAGAGACGCTCCGCCGCGCTGGCGGGGTGGCAGGCAGTTATGAGCTAAAGGCTGCCTGGGCCCGGGTTGTCACGCTAAGTGGAGACAAGGTCTCATTGGGCTGACAGCACCGCCATTCCATCCCGAACGTCCGAGCGCGTGGGGCTGACCCGCGGGGGCTCTTGAAGCTTCGACTCCGGGCGAGCCCCGTGCTCATGTGCTTCGAACGGGCCAGGCGGGGAGAGACGCAATATGGAAATCCAGTATCGGCCGATCCTGATCGGCCTCGCGGCGCTTTGCGCGGCCGCCGTCTCGGCGCCATCGCTCGCCGCGACGCCTGGCGGAGGCTGCGCCGGATCGCGGGACCTCCAGATCGTCAACGGCCGGATCCACACGATGGACGCCAGCGATTCCATCGTGTCGCAGGTCACTATCCGCGACGGCAAGTTCGTGGGTGACCAGCGGGCCGGCCCCTGCACCAGGATCATCGACGTGAAGGGCCGCACCGTCGTTCCCGGTCTCATCGACAACCACAACCACTTCGTGCTCCTCGGCCTGCGACCCGGCCACGACACGCGCCTGGAGACGGCCGCCTCCATCGCCGACGTGAAAGCCATCATCGCCGCTCGCACGTCGACCGTTCCGGCCGGCTCCTGGATCACCTCCATGGGCGGATGGACGCCCGGGCAACTCGCCGAGAACCGGCTTCCGACCCAGGCGGAGCTCGACGCCGCCGCCCCGCATCACCCGGTGCTGGTCTTCACCAGCTTCACGGGCCCATCGGCCACCAACACCCTGGGCAAGGCGTTCCTGTCGGCGCACGGCGTCGCGGTCGGCGAGGATGGAAGCATCGCCGCCGGCCCGCCGTCGCTCGGCGCGCTGCACGCGTTGCAGTCGATCCAGACCTTCGAGGACAAGAAGCAGGGCGTGCTGGACGCCATGGCCTATTCCGCCTCGGTGGGCGTGACGACCAATGTCGACATGGGCGAATTCATCGAGCCTGGCACGGCGCACGTCGATAACGCCTTCACCTTCGACACCCTGGCTTCCGGCGATCCCTTCGCCATGTACGACCCGTCGCTGGCGCTCGACCGCGAAGGGAAGCTGACCACGCGGCTGCGCATCTTCTTCCTGTCGATGGACCAGAGCCCAGACGCGCCGATGACCACCCAGCGGGTGCTGAACGCCTTCGGCCGCTTCGGCGACGACATGATGCGGGTGTCCGGAATCGGCGAGTTCGTGACCAGCTGGCCGTTCCTGTTCGGCGGAGGCTGCCCGTCGAACTTCCAGGCGGCGCTGCAGATCGTGGCCGAGCGCGGCTGGTCCTTCCAGCAGCACAGCCTGTCCTCCGCCGAGGACGACTGCACCCTCCAGACCTTCGAGGCGGTCAACGCCAAGACGCCCATCGCGGGCCTGCACTGGTCCATCGCCCATGTGCCGCACATCAACGACGCCAACCTCGCGGCGGCCAAGCGGCTGGGCGTGGGGATCGCCGTGCATCCCTACGAGTATCTCTCCAACGCCACCGCGCCGGGCGCCGGCCCGCCGCTGAGGAACATCCTCGCCAGCGGCGCGCACGTCGGGGCCGGATCGGACTCCGCGCAGATCTCGACGCTGAACCCGTGGAACATGATCTACTACATGGTCACGGGCCGGAACGCCGGGGGGAACCTGGTGAATCCGGGCCAGCAGATCACCCGCCAGCAGGCGATCCGCCTCTACACCGCCGATAACGGCTGGTTCTTCAGGGAGGAGGACAAGCTGGGCTCCATCGAGCCGGGCAAGCTCGGGGACCTGGTGGTGCTGAGCGACGACTACTTCGATCCCAAGCGCGTCCCGGATTCCGACATCCGCAAGCTGCACTCGGTGCTGACCGTGGTGGACGGCAAGGTGGTGCACGAACAGCCGAACTGACCCACGGCCGCTCGCCTTCGGCGTGCAGGTCTTCGATGGCGACGATCTTCATGGCGTCTCCTCCTCGCGCGGCTGGTTTGGGTTTGCGCGCGTCCATCGCTGTTGGGCTAGGCCAAGGCCCAACTCTCAGCAAGCGGAATGGGGCGCCCTTGCCCAAGCCTTCCAAGATCCTGGTCACCGGCGGCGCGGGCTTCATCGGCGGGGCGGTGTGCCGCCGGCTGGTGCGTGACGAGGGCCGCCAGGTCGTCAACTTCGACAAGCTGACCTACGCCGCCTGCCCCGCCTCCCTGGCCGAGATCGAGGGCTCGAACCGCTACGCCTTCGTCCAGGGCGACGTGGCCGACCGCGCCGCCGTGCGCGCGGCGCTGGAAGCGCATCAGCCGGACGCGATCATGCACCTGGCCGCCGAGAGCCACGTGGACCGCTCCATCGAGTTCCGCCGAGCCGTTCATCACCACCAACATCGTCGGCACCTTCGTGATGTTGGAGGAGGCGCGGCGCTACTGGCAGGCCCTGCCCGCCGACCGCGCCGAGGGCTTCCGCTTCCTGCACATCTCCACCGACGAGGTGTTCGGCAGCCTGCCTGAGGAGGGCGCCTTCACCGAGGACACGCCCTACGATCCGCGCTCGCCCTATTCGGCGTCCAAGGCCGCGTCCGACCACCTGGCTTCAGCGTGGAGCCACACCTACGGCCTGCCGGTGCTGATCTCCAACTGCTCGAACAACTACGGGCCGTTCCACTTCCCCGAGAAGCTGATCCCGCTGATCATCCTGAACGCCCTGGAGGGCAAACGCCTGCCGGTCTACGGCGACGGCTCCAACATCCGCGACTGGCTCTATGTGGACGACCACGCCGCGGCCCTGCAGCTGATCCTGGAGACCGGCCGGCCCGGGCGCACCTATAACGTCGGCGGCCGCAACGAGCGCACCAACCTGCAGGTGGTTCAGACCATCTGCGACCTGGTGGACGCCGCCGCCGGAACCTTGCCGTCCGGCGCCCGGCGCGGGCTGATCGAGTTCGTGGCCGACCGGCCCGGCCACGACCAGCGCTACGCCATCGACCCCACCCGCATCGAGACCGAGCTGGGCTGGCGGCCGCAGGAGAACTTCGAGTTCGGCATCAAGCGGACCGTGGACTGGTACCTCGCCCGTCGCGACTGGTGGGAGCCCCTGCGCGAACGCTACGCCGGCCAGAGGCTTGGGCCTGGAGCCCGCCGCGGCGAAGGCCTGATCAATATTGATCAATATCTTTCCCCTGAGCGGGGGAAGGGCTAGTGGGCCGCCATGAACTCCCCGACGATCTTCACGGACTCCGGCGATTCGTCGAAGGTCGCGTGGCCGGCGCCGGGGATGATCTTCACCTCGGCGTTGGGCAGCTTCTCGGCCCAGGCCTTGGCGCGGCCCACCGGCAGCACCTTGTCCTTCTCGCCCCAGACCAGCAGCGTCGGAACCGTGATCCGGTGCAGCCAGTGGTCCAGGCCCGTGGGCGACATCATCGCCTTGCCGGCCGCCATGCCCTCGCGTTGGAGCCTCTCGGCGAACACGGCCTCCGGCACCACCGGCGGGGTGTAGGGGGACATCACCGCCAGGTCCTCCACCAGGTGCTCCACCAGCTCGCTGCACCGACATGCCCATGGGGTTGGCGCCGGTGTGCTCGGGGATGTCCAGGCCGGCCGGCGAGCAGAGCACCAGGCTCCTCAGGCGCTCGCGGTGGCCGATGGCGAACTCAGCCGCCAGTCGCCCGCCCATGGACGCGCCGGCGAGGTGGACCTCGCCCAGCTTCAGCGCGTCGAAAAAGTCCAGATAATGAAGCACATAGTGCTCCATGCCCCCGATGCGCGGGTCGTCGTCCGAGGCGCCGAAGCCCGGATGGTGCGGGCAGATCACCCGGAACCGCTCGGCCAAGGGCAGGGCCCACTTGAAGCCGTGGAAGGTGCTGCCGCCGTGGAAATAGACCAGCGTCGGGCCCTCGCCGGCCTCGAAGTAGACCGTCTTGGCGCCAAAGAGGTCGATCTCGCGCCGCTGGAAGCCTTCGGTCCCCGGAACGGGCGTGGCGGTGTCGGTCATCTGCGTTTCCCCTGTCCTGTTTCGTGATGTCTTAGCGCCCGCGCGCGCCGAGGCGAAGTCCCCTGCCCTGAGCGCCGGCCACCGGGTCGCGGTCGCCGCCGTCTTCCTCGGCGCCGCGGCGATTTTCCACGTGCGGCGGTTCATCCGGGCCTGTGTGGAGCCCGAACAGGCCCAATTCCCCACTCACGCGTTGCAGAACCCGCCCGGCGGGCGATAGATTGACTCCATCAATGAGTGGGGAAGCCCGCCGCCTTGGCGGAGCGGTCCTCGGGAGAGGGACAATGACCAGGATCAGCTTGCTCGCCCGCACGGGCGCGGCCGTCGCCGCTTTGAGTTTCGCCGCCGTCGCCACGGTCGCGGCCGCCCAGCCGGCGCCCGCCTCGCCGCCGCCCGGAGCCCGCACGACGGGGCTCAGCGCGGAGCAGGAGGCCCAGCTCGCGCAGAGGCACGACGGTTACTACGGCGCCCTCGCGCCCGAGAACCTGAAGAAGTTCGCCAAGCGCAAGGTTCCCTTCGACCTGACCGGGACCTGGTTCATCAATCTGCGCCACAGCTTCGCGGACTTCATGTTCGGCCCGCCCTATCCGGAGTTCTACGACGCCGGCAAGAAGGCCATGGTCGAGGCCGCCGCCGCCGCCAAGGCCCACAAGCCCTATCGTGACAGCATCGGCGAGTGCTACCCGGCCGGCGTGCCGATGATCGAAACCCGGGTGTGGCCGTTGGGCATGATCCAGCTGCCGACGGTGATCTGGATCACCTACGCCTTCACCAACAGCTATCGCGCCATCTATCTGGACAACCGCAAGTTCACCGACCCGGACATCGCGGTCGACACCTACAACGGCGAGTCCATCGGCCACTGGGAGGGCAAGAAGCTGGTCGTGCACTCCAAGTACTTCGAGACCAACAAGCACTACATCGACCAGGGCATCCCCATCGACGACAAGTTCGAGATCACCGAGATCTACTCCATGCCTGACAAGGAGACGCTGCAGATCGAGGCGATCATGACCGATCCGACCATGTGGAAGGGCGAGTGGAAATCCACCCACCGCTGGATCCGCGAGCACTACACGGACATCCCCGAGGTCGAGTGCCTGCCCAACCTGAACCAGCACCTGCCCTCCACCGAGGAAGGCCAGGCGGCGATCAAGGAACGGGAAGAAGAGAAGAAGTAGGGGCGGACGCGGTCCCTCAGCGCTGGGGGACCGCTCCAATCGTCATGGCCGGACCATCCATCCCCGACCCGAGGCCGGGGATGACGGTTCGATCCAAGAGCCCCTAAGGCTTCGCCGGCTCGCCGCCCAGCGTCTTGCCGTTGGGCAGGGTGACGCCGAGGTACCAGCCGCCCGGCGCGCCGTCGCGCAGCGGGTTGTAGGTGACGGTGATCTTGTCGCCCGGCTTGATGGTGTTCCGCTTCCAGCCCAGGCGCACAAGGTTCTGCGGGCCGTTCATCTCGAACTGCCACTGCTCGGTGGAGCCGTCCGGCTTCAGCACCTCCACCGAGAAGGACGAGTGGGGGTTGGTCCACTGGAAGTCCTTCACCGTGCCGGTCAGCGTCTTGACCTGGGCCCGGTCGAACATCGCGCCGGAGTGATGGGCGTAGGCGGGCGCCCCCAGGGCGACGAGACCAAGCGCCGTCAATGCGATCAAACGAGATTTCACCAGTTCACTCCCGATCGTTATGGGCCCGATCGTTATGCGTCCGACCGGCCTGCACATGATGCCTTGAGCATTCGACATGCTCAATGATCGTTCTACGCGCCAGAGCCGCCGACCCCGCGCTTTGCACAGTCGACCTTGGCATTGACCGAGTCAATTCGCTTGCCGGGGGGCGCGGCTGTAAGCACAGTGCATCTCCGGACGGAGCCGGCGGCCGAAGTCGGTCCAAAGAGCGCCCAGGGGGAGGATTAGCACCATGACCAACGAGAAGACGCCTGCGCGCCCGCCAGCACGGTCGGCCCCGACGCCCTGGCCTAAGCCGGCCGTCGCCTACTTCACCCTGTTCGTGCTGATCCTGTCGACGACGTGCAGCCAGCTGGACATCGCGATCGTCCCGTACCTTGGCGCCAACATCAAGGCCGACCTGAATATCTCCGACTTCCAGTTCAGCCTGCTGATCGGGGCCTCCTTCGGCCTGTTCTACACGCTGGTCGGCCTGCCCATCGCCTGGTTCCTCGACCGCTATAACCGCAAGCGCATCCTGGCCGTGGCCATCGCGGTGTGGAGCATCGGCACCGCCCTGTGCGGGGTCACCCAGAACTTCATCCAGCTGTTCACGGCGCGCTTTCTCGTCGGCGCCGGCGAGGCGGTGAACGGGCCGGCGGCCTATTCCATCGTCTCGGACCTGATGCCGCGCGAGAAGATGCCCCGCGCCATCGCCATCCTGCAGATCGGGTCGATCCTGGGCCCGGCGATTTCGCTGCTGATCAGCTTCTTCGTGCTGACGGCGTTCCTGAACATCCCGCCGATCCACGTGCCCTTTGGCGTGATCCATGGCTGGCAGCTGATCTTCATCATCGTCGGCCTGCCGGGCCTGCTGATCGCGCTGTTGATGGCCTTCACCATGCCCGAGCCGGCGCGCCACACCATCCCCGACCAGGTGACCGGCGTCTCGGACAAGCCCACGAACATCGCCGAGGGCCTGACCTCGTGGGTCGCGGATTTCGGCCTCGCCTTCGCCTACATCGGCAAGAACTGGAAGGTGTTCGTCCCGATGTTCCTGAGCCTGTTCGTGGGCTCGCTTGGAACGGGCGCCATCGCCTTCATGCCGATGTTCTACCAGCGCCAGTTCGGCTGGGGGCCGGCGCAGCTGGCGGGCCTGAACTTCATCCCCGCCTTCGTTCTGATGCCCATCGGCCTCGTCATCGGCGTGTGGCTGGCGGAGTTCCTGGCCAAGAAGGGCCGTTCGGACGCGGCCCTGCTCACCCAGATCATCTCGCGCCTGATCGCGGTGCCCGGGATGTTCGCGGTGATGATGCCGAGCCCCTGGATCGCGTGGGCCCTGGGCACGCTGGGCATGTTCTCCATCGGCATCGGCGGACCCGCGCAGAACGCCGCCTTCCAGATCGTCACGCCCACCGAGCTGCGCGGCAAGATGACGGCGCTGTACCTGTTCATCTACAGCGTTGTCGGCGTCGCCTTCGCGCCGGTGATCACCGGCTTCATCTCCGACTTCATCCTGCACGACGAAGCCATGCTCCGTTGGGCGATCTTCGTGCCGGCGGTGATCTTCGGGCCGATCTCGCTGCTCATCACCTGGCTGGGCCTGAAGCCCTACGATCGGGAGGTGAAGCGTCTGAAAGCCCTGGAAGGCCTGCCGGGCTGACGGCGGGCCAAACACGGAGTTAGCCATGCGTTTTTCCGACTACATGGCGGCCTTCAACCGCTACGACGACGCGGCCCTGATCCGCGACTTCTGGGCGCCCGACTGCATGATGCAGTCGGGCCCGCGCATCTATCGCGGCCACGCCGGGATGATGGAGTTCCTCACCTGGGCACACGACGGCATCCTGGAGTCCATGCGGCCCCAGACGGTCATCGAGGACGGCGAGCACATCTTCGCCGAGGTCGACATGGACTTCACCGCCACCGAAGACCGGCCGGGCTTCACCTTCGGCGCGCTGAAAAAGGGCGAGACCCTGACGGTGAAGTTCTTCGCCTTCTACACGCTGAAGGACGGCAAGATCGCAGTCCTGAAGACCGCGACCTGGCCGCCGGGGGTGGGCGTGACCGCCCCCCCTACTTCCCGCTGAGCCCGCCGGGCCAGCCGGTGCTCATGCCATAGGGCGCCGAGCCGCCGACGGCCTCCACCTTGTCGATCTTGCCATCCGGCGTGATGCGGAAGGCTTCCACGATCTGGATCGACGAGGGACGGCTGAAGAAGCTCATGTTGTAGTCCACGCCATTGGTCAGGTGGACGACCGGCACCGTGCCCGCGTGCTTGAACACGGCGTAGGCCACCACAACGCCGCGCTCCGGATCGGCCACCATGAACCGCCGCTGGCCGATCTCGGTCACCACGCCGTAGTAGCCGGTGGAGAACTGCTCCTTGCAGCCGAAGGAGAAGGGCTGGAAGTCCTGGCCCTTCTGGATCTCGGTGTTGTTGGTGGTGGCGACGCCGTTCTCAAGCCGGTTGCAGTCGGCGGTGAACGGATAGTAGCCGTGCCCGTCGTCCCGCTGCAGGCCCTCGAAGTAATAGTCGGCGTCGGTGATCAGCTCCTGACGGGTCAGGCGCTTGTCGGCCGGAATCGTCTGCAGCCACTCCGCGGGGGGCGTCTTCATCGCATTCAGATTGTCGACGCCGGCGTCGTTCCAGGAAGGTCCGCCGCCCTTCTTGTAGAAGGTGACTTCGATCTCGGTGATGCGGTTCAGCTGCACCCGCACGCGCAGGCTCATCAGGTTGTCGGCGTTCTTGCCGTGGCCTTCCTTCATGGTGCGCATCACCACGATCTGGCCGGCGTCCGGATCGGCGAAGTAGTGGACGTAGTCGCCCTTGCCCGTGGCCGTGGCCCAGAAGCCGTCGCCGATCGTCAGGATCGAGCCGCCCTCGGTGTACTTCACGTCCTTGGACAGCGGCAGGCTCGACGGATCGTGCGCCACCATGGCGTCGGTCACCTGGTCGGCCAGATGCTCCAGGCAGGCGCGGTCGCAGTTGGACGGCACCGGCTGCTCGGGCCGAGGCGTCTGAGAGATCGGGAAGCCGTGCGGCCCCACCGTGGGTTCGGGCGCGGGGGCCGGAGCCTTTGACGATTTCGCCGCCGCAACGCCGCCCGCCGCCAGACCGGCGACCATCACAAACGCCGCGAGCGTCGCGCCGCTCGCCAATAATTTCGAACGCATTTCCTGCCCCTATCAATTCATGGACGCGCGGGTCTCCGCGCTTGCCGCGACCGTGGCCCGCACGATTGACGCTGTCAATCGAGACCGCCGGACGGTCCCGCTTTCGTTGCGGCCTCAACGGATATCAGTGACCGGCGTTCCAGGCGGCTTCGAACAGCTTGAAGCGGTATTCCAGCCGCCACTGCTCGCGGGCCTTGTCGCTGGCGGCGATCAGGTCCGCGCAGGCGCCGGCGGGCGGGCGCTCATCCCCCAGCGCCCTGCGACAGGCGCGCGCGGGATGGCGGTAGGCGCCGGGGTCGCTCCACAGCCCCTGCCCGGCCAGGAAGCTGAAGGCCAGGGCGTTGCGGGCGGAGGTCTTCAGGTCCGCGTAGGTCGCGCCCTGCTCGGACGCGGCGCGCGCATACTCGTGCGACAGGTCGATGCGCAGGATGCCCGCGTCGTCGGTGGACAGGGACGTCGGCACGCCGCGCGCCAGCAGCCAGCGGTAGGGGTGCGCCTTGCCCTTCACCCCCAGGATCACGGCGTTACTGGTGAGGTTGATCTCCACCAGTATGCCCTTCTTCGCCATCTCGGCGGCCAGGGCCTCGGCGTTGTCCTCGTGGGCGATGTCCACGCCGTGGCCGATGCGGCTGGCGCCGGCCACGTGGATGGCCTTGGCGATGTGGTCGTCCAGGTCCTGGGGCGGGACGACGTTCAGCGTCAGCTCGCCCGCGTGCAGCGCCACCTTGGGCGCGCGGCCGTGGTCGCTGAGGAAGCCGACCATCCGCATGTCCGCGTCGTAGTTCTGCAGCGAGGCCGGATCGTCCTCCGGCGCCACCAGCTGCAGGCCGACCCAGCGCGGGTCCTTGCGCGTCAGGATCACCCCGAGATCGAGCTGGGCGAAGGTGGCTTGCGGCGGCAGGGTGCGGATCGCCTGCACCAGATAGCGCACCGTCACCGCGCAGCCCGGATGGGCCTGGGGCGTTCCGCATTCCAGCACCTGACGCGCCCGCGCCTCCCAGGCGTCGGTGTCCGCCTTGGCCTGGTCCGCCAGGGCCTCGATCCCGGCGGCGGCCATGCGCGCCTTCAACGCGGGCAGGTCCTCGTCCCAGCCGACCTTCAGGCCGAGCTGGGCGGCCGGGCCGCCTTCCGGCGTGACCATGGCCTCCAGGTAGAAGGTGTTCTCCCGCGCCAGCCGATCCATGATCGCGGCCAGCACGTCGCCCTGGCGATAGGGCGCGAACCACATCCGCCCGAAGCTGCCGAAGAACTGGTCGTGGTCGGAGCGGCCTTCGAAGTCCGGCTTGCGGGTGGTCAGGCTGTCGATCATCGAGGTGCGCAGGCCCGGGTCCGCCAGTGCGTCCTTGGCGGGCTTCAGCTCGCCCGTGCAGGGCGGCGGGCGAAGCGCCAGGGCCTTGGCGTCCACGCAGCCGCCGTCGGCCACCGCCCAGCCCAGCTCGGTCTCCGCGAAGATGGTCGCGCTGATGTGGTTGTGCAGCTCCCCGCCCTTGGGCATGGCGCGGGTGAAGGCGACCAGCTCGCCGCCAGTCATCTTGGCCAGATCCGGCTCGGCCGCGGCCGCCGGCTGAAGCCCCGCGACGAGGAGGGCCAGCCCTCCGAGAACGCCAGCTATGAATGCGCGCACGATGTCCTCCCCAAGACTCGAGCCAAGAATCGGAACGGCCGCCGGGAGTGCTCCCGACGGCCGCCATTTAAGCGCGAACTGTGTCGGGACGCCTACTCGATGATCTTAGAGACCACGCCGGCTCCGACGGTGCTGCCGCCTTCGCGGATGGCGAAGCGGAGCTTCTCTTCCATGGCGATCGGCGTGATCAGCTCCACGTCCAGCTCCGCGTTGTCGCCCGGCATGATCATCTCGACGCCTTCGCGCAGCTTGATGATCCCCGTCACGTCCGTGGTCCGGAAGTAGAACTGCGGCCGGTAGTTCGAGAAGAACGGCGTGTGACGGCCCCCCTCGTCCTTGGTCAGGATGTAGGCCTCGGCCGTGAACTTGGTGTGCGGCGTGATCGAGCCGGGCTTGCACAGCACCTGGCCGCGCTCGATCTCCTCGCGCTTGGTGCCGCGCAGCAGGATCCCGACGTTGTCGCCCGCCTGCCCCTGGTCCAGCAGCTTGCGGAACATCTCAACGCCCGTGCACACGGTCTTCTGGGTCGGGCGCAGGCCGACGATCTCGACCTCCTCGCCCACCTTGATGATCCCGCGGTCGATCCGGCCGGTGGCCACCGTGCCCCGGCCCGAGATCGAGAACACGTCTTCCACCGCCATCATGAACGGCAGGTCCACCGGGCGTTCCGGCTGCGGGATATAGGCGTCCACCTGGGTCATCAGCTCAAGGATCGCGTCCTCGCCGATCTCGGGGGTCTTGCCTTCCACCGCCGCCAGGGCCGAGCCCTTCACGATCGGAATGTCGTCGCCGGGGAACTGGTAGCTGGACAGAAGCTCGCGAACTTCCATCTCCACGAGCTCGAGCAGCTCGGGGTCGTCCACCATGTCCACCTTGTTCAGGAACACCACCAGCGCCGGCACGCCCACCTGACGGGCCAGCAGGATGTGCTCGCGGGTCTGCGGCATCGGGCCGTCCGCCGCCGACACCACCAGGATCGCGCCGTCCATCTGCGCGGCGCCCGTGATCATGTTCTTCACGTAGTCCGCGTGACCGGGGCAGTCCACGTGCGCGTAGTGACGGTTCGCCGTCTCATACTCCACGTGCGCCGTGTTGATCGTGATCCCCCGCGCCTTCTCTTCCGGAGCCGCGTCAATGTCCGCGTACGACTTCGCCGTCGCACCGCCCGTCTTCGCCAGAACCATCGTGATCGCCGCCGTCAGCGTCGTCTTGCCGTGGTCCACGTGGCCAATCGTGCCAATGTTGCAGTGCGGCTTGTTCCGCTCAAACTTTTCCTTCGCCATCTCTCAAGTTCTCCGGCCGGTTCGGGCCCCATGCGGGCGGGTGATTGGAGCGGGTAGCGGGAATCGAACCCGCGTCCTCAGCTTGGAAGGCTGCTGCACTGCCACTGTGCTATACCCGCCTGGGTCTGGGACCACTCCTTAGCTTGCGATCTGGCCCGCCGGGGCGGCCGCGAAAGCGCGTGGTGGGGGAAGCAGGACTCGAACCTGCGAAGGCGATGCCAGCGGATTTACAGTCCGCCCCCTTTGCCACTCGGGACATTCCCCCGACGCGCAATCGAGGCTGACCCAAGCCCTCCTCCCCGCGGCGGCTACGCCTGGGCGGCGGAACTCCTTGGAGCGAGGGGCCGATCGGCCCAAATCGAAGGCGCGTCTTATAGTGTCCCCGCCTGCCCGACGCAACGACCGCCGAAGGGGTCCGTGCGCGCCCGGCCTAGAAGCTGCGGGTCACGCCGACCGACACGATGTCCGCGCTCGGTTTCACCTTGAATTGATAGGTCGAGACGCCGGGCGCGAAGCTCGGCTCGCCCACGAAGAACGCCTCCGAGAATGAAGGCAGCATCACGCGCTGGTACTCCGCTCGGATCTTCCAGCGTCCGCCGAGCGCCCACTCCACGCCGCCGCCCGACGGTTCCGCCGGTCAAGGTGCGCGCGTGGGTCTCCGACAGGATCGGATCGCCCGGCGCGGCCAGGCATTGCGGGTCGGTCAGGTTGGCCTGGCACAGACCCTCGACGCGGACGTGTCGCCAGGTCGCGCCGCCGGTGGCGTAGATGAGCAGCTTCGGGGCCACGAGATAGCCCAGCCGGCCGCGCACGCCGGCGTCCCAGCCGAAGGCCAGGGTGCTGGTGTCGACGCCCGGACCGGGGCGCTGGCGCAGTCGATGGCGCAACCGGGCAGGCCCGCCTTGGTCTCGCCGGTGTTGGCCAGGCCGACCTCGATCTCCGGCCCCATCACGAAGCGGCCGATCCGCCAGTTGTAGCCGGCGAAAATCGCGCCCCGCGCGCCGGTGGGCTTGAAGGTTTGGGGAGACGATGCGTCGATGATCGCGGTCGACGCCGCCGCGTCCGAGGTCGATGTGGCCGTCCACTTCCCGTGTCCGAGATTGACGCCAGCGGAGACGCCGACATAGGGGCCCATCCACGCGTCGTCCGTCGCCGGCTGGGCCGCCGCGAAAGACGCCGCCAGCCAGGCCGACGCCCCGATCGCCGCTCCGAGTTTCGTGATCATCGTCCTGTCCTCACTGTTACGACTGCGTTCCAGTAGCCCCACAGCCTTAACGACAGTGCGGAAGCCGCCACACGTATTCGTGAGCGTTCTGGTCGTGGCCCCTGGCGTCGGCGCGCCCATCGGCTATGGATCGCCCATGCCCAGACACGACCGCCACGACCGACAGACCAGGCCAGCACGGCCCCCAGCACGGCAGACGCCCGCGCCCGCCGCCGAAAGCGGTCTGGAATGGATCTGGGGCCGGCACGCGGTGGAGGCGGCGCTGGCCAATCCTCGCCGCACGGCCTTCAAGCGCATCGCGCTCGCGCCCGGCCGGACGCTTCCGGCGAAGACCTCCGGCGCCCCGCCCGGCCCGCGCCCGAGACCCTCGACAACCGCGAGATCGCGCGGCCTCTGCCCCCCGGCGCGGTGCATCAGGGCTATGCGCTGCAGGCCGAGCCGCTGGAGAGCGTCGACCTGGACGACATCGCCGCGCCCGCCCAGGGCGTCATCCTGATGCTGGATCAGGTCACCGATCCGCAGAACATCGGCGCGATCCTGAGGTGCGCGGCGGCCTTTGGCGCGCGGGGCCTGGTGATCCAGGACCGCCACGCCCCGCCCTTCGGCGGCGCCCTGGCCAAGGCGGCGGCGGGCGCGGCCGAGCGGGTGCCGGTGGCGCGGGTGGTCAACTTATCGCGAGCGCTGGAACAGCTCGCCGCGCTGGGCTGGCGCTCGGTGGGGCTGGACGGCGCGGCGACGGACCGGCTGGAGGCCGTGCTCGACGGCGCCCCGACCGTGCTGGTGCTGGGCTCGGAAGGCGAAGGCCTGCGCCGCCTTGTGGCCGAACATTGCGACGCGACGGCCAAGATCCACATGCCCGGGGGCTTTGAAAGTCTGAACGTTTCCGCCGCCGCCGCGATCGCGCTGCATCAGGCGAGTCGAACTCGCGCCCCTGGGGAATCCGATACCCTAACTAAGCTTCACCATCTTGATTCCGCCGCCAAGCGTGTCTTGTTTCCGCCGGGGAGGTCTGATCGCGAGCGGGGCGGCAACGTCCCATCGCGGCCGGAAACGCCCCAAGGGGAGCGTTGATGTTGAGTATAACTTGGAAGTCCTTGGCGCTGGGGGCGCTTTCGGCCCTCGTGCTTTCGAGCGCGGCGCCGGCTGCTCCCGCCGTTTCGGCCGCGCCGTCCGGCGAGGTCGCCGCGAGCGATCTGCCGGCCGCGTCCTCGGCCCCGGCCGCCGTGAACTCCCGGCCCAGCCCGCGCCCGCAAAGGGACCGGCGGCGGCCTTGAAGAACATCAAGCTGCCTGACCTGTCCAAGCTCAAGGCGCCGGACCTGAGCAAGCTGCGCATGCCCAAGCTGTCGGACCTGGACCTGAGGGCCCTGCAGATCCCCGGCTACAAGACCGTGAAGATCCCCGGGATCGGCGTGGTGCCGTCCGAGCAGGCGGTGACCGTCGCCATCCTGGGGGTGATCCTGCTGCTGCTCTTGATCATCGCGCGCAACGCTTCGGCGCGGCGGGCCCGCGCCGAGCGTCGCCGGCGGTTCCGCACCTTCGAGCCCGGCGGCGACTTCACCTCCGACGAATAGCGCGGGCCGCGCCCGATCGGCGTCCGGGATCTGTTGCCCTTGGGCCCATCGTGACGCATTGAGAGGGCGATGGACCTCCTGCATTTCCTGCCAGACGCCTGGGCCGGCCCGCTGACGGCCCTGTTCCAAGTTCTCGTGATCGACCTGCTGCTGGCCGGGGACAACGCCGTGGCCGTGGGCCTGGCGGCGGCCGGCCTGCCGGCGCAGCGTCGCCGACAGGTGATCCTGTGCCTGGCCTGGTCGCCGCGGTGGCCCTGCGGATCGGCTTCGCCCTGATCGCCACCCAGCTGTTGGCGATCATCGGCCTGCTGCTGGCCGGCGGGGCCCTGCTGCTTTGGGTGTGCTGGAAGATGTGGCGCGAGCTTCGCGCCGCGGGCCACCAAGACCACGCGGCGCGGGGCGCCAACGCCGCCGCCATGCAGCCGGCCAAGAGCTTCCGCGACGCCTTCCTGCAGATCCTGGCCGCGGACGTGTCCATGTCGCTGGACAATGTGCTGGCCGTGGCCGGGGCCGCGCACGAACACCCGGCGGTGATGGTGTTCGGCCTGCTGCTGTCCATCGCCCTGATGGGGCTGGCCGCCTCCTGGATCGCGCGGATGCTGAACAAGCACCGCTGGATCGGCTACATCGGCCTGTTCATCGTGCTCTTCGTCGCCCTGAACATGATGTGGGAAGGCCACCGCACGGTGGTGATCGATCTGGGCCGCACCGGCGCAATACAACGCCCTCATGCCCGGAACCGCGCTGGACATCGGCCCGGCGGAGATCGCGCGGCATCTGAAGCACAAGACGTAGGGCGGGTTAGGGCCAGGGGCGGATGTCGGCGGGCGGACCGAATGCAGACCGTTCGAACGTCTCAGACGGGTGGGTAGCAGACCTTGCGTTGCCTGGCCGCCGGGGATAGTCGAGGCGATGAACGTCGGCGCTATCTTCGACGCGACCGTCCCTCATCGTCCTCGGCCGGTCTTCAAGGAACAGCCATGTTGTCTCCTCGGGTCATTCGAGCATGTTCCATGGCACATCGTCACCCTTGCGCCCGCGCCTTTCCGACCTGGGCCGGCGGCCCATAGCGGCGCACCGGTCGTCCAGATCGACGTCGCGAGCACGTTGGTCTTCACGGATGCGCCTCGCCGAGCGCCGGACGCTATGGCGCGATCGCGGCGGCCAGGCGGGTGCGGTGTGACGAGCGCCTCGAAATTCGATCGCCAGTCTGCCGCCGAAAAAGTGGACAGCGCCACGGTCCATGAGTGACGCTTGCGCCGTCCAGCTCGGCGCAACGACGTCCGGTTTCCGCGTCTGACGCCGAAAGCTTCCAGAAGACGACGACCATCGCCGGAGCCATTCCCGCCACGCCGAGATCACATCCCGCCATAGGAATTGGCGACGGGCGATGTCCGTCAGTTCTTCCGATTTGATGAGATTGAGCATGCCGAGGACATGCGCCTGCAGGTGAGCGCAGGACTGAGCAGGTGTGAGCGGTCGAGCAAGCCCGGCAAGGAGGTCCAGTTCCGCGAAGCTTGGCGGCCGAACTCCCGGAGACCAGGCGGTACGCCATTCGCGCCTGTGCAAACCGCCGACGGCCGGTTGATCGGCATCGCCGATGGCCGGACGAGGCGAGCTGGCGGTCCGCCATGGCCCAACGGCATGGATTGCGATCTGGAGCTCGGGCGTGCTGGCGGCGGTTGGAAGGCGGAGCGCCCATTCGTCGATGCCCGTCTCGCGACCTCCTGGCCCGGCCGGCGAACGGTTGAACGGCGGGCCGCCGATCCGACGCTTCCGCCGCGCCCTACTCCGCCGCCGCGCCGCCGAACTGCTCGGCCCATTCCGCGATCTGGGCGTCCTCGATCTTCTTGAACAGCACCTCGGGCGTGGTGATCGGCCGGCCGGCGGGGATGCGCGACAGTTCCGCCGCCGCGTCCGCCCCTGGCCAGTCCATCGCCCCGCCCTCGCCCACCGCCGCGGCGATGGTCTCCGCCGCGAAGGGGATGATCGGCGCCGAGACCCGGGCGAACAGGCCCACGAGGTTGATCGCCGTGCGCACCACCACGGCCGCGCGCTCGGGATCGGTCTTGATCGCGGTCCAGGGCGCGGCTTCCTGCAGGTACTGATTGCCCAGCACCCACAGCTCGCGCAGGGCCTGGGCGGACTTGCGGAACTCCATGGCCTCCATCTGCTCGGTCAGGTCCGCCAGCCGGGCCGAGACGTCGGCGTAAAGCTGACGCTCCAGCTCGCCCGCCTCCCCGCCCGCCGGGACCACGCCGTCAAAGCGCGTCTCGCAGAACTTCAGGATGCGGTTGACGAAGTTGCCCAGCACGTCGGCCAGGTCCTTGTTCACCGCCGACTGGAACTGCTCCCAGGTGAAGGTGGTGTCCGAGCCCTCCGGCGAGTTGGCGGTCAGGTACCAGCGCCAGCAGTCCGCCGGCTGCAGCTCCAGCGCCTGGTCCATGAACACGCCGCGGCTGTTGGAGGTGAGAACTTCTGGCCATACCAATTGAGCCAGTTGAACGCCTTCAGGGTGTCGACCATCTTCCACGGCTCTTCGGAGCCCAGGATCGTCGCGGGGAAGCTGACGGTGTGGAAGGCGACGTTGTCCTTGCCCATGAACTCGACGTAGCGGACGTCGTCCGCGCCCTTGTCAGGCCGCCACCAGCGCTCCCAGTCGCCGCCGGTCTTGTCGGCCCACTCCTGGGTGATGCCGAAGTAGCCGATCGGGGCGTCGAACCAGACGTAATAGACCTTGTCCTCGAAGCCCGGCCTGGGCTTGCCGTCCTTCAGAACGGGAAAGCCCCACTTCAGGTCGCGCGTGATGCCCCGGTCGATCAGGCCCTCGTCCAGGTGCTTGTAGGCGATGGAGCGGGCCAGCGGCGGCCATTCGACGCGGGTGTCCACCCAAGCCCTGATGCGGTCCGCCAGCTTGGTCTGCAGCAGATAAAGGTGCCGCGTCTCGCGCATCTCCAGGTTCGTGGAGCCGGAGACCGTGGAATAGCGGATCGATCAGGTCCACCGGGTCGAGCAGCCGGCCGCAATTGTCGCACTGGTCGCCGCGCGCCGGGCGATAGCCGCAGTGCGGGCAGGTTCCCTCCACGTAGCGGTCGGGCAGGAAGCGGCCGTCGTCGACCGAATAGATCATCCGATCGACCCGCTCCTCGATCAGGCCGTTCGCCTCGAGCACGTCGGCGAAGTGCTGGGTCAGCCGCGCGGTTCTGCGGCGAGGAGGTGCGGCCGAAGCAGTCCCACGACAGGCCGAACGCGCGCCCATGTCACTCTGGATGCGGTGCTAGCGGTCGCAGTAGCTGCGCCGCATCCCTCCTGCGGCCGGCGGCCAGCTCGGTCGGGGTGCCGTGCTCGTCGGTGCCGCAGATGGCCAGCACTTCGTGGCCCCGCGCCCGCTGGAACCGCGCCTAGACGTCCGCGGGCAGCATCGAGCCCACCAGGTTGCCCAGGTGCTTGACGCCGTTGACGCCCGGAAGGGCCGAGGTGATCAGGATGCGGGCCATGCGATCCACGATTTGCGAGGAGAGGCGGGCATATAGGCGCCGCGCCCCCCGCGCAACACGGCCGTCCACAAGGCCGCGATACAGCCTAGGCGCGGGTCGATTCGCCTGACAGGCGAATGTTCAAGGCCGTTGTGCGGCATCCAGGGGTTTTTGCTCGCCTTTTGATGAATTCTTGTTAACCATCGACACGCGGGCGCCCAGTAAGCAGGCGAATCCAAGTGGCCCGCGCGAAGGGGGAAACAATGCGTATCAATTGGCTCGGCGTTCTGATCTCGGCCATCGTCATCGTGGTGCTGCGCTATCTTTGGTACGCCTACTTTGGCGGCGCGGACTGGGCGCACCTGGCGACCAAGGCGATCGCCGCCGTCCAGGCGGATCAGAAGGCGGCCGGCCTGTCCCTGGCCAACGCGCTGGTGCTGTCCGCCGGCCTGGGCTGGCTGGTCGGTCGCGAGCGGGACCGCTCCTTGCCCACCGGCATCGCCGCGGGCCTGATCGCGGGCGTGGCGCTCGGGGCCACCAGCGTGACGACCGGCTACATCCACGCCGGCGCGACGCTGAAGAGTCTGCTGGTCGACGGCGGCTATCTGGTCGCGGCCTATGTGCTCGGCGGCGCGATCCTGGGAGCCATGGCGCCGAAGAAGTCGTCCCGTCCGGTCCTGCTGGCGGCGGCCGAACCGATCCTGGCCGATCACGGCCATGACGCCGGCAACCACGACGCCGGCGGTCACGATGCTGGCCACGACACGGGCCACCATGACGCCGGTCACCACGACGCGGCGCCCGCCCACCACTAGCCAGCGGGCTTCGGCCCTGCCCGGGCCGAAGCGCCGGGCCCGAGATTCCGAACGTCGTCGTTCGGTTGCGCCGCAGGCTCGCCCTGCGGCATAACCGTTTGTACGCCGGCTTAGCTCAGTTGGTAGAGCAGCGCTTTTGTAAAGCGAAGGTCGCGGGTTCGAATCCTGCAGCCGGCGCCGGGTTCGGAACTCCGTCGATCGTCCAGGGAATTCCGATGGCGGGGTTGCTCGCCTTGCGCCGAAGGGCGTAACCACCCCGGGGGTTTCGAGCGCCGCGGTAGGGCATGGCGGGGCGCTCGCAATTACGGGACGATCCAATGACCAGAACAGAGACCCGCGCGACCGTGGCGCTCGCCGGCGTGTTTGGCGTGCGGCTGATGGGTCTGTTCATGATCTATCCGATCTTCGCCACCTATGCGCAGAAGCTCCCGGGCGCGACGCCCTGGCTGATCGGACTGGCGCTGGGCGGATACGGCCTGGCCCAGGGGCTGTTGCAGATCCCCTTCGGCCTGGTTTCCGACCGGATCGGGCGCAAGACCGTCATCTGCGTCGGCCTGGTGCTGTTCGGCGCCGGCAGCGTGACGGCGGCCCTGGCCAAGACCATCCACGGCGTGATCATCGGACGGATCATCCAGGGCGCCGGCGCGGTCGGCTCGTCCATCCTCGCCCTGGTGGCGGACCTGACCCGCGAGGAGGTGCGCACCCGCGCCATGGCGGTGGTCGGCATGACCATCGGGTTCTCCTTCGTGGTCGCCATCCTGGTCGGGCCGGCGGTCGCCGCCTGGGCGGGGCTGAGCGGGGTGTTCGCCTTCACCGCCCTGCTGGCGGTCCTGGGCATCGTCCTTACCCTGTTCGCGGTTCCCAATCCCGCGCGGCTGGTCCGCCATCGCGGCGCGGAGGCGGTGCCGGCCATGCTCGGCCGGGTGCTGAAGAACGGCGAGCTGCTGCGGCTGGACTTCGCGATCTTCGCCCTGCACGCCATCCTGACCGCCAGCTTCCTGGCCGTGCCCCACATCATCGGCGGCGCCTTTCACCTGTCCGGCGCCAGCGAGTGGAAGCTCTATCTGCCGGTGCTGGCCGGCTCGGTGGTGCTGATGCTGCCGGCGATCGGCGTGGCCGAGGCCAAGGGGCTGATGAAGGAGGTGTTCGTCGTCGCCATCGCGATCCTGTTCGCGAGCCTGGTGACCCTGGCCCTGTTCCAAGGGGACGCGATCGCCATCGGCGGCGCCCTGCTGGCCTTCTTCACATGCTTCAACATCATGGAGGCGATGCTGCCGTCGCTGATCACCAAGATCGCGCCGGCCGACGCCAAGGGCACGGCCACGGGCGTCTATTCCAGCTCGCAGTTCATGGGCATCTTCATCGGCGGCGTGGCGGGCGGCGCGATCTCCGGCGCGGAGGGGGTCAAGGGCGTCTTGCTATTCGCCGCCGCCGTGGCGCTGGTCTGGTTCGCCATCGCCGCGACCATGCGCCGGCCGGGCCTGTACTCCAGCCGCCTGGTGCGCCTGGACGGCCTGGATCTGGCCGGAATGCAGCGGGCCGTGGCCTCTTTGGCCCAGGCGCCGGGCGTGGTCGAAGCCGTCGCGGCGCCCGACGAAGGGGTCGCCTATCTGAAGGTCGACCGGAAGGTATTCGACCCTGACGTGATCGCCGGCATCGTCGGCCCGACCCCCGTCGCCTGACCGTCCGGCGAGCGCTCCATGCCCGGCCCGCGATAGATCGGCCATTCTCTCGCCGGCCCGCCTCGGCTAGTAACCGCGCATGGAACGACTGATCTTTGTCTTCATCGGCGGCGGCACGGGCGCGCTGTGCCGACACTTCCTGGGCTCGGCCGCCCTGCGGCAATTCGGCTCGGGCTGGCCCTACGGGACCTTTTTCGCGAACATCATCGGCGGCTGCCTGATGGGCCTGCTGGCCGGCTGGCTCGCCCACCGGGGCGGGCCCGACCAGGACAAGTGGCGCCTGCTGTTCGGCGTGGGGATGCTGGGCGGCTTCACCACCTTCTCGGCCTTCTCGCTGGAGACCGCCCTGATGATCGAGCGGCGCGCCTATGGCCAGGCGTTCGGCTATGCCGCCGCCTCGGTGCTGCTGGCCATCGCGGCCCTGTTCATCGGCCTGATCATCGCGCGCAGGCTGTTCGCGTGAACGCGGTCCAGACCGTGCAGATCGGCGCGGGCGAGGACGGCGTACGGCTGGACCGCTGGTTCCGCCGCCACTGGCCGCATATCGGCCAGGTGCAGGTGCAAAAGCTGCTGCGCTCCGGCCAGATCCGCGTGGACGGCGGGCGGGCCAAGGCGGACACGCGGCTGGTCACCGGCTCCACCGTGCGCGTGCCGCCCCTGCCCGAGGCTCCCACCGGCCCGGCCGTCGTCGAGCCCCTGACCGAGCGCGACATCGCCTATGCCCGCTCCCTGGTGATCTATGAGGACGACCAGGTGCTGGCGCTGAACAAGCCCGCGGGCCTGGCCGTGCAGGGCGGCACCAAGACCAGCCGCCACATCGACCGGCTGCTCAGTCCGCCTGGGGCGAGGGCGTGGACCGCCCGCGTCTGGTCCACCGGCTGGACCGCGACACCTCCGGCGTGCTGGTGCTGGGCAAGACCCCGGCCGCCGCCGCCAACCTTTCCGGCGCCTTCGCCAAGCGGCGGGCCAAGAAGACCTACTGGGCCATCGTCGCCGGCAATCCGCACCCCACCGAGGGGAACATCGAGCTGCACCTGAAGAAGTCCGGCAAGGCCGACCGCGAGCTGGTCTCCCCGGCGGACCCCAAGGACCCCGACGCCGATCCGGCCGAGACCGAGTACGTCACCATCTCCCGCGCCGGCCCGCGCGTGACCTGGCTGGCGCTGCGTCCGCACACCGGCCGCACCCACCAGCTGCGCGCCCATCTGCTGGCCATCGGCCACCCGATCCTGGGCGACCCGAAGTACGCCAACGAGGCCTCGACCCAGCTGACCGAGGCCACCAAGCTGAAGCTCCAGCTGCACGCCCGGCGCCTGGCCCTGCCCCACCCCTCCGGCGGCGAGCTGGTGATCGAGGCGCCGCTGAGCCCCGAGCTGAAGGCCGGCTTCGCCCGCTTCGGCTTCCACGATACCGAGGCGGCCGAGGAGCCCTTCGCCCCGCGCTTCCGCCGCCGATAGGCGCCCGCCGTGCTGACCCGCGCCAAGCCCGATCCGCTGCGCCAGCCCAAGCGCTTCTACACCGACCGTGACCACCGCGCCCGCCGAGGGCGGCGGCGTCGCCGTGCTGCTCGACGGCCGCCAGCCGCGCACCCCGAACGGCGCGAAGCTGGTCCTGCCCGCCGCCGCCCTGGCCGAGCTGGTCGCCGAGGAATGGACCGCCCAGGGCGACGTCATCGCCTTCGCCGCCATGCCGGCCACGCGCCTGGCCTTCACCGTGATCGACCACATCGGTCGGGCGCGGGAGGCCGTCGCCGAGGAGGTGGCCCGCTACGCCGCCGCCGACCTGCTCTGCTACTTCGCCGAAGGCCCGGCCTCGCTGGCGCGCGATCAGGAGGCGCGCTGGGCCCCGCTGCTGGACTGGGCCAAGACCGAGCTGGGCCTCCACTTCGTCCGCACCACCGGCATCGTCCACACGCCGCAGCCGGACGCGACCGTGCAGGCCGTGAAGGCCCTGGCCGAGGCGCTGGACGACTTCGCCCTCGCCGCCCTCGCCCACGCGGCGGGCCTCTATGGCTCGGCGGTGCTGGCCCTGGCCGTCCAGCGCGGGCGCCTGTCCGCCCCGGAGGCCTTCGAGCTGTCGCGCCTGGACGAGGCCTTCCAGGAGGCCCGCTGGGGCGTGGACGCCGAAGCCGCCGAGCGCACCGCCCACATGGCCGCCGAGGCGGCGATGCTGGAGCGGTGGTTCAGGGCGCTCGACTGACCCCACCGACGGGGCTTAGCCTGCCCCGCGCAATCGAGGCGGGACCATGCAGCACATCCTCAAAGAGCTGGAAAAGCGCCGCGCCGCCGCGCGGCTGGGCGGCGGGCAAAAGCGCATCGACGCCCAGCACAAGAAGGGCAAGCTCACCGCCCGCGAGCGCATCGACGCCCTGCTCGACGAGGGCTCCTTCGAGGAGTTCGACATGTTCGTCGAGCACCGCGCCGTCGAGTTCGGCATGGCCGAGCAGAGGGTCCCCGGCGACGGCGTCGTCACCGGCCGGGGCGAGATTGGGGGGCGTACGGTCTATGTCTTCTCCAAGGATTTCACCGTGTTCGGAGGATCTCTTTCCGGCGCGCATGCGCAGAAGATTCTGAAGATCCAGCGCCAGGCCATGAAGGTCGGCGCGCCGATCATCGGCCTGTATGACGCGGGCGGCGCGCGCATTCAGGAAGGGGTCGAGAGCCTTGCGGGGTATGCGGACATTTTCCTTGAGAATGTCATGGCTTCGGGGGTTATCCCCCAGATCAGCGTGATCATGGGCCCCTGCGCGGGGGGCGACGTCTATTCGCCGGCCATGACCGACTTCATCTTCATGGTGAGGGACACCAGCTACATGTACGTCACGGGCCCGGATGTGGTCCGCACCGTCACCCACGAGGAGGTGACGCACGAGGACCTGGGCGGCGCGCGGGTGCATTGCGCCAAGTCCGGCGTGGCCGACGGCGCCTTCGACAACGACCTTGAGGCCCTGGCGCAAGTGCGCAGGCTGATTGATTTTCTGCCGCTCTCGAACCGCGAGAAGCCGCCGCTTCGTCCGTCCCTGGACGACCCCGAGCGCGACGAGCCATCCCTCGACACCCTGATCCCCGCCGGCGCCGACCAGCCCTATGACGTCAAGGAGTTGATCCTGAAGGTCGTGGACGAGGCGGATTTCTTCGAGATCTCCGAGGCCTGGGCCAAGAACATCGTCTGCGGCTTCGCCCGCCTGGACGGCCAGCCGGTGGGCGTCGTCGCCAACCAGCCGCTGGAGCTGGCCGGCGTTCTGGACATCGACGCCAGCCGCAAGGCCGCGCGGTTCGTGCGCTTCTGCGACGCCTTCCAGCTGCCCATCGTCACCTTCGTGGACGTGCCGGGCTTCATGCCGGGCACCCGCCAGGAGTACGGCGGCCTGATCAAGCACGGCGCCAAGCTGCTGTTCGCCTACGCCGAGGCGACGGTTCCCAAGGTCACCTGCATCACCCGCAAGGCCTATGGCGGCGCCTATGACGTGATGAGCTCAAAGCACCTGCGCGGCGACATCAACTACGCCTGGCCCACCGCCGAGATCGCCGTCATGGGCGCCAAGGGCGCGGTGGAGATCATCTTCCGCGAAGACGCCAAGGACCCCGAGAAGCTCGCCGCGCGGGAGGCGGAGTACAAGGCCACGCTTCGCCAACCCGTTCGTCGCCGCCAGCCTCGGCTACCTCGACGACGTGATCATGCCGCATGGCACGCGGCGGCGGATCGTCCGTGCACTGAGGGGCCTGCGAACGAAGGCGCTGTCGAACCCGTGGAAGAAGCACGACAACATTCCGCTATGACTAACGCTCTCGCCGAATGCGAGCTTCGAGGCCTTGTGACATCCACGCACTTCCATAGGAAAGCGCCAGCGGTACGCCAGCAGGTCATTCGCCGGACGGTTACAATCGCCATGCTCTGGCAATGCCGCACGTCGACACTCAAACGGCGTTGGCCAACAGGAACTGGGCGCGACGGCCGACGCCAAGATGCATCGTGAGAGCATATTCAGGGCTGGCTACACTGGCCAGCGCTACGAGCTGCAGAACGGGCTGCCGTCATGGTGGGATGTTCAGCCGAGGCAGCGCGACCAGCGCGCAATGAGCGCCGACGAGGTCAAGTTCATCGCTCGAAGCGCTCGAACTCGCGCGACTAGAAGTCGAACTCTGCGCCGAACGGACGGCAATCACGAGCCATGGACCGAATCTCGTTGCGCAGAGCTCTCGCTGTTCGCCAGCCGCGTCCAGCCCGATCGGCGCCGACCCACGAGGGTGACTGACACGAGGATTGATGGTGACGATTGAGGGGGATAACCCCCGACTTATCCCCCTCCCCTCCGCCGGGCGCAGACTGTGGGCCATGACCGCCCTGCCCCAGCCCCTCGCCGCCGCCCGCTTCGCCAACCGCCAGCCCAACGCGCGCGCCCGCGCGCCTCTGCGCCCCCACGCGCCCCTCCGCCCGCGCCCCCGCGCGAGGGGCGGGGGTTATCCTCGCTTTGCGGCCGCGCCGGGACTCGATCCCCGCCGCCGCCAGCGCCGCCACGAAGTCCGCCGGCAAGGGCGCCTCGATGCGGCGGCGGCCGCCTTCGGGGTGGGGGAACTCCAGGGCGGCGGCGTGCAGCATCAGGCGCGGAACCGGCCGTCCGCCCAGGGTCAGCGCCCCGCCGTATCGGGCGTCCCCCGCGATGGGCCGGCCGATGGAGGCGAGGTGCACGCGCAGCTGGTGCATCCGCCCGGTGCGGGGGGAAAGCTCCACCAGGGCCGCGCCCTTCCCCGCCGCCAGGGTGCGATAGAGGGTGTGGGCGCTCTCCGCATCCGGATGATCGGGCGGGCAGACGCGCATATAGGCCTCGCGGCCGATCTCCTCGCGGCGCAGGGCCGCCTCGATGGCGCCGGCGGGCGGATCAGGCGGGCCGGGGGCGACCACGGCGAGATAGGTCTTGGTCATCTGCCGGCCCATCATCGCCTTGCCCAGCGCCGCGGCGGCCGGCTTGGTCTTGGCGGTGAGGATGACGCCGGAGGTGTCGCGGTCCAGCCGGTGGATCAGCCGGGGCCGCGCATGGCCCGGCCGCGCGAAGGCCCACAAGCAGCTCGTCCAGCGTATGGACCTGCCCCCGCCCGCCCTGGCTGGACAGGCCAGAGGGCTTGTTCAGCGCCAGGATCGCCGCAGTCCTCGCAGATCGTCAGGGTCCGGACGAAGGCGATCTCGTCGGCGCTCAGCGTGATGGGCCGGTCGATGGCGCGGGATTTCCTGGCGAGGCGGGGGCGTGGCATCGACGCGCTGCGTCCTTCGAGACGCGACCTTGCAGGTCGCTCCTCAGGATGACGGTTATGGTTGGCCGGCACAAACGCTCGTCATGGTGAGGAGCGGCCCTGAGCTTGCCGAAGGGGCGCGTCTCGAACCACGCACGGCGTCTATCCGCCCTTCTTCGCCCGCAGCGCGGCCCACCGGTCCAGCCGCTCCCTGATCCGCCCCTCGATCCCCTCGCCCTTGGGCGGATAGAATCGCGCCGCTCCATGCCCTCGGGGAAATAGTCCTGGCCGGAGAAGCCGTCCTCGGTCGTCGGGTCGTACTGGTAGCCCTCCGTAGCCCAGCTCTGCCATCAGCTTGGTCGGCGCGTTCAGGATGTGCGCGGGCGGCATCAGCGAGCCGGTCTCCTTGGCCTGCGCCGCGCCGCGCCGAGGGCCATATAGGCGGCGTTGGATTTGGGCGCGCTGGCCAGATGCAGGCAGGCCTGGGCCAGGGCCAGTTCGCCTTCGGGCGAGCCCAGCAACTCATAGGTCTGGCGGGCGGCGAGCGCGATCAGCAGGGCCGTGGGATCGGCCAGGCCGATGTCCTCGCTGGCCACGCGGATCAGCCGGCGGGCCACGAACAGCGGGTCCTCGCCCCCCTCCAGCATCCGCGCCAGCCAATAGAGCGCCGCGTCCGGGTCCGAGCCGCGCATCGACTTATGCAGGGCGGAGATGAGGTTGTAGTGCTCCTCGCGGTCCTTGTCGTAGGCGGGGCTGCGCTTCTGCAGGAACTTGCCCAGCGCCGCCGGTGTCGAGCGGCGCTCGGGCTCGGCGATGTTGAACAGGGTCTCCGCCAGGTTGAGCAGATAGCGCCCGTCGCCGTCCGCATAGGCGACCAGCGCCTGCGCGCGCCTCGGGCTGCAGCGGCAGGGCCCGCCCTCCAGGGCCTCGGCCCGTTCCAGCAGCTGTTCCAGCGCCGCGTCGTCCAGGCGCTTGAGCACGAACACCTGGCAGCGCGACAGCAGCGCGCCGTTGAGCTCGAAGGACGGGTTCTCGGTGGTGGCCCCGACCAGGGTCACCGTCCCCTGCTCCACGAAGGGCAGGAAGCCGTCCTGCTGGGCGCGGTTGAAGCGGTGGATCTCGTCCACGAACAGCAGGGTGGACTGGCCCGCCGCCCGGCGCGCCTTGGCCTGTTCGAAGGCCTTCTTCAGGTCCGCGACGCCGGAGAACACCGCCGACAGCTGCTGGAACTCATAGCCCGCCGCCTTGGCCAGCAGGCGGGCGATGGTGGTCTTGCCGGTGCCCGGCGGCCCCCACAGGATCATCGACGACAGCCGCCGCGCCACGACCATCCGCCCGACCGGGCCTTCGGGGCCCAGCAGGTGATCCTGGCCCACCACCTCGTCCAGCGATGCCGGGCGCAGCCGGTCGGCCAGGGGCGAGGGCGCTCCGGCTGCAAGTCCGGCGGCTTCGAACAGATCGGACATCGCGCCAGCCTATCAGAACCGCCGGCGGAAACGATGGCCCGCGCGCGGTCGCGAGCGGCTTTGCGCGGCGGCCGGGGTCGGCTAAAGCCTCCGCAACCGGACGCCAGAACCGGGTTGCGTCAGCCGCCGTTCAGCTAGCGGCGCGCATACGGACATCCGCCGGAGGAACCGCATGGCCGAGCCCGACGCCATCAGGGCGTTGCAAGACCGGATCGAGGCGCTGGAGGCGCGCACGCGCACGCTGGAGGACATCCACGCCGTGCGCTCGCTGCAGTTCAAGTACGGCTACTATTTCGACGTGTGCCTGTACGAACAGATGGTCGAGCTGTTCGCCGAGGACTGCGAGCTGAAGTTCCTGAACGGGATCTATCGCGGCAAGGCCGGCGCGCGGCGCCTGTATTGCGACTGGCTGCGCGGCCTGTGGGCCGAGGGCCGCGACGGCCCCCGCTACGGCCTGATGTACGAGCATCTGCAGCTGCAGGACCTGATCGACATCGCCCCCGATGGTCTGACCGCAAAGGGCCGCTTTCGCGGCGTGATGATGGGCGGCTGGCACGAGACCATGCAAAACCCGCCTGCGGTCCCCGCACAAATGTGGGAGGCGGGCGTCTATGAGAACCAGTACAAGAAGGTGGACGGCGTCTGGCGCATCTGGCGGTTCGATTACAACATGCTGTGGCAAGCCGATTACGAGAAGGGCTGGGCGCACTCCGAGGTGCACCTGAAGCCCCTGACCCGCACCTTCCCCGACGATCCCAAGGGTCCGGACGTGCTTACGGACGACACGCCCCAGGCCTGGCCCCATACCCGCATCGTACCCTTCCACTATCCCCATCCGGTCACCGGCAAGAGCTGGCGCGACGACCATGGGCAAGGAGACTCCAAGTGAAGTCAGTCATCGCCATCAGCGCCCTCGCCGCCGCCCTGCTCGCGGCCGGTTCGGCGTCCGCCTCCGCGTCCGGCAGCGCCGCCGACATCGCCAAGGGCAAGGCCCTGTTCGACGGGCAATGCTCCTTGTGCCACTCCGCCAGCGCCGGGGTGGAAGGCGCGGCGCCCAGCCTGAACGGCGTGGTCGGCCGCAAGGCCGCCTCCGACCCGGGCTTCCCGGCCTATACCAAGGCGCTGAAGGCGTCGGGCCTCACCTGGACCGAGGAGACGCTCGAACATTTTCTCGCCAACCCGCAGAAGATGGCGCCGGGCACGGCCATGCCGATCAGCGTTCCTTCCGAGGCCGACCGGCATGACGTGATCTCATATCTGGCCAGCCTGAAGCATGGCCGCTAGGATCGGTTAGCTTCCTAACGATCATAAGACTTGAGGGACCGCCCCATGCCGCCACGCTCAGCCGTCTCGTTCCTGGCCGCGCTCGTCGCGGTCGGGGGGATCGCCGCCGCCGCCTCCTGCTTCGCCGAGCCGGCGCCGCCGAGCTCCGGGCCCCCGCCGGCGGGAACCCTGCTGAAGGGCAAGGCGGCCTACGGCGACTGGCGGGCCAACGCGCCGGGCGTACGCCGGCTGATCACTCCGGCGGACATGCCCGCGCCGCTGGCCACCACGCCCGCCGCCTCCATGGCCCAGGTCGCGGATCGGCCCACTGACGCTAAGATCCAGCTCCCCCCGGGCTTTTCCGTGGCGGCCTACGCCAAGGGCCTTCAGGGGCCGCGCAAGATGGTCGTTGCACCCAACGGCGACGTGTTCGTGGCCGAACAGCCCGCCGGCCGCGTGCGCGTGCTGCGTCCTGGGGCGGACGGCGCCGCGCCGAGCCAGAACAGCGTCTTCGCCGAGGGCCTGGACCAGCCCTTCGGCATCGCCTTCTACCCGCTCGGCCCGGATCCGAAGTGGGTCTATGTGGCCAACAACAATTCGGTGGTGCGCTTCCCCTATCAGAACGGGGACCTGAAGGCGCGCGGACCGGCCCAGACCGTGATCGCCCAGATCATCCCGCACACCGGCGGCCACTGGACGCGCGACCTGGGCTTCTCGCCGGACGGCAAGAGCATGTACGTGTCGGTGGGCTCGTCGGGTAACCTCTCCGAGGGCATGGGCAAGAAGAGCGTCAAGGACGCCGAGGCCTGGGACGCCCAGCAGCACGCCACCGGCGCCGCCTGGGATGTGAACGAGAACCGCGCCGACGTGCTGGTGGCCGATCCGGACGGCAAGAACCTGCACATCTTCGCCACCGGCATCCGCAACTGCTCGGGCCTGACCGTGCAGCCGGGCACGGGCAGCGTCTGGTGCGCGGTCAATGAGCGCGACATGCTGGGCGACGATCTGGTCCCGGACTACGCCACCAGCGTCAAGCAAGGCGCCTTCTACGGCTGGCCCTGGTACTACATCGGCGACAACGAGGATCCGCGCCTGAAGGGCGACCGGCCCGACCTGAAGGGCAAGATCACCGTGCCGGACGTGCTGTTCCAGCCGCACTCGGCCTCGGTGCAGATCGCCTTCTACAACAGCACCGCCGCGGGCGCGTTCCCGGCCGAGTATCAGGGCGCCGCCTTCGTCGCCCTGCACGGCTCCTGGAACCGCGCCAACCGCACCGGCTACAAGGTGGTCTACCTGCCCATGAAGGACGGCAAGGCCACGGGCGAATACGTGGACTTCATGACCGGCTTCGTGACCGACGCCAAACACGTCTGGGCCCGCCCCTACGGCCTGGCGGTGCTGAAGGACGGATCGCTGCTGGTCGGCGACGACGCCAACAACACCATCTGGCGCGTGACCTACAAGGCCCAGTAGGCCGTGGCGAACGACGTCGACATCCTGGCGGCCGACCCCCGGCCGACCTTCTTCAAGCTCGCCGATCCGGGCGCGCTGGGCCTTGCCCCGCCTGACATCCGCCAGGGCCGGGGCGAGGCGGTGCGGGTCTTCGCGCGCACCCTCTCGGGGATGCAGAAGGAGGCGCTGATCGCCTCCGCGCGGACGGGCGCGGTGTGGCGGCTGGCGTCTGACGAGGGCGCTTATCTGGCCGGATTCGACGCGGCGCCCTGCCCGCTGTCGTTCCTGACCACCGGCATGGTCTCGTCGTACCTCAACGAGATCCTGGCCCTGGCGAAGCAACGCGGGATTCGGATCGACGACATCCGCCTGATCCAGGACAACTTCTACACCATGAAGGGGTCGGCCCTGCGCGGCACGATGACCGGCGGGGCCAGGGACATCGAGCTGGAGGCCCAGATCGCCTCGGACGCCAGTCCTGAGGCCCTCCGCGCCCTGGTCTACGACGCCGTGGCCGCCTCGCCGCTCAACGGCCTGATGCGCGGCTGCAAGGAGAGCCTGTTCTCCCTCGTCCACAACGAAGCCGCCATCGCGCCGGCCAAGGCCCACGCCATCGCGCCCGTGGATCAGGTGGCGCTCGACGCCTTGTTCGAGGCGGCGACGCCGGCGCCGGGCGACGGGTCAGACCTGATCGTGCGCGGCGCCATGACCGCCAAGGCCGAAGACACCACCACCTTCGCTGGCGGCAGCCTGACCGACGAGCAGGACCGCCTGCTGCACGTCCGCGGCGTCTGCACCCTGCGGCCGGACGGGGTGAAGGCGGTGGAGGTTCACCTGTTCAACCCGCACGGCTCGATCTTCACCTACCTCAGCGAAGAGGCGCCGGTGAACGGCGGCCAGGGCCGTGCGCCCGACGCGGCGAGCTACATCTCCGCCGGCATCGCCTTCTGTTTCATGACCCAGCTGGGCCGCTACGCGAAGATCGTGCGCAAGGACGTCGCCGACTACCGCATCGTCCAGGACACGCACTTCTCCCTCGGCGGCGCCTCAGGCGGCCTGGGCCGGCCGGGCGAGACCGATCCGGTGGAGACCCACGTGCGGCTGCGCACCGGCGAGGACGACGCCTTCGCCCGCGCCTGCCTGGATATGTCCGAGCAGACCTGCTTCCTGCACGCCTTCTGCCGCACCGACCTGAAGGCCAGGATCAAGGTCGCGCGGATGGCCGAGGCCGCCGCGTCCTAGCGCCTTCGTCACCCGCCGCCTACAGCCTGAACGAGCCGGTGATCCGCTGGTCGCCGCGCTGGATGACCAACTGCCAGGACCGGCCGCCGGCCGCCAGGACGCCGGGAAGCTGGGCGGTGGAGCTGATCGCCTGGCCGTTGACCGCGACGATCACGTCGCCGGGCCGCACGCCGACGTTGGCCGCCAGGCTGTCGTCGGGAACCTTGGTCACCATCACGCCCTTGGCGGCGAAGGCGTCCAGGCCCAGCTGCTCGGCCACCGCGGGCGAGCCTTTGGCCACCGTGGCGCCGCCCAGGGGGTTGCGGCCGGAGATGACGCGCTCGTCCCCGGCGGCGGAGCCCGGCGCCGGCTCGGCCCGCACCGTCAACGTCTTCACCGCCCCGGCGCGGCGCACCTGCACGGCCACCTTGTCGCCGGCGTTGTGGGTGGCGATCCGATAGTTCATGGCGGACTCGTCGTTCACCGCCTGACCGTCCACGGCCAGGATCACGTCGCCGACCTTCACGCCCGCGCGATCCGCCGCGGCCCCGGGATAAACATCGGCCGCCAGCACGCCCTCGGGCCGGTCCATGCCCAGGCTCTTGGCGATGTCCTGGGTGACCTCCTGGCCCTTGACCCCCAGCCACGGCCGGATGACCGCGTGGCCGCCGCCCACCGCCGCGGCGACCACCTGCCTGACCATGGCCGCCGGAATGGCGAAGCCCACGCCGGTCGAGGTGCCCGGTGCGCGACAGGATCGAGGTGTTCAGCCCGATCAGGTCCCCGTCCATGTCCACCAGCGGCCCGCCGGAGTTGCCCGGATTGATCGCCGCGTCGGTCTGGATGAAGTAGGAATAGTCGGTGATCCCCACCTCCGAGCGCGCCAGCGCCGAGACGATGCCGTTGGTCACCGTCTGGCCGACGCCGAAGGGGTTGCCGATGGCCAGCACCAGATCGCCGACCTGCAGATTGTTCGACGCATCGATGGGAAGAGTCGGCAGGCGTTCGGCGCCGGGATCGATCTTCAGCACCGCCAGGTCCGCGTGGGCGTCGTCCAGCAGCACCTTGGCCGGGAACTGACGCCGGTCGGACAGCACCACCATGATCTCCTGGCCGCCGTCGATGACGTGGTGGTTGGTGACGATCACCCCGTCGGACCGCACGATCACGCCCGAGCCCAGCGACTGCTCCACCCCCGATCGCGGCGTCATGCCGAACATCTGCCAGAAGGGATCGACCTGCTGGCGAACTACGCGGCGGCTGAAGACGTTCACCACCGCCGGCGCGGCCTTCTTGACCACCGGCGCGAAGGACAGCCGCATCTCCGCCGAACTGGCCGGCGGCGCGCGGTCGGGCTGGGCGAAGCCGCCCTGCAGGCCTGACGCGGACGCATCCGAACTCTGCAGACTCTGGGCGCTGCCCTTGCCGGGCTGGCCACAGCCGGCGAGGACGAGGGCGACAAGCGGGACGATCAGGCGACGGCGCACGCGCATGCGGTCTGGCTCCACGATCCGTTACGGGCGAGGCCCCAAACACTGCAATTTTGGGACCCAAAGATGGCGCAAGGCCAAATGGAGCGCCCGTTTCGGGATTAGTGCGCGATCAGCGGCGGGGCGTCGCCGGTCTCGTCCGACGGCGGACCCGTGTCTTCAGCCCCGGCGTTGCGCATGGACCAGAAGGCCAGGACCACGGAAATCCCCATGAAGATGGCCGCCAGCAGGAACGGCGCGCCCGGCAGGTTCAGGCTCTTCCAGGGTCCGATGAACAGCGAGTAGCACCAGCCGAACAGCAGCGGCGCGACGATGCCCGCGATCGACTGCAGGCTGGAGTTGGCGCCCTGGAGCTGACCCTGCTCCCACGCCTCCACGCGGCGGGTCATCATCGCCATGATCGCCGGCCCGGCTATGCCCGCCAGGGTCATGACCGGCACCGCCAGGGCGAAGCCCCAGGGGGTCGTGGCCAGTCCGAACACCGCCATGCCGACCACGCCGCAGAGCAGGCCGATGGCGATCACCTTGCGCTCGCCCCACCACGCAGCCGCGCGGCCCGTCAGCGTCGCCTGGACCAGCCCAGAACACAGGCCGAAGCCGGCCAGGCACAGGCCCACCGTGCCCGTCGACCAGCCGTAGCGGTTCACCGCATAGATCACGAACACGGTCGGATAGACCACCGTGGCGAACTGGGTCAGCAGGTTGACCGTGGCCAGGACCCTGAGGTCCGGGTTCGAACCCAGCAGCTTCAGCGAGCCGATCGAGTTGGCCCGCCGCCAGTTGAAGGGCGCGCGCCGTTCCCGAGGCAGGGACTCCGGCAGGACGAACCAGCCGTAAAACGCGTTGATCAGGCTGATGACCGCCGCGATCCAGAACGGCGCGCGTGGGTCGATCCCGCCCAGAATGCCGCCCACCGCCGGCCCGAGCACGAACCCCATGCTGAAGGCCGCCTGCAACATGCCATAGGCGCCCGCCCGTTTGTCGGCCGGCGTGACGTCAGCGATATAGGCCGACGCCGTGGAGATGTTGGCCGAGGTGATCCCGGTCAGAATCCGCGCCACCAGCAGCCAGGTCAGGTCCGGCGCGAGCGCCATGACGATGTAGTTCAGCCCCAGGCCCGCGATCGAGATGATCAGGATCGGCCGCCGCCCGAAGCGATCCGACAGTCCGCCCAGCACCGGCGAAAACACGAACTGCATCAGGGCGAACACGGTGACGAACAGGCCGTTCATCCAGCCGGCCGAGGCGGGCTGCCCGCCATCTTCTGGATCAGGGTCGGCAGCACCGGCGCGGTCACGCCCATGGCGATCATGTCGATCATCACGGTGATGAAGACGAACACGATCGCGGCCGGGCGGCCTTGGGCTGGAGCGGCGAGTTTGATCATGGCCGGGCTTGTTCGGGCATAGGACGCCTCGCGGCAAGCTGAAAGTTGGCCTGCTCAAAGCATGGCGCGCGGTGGTGGCGGCGATCACCACTCCCCGAGCCCGAGCCGGTGCGCAGCTGCTCGGTCCACAGCCGCTCGGTCTCTTCGAGCCACTGTTTCAGGTGGGCCATGGGCTGGGGCCGCAGGCGATATATCCGCACGCGCGCATCGAACTCGGGCGAGACCTCCTCGACCACGCGCGCCTCGCGCAGGGTCTTCAGGTGACGGCTCATGGCCGGCGCGGCGAGGCCGGCCGCCGCAGCCAACTCTCCGGCGCGCATGGGCCGCGCGCGCAACAGCTCCACGACATGGCGGCGGTGCGGATCGGCCAGGGCGGCGAGGGTGCGGTCAAGAACGCGCAGAGACTGGGCGGTCATCGCGGCCGCCCATTCGGGAAGCGCACCGTGATCCCTTCGGGCGGCGGGCCGGGGGGCGCATCGCCGCGCACGCCGACGTTCCAGATGTGGCCCTCCGGATCGCGGCACAGGTACTCCAGGTCGCCATAGAACTCCTGGCGCGGTTCGATCAGCACCTCCGCCCCGGCGGCCTTGGCGCGGGCGAAGTGCTCGTCGATATCCATGGTTCCCGGGGCGTAGCGCAGGTGCACGGTGCAGCTCGAGGCCCCGCTCGTCTTCGGGCTCGCCAGCACCGGCGGTGACTCGGGCAGGATCGCCGCGACCGTTCCTCCCGTCCCGCTCGCCGCATAGATCAGCTTGCCGTCCGCGCCCGACACCACGAGGCGGGTTTCGAAGCCGAAGGCCTTGGTCAGCCACGCCAGCGCGCCTTCCGGATCGCGGTAGGCCAGCTCGGCGGCGATGGTCACGCTCTGAGGTTCATCGACCATGAGCAGGTCTCCCGCTTCGAATCTCGACAATATTTCACACATATCGCAATCATTTCGTCAAACGAAAACCCCCGGCGCGAAACCGGGGGTCAAATCGTCTTGGCCGAAAGCTCGAAGTCTAGTCCTCGGCGCCAGCGCTCTGCACCGGGCCGGAGTCCTTGCCCTTGGCTTCGGGATCGCGATCGACGAACTCGATCACCGCCACCGCCGCGTTGTCGCCAAAGCGGAAGCCGGCCTTCAGCACGCGGGTGTAGCCGCCGTGGCGAGCCTTGTAGCGAGGGCCGATGGTGTCGAAGAGCTTCTTCACCTGATCGACGTCCCGCACGCGGCTGATCGCCAGCCGGCGGGCGTGCAGGTCGCCCTTCTTGGCGAGCGTCACCAGCTTCTCGACGATCGGCCGCAGCTCCTTGGCCTTGGGCAAGGTGGTGGTGATCTGCTCGTGCTTGATCAGGCTTGCCGCCATGTTGGCGAACATCGCCGTGCGGTGCGCGGTGGTGCGGCCGAGTTTCCTGTGCGCGTAACCGTGGCGCATGGCGGTGTCTCCAACTTTCCCCGGAACGCGGTCGGTTAGATCTGATCTTCGAACTTCTTGGCGAGGTCTTCGATGTTCTCGGGCGGCCAGTTGGGCACGTCCATGCCCAGGTGCAGAGCCATGCCGGCGAGAACTTCCTTGATTTCGTTCAGCGACTTGCGGCCGAAGTTCGGGGTGCGGAGCATCTCCGCCTCGGTCTTCTGGATCAGGTCGCCGATGTAGACGATGTTGTCGTTCTTCAGGCAGTTGGCCGAACGGACCGACAGCTCCAGCTCGTCCACCTTCTTCAGCAGGGCGGGTTGAAGGGCAGCTCGGGCTTGGCTTCGCCTTCGACCTTCTTCTTCGGCTCTTCGAAGGTGATGAAGATCTGCAGCTGGTCCTGCAGGATGCGCGCGGCATAGGCCACCGCGTCCACGGGCGTCACCGCGCCGTTGGTCTCCACCTCGATCATCAGCCGGTCATAGTCCAGGCTCTGGCCCTGGCGGGTGGGCTCCACGCGATAGGCCGACGCGCTTCACGGGGCAGTAGCAGGCCGTCCACGGCGATCAGGCCGATCGGGGCGTCTTCGGGACGGTTGCGCTCGGCCGAGACATAGCCCTTGCCGGTGTCGACGGTGAACTCCATGCGGATGGAGGCGCCCTCGTCCAGCGTGCAGAGCACGTGGTCCTTGTTGAGGATGTCGATGTCCGCGGGGGCGTCGATCTGGCCCGCGGTCACCGCGCCGGGGCCGGTGGCGCGCAGGGTCATGCGCTTGGGACCCTCGGCGTTCATCCGCAGGGCCAGGCCCTTGATGTTCAGCACGATGTCCACGACGTCCTCGCGCACGCCCTCCATGGAGGAGAACTCGTGCACCACCCCATCGATCTGGATGGAGGTGACGGCCGCGCCTTGCAGCGAAGACAGAAGAACGCGCCGCAGCGCGTTGCCGAGCGTCACGCCAAAGCCGCGCTCAAGCGGCTCCGCCACCATCCGGGCGCGGCGCGAAGCATCCGCGCCGGCTTCGATCAGTGGCTTTTCAGGACGGATCAGCTCGTTCCAGTTTCTTTCGATCACGGATTGTGTCCCTCGGGCGGGGGTGGCCGGCGCAAACTCGTCCGGCGAAGGGGAATAGGACATACAGCCGGCTCGCTAGACGCGACGGCGTTTAGGCGGGCGGCAGCCGTTATGCGGAATGGGCGTTACGTCGCGGATGGTGGTGATGGTCATCCCCACCGCCTGCAAGGCGCGAAGCGCGGACTCGCGACCGGAGCCGGGACCGGCGACATTGACCTCCAAGGTCTTCACGCCGTGCTCCATGGCCTTCTTGCCCGCATCCTCGGCCGCCATCTGGGCGGCGTAGGGCGTGGACTTGCGCGAGCCCTTGAAGCCCATGGCTCCCGCCGACGACCAGGCGATGGCGTTGCCCTGAGCGTCGGTGATGGTCACCATGGTGTTGTTGAACGAGGCGTTCACGTGCGCCACGCCCGAAGTGATGTTCTTGCGCTCGCGCTTTTTGACGCGGGACGGCTCTTTGGCCATGTGGGCGGTCCTCTAGACCTATTTCTTCTTGCCGGCGATCGGCTTGGCCGGACCTTTGCGGGTACGGGCGTTAGTGTGCGTGCGCTGGCCGCGGACCGGCAGTCCCTGACGGTGGCGCAGGCCCCGATAGCTCGCCAGATCCATAAGCCGCTTGATATTGACGGCGGTTTCGCGGCGCAGGTCGCCCTCGACCGAGATAGTCCCTGTCGATGGCTTCCCGGATTTGCAGCACCTCCGCGTCGGTCAGTTGGTTGACGCGGCGGGCGTCTTCGATGCCGACCGTGCTCACGATCTCACGCGCCTTGGCGCGGCCGATTCCATGGATGTACTGCAGCGCGATGACGACGCGCTTGTTGGTCGGAATATTGACGCCTGCAATACGGGCCACGTCTCAAATCTCCTGGACGCGCAAGAGCGCGAAAGCGGTCCAGCCCTCCGAATCGTTACGGATGGGCCAGCGCGCCTTTCGCGCCCATTCGCGGAAGCGCACCGTTATAGGGATCGTTTCGTCGCCGTCAATGGACAGACCCCGCCCATTCGACGTCCTTTTCGGGTGGCGTGCGCGCAACCGCCGATATGGGTCATGCGGGGACCTTTTCCAAGGCCTTGTCGATCGCCCCGGCCACGTCCTCGATGCTCCGCATTCCGTCGATCTCGATCAGTTTCTTCTGCCCCTGATAATAGGGCAGCAGAGGCGCGGTCTGGCCGTTGTAGGCGTCCAGCCGCATCTTGAAGGTTTCCGGATTGTCGTCTGGCCGGCCGGTCTCGGCGAAGCGGCCGGCGATGCGCTTCAGCAGCGCCTCGTCGTCCACCTTCAGGCGCAGCACCGCGTCGATCCGGCTGGCGCGGCGCGCCAGCATGGCGTCCAGCGCCTGGGCCTGGGCCAGCGTGCGCGGAAAGCCGTCGAAGATCGCCCCGCCGGCGGCGTCGGCCTCGGCCAGCCGTTCCTCGATCAGGGCGATGACGATCTCGTCCGAGACCAGGTCGCCCCGGCCCATGATGTCCTCGACCTTGCGCCCAGCTCAGAGCCGGAAGCCACCGCCGCGCGCAGCATGTCGCCGGTGGACAGTTGCACCATGCCGCGGGTCGGCACCAGGCGCTTGGCCTGGGTGCCTTTGCCGGCGGCCGGCGGGCCGAAAAGGATCAGGTTCAAAGGTCCCCTCCCTGGGCCTTCGGTTGCACCGGCGGCGGAGCGTCTGGCGGCCCGCTTCCGGTTAGTGCGCCCAGTTCAACATGCCGCGAGGCTTAGGCCTAGCGCCCCTTGCCGCGCAGTCGCGACTTCTTGATCAGGCCTTCGTACTGGTGCGCCAGCAGATGCGACTGGATCTGCGTCCACGTGTCCATGGTCACCGACACCACGATCAGGATCGAGGTGCCGCCGAAATAGAAGCTCGAGGACTGCATCCCGGCCATCAGGCTCTCGGGCACCAGGCAGACCAGGGTGATGTAGGCCGCGCCGATCACCGTCAGGCGGGTCAGCACATAGTCGAGGTATTCCGCCGTGCGCTTGCCGGGCCGGATGCCGGGCAGGAAGCCGCCGTACTTGCGCAGGTTCTCCGCCGTCTCCTCCGGATTGAACACGATCGAGGTGTAGAAGAAGGTGAAGAAGATGATCAGCGCGCCATAGAGCACCATGAACAGCGGCCGGCCGTGCTGAGCTGGCCCACCAGCGTCGGCGCCCAGGAAGCCCAGCCCGGCAGGTTCGCCGTCGACAGGAACTGCAGCGCCGTCGCCGGCAGCAGCAGAAGCGTCGAGGCGAAGATCGGCGGAATCACGCCCGAGGTGTTGATCTTCAGCGGCAGGAACGAGGAGTTCGCCGCCGAACATGCGGTTGCCCACCTGCCGCTTGGGATACTGGATCAGAAGCCGGCGCTGGGACCGCTCCATGAACACGATGGTCACCACGATGCCGACGGCCAGCACGGCGACCCACAGCACCGTGAAGCCCGAGATCGCTCCCTCGCGCGACATGGACAGGATCTGGCTCGCCGCCGCGGGCAGGCGCGCCACGATGCCGGCGAAGATCAGCAGCGATGATGCCGTTGCCGACGCCGCGGCTGGTGATCTGCTCGCCCAGCCACATCAGGAACATCGTGCCGCCGACCAGGGTGGCCACCGTCGAAATCACGAAGAACGGCCCGGGATCGAGCACCAGGCCCTGGCTGGGCTGCAGCCCCATGGCGATGGCGAAGGCCTGGAACAGCGCCAGCACCACCGTCAGATAGCGGGTGTACTGGTTCAGCTGCTTGCGGCCGGCCTCGCCGCCTTCCTTCCGGATCTTCTCCCACGGCGGATAGATCGACTGCAGGAGCTGCACGATGATCGAGGCCGAGATGTAGGGCATCACGTTCAGCGAGAAGACCGCCATGTGCTGCACGGCGCCGCCCGAGAACATGTTGAACATGCCCAGGATGCCGGCCGAATGGGTGTCGAACGCCTTCGCGAACGCCTGGGAGTCGATCCCCGGAATCGGGATGTAGGTGCCCAGCCGGTACACGATCAGCGCGCCGACCGTGAACCAGAGACGCTTGTGAAGCTCGGTCGCCTTGCCGAAAGGCGCTGACGTTCATATTTGCAGCGAGCTGTTCTGCGGCCGAGGCCATAGCTCTCCTCATACGGAAAACGTCGATCACACATAGGCGAGACTCGGCCGAATGACGAGGCCGGGAGCGGGATCAGCCTTCCGCCGCCGCCTCTTCCTTGGCCGCGACCGGTGGTCACCTTGCCGCCCGCCTCTTCCACGGCCTTGAGGGCCGATGCGGTGGCGGAATGGCAGTGATGTCGATCTTGGACTTCAGCTCGCCCTTGCCCAGCAGACGCACGCCATCGCGCTCGCGGCTGATCACCCCGGCGTCGACCAGAGCGGCCCATCCATGGGCTGCTTGGGATCGATCTTGCCGGCCTCGATCGCCTGTTCCAGCCGCCACAGGTTCACCTCGGCGAGCCTGTTGCGAAGGGATTGTTGAAGCCGCGCTTGGGCACGCGCATGTGCATCGGCATCTGGCCGCCTTCGAATGCGCCATCGCCATAGCCGGTTCGAGACGTCTGGCCCTTCACGCCGCGACCGGCGGTCTTGCCCTTGCCCGAGCCCGGGCCACGGCCGACGCGCATGCGCGGCTTTGCGAGCCCGGGCGGGGCGAATTCGTTCAGCTTTCATCTTGCCTCTCCTTGGAGATCTGCGCCGGGCTTGAGGCCCGACTCGGCTTGATTTTCAAAAGGTTGGATCGAAGATGCGAACCTTAGGCCTCCTCCTTGACCTCGACCATGTGCCGGACCTTGGCGATCATGCCGCGGATAGCGGGCGTGTCTTCCAGCGTGGCGCTGCGGCCGACGCGGTTCAGGCCCAGGCCGACGCAGGGTCGCGCGCTGGTCCTTCTTGCGACGGATCGGGCTGCCGATCTGCACGACGGTGACGGTCTTGTTTGCCATGACGGCGTCCTCAGGCTTCGCCGCTTCGGCCGAGGCGCCGTCGGCGCGCCGGCCCGAGCATGTCGGAGACCTTCTTGCCGCGCTTGGAGGCGATCTGGCGCGGCGAAGACTGAAGCTTCAGCGCATCGAAGGTCGCGCGCACCATGTTGTAGGGGTTCGACGAGCCGGTCGACTTGCCAACCACGTCGTGCACGCCCAGCGTTTCCAGCACCGCGCGCATCGGGCCGCCGGCGATAACGCCGGTGCCGGCAGGCGCCGAGCGCAGGATCACCTTGCCCGCGCCGTGACGGCCCGCGCCGTCGTGGTGCAGGGTGCGGCTCTCGCGCAGCGGCACGCGGATCATGGTCTTCTTGGCTTCCTCGGTCGCCTTGCGGATCGCCTCGGGCACTTCGCGCGCCTTGCCGTGGCCAAAGCCGACGCGGCCCTTCTGGTCGCCGACGATCATCAGGGCGGCGAAGGAGAAGCGACGGCCGCCCTTCACCGTCGCCGCGACACGGTTGATGTGCACCAGCTTCTCGACGATGTCGCCGTCCGCCCGCTCGCTCTGGGGGGCTGCGACGATCGCGACGTTCTCCGCCGCCGCCGCGCTGTCCAGGTCCTCGAGCCATGGGCTTCCCTTAGAAATTCAGGCCGGCTTCACGGGCGGCGTCCGCCAGCGCCTTGACCCGGCCATGATAGATGTAGCCGCCGCGGTCGAAGACCACGTCCTTGACGCCCTTGTCGATCGCGCCGCTCGGCCACCAGCTTGCCGACCCGGGCGGCAGCGTCCTTGTCCGCGCCCTTCGCGTCGCCTTCCAGCGACGAGGCGGCGGCCAGCGGTCACGCCCTTCGCATCGTCGATGACCTGGGCGTAGATGTTCTTGGTCGAGCGGAAGACCGACAGCCGCGGCCGGCCGTTCGCCAGCTTCTTCAGGCGGGTGCGCGTGCGGCTGGGCCCGGCGTTCGATTGTTTCGCGTGGAGAAAGCGCCATGGCTTACTTCTTCTTGCCTTCCTTGCGGCGGACGTGTTCGCCAGCGTAGCGCACGCCCTTGCCCTTGTAGGGTTCGGGCGGACGGATGCGGCGGATGTCGGCGGCGATTTCGCCGACCGCCTGCTTGTCGATGCCGGAGATCTTGATCTCGGTCTGCTTGGGCGTGGCGAAGGTGATGCCGGCGGGCGGCGCGACTTCCACGTCGTGCGAGAAGCCCAGCTGCAGGGACAGCGTCATTGCCCTTCATCGCCGCGCGATAGCCGACGCCGACCAGCTCGAGGGTGCGCTCGTAGCCCTCGGTGACGCCCTTCGACCATGTTGTCCACCAGGGTGCGCGACAGGCCCCACATGGCATGGGCGCGCGGCGTGTCGCTCGCGCATGGACAGCACGAGTTGGCCGCCCTCCTGCGTCACCACGATCTCCTCGGCGACGGTCCAGGCGAGCTGGCCCTTGGGCCCCTTCACCGTGACGGTCTGGCCTTCGAGCGTGATGCTGACGCCCTGCGGGACGACGATAGGACGTTTGCCGATCCGAGACATGTCAGTACACCCGACAGATGACTTCGCCGCCGACGTTCTGCGTCGCGGGCGGCGGCGTCGGACATGACGCCCTTGGGGGTCGACAGGATCGAGATGCCCAGGCCGTTCTTGACCGGCTTCAGGTCCTTGATCGACGAATAGACGCGACGGCCGGGCTTGGAGACGCGGGCAGATCTCCGCGATGACCGGATCGCCGTCGAAATACTTCAGCTCGATTTCGAACTCCGGGAACGCGCCGGGCTTCTCCACCCGGGCGTAGCCGCGGATGTAGCCTTCGGTCTGCAAGCACGTCGAGCACGCGCTGGCGCAGCTTCGAAGCGGGCGTCAACACCTTGCACGGCCGCGCATGGCGGCATTTCTGATGCGGGCGATCATGTCGCCGATGGGATCGTTCATGCTCATCTGCGCCCTCTACCAGCTCGACTTGACGAGGCCGGGGATCTGCCCGGAGTTCGACCAGTTCGCGCAGCGCGATCCGGCTCATCTTCAGCTTGCGGTAATAGCCGCGCGGGCGGCCCGTCACGACGCAGCGGTTGCGGATCCGCATCTTGGAGCGAGTTGCGCGGCAGCTTGGCCAGCTTCAGGCGCGCCGCGAACCGCTCTTCCAGCGGCAGGTTCTGTCGTTGGCGATCGCCTTGAGGGCTTCGCGCTTGGCGGCGAATTGCTTCACCAGGCGCTTGACCATTTCGTTGCGGTTGACGGCGCTTTTCTTAGCCATGAGGTCTCTTTCGTCCCGCTACGTTTTTCGCGTTGGAACGGGAACTGGAATTCGGCGAGCAAGGCGCGGGCCTCGTCGTCGGTCTCGGGCGGTGGTGCAGACGATGATGTCCATGCCCCACACCTGGTCGATCTGGTCGTAGTTGATCTCGGGGAACACGATGTGCTCCTTCAGACCGAGGGCGTAGTTGCCCCGACCGTCGAAGCTCGTGGGCTTCAGACCCCGGAAGTCCCTCACCCGCGGCAGGGCGATGGTGATCAGACGGTCCAGAAATTCGTACATCCGGTCCTTGCGCAGGGTGACCTTGGCGCCGATGACCATCCGTTCGCGGAGCTTGAAGCTGGCGATCGACTGGCGCGCTCGGGTCGGCGCGGGCTTCTGGCCGGTGATCAGCGCCAGGTCGGCCATGGCCGCGGCGGCCTTCTTGGAGTCGGCCACCGCCTCGCCGATCCCCATGTTCACCACGATCTTGTCGAGGCGGGGGATCTGCATCTCGTTGGTGTAGCCGAACTTCTCCTTCATCGTGGACCGGATGGTCTCACGATAGACGGACTTCATCCGCGGTTCGTAGGTTTGGGTCTCAGCCATCGATGACCTCGCCGGTGCGTCTTGGCGAAACGGACCTTCTTGTCGCCTTCGACACGGAAGCCCACGCGCGTCGGCTTGCCGTTGGAATCGACATTCGCGACGTTGGAAATGTGAATGGGCGCTTCCTTGGTCTTGATCCCGCCCTGGGGATCGGCCTGGCTCGGCTTGGTGTGCCGCTTGACCAGGTTCAGACCGGAGACGAGCACGCGCTCTTCGGCAGGGAACACCCGCGTGACCTGGCCCTGGCGACCCTTGTCGCTGCCGGCCAGCAGGATCACGCGATCCCCCTTTTTGATTTTCGCCGACATCACAACACCTCCGGCGCGAGCGAGATGATCTTCATGTGGTTCTTGGCGCGCAGTTCGCGCGGAACCGGGCCGAAGATGCGGGTGCCGATGGGCTCGGACTGCTTGTTGACGATCACCGCCGCGTTCTTGTCGAAGCGGATCATGGAGCCGTCCTTGCGCTTGATCGGCGAGGAGGTGCGAACGACGATGGCTTGCAGCACGTCGCCCTTCTTCACCCGGCCGCGCGGGATCGCTTCCTTGACGGACACCACGATGCGGTCGCCGACGTGGGCGTAGCGACGGCCAGCGCCGCCCAGCACCTTGATGCACATCACGCGACGGGCGCCGGAGTTGTCCGCGACCTCGAGATTGGACTGCATCTGGATCATGCGGAGGCGCCTTCTTCAGAGGCTTCAGGCTTGGCGGCCTTCTTGGCGCGCGAGGCCTTGGCCTTGGGCTCGCCAGCCGCTTCGCCGGCCACGACTTCCCAGGTCTTCAGCTTGGACTTGGGCGCGCACTCGGCGATGCGCACGACCTCGCCTTCCTTGCAGGCGTTGGCCTCGTCATGGGCGTGGTACTTCTTGGACCGGCGCACGGTCTTCTTCAGCAGCGGGTGCAGGAAGGTGCGCTCGACGCGCACGATCACCGTCTTGTCCCCCTTGTCGGAGACCACCACCCCTTCGAGAATTCTTTTCGGCATCGTGTGATCCTCAGGCGGCGGTCTTGGAGCGCAGCACGGTCTTGATGCGGGCGATGTCCTTGCGGACCTCGTTCGCACGGTGGGTCTTTTCCAGCTGGCCGGTGGCGTCCTGGAAGCGCAGGTTGAACTGCTCCTTCTTCAGGCTCAGCAGCTGGTCCTGAAGCTGGTCGGCGGTCAGCGCGCGAACGTCATCGATCTTCATGGTCAGGCCTCATGCCCCGCGCCGGCGTCCAGGCGCGTGACGATCTTGGTGCGCACCGGCAGCTTGGCCGCGCCCAGCCGCAGGGCTTCGCGCGCCACGTCGTTCGGCACGCCGTCGATTTCGAACAGGATCCGGCCCGGGTGAACCCGCGCGGCCCAGTAATCCACCGCGCCCTTGCCCTTGCCCATCCGCACTTCGGCGGGCTTGCCGGTCACCGGCAGGTCCGGGAACACGCGAATCCACACCCGGCCCTGACGCTTCATCTGGCGAGTGATCGCCCGGCGAGCGGCTTCGATCTGGCGGGCGGTGACCCGTTCGGGCTCCAGCGACTTCAGGCCGAAGGCGCCGAAGTTGAGCGCGAAGCCAGCCTTGGCCGATCCGTGGATGCGGCCTTTGAACTGCTTGCGGAAGCGGGTTTTCTTAGGTTGCAGCATGACTTACCTCACGCGCCCGCTTCTGCGCCGCCGCGGCGGCCACGGGGGCCGCGATCGGGACGGTCGGACCGCTCGCGCATCGAGCCTTCGTTGGCCGGACCGGACTCGCCGGCCAGGCGCTTGTCCTGGGCCATGGGATCGTGCTCGAGCACTTCGCCCTTGAAGATCCACACCTTGACGCCGATCTGGCCGTAGGTGGTCTTGGCTTCGGCGAAGCCATAGTCGATGTCCGCGCGCAGGGTGTGCAGCGGCACGCGGCCTTCGCGGTACCACTCCATGCGGGCGATTTCCGCGCCGCCGAGGCGGCCGGCGACATTGACCCGGATGCCCTTGGCGCCCAGGCGCATGGCCGACTGCATCGAGCGCTTCATGGCGCGGCGGAACGCCACGCGGCGTTCGAGCTGCTGGGCGATGTTCTCGGCGACCAGCTGGGCGTCGGTCTCGGGCTTGCGGATCTCGACGATGTTCAGGAACACCTCGCCCTCGGCCATCACGGAGATGTCCTTGCGCAGCTTCTCGATGTCCGCGCCCTTCTTGCCGATGATCACGCCGGGGCGCGCGGCATAGATGGTGATGCGGCACTTCTTGTGCGGACGCTCGATGATGATCCGCGACACGCCGGACTGATACAGGCGCTTCTTCAGCTCCTCGCGGATCTTGATGTCCTGGTGCAGCAGGCGGCCGTACTCTTCCTTCTTCGCGAACCAGCGAGAATCCCAGGTACGGTTGATGCCGAGCCGCAGCCCGATCGGATTGACCTTCTGACCCATCAGGCCGCCTCGCTCAGCTCACGGACCACGATGGTGATCTCGGAAAACGGTTTCTCGATGCGATAAGCGCGGCCGCGGGCGCGGAACTCGATGCGCTTCATCGTGATGTTCTTGCCGATGTAGGCCTCGGCCACGACCAGGTTGTCGATGTCGAGGTTGTGGTTGTTCTCGGCGTTGGAGATGGCCGAGTACAGCGCCTTGCGCACGTCGTCGGCGATCCGCTTGTGCGAGAATTCCAGCTCGTTCAGAGCCTTCTGCACCCGCAGGCCACGGATCGAGGCGGCCACGAGGTTCAGCTTGCGCGCGCCGGTGCGCAGCGAGCGCACCTTGGCCATCGCTTCGAACGGCTTCACGCGGCGAGGTTTGGTGGTCTGGCCCATGGCTACTTCCTCTTCGCTTTCCGGTCGGCCGCGTGGCCGTGGAAGGTCCGGGTCGGAGAGAACTCGCCGAACTTCTGGCCGACCATGTCCTCGGACACCAGGACGGGGATGTGCTTCTGGCCGTTGTGGACGCCGAAGGTGATGCCCACGAACTGCGGCATGATGGTCGAGCGGCGCGACCAGGTCTTGATCACGTCCCTGCGGCCCGAGGCGGTGGCGGCGTCGGCCTTCTTCAGCAGATAGCCGTCGACGAACGGGCCTTTCCAGACAGAGCGGGTCATCCTCTAGCGAGCCTTCTTCAGGTGCCGCGACCGGATGATCAGCCGGTCCGTGGTCTTGTTCTTGCGGGTCTTCTTGCCCTTGGTCGGGAAGCCCCACGGCGTGACCGGGTTACGGCCGCCGGAGGTCTTGCCTTCACCGCCGCCATGGGGGTGGTCGACCGGGTTCATGGCCACGCCGCGAACGTGCGGGCGGCGGCCCTTGTGACGATTGCGGCCGGCCTTGCCGATCACTTCGTTCATGTGGTCGGGGTTGGAGACCGCGCCCACGGTGGCCATGCAGCTGTCCGGCGCCATGCGCAGCTCGCCCGAGTTCAGGCGGATCTGGGCGTAGCCGGCGTCGCGACCGACCAGCTGGGCGTAGGTGCCGGCCGAGCGGGCGATCTGGCCGCCCTTCAGGGGCTTCATCTCGATGTTGTGGATGATCGAGCCCATCGGCATGGAGCGCAGCGGCATGGCGTTGCCGGGCTTCACGTCCACCTTCTCGCCGGCGATCACCTGGTCGCCGACCTTCATGCGCTGCGGCGCGAGGATGTAGGCCAGCTCGCCGTCGTCGTACTTCAGAAGCGCGATGAAGGCCGTGCGGTTGGGGTCGTACTCCAGCCGCTCGACGGTGGCCGGCACGTCCCACTTGCGGCGCTTGAAGTCGATCTTGCGATACAGGCGCTTGGCGCCGCCGCCGCGGAAACGCACCGCGATGCGGCCGCCGCCGCCGCGTCCGCCGGACTTGGTCAGACCCTCGACCAGGCTCTTCTCGGGCCGGCCCTTGTGCAGCTCGGACCGGTCGATGAGCACCAGGCCGCGCTGGCCGGGAGACGTCGGATTATATCGCTTGAGCGCCATGACCTAGAGCCCCGTCGCCACGTCGATGGACTGGCCTTCGGCCAGGGTGACGATGGCTTTCTTCACGTCCGTACGGCGGCCCATCGTGCCGCGGAAGCGCTTGGTCTTGCCCTTGACGTTGAGGGTGTTGACCTTGGTGACCTTCACCTTGAACAGCGCCTCGATCGCCTCGGCGATCTGGTCCTTGGTCGCGTCCGGAGCCACGCGGAAGACGACCTTGTTCTGTTCGGACAGATAGGTGGCCTTCTCGGTGATCACCGGGGCGACGATCGTGTCGTAATGCTTTGCGGCGGGCGTGGCGGCCATCACGCGGCCTCCTTCTCAGCAAAACGGGCCGCAATCGCGTCGATCGCAGCCCGTGTGAGCACCAGGGAGTCGCGCCGCAGGATGTCGTACACGTTCAGTCCGGCGGACGGCAGAACGTCCACGTTCGGAATGTTGCGGGCGGCGAGCTTCAGGTTGCCGTCCACGTCCGGCCCGGTGATGACCAGGACGTTCTTCAGCCCGATCTTGTCGAACGAGGCGCGCAGGGCGGCGGTCTTGGGGGTGTCCAGCGCCAGGGCGTCCACCACCATCAGCGTGCCGGCCTTCACCTTGGACGACAGGGCGTGACGCAGGCCGAGCGCGCGCATCTTCTTGGTCAGGTCGACGGCGTGGCTGCGCACCACCGGCCCGTGGGTCTTGGCGCCGCCGACGAACTGGGAGGCCTTGCGCGAGCCGTGACGCGCGCCGCCGGTGCCCTTCTGCCGGTACATCTTCTTACCGGTGCGGGCGACCTCGTTGCGGGTCTTGATCTTGTGCGTGCCGGCGCGACGGCAGGCGAGCTGCCAGGTCACGACGCGCTGCAGGATGTCGGCGCGGATATCCTCGATGCCGAAGATGTCGTCGGGCAGCTCGATGGAGCCGCCCTTGCCGCCGTCGAGTTTGATGACGTCGAATTTCATCAGGCTTCGCCCCCTTCGGCCGGAGCTTCGGGCGCCGGAGCTTCGTCAACCACCGGAGCGGCCGCCTCAGTCTTGTCGGCCGCCTTACCCGTCGACTTGAACGCGCCCGGACGGGGCGCATCGGCGTGCGGCTTGGCCTTCACGGCGTCGCGGACGCGGACGTAGGAGCCCTCGGCCCCCGGGACCGCGCCCCTGACCAGGATCAGGCCGCGTTCCGTATCCACCCGCCAGATGGCGACGTTCAGGGTGGTGACGCGGTCCTGGCCCATGTGGCCGGCCATCTTCTTGTTCTTGAACACCTTGCCCGGGTCCTGGCGCTGGCCGGTGGAGCCGTGCGCCCGGTGCGACACCGAGACCCCGTGGGTGGCGCGCATGCCGCCGAAGTGCCAGCGCTTGATGGCGCCCGCGAAGCCCTTGCCGACGGTGATGCCGCAGACGTCCACCTTCTGGCCGGGCACGTAGTGGTCGGCGGTGATCTCCGCGCCCACTTCGATGAGGTTGTCCTCGCTGACATGGAACTCAGCCAGGGCGCGCTTGGGCTCGACCATGGCCTTGCCGAAGTGGCCGCGCAGGGACTTGCTCGTGCGGCTGACCTTCTTGGCCCCGGCGCCCAGTTGCAGGGCGACGTAGCCGTCCTTTTCCTTGGTGCGGTGGGCCACGACCTGACAGCCGTCCAGGGCCAGCACCGTCACCGGCACGCCCATCCCGTCCTCATCAAAGAGGCGGGTCATGCCGAGCTTCTTGGCGATTACGCCGGTACGCATTTCCGCCGCCCCCGCCTAGAGCTTGATCTCGACGTCCACCCCGGCCGACAGGTCGAGCTTCATCAGCGCGTCCACGGTCTGGGGGGTGGGGTCGACAATGTCGAGCACGCGCTTGTGCGTGCGGATTTCAAACTGCTCGCGGCTCTTCTTATCGACGTGCGGCGAGCGGTTGACGGTGAATTTCTCGATCAGGGTCGGCAGCGGAATCGGACCGCGCACGGTCGCGCCGGTGCGCTTGGCGGTCTGGACGATCTCCCGTGTGGAGTGGTCCAGAATCCGGTGGTCGAAGGCCTTGAGCCGGATACGTATGTTCTGTCGATCCATTTCGCCCATAACTCCTGGCGCCCACGACGCCCGTCACCCTGTCAAAGACCGAAACGCGGTCCCAGAAGCCGAAGCCCCAAAGCCCGCACAACGCGATATTCCGCAAAACGATCAAGGCCCGCGCGATATCTCATCGCGTGGGCCCGGCCCCATACCACGCCGCCGATGTGTCCACCAAGACCGAAGCCCCGGGGCGGCATGCATTGTGTGGTCGTCTCGCGGACCGCGTCTAGACGCGAACGTCTACGGCCGGCCCTACAGAGCGGGCGTAATTAGAGGTCGCGACCGGCCGCGTCAAGGGCGGCTAGTCGCCGATTTCCACGCTTCCGGAGCCCATGATGTGCTTGCGCACCGGGCCCAGCATCCGCCCGACGCGCACATCCCCCGAACCGGCGACCGAGGCGTCCAGGCTACGGGCCGCGCCGCCGAAGTCCACGTCTCCGGATCCGGCGATGTGGACGGTCATGCTCGAGGCCTCGCCGCCCTGCACGTTCACGTCCCCGGACCCGGCGATCGACACGTCCAGCGCGCCTGAGACGGAGGCGACCTGGACATCGCCCGAGCCGGCGATCCTCGCCATCACGGGCCCGCTCACCGCCCTGGCCGTCACATCGCCCGAACCCGCGCTCTGGACCGTCAGCCCGCCGGAGGCGCCAGCACGCACGTCGCCCGAGCCGGCGTCGTTGATCTTCAGCGGACCCTTGACGTTGGCCACGGTCCAGTCGCCGCAGCCGGCGGTGGTCAGGAGCAGGCTGTCCGAGCGTCCCACCGCGCCGAACACCGCCCCCCGGGCCGCCACGATGGCGTCCAGCGGCGTGCGCACCACCACCTGCGGCAGGGCGTTCACGCCCAGCCACCCGCGCCGGAAGACGTGGACGCGGGCGTGTCCTCCCCGGCTCGAACATCGCGGGCCGAAGCCCGGACCGAACCAGTGCATCCGAACGCCCAGGCCTCCGTCGACGATCACCTGGTCGCCGTCGCGTCGGATCTCCAGGGGGGGCATGTCCGGATTGGGCCCGACCACCGCGACCTGCACGTCCTTGCGCGCCTCGGGGATCACCACCACGCGCACGGCGGCGTTCTTGATCAACACCGACGGGGCGGCCTGGGCCGCGCCCGCCAGGGCGAGCGTCGAGACGACGGTGGTCAGGATTGTTGCAGCGCGCACGGCGTCCTCCCACAACCAGCATGTGAACGGACGCTAGCGCCGGGCCGGGCGCCAGGCAGCTTAATTCGAGGTCATGACGCCGTTGTCATGCGGCCGGCGGGCGCACGCGAAACCGCCGCCGGAGGGGTCCCCGGCGGCGGCTGTATCGCGTCTGCGCAGGAAAGCCGGGAAAGCCCGGCGTTCCGCTACTCGATGATCTTGGAGACGACGCCGGCGCCGACGGTGCGGCCGCCTTCGCGGATGGCGAAGCGCAGCTTCTCTTCCATGGCGATCGGCGTGATCAGTTCGACGTCCAGCTCCGCGTTGTCGCCCGGCATGATCATCTCGACGCCTTCGTTCAGCTTGATGATCCCGGTCACGTCCGTGGTCCGGAAGTAGAACTGCGGCCGGTAGTTCGAGAAGAACGGCGTGTGACGGCCCCCCTCGTCCTTGGTCAGGATGTAGGCCTCGGCCGTGAACTTGGTGTGCGGCGTGATCGAGCCGGGCTTGCACAGCACCTGGCCGCGCTCGATCTCCTCGCGCTTGGTGCCGCGCAGCAGGACCCCGACGTTGTCGCCCGCCTGGCCCTGGTCCAGCAGCTTGCGGAACATCTCAACGCCCGTGCACACGGTCTTCTGGGTCGGGCGCAGGCCGACGATCTCGACCTCCTCGCCCACCTTGATGATCCCGCGGTCGATCCGGCCGGTGGCCACCGTGCCCCGGCCCGAGATCGAGAACACGTCTTCCACCGCCATCATGAACGGCAGGTCCACCGGGCGTTCCGGCTGCGGGATGTAGGCGTCCACCGCCGTCATCAGCTCCAGGATCGCGTCCTCGCCGATCTCGGGGGTCTTGCCTTCCACCGCCGCCAGGGCCGAGCCCTTGACGATCGGAATGTCGTCGCCGGGGAACTCGTAGCTGGACAGAAGCTCGCGAACCTCCATCTCCACGAGCTCGAGCAGCTCCGGGTCGTCCACCATGTCCACCTTGTTCAGGAACACCACCAGCGCCGGCACGCCCACCTGACGGGCCAGCAGGATGTGCTCGCGGGTCTGCGGCATCGGGCCGTCGGCCGCCGACACCACCAGGATCGCGCCGTCCATCTGCGCCGCGCCGGTGATCATGTTCTTCACGTAGTCGGCGTGACCGGGGCAGTCCACGTGCGCGTAGTGACGGTTCGCCGTCTCATACTCCACGTGCGCCGTGTTGATCGTGATCCCCCGCGCCTTCTCTTCCGGAGCCGCGTCAATGTCCGCGTACGACTTCGCCGTCGCACCGCCCGTCTTGGCCAGAACCATCGTGATCGCCGCCGTCAGCGTCGTCTTGCCGTGGTCAACGTGGCCAATCGTGCCAATGTTGCAGTGCGGCTTGTTCCGCTCAAACTTTTCCTTCGCCATCTCTCAAGTTCTCCGGCCGGTTCGGGGCCAATTCGCTGTTGGGGTTTAGGCGTACTTCTTGACCACTTCGTCGGCCACCGCCTGCGGCACCGGGTCGTAGTGGTCGTATTGCATGGTGAACTGGGCGCGGCCCTGGCTGAAGGACCGCAGTTGGCTGACGTAGCCGAACATGTTGGCCAGCGGCACGATGGCGGTGATCACCTGGGCGTTGCCCCGGGTCTCGGTGCCCTGGATCTGGCCGCGGCGGCTGTTCAGGTCGCCGATGACGTCGCCCATGTATTCGTCGGGGGTGACGACCTCGACCTTCATGATCGGTTCGAGCAGCTTGGGCGCGCCCTTCTCACGCAGTTCGCGGAAGGCCGCGCGCGAGGCGATTTCGAAGGCCAGCACGCTGGAGTCCACGTCGTGGTAGGCGCCGTCGATCAGGGTGGCCTTGAAGTCGATCAGCGGGAAGCCGGCCAGCAGGCCGTTTTCCTTGGCCGTCGCGATGCCCTTTTCGACGCCCGGGATGAACTCCTTGGGCACGTAGCCGCCGACGATCTTGCTCTCGAACACGAAGCCCGAGCCCTGCTCGGTCGGCTCGAAGACGATCTTCACCCGCGCGAACTGGCCGGTGCCGCCGGTCTGCTTCTTGTGGGTGTAGTCGATCTCGGCCTTGCGCCCGAGGCTCTCGCGGTAGGCCACCTGCGGCGCGCCGATGTTGGCGTCCACCTTGTAGGTGCGGCGCAGGATGTCGACCTTGATGTCCAGGTGCAGCTCGCCCATGCCCTTCATGATCGTCTGGCCCGACTCCTGGTCGGTCTGGACCGTGAACGAGGGATCCTCGGCGACCATCCGGGCCAGGGCGACGCCCAGCTTCTCCTGGTCGGCCTTGGACTTGGGCTCGATCGCCTGCTCGATGACCGGCGCGGGGAAGTCCATCTTCAGCAGGATCACCGGGCTCTTGGCCGGATCGCACAGGGTGTCGCCGGTGCGCATGTCCTTCAGCCCGGCCAGGGCGACGATGTCGCCGGCGTAGGCTTCCTTGATGTCCTCGCGGTTGTTGGAGTGCATCAGCAGCATCCGCCCCACCCGCTCGCGCTTGTCGCGCGTCGAGTTGAGCAGGCCCATGCCGCTCTCCAGCTTGCCCGAATAGATCCGGCAGAAGGTCAGCGAACCCACGAAGGGGTCGTCCATGATCTTGAACGCCAGCACCGACAGCGGCTCGTCGTCCGACGCCTCGCGCACGACCGGCTCTTCGGTCTTGTAGTCGAAGCCGGGGGTCGGGGGGATGTCCACCGGGCTCGGCAGATAGTCCACCACGGCGTCGAGCAGGGGCTGAACGCCCTTGTTCTTGAAGGCCGAGCCGGCCAGCACCGGGAAGAAGGCGCTCGAGAGCACCGCCTTGCGGATGCAGTCCTTGATCACCTCTTCGGACGGCTCGTCGCCGGAGAGGTAGGCTTCCATCGCCTCGTCGTCGAGCTCGACGGCCGATTCCACCATGTAGTGGCGGGCCTCTTCGGCCGCGTCGACCATGTCGGCGGGAATCTCTTCGTCGTGATAGTTGGCGCCCAGGCCCTCGGAGTCCCAGACCACCGCCTTCATGCGGACCAGGTCGACGATGCCCTTCAGCGCGGCTTCCGAACCGATCGGAAGCTGGATCGGCACGGCCTTGACGCCCAGCCGGTCGCGGATGGTCTTCAGGCACATCTCGAAGTCGGCGCCGGTCTTGTCCATCTTGTTGACGAACACGATGCGCGGAACGTTGTAGCGGTCGGCCTGGCGCCAGACCGTCTCGGTCTGCGGCTCGACGCCCTGGTTGCCGTCCAGCACCGCCACGGCGCCGTCCAGCACCCGCAAGGAGCGCTCCACCTCGATGGTGAAGTCCACGTGGCCTGGGGTGTCGATGATGTTGAGGCGCTTGCCGTTCCAGAAGGCGGTGGTGGCGGCGGAGGTGATGGTGATCCCCCGCTCCTGCTCCTGGTCCATCCAGTCCATGGTGGCGGCGCCGTCATGGACTTCGCCGATCTTGTGGCTCTTGCCCGTGTAATAAAGAATCCGCTCCGTAGTCGTGGTTTTCCCGGCATCGATGTGGGCCATGATGCCGAAGTTGCGGTAGTCTTCGATCTTATGCGTGCGGGGCATGAGGTTGCTCTGCGGGGGACAAATGCGGTCGGGTTGAAAACGACGGCGCGGGCGATTTAGCTCAAACCGCCCGCGCCGGATAGCTCACGATATAGGGATCACCAGCGATAATGCGAGAAGGCCCGGTTGGCTTCGGCCATCTTGTGGGTGTCTTCGCGCTTCTTCACGGCCGAGCCGCGGTTGTTCGAAGCGTCCAGCAGCTCGCCGGCGAGCTTTTCGGTCATGGTGGTTTCGCCGCGGTTGCGCGCGGCGGCGACCAGCCAGCGGATGGCCAGGGCGCGGCGGCGCTCGGGACGGACTTCGACGGGCACCTGATAGGTGGCGCCGCCAACCCGGCGGGAGCGCACCTCGACGGAGGGCGCGACATTGTCGAGCGCGGCGTGGAAGGTCTCCAGCGGACCTTGCTCGCGGCGCTTCTCGTCCAGGATGTCGAAGGCGCCGTAGACGATGTTCTCGGCGACGGCCTTTTTGCCCTCGTACATGACGCAGTTCATGAACTTGGTGACGATCAGGTCCCCGAACTTGGGATCGGGAAGGACTTCGCGCTTCTCGGCGCGGCGACGACGGGACATTCTCTATACGCTCCCTATTTCGGCCGCTTGGCGCCGTACAGCGAACGCCGCTGCTTACGGTCCTTGACGCCTTGGGTGTCCAGGACGCCGCGCAGGATGTGGTAGCGCACGCCCGGAAGGTCCTTCACCCGGCCCCCGCGGATCAGCACCACGGAGTGCTCCTGCAGGTTATGGCCTTCGCCGGGGATGTAGCACACCGCCTCGAACTGCGAGGTCAGGCGCACCTTGGCGACCTTCCGCAGGGCCGAGTTCGGCTTCTTGGGGGTCACGGTATAGACCCGCGTGCACACGCCCCGACGCTGGGGCGAGCCCTTCAGGGCCGGCACGGTGTTGCGCTTCACCTTGGGGGTGCGCGGCTTGCGGATGAGCTGGTTGACTGTGGGCATCTATTCTCTTTGCTCGGTGGAGGCCTGCGCCTTTCGGCCGAACGACCTCGGGTCCCTCGTGAAGTCCAAAACTCTGTCTCGACGGCGCCGATAAACACGAAACCGCCCCGGAACGCCAGCTTGGCGCTTCGGCGGCGGATAACGGTCCTCTCGGGAACGTCCGGCCAATCAAGGCAAGGGAGAAGCCAGGGCCTCTCCGGGGCCTCGAAAAACGAGCGGCGTAAATACGCGCGAGGGCCTGCAAGGTCAAGGCTCGCGAAGGCCACATTCCTGCCGCGGGCGCTGGCCAGCTTAGGCGGCAGGGCGGGCTGATCGGGCGGGGGAACCTTCCGTGAGCCGACGCGCGCGAACTGACCGGGTCGCCCGGGCCGCGGGGCTGACCGTCGCGGTGGCCATCCACCTGCTGATCCTGGCCGCCTTTGTGCTCACCATGACGACCCCGGGAGCTCCACGCGGGGAGCGGGCCGTCGCCGTCTCGCTCCTGCCGCTGGAGCTTCTGGCGCGGCGACAGAAGGCCAGCGGCCGCCCCCGCGCGACGTCGCCCGCTCCGGAGCCGGCGCCGGTTCAGCCGCCGTCCCCCGCGCCCGCCGCGCCGGGCGCCCTGCCCATGGCGCCCAGGCCCGACGAGAACCTCGCCCGGTTCGGGGCGAGCCTGCGGAACCTGATCGGCTGTCGGGACCCGGACCTCTATCATCTCACCGCCGCCGAGCGCGCCCGCTGCGACGCCCGCATGGCCAAGGCCGGCAAGGAAGCAGCCTTCATCCCCGCACCGATGGCGCCGGACAAGCGCGCCGCCTTCGACCGGCGGGTGAAGTGCCGGGCGGACTACGACGACGCCCCCATCCCGCCGGGCGCGGACATGACCAGCGGCCTCGGCTACGTGCCGCGCCTTCGCGACTGCCCGCCGGGGGATCGCTAGGCGTCTGGCGCGCGCCAGGCCTCGGCGGCGTCGTGCGCGGCCATCAGCTCGGCGTGGCGCGCCTCGATCATCGCGCGCGTGGCCGGGTGGGTGGCGATGAAGAAGCGGCCGGCCTTCACCCCGTCGATCATGCGCGCGGCGACCTCGTCGGGCGCCATGCCGGCGGCGGTGTCCGCTGGCGCGGTCGGGAACGCGTTGGGCCCGCCCAGCTCGCCGCGCAATTCGGCGGAGTGCTCATAGAACTCGCTGGCCACGGCGGCGGGCAGGATGACCGACACCCCGACGTCCGAGCCTCTGAGATCGAGCGCCAGCGCTTCGGACAGCGCCACCAGGGCGAACTTGGAGGTCCCATAGACGCCGTTCTTCCGGTCGCCGGTGACGAAGCCGGAGATCGAGGCGGTGTTGACGATGTGGCCGCCCTGCCCGTGCGCCTGGATGCGCGGCAGGAAGGCGCGAATGCAGTGGATCGGCCCGTAGAGGTTCACGCCCAGGAGCCAGTCCCAGACGTCGTCGCCGACCGTGGCGATGTCCGGCCCGCGCAGGAACACCGCCGCGTTGTTCATCAGCAGGTGGACCTTGCCCAGCGCCGCGTCGATCCGCTCGGCGGCGGCCTGGACGGAGGCTTCGTCGGCGACGTCGGTCGCGATGCCGATGGCGCGCCGCCCCAGCGCCCTCACCTGCTCGGCCGCCGCCTCCACCGCCTCGGCGCGGACGTCGAGCAGCGCCACGTCCATGCCCTCGCCCGCGAAGGCCTTGGCCGACGCCAGCCCGATCCCCGACGCCGCGCCCGTCACCACCGCGACCTTGCCCGCCAGATCCCGCATCCCCCGGCTCCCTGTTCACGCCCCCCGCCGCGTCCTAGCAGCGACGCCGGCGCCGATACAGGACGCCGACGCAAAACGGCCCGGGATCGCTCCCGGGCCGCTGCTGGTCTGGACTGACAGCCCGAACCTATTCCGCTGGCGGAGCCTCGGCCGGCGCTTCGGCGAAGGCCGCGTCGGCTTCGGCGGCGATCTCGGCCGGCAGGGCCTCCATCTCGACCGCCATCTGCTCGGCGCGCTGGGCCGTGAGCACTTCGTCGCGCTGGGCGGCGACGCGCTGCAGGGTCCGCAGGTAGGAGCCCGTGCCCGCCGGGATCAGCCGGCCGACGATGACGTTCTCCTTCAGGCCCTCCAGGGTGTCGACCTTGCCGTGGACCGAAGCTTCGGTCAGCACCCGCGTGGTCTCCTGGAAGGAGGCCGCGGAGATGAACGAGCGGGTCTGCAGGCTGACGCCTTGGTGATGCCAAGCAGCACCGGCAGGGTGACCGCCGCGCGACCGCGGCGCTCCAGGATCTTGGCGGCTTCTTCTTCGAAGTCCGACTTGTCCAGCTGGTCGCCCTTGATCAGGCCGGTGTCGCCGGGATCGACGATCTCGACCTTCTGCAGCATCTGACGGACGATCGTCTCGATGTGCTTGTCGTTGATCGGCACGCCCTGCAGCCGGTAGACCTCCTGGATCTCGTTCACCAGGAATTCGGCCAGCGCCTCGATGCCCTGAATCCGCAGGATGTCGTGCGGGTCCGGGTTGCCGTCGATGATGTACTCGCCCTTGCGGATCGATGTCCCCGTCGTGGACGGCGATGTGCTTGCCCTTGGGGATCAGGAACTCGACCGCTTCGGCCTGTTCGCCGTCCTCGCCGAGCTCAGGCGTGATCTTGATCCGGCGCTTGTTCTTGTAGTCCTTGCCGAACTCGACCCTGCCGTCCATCTCGGCGATGACCGCGCAGTCCTTCGGACGGCGGGCCTCGAACAGTTCGGCCACCCGCGGCAGACCGCCGGTGATGTCCCGCGTCTTGGCGCTTTCGGTGGGCAGGCGGGCCAGCACGTCGCCCGGCTTGACCTCGTCGCCGTCGCCGACCGAGAGCACCGCGCCCACCGGCAGCAGGTAGCGGGCCTCGCCGCCGTTCGCCAGGCGCTTGTAGGCGCCGTCGGCGTCGACCACGCGCCATGGCCGGACGCAGGTCCGAGCCGCGCGGGCTGGCGCGCCAGTCGATGACCACGCGGTTGGAGATGCCGGTGGCCTCGTCGGCCTCCTCGCGACAGGACAGGCCGTCGACCAGGTCTTCGCAGCCGCACCGTGCCCGCCACTTCGGTGATGCACCGGGGTGGTGTAGGGGTCCCACTCGGCCAGACGCGTGCCGCGCTTGACCTTCCTGCCGTCCTTGACCCGCAGGCGCGCGCCGTAAGGCGGCTTGTAGGTCTCGCGGTCCTTGCCGATCGACCTGGACGGACAGCGCCATGTTGCGGCTCATCACGATCAGGCGCCGTCGCCGGTGTCACGACGGTCGAGCCGGAGACCCGGGCGACGCCGTCGTTGGCGGCTTCGAAGAACGACTGCTCGGCCACCTGGGCCGTACCGCCGATGTGGAAGGTCCGCATGGTCAGCTGGGTGCCCGGCTCGCCGATCGACTGGGCGGCGATGACGCCCACCGCTTCGCCGATGTTCACGCGCGTGCCGCGCGCCAGGTCGCGGCCGTAGCAGGTGCCGCAGATGCCGATCTTGGCCTCGCAGGTCAGCGACCGAACGCACCTTCACCGACTGAACGCCGGCCGCGTCGATCACGTCGACCTGTCTCCTCGTCCAGATAGGTGTCGGCCGGCACGATAACTTCGCCGGTGCCCGGATCCTTGATGTCCTCGGCCGCCGAACGGCCCAGAACGCGCGCGCCCAGGCTGACCAGGATGTCGCCGCCCTCGACCACGGCGCGCAGGGTGATGCCCCGGGTGGTGCCGCAGTCTTCTTCGGTGATGATGCAGTCCTGGGCGACGTCGACCAGACGGCGGGTCAGATAGCCGGAGTTGGCCGTCTTCAGCGCCGTGTCGGCCAGACCCTTACGCGCGCCGTGGGTGGAGTTGAAGTACTCCAGCACGGTCAGGCCTTCCTTGAAGTTCGAGATGATCGGCGTCTCGATGATCTCGCCCGACGGCTTGGCCATCAGGCCGCGCATGCCGCCAAGCTGCTTCATCTGGGCCTGCGAGCCCCGGGCGCCGGAGTGGGCCATCATGTAGATGGAGTTGATCTCGGCTTCGCGGCCGATCCTTGGGTTTCCGCTTGGCCGGGAGATCTCGAGCCATCATCTCGTCGGCCACGCGGTCGGTGGACCTTGGCCCAGGCGTCGACGACCTTGTTGTACTTCTCGCCGCTTGGTGATCAGGCCGTCGGCGTACTGTTGCTCGTATTCCTCGACCAGCTTGCGGGTCTCGGCGACCATGCGCGCCTTGGCTTTTCGGGATCACGATGTCGTCCTTGCCGAAGGAGATGCCGGCCTTGGCCGCCTCCTTGAATCCCAGACCCATGATCTGGTCGGCGAAGATGACCGTCGCCTTCTGACCGCAGTGCCGATAGACGACGTCGATCAGATTGCCGATTTCCTTCTTGGTCAGCGCCTTCTCGATCAGGCGGTGGCCGATGTTGCGGGTTGTGCGGCAGAAGCGCCGCGATCTTCATCCGGCCCGGGCGTGGTGTCGATCACCTGGTTGGACAACGCCCTCGGCGTCCATCTCGGTGAAGCGCGCCTTGATCTTGGAGTGCAGGGTCACCGACGCCCGGCATCGAGCGCCGCCTCGATCTCGCCGATGTCGACGAACAGCTTGCCCTCGCCCGGCTCGCCGTCCTTGGCGATGGACAGGTAGTAGAGCCCCAGAACGATGTCCTGTGACGGCACGATGATCGGCTTGCCGTGCGCGGGCGACAGGATGTTGTTCGTCGACATCATCAGCACGCGCGCTTCCAGCTGAGCTTCCAGGCGACAGCGGAACGTGCACGGCCATCTGGTCGCCGTCGAAGTCGGCGTTGAACGCCGCGCAGACCAGCGGGTGAAGCTGGATGGCCTTGCCTTCGATCAGCTTGGGCTCGAACGCCTGGATGCCCAGACGGTGCAAGGTCGGCGCGCGGTTCAGCATCACCGGGTGTTCGCGGATCACCTCATCGAGGATGTCCCAGACCTGGGGCTGCTCGCGCTCGACCATGCGCTTGGATTGCTTGACGGTGCCCGACAGGCCCTTGGCGTCCAGCCGCGCATAGATGAACGGCTTGAACAGCTCCAGCGCCATCTTCTTGGGCAGGCCGCATTCGTGCAGCTTCAGCTCGGGACCGACCACGATGACCGAACGGCCCGAGTAGTCGACGCGCTTGCCCAGCAGGTTCTGACGGAACCGCCCCTGCTTGCCCTTCAGCATGTCGGCCAGCGACTTCAACGGACGCTTGTTGGCGCCGGTGATGACCCGGCCGCGGCGGCCGTTGTCGAACAGGGCGTCGACGGCTTCTTGCAGCATCCGCTTTTCGTTGCGGATGATGATGTCCGGCGCGCGCAGCTCGATCAGGCGCTTCAGGCGGTTGTTCCGGTTGATGACCCGGCGATAGAGGTCGTTCAGGTCCGAGGTGGCGAAGCGGCCGCCGTCCAGCGGCACCAGCGGGCGCAGCTCGGGCGGGATCACCGGAATGACCTGCAGGATCATCCACTCCGGCTTGTTGCCGCTCTCGATGAAGGCTTCCATGATTTTCAGGCGCTTGGAGGCTTTCTTCTGCTTCATTCCGAGGTGGCCGTGGCCAGCTCCTCGCGCAGAGTGTCGGCTTCCTTTTGCAGGTCGATATTCATCAACATGCCACGCACCGCCTCAGCGCCGATCTCGGCGGTGAAGCTGTCGTCGCCGAACTCCTCCTGGTAGCGCATGTAATCGTCTTCGGAGAGCAGCTGGTACAGCTTCAGCGGCGTCAGGCCCGGCTCGGTGACGATGTAGTGCTCGAAGTACAGCACCCGCTCGATGTCCTTCAGCGGCATGTCCAGCATCATCGCGATACGGCTGGGCAGGCTCTTCAGGAACCAGATGTGGGCGACGGGGCTGGCCAGTTCGATGTGGCCCATACGCTCGCGCCGAACGCGGGCCAGGGTCACTTCGACGCCGCACTTTTCGCAGATAATTCCCTTGTATTTCATGCGCTTGTACTTGCCGCACAAGCATTCGTAATCCTTGGTCGGACCGAAGATGCGGGCGCAGAACAGGCCGTCGCGCTCAGGCTTGAAGGTCCGGTAGTTGATCGTCTCCGGCTTCTTGATTTCGCCAAACGACCACGAGCGGATCTTTTCCGGGCTGGCCAGAGCGATGCGGATCCGGTCGAAGGTCGGCGCCAGCGACGACCGCGTTGAAAATGTTGAGGACTTCCTGGTTCATTGATCTTCCAGTTCTTCTGTGCGGACCGGTGTCCGCGAAGGATATTCAAAGGAGCAGCGGCGAACGGCCTCCCCCTCACGGGGAGAGGCGTAAGATCCGTCAGCCGTTCTCCAGCTCGACGTTCAGGCCCAGCGAACGCATTTCCTTGACCAGAACGTTGAAGCTCTCCGGAATGCCGGCCTCGAAGGTGTCGTCGCCGCGGACGATGCTCTCGTAGACCTTGGTGCGCCCGGCGACGTCGTCCGACTTCACCGTCAGCATCTCCTGCAGGGTGTAGGCGGCGCCGTAGGCTTCCAGGGCCCACACCTCCATTTCCCCGAACCGCTGACCGCCGAACTGGGCCTTGCCGCCCAGCGGCTGCTGGGTGACCAGGCTGTAGGGGCCGATGGAGCGGGCGTGGATCTTGTCGTCCACCAGGTGGTGCAGCTTCAGCATGTAGATGTAGCCGACCGTGACCGGACGCTTGAACTGCTCGCCGGTCTGGCCGTCATAAAGGATGCACCTGGCCGGATTTGCTGACAGGCCCGCCTGCTCCAGCATGTTCTTCGATGTCGGAGATGTGCGCGCCGTCGAACACCGGGGTGGCGATCGGCACGCCCTTGTCCAGGTTGCGGGCCAGTTCGATGAGCTCCTCTTCGTCTCGGGCAGTTCGGCGTCCGCGCCGTAGATCTCCTTCAGCCGGTCGATCAGTTCGGCCTTCTTCTGGCCGCCGTCCTGCCAGGCTTCGAGCAGAGCGCCTTGATCTGCTTGCCCAGGCCCGCGCAGGCCCAACCCAGGTGGGTTTCGAAGATCTGGCCGACGTTCATCCGCGAGGGCACGCCCAGCGGATTGAGCACCATGTCCACCTGGCGTGCCGTCTTCCAGGTGCGGCATGTCCTCGATCGGCAGGATGCTTGCGAGATGACCCCCTTGTTGCCGTGGCGGCCGGCCATCTTGTCGCCGGGCTGCAGCTTGCGCTTCACCGCGACGAACACCTTGACCATCTTCATCACGCCGGGGGGCAGCTCGTCGCCGCGGCGCAGCTTGTCGACCTTGTCCTCGAAGCGGCGGTCCAGACGGCCGCGTGGCCTCGTCGAACTGACGGCGCATGGCCTCCAGCTCGCCCATGGCCTTTTCGTCGTCGAGCGCGATCTGCCACCACAGGCCCGGCGCGATCTCGCCCAGCTTCTCGGCGGAGATCACCCCGCGCCCCAGGCCCTTGGGCCCGGACACGGCGGTCTTGCCGACCAGCAGCTCGCGCAGGCGCGCGGTCATGTTGCGGTTCAGGATGGCGAACTCGTCGTCGCGGTCCTTGCCCAGACGATCGATCTCTTCGCGCTCGATGGCGACGGCGCGTTCGTCCTTGTCGACCCCGTGGCGGTTGAACACGCGCACTTCCACGACCGTGCCGGCCACGCCGGGCGGCAGACGAAGCGAGGTGTCGCGCACGTCGGACGCCTTCTCGCCGAAGATGGCGCGCAGCAGCTTCTCTTCGGGGGTCATCGGGCTTTCGCCCTTGGGGGTGACCTTGCCGACCAGGATGTCGCCCGGCAGCACCTCGGCCCCGATGGCCACGATGCCCGCTTCGTCGAGGTTGCGCAGGGCCTCCTCGCCGACGTTGGGGATGTCGCGGGTGATTTCCTCCGGGCCCGAGCTTGGTGTCGCGGGCCATGACCTCGAATTCCTCGATGTGGATCGAGGTGAACACGTCGTCGCGGACGATGCGCTCGGAGATCAGGATGGAGTCCTCGAAGTTGTAGCCGTTCCAGGGCATGAACGCGACGAGCACGTTGCGGCCCAGCGCCAGCTCGCCCAGCTCGGTGGACGGGCCGTCGGCGATCACGTCGCCGACGCGGATCTGGTCGCCCACCCGCACCAGCGGACGCTGGTTGATGCAGGTGTTCTGGTTGGAGCGCTGGAACTTCGACAGGCGGTAGATGTCCACGCCCGACTTGTTCGGATCGGTCTCCTCGGTGGCGCGGATGACGATCCGGGTGCCGTCGATCTGCTCGACCACGCCGGTGCGCCGGGCGATGACCACCGCGCCGGAGTCGCGGGCGACCACGTCCTCCATGCCGGTGCCCACCAGGGGCGCGTCCGCCTGGATCAGCGGCACGGCCTGACGCTGCATGTTCGAGCCCATCAGGGCGCGGTTGGCGTCATCGTTTTCCAGGAAGGGGATCAGGGCCGCGGCCACCGACACCACCTGCTTGGGCGACACGTCCATGAAGTCCACGTCGGCCTTGGGCGCCAGGGTGACTTCGCCGTTGATCCGCACCGTGACCAGGTCTTCGACCAGCTCGCCCTTGTCCAGCACGACGTTGGCCTGGGCGATGGTGTGCTTGGCCTCCTCCATCGCCGACATGTAGACGACGTCTTCGCTGGATCTTGCCGTCCTTCACCCGGCGGTACGGGCTTTCGATGAAGCCGTACTTGTTGACCACCGCGTGGGTGGCCAGCGAGTTGATCAGGCCGATGTTCGGGCCTTCCGGCGTCTCGATCGGGCAGATCCGGCCATAGTGGGTCGGGTGCACGTCGCGGACTTCGAAGCCCGCGCGCTCGCGGGTCAGACCGCCCGGGCCAAGCGCCGACAGACGGCGCTTGTGGGTGATCTCCGACAGCGGATTGGTCTGGTCCATGAACTGCGACAGCTGGGACGAGCCGAAGAACTCGCGCACCGCAGCGGCCGCCGGCTTGGCGTTGATCAGGTCGTGCGGCATCACCGTGTCGATATCGACCGAGCTCATCCGCTCCTTGATCGCCCGCTCCATGCGCAGCAGGCCGACGCGATATTGGTTTTCCAGCAGCTCGCCCACCGAGCGGACCCGGCGGTTGCCCAGGTTGTCGATGTCGTCGATTTCGCCGCGGCCGTCGCGCAGGCCGACCAGCACCTTCAGCACCTCGATGACGTCTTCCTTGCGCAGCACGCGCAGGTCGTCGGCGGTTTCCTGCTCCAGGCGCATGTTCATCTTCACCCGGCCGACCGACGAGAGGTCGTAGCGCTCGGAATCGAAGAACAGGCCGTTGAACATGGTCTCGGCCGCTTCCACCGTGGGCGGCTCGCCCGGGCGCATCACCCGGTAGATGTCGAACAGGGCCTCCTCGCGGCTGGAGTTCTTGTCCACGCGCAGGGAGTTGCGGATGTAGGCGCCGACCGTGACGTGGTCGATGTCCAGCACGTCGATGGTCTCGAAGCCCTGGTCCGCCAGGGCCTGGATGATGTCCACGTCCAGTTCGTCGCCGGCTTCGGCGAAGATCTCGCCGGTCTCGGCGTTGACCTCGTCGCGGGCCAGATACTTGCTCACCAGGGCGTCGGGCGGCAGCAGCAGGGTCTTGGTGCCGCTGTCGGCGATCTTCTTGGCCGCGCGCGCGGAGATCTTGGTGCCGGCCGGAGCGACTTCCTCGCCGGAATCCGCGTCGATCAGGGGGAATTCCGGCTTCACGCCGCGCCAGCGCTCGGGCTTGTAGGGGGTGGCCCAGCCGCCGGCGGCTCTTCTTGGACTCCGCGACGCGCTTGTAGGGCACGATGTCGTAGAAGGTGGTGAGGATCTCCTCGCTGTCCATGCCGAGCGCATAGAGGAACGTGGTGGCCGCCAGCTTGCGGCGCCGGTCGATCCGCACGAACACGATGTCCTTGGCGTCGAACTCGAAGTCGAGCCACGAGCCGCGGTACGGGATCACCCGCGCGGCGAAGAGGAGCTTGCCCGAGGCGTGGGTCTTGCCCTTGTCGTGGTCGAAGAACACGCCGGGCGAACGGTGCATCTGGGAGACGATCACCCGCTCGGTGCCGTTGACGACAAAGGTGCCCTTGTCGGTCATGAGCGGGATGTCGCCCATGTAGACGTCCTGCTCCTTGATGTCCTTGACCGAGCGCGCGCCGGTTTCCTCGTCGGTCTCGAACACGATCAGCCGCAGCTTCACCTTCAGCGGCGCGGCGTAGGTCATGTCGCGCTGGATGCATTCCTCGACGTCGTACTTCGGGTCCTCGAACTCGTAGGACACGTATTCGAGCACCGCGCGCTCGTTGAAATCCTTGATCGGGAAGACGGACTTGAACACCGCCTCGATGCCCTCGTCCTTGCGCACGCCCGGACGGACCTCGCGCTGCAGGAACTGTTCGTAGGAGGACCGCTGAACCTCGATCAGGTTCGGCATCTGCACCGCTTCGGGAATGCGGCCGAAGGATTTGCGGATGCGCTTTTTGCCAGTGAAGGACAGGCCAGAGGGGATCAGGCCGGTGGCGGCTTGCGGCATTGTAGCTCCCAATGTGCGGCGGACAGACTCCGCGCCAGATGTTCCTGCGTCCACCCTCGCTCAGACGGCCAACCCTGGGGGAGAGGGTCGCCTGACGGACGCTGGAAAGGCCCACCTTTCGGTGGGCGCTCCTTCGCTTTGGTCGGAGGGCGGCGGACCAAGCCTCGGAGCGTTCGGCACTTGCGACGTCAAAAACGCATCGCGACCCCGCGAATCAACTTCGCGGGGGACCGGCGATATAAGCGCTCATGGCGTCGATGTGAAGGGGGTTATCCCCTGATTCTGGCGGGATTGGGGCGGCCTATCCCTTCGTTTCAGCAAGCCGATGGATATCTAGGACAAGCAGCGCAACTTCGATACTGAATGTCGCGACACTCCAAACCACCCCGGCGATGAGCGACAGAGAAATTTGGTGGCGCTCGCCCAATTCATCAGCGGGCGAGGGGAAGCTTTGGCTCAACAATATAGACTGTAAGAATTTGTAAGCGGCAAACAGTGAAATCGCTCCAGCAGACAATGAAAGAGGAATAGCCAAGAAGGCTGGATGCCAGAATATAATCGAATAAAAATATATTCCGGGAGAAATGTCTTCTTGAGGCCAACCTACCGTAAGGTAAAATATCCATACAGCAAATACCGATATTATAATCGCGTATAGATATAGCCAATCTATGTTTTTATATGGACTTGCATTCTTTCTATTCATCCAAATTTGGACGGAGGCGGATCTCTTGCCAAAGATAAAACGAAAATACTACCGCAACTATACTTTCTATCAGCCAAGTAAGCGAAATTATACTTGGAAGACGTAGTGGGTACGTGGGGAAAGGATTTCCCACTGTCGTATTTGTGTGAGCCTCCCCTGCCTTTTGCCTGTTGCTTACGTCACCTAAGCTGGGAATCCCAGTTGTCCCCCAGGTCTGTCTGTCCGCTGGCACTAGCAGATCTGGCTGAGAGTGGGGGCCTTATTTCTTGCGCCCTTGTGCTCTGACAGACAAGCTGAAAACCTAGCATTATTGTCAGGAAGATGAATAGATAAGCTGGTTTGCGCATTAGCTCCACCATAGCGCGTTCACATCGGTCCGCAACCTTCCGGTCCGCTTTTCACTCTATCAACCTCATAGCAGATCAACCGCCTCAGCGTTCCCCTCTCCCCTTGTGGGAGAGGGTGGCCCCCGGAGGGGGTCGGGTGAGGGGTCACACCGCCCTCTCAGTCCGTCATCCTCGCCCTTGTGGCGAGGATCCCTCTATCGGTCGCACGACCGGCGAGAACTTTCCGACAACGGGGAAGCGGAACCAGGGATCCCCGCCACAAGGGCGGGGATGACGAATGGATATGAATTCGGAGTCCGGCGCGGATAGCCAATCGGTCAGGCCCGTGCGACCCCTCATCCGGCCCTACGGGCCACCTTCTCCCGCAAGGGGAGAAGGGTCAGTTTATCCCCCCTCGCCCCATTCACCCTTACCCTCGGCGCGTCACCCTCCGCCGAGGAGCCGCCCCCATGGCCCAGCCCGATCTTCCGTCCCAACCCAAGCGCGGCCATCGCCGGCGCACGCCCGAGACCTGGGCCGCCGCGCGGGCGGACTATGCGTCCGGGCTGCTCCGCGAGCGAGGTGTGCGAGCGGCATGACCTGGGGCTGTCGGCCCTGCGCTCGCGGGCGCGGCGGGAGGGCTGGCGGCGGGCCGATCAGGCCGATCCGGAGCCCGTCGCCTTCGAAGCGGCGGACTTGGCCGAGGACGATCCCCCCGTTCCCACCGAGGACCTCGTCGCCATCGCCCGCCGGGCCGCCGCGTGGGCCGTGCGGCGGGGCGTGCTGCACCAGGCCCACGGCTGGCTGAAACTCTACCGCGAGCTCTGCGATCTGGCCTCCGAGGAGCGGGCGCAGGCGGCCGAGGCCGAACGGCGGCGGCGCTATGTGGAGAGCGGCGAGCAGGCCGCGTTCCGGGCCCGGATGGACGCCATGCGCCGGGCGCTGGACCGCCGCATCGCCGCGCGCGAAGGCCGCCAAGTGCACCATGTGCACCATCCGCACTCTGCCGAAGATGACGACGACCTCGACGATTGGGAGGATAACGACGAGGAGCGCCGATGAGCCGTGGGCGTCGCGGTCGGCCGGACATGACAACGGGCCCGGAGGTCGCCCCCCGAGCCCGCTGGCTTTTCGCTGGATCCCGGCCTGGGCCGGGACGATCGTCGGCTTAGCGGACGCTCACTTCATCGTGACGCTCGCGCCGGCTTCGGTCAGCTTCTTGGCGACTTCGTCGGCTTGTTGCTTGGAGACGTTCTCCACCACGTTCTGCGGAGCGCCTTCCACCAGGTCCTTGGCTTCCTTCAGGCCCAGGTCGGGGCGGACGCCGCGGACTTCCTTGATCACGTTGATCTTCTTGTCGCCGCCGGCGGTGAGCACGACGGTGAATTCGGTTTGCTCTTCGGCCGCTTCGGCCGGGGCCGGCGGCGGCCGGACCGGCGGCGGCGACGGCCACCGGCGCGGCGGCGGAGACGCCCCACTTGTCTTCAAGCAGCTTGGACAGCTCGGCGGCTTCCAGCACGGTCAGGGCGGAGAGGTCGTCCACCAGTTTGTCGAGGTTGGCCATGGTTCGGGTTCCTTAGTCGGTGTTTCTGGAGGTTCAGGGAATGACGGGGGCGGCCTAGGCCGCGTCCTTGGCGGCGTAGGCGCCCACCACGCGGGCGAGCTGGCCGGCGGGGGCTTGCAGCACGCCGGCGATCTTGGTGGCGGGGGCCTGGAGCAGGCCGACGATCTTGCCGCGCAGCTGGTCGAGCGAGGGCAGGCTGGCGAGGGACTTCACCGCGGTCTGGTCCAGCACCACCGTGCCCATCAGACCGCCGACGACGGTGAACTTGTCGTTTTCCTTGGCGTAGGCGGTGACGACCTTGGCGGCCGAGACCGCGTCCGGGCCATAGGCGATGGCGACGGGGCCGACGAAGAGGGCGTCGCCGGCCTCTCCGACCGAGCCGTCCAGCGCCTTCTGGACCAGGGTGTTCTTCACCACCTTGATCTGGGCGCCCTCCTCGCGGAGCCTGCCGCGCAGGTCTTCCATCTCCTTGACGGTGAGGCCGAGGTAGTGGGTCACCACCACGGCGCCGGCGCCGGCGAAGACGTCCTTCAGGCCTGCGATCGCGTCGGCCTTCTGTGCGCGGTCCATCGTGGTCTCCATGCTCGCGCGCAGCCCACAGCGGACGGCGCGCGCCAAAATCCGGGCCTGGGCGAGATGGAGCGGAGGATGCGGGCCGCGCGGGCCGTCCGGCGGACGATCCTGAGGGCCTCTGATCCCCATCTCCCCGCGGCGGAAGCGATTAAGGCCAGACGGCCCCGCGGTTCTCGGACAGGACCGCCAACGAGCGAGCCCGTCGGCGGAAGCGGGGGCGTATAGACGGGATGGGCCGAAAGTTCAATGGCCCCCAAGACTCAGGGACGGATCAGCGCTTCTTGCGCGACAGATACGCCCCCAGGTCCGCGAGGTCCGCGTCGGAGATCTCGGTCTTGCGGAAGAACGGCATGATCGAGACGCCGTGGCGCACATAGAAGCTCACGGTCTGCGGGGTCAGGTCGCGGCGCTGTTCCAGCAGGGCGGGCTTGGAGCCGTGGTACTTGACCGTAAGGGCGTCCGTGCCCGGGTGGCCCGGCCCCGCGCCGTGGCAGGTGGAGCACCAGTATTGGAACACGTCGTGCCCATGCTGGACCGACGCGGGATTGTCCTTGGCCAGGGCGGCGCCAGCCGTCGCCAGGGCCGCGCCGAGGGCGGCGCCGAAGAGCAGACGCCTCATGTCCGTTCTCCCCGATAGCGCTTGGGCCAGATGCCGTAGTGGCCGGCGGAGATGATGCCGTTGGGGTCGACGGCGTCCTTCACCGTCTCGTGGAAGCGGCGGAGCGCGTGGTTGTTGAAGGAGTAGGTGTCCATCACCGCGTCCTGATAGGCCGGCGCCGTGCGGTACTCGCCCCAGCCGTGGTCGGCGGCGATCTTGACCAGCTTCTTGAAGGCCGCGCGGCTCTTCTTGTTGGTCTCGATGTCGTGGGTGATCGGGAAGCCGAAGATGAAGATGAACGACCGGTTCCAGTAGGTGGCCGGCACCGCCAGGGGGCTCATGGGCAGGCCGAACTCCTTGGCCGCCTCGCCGAACACCTTCTGCGCCTCGAAGATCGCCTCGCCGGTGCGCGGGATGATCGGCGAGAACCAGATGTGCCCGTCGGCGGGCGGCGTGGTCTCGGTGCGCGCGCCGATGAAGAAGATCGACAGGTTGGGGATGCCCATCGCCACCTTGTGGACCTGGTCCAGCTCCTCGGGCTTCAGCGGGAAGCGGTGGAACTGGTTGTCCTCGAAGGTGGCGCCGGGAATCTGGGCGAAGCGTTCCTTGCACGCCTCCCACTGGGCGCGGATCACCTTCTCGGGCCCATAGAACTGCAGCATCGAGGCCCACAGGCCCTTGCCGGTCTTCTTGGCGTAGGCCTCAAGCCCGTCCTTGGGCGGCCCGCCGGGCGTGGCGAGAAGCGCCGCCAGCTCCGGATCGGGGTTGGCCTTGGTCTGCTCGCCGGGGATCAGGCTGGAGAGGATCGGGCTGCCGAAATAGGGCATGCCGGTGAAGATCTGGCTGTTCTCCAGATAGTTCAGCGTCTCCACGAACGGGATCAGGTCGTCGTGGTTGTAGACCGAGACAGTGCCGGCCAGGTACGCCTCGGGCTCGGGCATCAGCCAGAAGCCCATCTTGGTGACGACGCCGAAGTTCGACTGGCTGAACATGCCGTCGATCCAGGGGCCGAAGCCGGTCTTGTACTCCTGCCAGGTCTTCGCCCCGGGCATGGCGCCCATGCCGGTGCGCAGCAGCTCGCCGTTGGCCAGCACCACCTCCATGCCGCAGTGGGCGTCGAAGTGGTTGCGGTACATCGCCGCCGTATAGCCGCCGCCGCGATCCAGCGAGTTGCCGATCACGCTGCCCCAGCCGGGATCGGGGCAATCGACCCAGACCTTCAGGCCCTTTTCCTGGATGTAGTTGTACAGGTCGAAATAGCTGACCCCGGGCTCCACCAGGGCGTAGGCGTTCTTCTCGTTGACCTCCAGGATGCGGTTCATCCGCTTCAGGTCGAGCACCACGCTGCCCGAGAGCACCGGCGCGGAACCGCCGTAGCCGAGGTTCTTGCCCGTCGAGATCGGATAGATCGGCACCTTGTAGGCGTTGGCGATGCGCACGACCGCCTGCACCTCCTCGGTCGTGTAGGGGGCGACGGCGGCCGAGGCCACGCGCTCCTCCGGCTCGCCATAGAAGGGGGTGTAGGCGTCGTCGTACAGCGCCACGTCCTCCGGCGTCGTGAACACCCACTGCGGCCCGACCACCGCCCGCCATTCCTTCAGCGCGGCGGTGAAGTCCGCGGCCGTGACGCCGGGCGGAATGCGCGGTCCGGGCTTTGTGGCGTCGATCGGGATGATCGGCGGCGACGGTTCGTCGGCCAGCGCCGGCGAAGACCCAGCCGTCAGCGCGGCCGACGCGGCCGAGAGGGCGAGGCCCCCCTTGATGAGCTCACGGCGATTAGCCACGACGCCCCTCCCTTGAAATGGGTTACTTCAGCCGGCCTTGAATCTTGGCGAGACCGGCCTTGGCGCAGACCTCGTCCTTGTCGCCGCCGGGCGCGCCCGAAACGCCGATGGCGCCGATCACCTCGCCGTTCACCACCAGCGGCAAGGCGCCGGCCCAGGTGATCAGGCTCTTGTCGGCGGCGATCTGGTCGGCCAGCGCCTTGTCGGTCTTGGCCTGTTCGCCCACTTCGCCGGAGGTCTTCTTGAAGACGATGGCGGTGTGGGCCTTGCGCATGGCGATGGCGGGCGTCATGGCGAAGGCGCCGTCGCCCACGATCTCGGCCTTGGGCACGCTAGCGGAGTCCACCACCAGGGCGGTGACGTTGTAGCCGTTGGCCTTGCAGGTCTGAAGCGCGGTCTGGGCCGCCTCCAGCGCCAAGTCGAGGCTCGGTCCCCGCGCAGGGGGCGGGGGTGGCCCTGGAGGCGCGGCCGGGGCCTGCGCCTGAACGCTCACGCCATAGGTCGCCGCCAGGGCGAGCGCCCCGAGCCCGCCGATGGCGAGCGTCTTGATCACCGAAAGCTTCATGACCCGTCTCCTCCGCCCCGCCGGCGTCGTCCCGGCTTATGGGAGCGACGGTACGCGGCGGATGCGGAGCTTGGCAAGCGGCCCGCCCTTGCAGAAGAGGGGCCGCCCGCCTGGGTCGAGCAGTGGCTAGGCGCCGAGGCCCGTCACGTCGACCTTCACGCCCGGGCCCATGGTGGAGCTGAGGGAGACGTTCTTCACATAGGTCCCCTTGGCGCCCGCGGGCTTGGCGCGGTTCAGGGCGTCGAGCAGCGCCTTGACGTTGGCCAACAGGGCGTCGTCGGTGAAGCTGGCCTTGCCGACGCCGGCATGGACGATGCCGGCCTTCTCGACGCGGAACTCGATGGCGCCGCCCTTGGCGTCCTTGACCGCCTTGGCGACGTCGGGCGTCACGGTGCCGACGCGCGGGTTCGGCATCAGGCCGCGCGGGCCCAGCACCTTACCGAGACGGCCGACCAGGGCCATCATGTCCGGCGTGGCGATCACGCGGTCGAACTCCATGAAGCCGCCCTGGATGCGCTCCACCAGATCCTCGGCGCCGACCACGTCAGCCCCGGCGGCCGTGGCCTCGGCCGCCTTGGCGTCCTTGGCGAAAACGGCGACGCGCACGTCACGGCCGGTGCCGGACGGCAGCGAGACGACGCCGCGGACCTGCTGGTCGGCGTGGCGCGGATCGACGCCCAGATTGACGGCGAGCTCGACGGTTTCGTCGAACTTGGCCTTGGCGTTTTCCTTGACCAGCTTGACCGCCTCTTCGAGCGGCAGGGCGCGGAGGCGATCGCCGGTCCAGGCTTTGATGCGCTTGGGTTGCTTGGCCATGTTCAGCTCTCCACCACGGACAGGCCCATGGCGCGGGCCGAGCCTTCGATGATCTTGGCCGCGGCCTCGATATCGTTGGCGTTCAGGTCCTTCATCTTCTTCTGGGCGATCTCGCGCAGCTGGGTGCGGGTGATCTCGCCGGCGGTCTCGCGACCGGGCAGCTTGGAGCCGCTCTTCAGGCCCAGCGCCTGCTTCAGATAGAAGCTCGCCGGCGGCGTCTTGGTGACGAAGCTGAACGACTTGTCCTGATAGACGGTGATCACCGTCGGCAGGGGGGTGCCCTTCTCCTGGCTCTCGGTGCGGGCGTTGAATTCCTTGCAGAAGCCCATGATGTTGACGCCGCGCTGGCCGAGCGCCGGCCCGATGGGCGGCGAAGGCGTGGCGGCGCCCGCGGGCACCTGCAGCTTGATATAGCCCAAGATCTTCTTGGCCATTGGCTGTCTCCTATAGGCGACGCCTAGCTAAAGGCGCCTATGAGGCCGTGGTGCGGGCAGCCCCTCCCACGGATTTGATCCACGCGAGCCGAAGCCCGCGGGAGCGCGGCGTCTAGCAGGAAGCGGCCGGTGGGGCAACGCCATGCGTCCTTCGAGACGCCGTCCTTGCGGACGGCTCCTCAGGATGACGAATTCAGCAGACAGCCCCGACCGTCGTCATGGTGAGGAGCGATCCATCGGGATCGCGTCTCGAACCACGCAAAGCTCAGCTGATCTTTTCCACCTGGGTGTATTCCAGCTCCACCGGGGTGGCGCGGCCGAAGATCACCACGTCGACGCGCAGGCGGGCGCGGTCCTCGTCGACGCTGGCCACAGCGCCCTCGAAGCTGGCGAACGGGCCGTCGGTGACTTTCACCTTCTCGCCGATCTCGAAGCTGATGGTGGGCTTGATGTGCTCCACGCCCTCTTCGATGGCGCCGATGATGCGCGAGACCTCCTTGTCGGAGACCGGCATGGGCTTCAGGCCCGAGCCCAAAAAGCCCGTCACCTTCGGGGTGTTCTTCACCAGGTGATAGGCCTCGTCGGTGAGGTCCATCTTCACCAGCACGTAGCCGGGGAAGAATTTCCGCTCGGAATTGATCTTCCGGCCGCGGCGGATCTCCACCACGTCCTCGGTGGGCACCAGGATGTCGGAGAAGCAGTCCTCAAGACCCTGGGCCTTGGCCTGCTCGCGGATGGACTCGGCCACCTTCTTCTCGAAGTTCGAGTAGGCGTGGACGATGTACCACTTGTGGTGGGGATTGCCCGCGGGGACGACGTGCGCTTCGGTCATGATCTCTGTGTTTCCTCAGGCGCCCAGTTTGAGGATCTGGGTGACGCCGAAGCTCAGGCTCAGGTCCACCACGAAAAAGAACACCGCCGTGATCAGCACCATGATCATCACCATGACGGTGGTGACCCAGGTCTCCCGGCGCGAGGGCCAGGTGATCTTGCGCGCCTCGGCCCGCACCTCGTGGGTGAACTGCACCAGGTTGAACCGAGGTTTGGGGGCGTGGCTCTCGGCCCGCGCCGCCACTTCGCCGGCCTGGCGCTGGCCTGGCGCGCGCGAACGCGTCGGAGGCGGAAGGGCCTGATCCTTGGCCATGGCGGACTTGGGACTCCTCAAGGTCTTCGGGACGAACGCGTCCCACGCTCAGATAGTGGCAGGAGTGGAGGGACTCGAACCCCCGGCCCTCGGTTTTGGAGACCGATGCTCTACCAGCTGAGCTACACTCCTATCGGCAATAGACAAAGCGCCGGGAGGCTGGCCGCCCGCCGGCGCGTTCGGCTCTCGCCGTCCGCGGGGATGTAACAGTCACGCGACCGCCGGGCAAGCGCGCGCCGCCGCGTTCCCCGCCGCCGCCAAGAAGAGGGGGCCGGCGCGACGCGCCGGCCCCCCAAAGGCCTCGTCCGGACGAACTGTCCGCCCGGAAGATCGATCAGAAGCTCTTGCGAACCGTGACCGACCACTCCCGCGGCATGCCCGGCTGCCCGCCCACCTGGCCGCCGCCCGCGCCGGTCAGGTCGAAGGTGGTCACGTAGTAGAGCTTGTTGGTCAGGTTGGTGATCGCCGCCGAAACGTCCCAGCCGCCGGACTCGGGCCGATAGGTGAGCCGGGCGTTCCACAGGGTGTAGGGACTGATCCTGTTCAGCGGGCCGTTCAACGCGTTGGTGTAGAGCGTGCTCTGGTAGGAGCCGTCGATGCGCGGCGTCAGGCTGCCCTTGTCGCCGAGATCGAAGGCGTATTGCGCCCCGAAGCTCCACTTCCACTTCGGCGTATAGGGCGTGCACCATCCCGGGCAGGATGCCGGTGTTGGCGTTCAAGGTGGAGCCGATGTAGGCAAAATCCAGGTAGCTGGCCGAACCGTCAAGCTCCAACCCTCCCACCGGATGGGCTTCAAATTCGACTTCCGCGCCCTTGACGTGAGCGTCGCCGGCGTTGACCGGCAAGGCGCAGGGGCCGGGGCCGCCGAACTGCGGGCAGCTCAACAACGCGAGCTGAATGGCGTTGTAGTTGTTATAGAAAGCCGCCGCGTTCAGCCGCAGCCGGCGGTCGAACATCATGCTCTTGAAGCCGATCTCATAGGCTTCAAGCGTTTCCGGACCAAACGGCTGGACCTGGGCCACGGTGAACGGCCGGGGGTTAATCCCGCCGCCCTTGAAGCCCGTGGAGAACTCCGCATAGGTCATGAAGTTGGGCGTCCAATCGTAGGACAGGTCGGCCCGATAGTCCCAGCGGGAGCCGGAATACTTGCCCACGTCGCCGTTGAGCGCGCCAAGCACCGCGTTGGGCGTCCCGTCGCGGTTCAACCGCGTGTAGAGGTAGGACTTGTCCTGGTCGGTGTACCGGATGCCGCCGATCAGGTTGAGCTTGTCGGTGATGTGCCAAGTGGCCTGGGCGAACCCGGCCTTGCTGTGCGCGATCACCGGGTCGTTGCCCAGGAAGTCGAGCGCGATCCCCGGGTACCAGAGGTCCTGGTGGGTGGCGTAGGTAGTGTTCTCCCACAGATAGAAGCCGCCCACGGTGTACTCGACCGCATTGTTGAACAGCCCGCCGTTGAGGCGCAGCTCCTGGGTGAACTGCCGGTGGCTCAGGTGCTCAATCCCCAGGCCCAGGGGCAGGGGCGACACGTCGTTGTCTTCGGCGAAGTCGCTGACGTAGGCGCGATAGGCGGTGATCGACTTCAGCGCCAGGTTGGCCGCCAGCTTCCAGTCAACCGTGGTGGACACACCCCAGCCCTTGTAGAGGCTCGTGTCCGACGCCGTCAGGGCGGCCGAATTGAACGGAGGGCCCATGGGGCTCGCCGGCATGTTGAAGCTGGCGTAGGATACAAAGGGATTGGCCGGGATGAACTGCGAGCCGTAGTGCACGCCGTTGACGGTAGTCAGGGCGTCGCCGCCCGGGCTCAGCGGCGTGGTATGGATCAGCGTCGTCGCCGGGTTTTCCGAGTTGTCGAAGGTGTAGTCGCCCATCACGTTGACTTCGATCTTGTCGTTCACCAGCCAGCGAACGGCCGTGCGCAGGGCGCTGTAGGACTTGCCGCCTTCGTGGCCGAGAACGCAGTTGGACCCGGCCGTCATGTTCGGCAGACCCGAGCCCGGATTGGCGCAGGCGTAGTCCAGGCGGGTGACGTAGCCGTCATAGTGGTTGGTGACCGCCGACAGCCGCACCAACAGCTTGTCGGGGACCAGGGCGAAGTCGACGCCGCCGCGCGCCTCAAGGTGATTGAGGCCGCCGTAGGTGGCTTCGAGATAGCCGGTCCCGTCGCCGGTTGGCTTCTTGGAGTAGAGCTTCACGGCGCCGCCGATGGAGTTCTGGCCGGCAAGCGTGCCCTGCGGTCCGCGCAGGATTTCGACGCGGTCCAGGTCCAAAAGGTCGAGGATCGATCCGGTCAGGGTCGGATAGTAGACGTCGTCGACGTAGATGCCGACGCCAGGCTCCAAGGCCGGGTTGAAGTCGTACTGGCCGACGCCGCGGATCGAAGCACCCAGCGCCGGACCGAAGGCCGCGCCCTGGGGCTTGAGCGTCACGTTGGGCGCTTGGTTGGCCACCTGTTCGATGCTGGTCTGGCCGCGGCTCTGCAGCATCTGGGCGTTGACCGCAGTGATGGCGATCGGCGTGGACTGAAGGCTCTGTTCGCGGAACTGGGCGGTCACCACCACCTCGCCCACGGTCGTGCCCTTGTCGGAACCGGCCGCCGCGGCGGGCGATGCGGCCAGGGCGGCTGCGGCCACCAGCACGACCATCGACCCGCCAGCGGCCCAGCGCGCCGACGCGCGCGAAAACTTCCTTGAAGGCATGGATGCTTCCTCCCATGAACAACGAGCGCTTCAGGCGGCGCTCGTCTGTGCGTTTATGTGCTCTGAACCGGAACGCGCGGGGTGACATCACGGCGTCCTGGTTGCTGTAATAGGATTGCTACGAATACTCGGCTAGGCAAGCCTATCGGCGGAGCTTACACCTTTCATGGGCGTGCGTGTCCCTGCGGGCACAGTCGCCGAGATCGCAACACGCGTCCCCTTCGTTCGCCGGCCTTGATCGGCGGACCGTCGCGCTTTAGGCACAGCCGCGTTCACTTCAGGGAGATCAGGCGATGGCCGAAGCGCACATCATCGACGGCAAGGCGTTCGCCGAGGGGCTGCGGGCCCGCATCGCCGAGGAGGTCGCCGCGCCTGAAGTCCGACCACGGGCTGCAGCCCGGCCTGGCCGTGGTGCTGGTGGGCGAGGACCCGGCCAGCCAGATCTACGTCGCCAGCAAGGAGAAGCAGACCGCCGAGGTCGGCATGCTGTCGATCGCCCATCACCTGCCGGCCGACGTGCCGGAGGCCGAGCTGCTGAAGCTGGTCAAGACGCTGAACGACGACCCGAAGGTGCACGGCATCCTGGTCCAGTTCCCCGTGCCCGCGCACCTGCAAGCAGGACGTCATCGTCGCCGCGATCAGCCCGGACAAGGACGTGGACGGCCTCACCGTCACCAACGCCGGGCGGCTGGCGAGCAACTTGCCGGGCCTGGTGCCCTGCACGCCGTCTGGCTGCCTGATGATGCTGAAGGACGCGCTGGGCGACCTGAAGGGCAAGCGCGCGGTGGTGCTCGGCCGCTCCAACCTGATGGGCAAGCCCATGGCTCAGCTTCTCCTCCAGGCTGATTGCACGATCACCATCGCCCACTCGCGCACCGCCGACCTGCCCGGCGTCTGCCGCGAGGCCGACATCCTGGTAGCCGCCGTGGGCCGTCCGGAGATGGTGAAGGGCGACTGGATCAAGCCGGGCGCGGCGGTGATCGACGTGGGCATCAACCGCGTGCCGTCCAAGGACCCGGTCAAGGCCGCCGAGGGCAAGACCCGCGTGGTCGGCGACGTGGCCTTCGACGAGGCCAAGCAGGTCGCGGGCTGGATCACCCCGGTGCCGGGCGGCGTCGGGCCGATGACCATCGCCTGCCTGCTCGACAACACCCTGACCGCCGCCAAGCGCCTGAACGGGATCGCTTGAGCCCACGCTAACCTGCGGGACCGAAATCCTCGTCCTTCGACACGCTCAGGATGAGGATTTCTACTGAACTGCCGTGGCAATAGCCCTCATCCTGAGCCTGTCGAAGGACGAGGGCGGGCCCACGGCGATTTCGCGCTTTGCCCCTAGCCGCTGTTCCGCAGCCCAGCGGAGACGCCGTTGATCGACATGCGGATGCCGCGGCCCACGTCCTCCTCGGCGTCCCCGGCGCGCAGGCGCCGCAACAGGTCTACCTGCAAGAGGTTCAGCGCCTCGATGTAGGGCAGGCGCATGCGGATGGAGTCCGCCAGGCGCGGGGTGTGTTCGAGCAGGGCGTCCTGGCCGGTGATGGTCAGCACCGCGTCGCGGGTGGCGGTCCACTCCGCCGCGATGCGCGCGAACACGGCGTCGGCGAGGTCGCGGTCGTCCACCAGGTCCGCGTAGAGCCGCGCGATCGGCAGGCTGGACTTGGCCAGCACCATCTCCAGGTTCGCCACCGTCGCGCGGAAGAAGCCCGAGCCGGCGTGCAGCGCCTGCAGCGCCGCCATGCCCCCCGCCCCGTCCGCCGCGGCCGCCACCGCCGAGCCGAAGCCGTACCAGCCGGGCAGCATCACCCGCGCCTGCGACCAGCTGAACACCCAGGGGATCGCGCGCAGATCCTCGATCCGGCTGGAGTTGGTGCGCGCCGACGGCCGGCTGCCGATGTTCAGGGCGGCGATCTCCGGCAGGGGCGTGGACTGGCGGAAGTAGGTCTCGAAGCCGGGGGTCTCGTAGACCAGGGCGCGATAGGCGGCGAAGGCCTCGGCGCTCAGCGGCGTCCATCAGGGCGGCCCCCTCCCCGCCGTCCACCGCGTCCGGCTCCGGCGCGAGATTGGCCAGCAGGGCGGCGGCGGCCAAGGTCTCCAGATTGGCCAGGCCGATCTCCGGATCGCCGTACTTGGAGGCCACCACCTCGCCCTGCTCGGTGATCCGCACGCCGCAGGCCACCGCGTCGGCCGGCAGGGCCTGGATGGCCTCGAAGCTGGAGCCGCCGCCCCGGCCCACCGCGCCGCCACGACCGTGGAAGAACCGCATCCGCACGCCGCGCGCGTGGCCCAGCGCCGTCAGCCGGGCGATGGCCGCGCGGATCTCCCAGGTGGAGGTGACGTAGCCGCCGTCCTTGTTGCTGTCCGAATAGCCGATCATCACTTCCTGCAGGCCGCCCTGCCCGTCCAGCACCTTGCGCACCAGCGGCAGGTCGAACCACGCGCCCATCACCTCGGAGGCGGCGCGCAGGTCCGCGATGGTCTCGAACAGGGGCACGATGCGCAGAGCGCAGGCCGGGTCCTCGCCCGGCGTGAACAGGCCGGACTCCTTGAGCAGCACGGCGACCTCCAGCATGTCCGACACGCTCTTGGTCATGGAGATCACGTGGTTGGCCACGGCCCCGTCGCCGAAGCGGGCCTTCAGGCCGGCCGCCGCCGCCCCCACGGCCAGCTCCTTGGCGGTCTCCTCCGAATAGTCGCGATAGGGGCTCCTGAGGGGGCGCGGGCTTTGAAGCTCCCGGGCCAGCAGGGCCACGCGCGACGGCTCGTCCAGCTTCCCATAGGCGTCGGCCACGCCTGCAGACGACATCAGCTCGCCCACCACCCGCTCATGCACGTCCGAGTTCTGGCGCAGGTCCATCACCGCCAGGTGGAAGCCGAAGGAGGCCAACGCCTCACGCAGGTCCAGCAGGCGCCCGCCGGCCAGGTCCTCGTCGCCGGCGTCCTCCAAAGAGCGCGCCACGGCTTCCAGGTCTTCGGCCAGCTCGCCGGGGTTCGCATAGGGATCGGCCGTCACCCGCGCCGGACGCGTGGGCGGCGCGCCGAGCAGCCGCGTCCGCGTCGCCGCCAGCCGCGCGTAGCAGGCGCTCAACGCCTGGCGATAGATCTCGTCGGCCTTGTGCGGCGAAGCGTGCGTGCCCTCCGCGGCCAGGGCGCGCACCGCCGGGCTGGTCTTCACAAGCTCGTCGGACATCGACAGCTCGCCCGCCAGGGCGTTGAGCTCGTCCAGATAATGATCGATGGCGGCGGCGGCCTGGCGCGTGACCGCGTAGTCCAGCGCCTCGGCGGTCACGAAGGGATTGCCGTCGCGGTCGCCGCCCACCCATGAGCCCAGCAACACCACCGGCGGCAGGGGCTGCTTCAGGCCGCACACCTCGGCGATCCGCCGTTTCAGCGCCGGCACCTGGGTCAGGAAGGTGCGCACGAACACCGAGTGGGCGTTGTCGATCTCGTCGGTGACCAGCAGACGCGCCGGCCGCAGCATCCGCGTCTGCCACAGGATGCGGATCTCGGCCTTCAGCGCCTTCTCGATGCGCGACCGCTCGGCCGTGCGCGCGTCGCGCCGCTCGTGGACGTCCAGCAGGGCGGCGATGGCGGCCTCGCGATCCTGGATGCTCTTGCGGCGCACCTCGGTGGGGTGGGCTGTGATCACCGGCGACAGCACCGCACTCTCGAGGTAGGCGGCGACGCTCTCCGCATCGAGCGGCTCGTCCTCCAGCCGGCGCAGCACCCGCGCCTCCTCCAGCTTGGCGTCGCGACGGGCCTGCTGGTCGTCGGCGACGTTGGCGAGCTGGGAGAAGATGGCGAAGGCGCGGATCAGCACGATCACGTCCTGCAGCGACAGCCGCACCAGCCCCTCGGACAGGGCCGCGTCGGCCTCCGGCCCCGCGCCCAGGTGCTCGCCCACCAGCCGGCGGCGGATGTCCTCCACCCGCTGGAAGGCGCGCGGGCCGTGCTGCTCGACGATCACCTCGCCCAGCAGTCGTCCGAGCAGGCGGATGCCCGCGCGGCTGGCGCCTTGGGCGGCGCGGCTAAGGGTGTCGTTCGGCAAGGACCTGGCCAACATGAACGCCCGTTTCAGGCGCATCGACGCGCGCGCCGACGGCCTCGACGTTCTGGTTAGCGCGACAGAGCTCGCGAGTCGCCCCATGCGGCCGGGGAATCGACGATGTAGGCCTAGGCGCCCGCGCGATGGGCGCGCGCCGGTCGATCCAGCGGCGTCCGGCCGGCTAGTTCGTGCTCGAGGCGGCCGCCACCTGGGCCGCGAAGCCGCCGCTCCAGCCGATCATGTCCTTGAACAGGGCGCCCAGCGCCTGATTGTAGGCCTCGACGATGGCGCCGATGCGGTTGTCGTCGGCGCGGGCCGTGGTGGTGAAGGTCTTCTCGCCGACCGCGTGTCCGTCGTCATGGCTGAGAAGCACGGCGTGGACCTTGACCACGATCTGCGGCGCCGCGTCCGGGCCTTGGTCATACCGGGCCTCGAAGGCCTGGACGTCGAGACTCAGCATCAGATTGGCGCGGCTGACGCCCCCGCGATCCACCAGATGCGGCGCGCTCGGATCGGCCTGGAAGGCGCGCATCAGGGCTTCCTGGAACAGCACCGGCGCGGGCGACACCCATCGCCCGCCGGCGATGTAGGCGGCGTCGGACCCCTGCACGGTCAGGATGCGGTCGGTGGCGGCGGCGCTGTCGAAGTCGATGTTTCCGCGCGCGATGGTCAGGCTCGACGCGGACGACGCGGCCTGCTCGGACGAGGCGGGCGCCGACACCGCGCTCAGCCGATAGAGCTGCACAGGCTTGGTCTTGGGCAGCAGCGAGACGCAGCCGCCCAGCACCAGACAGACGGCCGCGGTCAGGGCGGCCTTGGCGAAGGACCCGTTGAGCTTCACGGCTTCACCTGCACTTCCTTGGCTGGGGGTTTGGAGAGCACGCCCTGCGGACTGGCCTGCAATTCCTTCGCCAGCACGTCCAGCGACCGCGAGGCGCGCTGAAGGTCGCCGACGGCGTCGGTGATCTTGGGCAGCCCCGATTGGGCGAAATCGGTGGTCGGGCCGTCCAGCCGGTTGAGCATGCCCCGCAGCTGGCGGGCGGTGAGCTTCAGCTCCGAGGCCGTATCGGCGACATTCGCCACCGCCCGCTTGCCGTCGCCCTTCATGAGCGCGTTGGTGGACTGGCTGAGCTCGGTGAGGCCCTGGGCGGCCTTGTCGATGTCCTGAAGCGCCTTCTGGGCGTCGCCGATGATCGCCTTGCGCGCGGCCAGTTCGTCGCCGACCGCCTTCATGTCCTTCAACGTGCCCGTGACGGAGGCGATGTTCTCGTCCGACAGCAGCTTGTTGACGCGATCCAGGGCCTGCACGGCGCGCTGCAACACGTCGCCGCCCCCGGCCAACAGATCGCTGAGCGCGCTGCGCTGGCTGTGGATCACCGGAACCCTGCCGCTGGGCGTGACGGCCTTGAGCAAGGGCTTGGCCGGCGTGCCGCCGGAGATCTGGATGTAGTTCACGCCGGTGATGCCCTGCGCCTCCAGCACGGCGTAGCGAGTCGACCCGCACCGGCACCCCGGCCGTCAGCCTTACGCGGGCGATCACGTGGTTCGGGTCCACGGGATCCAGGGCGAGCTTGGTGACCTCGCCCACCTTGATGCCGTTGAAGTGGACCTCGCCGCCTTCGGAAATGCCGCGCACCGGGCCGATGAACAGCACGTCGTAGATGTCGTAGTCCTTGTTGAACGAGAAGCCCGCCAGCCAGACGACGAACGCCATCAGGCCCACGAACAGGCCGAGGGTCACGACGCCCACGAGCGCGTAGTTGGCGCGCCTTTCCATCAGCCCCGTCCCCTTCCGGAAGCAGACCGGCCGCGCGGCCCGAGGAAGTACTCCCGGATCCACGGATGCTCGGAATGCTCAAGCTCACGCGCGGGCGCCACGGCCACCACACGCTTGTCGGCGATCACCGCAACGCGATCGCAGATTGTGTACACGGAATCGAGGTCGTGGGTGATCATGAACACGGTCAGGCCCAAGACTCTTGGACAGGTCCACGATCAGCTCGTCGAACGCCCCGGCGCCGATCGGGTCCAGGCCCGAGGTCGGTTCGTCAAGGAACAGCAGCTCCGGATCGAGCGCCAGCGCCCGCGCCAGGCCGGCCCGCTTGACCATGCCGCCGGACAGCTCCGAAGGCTTCAGCGCCCCGGTCCCCGCGGGCAGGCCGGTGAGCGCGATCTTCAGATCGGCCAGTTCGTTGATCGTCCGGTTGGACAGCTTGGCGTACTCGTGCATCGGCGCGGCCACATTGTCGCGAACGGTCAGATTGGTGAACAGGGCCCCGGATTGGAACAGCACGCCCCAGCGTTGTTCGATCGCCTGCAAACGCCGGTCCGAGATTTCGTGCACCTCCTCGCCGAACACCTCCACGCGCCCGCCGTCCGGCCGCTTCAGGCCGATCAGGGTGCGCAACAGCACCGACTTGCCCGCGCCGGAGCCCCCGACCAGGCCGAGCACCTCGCCGCGGCGGACCGTCAGGTTCAGGTTGTCGTGCACGACATAGTCGCCGAAGCGTGAGACCAGGCCTTCGACCTCGATCAGCGGAGCCTCTCCCGTCGGTCTGAGGCGCGCCGCTCATATGTCGAGCTCCATGTAGATCAGGGCGAACACCGCATCGAGGAAGATGATCGAGAAGATCGCGTGCACCACCGCGGCGGTCACGCGCCGGCCGAGCGACTCCACGTCCCCGCCCACTTCCATGCCCTGGCGGCAGCCGATCGCGGCGATGACGATGGCCATCACCGGCGCCTTGCTCATCCCGACCCAGAATTGGGTGATGCTGACGGTCTGCGACAGCCGCTGGATGAAGAAGGTCGGGCTGAGGTCGAGCGCCAGCCAGGTCACCAGCATCCCGCCCATCAGCCCGGCCAGGACCGCGATGAAGGTCAACAGCGGGATGGTGAGCAGCAGCGCCAGGAACCTCGGCAGCACCAGGGCCTCGAACGGGTCGACGCCCATCACCTGCATGGCGTCGATTTCCTGGTTCATCTTCATCGCGCCGATCTCGGCCGCGAAGCTGGAGGCCGACCGCCCGGCCAGGAGCACCGAGGTGATGATGATGCCGAACTCGCGCAGCACCGAGATGCCGATCAGCTCCACCGCGAACACCTGGGCGCCGAAGCGGGTGAGCTGGTTGGCGCCGATCAGCCCGACCACCGCGCCGATGAAGAAGGTGGTCACCGCCACGATCGGCAGGGCGTCCAGGCCCGCCCGCTCGGCCAGGCTGACCAGCGGCGCCCAGCGGATGCGGCGTGGATTGAGGAGCGTGCGGATGGTCACGGTGATCAGCCGGCCATTGAACGCCATGGTGTCCCAGAAGTCGTAGCCGACGTTGATCACGCCCTCGCCCAGGCGCGCGAGCATCTCGATGACGGGCTGGCTGCGCGGGGCCGGCGTGGGCTCCGCCTCCGTGGCCCGTTGCACCAGCTCCAGCAGGCGAGCGATCTCGGGGCGGGCGGCGATCTGGTCGCGGGGGATGCGCCCGCGCGCCGCCTCCAGGATCTCATAGGCGCCGGCGGTGTCGCAGCGCCCGACCCCGCGGATGTCGAGGCACAGCTGCGGCTCCGCCTCGCCCGCGGCCAGCAGGTCGCGCTCGGCGCCGCGCATGCCGATGGAGGTCCAGTCCCCCACCAGCACTGCAACGGGCGCGCCGTCGCGATGCTCAACCTTGAATCCCGCCGCCTGATCCATCCCGGCGCGAGCATAGTGAGCGCCGCGTGCAACGCCCAGCCCCGACGCGCGGCAGGTGAAATGCGCGCTTAACCCGACCGTGTCAGGCTAGTGCGATGGACGGAGAGGCTCTCAGATCGCCCAAGCTTTCGGCGCCCCGGATCAGCGTCCTGGGCGGAGCGGTGGACGTCGTCACCCCGCGCGAGGTCCTGGACTTCGTGGACAGCAACGCGCGGCCGGGCCGGCGAGCCCTGATCGCCAACCACAATCTGCACAGCCTGTATCTGTACCGACGCTCGGCGGACATGCGCGGCTTCTACGCCCGCGCGGACCTGATCGAGGCGGACTCCACCCCGATGATCCTGTGGGCGCGGCTGCTTGGCCTGCCGATCAGCCGGGCGCATCGCTGCACCTATCTGGACTGGCGCGAGGATTTCTGGCGGCGGGCGGGCGAGCGGCGCTGGCGGGTGTTCTACCTGGGCGGCGCGCCCGGGGTGGCCCAGCGCGGGGCCGAGGCCGTGGACGCGCGCTGGCCGGGCCAGAGCATCGCCGTACGGGACGGCTTCTTCGACATGGGCGGCCCGCAGAACGCCGAGATCGTCGCCGCCATCAACGCCTTCAAGCCCCACGTGCTGCTGGTCGGCATGGGGATGCCGCGCCAGGAAGCCTGGCTGGCGGCCAACCTCGACGCCCTGACCTGCGGCGTCGCCATGCCCGTGGGCGCGGCGTTCGACTACGAGGCCGGAGCAATCCCAACGCCGCCGCGATGGACCGGCCGGGTCGGGCTGGAGTGGCTGTTCCGCCTGGCCGCCGAGCCGCGGCGGCTGATGTTCCGCTATCTGGTCGAGCCCTGGGCCCTGATCGGCCCCGCCCTGGGCGACCTCGCCGCCGGCATGCGCCGCGCCCTGAGCGCGGCCCGCTAGACAAGCTCGATCGCCAGACAAGAAAAAGGCCCCGGAGCGCGAACCCCGGGGCCTTGATGTCTTCGTCGGATGATCCGATCCGTCAGCCCGCGAGGGTGAACTTGATCGGGATCCGAACCGTACCGCCTTCGACCGGCCGGCCGTCCTCAGTCTTTGGACGCATCCGGAACAGGCGTGACAGCTTCAGAGCCGCTTCGCCGAAGCCGTAGTCCGAAGGCGTCTCGTCGACCACCGAACAGTTGGTGAGCGTGCCCTTGGAGGTCACCTCGCAGGAGATGGTCGCCTTACCCGACTTGTTCAGGCTTTGGGCCCGCGACGGATAGTAGCGCGCCATGTCGTCCCCGTTGGGCAACCGCTGCCAGTCCGGATTGGTGATCACGGCGGCGCGCGGAGGCGGCGGAGGCGGCGGCGGCGGAACCACCAGCGGCGGAGGCGCCGGCACGTCGATCGGCGGAGCCGGCGCGATGTGCGGAGTCATCGGCGGCGGCGGCGGCGGCGGCGGCAGGTTCTTCGGCGGCGGCGGCGGGGGAGGCGGCGGCGGCGGCGGAGGAGGCGGCTTCACCAACTCCACCTTCGTCGCGGTGTCCGAGTACTCCTTGAACTTGGGCTCGAACTTCACCTTCCAGACGTAGAAGCCGACGACCAGGTGCAGCACGAGCGCAACGCCGAGCGCAATGCCGAACCGGTTCTTCTTCCTGCCGGAGCCGTCCGCGGTCAGCGGGTCGTAATGATGGGTGCTCTGAGCTTCGGCCATTTTTACGCTAGCCCGCCTCCCTTGCCGCGGTTCTGATCGATGCCGATCAGCGCCACGCTGTAATAGCCGTTGTCCTGCAGCGTGTTCATGACGTCCATGAAGTCGCCGTACTGCGTGTCCTGGTCGGCCCGGATGTAGATGCGCTCCTTGGTGGGGTCGCGCTTGCCAACGAGCTGCTTGCGGATGTCGTCGCCCAGCGAGCCGAGGTCGGTCTTGTAGTCCATGACGTAGATCCGGCCGTTCCGCTGGATCGAGATGTAGACGGGTTTGGGCGGGCTCGTCGTCGGCTTGGTGACCGCCGGAGGCAGATCGACCTTGACGTTCACGGTCGCCAGGGGCGCCGCCACCATGAAGATGATCAGCAGAACCAGCATGACGTCGACGAAAGGGGTGACGTTGATGTCCGCTTTCTGCTCGACGTCAAACCGGGATTCGCCGCCCCGGACCCGAAAGCTTGGCAGCCATCTAGATTACGCCCCTCTGTCGAGCTGGCGGGAAATGGCGTTCATCAGTTCGGCGACGAAACCTTCCGAGCGGCTCCCGAAGGCGGAAATCCGCGTCTGGAAGTAGTTGTAGAAGATCACCGCCGGGATAGCCGCGAACAGACCGATGCCGGTGGCCAGCAGCGCCTCGGCGATGCCGGGGGCCACGACCGCCAGGTTGGTGGTGTTGGTGTTCGCGATGCCGATGAAGGAGTGCATGATCCCGTACACCGTGCCGAACAGGCCGATGAAGGGAGCGTTGGAGCCCACCGACGCGAGGAACTGCATGCCGCTGGACAGGCGCCGGGCCAAGCTGGCCTGGACGGCGTTCACCGCGGCTTGAGGCGCGCAGGATGGTCGAGTCGCGGTGCGAGCCGCCGACCTGCAGCCCCGCCTGACGGGACAGCTCCACTTCCTGGGCGGCCGAGGCGGCCATGTCGGCCATCGGGTTGCCCTCGAAGTCTTCGGAAGAAGCGATCCGGCCCATGTCCGCGATCGAGCGGGCGCTGCGGAAGGCTTCCAGGAAGCGGTCGGAGGTGCGGTTCAGGGAGCCGAACTCAAAGAGCTTGGTGACCAGCAGGGTCCAGGAGAGGACCGAGGCGAGCAGCAGGCCCACCATCACGACCTTCACGACCGGTTCGCGCGTCCAGGAACATCGTGATCGGCGTCAGCTTGCCGGCGTTCTTGATGGTGATGGGTTCGGCGGCGGCGCCGCAGTGGCGGCTCGCATCGCCGGACGCCGCGTCGGAGGCCGCCAGGGGCCGCGGACGCGTCGCGGGGCCGCGGTCTGGGCCATGGCCGGCGCGCTCGCCATCAGCGCAACGGCGCCGAGCAGGGCGATGAAAGGAGCTTTTCTGAAGGAGTCGAACATCTGTCGCCAGTTCCTGATTGGTGTAGCGCGTTTGGGCCGGGGGTCGCCGACGCGCGAGCGTCGTCCCTGATTGTACTTTGTCCGGCACACGAACGGAAATCCGATCGTCCGTCAAACGGTGGTCGCTGCACCCGACCCGTCGTGCACAGCCCGCCGGGTCGCGGTCAGTCTTTGCACGTCGTAGGCGCGTCCGCGACCGCGCCCCTGACAATGCGGACCCGATCCGGTCCGCCATGGAGACGTGCGGCCCGGCTCCTTTGGCAACCCCTGCCCGCATCGTCAAGTGTCATGATTTCGAAGCACTGCGCGCCGATGATCGCGTTAAGCTAGATAATGCTGCATTGCACAAATTGAACCAAATGATCGCGCGTTCCTTTTTCGCGCTCAACACGAATTCTATGCTGCTCTGCAATATAGCGAATAGGTGCGAAATGGGGCCGTCGGCGAAAGGATGTCTGCGCTCGTCGAGAAGCCGTATCGCGGCTGAGTTCGACGCCTCGAACGCGGGTTCGAGGGACGCCTCGCGGCGGGGGGCATGGTGCCTGGGGGCGGATTCGAACCACCGACACGCGGATTTTCAATCCGCTGCTCTACCAACTGAGCTACCCAGGCGCGCCCTCGTCCGGCGTTCCGGAGAGGCGCGGTCTATAAGGGACCCCCATCGGGCTGTCCAGAACCGGCGGAGCCCTCGGGCGGGCTCTCGTCTTCCTCGTCGTCTTCATAGGCCGGAACGGCGTAGGCGCCCGTCAGCCAACGCTGCAGGTCCACCATGGCGAACAGCGCTTGGAACAGAAGGGCCGGTACTCGGGCACGGCCGGCTGCTGGCAGATCGGGCAGGCGCTCATGGTCATCGCCTCCTGATATCGGCGTTCAGGGCGTCGCGGCCAACCTCGGCGCCGACCTCGAAGCGCGGCCCGAGCTGCGCGGCCAGGGCGTGAGCGCCGCGGCCGACCTCCGGCGCGCAGACGGCCACAAGCCGCGCGCCCGGGTCGGCCCGCCCTTCCCGCTCCAGCGCCCGCACCAGCCGCTGGGCCAGGGCGCGCGCCGTTGGCCGCCCGTCCGGACCCGACCAGTGATTCGGCGATCGGCCGCTCGCGCCAGGGCTTGGCGATCTGCAACAGGCCCAGCCGGCTGGGCGCCAGCACGCTCACCCCCGGCTGGTCGGCGGCGAAGGCGCGCATCGCCGCCTCGCGAAGCGCCGCGCCCTCCTTGGGAAAGCCGATCAGGTCGATGGCGATCGTTCCCGCCCAGCCCCTTCAGCCGCAGCAGCCGCGCGGCGTGGGCGATGGCCTGAAGGTTCGCCGCCAGCGCCTTGCCCGTGAAGGCGCCCCGGTCCACGTCCACCGCGACCAGCGCCCGCGTGGGCTCGACGCTCAGCATCAGACCGCCCGCCAGCCGGCAGAGGGGATCGAGCGCCGCCTCCTCGGCCAGGTCGGCCGCCTCGCGCGCCGCGTCCCCGCCCTCGATCCGCGCATCCGGCGCGGCGGCGAGCAGGCGCTCCTCCAGCGAGGGGCCGGGCGTCGAGCAGCCGCGGCTCGCCCGCCGCCTGGCCGACCAGGCGCAAGGCGGGGCCCTTGTCGGCGCGCGCCTCGGCGGAGACCTCCACCTCCACCGCCTCGCCCTGGGTCAGGTTCGCCGCCCGGCCGGACAGATTGAGCGCGCCCCTGGGCTCGCAGCCGAGGTCGACGTAGGCGATCCCCGCCGCCCGGGCGATTTCGCGCACCCGTCCGGCGCGCCGTTCGCCCAGCCGCGCGCGCGGCGGCTCGCCGTCCCGTTCGATGATCAGGCGCTCGGGCAGGCCGTCCAGGGTGACCACGCCCCTCGCCTCGCCGGGGCAGGTGTCCAGATAGAGTCGCCGGCCGCTCATGCCTCTCTCTTCGTGGCGCGCCGGAACCCCACGCCCTCCAAGAGGGCGAGGGTTTCATACAGCGGCAGTCCCACCACGGCGCTGTAGGAGCCGGACATGTCGATGACCAAGCCGCCCGCCCGGCCCTGGATGGCGTAGGCGCCGGCCTTGTCGCGCCACTCGCCGCTGTCGAGATAGCCGTCGATCTCGCGCGTCGGTCAGGCGCTTGAAGCGCACCCGCGCCTCGCCGATGCGGCTGGCGCGGCGTCCGTCCGGCGCGATGACGCACACGCCGGTCAGCACCCGGTGCGCGCGGCCGGACAGGAGTTCGAGGAACCGCCGCGCCTCCTGCGGCGTCTCCGCCTTGCCGAGCACGCGCCGGCCCAGCGCCACCACCGTGTCCGCGGCCAGCACGAAGCCGTCTTGGCTGGACACCGCGGCGGCCTTCTCGCAGGCGAGCCTCAGGGCCAGCCGGCGGGGCGTCTCGTCCTTCTGGGGGCTTTCGTCGATCTCGGCCGGCGCCACGCGGTCAGGCGTCAGTCCGACCTGGGCGAGCAGCTCCAGGCGCCGGGGGCTGGCGCTGGCGAGAATGAGAAGGTGTTTGGAATCGCCCATGGCGGGGTCCCGGCCCGCCGGGGGACCGGCCTTCAGCCGCTCACTTGAAGCGATAGGTGATGCGGCCCTTGGTCAGGTCGTAGGGAGTCATCTCCACCAGGACCTTGTCGCCGGCCAGCACGCGGATGCGGTTCTTGCGCATCTTGCCGGCGGTGTGGGCGATGATCTCGTGCTCGTTCTCGAGCTTCACGCGGAAGGTGGCGTTGGGCAGCAGCTCGCTGACCGTGCCCGGAAACTCCAGTAGCTCTTCTTTCGCCATACGGCCTCTCGATAGGTATTCGGCAAACAAGACGGCTCGCGCCCGGATGAGTCGATCCGCGAGCCGTTGCGGCGGCTATATACTCCCATGACCCGCCCCAGGTCGATGGCGACGACCTATCCGCGCCAGTGCAGGGCGCACAGCAGGGTGAACAGGCGCCGCGCCGTGGCCAGATCGGTCTTCGCCTTGCCGTCCAGCCGCTCGACCAGCAGCGCCGCGCCGTCGTTGTGCAGGCCGCGGCGGGCCATGTCGATGGCCTCCACCCGCCCGGGCGGCGCATCGTGCAGGGCGTCCTGATAGCTGGAGCAGATGTCGTTGTAGTCGCGCACGATCCGCCGGAAGGGCGACAGCGACAGCAGGTGACGCTTGGCGTAGCCGCCGCCCGTCGATATCCAGCGCCAGCCGGTCCTCGATCAGCGCCAGGCGTCACGGTGTAGGGCCCGCCCGGCGCGCCCTCCGGCTCGAAGACGTTGGCGCGCAGAAGGTCGGAGATCGCCGTCTGGCGCTCGCGCTCCTGCGTGGGCGAGGCCGGCGCCAGGGAGACCGGGTCGATCTCCACCGCGCCGATCTTCTGGTTGGTCGGGGCGGCGTCAGTCACGCGTTCAGCCTGATCGCCGCCGAACGGGCGTGGGCGGGCAGCCCCTCGGCCTCGGCCAAGGTCACGGTCGCCGGGCCGAGCCGGGCGAAGGCCGCCTCGTCGCAGCGCACCAGCGAGGTGCGCTTGAGGAAGTCGTAGATCGACAGCCCCGACGAGAACCGCGCCGCGCGGCTGGTCGGCAGCACGTGGTTGGAGCCGGCCACATAGTCGCCGACCGCCTCGGGGGTCAGCCGGCCGATGAAGATCGCCCCGGCGTGGCGGATGCGCGCGGCCATGGCCTCGGGCGCCTCGATCGCCAGCTCCACGTGCTCGGGCGCGATCAGGTCGACCAGGGCCGGCGCGTCGTCGAGCGGCGCCAGCACCACCGCCCCGTGGTCGCGCCAGGAGGCGGCGGCGGTCTCGGCGGTGGCGAGCTGCTGCAGCTGGCGCTCGACCGACGCGCTCCACGGCCTCGGCGAAGGCGGCGATCGTCGGCGATCAGGATCGACTGGGCGTCCGGGTCGTGTTCGGCCTGGGAGAGCAGGTCCGCGGCGATCCAGTCCGGATCGTTCTTCGCGTCGGCCACCACCACGATCTCGGACGGGCCGGCCAGGGAATCGATCCCCACCACGCCATAGACCCGCCGCTTGGCCGCCGAGACATAGGCGTTGCCGGGGCCGACGATCTTGTCCACCGGCGCGATCGGCCCGGCGCCATAGGCCAGCGCCGCCACCGCCTGGGCGCCGCCCACGCGCCAGATCTCGGTGACGCCCGCGATCTGGGCGGCGGCCAGCACGGCGGGCTCCAGCCGGCCCGGCGGCGTCACCATGGCGATGCGCCCCACCCCCGCCACGGCGGCCGGCACGGCGTTCATCAGCAGGCTGGACGGATAGGCCGCCCGTCCGCCCGGCACATAGATCCCCACGGAGTCCAGCGGCGTCCAGCGCCAGCCCAGCTCCACGCCCGCGTCGTCGCTCCAGCGCGCGTCGGCGGGCTTCTGGCGGCGGTGATAGGCGCCGATGCGGCCGGCGGCGAACTCCAGCGCCTCGCGCACCTGGCGCCGGACACTGCGCGGCGCCCTCGGCGATCTCCTCGGCGCTGACCCGGATGGAGGCTTCGTCGAGCGCTGCGCCGTCGAAGCGTTGCGGCGTAGCGCAGCAGGGCCGCCAGGCCCTCGGCCTTCACCGCCGCGATGATCTCGGCCACCGTGGCGTCCACGTCGGCGGGCGAGCCGCGGCGTTCGTCCAGGAAGGCGCGGAAGTCGGAGTCGAAGTCGGCGGAGGAGGCGTCGAAGCGTCGCATGACGCTTACATCCCCTTTCCGCGCGCAAACTCAAGGGGCGGGCGCGATCAACCCGCGTCGTGGCTGGGCGTGCGGCGGGTCGCCAGGGCGCGGAAATGTCGGCCAGCACGGCGTCCAGGCACTCCACCTCGATGCTCATGTCCGCCCCGCCGGCGAAGCTGAGGATCACCGTCGCCGCCCGGCGCCTCGCCGCGTTTGAACTCCACAGCCAGCAGCTCGACCACCGCGTCCTTGGGCTCGCGCTTCAGCCGCCGCGCCTTCACCGACAGCACCCCGCCGAGCTGCAGCCCGGCGCGCACGCGCTCACCGACCTTGCGCCCGTCGCCGGCTTCCCAGCGGTAGCGGTTGAAGCGCGATGGTCAGCCGCCGCGCGGCGGGCTCGAAATTGATGTCGCCGACCTTGGCCACGGCGTCCTGCAGGGCCGCGGAGATCACCTCCAGGTCCTCCGCGTCCTCGGCCAACAGGCGCAGGGGGCGGACTCGTACCGGGACGTCGGCTCTAGCCTCGCCTCCCGAATCCTTCACCCGGCGCGATGTCCGCGCCGCAGGCGGCCAGCTTCTCCTCCAGCCGCTCGAAGCCTCTGTCCAGGTGGTAGACGCGGTTGACCATGGTCTCGCCCTCGCGCGGCCAGGCCCGGCGATCACCAGGCTGACCGAGGCGCGCAGGTCGGTCGCCATCACCTCGGCGCCCTGCCAGCTGTCGACGCCCCGCACCATCGCCTCGCCGCCGTGCACCGTGATGTCCGCGCCCAGCCGGTTCAGTTCGGGCACGTGCATGAAGCGGTTCTCGAAGATGGTCTCGCTGATCGTGCTGTCGCCCTCGGCGAGTGGTCATCAGGGCCATGAACTGGGCCTGCAGGTCTGTGGCGAACCCGGGAAACGGCTCGGTCTCGATATCCACGGCCTTCAGCCGCGCGCCGTTGCGCCGAACCGTGACGCCGTCGTTCGTGCGCTCCACCTCACGCCGGCCTCCTCCATCTTGGCAGCAGCGCCCCCATGAATCCGCGCGCGCGCCCTGTCAGGCGCACCTCCCCGCCGGCCATGGCCGCGGCCATGGCGTAGGTGCCCGCCTCGATCCGGTCGGCGACCACGGCGTGGCTGGCCCCGTCAGGCTTGTCGACGCCCTGGATGCGGATGGTCGGCGGTCCCGGCGCCCTTCGACCTTCGCGCCCATGGCGATCAGGCATCGCGCCAGATCGACGATCTCCGGCTCGCAGGCGGCGTTCTCAGCACGGTCTCGCCCTGCGCCAGCACGGCGGCCAGCATCGCATGTTCGGTCGCCCCGACCGAGACGAAGGGAAAATCGATGCGCGCGCCCTTCAGCCCGCGCGGCGCCTGGGCGTAGACATAGCCTTCGTGCAGGTCGATGTGCGCGCCCATCGCCTCCAGCGCCTTGAGGTGCAGGTCCACCGGCCGGGCGCCGATGGCGCAGCCGCCGGGCAGGGAGACCTTGGCGTGGCCGGTGCGCGCCATCAGCGGTCCCAGCACGTTGAAGGAGGCGCGCATCTGGCGCACCAGGTCATAGGGCGCGAAGGCGCGTGGCGATCTCCGGCGTGTGCAGCACGGTCTCCGGGCCGTCGGACCGTCGTCGCACTCGTCGACCTGCGCGCCCAGCCGGCGCAGCAGCTGGCCCAGGAACCGGGTGTCGGCCAGGCGCGGCATGTTGGTCAGCCGCAGCGGCTCGTCGGTCAGCAGGCTCGCGGCCATCAGCTTGATGGCGGAGTTCTTGGCGCCCGAGATCGGGATGATTCCTTCCAGCCGCGCGCCGCCCCGGATGACGATCTTATCCATCAAGGCCCCTCTTTCGCCCACGGGAGCGCGGGCGCGCGGTCTTCATCTGAGCCTTCGGCCCCCTCCGATGCAAGGGGCGAGGACGCCAAAGCGTCATTCGGATGTGGACGGATCGGGCGATTTCGGGCGCGGTTCGCGCCGCGTGCTTTCGCCGGCGCAGGTTGGTGCGCAGTGCTTGGGCAAGGCGCGCCTCGCGGCCGCCCGGGCCGTCCTTGCCGGCGTCGGGGCGCTTGGAGCCGGGCCCTTGAGGATCGGAATTCTCGGCCATGGCCGTCCCCTCGTCCGCGCGAGAACGATCGTCAAGCGCATTTGCCCTTCACCCGGGCGAGATGCCCCGCTAGAAGGCCCCTCTTCTCTCCAAGGCCGCCGTAGCTCAGTGGTAGAGCGCATCCTTGGTAAGGCTGAGGTCGACAGTTCGATCCTGTCCGGCGGCACCACCATCTACTTGGACGCGGCCCGCCCAGTGCGGCCGGGAGGACGAAAAGATGGTAGCGGGAAAACAAGCGGCTGATGGCCGACTATGGGGCCAGGCAGAGCCCCAGCCGGTCGCCCCGTAAGGCCGAGCAACGTCTATACGGCCGCGGCTGCGATGCAAGGCTGATGCACCCGAGGCCAGGTCCCCCCATCGAAAAGTTGTTCGCTCAGTTCGCCAACGCCGCGGCAAAGGCGACAGGAAGATCCCCCTCGCGTTCCTGATCTGCGTCCTGGCCATCGTGGTCTGGGCCGTGTCCGGCGGCGGTGTTCCACTTCTCTGAGACCTGGCAGCTGGTCATCAACACCGGCACCACGATCATCACCTTCCTGATGGTGTTCCTGATCCAGAACACTCAGAACCGCGACGGGGCGGCGTTGCAGACCAAGCTGGACGATTGATCCGCGTGCTTGACGCCGAAAACGAGTTCATCGGCATTCGCGCGAAGAGACCCTGACCCCAGACACCGAACTGATGGTTCTGCACGCCAAGTGCCTGAGAGCCGCCCGAGATCTCCAGCAAGGCGCTCGCCAGAGCCGAGGCGGAGCGCAGAAAGCGTCGCGCCGCCCGCGCGCGCCCGCATGCGCAAGAAGCCTGCGCCGTCCGCGTCGCGGCGGGTCGGCTCCAAGAGCAAGCGCGGCGGATGCCTCCGTTCCCCTCTCAGCGACGGCCGTTCAGCGGCCAGGGCCAGCTCTTGTGCTTGCGCTTGTCGATGCGGACGCTCAGCGGGGCGAACGTCATGCCCTGGACCACCACCGAGAACATCACCACCGCGAAGGTGACCGACAGGATCAGCTCGCGCGGCCCTTCCTTGGGCAGGCTCAGGGCCAGGGCCAGCGACAGGGCGCCGTGCAGCCCGCCCCAGGCGAGCAGGGTGCTCACCCCCTGCTCTTTCTCGCGGATGTGGAAATGGCGCCCCACGGCAGCACCACCGCGAAGCGCGCGAGCAGCACCAGCACGATCCCCACCGCCCACAGCCCCGCCGCGCGCGGCTCGAAGGGGATGATGATCACCTCCAGGCCGAGCAGCAGGAACAGCAGGGCGTTGAGGATCTCGTCGATCAGGGTCCAGAACCCGCGCACATAGGTCTGGGTGGCCTCGCTCATGGCGCTCTTGGCGGCCCGGTCGCCGATCATCAGGCCAGCCACCACCACCGCGATGGGCCCCGAGACGTGCAGCGCCTGGGCCAGGGCGTAGGCGCCGGTGGCCAGGGCCAGGGACAGGGCCACCTCCACCGCGTATTCGTCGATCGCCCGCATGGCGCGGATCACCACCGTGCCCAGCACCAGGCCGATGGCGAAGCCGCCGCCCGCCTCGATCGCCACCTCGAAGATGGTGGTGAGCGGGCTGACATCGTGGCCGCCGGACGCGATGGCCACGGCCGCGGTGAACACCACGATGCCGAAGCCGTCGTTGAACAGCGCCTCGCCCTGCAAGATCGCCTCGACACGCTTGGAGAGCTTGCCGTGACGCACGGCGGCCAGAACGGCGATGGGGTCGGTCGGGCTGATCAACGAGCCGAACACCAGCGCCCAGGGCAGGGTCAGCGGCAGGCCGAGCAGCCTGGCCGCGAACCACAGGCCCGAGCCCACGATCGCCGTGGAGGTCAGCACCCCCAGCGTCGCCAGGGTCCACACCGAGCCCGCGCGCCGCTTCAGCTCGGCCATGTCCACCTGCATGGCCCCGGCGAACAGCAGGAAGGCCAGCATGTAGCCGAGCACGGTGCGGGGGAAATCCAGGTTGCGGATTTCCTCGATCAGACCGCCGATCGCCTTGTCGCCCGGCAGAACCACGCGCAGGGCCAAGAGCAGCCCGGCGGCCAGCAGGCCCGCGAGCACCATCACCGTGGCGTTGGGCAGCCGCATGTAGCGGACGTTCAGCCAGCCGACCACGCCGATGACGGCGAGGAACACGGCCGCGAGGTCGAATGCGGTCATGCCCCCCCTAATGCCAGGAACGGGCGCCCAGCTCCATTGAAACCGGACGCGTCCCCTCCCCGCCGGTCAGGCGGCGGCGGAAAGGGCCGCCTTGCCGAGGATCATGTCGGACGCCTTTTCGGCGATCATGATGGTCGGGCGCGTTGGTGTTGCCGGACGCGATCTTCGGCATGATCGAGGCGTCCACCACGCGCAGGCCCTCGACGCCGATCACCCGCAGCTGCGGATCGACCACGGCCATGGGGTCGTGACCCATCTTGCAGGTGCCCACCGCGTGATAGAGCGTCGCGCCGGCCACGCTGGCGTAGCCGAGCATGGACTCGTCGGTGTCGCCGAACGGATCGCCGACCTGCTCCAGATACTCGGTCATCGGCCGGCTGGGTCATGATCTTGCGGCACAGCTTCAGGCTGGCGACGATCAGCCTCCTGATCGAGCGGGTCGGACATGTAGTTGGGCAGGATCGACGGATAGACCGTGGCGTCCGGGCTCTTGATGTGGATGTGACCGCGCGATTCCGGGCGCACCTGGCAGGGGTTGAGCGTCATGCCCGGCTGCTTCTCAAGCTGCAGGCCCTGGGTCTTGGCCAGCACCTCCAGGTCCATGCTGGCCGCCATCATGTGCAGCTGGATGTCCGGGTCGGCCAGGTCCGGCGCGGGACTTGGTGAAGGCCACCGCGTGGGCCACCGCGAAGGTGAGCAGGCCCTTGCGCGCCAGCCAGGTACTTCAGGATCTCGCCGACCAGCCGCGGCCCGCGCGACAGCTCGTTGACCGACACGCAGTCGGGCTTCAGCCGCCATTGGCAGCCGATCATGTAGTGGTCCTGCAGGTTCTCGCCGACGCCCTTCAGGTCCTTGATCACCTTGATCCCGTGCTTCTTCAGCACCGCGCCCGGGCCGATGCCGGAGACCTCCAGAATCTGCGGCGAGGCCACCGCGCCGGCCGCCAGGATCACCTCGCCCCCGGCCGTCGTCGTGGCGGTGCGCTTCTCGCCCTTCTGCATGAACTCGACGCCGACGGCGCGCTTGCCCTCGAACAGGACGCGGGTGGTCTGCGCCTCGGTCTCCACGGTCAGGTTCGGCCGCTTCATCGCCGGGTGCAGATAGCCGACGGCGGTCGAGCTGCGCTGGCCGTTCCTGGTGGTGATCTGGAACCAGGTGACGCCTTCCTGCTTCGCCGCCGTTGATGTCGTCCGAATAGCGGGATGCCGGCCTCGACGCAGGCCTCGATCATGGCCGCGGACAGCGGATGCTGCTCGGTGATGTCCGACACGTCCAGCGGCCCGCCGACGCCGTGGTATTCGCTCGCGCCGCGCTCCTGGTTCTCCGCGCGGCGTGAAGTAGGGCAGCACGTCGTCATAGCCCCAGCCCTCGCAGCCCATCTGGCGCCAGCCGTCGTAGTCGGCGGCTGGCCGCGGATATAGAGCAGGCCGTTGATCGAGGAGGAGCCGCCCAGCACCTTGCCCTTGGGCCACTTGTGCGAGCGGTTGCCGCGAGCCGGGATCGACTCTCGGTCTCGTAGAGCCAGTTGACCTTCGGATCGTTCAGCGTGCGTGCCGAAGCCGATCGGCGTGTGGATCATCAGGTTGGACCAGACCTGCTTCAGATTATGCAGCGGCCGGTCGTCGCCGCCGGCTTCCAGCAGCAGCACGCGGTTCTTCGGGATCGGCCGACAGCCGGTTGGCCAGCACGCAGCCGGCGCTGCCCGCGCCGACGATGATGTAGTCGTATGCGCCCGCACTGGCCGCCATGAGCTCGTCCTCCCAGGATCGCTTGCGAGGCGATATTTACCAGGGCGCGGCGGGTTTGGAAGGGCTGGGCGAATTCAAGCGGGCCGCCCATATTCGCTGGAAGGCATCTCGGGGAGTTCGCCATGGACAGACACGTCGCCCGGATCGAGACCGCCGCGCCGCCAGGACGCAGCGCCCCGACCCACGCCAACCGCATGGTGGTCGCGCCACAGGACTTCGCCGCCCATTCGCCCTTCCTGATGATGGCCGAAGACTGGTTCGCCCCGCCCGCCGGCTTCCCCACCCATCCGCACCGCGGCATGCAGACCGTCACCCTGGTGCTGGAAGGCTCGCTGGAGCACCGCGACCACACCGGCGCGCACGGGATGCTGGGCGTCGGCGACGTGCAGTGGATGACCGCCGGCAAGGGCGTGCTGCATTCCGAGATGCCCGGGCCCCAGGGCGTGCATTCCCTGCAGCTGTGGCTGAACCTGCCGGCGGACAAGAAGATGTCGCCGGCGCGCTACGCCGATCAGCGTGCGGACAGTGCACATCGTGCAATCGGCGATGGCTGGGAAATCGCCGTCTATGCCGGCCGTCAGGGCGAGATCGACCAGCCGCACGGCAGCGATCATCCCATGGGTCTTGCCAGCGTGCGGATGGACGCGCGGCGCCGCCTGCGATCTGGAGGTCCCAGGCTCCTGGCGCGCCTTCGTCTACGTCGTGGAGGGTTCGGGCCGCATCGGGGCCGAGGGCGCGCGGATCGAGGCCGGCCAGGTCGCCTGGTTCGATCCCTCGGGCGGGGACGGCCCGGACGATGCGATCAAGCTCGCCGCAGAGACGCCGCTGCACGCGGTGCTGTTCTCCGGCCCGCCGATCGACGAGCCAGTGGTCGCCTACGGCCCCTTCGTGATGACCACCCAGGACGAGATCCGCCAGGCCTTCGCCGACTATCAGAGCGGCGAACTCGTGTGACCGGCTTCCGATCCCGCCGCCGCGGCTAGGCGATCTGGCAGCCCCAGAAGTGATTGGCGTTGGCCAGGACATAGCCGTCGTTCGTGGCCATGTAGGCCTGGGCGTCCACGGTATCGCCGGCGCGAAGCTTGAGCATCGCCGTGATCTGAACGCCGCTTTCCAGGGTGACGATCGTGGCGTCGCCCTGGAGCGATATAGGCGTCCGAAGCCGGCGCCGCGCCGTTGACGCTCAGCCCGACCCGGATGGCGCTCGGACACGGTCGAATTGGCCTTGAACTGGTAGCCCGCGCCGAACAGGAAATAGCCGGCGTGCGGCGCCGTGAATAATCCCGTTCCAGCGTCGAAATCGCCCTGGTCGTTGTGACGAGCGTTGTTCATCGCCATGCTCGTCCAGGCCCCGGCGCCGATGTATTTGTCATAGTTCACATAGGCCGAAAACTTGGCGTGTTCGGCGAGGCTCACCTTGCCGGTGGCCTTGTCGATCGACGAGCGCGATTGTGTAGCTCGAGCCGTCCGCCGAGACCTTCAGCGTCAAGTCATCGTCGCCGATCAGGCCGAACTCCGCCCGGCCCGAATAGCCCGACTGCGATCAGCAGCGAGACGGTGTCGGCCGTGTCTCCTTGTTCAGCGTGTAGTGCAGGTCGCCGTCCCCGCCCTCGGCGGCGGTCTTGGCGGTCCACAGCGCCTTGTTCAGCTTGGCGGAGAAGGGATTGGTCGCATCCGCCGTCGTGCCGACGCCCAGCAGCGCCAGGTTCTGCAGCGCCGTGATCACGCCCTGCATCGAGGCCCAGGCCGAGCCGTTCCAGAAATACAGGGTCGCCTCGTCCACGACGAAAGCGATCCAGCCCGCCGCGGGCGCATAGAAGCTCCAGGCCGCGTCCACATAGGCGGCGACCTCCCCGTCATGGCCGGCCCAGCCGCCCGTCGCGCTGGGCCCGACGATGTAGCGGTCACCCTCGGCCGGCGATCCCGGCGGGGCGGTCAGGTCCCGGTCGAGCACCGCGAGCTGGACGATCGAATCCAGCACGTGCAGGGCCTCGTTGTGGGTGACGTGCTTCTGCGCCTGGGCGGCGGCGATGTAGGGCAGGCCCAGGTGAGGGGTGGCGTCGTCGGGCACGGCTGTCTCCAGATGGGAGCGGTCAGTGTGCCGGTCCAGGCCCCGCGACGGACAGATTGCGGCCTGTCCCCCCACCTGCGCCGGCCTTGACCGGCCCTGGCGCGGCGGGGCATCTCGCTTTGCGCGGCGAAGGCCCGCCCAGCGAGGACGCGGTTGTCCGACGGATATCCCAGCTTCACGCGCGCCGACTGGCTCGCCCTGGCCAGCGCGCCTGGCGCCCGCGACGGGCCCGGACGGCCTTCAGATCGCGCCGCTCTACGGCCCCGACTCGAGCCCGCCCACAGCCTCGCCGACCCGCACCCTGACCTGGGACATCCGCGCGCCTGTCGCCCATCCGGACCCGGCGAGCGCCAACGCGCTCGTGCTGGAGGCGCTGGAGGGCGGAGCGGAGTCCGTGCTGCTGCGGATCGCGCCGGAAGGTCCCGACGGCTGCGTCATCCGCTCCGAGGCGGACCTCGCCCGGGCGCTGGAGCGCGTGGTGCTGGAGGCCGCGACCGTGGCGCTGGACGCCGGCTTCGCGGGACCCCGCGCGGCCGACCAGCTCGCCGCCCTGGCCAAGGGCTCGCCCGCCGCGCGGCTGGATTTCCACATGGACCCGCTGGGCGCCTTCGCCCGAACCGGCGCCAGCCCCGGCCCCATCGAGGCGCATCTGGCCCTGGCCGCCGAGACCGCCGCGCGCCTCGCCCCGACCTATCCGAAGGCCGGCCTGATGCTCGCCGACGGCCGGGTCGCGCACGAGGCCGGGGGCTCGCCCGCCCAGGAGCTGGGCGTCATGGCCGCCGCCGCCGTCGCCTATCTGAAGGCCCTCACCAACGCCGGCATGGCGACGCCCGCCGCGCTGGGCGGCATCGTGCTGGGTCTCGCCGTCGACCAGGACGTGCTCGTCTCCATCGCCAAGCTGCGCGCCGCGCGGCTGATCTGGGCGCGGATCGCGGACGCCTGCGGCGCGCCGGACATCCCCGCCCGCATCGAGGCCCGCTCGTCGGGGCGGATGCTGACCCGCGAGGAGCCCTTCTCCAACCTCGATCGGCTGACGGCGGCGGGCTTCGCGGCGGCCGTGGGCGGGGCGAACGCCGTCGTGCTGGCCCCCTTCACCGAGGCGCTGGGCCAACCCGACGCCCGCGCCCGCCGCCTGTCGCGCAACATCGGGCTGATCCTGAAGCACGAGGCGGGGCTGGAGGGCGCGGAGGATCCCGCCGCCGGGGCCTGGGCGCTGGAGGCGCTGACCGACCAGCTGGCGCGCGCCGGATGGTCGGCCATGCAGGCCATCGAGGCGGCGGCGTGACCCGCGCCTTGCCCGACTTCGCGACCCTCGCCTTCGACGCCGGGGTTACACCGTCCGCCCCACTCGCAGCCGCGCCGGACATCGGCTGGCCGGGCCTGCCGCCCTATGTGCGCGGACCCTACCCGACCATGTACCTCACCCGGCCCTGGACCCTGCGCCAGTACGCCGGCTTTTCCACCGCCGAGGAGTCCAACGCCTTCTACCGTCGGGGCCTGGCCGCCGGGCAGACCGGCCTGTCGGTGGCCTTCGATCTGGCCACCCACCGGGGCTACGACTCCGACCACCCGCGCGTGGCCGCCGACGTGGGCATGGCCGGGGTGGCGGTGGACTCCATCCTGGATATGCGGACGCTGTTCGACGGGATCCCGCTGGGCTACACCAGCGTCTCCATGACCATGAACGGCGCGGTGCTGCCGGTGATGGCGCTCTATGTCGTGGCCGCCGAGGAACAGGGCGTGGCGCCCGCCGCGCTGGCCGGCACCATCCAGAACGACATCCTCAAGGAGTTCGCGGTCCGCAACACCTACATCTACCCGCCCGGCCCCTCGATGCGGATCGTGGCGGACGTGATGGCCTACACGGCGCGGCAGATGCCGAAGTTCAACTCCGTCTCGGTGTCCGGCTACCACATGCAGGAGGCCGGCGCGACGGCGGACCTGGAGCTGGCCTACACCCTGGCGGACGGGGTCGAGTACGTCCGCGCGGGGCTCTCGGCGGGGCTCGACATCGACGCCTTCGCCCCGCGTCTCAGCTTCTTCTGGGGGATCGGCATGGACCCCCTGGTGGAGGCGGCCAAGCTGCGCGCCGCGCGGGGGCTGTGGGCGGAGTTGATGGCGCCGTTCGGCCCGAAGGACGCCCGCTCCTCGATCCTGCGCTGTCACTGCCAGACGTCGGGCTGGAGTCTGGCGGCCCAGGACCCGTTCAACAACGTCGCCCGCACCGCCATCGAGGCCATGGCGGCGGTGCTGGGCGGAACCCAGTCGCTGCACACCAACGCCTTCGACGAGGCCCTGGCCCTGCCGTCGGACGCCTCCGCGCGGATCGCCCGCAACACCCAGCTGATCCTCCAGACCGAGAGCGGCCTCGACCCGCACCATCGACCCGTGGGGCGGCTCGCCGGCGCGTGGAGCGCGCTGACCGCCGATCTGGCCTCCCAGGCCCGCGCCCACATCGCGGAGGTCGAGGCGCTCGGCGGCATGGCCCGCGCCATCGAGGCCGGCCTGCCCAAGCGCCGCATCGAGGAGGCCGCCGCCCGCACCCAGGCGGCCATCGACACCGGCGAGCGGGCGGTGGTCGGCGTCAACGCCTGGCGCGCGCCGGACGCCGAGGCGGTCCAAACGCTGAAGATCGACACCGCCGCCGTGCGCGCCCGCCAGATTGAGAAGCTGGCCGCGCTGAAGGCCGAGCGCGACGGCGCAGAGGTGAAGGCCAAGCTCGCCGCCCTCACCGAAGGCGCACGCGGCGGCGCGAACCTCCTCGCCCTGTCCATCGAGGCCGCCCGCGCCAAGGCCACCCTCGGGGAAATCAGCTTGGCGCTTGAGCAGGTGTTCGGCCGCCACGAAGCCAAGCCCGAAGGCGTGCGCGGCGTCTATCTCAGCGAAGCCGGCGAGGACGCCGTGGTGGCCCGCGCACGCGCCATGGTCCGCGCCTTCGTCGAGGCCGACGGTCGCGCGCCCTCGATCCTGGTCGCCAAGCTCGGCCAGGACGGCCACGACCGGGGCCAGAAGGCCGTCGCCAGCGCCTTCGCGGACTTCGGCTTCGAGGTGCTGATCGGCGCCCTGTTCCAGACCCCGGCCGAAGCGGCGGACCGAGCCGCGGAGGCGGGCGTGCATGTGCTCGGCGTCTCCACCCTGGCGGCCGGCCACCTGGGCTTCACGCCCGAACTGATGGCGGCGGTGGCCGCGCGCGGCGAGCCCGCGCCCATGGTGGTGATGGGCGGCGTCATCCCCGACGAGGACGTGGCGGCGCTGAAGGCCATGGGGGTGGATGCCGTGTTCGGCCCCGGCACGCCGATCGCGCAGGCGGCCATCGCGGTGCTGGAGCGGCTGAACGCCCGGCTGGGCTACACCCAATGATGCGGGCGCGCCGCCCGTTCCGCCGGCTGAAGGCCGCCGCCATGACGGTGCTGGTCCTGGCCCTGATCGGCGCGGCGATCTGGTTCCGGCCGGGCTTCACCGTCCCCATCTCTCTGTCCGACGGCGGGCGCTCCATCGCCTCGCTGGAGCCGGTGGAGCTGGGCGGCGCGCGCCAGTGGGTGCTGATCCGCGGCGAGGACCGCACCAAGCCCATCCTGCTGTTCCTGCATGACCGGGGCGAGTCCCTGCTGGCCCTGTCTGGCGCCTTCCAGCGGCCGCTGGAGCGGGACTTCGTGGTGGTCCAGTGGGACCGGCGCGGCCAGGGCAAGTCCGCCTCGAAAGCCTTCGACGTCCGCACCCTGCGCACCAGCCGCGAACTGGCCGACGCGGAAGAGCTGTTGGCCCGGCTGAGGCAGCGCTTCGATGGCCGTCGCGTGATCGTGGTCGGCCATGGCTACGGCGCCTATCTGGCCATGGCCCTCGCCCAGGCGCGCCCCGACGACGTGCGCGCGGTGATCGGCGTGGGCCAGGAGGCCTGCACGCCCGCCGACACGCGGGCCATCCAGGACTCCTTCCTGCGGCGCGAGGCCAAGCTCGCCGGCGACGCCAAGGCCTTCGCCCTGGCCAATGCGGCGGGCCCGGGCGATCCGGCCCAGCGGCGCGCGGCCCTGCTGCGCCGGGGCGGGGTGATCCGCGATCCGGAGGCGATATGGCCGCTGCGTCTCGCCGCCTGGACCGCCCCGGAATACAGCCTGCCCGACCAGCTTCGCGCGCGCCGAAGCGTCGACCTCGCCCGGTCGCGCCTGATCGTGGACGGCCCGGCCCTGCCCCTGGCGCGGGGCGTTCCGGCCCTGGCGGTTCCGTCCTACGTGCTCATCGGCCACGACGACTACGTGACGCCGAGCCTGTGCGCCGAACGGTTCGCCGACGCCCTTCAGGCGCCCGTGAAGGAGGAGATCTGGTTCGACAAGAGCGCCCACTACCCCTTCGTCGAGGAGCCCGAGCGCTTCCGCGAGGAACTGGCGAAGATCGCCGCAGCCTCGGCGGATCGGCCGTAGCGCCTAGCCCAGGAAAACGATCCGGCGCTTTTCCTTGCCGGCGCGCACGCGGGCCATCAGGTCGATGTACTCGGGCCGCGCCTTCACCGTCTCGCGCGTGCCTTCGATGTAGATGGTCTCGTCCATGTGCTTCAGCAGCAGGTTGGCCGCCCACTTGTGGCCGGTGAACAGCGTTTCAACCACGGCCATCAACGGATTTCCGCCCGGCACGTCGAGCAGGGTGTTCACCACGATCAGCGCGGTCATGTGGATCAGCACGCCCGAGGCGGCGCGCGCTCGGAAGCCCTCGACGACCAGCATGCCTCCGGCCGCCAAGCTGTAAAGCGCACCCACGCCTGGGACCATGGCCAATATGCCGTCCAGGCCGATGCCCACCGGCCCCACCCCGACAATGCGGTCCGAGACGTTCTTGATGCGCTCGACGCTCAGCCGGATGTTGTGCAGGTCGGCGTGCGAGCGGGCGAACAGCATCGTGCGGCTCCGATGGACCCGCGCGGCGGGCGGTGGTTAACCACCTACACATGACGACGGCGAAAGCGGACGCGCAAGCCGCTGCAATCGTCAGGAGAGACGCCCCTGCCCCGGCGTTGGCGGAGGGGCGCCCATCGGCTATTCAGCCGCGGTGTCCATCAGGAGCGTTCGGCCATGAAATTCGTCACCTTCGCGTACGCGGATGTCGAGGCGCCGGGCCTGTGGCTGGACGGCAAGGGCGTGCTCGACCTTCGCGCCGTCGCGCCCACCATGATCGGCATCATCGAGGGCGGGGCCGCGGCCATGACGGCGGTTCGCGCCCTGGCCGACGGGGCGGGCGCGGTCTTCCCCGCCAGCGAGGTGCGCCTGCTCGCCCCCATCCCCCGGCCGCGCAAGAACGTCTTCTGCGTCGGCCGCAACTACGTGGATCACGTGAAGGAAGGCGCCCGGTTCGGGGGCGCAGCTGGCGCGCCGGTGAAGCTGCCGGAGGTTCCGCAGTTCTTCACCAAGGCCCCGACGGCGGTGAACGCGCCGGGCGCGCCCGTGCGGCTCGACCCGTCGCTGACCAAGCTGCTGGACTACGAGGTCGAGCTGGCGGTGGTGATCGGGCGCGGCGGCCGCGACATCAAGAAGGATCGGGCCCTGGAGCACGTGTTCGGCTTCACCATCGCCAACGACGTCACCGCGCGGGACCTGCAGCGCCGCCACGACCAGTGGTTCAAGGGCAAGTCGCTGGACACCACCTGCCCGCTGGGCCCCTTCATCGTCACCGCCAGCGAGATCGGGGACTATCGGACGCTGGAGCTGTCGCTGAGCGTCAACGGCGAGGAGCGCCAGCGCGCCACGGCCGACATGATGATCTTCGACATCCCCACGATCATCGAGTTCCTGTCCGCCGGCCTGACGCTGGAGCCCGGCGACATCATCGCCACCGGCACCCCCTCCGGCGTCGGCTACGCCATGGACCCGCCGGTGGGCCTGAAGGACGGGGATGTGGTGGCGAGATCGACCGCATCGGGGAGCTGATAAGCCCGATCGAGGGGGTGTGAGGGGGCTCACAGCCACCCAACTCGTCATGGCCGGGCCTGTCCCGGCCAGCCATGAACACCGGGCTTTCCGGAAGGGCTTGTGTGCATGGGTCCCGGGACAAGCCCGGGGATGACGGTGGGTGGAAGCGCGGGCGCTCCCTTACCCCGCCGCCGCCCTCAGCGCCGTGACCGCCTTCAGCGCGATGGGCTCCAGGCCCTTGCCCTTGGTGGCGTCGAAGTGGGCGAACATGCGCGCGCGCATGCGGGGGTCCCAGAACTTCCTGATGTGCTCGGCCGTGCCGGCCACCGCCAACTCCTCGCCCTGGGCGGCGAAGAAGTCGGCGATCTGGTTGGCCATGTAGACGAGCTTGGCCTCGGTCGTCACATGGATCTGCGGCTCGTCGGTCAGGGCGTCGGCGCTCATTCCGCCGGCTCCATGGCGGCGATGCGGCGGCTCTTCTCGGCGAAGGCTTCGTACTTTTCCTGCCACTGGGTCGGGCCGTTGGAGGGCGCGACCTGCACCGCCGTCACCTTGTATTCGGGGCAGTTGGTGGCCCAGTCCGAATAGTCGGTGGTGATGACGTTGGCCTGGGTGTCGGGGTGGTGGAAGGTCGTATAGACCACCCCCGGCGCCACCCGCTCGGTGACCTTGGCCTTGAGCGAGGTCGCCCCCGCCCGGCTTTGCAGCTTGAGCCAATCCCCGTCGCGCACGCCGCGCACTTCGGCGTCGTGCGGATGGATCTCCAGCACGTCCTGATCGTGCCACAGGCTGTTGTCGGTGCGGCGGGTCTGAGCGCCGACGTTGTACTGGCTGAGGATCCGGCCCGTGGTGAGCAGCAGCGGGAAGCGCGGCCCGATCTTCTCGTCGGTGGGCACGTATTCGGTGAGCATGAACCGGCCCTTGCCGCGCACGAAGCCGCCGATGTGCATCACCGGCGTACCCTCGGGCGCCTTGTCGTTGCAAGGCCACTGCACCGAGCCCATGGCGTCGATCTTGGCGAAGGACACGCCCTTGAAGGTGGGCGTCAGGCGGGCGATCTCGTCCATGATCTGCGACGGATGCGTGTAGGCCATCTGATAGCCCATGGCGTTCGACAGCATCTGGGTGATTTCCCAGTCCTCATAGCCGTTCAGCGGGGCCATCACCTTGCGCACCAGCTGGATGCGGCGCTCGGCGTTGGTGAAGGTGCCGTCCTTCTCCAGGAAGGTGGAGCCGGGCAGGAACACGTGGGCGTAGTTGGCGGTCTCGTTCAGGAACAGGTCCTGCACCACCACGCATTCCATGGCCTCCAGGCCGGCGGAGACGTGATGGGTGTTGGGGTCGGACTGCAGGATGTCCTCGCCCTGGATGTAGATGCCCTTGAACTCGCCGTCGATGGCGGCGTCGAGCATGTTGTTGATGCGAAGGCCCGGCTCGTTGTCCAGCTTCAGGCCCCAGTCGGCCTCGAAGCTCTCGCGCACCGCGTCGGTGGCCACGTGGCGATAGCCGGGGAACTCGTGCGGGAACGAGCCCATGTCGCAGGCGCCCTGCACGTTGTTCTGGCCGCGCAGGGGGTTCACGCCCACGCCCTGCTTGCCGAGGTTGCCGGTGCACATGGCGAGGTTGGCCAGCGCCATCACCGCCGTGGAGCCCTGGCTGTGCTCGGTGACGCCCAGGCCGTAGTAGATCGCGCCGTTCCCGCCCGTGGCGTAGAGCCGCGCGGCTGCGCGGACCTCGGCGGCCGGAACGCCGGTGTAGGTCTCGACGGCCTCGGGGCTGTGCTCGGGCAGTGAGACGAACGCGGCCCAGGCGTCGAAGGCTTCCTTCTCGCAGCGCTCGGCGACGAAGGCCTTGTCCACCAGATCCTCGGTGACGATCACGTGGGCGAGCGCGGTCAGCATCGCGACGTTGGTGCCGGGCTTCAGCGCCAGGTGGTGGTCGGCCTTGATGTGCGGGCTCTTGACCAGGTCGGTCTTGCGCGGGTCCACGACGATCAGCCGCGCGCCCTGGCGCAGCCGGTGCTTCATGCGCGAGGCGAACACCGGGTGGGCGTCGGGCGGATTGGCGCCGATCACCATCACCACGTCGCAGTCCTCGATCGAGTCGAAGTCCTGGGTGCCGGCCGAGGTGCCGAAGGTGGTGGAAAGGCCGTAGCCGGTGGGCGAGTGGCAGACCCGCGCGCAGGTGTCGACGTTGTTGTTGCCGAAGCCGGCGCGGATCAGCTTCTGCACCAGGAAGGTCTCTTCGTTGGTGCAGCGCGAGGAGGTGATGCCGCCGATGGCCAGGCGGCCGTACGTCTTCTGGATGCGCTTGAACTCGGAGGCGGTGTGGGCGATCGCCTCTTCCCAGCTCACTTCGCGCCAGGGATCGGAGATCTTGGCGCGGATCATCGGCTTGGTGATCCGCTCCTTGTGGGTGGCGTAGCCGAAGGCGAAGCGGCCCTTCACGCAGGAGTGGCCGCGGTTGGCCTTGCCGTCCTTGTAGGGAACCATGCGCACCAGCGTGTCGCCGCGCATCTCCGCCTTGAACGAGCAGCCGACGCCGCAGTAGGCGCAGGTGGTGACCACCGAGTGCTCGGGCGCGCCGATCTCGATCACCGACTTTTCGTTCAGCGTCGCGGTCGGGCAGGCCTGCACGCAGGCGCCGCAGGACACGCATTCGGACGAGAAGAACGGCTCGGACTGGCTGGGCGACACCCGGCTGCCGAAGCCACGGCCGGTGATGGTCAGCGCCAGGGTGCCCTGCACCTCGTCGCAGGCGCGAACGCAGCGCGAGCAGACGATGCATTTTGACGCTTCGTAAGAAAAGTATGGGTTGGACGCGTCGGTGGCGTCGTGGATGTGGTTCTCGCCCGCATAGCCATAGCGCACGTCGCGCAGGCCCACGGCGCCGGCCATGTCCTGCAGCTCGCAGTCGCCGTTGGCCGAGCAGGTGAGGCAGTCCAGCGGGTGGTCGGAGATGTAGAGCTCCATCACCCCCTTGCGCAGCTTGGCGAGCTTGGGCGTCTGGGTGTGGACCGTCATGCCCTCGGCCACCGGCGTGGTGCAGGAGGCGGGCGTTCCCGCGCGGCCTTCGATCTCGACCAGGCACAGCCGGCAGGAGCCGAAGGCGTCCATCATGTCGGTGGCGCAGAGCTTCGGGATCTGGGTGCCGATCTCCATGGCCGCGCGCATGATCGAGGACCCGGAGGGCACCGTGACGCTCTGACCGTCGATGGTCAGGGTGACGAGGGTCTGGGCTTCACCGGCGGCGGCCTTGATGGCCGGGGTGCCGAAGTCGATTTCCTTGATCAGGGGCATCGTCTCACTCCGCCTTGGAGGAATTGTTCTTGGCAAGCGCGTAGGCGACCAGCGCATTGGCGTGGCCATGGCCGAGACTGTGCGCTTCCTTCAGCCAGCCGACGATCTTCATGTGCGGTTCGCCAATATGGCCCTCGATCAGCGACAGCCAATGCGCGACGGGTTGGCCGTATCTCTTCTCGATCGCCGGAAAGTAGGCCGCCGGCCCCTTTACCGTTTCAGTGCTCATTCCGCCGCCGTCTTCATCGCGCGAGGCGAGAAGTCCTCCGGAAAATGGGTTATCGCGCTCATCACGGGATATGGGGTGAAGCCGCCCAAAGCGCAAAGCGATCCGAACTTCATTGTTTCGCACAAATCCTTGAGGATTTCCATTTGCTTGGCCGGCCCGTCCCCGGCCGTCAGCTTGTCGATGGTCTCCACGCCGCGGGTCGCGCCGATCCGGCAGGGGGTGCATTTGCCGCAGCTTTCGAAAGCGCAGAACTCCAGGGCGTAGCGGGCCTGAGCCTTCATATCCACGGTGTCGTTGAACACCACCACGCTGGCGTGGCCCAGAAGGCCGTCCTTCGCGGCGAACGCCTCGTAATCCAGCGGCGTGTCGAACAGGGCGCGGGGGAAATAGGCGCCCAGCGGTCCGCCCACCTGCACCGCCTTCACGGGCTTTCCGCTGAGCGTTCCGCCGCCGACCTCGTCCACCAGTTCGCCGAGGGTCATGCCGAAGGGCGCCTCGAACAGGCCGCCGTGCTTCACGTCGCCAGAGATCTGGAACGGCATGGCGCCGCGCGAACGGCCCACGCCGTGCGCCTGATAGGCCGCCGAGCCCTCCGCCAGGATCCAGGGGACCGCCGCGAAGGTGAGCACGTTGTTGATGACCGTGGGCTTGCCGAACAGGCCCTTGTGCGCCGGCAGGGGCGGCTTGGCGCGAACCTGGCCGCGCTTGCCCTCGATGGAGTCCAGCAGCGCCGTCTCCTCGCCGCAGACATAGGCGCCGGCGCCGACGCGCACCTCCATGTCGTAGGCGTGGGCCGAGCCGCCGACGTTGGGGCCGAGAATCCCGCGCCCGCCGGGCCGTCTCGATGGCCTTGTTCATCGCCGCGACGGCGTGCGGATATTCCGAGCGGATGTAGACGTAGCCCTTGGACGCGCCGGTCGCGATGGCGGCGATCACCATGCCCTCGATCAGCAGGAAGGGATCGCCCTCCATCACCATGCGGTCGGCGAAGTTGCCGCTGTCGCCCTCGTCGGCGTTGCAGACCAGATATTTCAGGGGGCCGGGCGTCTCGGCCACGGTCTTCCACTTGATGCCGGTGGGAAAGCCCGCGCCGCCCCGGCCGCGCAGGCCGGACTTGGCGACCTCGTCCAGAACGCCGGCCGAGTCGAGCTGCAGCGCGCGCTCAAGCCCGAGCCCGCCGCCGTGGGCGCGATAGTCCTCCAGCGACTGCGGATCGGTGATCCCGCAGCGGACGAACATCAGCCGCGTCTGGCGCTTGAAGAACGGCAGCTCCTCGGGCTTGCCGACGCGCTTGGGATGCTCGCCGCCCGTCAGGAAGCCGGCCGCGAACAGGCCCGCCACATCCTCGGGATAGACCGGGCCGTAGCCGATGCGGCCCTCGGCCGTGTCGACCTCGACCAGGGTCTCCAGATCGAAGGCGCCGCGCGAGCCGTTGCGGACGATGTGGACCTCCTGGCCCAGCTTCGCCGCTTGCTTGGCGATGGCGGCGGCGACCTCGTCCGCGCCGACGGCCACGGCCGCCGCGTCGCAGGGCACGAATACGCGTACGCTCACGAGCGGGCCTCCTCGATCAGGGCCTTCAGCCGCGCGGGATCATCCAGCCGCGCTGTGATCTTCTCATCCAGCATGGCCGAGGGCCCGCTGGCGCACAGGCCGAGGCAGAAGGTCGGCTCCAGCGTCACCTTGCCGTCCTTGGTGGTCTCGCCCATGGCCACGCCCAGCGCCTTCTCGACCGCGGCGATGGCGGCGTTCCCGCCGCGCGCCTGGCACGCCTCGGCGCGGCACAGCTTCAGCACCTTCCCGGACGCCGGCGCCTGCCGGTAGTCGTGGTAGAAGGTGACCACCCCGTGCACGTCGGCGCGCGAGAGGTTCAGCGCCCCCGCAACGATCGGCACCGCCTCGGGCGGCACGCAGCCGAACGTGTGCTGCAACGCGTGCAGCACGGGCAGCAGGGCGCCGTCCTGGTCGGCGTGGGCGGATATGATTTCGACCGCGCGTTCGGCGGTAAACGGCTCTGGGGAATGCATGGCAGGGGGTCTTTACCCCTCTTTGCTCAGGAATCCAGACCAGAAGGACTAATAGGATACCATTCTCCACCTTCGGGGTCGGGCGCGAACAGCCCGTCGACCAGCGCGGCGTCCACGTTTTCCAGCGATGAGGGCGACCAGACGGGCGCGCCGGCCTTGTCCACCAGCACCGCGCGCACCCCCTCGATGAAGTCCTGGCGGCGGGTCATGCGCACGGCCAGGCGGTATTCGACCTGCATCTCCTCGACCAGGCTGGACCGCTGGCGCCCCTCGCGCAGCAGGCGCAGCGCCACCTTCTGGGTGGTCGGGCACTTGCGGACGATCGCGTCGCGCTGCTCCAGCGCCCAGGCCGACCCGTCGACGGCCAGCGCGTCGACGATCTCTTCCACCGTGTCGTAGGCGAACAGGCGGTCGATGGCCGGCAGATGTTCGTGGATCGGCGCCGGGCCGGGGTCGGAGGCGAACTCGGCGAATCCATGCCCGACCGAGGAGCTTTTCAGCTCGTCCAACCGCGCGCGCTCAACGAAGTGCGTCGCGAGCCCCAGCGCCACCAGGTCCGCCGCCCGCAGCCGCGCGCCTGTGAGCGCCAGCCACGTCCCGGCCTCGCCGTGCAGCCGAGACAGGTGCCAGCCCATGCCCACGTCGGGGAACAGGCCGATGTCGCCCTCGGGCATGGCCCACAGGGTGTGCTCGGTGGCGATGCGATGGCGCGCGGGCATGCAAAGGCCCACGCCGCCGCCCATGGTCACCCCGTCCATCACCGCGACGATGGGCTCCTCATAGCCGAGCAGCGAGGTGTTCATCCGATACTCGGCCGCGAAGAACCGGCGCGCCTCGGCCCCGTCGCCGGCGCTGCTTTCGGCCACGCGCCGCACGTCGCCGCCGGCGCAGAAGCCGCGCGGCCCGGCGTGGTCGATCAGCACCGCCCCCAGCGCCAAATCCTCCGCCCAGCTCTCCAGCGCCGCCGAGATCGCCAGGCACATCTGCGTCGTCAGGGCGTTCAGCGCCGCGGGCCGGTTCAGGGTGATGCGCCCCATCCCGCCGTCGGTTCGCACGATGACCTCGGGCTCGTCTCACGCTCACGGTCCTTTCGCGCGGGCGGCGCGTCGGCTCTTGCGGCGCGGGCGTCCGGGGCGCACCTGTTGCGCGCTCAGCAGTTAACCGAACCGAGCCGTCGGGGGAAAGCCCATGAGCGTCCGGTCCATCGGCGACCATGCGAACCGCGCGGCGGCTTTGGCCAACTACGTGCTGATGTTCTTCGCCACCTTCACCCTGGGCGTCCTGGCGCTGCTGGCGGTGATCCTGGCCTATGCGCGCCGGGGCCGCGTCGACGCCCTCACCCGCAGCCACTACGACTATCAGATCCGCTGCTTCTGGCAGGACCTCGTCCTGATCGTCGCCGGCTTCGCCTGCGGCTGGGGCGCGGTGGCCAGCGGGATCGGCGCGCTGCTGAAGGTCTATGGCGTGACCCTGCCGTGGGGCGTGACCACCGGCGAGGCCGGCTGGGTCGCCATCGGCCTGGCGCTGGCGTGGATGATCCTGTGGATCGTGGGCTTCTTCAATCTGATCGTGGAGTCGGCCGCGGGCTTCCTGAAGCTTGCCTCGGGCCGCCCGGCGGGCAAGAAGCTGCTGCCATGAAGTCTCCGCCACCGCCCGCCTTTCCCGCCGTGCGCATGCGCCGGCTGCGCCAGGCCGACTGGACGCGCCGCCTGGTGCGCGAGACCAGCCTCGCCCCGTCCGACCTGATCTGGTCGATGGTGGTGCATGAGGGCAAGGGCCGCATCCCCGTCGCCTCCATGCCCGGCGTGGAGCGGCTGTCGGTCGCGGAAGCGGCCAAGGCGGCCAAGCAGGCGCGCGATCTCGGCATTCCCGCCATCGCCGTCTTCCCCCACATCGACGGGGCCAAGAAGGACGCCCACGGCTCCGAGGCGACCAATTCGAACGGCCTGGTCTGCGAGGCGGTCAAGGCCATGAAGGCCGCCGCGCCGGAGGTCGGGATCATGTGCGACGTGGCGCTGGACCCGTTCACCGACCACGGCCACGACGGCCTGATCGAGGACGGCCGCATCCTGAACGACGCCACCGTCGAGCGGCTGGTGGAGCAGGCCCTGGTGCAGGCCGAGGCCGGCGCCGACATCATCGCGCCCTCGGACATGATGGACGGCCGGGTCGGCGCGATCCGCGCGGCGCTGGAGGCCGGCGGCTTCCAGGACGTCATGATCATGGCCTATGCGGCCAAGTACGCCTCGGCGTTCTACGGCCCCTATCGCGACGCCATCGGCTCGGCCAAGGCGCTCACCGGCGACAAGAAGACCTATCAGATGGACCCGGCCAACACCGACGAGGCCCTGCGCGAGGTGGCGCTCGACATCGCCGAGGGCGCGGACATGGTGATGGTCAAGCCCGGCATGCCGTATCTGGACATCTGCCGGCGGGTGGTGGAGGCCTTCCACATGCCGACCTTCGCCTTCCAGGTCTCCGGCGAGTACGCCATGCTGATGGCGGCGGCCCAGAACGGCTGGCTGGAGGAAGAGCGCGCCATCCTGGAAAGCCTCACCGCCTTCAAGCGCGCCGGCTGCGCCGGGGTGATCACCTATTTCGCGCCGCGCGCGGCGAAGCTATTAGGCGCCTGATGCTCGACGATCTGAAACGCAATAACCGGGCCTGGGCCGAGCGCAAGGTCGCCGCCGATCCCGGATTCTTCCACCGGCTGGAGGGCCAGCAGAGCCCCGAGTACCTGTGGATCGGCTGCTCGGACAGCCGCGTGCCGGCCAACGAGATCGTCGATCTCGACCCCGGCGAGCTGTTCGTCCACCGCAACGTCGCCAACCTCGCCCCGCCCCAGGACGCCAACTACCTGTCGGTGCTGCAGTTCGCCGTGGACGTGATCAAGGTGAGGCACATCATGGTCGTCGGCCACTATGGCTGCGGGGGCGTGGCCGCGGCGGTGGACGGCCAGCGGCGCGGGCTGGTGGACCACTGGCTGCACCCGATCCGCGAGATCGCCCACGCGCACGAGCACGAGCTTTCCGCCCTGCCCGACGAGCGCAAGCGGCTTGAGCGCCTGTGCGAACTGAACGTCATGCGCCAGGTGCAGAACGTCGCGTCGGACGTCTTCGTGCAGGACGCCTGGGCCCGCGGCCAGGCGCTCAGCGTGCACGGCTGGGTCTATTCGCTCGCCACCGGCCTGATCACCGACCTGAACGTGACGGTTCGCGGACCGGCGCGCTAGCGCTCCAGGCGCGCCATCAGGCTCGACGTGTCCCAGCGCTGGCCGCCCATGGCCTGCACCTCGGCGTAGAACTGGTCGGTCAGGGCCGCGGCCGGCAGGCTGGCGCCATTGGTCCGCGCTTCGTCCAGCGCGATGCCCAGGTCCTTGCGCATCCAGTCCACCGCGAATCCGAAGTCGAACTTGCCCTGCACCATCGTGTCCCAGCGGTTGTCCATCTGCCAGGACTGGGCCGCGCCCTTGGAGATGGCCGCGAACACCGCCTTGGCATCCAGATCCGCGCGCTTGGCGAAGTGGATGGCCTCCGCCAGGGCCTCCACCATGCCGGCGATGGCGATCTGGTTGACCATCTTGCAGAGCTGCCCGGCCCCGGGACCGCCGATCCGCGTCATCGCCTTGGCGTAGGCGGCGACCACCGGGCGCGCGCGCTCCACCGCCGCCTCCTCGCCGCCCGCCATCACCGAAAGCTGACCCGCCTCGGCCCCCGCCTGGCCGCCGGATACCGGGGCGTCCACGAACCAGCGCCCGGCCGCCCGCGCGGCGTCGGCCGCCTCGCGCGCCAGCCTGGCGGAGGCGGTGGTGTGGTCGACCACCACGCCGCCCTCGGCCATCGCCGGCAGGGCCTCAGCCAACACCTGGCGCACGTCGTCGTCGTTGCCCACGCACAGGGCGACGATCTCACAGTCCTTGACCGCGTCGGCCACGCTGGACCCGGCCCGCCCGCCATGGACCTCGGCCCACTGCTTGGCCTTCTGAGGCGAGCGGTTGAACACCGACACCTCGTGGCCCGCGGCCTTCAGATGCCCGGCCATGGGATAGCCCATGACGCCCAACCCGATAAACGCGACCTTCATTGCGTACTCCCACGTCGGCTAACCGCCCTCGTCCTTCGACAGGCTCAGGATGAGGGCTACTGCAAAGCCGCCCGAGTAGAAATCCTCATCCTGAGCCTGTCGAAGGAGAGGATTTCGGCCCCACGCCGCAACGGCATCTTAACGGGACCGGCTCAGTTTGCGCCCCGGGACAGGGTTAACATCAAGGCGCCTTCATGGCTCTCGGCGAAGCGACCATCGTCATAAAGAAGGTTAAGAAGGTGAGCGGCGGCGGCCACCATGGCGGCGCTTGGAAGGTCGCCTACGCCGACTTCGTCACGGCCATGATGGCCTTCTTCCTTCTGATGTGGCTGATCAACACCACCAGTCCCGAGCAGAAGAAGGGGATCGCCGACTATTTCGCCCCGGCCAGCGTGTCGCAGACCACCTCCGGCGCGGGCGGCATCTTGAACGGCACGGCGCTCGGCGACGACGGCTCGGCCCAGGCGGGCAGCCAGCCGATCATCCAGCAGACGGCGCCGGACACCAAGACCAGCCAGGACTCCGGCACGTCGCAGAATCTGCAGAGCGCCCAGGAAGCCACCAATTCTCAGAGCCGCCAGCGCGAGGAAGCCGCCTTCGAAAGCGCGGCCGAATCGCTCAAGCAGGCGCTTCAGGACATGCCGGAGTTGGCCGAGCTGTCCAAACAGATCCTGGTCGACCAGACCCCCGAGGGCCTGCGCATCCAGCTCATCGACCAGGAAGGCCGCTCCATGTTCAAGGAGAACTCGGCCGTCCCCAACGACCGCGCGCGCATCCTGCTGCGGGCGGTGAGCAAGGTGATCAACCAGCTGCCCAACCGCATCTCGATCTACGGCCACTCCAGCGCTTCGCCCGACGGCAAGAAGAACCCCAAGGACTGGCCGTTGTCGTCGGCCCGGGCCGATGCGTCGCGCCAGATCCTGCAGGGCGCGGGCGTGGATCCGGACCGGATCTATCAGGTCTCGGGCAAGGCGGCGTCCGACCCGCTGTATCCGGACGACCCGACCCTGCCGGGCAACCGCCGGATCGCCATCGTGCTGATGCGCGAGGCGCCGGTTCTGCCGCCCAACCACACCCCCTGACCGGGCGCCTTGCCGAGGCGGCGGGCTTGGGCCTTAATCCAGGCATTCGGCACCCGGACGACCACGCGTGACCCAGCACTTCTTCCCGACCCGGCAGTTGCGGTTCTTCCTGACGGCGCCCTCGCCGTGCCCGTACCTGCCTGGGCGCGAGGAGCGAAAGGTGTTCGCGCACCTGCCCATGTCCGACGGCGCGGCGATCAACGACGCCCTGACCCAGGCGGGCTTCCGCCGCTCTCAGAACATCGCCTACCGGCCGGCGTGCGAAGCCTGCGAGGCGTGCGCCTCCGCCCGTATCCCGGTCGCGGACTATCCCTTCTCGCGCTCTGAACGGCGGGTGCTGGACCGCAACCGCGACCTTCAGCGCTGCATGGTGGAGGCCGAGGCGACGCTGGAGCAGTTCGAGCTTCTGCGCCGCTACCTGCTCGCCCGCCACGCCGAGGGCGGCATGGCCGACATGACCTGGCCGGACTACCTCGCCATGGTCGAGGACACGACCGTGCGCACCCACATGATCGAGTACCGCCTGCCCTCCGAAGGGCGCGGGCCGGGCGATCTGGTCGCCTGCGCCCTGGTGGACGCGCTCTGCGACGGCCTGTCGCTGGTCTACAGCTTCTACAACCCGGACATGGCCAAGCGCAGCCTCGGCTCGTTCATCATCCTGGACCACGTGGCGCAGGCGATGCTGCACGGCATCCCCCACGTCTATCTGGGCTATTGGGTGCCCGGCAGCGCCAAGATGGACTACAAGGCCCGCTTCCACCCGGTCGAGGTGCTGCGGCCCGCGCGGCTGGGCCCTGCTGTCGTCCCGGGATCGGCGCGACACCACGCTGAGCCGGCCCGACTCCACGCCCATACCGTGATCGGCCAGAGCCGGCGCCGCACGACCTGCGGCATGCGCCCCGAATTCTAAGTCTGAATTTCCGAATACGGGATCAAATAGGCACGGTCCCGACATATTTGCTCACGACAATTGTATTTCCAGCGGAACCGCCCACATAGAGTTCGCCGCATAACTGGAGAGTCGATTTGCCCGCGCGCCTCGGACGCCGCCGCTGCCCCTGGGCGCCAGTCTGGCCGACCCGCTCTCGCGCCGTCGCGCGCTGAGGAGGCGGACATGCACATGGATCACGATCTGGGGCGGATCGACCTCATCAGCTGGCAGGGCCGCAAGAACCGCCGGATCAAGTCCGGCGTGAACCTCTGGACGGTCATCGTCGTGGCGTGCGCCGTGCTCGGCGGCGTGTCGATCACCGCACAGGCGACCGGGTGGCTGCAGTGGACCGGGCTGCTGGCCGTGGTTCCCGCGGGACTGGTGCTGCTGGCGGTGGCCGCGCAGCTCGTCGCCGTGATCCGCGCGACCCTGAGCTGGCTCGCCGGCTGACGGCTCGCGCCGAAACTTATCCCCCTCGTCCAGGCATGGCGCACACTGGCGTCATGATGATCGCCGCAACCGCCTGTCCCACCTCGCCGCCGCAGCCTCACGCGCGCGCACCCGCACCCGCGCGCACCCCTGCGCCCCCACGCGCACCCTCGCGCGCCTCCCGCGCCCACGCCCGCGCGCGAGGGATCGGGGAGAGATCGGGCGGATGGGTGCGAACGCTCCCCCTACTGCCAGGGGCCGGGCCGGCGTCCCCAGGGGCCGGGCGCGCCGGCGAGGCGGGCGGAGGACGGGTCCTTGCCCACGGCGGCCGCGTCGTGCGGCTCGGGCAGGTCCGCCGCCGGCGCGATGGGCGGACCCAGGTCGCGACCGCCGCCGAACTGCACCAGCGCCTTTATCCGCGCTTCGATCGGAGGATGGGTGGAGAACAGCCCCATCACCCCCTCGTCGTAGTCGATGAACATGGCGCGCATGGAGTCCGGCGCCTCCACATGCGAGTGGCCGGAGATCTTGCGCAGGGCCGAGATCATGGCGTCGGGGTCCTTGGTCAGCTCCACCGAGCCCATGTCGGCCACGAACTCCCGCCGGCGCGAGATCGCCATCTTGATCACGATCGCCAGCACCCAGCCCAGGGCCGCGATGGCCAGGGCGATCAGGATGAACAGCCCCGCCCCGCCCTTGCCGCCGCCGCGCCGTCGGCCGCCGCCCGACCAGCTGGTCCACACGATCGAGCGGTAGATCACCTGGGCCAGCAGGGTGATGATCCCGGCGAAGATCGAGGCGATCATCATCAGCCGCACGTCGCGATTGATCACGTGGGTCATCTCGTGGGCCAGCACCGCCTCCATCTCCTGATCGCTCAGGGCGGCCATCAATCCGCGCGTCACCGTCACGCTGTACTGGCCCTCGTGCAGGCCGGTGGCGAAGGCGTTCATGGCGTCGGAGTCGATGATCCGCAGCGTCGGCGTCTTCATGCCACGCGAGATCGCCAGGTTTTCCAGTAGGTTGTAGAGCTTCGGCTGGTCCTGGCGCGTCACCTTCCGCGCGCCGGTCGAGAGGTCGATGATGCCCTGGTAGGAAAAGTAGGCGATCACGAACCAGGCCAGGGCCACGCCGATCGCCAGCGGCGCGTAGCCCACCAGCATCTGGCCGGCCAGGGCGAAGTTGTCCGACATGGTGTAGCCCGAGGGCAGGGCCCCCCAGGACATCAACATCAGCTCCAGGGCATAGACCATCGCCACCAGCAGCAGGGGGAAGCCCAGCAGCAGCAGCCCGGATTTCAGGTTGTTGTTCCAGATGTAGGTCTGAAGACCCACGGCCCCCATGGCGGCGGCCTCCGCCTAGAACTTCACCTGGGGCGCGGCGGTCACCGTCGCCCGGTCCTCGCCCACGTCGAAGAAGGTGCGCTGGGAAAAGCCGAACGGGCCGGCGATCATCACCGCGGGGAACTGCTGGATGGAGGCGTTGAACTCGCTCACCGCGCCGTTGAAGAACCGGCGGGCGGCGGCCAGCTTGTTCTCGATGTCGGCCAGCTCGGCCTGCAGGCGCAGGAAGTTCTGGTTGGCCTTCAGGTCCGGATAGGCCTCGGACACGGCGAACAGCTGGCGAAGCGCGCCGGTCAGCATGTTCTCCGCCTGCACCTTCTCGTCCACCGTGCGGGCGCTGGAGGTGGCGGCGCGGGCGTTGGTGACGGCCTCAAGGGTGGAGGCCTCGTGGGTGGCGTAGCCCTTCACCGTCTCCACCAGATTGGGGACCAAGTCGTGGCGCTGCTGCAGCTGCACGTCGATGTCGGCGAAGGCCTGGTTGGCGCGCTGTCTCAGGCCCACCAAGCGGTTGTAGGTCCCGACCATCATCAGGACGAGGACCACGGCGACGACGAGGATGATCCAGCCAATCATGGGGGCCTCCAAAAGATCGCGCCGGGAGGTTAACCGATGCGGCCCGCCCTATCCAGCGGCGGCCGTCTCGAAACGCAGCGAACCGCCCCAGAACGCCTCGGCCAGGGGGTTGCGGGCGCCGGGCTCGCCGGTGGTCAGGAACCGCCGCAGGCCCGAATGGCCCGGATCGAATTCCGGGTGGCGGGCCATGTAGCGCTCCAAGGCGTCGGCGGTGGCGTCCGGCTGATGGATCAGCGGAATGCCGGCGGCAAAGCGGCGCGGAACAGGTCGGCGATGATCTCATAGTGCGTGCAGCCCAGCACCGCCCGGTCCGGCGCGCGGCCGATCCGCTTTTCGAGGGCCGCGACATGCCCCGCCACCACCTTAGCCAAGTCCTTGCGCGAAGCCCCCGCCTCGATCATCCGGGCCAGCTCCGGGCAGGGCTCGGAGAACACCGCGATGTCCTCGCGCCGTTTGTGGATCTCGATCTCGTAGACCCGGCTGCACGGCGGTGGCCGAGGTGGAGAAAATCCCCAGCACGTCCAGGCGCTCGACCTTCTCGCCCTCGCCGCGCACCTGCGGCGCCTCGTCCCAGCCCAGGCCCGTGGCCGCCTCGATGGTGGGCACGATGATGCCGAGCAGGTTCACCGGGCCGACCGAGCGCCCTCCGATATCCCGGCAACCAGGTTTGCTGCAGCCGGCGAAGCGCGATGGAGGCGGCGGTGTTGCAGGCCAGCACGACGAGATCGGCGCCCGCCTCGAACAGGGCTTCGCACCCCGCGCGGGTCAGCTCCACGATCTCCTCGCCGGATCGGACGCCATAGGGCGCGTTCTTCTGGTCGGCGAAATAGATGAGGTCGGCGGCGGGGAACCGCCGGTCCAGGGCGTGATGGATGGTGAGCCCCCCCACCCCGGAATCGAACACGCCGATGGCCATGGCCGCGATTTAGCCGCGCATAACGGCGGCGTCCATCAGGTGACGTTTGGCCGGCGTCATTCTAGATACGGCGGCGCGGATGGAGAGCAGTCGATGCAGCGACGCGTCTTTCTCGTCTCGGTCAGCGCCCTGGCGATCGCCAGCGGCGCAGGCCCGGTTCTGGCCGCCGCCCGAACCAAGACCATGCCTGAGGAGTCCAATGCCGTGATCGCCCCCTGGACCGGCCCCTACGGCGGCGTTCCCGCCTTCGACAAGATCAGGGTGGAGGACTTCGCGCCGGCCTTCCAGGCGGCCATGGACGAGAACCGCGCCGAGATCGCCAGGATCGCCGGCCAGTCCGCCGCGCCGACCTTCGACAACACCATCGCCGCGCTTGAAGACGCCGGCCGGGCCCTCGACCGCGCCCAGACCCTGTTCGGCATCTACACCTCCACGCTCAACGACGACGCGGTGCAGGCCATCGACCGGGACTGGTCGCCCAAGTTCGCCGCCTTCCACGACGAGTTCATCCAGAACCCGCAGCTCTTCGCGCGGATCGAGGCGGTCTACGAGTCCGCCAGCCAAGGCCGAGCTCACCCCCGAGCAGCAGCGGCTGGTCTGGGTCTACTACACCGACTTCGTGCGCCAGGGCGCCAAGCTGACGCCGGACCAGAAGAAGACCCTGTCGGCCATCAACCAGCAGCTGGCCGAGCTCTACACGACGTTCAGCCAGAACGAGCTGGCCGACGAGGAGGACCATCGCTGGTGCTGGAAAGCCCGGCGGACCTCGCCGGCCTGCCCGCATCGCTCGGTCGACGGCTACGCCGCCGCCGAGGAGAAGGGGCTGCCGGGCAAATGGGCTGTCGGCCAACACCCGCTCGGCCATGGAGCCGTTCCTGACCTATTCCGACCGCCGCGACCTGCGCGAGAAGGGCTGGCGCATGTGGATCAAGCGCGGCGACAACGGCGACGCCCACGACAACAACGCCATCTGCTCCGAAATCCTGCTGCTGCGGGCCGAGCGGGCCAAGCTGCTCGGCTACCCCACCCACGCCCACTGGCGGCTCGACAACGCCATGGCCAAGACGCCCGAGAACGCCATGGCGCTGATGCTGCAGGTCTGGCCCCGGCGGTGGCGCGGGTGCGCCAGGAGGTGGCCGACATGCAGGCCGTCGCCGACGCCGAGAGCGCCAAGCTCAAGCATCGAGCCCTGGGACTACCGCTACTACGCCGAGAAGGTGCGCAAGGCGAAGTACGACCTCGACGAGAGCGAGATCAAACCCTACCTGCAGCTGCGAGAAGATCCGCGAGGCGATGTTCTGGGTCGGCCGGCCAGCTCTACGGCCTGCACTTCGACCGAGGTGCCGACGTGCCCGTCTTCCATCCGGACGTGCGCGTGTTCGAGGTGCACCGCGCGGCAAGGGGCCTACGTGGGGCTGTGGTACTTCGATCCCTACGCCCGGTCGGGCAAGCGCTCCGGCGCCTGGATGAACGCGTACCGCACCCAGGAGCGCTTCGACGGCGACGTCGGCCCGATCGTCTCCAACAACGCCAACTTCGTGAAGGGCAAGCCCGGCGAGCCGATCCTGATCTCCTGGGACGACGCGCGACACCATGTTCCACGAGTTCGGCCACGCCCTGCACGGCCTCTGCTCGAACGTCACCTATCCCGACCCTCGCGGGCACCAACGTCGAGCGCGACTTCGTGGAGTTCCCCTCCCAGCTCAACGAGCACTGGCTGTCCACCCCCGAGGTGCTGCCGCAGCTTCGCCCTGCACTATCAGACCGGCAAGCCGATGCCGAGCCCTGGTCGCCAAGATCAAGAAGGCCGCACCTTCAACCAGGGCTTCGCCACGGTGGAGTACCTGGCCTCCGCCATCGTGGACATGAAGCTGCACCTCGCCGGCGAGCAGCCACATCGACCCGCACGCCTTCGAAGCAGGACGCCTGGCCGAGATCGGCATGCCCAAGGAGATCGTGATGCGCCACCGCATGCCGCAGTTCGGGCACATCTTCGCCGGCGACGGCTATTCGGCCGGCTACTACAGCTACCTGTGGGCCGACGTGCTGGACCGCGACGCCTCCGAGGCGTTCGGCGAGGAGGGCGGCCCCTTCAACGAGACGACCGCCAAGCGCTACCACGACACGATCCTGCAGGTCGGCAACACCGTCGATCCGGCCGACGCCTGGCGTGATTTCCGAGGCCGCGATCCCGATCCGGGGGCCTATTTGCGGTTCAAGGGCTTTCCCACCGGCGACGGCGCAAGCTGACGCGGGCGCGTTAACCTCGCTCGACACCGCTCAAAAAAGTGGCAAGGTGCCCTCCCCGGCGGCTCGACCGACCGGGGCGCTAGGGAGGAATCAATGGGTTTTCTGAATAATTTGTCGCCGCAGATCTTGGCTCTGCTGCGCGTGGTCGCGGGCCTGTGCTTCCTGGAGCACGGGGCCATGAAGCTGCTGCATTTTCCCGCGCCGTTCATGGGCGGCATGGCCCTGACGCCGCTGCTGACGGCGGCGGGCGTGATCGAGCTGGTGGGCGGGGCGTTGATCGTGCTCGGCCTGTTCACCAAGCCGGCCGCCTTGATCGCGTCGGGCGAGATGGCGATCGCCTACTTCGGCTACCACGTCCTGCACGTGATCATGGGCCAGCCCGGCGACACCGTGTCGATCGACCCGCAGGCCAACCATGGCGCGGAAGCCGCGCTGTATGCGGTGATTTTCCTGTACATCGCCGCGGCCGGCGGGGGCGCCTTCGCGCTGGACAGCATTGTCGGCAAGAAGAGGGGTCTGGATCCCGCCTGACCGCCACTTCTTGATTGTTGCGGCGCCGGAGGGCATAAGCCCGCCCTTCGGCGCAAGCAGTCAGCCTCGCGCTCCACCGCCACGACCCCGGCTGCCATGTCGGACGAGGGCGGCGAGGCCCCCCGTCCGCGTGATCGCGCACGGGGGCTGATCGCGTTGCGGCGCGTAGGAGCGAGAATGTTCGAGACCTTGGGCGAACGGCTGACAGGGGTTTTCGACCGGCTCACCGGTCGGGGCGTGCTGTCCGAGAAGGACGTCGAGGAGGCGCTGCGCGAGGTGCGCGTGGCCCTGCTCGAAGCCGACGTCGCCCTGCCCGTGGTGCGCGACTTCATCGCCAAGGCCAAGACCCGCGCCGCCGGGCGAGGAGGTGCTGCGCGCCATCAAGCCCGCCGACCAGGTGGTCAAGATCGTCTTCGACGGCCTGGTGGAGATGCTGGGCGGCGACGAGGCGGAGGACCTGAGCCTTCAGGTCGCCCCGCCCGCCGTGATCCTGATGGCCGGCCTGCAGGGCTCGGGCAAGACCACCACGGCGGCCAAGCTGGCGCTGCGCCTGCGCAAGACCGACCGCAAGAAGGTGATGCTCGCCTCGCTGGACACCCGCCGCCCCGCCGCCATGGAGCAGCTGGCGGTGCTGGCCAGAGCAGGCCGAGGTCGAGAGCCTGCCGATCGTGGCCGGCCAGTCCGCCGCCGGACATCGCCCGGCGCGCCCTCTCGGCCGCCCGGCTCGGCGGCTACGACGTGCTGATCCTCGACACCGCCGGGCGCACCACGCTCGACGAAGCCATGATGTCCGAGGCGGCCGAGATCGCCCGCATCGCCTCGCCGGCCGAGACCCTGCTGGTGGCCGACGCGCCTCACCGGCCAGGACGCGGTGCGCACCGCCGCGGCCTTCCACGAACGCCTGCCGCTCACCGGCCTGATCCTTACCCGCACCGATGGCGACTCCCGCGGCGGCGCGGCGCTGTCCATGCGCGCGACCACCGGCCTGCCGATCAAGTTCCTGGGCTCGGGCGAACGCATCGACGCGCTTGAGGTGTTCGACGCCCGCCGCGTGGCCGGCCGCATCCTCGGCCAAGGCGACGTGGTGGCGCTGGTCGAGCGGGCCGCCGCCGACCTCGACCAGGTCAAGGCCGAGCGCATGGCCAAGAAGCTGGCCAAGGGCAAGTTCGACCTGGAGGACATGGCCGAGCAGTTCTCCCAGATGCGCAAGATGGGCGGCATGGAAGGCCTGATGGGCATGTTGCCCGGCGTGCAGAAGATCAAGAAGCAGCTCTCCGAGGCCGACCTTTCGGACCGCATGATCAAGCGCCAGGAGGCGATCATCTCCTCCATGACGCCGACCGAGCGCAAAAAGCCCGACATCCTCGCCGCCTCGCGCAAGCGCCGCATCGCCGCCGGATCCGGCGTGGAGGTGCAGGACGTGAACCGTCTGCTCAAGCAGCACCGCCAGATGTCCGACGCCTTCAAGATGATGAGCAAGAACGGCGGCAAGGGCTTCGCCCGCATGGCCGGCGCGCTGGGCCTCGGCGGCCCCGGCGGCGGCATGGGCGGCATGGGCGGCCGGAGCCCCGCGCCCAGCGCGGCCGAGCTCGAACAAGCCAAGGCCATGCTCGGCAAGGGCGGCGGCCTGCCAGGACTGGGCGGCCCCGGGCTTCCCGGCCTGCCCTTCGGCAAACCCAAGATCTGACCCCATCGAACAGAACCGAACACCCCCGAAAGGACTTTAGATGCTCAAGATTTGTCTCGCCCGAGGCGGGGCCAAGAAGCGGCCCTACTACTCCATCGTCGTCGCCGACAGCCATTCGCCGCGCGATGGGCGGTTCATCGAGAAGGTGGGGACCTACGATCCCCTCCTGAAGAAGGACAATCCCGCCCGCGTGACGCTGAAGACCGAGGCGATCGAAGCCTGGCTGAAGAAGGGCGCCCAGCCCACCGACCGCGTCGCCCGCTTCCTGGCCGCGGCCGGCCTCGTGCAATGGACGCCGGCGACAACCCCAACAAGGCCAAGCCGGGCAAGAAGGCCGAGGAACGCGCCGCCGAACGGGCCGAACGCGAAGCCGCCGCCCTGGCCGCGCCGGTCGCGGAACCCGTCGCTGAAGAGCCCGCCGCCGAAGAGCCGGCCGCCGAGGCCGACGCCGAGGAGCCCGTTGCTGATGCGGCTGCGGAAGCGCCGGCCGAGGAACGCTGCGCCGCCGAAGCCTCCGGCCGAAGAGGCCACCCGGCCGAGGAAGCCGCCCCGGCTGAAGACGCGCCGCCGAAGAGGCTCGCGACCGAAGAACACGAGGCCAAGGCCAAGGAGGCAAGACCGAGGCCTGAGCCTCGGTCGCGGCGGGTTCAGCGGGCTTTCTTAAGCTTTTTCCCTTGTGATGGCGGCTAAACCGTTGCGCCGGAACCTGCCATGCCGATGCCACAAGCCGAGCTAGAAGCTCGCCTGCGCGAAGCCTTTCCTGACGCCGAGCTGGCGATCGAGGATCTGGCGGGCGACGGCGACCACTATCGCGCGCGGATTGTCTCGGCGGCGTTCGCCGGGCTGAACCGGGTTCGCCAACACAAGCTCGTCTACGACGCCCTGGGCGGACGCGTGGGCGCGGAGCTGCACGCCTTGGCCTTGCAGACCTCCGCGCCGACAGAGGGCTAAACGCCGTGCGCTATCGACCGCTTGGCCCCTCCGGCGCGATCGTGTCGGCCATCACCCTGACCCTGTCGACCGACCCGCCCGCCGCGGGCCGTCCGACTGGGTGGCGCTGATCTACGCCGCGCTGGAGTGCGGCATGAACAGCTTTGAGGTGAACGGCGGCGATCAGGTCGTGTTGGACGGCATGGGCGCCGCCCTCGCCGCCGTCGAGCGCGACCTGGTGTTCGTGAGCTTGCGGCTGGGCCCCGCGCGCGGGCCCAACGGACGCCGCGGGGCGTTCTTCGATCGACGGGCTCTCCGCCCAGGTCCAGGCGAGGCCCTGACGCGCGCAGGCCTGGACCATCTGAACGCGGCCTTGCTGGACGATCCCCCCGTCGACACCTTGGCCGAGGCTGTCGAAGCCCTGGGCCAGGTCAAGGCGTCCGGCGAGGTCCTGCTCACCGGATTCGCCAGCGACGGCCCGGTGCTGGACTAACTGCATCGCCAACGGCGGGTTCGACCTGTTGGCCATGCCCTTCAACCTCACCTCCACCTGGCGCGAGCGGAACCGGCTGCGCGAGGCCTCGGCGCGCGACTCTGGGCGTGCTGAGCAGCCTGCCCTATCCCGCGCGACATGCGCCAGTTCATCGAGGCATCCAAGCTCAAGTCGGCGAGCGCACATCGCGGCGGCGAGCCCTGGCGGACGTGGGGACCTACGCCTTCCTGAACGCTACGCCCGGGTGGACGGCCGAGGAGATCTGCGTCGCCTACGCCCTGACCGAGCCGCCATCGCCACGGTGCAGGTTCCCGCCCCGCCCATGAGCCGGCTCGAAAGCCTGGCCGACGCGCCTAGCCCGGGAGTTGCCGCCGGGCCTGTCCGCCCAGATCGAGATGGCGCGCTTCTCGACCGAAACGCCGCCCGAACAGATGCGGCGCGCTTGACCAAGGGGCGCCGGGCGCCTAGCTGAAGGACCCATCCGAGAAGGTACACGGCCTTGACCGACGCAACCGTCCAGAACCCCGCCGTCCAGGACTTCATCAAGACGACCGTGGAGGAGAACCCGGTCGTCCTGTTCATGAAAGGCACGGCCGACCAGCCCATGTGCGGCTTCTCGTCGATGGTCGTGCAGATCCTCGACCACGTCGGCGTCGACTACGCCACGGTGAACGTGCTCGCCAGCGACGAGCTGCGCCAGGGCATCAAGGCCTACGCCCAATGGCCGACCATCCCCCAGCTCTACGTGAAGGGCGAATTCGTCGGCGGCTGCGACATCATCAAGGAGATGTTCCAGGCCGGCGAACTGAAGACGCTGATGCTCGAACAGGGCGTGCTGGAGGCCTGAGCCCCAGTTCTACCTGAACGCATAGGGCCCCGTCGCCGGGCCCTTTTCAATCCGCTGCGAGCTCGCTTACGACGCGTAATATTCGATGACGAGGTTGGGCTCCATCTTCACCGGATAGGGCACCTCGGCCAGTTCCGGCGCGCGCACGAAGCGAGCCGACAGATGGCGGCTGTCGATCTCGATGTAGTCGGGCGTGTCGCGCTCGGAGGACTGCTGCGCTTCCAGCACCAGGGCCATGTTGCGCGAACGCTCGCGCACCTCGACCACGTCGCCGGGCTTGCAGCGGAACGACGCGATGTTCACCTTGCGGCCGTTCACCGCGATATGGCCGTGGTTGATCAGCTGGCGCGAGGCGAAGGGCGTGGGGGCGAACTTGGCGCGATAGACCACCGCGTCCAGCCGCGATTCCAGCAGGCCGATCAGCTTCTCGGCGGTGTTGCCCTTCAGCCGGCTCGCGTCCTTGTAGATCAGCGAGAACTGCTTTTCGGTGATGTTGCCGTAATAGCCCTTCAGCTTCTGCTTGGCGCGCAGCTGCAGGCCGAAGTCCGAGACCTTCTGCTTGCGACGCTGACCATGCTGGCCGGGACCGTAGGACCGCTTGTTGATCGGCGACTTGGGGCGACCCCAGAGGTTCTCGCCGATACGCCGGTCAATCTTGTACTTCGCCGCGTGGCGCTTGGACATGTGTAGCTCTTTTCGTACTCGACCCGGCCCGGCCGCTCCCCAGATGGAGCAGCGATCTCAACGGCGGCCTCGGATCACCCGTCATAAGCCCACCCCGCCGCCGAGCACGCCCGGCCGCGAGGAAGCGGGGTGTATGGGATTTATCGCTGACGGGTCAACCCAATCCCCGTCATCCCCGGCCCTGTGCCGGGGACCCATACGCGCAGAATCGTCCGGAAAGGGATGTGTGCATGGGTGGCCGGTACAAGACCGGCCATGACGTTCGCTGAGGACCCGCCTCACGTCTTGCCGGCCTTCTTCACCGCCAGCTTTTCCAGCACCCGGCCGCGGCCCTTCGACAGGGCGGTGACGACCCCGCGGAACGTGCGCACCTCCTGGTCGGTGAGCCGGGCGCGGGCGAACACCGAGCGCAGGTTCCTGACCATGCTGGGGGTCTTCTCCGGCGGGTGGAAAAAGCCGGCCGCCTCAAGCTCCCGCCTCCAGCTGGCCGTACAGGCCCAGCAGCGCCGCCTGCTCGGCCGGGGGCTCGGCCTCCTTGAAGGCGGCGGGGGGCCGGTCCAGCACCGCCATGCGCCACTCATAGGCCGTCACCGCCACCGATTGGGCCAGATTCAGCGACTTGAACTTCTCGTCGACGGGGATGGTCACGATCCCCTGGCACAGGGCCACGTCGTCGGACTCCAGCCCCGCCCGTTCGGGCGCCGTAGAGGATCCCCGTCGCCTCCCCCGCCCCGGCGGCGGCGTGCAGCTTGCCGGCCGCTTCGCGCGGCGTGAGCACCGGCAGGCGCACCTCGCGAGGCCGCGCGGTGGCGGCGTACACCAGCTGGAGATCCGCCACCGCATCCTCAACCCGCGCGAACACCTTGCGCATTGTTCAGCGGCCACTCGGCGCCCGAGGCCGAGACCCAGGCCCGCTCCTGGGGCCAGCCGTCGCGGGGATTGACCAGCCGCAGGTCCGACAAGCCCGAAGTTCGCCATGGCGCGGGCCACCGAGCCGATGTTCTCGGCCAGCTGCGGCGCGGCCAGGATCACGCAGGGCGGGCGAAGCTCGGTCATGGCGCAGCCTGCGCGGCCAGGAGCCGGCCGCCGGATCGAGGCCAGGCCGATCCCCGCCGCGATCAGGGCCACGCCGAACAGGTGGAACAGGTGGAACCGCTCGTGCAGCAGCAGCACGGCCAGCACCGCCCCGAACACCGGCATCAGGTGGACGAACTGGCCCGCGCGCCCCGCGCCGATCAGCGCCACGCCGCGATTGAAGAACAGATAGGCGAGCACGGAGGCGACGATCGACACATAGCCGATGGCGGCGAAGGCGCCGGGCTCCAGCCGCATGAACCTTCCCGACGCCATCTCGATCCCCCACAGCGGCGCCGTCGCCCCCGCCCCCGCCGCGAACAGGCAGGCGAGCAGGCTCAAGGGATGGATGTCGGGCCCCCGCCGCAACAGAGGCGGATAGGCGGCATAGAGCAGGATGCCGAACAGGATCGCCGCATCGCCGATGTTCAGGCCCAGATGCAGCAGCATCCACGGCTGGCCCTGGGTGATGATCACCAGCACGCCGACCAGCGACACCGCCACGCCCACGAGCTGGCCCGCGCTGCGCCCGCTCGCCGAACAGCAGGAACGACGCCAGCAGCACCAGGGGCGGGATCGCCGCCTGCAGCAGCACGCTGTTCAGGGCGGTGGTGTACTGCAGGCCCCAGTAGAGGAAGGTGGGAAAGGCCGCCACGCCGCCCAGCCCCAGCAGCAACAGGATGCGCCAGCTCTTGCGGATCTTCGGCCAGTCCCGGCGCAGGTGCGGCCAGGCCACCGGCAGGATCAGCAACAGCGACACGGTCCACCGCCAGAAGGCCAGGGCCATCGGCGGCACCACGCCGTGAACCGCGCGGCCCACGATGGAATTGCCCGCCCAGAACAGGACGGTCAGCGGCAACAGCAGATATGCCGACCCCCACAGGCGCTGGATCGCGCCCGGGCGGGCCGAGGAAGCGGCGGTCATCGCCCCGCCATACGGGCTTTCGGCGCGGAGGGCGAGAGGCGGACGCTCGCCTTACCCGTCGCCCGGATCACGACGCCCGATAGGCGGCCCGGTGGCGGGACTGGCCTTGCATCGTTGCGGGAGGAGGCCATACAGGATCGCCAATCCAACCCGATCATGGACGGGACGCCAAAATGACCAACGCCGCGCCGAACGCCTCTGACGTATCCAAGGACATCTCCAGGGTTTTCGCCCTGCAGCAGGAGCATCAATGGGATGTCAAAGCCTCGACGGCCGAGCAGCGCAAGGCGAAGCTCGCCAAGCTGAAGGCCGCCGTGGAGGCGCATGCCGACGACATCATCGCGGCGGTGCGGGAAGACACCCGAAAGCCCGTGGGAGAAATCCGGGTCACCGAAGTGCTGAACGTGACCGCCAATATCCAGCGGAACATCGACAATCTCGACCAGTGGATGACGCCGACCGAGGTCACGCCCTCCGTGAACCAGCAAGACCGGGCGCAGATCGTCTATGAGGCGCGCGGCGTGTGCCTCATCCTGGGGCCGTGGAACTTCCCGCTTGGCCTGACGTTCGGTCCGCTCGCGGCCGCCGTCGCCGCCGGCAATTGCTGCATGGTCAAGCTCACCGACCTATGCCCGGCCACCGCCGCCATCGCCGGCAAGATCGTCCGCGAGGTCTTCGAAGAGAACGAGGTCGCCCTGTTCGAGGGCGATGTCGGCGTTGCGACCGCCCTGCTCGAACTGCCGTTCAGCCACATCTTCTTCACGGGCAGCACGCGCGTCGGAAAGCTGGTGATGGCGGCGGCGGCCAAGCACCTGTCCAGCGTGACGCTGGAACTGGGCGGCAAGTCCCCTGTCATCATCGACAAGGGGGCGGACATCGAGAAGATCGCGGCGGACCTCGCCGGGGCCAAGCAGTTCAACGGCGGCCAGGCCTGCATCTGCCCGGACTACGTCTTCGTCAGGGAGGACCAGAAGGCGCGTCTGGTCGAAGGCTTCAGGGCCAATGTCGCGAAGAATCTCTATTCCGAGGCCGGCGAGATCAACAAGGAGGGCATCGCCCAGATCGTCAACCAGCCCAATTTCAATCGGGTCAAGGCGCTGGTCGATGATGCGGTCGCCAAGGGCGCGACGGTCGCGGTGGGCGGCAAGCTGGACGGGAGCGACCTCACGGTTCACCCGACCATGCTCACGGACGTCACGCCGCAGATGAATATCCTTCAGGAAGAGATCTTCGCCCCCGTCCTGCCGGTCATGACCTACGACAACCTCGACCAGGTGATCGGCTATATCGAAGCGCGGGATAAGCCCCTGGCGCTGTACGTCTACAGCGACGATCAGGCCAACGTTCAGAAGGTCCTGGACAGGACCTCCTCGGGCGGCGTCACCGTCAACGGCGTGTTCTCGCACTACCTGGAGAACCAGCTCCCGTTCGGCGGCGTGGGCGCGAGCGGCACAGGCAGCTATCACGGCTATTTCGGCTTCAAGGCGTTCTCGCACGAGAGATCGGTCTACCGGCATCAGTGAGCCTGGGGGACAGGGTCGCCTGGCCCGTCGCTTCCGCCGCGCCAGTAGCCTCGCCGCGACCAACGATCTAGGTTCAGTTGACTTAGTCATGCCAGACGGTCGATCAAGACCGCGCAACACGAGCACGCCAGGAGACCGGGAATGGCCAAGGACAACAAGATCACGCTGTACGATCTTCAGCTGCGCACAGGCGCGACGATCAGCCCCTTCGTCTGGGCGACCAAATACGCCGTCGCGCACAAGGGCTTCGATCTCGACATCGTGCCCGGCGGCTTCACCGGCATCATGGAGCGCACCGGGGGCAAGACCGAGCGGCTGCCGGCCATCGTGGACGACGGCAAGTGGGTGCTCGATAGCTGGCTGATCGCCGAATACCTGGACGAGACCTATCCGGACCGCCCCACCCTGATCGGCGGCGCCGGCGCCAAGGTCGCCACCCGCTTCATCGAAGGCTGGCTGTGGGGCAATGTGCTGCGCGAGTGGATGCCCAATATCGTCAAGGACTACCGGGACATGTCGATGGACGTGGACCACGAGTACATCACCGCAACCCGCACGGCGCCGGGCACCACGCTGGAGGCCACCCAGGCCGGCCGCGAGGATCGCCTGCCGCTGATCCCGCCCAAGCTGGAGCTGCTGCGCACGACGCTGCGCGAGACGCCGTGGCTGGGCGGAGATTCACCGAATTACACCGACTATCGGGCGCTGGCGGTGTTCCTGTTCATGGCGTCGGTGGCCACCACCCCAGTGCTGACCGAAGACGATCCGGTGCGCGACTGGGTGGAGCGCGGCTTCGACCTGTTCCCCGGCGTCGGCGGCCATGAGGGCGGGCTCGGCCGCCACCCCGGCCTGCACCCCCTGTTCGGCCTGAAGCTGCGCGAGGGCGACCCCGAACCCTTCGTCAAGGCGGCCATGGGCAACGGCCTGGTCAAGCGCAACACCGGCCCTGAGTTCCACGCGCGAGGAGACCGAGCGGTTTCAGCAGCGCCTGCGCGCGAAGGCGACGGCCTGAACAGAGAGGCGCCAGACGGAACCGTGCCATGAACGTCAACCCGCTTCACCCGCTGTTCGCCGCGGAGATCGTTGGCCTCGACACCTCCGCCCCGATGACGCCCGAAATCGTCGGGGCGGTGGAAGACGCGATGGCGAAATACGCCGTCTGCGTGGTCCGCGACGCGAGCCTGAAGGACGAGGACCACATCCGCTTCAGCCGAGCCTTCGGCCCGCTGGAGCTGCCCCCGGGCAAGAGCCGCAGGGGCATCGCGCCGCAGCTCTATGACGTCACCAACCTGGACCCCGCCGGCGAGATCGTGCCGGTCACCGACACGACGCTGAACCACGCCAAGGGGTTCGAGAAGTTCCACACGGACTCCTCGTTCAACACCCTGCCCACCAAATGGTCGCTGCTGCTCGGCCACGTCACCCCGCCCGAGGGCGCCAACACCGACTTTGTCGACACCCGCGCCGTCTATGACGAACTGCCCGAGGCGATGAAGGCCAGGATCGAAGACCTCGTCGCCGTCCACGACTGGTTCGGCGGGCGAGAGCGCGTGGGCGTGCAGCTGCCCGAGGAGATGCGGCGGCTCTATCCTCCCGTGGAGCATCCGATGGTCCGCGTCTCCGCCAGCGGGCGCAAGGCGCTGTACATCGGCGGCCACGCGGTGGGGATCGTCGGCATGCCCGCGGACGAGGGGCAGGCGCTGCTCGAAGAGCTGTTCGCCTTCGCCACCCAGGACAAGTTCGTCTACTCGCACCGGTGGCGGCCGGCCGACCTGCTGATGTGGGACAACCGCTGCACGCTTCACCGCGCCACGCCGTTTGACCGCAACCGCTACAAGCGCGACTGCCGGCGCACCACGATCAACGAATTCGGCGAGGAGCGGACCGGCTTCGCTCATCTCCAGGCGGCCTGAGGCCAGACGCGGCCAACTCGGCCTGGGTCATCCCGCCGTTGGCGAAGCGCAGCTTGCGGCTACGGTTGTCGATCCGATCTCGGCCATGATCAGGAAGGCCATCAGGATAAGGATCAAGACGCGTCAAGGCGAGCCGGGGGCGGGGGCGGCGCGGACACCCCACAGCCTTACCGCGTGTTAATTTGAGCCCTCGCCCCGGCGGGCCTAGCGTGGCGGCCTCGCTTGGGGGGATCGGCCATGGGCCACACGGTTCCGCTGTACGTGTCATCCGCGGATTTCAGCGCCGCGTTCTGGGCCGCCTATGCGGCCTGGATCGCTACGGAGATGTGGATATTCAGCCGCGACCGGCGCGCCGCCAGAGGCAAGAAGCGGGACGCCGGCACGCTATTCGTGTTCCTGCTCGTATTCGGGCCGGGCGTCGCCCTCGCCTTCACCGCCGCCTGGATTGTCCCCGATGGACACATCCCGCTGCCGCCCGCGCCGCTGTTCTGGACCGGGATCGCCCTCGTCTGGGCAGGCGTCGTGTTCCGGCTGTGGGCCGTGCTCACGCTCGGGAAGTTCTTCCGCGTCACGGTGTTCGTGCATGACGACCACCGGCTGGTCACGGCCGGACCGTACCGCTGGCTGCGCCATCCTTCCTATACCGGCGCCCTGGTCACGGTGATCGGCGTCACGCTCGCCATGGGCAACTGGGTGTCCGTGCTCATCGGCGTGGGCGCCTTGCTGATCGCCTACGCCTTTCGCATCCCGGCGGAGGAGAAGGCGCTCGGCGAGCAGTTCGGCGCGGCGTTCGCCGAATACCGCAAGGGCCGCTCGGCGCTGATCCCCTTCGTGTGGTGAGGCGAGCGCCTCTCTTCCACCTCTCCGCCTGAGCGTCTATGAACCCGGCCTGTTTCCTACGCCCGGAGAGCCTTCAGCCCATGCCTAAGATCAAGGTGCAGAACCCCGTCGTCGAGATCGACGGCGACGAGATGACCCGCATCATCTGGAAGATGATCAAGGACAAGCTGATCCTGCCCTACGTCGACGTGAAGCTCGACTATTTCGACCTGTCGATCGAGAAGCGCGACGAGACCGACGACAAGATCACCGTCGAGGCCGCCGAGGCCACCAAGCTGCACGGCGTGGCCGTGAAATGCGCCACCATCACGCCGGACGAGGCGCGGGTGAAGGAGTTCAATCTCAAGCGCATGTATCCCTCGCCCAACGGCACCATCCGCAACATCCTGGGCGGGGTGATCTTTCGCGAGCCGATCATCTGCCAGAACGTGCCGCGCCTGGTGCCCGGCTGGACCAAGCCGATCATCATCGGCCGCCACGCCTATGGCGATCAGTACAAGGCCACCGACTTCCAGACGCCGGGGCCCGGCGTGCTGACCCTGAAGTTCGTCGGCGACGACGGCCAGACGATCGAGCGGGAGGTGTTCAAGTTCCCCTCCTCCGGCGTGGCCATGGCCATGTACAATCTGGACGCCTCGATCCGCGACTTCGCCTACGCCTCGTTCCGCTACGCGCTGAGCCGCGGCTATCCGCTGTACCTCTCCACCAAGAACACCATCGTCAAAACCTATGACGGGCGCTTCAAGAACCTGTTCCAGGAGATCTACGAGGCGGAGTTCGAGGCCGAGTTCAAGGCGGCGGGCCTCACCTATGAGCACCGGCTGATCGACGACATGGTGGCCTCGGCGCTGAAGTGGTCGGGCGGCTATGTGTGGGCGTGCAAGAACTACGACGGCGACGTGCAGTCCGACACCGTGGCGCAGGGCTACGGCTCGCTGGGCCTGATGACCTCGGTGCTGATGAGCCCGGACGGCCGCACCGTGGAGGCCGAGGCCGCCCACGGCACCGTCACGCGCCACTATCGCCAGTGGCAGAAGGGCGAGCAGACCTCCACCAACTCCATCGCCTCGATCTTCGCCTGGACCCGCGGCCTGGCTCACCGCGCCAAGCTCGACGACAACGCGCCGCTCGCCCAGTTCGCGAAGACGCTTGAAGAGGTGACCGTAAGCACGGTGGAGTCCGGCGACATGACCAAGGACCTCGCCCTGCTGGTCGGCGCCGACCAGGCCTGGCTCACCACCGAAGGCTTCCTGGACAAGGTGGCCGAGAACCTCCAGGCCGCCCTGGCGACGGCGGCCTAGCTTGGCGCGCGAGCCCGGCGACGGCGACAACGGCTGGGCTCTGGGGCCGCTTGAGCCCATCGTCCCCGCCGAGCCCAGGCGGGGTAAGACGGCGAGGCAGCGGTCCGAAGCGGCGCGCGCCAAAGACGTCGCGCAAGGAGCCCAAGGGGATGCGCATATCCCTCGGCGGCGTGGTTCTGCTGGCGCTGGCGGCGGGGGCGATCGCCTTCGCGGCGGCGCCGTGGTTCGCCTTCCGCTCGTTCCGGGACGCGGCGCGCACGCGGCGATGTCGACGCCCTGGCTGAGCTCGTGGACTTTCCCGCCGTGCGCGCGGACCTGGCCGCCCAGCTTGCCGGCCGGGCGCCTCCTCAACGCGCGCGCCCAGCCTGTGGTCCAACCCCATCGGCGCCATCAAGGACGCCCTGACGCCCAAGCCGCCCGAACCGCCCAGGGTGGAGCGCTACATCTCGCCCGCGGGCCTGGCGGCCCTGGCCGACGGCGTGACGCCGGGCGCCAACCTGCCGGCGTCGAACGCGCAGCCCTTCCCCTTGGTCGCCTTCTGGGGCCCCAGCCGTTGCCGCATCGCGGTGGCGGACCCGGCGGCGCCCGGGCGCAAGACCCGGTTCACCTTCACCCGGCGCGGCGTCTTCACCTGGAAGCTGGCGCGCATCGATCTGCCAAGGCGCGGGGCCGCGAGCGCGTCCGGCGGCCAGGACACCAACAAATGAGCCGCGTCGGAACCGTCGTCACGATCCTGCTGGCCCTGGCCGCGATCGCCTTCGCGGTCGCCTACGTCGCCTCGCCGGTGCTGGCCTTCCACGACCTTCAGCAGGCCGCGCGCGCGGGCGACCGCGATCGGCTGGAGGCCTTGATCGACTTCCCGGCGGTGCGCGAGGACCTGAAGCGACAGGTGGACGCGGGGCTGGTCAAGCTGGCGCGCAAATCCTCCGGCGTCGGCTTCTGGCCGCTGGAGGCGCTGGGCATCGTCGGCTCGGCCGTGGGCGACCGGGCCATCGACAAGCTGGTGACGCCCGACGCCATCGCCCTGATGGCCTCAGAGGGCCGCCGCCCGGGCGGCAAGCGGGCCAAGGCGAACAAGGGCGACGACGCGGCCACGGACGCATCACCGGCGCAGGCGCCAGCCGACAAGCCCGTCGTTCGCTACGCCTATCTGACCCCCGACGCCTTCCGCGTCAGCATCGCGCCGGCCAGCCATCCGGACCTGCCGGTGGGCCTGATCCTGCAGCGGCGGAGCGTGTTCGCCTGGCGCGTGGTCGCCATCCGCCTGCCCGGCGATCTCGACAAGAAGGCCGCCAAGGCGAAGCGCTCCGAAGCCAGCGAAGAGACGCCTTCCGAATAGGGGCGCGCGCCGTGTAGAAGGGCCGCCAATAATCACCGGGAGGACTCCATGCTTACACACATCATGTTCGGCGCGAACGACCCCGCCGCGTCTGCGGCGTTCTACGAAGCGACGCTCGGCCCGCTGGGCTATGTGCGCGCCTTCGAGATGGGCGACCGCGTCGGCTTCAGCTGCGGCGAAGGCCAACCGCCCATCATGGTCGGCAAGCCCGCCGACGGCGAAGGGGCCTGCCACGGCAACGGCGCCATGATCGGCTTCCGCGCCGAAAACCCCGAGATGGTGCAAGCCGCGCACGCGGCGGGCCTGAAGGCCGGCGGCAAGGACGAAGGCGCGCCGGGCCCCCGCCCGTTCGGCCCTCCGGGCACCTATGCGGCCTATCTGCGCGATCCCTGCGGCAACAAGATCGGCATCTTCTGCACCATCGCCAGCTAGGCGAGGTCCCCGGGGCGCGGCTCGCAACACATGCGGGCCGCGCCTCCGGGATCTCGGCTTAGGGCCTCTTGCGCCGCCGACCGGCCAACCACCGCCACAGCAGGATAAGTTCGGCCATGACGAACAGCGGCCCGAAGATCGGGGCGGTGTTTCCCGCCAGCCAAGCCGGCAGGAAGATGTCGAAATTGGCGGCGCGGTCCGTGGTGTAGCCAGCGGCCATGGTATTGAGCGGGCAGCGCATGCCGTTGGTCAGCAGCACCACCACCTCCACCATCACCAGGGCGCTGAGCGCCGCGGCCCAGCGCAGCCGGCCCGCCAGCGCCAGGATCGGGATCGTCACGGTCGCCGAGGCGAACACGAACCAGATCGCCGTGTGAACCAGCTTCAGCCGGTACAGGGCCACGGCCGCGTCCGCGTGCTCAGCCATCGGCGTCGTCCCCCTTGCCGCCCTGCCCCGTCGGGATGCGGTAGAGCACCAGCGACAGCGCGGCGCCGCCCGGCTTAACCAGCGGCCGGCGGCCGATATCCACGCCGCCCAGGGATTCGGCCAGGCGGCGGCTGGGCGCGTTGCGTTCGTCGGCCGGATAGACTGCCGAGGCGGCCCCCAGCGTAGCGGTGGCCCAGTCGATCAGCGCCTTCACCGCCTCGCGGCCGTAGCCGTGGCCGTGCGCGGCCTCCTTGATCCATATGCCTGGCTCCGGCTCGAGCGTGTCCAGCTTGTAGATGCCGCCGACGCCCAGGAACTCGCCGGTCTCGGCCAGGCGGATCACGGTCGGGTCGAAGGCTTCGCCGGACTTCATCCGTTCGCCCAGCGCGGTCAGGATAGCGGCGAGCTCCGCCTCGGACGCCGGCGGCTCCCAGCTCATGAACCGGGCAAGCGTCGGCGTGATCGCCGCGAACACCTCGGCCGCGTCGGACGGCGTGAACGGCGTCAGCGTCAGCCGCGCCGAGCGCAACTCGAGTTTGGAAAGGTCCATGCTCAGAAGTCTTCGCCCGGTGGGCCTTCGATGGTGAGCACCTCGACCGGACCGCCCGGCAGGGCCTCGTCGAACACGCCCACGCTGAGCACGCCAGTCCAGCAGGCGCCGGTGTCCAGGTTCGTGCGGTGAGCCTTGCGCTTGTGCTCGTCGCGCGGGGTGTGGCCGTGCACGACGTGCGGGCCGAAGTCGTGATCGCCCTCCAGGAACAGGTCCCGGATCCACAGCATGTCGGCCTCCACCTGATCCTCGACCGCGACGCCGGGGCGAAGGCCGGCGTGAACGTAGATGCGATGGGGCGTGCGGTGCGTCAGGGGCCTGTTCGCCAGCCAGTCCAGATGCGCCGGCGGGACCACGCCGCCATAGGAGGCCATGGTCTGAATCCCGCCCAGCCGGTCCCACAGCTCGGCTCGGCGCTCATCGCCCCCGACCACTTCCAGCATGATGACCTCGTGGTTGCCCTTCAGACAGGTCAGGGTGTCGCCGGGCCGCGACGGGCCGGCCATCAGCCGCTCGACCACGCCCTTGCTGTCCGGGCCCCGATCCACGTAATCGCCCAGGCACACGATGTCCGCGCCCCGAGCGCCCGCGTGGGCCTCGATCCGCGCCAGGGCCTGGGTCAGCAGGTCGAGCCGGCCGTGGATGTCGCCAATGGCGTAGGTGAGCCGATGGGGCTCTGCCGTCATGCCCCCAGCGCCGCCCTCACCGCGTCGATGCCCGCCTGGGCCTTGGAGCCGTCCGGCGCGCCGCCCTGGGCGAAGTCCGGCTTTCCGCCCGCGCCCTGGCCGCCCATGGCGAGCACCGCCGCGCGCGCCATGGCCGCCGCGTCGAAGCGGCCCACGAGGTCGGGCGTGATGGCCACGGCGATGGCCGCCTTGCCGTCGTTGACCGTGACATAGGCCGCCACGCCGGAGCCGAGCCGCCCGCGCGCCTCGTCCACGATGCCGCGCAGGTCCTTGGCCCCGACGCCGTCCAGGAGGCGGCCGTCGAACTTCACCCCGCCGATCTCCTCGGCCTGGGGCGCCGCCGCGCCCGCGCCGCCGCCCAGCGCCAGCTTGCGCTTGGCCTCGGCCAATTCCCGTTCAAGGGACCGCCGCTCGGCGACCAGGGCCTCCACGCGCGCGGGGACCTCCACCACCGGAACCTTGAACTGTTCGCCCAGGGCGCGGGCGACGCCGGCCTGATCGAGCAGGAAGCGGCGCGCCGCCTCGCCGGTCAGGGCCTCGACGCGGCGCACGCCCGCCGCGATGCCGCCTTCGGAGACGATCTTGAACAGGCCGATATCGCCGGTGCGCGCCACGTGGGTGCCGCCGCACAGCTCCACCGAATAGGCGCCCTCCCCTGCCAGCGCCTGGCCGAGCGCAAGGACGCGCACCTCCTCGCCGTACTTCTCGCCGAACAGGGCCATGGCGCCGGCCTGCATGGCCTCTTCAGGCGCCATCAGCTTGGTGTCGGCGGGCAGGTTCTGGCGCACCACGGCGTTCACCTCCGCCTCGATGCGGTCGATCTCCTCGGGCGTCAGGGGCGCGGCGTGGGAGATGTCGAAGCGGATGCGCTCGGCGTCCACCATCTGGCCCTTCTGCGTCACGTGGGGGCCCAGCACGTTGCGCAAGGCGGCGTGCAGCAGGTGGGCGCCGGAGTGATTGGCCCGCGTGCGCAGGCGGCGGTCGGCGTCGACAGCTCAGGCGGACGCGCACGCCCTCTTCCAGCCGTGCCGGCAGACGATCTTGATCTGATGGGCGTGCAGGTCTCCGGCGCGCCTTTGCACGTCCAGCACCTTGGCCGCGGCCGCCCGGCCATTCGACAACGCCCTGGTCGCCCGCCTGGCCGCCGCTTTCGGCGTAGAAGGGGGTGCGGTCGAACAGCGCCTCCACCGTCTGGCCGGTCTCGGCGGCGGAGACCTGCTCGCCGTCGGCGACGAGGGCCAGCAGTCTCGCCGGTGTCCTCGCTCTGGTCGTAGCCGCTGAACTCGGTGGGGCCCAGCCGGTCGCGCAGGGCCAGCCACACGGTTCCCTGGGCCGCCTGGCCCGAGCCGGTCCAGGCCTCGCGCGCCCGCGCGCGCTGCTCGGCCATGGCCGCGTCGAAGGCCGCGATGTCCACGGTCAGGCCCTTGGCGCGCACCGCGTCCTGGGTGAGGTCCAGCGGGAAGCCGTAGGTGTCGTAGAGCTTGAAGGCGGTCTCGCCGGACAGCGCCGCCGCCGGGCTTGAGCGCGGCGGTGGCCTCCTCGAGCAGCGCCATGCCGCGGCCGAGCGCGCCGCGGAACCGCTCCTCCTCCTGCAGCAGGATGGACTCGATCACCGGCTGGGCGCGGGCCAGCTCCGGATAGGCCGCGCCCATCTCCTCGATCAGGGTGGGCGCGAGGCGGTGCATCAGCGGATCGGCCGCGCCCAGCAGGTGGGCGTGGCGCATGGCCCGGCGCATGATCCGGCGCAGCACGTAGCCGCGCCCCTCGTTCGACGGCGACACGCCGTCGGCGATCAGGAAGCAGGACGAGCGCAGGTGGTCGGCGATCACCCGGTGCGAGGGCGCCTGATCGCCCTCGGCCTTCACGCCGGTGAGGGATTCGCTGGCCGCGATCAGGGTGCGGAACAGATCGACGTCGTAGATGTCGTGCTTGCCCTGCAGCACGGCGGCGATCCGCTCCAGACCCATGCCGGTGTCGATCGACGGCTTGGGCAGGTTCGTGCGCTTGCCGTCGGCGCCCTGGTCGAACTGCATGAAGACCAGGTTCCAGAACTCCATGAACCGGTCGCCGTCCTCGTCCGGCGATCCCGGCGGGCCGCCGGCCATGTGATCGCCGTGGTCGATGAAGATCTCCGAGCAGGGCCCGCACGGCCCGGTGTCGCCCATGGACCAGAAGTTGTCGCGCGCCCGCGATGCGGATGATCCGGTCGTCGGAGAAGCCGGCGATCTTGCGCCACAGGGCCGCCGCCTCTTCGTCCTCGGCGTAGACGGTGACGAGCAGCCGCTCCTTGGGCAGGGCGAACTCCTTGTCCACCATCCGCCAGGCCAGCTCGATGGCCTGCTCCTTGAAATAGTCGCCGAAGGAGAAGTTGCCGAGCATCTCGAAGAAGGTGCCGTGGCGGGCGGTGTAGCCGACGTTGTCCAGGTCGTTGTGCTTGCCGCCGGCGCGCACGCATTTCTGCGACGAGGCGGCGCGCGGCGAGGGCGCGGCCTTCTGGCCGGTGAACACGGTCTTGAACGGCACCATGCCGGCGTTGACGAACAGCAGGGTCGGATCGTCCTGCGGCACCAGCGGCGCGGAAGGGACGACCAGTGATCCTTGGCGGCGAAGTAGCCCAAAAAGGCGCTGCGGATTTCGTTCAAGCTCGGCATGGCGGCCATATAGAGGGCGGGCCTCGTCCAAGCCAAGCGCCGCGCGCGGATCAGCGGCTAATGCCCGCCGCGCCCCGAGCCCGACGCCCGCGTCGCGAGCCGCGCGCGCGGCGGGAGCGGCGCAGGACGGAGCCCTCGCCGCGCCCGCGTCTCCGCCCAGGACGCAGGCCTAGCTGGCCTCGCTCTCCTCGGCGTCGGTCATGCCGACCGCGCCACGCAGCAGCTCGTCGACGATGATCGCCGGCGTTCTTGCGCACCGCCTGCTCGATCTCGGCGGCCATGTCTGGATTGGCCTTCAGGAACTCGCGGGCGTTGTCGCGGCCCTGGCCGATGCGCTGGGAGTTGTAGGAGAACCAGGAGCCGGACTTCTCCACCACCCCGGCCTTGACCCCCAGGTCGATGATCTCGCCGAGCTTGGAGATGCCCTCGCCGTACATGATGTCGAACTCCACCTCGCGGAACGGCGGGGCGACCTTGTTCTTCACCACCTTCACGCGGACGTTGTTGCCGACGATCTCGTCGCGGTTCTTCACCGAACCGGTGCGGCGGATGTCGAGCCGCACCGAGGCGTAGAACTTCAGGGCGTTGCCGCCCGGTCGTGGTTTCCGGCGAGCCGTACATCACCCCGATCTTGTGGCGGATCTGGTTGATGAAGATCACCAGGGTCCCGGACTTGGAGATGGAGCCGGTGAGCTTGCGCAGCGCCTGGCTCATCAGCCGGGCCTGCAGGCCCGGCAGGGAATCGCCCATCTCGCCCTCGATCTCGGCGCGGGGCGTAAGCGCGGCCACCGAATCGATCACGATCACGTCCACGGCGTTGGAGCGCACCAGGGTGTCGCAGATCTCCAGCGCCTGCTCGCCGGTGTCCGGCTGGGAGACCAGAAGATCGTCGAGATTGACGCCCAGCTTGTGGGCGTAGCTGGGATCCAGCGCGTGCTCGGCGTCGATGAAGGCGCCGGTGCCTCCGGCCTTCTGCACCTCGGCCACCACGTGCAGCGCCAGGGTGGTCTTGCCCGAGCTTTCCGGCCCGTAGATCTCCACCACCCGGCCCTTGGGCAGGCCGCCGATGCCGAGCGCCAGGTCCAGGCCCAGCGAGCCGGTGGGCGTCGAACTCGATCTCGACGATCTTGCCCTTCTCGCCGAGCTTCATCACCGAGCCCTTGCCGAAGGCCCTGTCGATCTGAGCGAGCGCGGCTTCGAGCGCGCGCTGCTTTTCTCCGTCGTTCTTTTCCACGAGGCGCAACACCGACTGGTTTCATTGATAAGCCCCTTCTTATGCCACGATTCCGCAGCCCGGCCCGTGCGATCTCCGCTCGCCGTCTAGGGGTATGAGTACACGATTTGTTCTCAGTGGCAAGTTGCTATTTCGTTCCCCCGATCCGGTGGATCATCTCTCGTGTAGCAGGCGACGGTTATCGTCGTGCCATTGACGCCATTGGGATTGGTGAAAGTGGCGGGATAGTTGATCGTTGGCTTGCCGGTCATGGCGTACATGTAGCGGACGTCCACGAACCAGGACGGATCAAGGAAATAGGTCGCGCCGATCACCGCCGCGCCGCCCAGCACCCAGCCGCTATGTGAGAAACTCTGCGGCAGTCCGGATATGTCGCTGGGAACGCCGGTGACGTTTGCAAAGCCAATCACGCCATTAAGATTGGTCCGCGTCCGCGACAAAGCAGGACCGGCGCCGAGATACACAAAGCCCTTGGAGAATGCGCGGCCGATAAAGGGTGTGAATACGGCCTGTCCCTTGATGCTCGTTTCGTAGGACCGAATGACCGCGTTGCCCGTGAAGGGAACCGACGTCGTGCTTCCTGTGGCCGTGGTCGATCCCGCCTGCGGCAGAAGCGCATTCTGAACCGTGGAGGTCGAATTCAGGTAGCTATACGAAAGCTTCCCGCCCCACAGCCAATTGCTGCGCGGGAACCGCTTGAAAAATCCCGCCTGAGCCGAGGGGGAAAACGTATTCTTCGAACTCATCTCTATAGTTCCAGGACCTCCCGCCGATCCGCTGGAAATCTGCACGCCATTCTTGAAGACGTCGGAGGTCGCGTAGCCATAGATATCCTGCGTCCCGAACCCGACGGTGTTGAAGCCGCCTCCTAGGCCGACATATACGCCGCCGTCTGGAACCGTGGATTGAGATGGGCCGGTCTGGGATAGCGCGTTCGAAGAAATCGACAGGCCGAACAACGCAATGCAGAAGGCCAGGAAAGAGCAACCTGACCCTATTTGCGGGCGTCAACGGGGCCTTCATTTCAATTTCTCTTTTCGAGCATCGGCTCGCCCGGGAGCGGCGATCCGGTTTCGACATGACGGGGCGGCGGTGTCCGGCGCAAAATTCGCGAAAGCCCGGCGAGTGGACGTCTCGCCGGGGGCCCTGTGGTCGCGAGGCCGGCTAGTTGAGCGCGCCGTTGACGCTGTCAGCCGACGTGGCCGCATCGTTCGCGGACTTGGCGGCGCTGGCGGCGGAATTGGCCGCCGCGGCGTTGTTGGCGGCGGCGTTGGAGTTGTTGGCGGCGGCCGCGGCGTTGGCAGCGGCGGCCATGCCTGTCGTCGACGCGGCGCCCGCAGAGTAAGCCGCGCTGGCCGAGGCGGCGTTGGCGGCGGCGTTGGCGGACTCCGCCGCCATCTGCGCGGTGTCCGCGTTGGCCGCGGAGTTATCGGCGGGCTTTTCGCAAGCCGCCAACGACAGCGCGCCTATCGCCGCCGCGGCGACGAGAATCTTTCGAGCGATATTCGACATGTGCAGTCCCTCTATATCGCCGCGAGGTTTCCCGCGGTCATCCCGACGCCGGTCTGTGGCGGTCTGGGCGGCGTCATCGTCAAAATCTGTATTGCGACCTTCGCCCGAGCTCGGCGCTACCTGGTCGCCTTGTGGATCGTGTCCTTGGCCTTGCCGACGGCCTGCTTGGTCGAGCCGACAATCCGATCGGCGACGCCCTCGGCCTGAAGCCTTTCATTACCGACGGCCTTGCCCACCGCTTGCTTTGCCGAGCCAACGGCTTTCTGCGCCGCGCCCTCGATGCGCTCTTTGCTCATTTTCTCATCCTCAAGCAGTGAATATGAGGATGTGATTAGTCTCACACCTGTCAAGCGCCATTGATACATGTCAACATCCGCCGACAACGGGTTAAACGGAGTAAACCTTCTATCTATATTTTACGGATAACTTACCGGCGAACCGGATTTTACTCCGCCGCCCACGCGTGGTCCGATCCGAAATCGGCGGCGCGGCGTAACCTCTGGGCCATCACTGGCGTCGGGCGGGGCGGATGGGCGCGGACGACCGCGGTCTTGGCCTCTCTCTACGCCGCCTAGTCCTGTCCCGCCGCCGGCGCGCGGCGAGCCACCAGCGCCATCAGGGCCAGGGCCCACTCGTCAGGGACCAGCTTGGCGACCGCGGCGATGGCCTTGTTGGGCGCGCCGGTGACGCAGATCGGCCGGTTCGCCTCGGCCGCCTCATAGCCGGAAGCCGCCACCTCGTCGGCGCCCAGCCACATCCAGGCCGGCACGCGCCGGTTCAGCGCCGCGCGCGTGCCGTTCGACGTCATGGAACTCCGAATAGGTGAAGCCCCGGGCACAGGGCGCTGACGTGCACGCCGGTCTCCAGGTTCTCCAGGTGCAGGCTCTCGGAGAACTTGATCAGGAAGGCCTTGATCGGCGCATAGAGCGTCTGGCCGGGCGAACAGGCGACAGGCCCGCGACGGAGGCGACGTTGACGATCCGCCCGAACCCCTCGCCCACCATGTCCGGCAGCACCCGGTGCGCCAGTTCGCACGGGGCGGTGAGCATCACCTGCAGCATGGCCGCCTGCCTGGTCCAGTCCTTGCGGGTGAAGGCGCCGTTCAGGCCATAGCCGGCGTTGTTCACCAGGGCCGAGACGGTGCGGCCGTGGCTGGCGATCTCGGCCAGGATGGCGGCGGGCGCGGCGGGGTCGGCCAGGTCCGCCGGGATCACCAGGACCTCGCCCCCATGGCGCAGGCGCGCGTCGTCGGCTATGGCGTTAAGCCGATCCTCGCGCCGGGCGGTGATCGCCAGGTCGTAGCCGTGGCTGGCGTAGATCCGCGCGAAGGCCGCGCCGATGCCCGAAGAGGCGCCGGTGATCAGGCAAAGACGGCGGGGAGCGGGCTCGGCGTGCATGGCGGAAAGTGACGCGCCGCGGCCGCGCGCAAGCGAAGGACGAGCAAGGCCGCGCGAGAAGATCCGGCCCAGCCTTGCGTAAGAAGATCCTACCGCTCGGCGCCGGGATTGCACCGCCTTTGGCGGATATGGGCGACGAAGACTACGCCGTCCCCACCTGGCCGAAGGGCGCGAGGAGGACCCGGGCGAGCCAGCAAGAGCAAAGGAAAAGCACGATGTTCTCGCACATTATGATCGGCTCAAACGACCTGGAGCGCGCGAACGAACGCCCTATGACGACCGACGCTCGACGTCCTGGGCGCCGCGCCCGGCGGCAGCCAACGGAGACCGCATCTTCGCTATCGAACCGACACGGGCGTTTCGCGCTAACCAAGCCGAGCAACGGCAATAGACAGACGGCCGACGGCCGGGAATCGGCGATTCCGACCATCGGCTTCGACCTGCAACTCGCCCGCCCAGGTGCTGGACGCCATGCGCCGGACGCCGCCGGCGTCGATCCAACGCGCGGCGCGACCTGCGGAGATCCGCCGGGCGCTGCGCGATAACGCCGTCCACCAAGCTCGCCTACCACTCAGCCTATCTGCGCGATCCGGACGGGCACAGGTCTGCGCCCTGCATTGGATGGGCGATCTAGGCGGCGCTACGCCGGGCCGCGGCCTTTGGACGCTTGCGATCGGAATGGCTCAGTGCCCGGCCGCGCCTTCCTGGACGCCGGGGGCCAGTTCGCCGGCCTCATGCGCCGCCTTGCCCGCCATGAACACGAAGCGACGGTCGCAGTAGGGGCACTCCACGGAGTCCTCGTCGCCCATCTCCAGATAGACCTTGGGATGGCCCAGCGCCCCGCCGGCGCCCTCGCAGGCCACGCGGCGCGAGCGGACGGCGATGATCTCGGGCGGTTCGGGCGTCATGGCGCGCTCCAGTAGACGTCTAGCCCGGCTTGGCAAGCCGGGTCGGCGAGCCTACCTATGCGCCCGGGTCGCGAAGCGTCAACTCGCCAGGCGGGGTGGTTTGGACGCGTATTTCCCAAGCCAGGAGCCCATGGACCTTCCCGACTACGCCATCGAAGCCGAAGCCCTGGTGAAGGTCTTCCCGGCCACCAAGACCACCGCCGCCAAGACCGCGCTGGAAGGCATCGACCTGAAGGTGCCGCGCGGCTCGATCTTCGGCCTGCTGGGCCCGAACGGGGCGGGCAAGTCCACCTTCATCAACATCCTGGCCGGGCTGACCCTGAAGACCTCCGGCAAGGTCTCCATCTGGGACCGCGACATCGACGTGATCCCCCGCGACGCCCGCGCGGCCATCGGCGTGGTGCCCCAGGAGGTGACGGTCGACGTCTTCTTCACCCCGCGCGAATCGCTGGAGGTGCAGGCCGGCTTCTACGGCGTGCCCAAGAAGGAGCGGCGCACCGACGAACTGCTCGCGGCGATGGGTCTGACCGACAAGGCCAAGGCCTATGTGCGCCAGCTGTCCGGCGGCATGAAGCGGCGGCTGATGGTGGCCAAGGCCATGGTGCACAATCCGCCGGTGCTGATCCTGGACGAGCCCACCGCCGGGGTGGACGTGGAGCTGCGCCGCCAGCTGTGGGCCTATGTGGTGGAGCTGAACCGCCTGGGCGTGACCATCGTGCTGACCACCCACTATCTGCAGGAGGCCGAGGAGCTGTGCGACACCATCGCCATCATGAACCGCGGCAAGGTGGTGGCGTGCGAACCCAAGTCCAGCCTGCTCAAGCGCATGGACATCCGCACCGTGGTGGTGACGCCCCGAGGCGCCGCTGCTGGAGGCCCCGACGCTGAGCGGCTTCGACGGCACGGCTGCGCGCGGACGGCAATCTGGCGGTGGACTTCAAGACCGCCGAACTCCAGCGTCGAGGCGGTGCTGAACGCGGTGCGCGGCGCGGGCGTGCACATCAAGGACCTGGCCACCGAGAACCCGGACCTGGAAGACGTGTTCATGTCCCTCACCTACGACTCGGCCGGCGCCGCGGACCCGACGAAGGACTGAGCGCCTAGTCCAGCCAGGCAGGCTTTCTGGGAAAGCCCACGTGGTAGGCGATGAACTGCTGCACGATCTGGTGTTCGCCGACATTCAGCAGGGTGAAGCCCTTCTCCGCCCCGATGATGACGCCCTTGGGCGTTCCTGACAGGCACTGATTCAACAGGTCCATAGCCTGCTGGATCTCGGCCTGGGAACGGGTCGCCGCCGGCTGGTCGGAGCCGACGACGATCCGCTTGACGTAGCGCACGTCGCTCAGTTGGAACGGATCGGCGGCCATGCGGTGTCAGTCGTCCGTGACGCGCCTAGCCCGGCGGGGGCGGCGGTGACGGCGGGGGCGACAACGGAACCGACGGCGCCGGCAAGGGCGGCGGCACGATGGCGGCTTGGATGATGTCCATCACCCGCGCCAACCCTTCGGGCATCCCGGTGTCCTCTGCAGGACTTCGAATGATATTTCGCCGATGTGTCTGTGCTGCGAACGTTGCTCTTGTGGGTCAGACAACGACCCCTGGATGTGGAACTTGGCGTTCCCGCCAGGCCATCTTTGCTGGACGTCCAGGATGCGCTGACCGACGATCTTGGTTCCGCTCACGTCTTGGGTCGAGGACTTCACTTCCATGTCGAATGTGATGTTCACGGTCTTTATCGAGAGGGCCGGCTCGTTGACGATGACGATCATCGGCACTTGAGTTCGACCGTCCTGGGTGGCCATGCTGGTGGGTCGGCCGGATCGGCGTATTGGCCGGCTGAACTTGAATTAGGCCGTGCGGACGGGCCCGACGGCGTTGGGTCGTCCGCATTTGGGCGTCCGTGGGCGTCGTTCTCGAACCCGATTTGCCGGATGAATTTGGCCGTCGCGTTCGCGAGCATATCTGAGCGTCGCACGCAGCCACCAAGGGGCCAGCGACGAGCTCGTGGATCGGAAGGCCGGTGAACTCGTTTACGGCGTCTGTCACGGGGGTCTCCTTTTCCGGTAGGACAGATCGGCGCGCGTGCGCCTAGCTCTTCGGTTTCGATGCGCTCGACGCCTTCGCCTTGGCGGCGCCGGCGGGGGGCTTACTTGCAGGGCGCGCGCGGCCGGCGGCGCATCCTTGGACGGAGCCGGCGCGGGCGGCGGCTGGCCCCGGGGCGGCCCGCCCGGCTTGGGCGCGGGATCAGGCGCGGCCGCGTCCGGCGGCGGGCGGCGCAACCCTTGGGTCTTGACCATCTCGGCGATCAGGCGCGCCAGGCCTTCGGGTTGGTCCAGGCACTCCACGGTGATCACCACGTGTGCGACGGGCCCGGACTTGGCCGAAGTCCGCGCTCGGCGCGGGATCGACGTTCAGCGTCTGGCGAACAGCGGTGGTCCGAGCCAGGGCGGCGGAAGCCGCGGTCCTGTTCTGGGTCGCCGCGTCGGGCGCCGACAGCTCGCCCAGCTGTATGTCGAAACTGATCTCGGCCTGCTTGATCCTGAGCGGGCTGTGCGGGAGCAAGGACAGAATGGGGGCGGAGTAGATGTCCTCCTCGCTCGGCGCCGCGTCGTGGCGCAACGACGGCAACCGAACCTGCAGCGTGGCCGGCCTTCCCTCCTCATCGAAGAATCTGGCGAGGCCCGCGATCTGAGACCGTTCGATCTCTTCCTGAGCTTCGCTGACCGCGCCCGCAATTGCTTCGACGAGGGCGTTGAGTGAGACGAAGCTCGCCACCCGATCCACCCCTGACACGCCCATAGGTAGATATTATTCAATTCATAATTCAAGCGGGAATTTGTGGCGCCGGCCGCTCGACATTCCGCGATCGGCCTGGCCGTTTGCGCGCTCCGGGCCTTTCGGCTAGATGTCCGCCCCTTCGCCAGCGGGCCCATTCGCCCAGCACGCACCCGTAGCTCAGCTGGATAGAGCGCAGCCCTCCGAAGGCTGAGGTCACAGGTTCGAATCCTGTCGGGTGCGCCAGGCGGGCCAATTCTCGCCGACGGTCAATCCATCAGCTTGCGCGTCAGATAGGTCATCTCCAGCGCCACGCGGCGGGCGGTCTCGCGCTGGTTGGCGGCGGCGGAGTGGCCGCCTTCGGTGTTCTCGTAATAGAGGAACGGCAGGCCCATGGCCTCCATCTTGGCGGCGAACTTGCGCGCATGGCCGGGACCGACGCGGTCGTCCTTGGTCGAGGTGACGATCAGGAGCTCCGGATAGGCCACGCCGGGCTTCAGGTTGTGGTAGGGCGAGATCGATGCCAGGAACGCCCGCTCGGCGGGAATGTCGGGGCTGCCGTACTCGCCCACCCACGAGGCGCCGGCGCCGAGCTTGGTGATCCGCAGCATGTCGAGCAGCGGCACCTGGATCACGATGGCGTTCCACAGGTCCGGCTGCTGGTTCATCTCCACGCCCATCAGCAGGCCGCCGTTGGAGCCGCCCTCGATGCCCAGGCGCCGGGGCTGGTGATCTTGCGGGCGATCAGGTCCTCGGCGACAGCGGCGAAGTCGTCGAAGACCCTCTGTCGATGGGTCTTCAGGCCCGCCTCGTGCCAGGCGGGACCGAACTCGCCGCCGCCCCGGATATTGGCCAGCACATAGACCCCGCCGTGCTCCAGCCACAGCTTGCCGACGCGCGCCCGAATAGCCCGGCGTCTCGGAGATCTGGAAGCCGCCATAGGCGTAGAGCAGCGTCGGCGCGGTTCCGTCGTATTTCAGGTCCTTCGGCCGCACGACGAAGTAGGGAATCCTCGTCCCGTCCTTGGAGGTCGCCTCGAACTGTTCGGTGACGTCGCCCGACGCATCGAAGCGCGCGGGCAGCTGCTTCAGCGTCGCGGCCGTGCCGTTCGCAGCGTCGATCAGCGACAGGGCCGGCGGGCTAAGGAAGCTGGCGGTCTGCACGAACACCAGGTCGGAGCGGTCGTCCGCATCCACCAGATCGACGGCGGCGGTCTGCGGCCCCGGCAGGGCCGTGGCCCGCCAGCCGTCGTCCCCCAGGCTCTCGAAGGCGAGGGCCCGGCCGCGCACGTTGTCATAGATGGCCGCGACGACGCGATCCTTGGTGACCGCCACCTGCTCCACCGACTGGCGCGGGCCGGGCTGGAAGATCAGGGTCGCGGCCCGCGAGGCCGGCGTTCCGCCCGGCGCCACGGTCCTGAGATCCACCGAGATCAGCGAGCCGGCCGTGTAGGTGGTCGGCCCCGACCGTCCAGTCCTGCTCCAGCGTCATGATCAGCCGGCCGTTCAGCAGGCCCTGGACGGTGGAGCGCTCGGGCAGGTTCAGGCGCACCGGAACCCCGCGCACCAACAGCCAGTGCTCGGTGTGGAAGAAGTCCTTGGACCGCTCGAACAGCACCACCTTGTGGCCCTGGCCGTCGTGCAGCACCAGTGGGCTGACGCCCACGTCCGTGGGCTCGCCGCGGAACACCTCGCGGGCCTGGTCCAGCGCCTGGCCGCGGATCAGGGTCTTGACCACGAAGGCGTAGCCCGACTCCGTCATGGTCCCCGGCGCCCCAGTCGCGGGACACCAGCAGGGTCTTGGAATCCAGCCACGCCGCGTCCTGCTTGCCGCGCGGCAGATGGAAGCCGCCGGGGACGAAGGCCTTGGCCTTCAGGTCGAACTCGCGCAGCTCCACCGCATCCTCGCCGCCGTCGGAGAGCTGGAGGATGCACAGCCGCTCGGCCGGCTTCAGGCAGACCGCGCCCTTCCACACCCAGGTCTTGCCGTCGGCCTTGGCCAGGGCGTCCAGATCCAGCACCGTCTCCCAGGCCGGCGACGTCAGGCGGTAGCTGTCGAGCGTCGTGCGCCGCCACAGGCCCTGAACGTGGTCAGCGTCCTGCCACAGATTGTAGATCGCGCCGGCGCGAAAGCCGGGCGTGGGGATGCGGTCGGACGCGGTGGCGATCTTCAAGGCCTCGGCGTGCAGGGTGTCGTAGCGCGGGTCGCCCTGCAGCACCTTGAAGGCGCGGGCGTTCTCGGCCTCCGCCCACTTGATGGCCTTGGGGCTCTCGGCGTCCTCCAGCCAGATGAAGGGATCGTCGGCGTCGGAGATTGCGGGTGTGGTCACGGGTGAAGCGGCGCCTTGTGCTGGCGGTTGGGCGGAGAGGGCGAAGGCGGGAGACGCGAGAGCGAGCAGCGCCGCGGCGAAGATCGAGATGCGCATGGCCGCGCCGTCCCTGGGATGTGGAGCGTGGCGCCAGCATAGGCGGCCGGCGCGGGAAGCCAAGGCGCCCTTGACGAAGAACGAAACCGAAACATTATGCCGGGATGGAAGCCGTCGAACTCACCATCGTCGAACTTTCCCGCCCGGAGACGACCAGCGTCGTCACCCGGGGGGCGGCGCGGCTGCTGCACGCCATGGGCTATGCGCCGATGCTGGAGGTGGGGCTGCCCAATGGCCGGCGGGCGGACCTGATGGCGCTCGGCCCCAAGGGCCAGTTCGCGATCTGCGAGGTGAAGTCGAGCCTCGAGGACTTCCGCACCGACCGCAAGTGGGGCGAGTACCTGCCCTATTGCGACGCCTTCTATTTCGCCGTGGCGCCGGAGTTTCCCCGCCATGTGCTGCCCGAGGGGCCGGGGCTGATCGTGGCCGACGGCTTCGGCGGGGCGGTGATCGAGGAGTTGCCGGTGGCGTCGCTCGCCCCCGCCCGGCGCAAGGCCCTGACCGTGGCCTTCGCCCGGCTGGCGGCGATGCGGGCGCTGGGCTGAGGACGCCGGCGGCCCGGCTTGACGCCGATCAAGGCCGTCGGGGCTGCAATGCCCGATGCGGAGGTCTATACCGGGCCAACGCACGGAGGCCGACGTGGATCATCTGGACGCCCTGGTGCTGGCGCGCCTGCAGTTCGCCTTCACGATCGCCTGGCACATCGTCTTCCCCAGCTTCACCATCGGCCTGGCCAGCTATCTGGCGGTGCTGGAAGGGCTGTGGCTGAAGACCGGCCGAGAAGCGTTCAAGACCCTCTATCTGTTCTGGGTGAAGGTGTTCGCCCTGTCCTTCGGCATGGGCGTCGTGTCCGGCGTGGTGATGAGCTACCAGTTCGGCGCGAACTGGAGCGTGTTCGCCGTCAAGACCGGGCCGGTGCTCGGGCCGCTCTCTGGCCTTCGAGGTGCTGACCGCCTTCTTCCTTGAGGCCAGCTTCCTGGGCGTCATGCTGTTCGGCTGGAAGAAGGTGGGCCGCGGCCTGCACTTCGCCGCCACCTGCCTGGTGGCCTTCGGCACGGTGGTCTCGGCGTTCTGGATCCTGTCGGCCAACAGCTGGATGCAGGCGCCGACGGGCTTCGTGTCGCGCCGGACGGCCGGTTCGTGGCGACCGACTGGCTGGCGGTGATCTTCAGCCCCACCTTCCCCGTCCGCTTCGTCCACATGGTGATGGCCGCCTACCTCACCACCGCCCTGGTGGTGGGCGGCGCCTCGGCCTGGACGCTGCTGCGCCGGCCGGATCAGGCGGAGTCCCGGATCGCGCTGCGCATGGCCATCCTGATGATCCTGCCGGTGGCGATCCTGCAGCTCGTGGCCGGCGACGCGTCCGGCCGGCTGGTGCGCCAGTTCCAGCCCTCCAAGCTCGCGGCCATCGAGGCGTTCTGGACCACCCGCGCCGAGCAGCCCTTCCACATCGCCGCCTGGCCCGATCCGGCCAAGCAGGGCAACGCCTGGGAGGTCTCCATCCCCAAGGTCGGCAGCCTGATCACCGCCGGCAGCACGAAGGCCACGGTGACGGGCCTGAAGGCCTTCCCGCCCGCCGACCAGCCGCCCGTGGCCGTGGTGTTCTGGGCCTTCCGGCTGATGGTGGGGCTGGGCCTGGCGATGATCGGGCTTGGCGCATGGGGCGCGTGGCTGTGGAGCCGCGGCGCGATCGAGCGGACGCGGTGGTTCCTGCGCGCCTGCACCCTGATGGCGCCCATGGGCTTCGTGGCGGTGATCGCCGGCTGGGTGGTCGCCGAAGTGGGACGCCAGCCCTACACGGTGTTCGGCGTGCTCAGGACCGCCGACTCCGTCGCCCCGGTGGCGGCGGGCGCGGTGTCCGCCTCCCTGATCGGGTTCCTGGTCGTCTATGCGGTCGTGTTCAGCGTCGGCGCCCTCTACATCCTGCGCCTGATCGGCGAGGGCCCAAGCGCGGCCGAGCCGCCAGAGGCCCACGGGCCGCCGGGCGTCGCCTTCTCCGCCGCGCCGCCTGAGCCGGAGGACCGGTCATGAGCCTCGACCTGCCGCTGATCTGGGCCGGGCTGATCGCCACGGCGGTGCTGCTCTATGTGCTTCTCGACGGGTTCGATCTGGGGGTCGGAATCCTGTTCCCCTTCGCGCGCAGCCCGGCCGACCGCGACGCCATGATGAACTCCGTCGCCCCGGTGTGGGACGGCAACGAGACCTGGCTGGTGCTGGGCGGAGGCGGCCTGTTCGCCGCCTTCCCGGCCGCCTACGCCCTGCTGCTGCCGGCGCTCTACATCCCGATCTATCTGATGCTGCTGGCCCTGATCCTGAGGGGCGTGGCGTTCGAGTTCCGCGCGCGCGGACGCCGGCGCGGCAAGGCGTTCTGGACCGCCGCCTTCGCCGGCGGCTCCACCGTGGCGGCCTTCGCCCAGGGCCTGGTGCTGGGCGGCTTCATCCAGGGGGTGACGGCCCGGGACGGCGCCTTCGCGGGCGGAACCTTCGATTGGCTGACGCCCTACACCGTGCTCGTCGCCTGTGGGCTGGTGGCCGGCTACGCCCTGCTGGGCGCGACCTGGATGGTGCTGAAGGCCGAAGGCGCCCTGCACGCCGACGCCCGCCAGTGGGCCTGGACCGCCGCGCCCCTCACCGCCGTCCTGCTGGCGGCGGTGAGTCTGGCCACCCTGCTGGTGCATCCGATGGTGGCCGAACGCTGGGGCGTGATGGGGCTGTCGGTGGATTGGGCGAAGCTCGGGCCGCGCCTGCCCATCCCACTCGTGGGCCTGATCGGCCTGGGGATCGTGGCGTGGGGACTGAAGCGGAAATCGCACCTCGCGCCCTATCTCGGTTCAGCGCTGGTGTTCCTGTCGGGCTACATCGGCCTGGCGGTGGGCTTCTTCCCCTACATCGTCCCCTACGCCCTCACCTTCCGCCAGGCCGCCTCCACGGACGGGGCGCTGGGCCTGATGCTGGTGGGGATCGCGGTGCTGCTGCCGGTGATCCTGGGCTACACGGTGTGGGTCTACTGGCTGTTCCGGGGCAAGGTGAGCGCCGATGCGGGCTATCATTGAGCCCCCGCCCGAGCCCGGCGACGCGCAAGCGCCGCTCGGCCGCCGGCTGGCGTGGTTCGCCGGAATCGCCCTGGCCGCCTCGACCGCGACCGCCGCGATCGCCTACGCCCTGAAGGCGTTGCTGCCCGTCTAGCTCGCGCGGCCGGCTCTGTCGAAAACACACGCCATGGCCTAAGTCTGCGCGATGCACGCGACCTGCCGCCTCTATCTGATCACGCCGCCGGCCATGCCGGACCCGGTCGCCTTCGCGCGGGAATTCGCCCAGGCGCTGGCGGGGGGCGACGTCGCGGCCCTGCAGATCCGCCTGAAGGGCGCGAGCGAAGCCCTGATCGAGGCGACGGTCCGCGCCGTGCAGCCCATGGCCCAGCGGGCGGGCGTGGCGCTGATCATGAACGACCGGCCGGACCTGGCCGTGCGCCTGGGCTGCGACGGCGTCCATGTCGGCCAGCAGGACACGCCCGTGGCGAAGGCGCGCCACATCGTGGGCCCGTCGTTGACCGTGGGCGCCACCTGTCACGACAGCCGCCACCTGGCCATGGAGGCCGCCGAAGCGGGGGCGGACTACGTCGCCTTCGGGGCCTACTTCCCGACCAGGACCAAGGACGCGCCGACCCGCGCCGACTTGCAACTCCTCTCCGACTGGCAGGAGACCATGCTGACCCCCTGCGTCGCCATCGGCGGGATCGACGCCCACAACGCCCGCGGCGTGGTCGCGGCCGGAGCGGACTTCATCGCGGTGTCGGCGGGGGTCTGGTCCGAGCCGCATGGGCCAGAGGCGGCCGTGGTCGCGCTCAACGCGGAGATCGCCAAGGGTCTGGCCGACCGAGAAAAGCGCCTCTCACTGGAAGAACTTTCCCAATAGCGCCACAATATCGACCAATCTCATCGGGAAAATGTTTCCAATCTAAGCGGAGGGTAATCTCATGCTTAAGTGGGCATTTATATTTCTGCTGCTTGGCTTGTTGGCTGGCATTCTTGGCTTTGGCGGCATCGCTGGAGCGTTCATCGGCATCGCCAAGGTGCTGTTCTTCCTGTTCGTGGCCGTCTTCGTGATCTTCCTCGTGCTTGGGCTCATGGCGGCGAAAAAGATCAGTTCCTCTTAGGCGGTCTAGGGCTCCAGCCCCGCCCAGCCGTAGAGCTCCTCGGCCAGCGCCTGGGCCGTTTCGGGCCGATCGTCGCCCGCCAGATCCTGGTTCACCTCATAGCCCTGGCTGGCGAGCAGGTAGGACAGCATCCGGTAGGAGGGGCGGAAGGGCGCGACGTCGTCCGGCGTCACCGGGATCGCTTGCCCCGGGATCGGGGTGGTGAACTCGTCGCGGACATAGACGGCGTCGAAGCTGATCAGCCGCCAGCGGCCGTCCCGCCGCTCGGCGCGATACAGGAACCGCGCGTGGCTGCTCAGCTGGGCCTGCACGCCCCCAAGCGTCACGGGGATGTCGATGATGGCCGCGAGGCTCGCCACCGCCCGCTCGCCCGCCAGCCGGACCAGGATCGGACCCAGCCGGTGTTTGGCCAGCACGCCGCGGCGGGCCATGTCGATGGAGCCGTCCACGAACTGATCGCCCGTGCCGTCGATCCAGCTGATCCGCACCCGCGAGTTCGGGTGGAAGCAGTCGCGCATCCGCGCCCATCGGCCGAGATCGCGGCTCTCGCGCTCGGTGAGGATGAGCTGGGTGACGGCCGAGACGTCCGCGGCGTCGAGCACGGCTTGGGGCAGGGCGGCGGTCATGGACGTCTCCTTATGGCTTTGGAACAGGCCCTAGCCCAGCGCGCCGGCCCAGAGAACCCCGCCGCGTCGCCGCCTTGCCTTGGACGAGGCCGCCGACTAGGGTCCGCGCCCGAATTTCGCCCTTCGAGACCCCCCATGAAGATCAACGGCAACGCCATCCGCCCCGGCAATGTGATCGAGCACGAGAAGTCGCTGTGGGTCGCGGTGAAGACCCAGCACGTGAAGCCCGGCAAGGGCGGCGCCTTCGCCCAGGTGGAGCTGAAGAACCTGATCGACGGGCGCAAGCTCAACGAACGGTTCCGCTCGTCCGACACCGTCGAGCGGGTGACGCTGGAGCAGAAGGACTTCCAGTTCCTCTACGAACAGGGCGACGCCTTGGTGTTCATGGACCAGAACACCTATGAGCAGATCGAGCTGCAGAAGGACTGGGTGGGCGAGGACCAGGTCCGCTTCCTGCAGGACGGCATGACCGTCTCCATCGAGTTCCACGAGGAACGGCCCATCGGCATCGAGCTGCCGGAATCCGTGGTGCTGGAGATCGTCGAGGCCGACGCCGTGGTGAAGGGCCAGACCGCCTCCAGCTCCTACAAGCCGGCCAAGGCTTCCAACGGCATGCGCATCCTGATCCCCCCCTACATGGCCGTGGGCGAGAAGGTGCTGGTCTCCACCGAAACCGGCGAATACATGCGCCGGGCGGACTGAGGACTCATTGCGTGGTTCGAGACGCGCCGTTCACACGGCGCTCCTCACCATGACGATCTCTGTAGCGGCCAAACCACCTTCGTCATCCTGAGGAGCGGTCCTGAGCCTGTCGAAGGGCCGCGTCTCGAAGGACGCACGACACCACGGCCGTGCGCGAATCCTCCCCATCCCCTATGTTCGCCCGGTGACCGACACCGCCGCACCGCCGTTGGACGCCGAAGGCAACGCCCGGCCCTATTCCGTCTCCGAGCTGGCCTTCGCCCTGAAGCGCACGCTGGAGGACGCCTACGGCTATGTGCGGCTGCGCGGCGAGCTGTCGAAGGTCACCTTCCACTCCAACGGCCACGTCTATCTGTCCTTGAAGGACGAGAAGGCGGTGATCGACGGGGTGGTGTGGAAGGGCTCGGTGCGGAACCTCGCCGTGCGGCCCGAGCAGGGGATGGAGGTGATCGTCACCGGCAAGGTGACCACCTATCCGGCCGGCTCGCGCTATCAGATCGTCATCGAGACCCTGGAGCCCGCCGGCGTCGGCGCCCTGCTGGCGCAGCTGGAGAAGCTGAAGGCCAAGCTTCAGGCCGAGGGCCTGTTCGAGGCGTCGCGCAAGCAGCCCCTGCCCTCCATGCCCTCGGTGGTGGGGGTGATCACCAGCCCCACCGGGCGCGGTGATCCGCGACATCCTGCATCGCATCCGCGACCGCTGGCCCTGCCACGTGATCGTCTGGCCGGTGGTGGTCCAGGGCGAGCAGGCCGCCGCCCAGGTGATCGCGGCCATCGAAGGCTTCAACGCCCTGGCGGCGGACGGGCCCATCGCGCGGCCGGACGTGCTGATCGTGGCGCGAGGCGGCGGCTCGGTGGAGGACCTGTGGGGCTTCAACGACGAGGCCCTGGCCCGTGCGGCGGCGGCGAGCGCCATCCCGCTGATCTCGGCGGTGGGCCACGAGACCGACACCACCCTGATCGACTTCGTCTCCGATCGGCGCGCGCCGACCCCCACTGCCGCCGCCGAGATCGCCACGCCGGTGCTGGCCGAGCTGAAGGCCCTGATCGCCGATCATCAGAAGCGGCTGGTGCGCGGCGGCGAGCGGACCTTGGACCAGGGCCGCACGCGCCTGGCCGCCGCCGCGCGGGGTCTGCCCCGGCCGCAGGAGTTGCTGGCGACGCCCAGCCAGCGCTTCGACCTGGCGGCGGGGCGTCTCGGCGCGGGGCTGGAACGTAATGTGGCGGTCCACGAGCGGCGACTGGCCGGCTGGGCCTCGCGGCTGAACCGGGGCCTTCTGGATCGGCCGCGCACGCAGCACGCCCGGCGGCTGGCCGATCTCTCCGCACGCATGAAGCCCGCCGTGCTGCGCCATAGCGCCCGCGCGGGCGAGCGGCTGGCGAACCTGGACAAGCTGCTCGACGTCGCTGGACCCCCGCAGGCCGCCCAGGCCGGGGCTCGCGCGGGTGATGCATGCGGACGGCAAGCTGGCGATGACGGCCGCGTCCCTGGCGTCGGGCGAAGGGGTCAGCCTGGTGTTCGCCGACGGCGCGCGCGGGGCGGTGGTCGACGGGACGCCCTCCGCCCCCCGCCGGCCCCGCCCCCGGCCGCCGCGCCTCGCAAAGCCGCGAAGCCGGTGAAGACCGCCCCCGGCCAAGGGGACCTGTTTTGACGCTCGGACGGTTGGAGCGCGCTCACCTCCGCGCTAGATAAGCACCCATGAATACCCACGACCGCGACCTGGGCGATATCGCCGTCCTGCACTACGGCGACGGCGAGTACGCCGTGATGAAGCCCGGCCGCTATGTGCTGTGCGCCGTCAGCGGCGTGAAGATTCCCCTGCAGGCGTTGCGCTACTGGAGCCCTGTCCTGCAGGAGGCCTACGCCGGACCCAAGGAGGCGACAAAGCGGTGGCGCGAGACACAAGGCCAGACCAAATCCTGACCCGGCGTGCAGCTTTGGCGACGGCGGCGGCGGGGGCCATTGCGGCCCTGGCCGGGCCGGCCCTGGCCGCCGGCGCCGGAGTTGGAGTTCGACGGCAAGCTGGTTCAGAGCGGCTTCGCCCTCGGGCGCACCACGCCGCGCGCGCGGGTCTATGTAGACGGCAAGTTCATCGACCGGGCCTCGGACGAGGGGCTGTTCGTGGTCGGCTTCGACCGTGATGCGCCCAGCCGGGTGACCGTCAAGGTGGTCGCCAAGGGCGGCGAGGCGACGCGCGTGCTCGACGTCGCCAAGACCGACTACGACATCCAGCGCATCAACGGCCTGCCCACCGATCAGGTGACGCCCACCTCACCGGCTCTGCTCGCTCGTATCTACGCCGAGGCGAAGCGCAAGGCCGTGGGCTTCGCCAGCAACGTGGACAGCGACAATTTCAAGGACGGCTTCATCCTGCCGGTGAAGGCCACGCGCCAGTCCTCACGCTTCGGCGGCCAGCGCATCCTGGACGGCGTGCCCAAGCGGCCGCACTACGGCGCGGACCTCGCCGCGCCCATCGGAACACCGGTGGTGGCCCCCGCCCCCGGGGTCGTCTCCTTCGCCGAGACGGGCCTGCACTATGAGGGCGGGCTGATCATGATCGACCACGGCCAGGGACTGATCAGCCTCTATCTGCACCTGTCGAAGGTCCTGGTCTCCAAGGGCGACATGGTGAATCGCGGACAGCTTATAGGCGAGGTGGGCATGGAGGGCCGCGCCACCGGGCCGCACCTGTGTTGGCGGCTGAAATGGCATGGCCGCAACCTGGATCCGACCCTTCTAGTCGGGGCCCGCGCGCCACAACCTTGAAGCGATGTTTTCTGCGCCGGCCGGCGGTAAGCTTAATAACTTTGTTAAGGCTTGCCGTGTTTCCTGCACGTCGGGATGGCCCTCTGCTGGGGCGGCTCCGTTAGGCTGTGGGGAATTGCTGTATGACGACGCCGTTGTCCTCGATGCGGGTGCTGCTGGTGGACGATAACCAGCACATGCGCTCGATCGTGTCAGCGGTCCTCGCCGGCGTGGGCGTGGAGCATATCCGCGAGTGCTGGGACGGGGCCGAGGGCCTCGCCGCCCTGCGCCAATGGCCCGCAGACGTCGCCATCGTCGATTTCCAGATGCTGCCGGTGGACGGCGTGGAGTTCACCCGTCTGGTGCGCAACGCCGCCGACAGCCCCAACCCCTTCCTGCCGATCATCATGCTGACCGGCTATGCGGAACGCACGCGGGTGTTCGAGGCGCGCGACGCGGGCGTGACCGAGTTCGTGGTCAAGCCGGTGACCGCCCGCGCGGTGCTGGACCGGCTGAACGCCGTGATTTTCCATCCCCGCCCCTTCGTGCGGACAGAGGACTATTTCGGCCCCTGCCGCCGCCGCAAGCAGGAAGCTGCCTACGCGGGGCCGTGGCGTCGTCACGACGACGCGATCCGCGAAGACAACGCCAAGGCCGGCTAGGCCCTCACCGCTTTCGCGCCAGCTTTCCGTACAGCTCCATCGGCCAGCGCCGGTGCGCCCACAGCCATTCGGCCGGCCGGGCCCGGATGCGCGCCTCGATGAAGGCGTTGACGGCCAAGACCGCCGCCTTCAGGTCCGCCTCCCGATCGCCCGAGCGCTCCAGCACGATGGGCTCGTGGATGGTCACGGTGAAGCGCGCGCCCTTGCCGCGGACCACCGACATCGGGACCAGCCGGCCGCCGAAGCCCAGGGCGAAGCGCGACGGACCCGGCGCGGTCTTCACCAGGCGGCCGAAGAACGGCGCCTCGACCCCGGCGTCGTCGCGCTGGTCGTTGAGCATGGCCACCGCCTCGCCCCGCTTCAGGGCCGCGATCAGCCCGCGCGCGCCCTCGGCCCCCTTTGCGGCGAACAGTTCCACGCCGTAGCGGCGGCGGCCCTCAATGATGCGCGCGTCGGTGTAGGGATTGTTGGCCGGCCGATAGCTGACCCGCGACTTCAGGCCCGAGCGGACGATCACCGCCATCATCGCCTCCCAGTTCGACAGGTGGCCGGAGACCAGCACCGCCGGCTCGCCTCGCGCGGCGATCTCCTCCAGCCACTCCAGGCCCTCGACCTCGATACGCCCGGGATCGGCGGCGATGCGGTCCATCTGCGGGAACTCCGCGAAGGTGCGGCCGACCACGCGCCAGAACTCATGGGCGATGGCCTGCCGCTCGGTCTCGGATTTTTCCGGAAAGGCGAGCTCCAGATTGCGCAGCACGATGCGGTGCTTGCTGGTCAGGGGCCCGAGCGTCCCGACCACCGCCGCGCCCAGGGCCGACACCGCGTCCACCGGCAGGGTCCGGGTGAGCGCATAGGCGAGATCGTAGCCCGCCGCCTCGAGCCGCCAGCCTAGCCGCCGCCACACTGACACGGACCTGTCGCGCATGACGATTAGTTATCCGCGGCCATGGACGCGCGCAACGAAAGCCCCAGCTCGGCACGCCCCTTGCCCCGGACCGGCCAGCCGTCCCGGATCGGGACGCCAAGGAACGACCAAGGGGCCACGATCATGGCGAACGAAATCGATCTTCATCTCGGTAAGCGCCTGCGGCGCCGTCGCCGGCTCCTGGGTCTCACCCAGCAGCAACTGGCCGGCGCGGTGGGCGTGCGTTTCCAACAGATCCAGAAGTACGAGTGCGGCGCGAACCGCATCTCCGCCGCGCGCCTGTGGCAGCTCGCCGAAGCCCTGGAAGTGCCGACCAGCTACTTCTACGACGGCCTGTCGGACAAGCCCTTCAACGAGCCGCTGGCCAACGAGCGGTCCGATTCCTCGGGTGAGATGTTCGCCCGCAAGGAGACGCTGGACCTGATCCGGGCCTACTACCAGCTCGGCGAGCGTCCGCGCCGCCGCCTGCTGGACCTGGCCAAGTCGCTGAACGGCGATATCGAGGCGATCTAGGGTTCGGGCGGGAGCGATCCCGTCCAATCCCCTCGTTGGGCCTCTGGCGTCGACGCTTCGAAGCGGCGTAACCACGCCGCCATGAAGGCCGCCGTCGTCGTGTTTCCCGGCTCCAACTGCGATCGCGACTGCAAGGTCGCCATCGAACGCTCCACCGGCGCCAGGGTGGAGATGATCTGGCACGCCGACACCACCCTGCCCGCCGGCCTGGACCTGATCGTCCTGCCCGGCGGCTTTTCCTATGGGGACTATCTGCGCTGCGGCGCCATGGCGGCCCAGTCGCCGGTGATGGCCGAGGTGAAGGCCGCCGCCGGCCGCGGGGTTGCGGTGCTGGGCGTCTGCAACGGCTTCCAGGTGCTGTGCGAGGCGCACCTGCTGCCCGGCGCCCTGCTGCACAACGCCTCGCTGAAATACATCTGCAAGCCCGTCGAGCTGGAAGTGACCAACGGCCAGACCCGCTTCACCGCCGGCTTCCAGGGCCGCCGCCAGGTGAAGATGACCATCGGCAACGGCGAGGGGAACTACTTCGCCGACGACGCCACGCTCGACCGGCTGGAGGGCGAGGGCCAGGTGGCGTTCCGCTATCTGGAGAACCCCAACGGCTCGGCGCGCAACATCGCCGGCGTGATCAACGCCAAGGGCAATGTGCTGGGCATGATGCCCCACCCCGACCGCGCCTTCGAGCCGGAGCTGGGCTCCACCGACGGCGCGACGCTGCTGCAGAGCGTGCTGGCAAGCGCCTGACGGCCGCCTACTTCGCCGGATTCGCCGCCTCGCCAGGCCTTCACCGCCGCCATGGTGTTCTCCACGTGCTTGGACGGATCCAGGCTGGTGTACTCGTAGATCACCTTGTCGTCGGGCGTGATCACGAAGGAGGTGCGGTTGGAGACCGGGCGGCCGCCCATTTTCGGCGGTAGTTCAGCACCTTGACGCCATAGTCTGTGGTCACGGTCCCATCCTCGTCGGCCGCGACGGCGAACTTGGAGCGGCATTCGGACACCGAGAACTTCTTCAGGTTTTCGATGGGATCGCGCGAGACGCCAATCACGAGTCGCGAGAGCTTCTTGAAAGCGTCGGTGGCGTCGGCGAACTCGTGCGCCTCGATGGTGCAGCCGGGTGTGAAGGCGGCGGGGTAGAAATAGAGCACCACCGGACCCTTCTTCAGGGCCGACTTCAGGTCGAAGGCGAACACCTTGCCGCCCATCGACGCCTGCAGCTTGAACTGCAGGCGCCGCAGCGCCCACCGGAAGGCCGGCGAAGGCCGGCGCGGAGGCCGCGGCCGCGGCGGTGAACATCAGACCCGCGATTAGTCGCCTCATGGCATGTCTCCCTAGCGGCCCCCCGCTCGCTCAACTTAGCCGCTTCGGGCCGTACGCGCCATGCCAGGTTGAGCCTTCGGAACAGGCCTTCCGCGGGCGACCCGGATCGGCGCGGCGACCTTGGTTATCGAATAAAGCCAGCTCCTTAACCGCGTTTCGCGACGGCGCGGTAAGGCCAATCCCCTATGCTTCTGAGGAAGGGGGCATTCAACATGCGCGTAGCCACGCTGAGCAACATCGGCACGACCGGCTGGCGGTTCGACACCGCGCCGGTCGGCGCCGCCCTCGCCGCGCGCCGCGCCGGCATGGACGAGGCCGCCTGACGTGGCGGAACGCGGCGCCAAACGTCACAGGCTTCTGGAACGGCAGCTGAAAGCCGCCACGCGGGGGCGAGAGGACGGATCGCTCGACCTCGAGGCCCTGCTCGACCTGGTCGGCAAGACCTATGAGCAACAGGAAGAGGCCCACCGTCACAACAACGACTCGATCAACCTGGTCTTCAGCGAAGTCACCGAACTGAACCTTCGCCTGCGTAAGGAGGCGGAGGCGCGCAGCCGCGACGCGGCCCGCATGAACATGCTGCTGGAGAACGCCTCGGAGGCCATCGTCAGCACCGGCGGCGACGCGGTGATTATCGGCTTCAACCGGGCCGCCGAGCGCATCTTCGGCTACGCGGCCGAGGAGATCATCGGCCAGGACGTCTCGGTGCTGTTCGCCGATTGGGACGCGGCGTTCGAAACGATCACCTCGGCCCTTGTCTCGCGGCCCGACAGCTCGGTGATCATCGATCAGCTGGAAGTCCCCGCGCGGCGGAAGTCCGGCGAGGCGTTCGCGTCCGAGCTGTCCGTCTCCCAGATGGAGTTCGAGGGCGAAACCTTCCGGATCGGCTTTCACCGGGACATTTCGGGGCGCAAGGCGGCGGAAGCGGCGATCACCGCGGCGCGCGACGAAGCCGAGGCCGCGAACATCGCCAAGTCCGAGTTCCTGGCGGCCATGAGCCACGAGATCCGCACGCCGCTCAACGGCGTGCTGGGCATGGCGGCGGCCATGGAATTCACCACGCTGTCGGACGAACAGCGGCGCATGTTGGCCACCATCAACGAGAGCGGACGGGTTCTGATGACCCTGCTCTCGGACATTCTGGACCTGTCCAAGATCGAGGCCGGAAAGCTGGTCCTGGAATCCACGCCCTTCAACGTCGCCGCATCCGTGCAGGCCGTGGCGCGGCTGTTCGAGGAGACCGCGGCCCGCAAGCGCCTGACCTACGAGGTCGACGTCGCCGAGGAGGCCCGGGGCTGGTTCGTCGGCGATCCTACCCGCTATCGCCAGGTGTTGCAGAACCTGGTGTCCAACGCCCTGAAGTTCACCGAGCAAGGCAAGGTCCGCGTCGCCTTGGAAGCCGAAGCCGCGCCCGACGGGCGGGTGCGGCTCAAGACCACGGTCACCGACAGCGGGATCGGGATCTCGCAGAAGGCGGGCAAGCGCCTGTTCCAGAAGTTCAGCCAGGCGGACGCCTCGACCACCCGCCGCTATGGCGGCACGGGGCTGGGGCTGGCGATCAGCCAGCAGCTGGTGGCCGCGCAGGGTGGCGAGATCGGCATGGAAAGCGAGCCCGGCCAGGGCGCCAGCTTCTGGTTCGCCCTGCCCATGGCGCCGGCCCAGTCCCGCCAGGCGGCGGCCGACGCACCGGCGGCGGCGAGGACCGGGCGCGCGTCGACCATCCGCATCCTGGCGGCGGAGGACAACGAGACCAACCAGCTCGTGCTGGGCGCCCTGCTCGCACAGGCCGACGTGGAGGCGGTGTTCGTCGACGATGGAGCCCAGGCGGTGGAGGCCGTTCGAACCCAGGACTTCGACCTCATCCTGATGGACGTGCAGATGCCGGTGATGGACGGCGTCGCCGCCACCGGCGTGATCCGGGCCATGGAAGGCGCGCGCGGGCAGATCCCCATCATCGCGGTGACCGCCGACGCCATGCCCGAGCAGGTGGCCAGATGCCTCGCCGCCGGGTTCGACGCCCACGTCTCCAAACCGCTGCGGCCCGATCAGTTGTTCCTGGTCATCGACGAGACGCTGAACCGTCCGCGCGAAGCCGAATCACCCGACGGCGCCCCCAAGCTCGCCGTCGCGATCGAGTAGCCGCCCCGCCCATCGGCCCCTGATCAGCCGCTAACGGTCTATTCAATCCAAGATCGTAAAGAGGGATCAGGGTCGTTGGGGGAAGAATATGTCGATGCAAGAGACGATGGACGGCGCGGACGCGCCCGTACCTGTTCAGACGCCCGCGGATCATCCGACGTTTCCGCGACGCTCACGGGTGCTGATCGTCGACGATATCCCTGAAAACCGCCTGGTGCTTGGCCTTTACTGCGATCAGTTCGGAGTCGCCCACGAGTCCGTGGAGAGCGGACTCGAGGCGGTGGAAGCGGTCCAGTCGGGCAGGTTCGACGTGATCTTGATGGACATCTTCATGCCGAAGATGGACGGCATGGCCGCCACCCGCGCCATCCAGGCGCTGCCCGGCGCCATCGCCGCCACGCCGATCATCGCGGTGACCACGGCCGCCGGCCCCGGCGAATCCCTGCGCTACCTCTCCTGCGGCATGATCGATGTGGTGGCCAAGCCGATCAACGTCGGCAAGTTGGCCGAAGCCCTCTCTGGCGCCTTCGCCCAGATCAGCCGCGACCGGCGCTCCAGCCGTCGGCAGGCGTCCCGGCGCGGCGCCGAGCGGATGACGGCCTGACCCCCGGCCTCTACGGACGAAGCGGCGGCGGACGAAGCGCTCGCTCGCGCCCCGCCCGCCTGGACTCGCTCAGCTGTTGGCCTAGGCCTCGGTCTTGCCCGTGATCCGGTCGGTCTCGGCCTTGGTGGAGGCGATGCCGGTGTTGCGCGTCTGCAGGCCGACCATGCCCGGGCTCTTCGCGAACGGCTCGGGATCGCCTTCCTTCAACTTCAGGCCGAACAGCGGGCTCATGCCCGGATGCCGGCCGAGGCCGCCAGGGTGCCCGCCGACGCCGGGGAACAGATCGAAGGCCCGGTCCAGCCAGTCGCGCAGGGGATCGTCATCGGTCAGCGGCGGGGTCGCGGCCACCGACGCGCACCACAGGAACACCGACAGGGCGCGATAGTCGGCGTAGTTCGGCTTGTCCCCGCCCAGCCACTTGTTGGTCTTCAGGATCTGGCGGAACGGCTCCAGCGTCGGCGGAACCTCGGCCAGCTTGGTCTTGCCTTCCTTGGACACCGCTTCGAGATTGCGTCCGCCCAGCATCCGCTCGCGCGTCTCGGTGACATACTTGTGGTCCACCGGCAGGGAACGGTCGCGATAGTCGACGATGAAGGCGGCGAACCACGGGCCGATGGCCGTGCGCCACAGCCAGCCTTCCATGAACTCGGTCAGCGGCTTGATGCCCGGATCGCCGATCAGGGTGGGCCGATCAGGATACTTGCGGTCGAGGTATTCAGCGATCAGCCAGCTGTCGAGCACCCACTCGCCATCGTCCACGATCACCGGCAGGCGCTCGGAGCGGCCGCCGGTGCGATCGGCGATGCCGGTGAAGCCGCCGGGCACGATGTCGAGGTCGAAGCCCTTGTGCGCCAAGGCGTATTTGGTCGCCCACACGAAGGGGCTGATGGTGCAGCCGGACGCCAGCTGCAGGTCGTAAATCGTGATGGTGTTGTTCTTGGCCATGGGGGGTCCTCCGTCGTCCGCCGTGTTAGCGAATTGACTCGATCAATGCACGCGCCTTAGCGCCGCAGTCCCGCAAGACTGAGGCGGCGCGCCCGCCGCGGCGTCCTATGGACAGGGAGCCGGGGCGGCCTGTTTTCGACCTGCGGGAGAGTCTGGTGAGATCAAGTTCGATCCGCCCCCTTGGCGCGTTCGTATCGACGCTGTTGGCATGTCTTGCCGCTGCTGCAGCGATGGCGGCCTCGCCGGCCCTCGCCGCGTCCAGCATCCGCACGCCGCACGTCACGGTCGCCCTGGTCGCCGAGACCCTGCATCCCGCGCCCGGCCGATCGTTCGCGGCGGCCTTCGACATCAAGCCGAAGTCGGGTTGGCACATCTATTGGACCAACCCCGGCGGCTCTGGCCTCGCGCCAGAGGCGGACTGGACGCTTCCCCCAGGCGCGACAGCGGGACCGCTGCGCCATCCGACGCCGTCTCTGCTGACGCTCCAGGGCGTGGCCAGCAACGTCCATGACGGCCGCACGGTGCTGCTGGACGACATCCGCCTGCCGAAGGGCGCGCGGACCGGCGCGCCCCTGCCGATCAAGGCGGCGTTCAGCTGGCTGGTCTGCTCCACCGGCGAATGCGTGCCCGAGCAGGCGGACCTCGACCTGAAGCTCTCCGTCGGCGACGGCGCGCCGGATCCGGCGGCCAAAGCGCTGTTCGCCCAGGCCCGCGCGGCCCTGCCCAAGGCGCTGGGCGCGCCCGGACGATATGCGCTGCAGGGCCGGACGCTTCGCGTGTTCCTGCCCGTGGCTGCGCCCGCCGATCTGGCCTCGGCGCACCTATTCGTCGCCCAGCAGCGGCGCGGCCGGACCCCGCCGCCGCCCAGGCCCTCGAACGAGCAAGGACGGCGTCGTGGTCGTCGCTCAGGTCGGCGAGACGCCCCCGACCGGCCGGCTCGACGGCGTGCTGCGCTTCGACCGACGAGGCGGCGAGGCCGTCGGCTACGCCTTTACCGCCGCACCCGGCGCGATTCCGGCGGCCGTTACGCCCGTCGTGGCGCCCGGCCCCCGCCGCGCCGAGCCCGCCCGCGCGGCCGGCCGGCGCTGGACGCTTGTTCTTGCGCTAGCCGGCGCGGTCGCGGGGGGTCTGATCCTCAATCTGATGCCCTGCGTGTTTCCGATCCTCAGCCTGAAGGCCCTGGCGCTGGCCCGCTCCGGCGGCGACGAGGCGGAGGCGCGGCGCGAAGCCATCGGCTACGCCCTGGGCGCGGTGCTCACCCTGACCGCGCTCGGCGGCGCGCTGCTGGCCCTGCGCGCGGGCGGCGTCAGCGCGGGCTGGGCGTTCCAGCTGCAGAACCCGCGCGTGGTCGCCCTGCTGCTGGTGCTGTGTGTGGGCATCGGCCTGAATCTCGCGGGACTGTTCGAGCTGCCGACTATCGGCGGAGGGCTGGCGGCGGGTGGAGGCGGCCTGCTCGGCTCCGCCGCCACCGGCGCGCTGGCGGCCTTCGTGGCGACCCCTTGCACGGGGCCGTTCATGGCCGGGGCCCTGGGCGCGGCATTGCTGCTGCCCGCGCCGGCGGCGCTGACCGTATTCGCCGGACTGGGCGTGGGCCTCGCCCTGCCCTTCCTGGCCATCGGCTTCATTCCGCGCGTGCGGGCGCTGATGCCCCGGCCCGGCCCGTGGATGCAGACCCTGCGGCGCATCCTCAGCCTGCCGATGTTCGCCACGGCGCTGGGCCTGGCGTGGGTGCTCGGCCGCCAGGCGGGGGTGGGCGCCATGACCCTCGGCCTCGGCGGCGCCCTGCTGCTGGGCCTCGGCCTCTGGTGGCTGGGCGCGCATCAGGCGCGCGGAAAGACCGGCTGGCTGCCCTTCGCGCCGCTGATCGCCGCGGTCGCCCTGGCCCTGGTTCCAGCCCCGACGCCCGCCGGGACGGCCACGGCCGGCGTCAGCGGGCCCCTGGGCGCCCAGCCCTACACCGCCGCGCGGCTGGCGGCCCTGCGCGCGGCGGGCCGTCCGGTGTTCGTCTATCTGACGGCGGACTGGTGCCTGTCCTGCAAGGTCAACGAGGCCACCAGCCTGTCCTCATCCGCCGTGGCCCGGGCGTTCTCGGCCGCCCACGTGGCGGTGCTGGAGGGCGACTGGACGCGCGGCGATCCGGAGGTGACGCGGCTGCTGACGGCGCGCAAACGGGCGGGCGTGCCGCTCTACATCTACTATCCGGCCGGCGGCGCCCCGCATGAGCTGCCCCAGGTGCTGACCCCGGACATGCTGATCGGCCTGACCGACCAGACCTAGAGCGCCCCGCCTCAGCGGATGCACCAGGCGCGCACGCCCTCGCGCTTCAGGAAGGCCTCGGCGCGGCGGCCCTGGAGCATGGCCAGGGTGGCGATCATGCCGGCCTCGACGCAGGTGGGGGCGGCGACGGTCACCGAGCGCGGCGCGCCGATCACCGGCCGGCCGGTGCGCGGGTTGAGGATGTGGCTGTAGCGGACGCCGTCCTTCAGCAGGAACCGGCGGGCGTCGCCGCTGGTGGCCAGGGCGCCGCCGGACAGCTCCAGAACCCCGGCGGTGCGGCCTTCCTCCTCCACGGACTCGATGGCGACCGTCCAGGCCGTCCCGTCCGCGCGAGGGCCCGAGGCGCGCAGGTCGCCGCCGAAGTTCACCAGGGCCGGCGCGGGCCAGGCTTCCTGCACCAGCCGCATGGCGCAATCGACGGCGTATTCCTTGCCGATCCCGCCGAGGTCGATCTCCATGCCGGCGGGCAGGCGCAGGACGGGCGGCGTCCAGGTGCGCCTTGTCCCAGCCGATCAGGGGCAGGATCGCCTGGATGTCGGCCTTGGACGGCAGGCGGTCGGAGCCGTCGAACCGCCACACCCGGCGCAGCACGCCGGAGGTGATGTCGAACCGCCCGTCGCTGAGCTGGAAGCACTGGTCGGCGAAGTCCAGCAAGCTGGGCGGTCTCCGCGTCCACCTCCACCGCCTCGCCGGCCGCCGCGTTGATGCGGCCGACCACGCTGTCGGCGCGGTAGCGGCTGAACTTGGTCTCGATGCGCAGGGCCTCGGCCTCGGCCGCGCGGCCGGCCGCCAGGGCCAGGGCCTCGTCCGTCCCGTCCAGGCGCACCTCGCAGGGCGAGGCCATGGCGCGGAACGCATAGACGAAGCCGGAGCCGTCCCGCGTCAGCGCGCCGGCCGGGGACGCCTGCTCAACCCTGTCCTTGCTCGCCGTCGCCAAGCGCCTGGCCCTGCCCCGCCTAGTAGAAGTCGAACGCGTACCCCATCATGAAGCTCGTGGCCTTCACCGCGCCGAACAGGTCCTGATTGGCCAGCTGGCCGAAGGCGCCGGCCGGATGGCTGTCGCCCGTCTGCTGATAGTACTCGCCGCGGATATAGACTTCGCTGCGATGGGTGATCCTCAGGCCGAGGGTCGCGCCGTAGGTCCAGGCGGAGAACTTGCCCAGCCGCGTGTCGGACGAGGCGTACTGCGGCAACGCCTGCCCGGACACGAGGTAGGGCTTGTAGAAGTTCGCGGCCGTCTGCCGGTACCAGCGCACGTGCGGTTCGATGTAGAGGCCCGAGGTGATCGCGAACCGGTCGGACGCATCGACGGTCGTCGATTTGACCCCCCAGTCGTCCCAGAAGTAGCGGGCCGAAACGTCGAAGATGTTGCGGCCGATGTCCACCTTGTTGTCGAGATAGACGCTCTGGCGGCGGCGCTTGTTGGGCCGGCTCTCGTAGAGATAGCTGTTCGGCTCGCCCGTGACCGCGTCGACCACCGACAGGATCCGATAGGGATCGTTCTGATAGCCGTCCGACAGGCCGTAGGAATAGTTGATCTGCGCCAGCCAATTGCGGCTCATCACCTCGGTGAAGCCCACGACGATGTCGGCCACCGTGCGGCTCTGGCTAGGCCCCTTCATCGCCGGGCTCATCACCGTGAACGGCGTCGGCGTGCCGCCGTAGGGCGAGGAGGTGTCGTACTCATAGTTGAAGGCGACGCTGGCGGTGGAGTTGCGGCCGTTGAAGTCCTGCGACAGGCCCACGTTCCCGGTGATGGCGCGGAAGTCGTGCTCGGTGGAATAGCCGGCGCCGATGCTGGCCTTGGTCCAGCGGCCCAGCGGCTGGGACCAGCCGATATTGCCGGCGAACCTCTGGTCGTTGAAGCCGGCGTCCACCGGCAAGGTGTTCGGGGCGACGGTGTACTGGCGACCGTAAGCGGCCGCCGCGATCTGGCCGGGCGTCGGCGGCACCTGGATCACCGTCGATCCGCCTGATGCGGAGGTGACCGTCATGGACGAGCTGGACGGCGGCTTCAGCGGGGTGACGAAGGTCTGGATCTTGTCCGACGGCGCCGCGCCGTTGGGAGATGCGCCCGTCAGGGTGTCGGCGACCAGTCCGAAGGTCAGGATGTGGTCGTCGCTGCCGTGCAGCGTGACCGTGGTGGCTGGCTCGATGGCCCGCACGCGGCCCCCGGCCTCCTGGTAGATCAACAGCGCCGTGTCCATCCGCGACAGGTTGGAGTCGCTGCTGTCCGAATAACCAGTGTCCTGGGCGTGGGCGGGGGCGTGGGCGACGTTGGCCGCCAACAGGCCGGCGGCCAGGGTTCCGAGCGCGCGCGCGACGCCGGCGCGGGGGGGCTTTCTCAGTTGCATCCGCAGCCTCCGCCGGCAAAGCTGCGGCCGCCGCTGGACGCTTCCTTGCTGAAGTAGATGTGATCGTCCGCCGCGGTCTTCAGCGGATAAGGATTGAGCTGCATCTCGGGCTTGGCCATCAGATCGCGCTCCCAGGGCCGGGGGCCGATGGTCGAGCAGGCCGTCGTCAGCAGGCCCAGGAGGATGGGCGCCGCGATCGCCAGGATCAGCCGCGCGGAGCGTCGTCGCATCGGAGCGGCCATCTCAGGGCGCCGGCTCTGACAGCAGTTGATTGATCTGGGACTCATAGGCGCTCTCCTTGTTCTCGTAGAACCCTGAGTGGCTGAAGCGTACGCGCCCATCCCGTCCGATCAGGACCGACATGGGCATGCCGCTAACCTTGTATGTCTTGGCGAGATCGCCCTTCGGGTCGTAGACGACCTTGAAGTTCGAGCCGTGGTCCTGAAGGAACCTCTGCCCGGCGGCGGGGGTGTGATCGAGGTTGACCGCGATGATCTGCAGGCCCTTGCCGCCATAGGCGGTCTGGACGTCATTCATCCAGGGGAAGGACTGCTCGCAGGCCTGGCACCACGAGGCCCAGAAGTCGAGCATGACGACCTTTCCCTTGTAGGCGCCGAGGTCGAGGACGGGCGCGGCGCTCGTAGCGGGGGGCAGGGCGAGCGCCAGCGCCGCCAGCATCGGCGCGAGCAATAGTCGGGGGGGCATGGCTGACTGTCCTCGGGTTACTGAACTCAACGATGCGATCTCGTCACCGAGACCGCTGGATTCGTCCGCGAGCGGTTGCCCCCCGTCGCCGACCGTTCTCGCGTTCGAGCCAGCGGCTCCAGCGCGACGGCGATCAAGCCGCCGTCTCCCATCAGACGCCGCCGGGATTCCGTCGCCTCAGTCTCCTCGGGGAATTTTTCGCGGACGGCGGCGGCGGGCCGGGCCTTCGAACTCTCGAAAGGCGGTCCCGCACCCGCTGGAGTCGGTTCGTCTTCGGCGGTGATTGTCCTAAACTCGCATCCCCGTGCGCGATTCCCCACAGAGCCTGGACCCCGAGGATTGGCCGGCCGTCCGCCGCAAGGCGCACGGCATGTTGGACGACATCCTGGACTTCATGCAGGGCCTGCGCGACGGGCCGGTGTGGCGACCGATCCCCGACGCGGCGCGCGCGGCGTTCCGCCAACCCCTGCCCCGATCGCCGTCCCCGCTGGACGACGTGCACCGGGACGTGCGCGATCACGTCCTGCCCTACGGCGTGGGCAACGGGCATCCGCGCTTCTTCGGCTGGGTGCATGGCGGCGGCAATGTCGCGGGCATGCTGGCGGAGATGCTGGCCGGCGGGCTGAACGCCAACCTCGGCGGCCGCGACCAGATTCCGGTGGAAGTCGAGCGCCAGGTCGTGCGCTGGATGGCCGAGCTGTTCGGCTTTCCCGAAACCGCCGGCGGCCTGTTCGTCACCGGCGCGTCCATGGCCAACATGATCGGCGTGCTGCTGGCGCGCACGGAAGCCCTGGGCGCGGACGTCCGGCGCGAAGGCCTCTCGCGCGGAGGGGTCCAACTGACCGCCTACGCCTCGGACCAGGCCCACAACTGCCTGCCCCGGGCCATGGACATGGCCGGGATCGGCGCGGACTTCCTGCGGCTGGTTCCCACGGACGCGGACGGCCGCGTGGACCTCGCCGCGCTGAAGGCGGCGGTGGCGGCGGACCGGGTCGCCGGCCTGACGCCGTTCCTCATCGTCGGCACGGCCGGCACGGTGAACACCGGCGCCATGGACGACCTGAACGCCCTGGCCGACCTCGCCGAGGCCGAGCGGCTGTGGTTCCACGTGGACGGCGCCCTGGGCGCGCTCGGCATGCTGGCGCCCGAGCTGAAGCCGCTGCTGGCCGGGATCGAGCGGGCGGACTCCATCGCCTTCGACTTCCACAAATGGGGCCAAGCGCCCTACGACGCCGGCTTCATCCTGGTGCGCGACCAGGCCGCGCAGCTGGCCGCGTTCGCCAATCCCGCCGCCTATCTGGGCCGCGCGGACCGAGGTCTGGCCGCCGGCTCGCCCTGGCCCTGCGACCTCGGCCCGGACCTGTCGCGGGGGTTTCGGGCGCTGAAGGTGTGGTTCGCGATCCGGCACTACGGCGCGGACGCCCTGGGCGCGGCGATCTGGAAGACCTGCCGCCTGGCCGCCTATCTGGCCGAGCGCATCGACGCGGAGCCGGAACTTGAGCGGCTCGCGCCCACGGCCCTCAACATCGTCTGCTTCCGCTATCGCGGACCGGACCCGGACGCCCTCAATGCAAGGCTCGTGGTCGCGCTGCAGGAGTCCGGCGTCGCCGCCCCCTCGACCACCGAGATCGGCGGCGCCCTGGCGATCCGCGTCGCCATCGTCAATCACCGCACCGAGGCGTCGGACCTGGACATCCTGCTCGCCGAGACCCTTCGCCTCGGGCGTCTGGGCGGCGCGGACCCCGAGCCGAAAAGGGCCTGACATGACCGACGGCCCCCGCATCGCCGACGACCTGCCCATCGTCACGCTCGACAATCCGGCCAGCTTCCTGCGCCGCGCCTTCGAGGGCGGGGACATGCTGGCCGCCGCCCAGGCGGAGGTCGAGCGCGGCCAGGCCGAGAACGATCCCGTCGTCGCCCTGATGAACCTCGGCCTGCTCTATCAGCTCATCGGCCAGAAGGAGCAGGCGCTGCGCTGCCAGGAAGCGGGGCTGGCGGCCCAACGGCTGTTCCGCCACGCCGCGCCGCCGGCGGCGGACCCGCCTCTGCGCCTGCTGGCGATCGTCACTCTCGGGCGACCTGATGGCCAACACGCCGCTGGAGCTGATGCTGGAGGGGCGCAACGTCGAGATCCTGAAGCTCTATGTGCTTGACGGCGAGCCCCTGCCCGACGCGGTTCCGGACCATGACCTCGCCATCGTGGCGGTGGGCGAGACCGACAAGGACCGCGCGCTTCTCGGCGGCCTCGCCGATTGGACCGCCCACTGGCCGCGCCCGATCCTGAACAGCCCCGCCGGGATTCTCGAACTGGCCCGCGACAGCCTCTACCGGGTGCTGGAAGGCGCGCCGGGCATCCTGATCCCGCCGACCACCCGGGCCGGCGCGAATGATCTGGCCGAGGTCGCGACCGGCCGCCTGGACCTTGAGACCGTACTGCCCGGCGGCGCGTTCCCGCTGATCGTCCGGCCGGTAGGCTCGCACGCCGGCAAGGGGCTGGAGAAGGTGGACGATCCCGCGGGGCTCGGCGCCTACCTCGCCGACGCTCAGGCCGAGACCTATTACCTGTCGCGCTTACATCGACTATCGCGGCGCGGACGGCCATTTCACCAAGGCCCGGATCGCGGTGTTCGACGGGACGCCGTATCTCGCCCACCTCGCCGTCGGCGATCACTGGATGGTGCACTACCTCAACGCCGGCATGGCCGAGAGCCCGGCCAAGCGCGCCATCGAGGCCGAGGCGATGGCGACGTTCGATGAGACCTTCGCCCGCCGTCACGCGGACGCCTTCGCGGCCATGCACGAACGGCTGCGGCTGGAGTACTTCGCCATCGACTGCGCCGAGACGGCGGACGGGGCGCTGTTCATCTTCGAGGCGGACGTGGCGATGATCGTCCACGACCTCGATCCGGAAGCGCTCTATCCCTACAAGAAACCTCAGATGCGCAAGGTGTTCGACGCCTTCGAGGCCATGCTGCGAGCGGCCGCGAACGCCGGATGAGGCGCCCGGCCCGCGCGCACGAGGCGGGCCAGCCATGACGCCTTGTGGAGCGCCTTGCCAGCACGCTCCAACACCGCTTCGGCGCCGGCGGGCGAGCCCAGCGCCTCTGTCGCCAGCCGGGCGTCCAGGCACAGGCGCAGGGCGGCGGACGGCGCGCCGTCAGGGGCTGGGCATGCGACCGGTTGGCCGAGCTGGACCCTGAGGCCCGCCACGCCGTCCCGATCGGCGACGCCCACGGTCCGCGCCCAGTCGCCGAGGTCTTCGCGCAGCAGCAGATAGACCCGCCGCGCCTCGTCGGGGCTCAGCCAGCGCGCGGGCCCGGCGCCCGCGCCGCGCAGCAGGAACGGGAAGATGGTCGGCTGGTCGTCCCAGCCGCCGGCCGCGCTCAGCCCCCGCCGATCGAGCCGTCGGCCAGCCAGCCCCTCAAGCCTCGGGTCCTCGGCGATCCGGTCCGTGACCACCGCGCCGAAGGTCCGCACGAAGGCGGCGAAGTCGGCCTCGTCGAGCCGCCGGAACCGCCGCAACTCCTCCAGCGCCGCCTCCCAGCGCAGCAGCAGGCCGAAGTTGCTCTGGTCGTCGAGGCGCTCGGCGGCGGCCCAGTTTCTGGGCCAATCCGCCTTGGCCGCATAGCCGCGCAGGGCGTCCGGAACCGGCCGGATCCTGAGCCGCGCGACGGCGTCGGGCGGGACCAGCAGCGCGCCAGAGAAGGTCGGCCCAGTCAGGAACTTCGATCCAGTGATCGCGACCCAGAACCCCTGCTCCACATAGGCCCGCAGCGTCGCCGGCGAGAGGCGGAACTGGCAGGCGTCGACCATGATCTCCGCCGCCTTGGGAAGGCGCTGCTTCAAGGCCAGGGCGCAGTCCACGCTCGGCGAGATCAGCCCGGTCTTGGTGGCGTCGGCCAGAACCAGCAGAACCCGTCGGCCCTGCAGCGCGGCCGCTGTGGCCTTGGCCGTGACGATGGCGTCGACCTCGTCGGGAATGCGCGGACGCCCGTCCGGGTCGCGCACGGGGATGGTCACGACCTCGCACCCCGGCCCCGGGCCGATGGGCGCGCCGGCGGGCTGACGGCTCGCCAAGGCGGAACTGGTCGAGGCGTGACGCAGCGCCAGGGCGGCGGGCGCGCCGCCGCCTGTCTCCGCCGGCTCCACCGCGATGACCAGGGGCGGCCGGTCCGCGTCGTCGCAGACCATCAGCGCGGCGTACAGATGCGCGTCCGTTCCCGACGGCGCGATGACGACCTCGGCGCCCGACCCCTCCAGGCCGCACAGCGAGATCAGCTCGCGGCGCAGGCGGTCGAGTTCGGCGGCGTAGACGGCGGGACCGCCCTGGCGTCGCACGCGGTCGATGAGACGGGCGTGAAGGCGCTCAGCGGCAGACAGGGCGTGCCGCGAGATCACCGAGGCGGTGGACGATCCGAACGCGGCGAGGTCGGGATCGGGCCGCACGCCGCAGCCGTATTTGTTGACGCCGGTCTCGGGATCGATGGCGATCCGTTCGTCGCCGCCGCAGGTCATCAGCCGGCGGGTCGGCAATGCAATCAGATCGGACTTCGCCTCCGGCGCGTCGTCGGCGTCGGAGGTCGCGGGTCGAGGCGGACTGCTGCGATCCCGTTCACAAACGCCCCTCAAACACCCATCGCCGACAACCGCGCTTCATCGACCGAACCGCCGCGCCAGAGCCCCAACCAGACGGTGGCGCCTTCATGGTTAACGAGTTGTTGCGCCGTTCCGATTGCGTTTTCGCTGGCAAGCCCTTGCTCTAGACTGGGGTCGGGTCCGCGGACCCGGAGTTCACCGCGTGGCGCACGCCTATTTCCTGGCCGGCGATTCCTATCCCGATGACCTGTACGTCGAGGAGGCCGTGACCGGACGCCTGGAACGGGCGGGGGTCGAGGTGATCACCCAGGCGCGGATCAACGCTCTTGCGGGACCGGACGGCGGGCGGGTCAACGTCAATGAGCGCGTCGGCATGCTGCGAAAGGTAATCGCCGAGGCCGATCGCCCAGAGCCGCCGTTCATCATCGGCCGGTCCTCGGGCGCCCGGGTCGCCACCCTGGTTGCGAGCCAGCAGGCGGTCGCCGGGCTCGTCTGCTTCGGCTACCCGTTCCGACCGCCTGGGCAGGTGATCGAGCCCGCCCGGTTCAGCCACCTCGCCAAATTGACGACTCCAACCCTGATCCTCCAGGGCGAGCGGGACCGCTTCGGCGGGCGCGGCCTGACGCGCGACTACGCGCTGTCAGCCTCGATTTCGCTGCACTTCGTCGACACCAATCACATGTTCAGGATCAGCGAGGCGGCGTGGGACGACATCGCGCGGAGACTTGCGCGGTTCATCATCGATGGGGATCGCGGGCCGGCGACAGAGGCCTTCGACGAAGCCTTCTATCTGAGCGCCTTTCCCAAGGTGGCCGCTCTCATCGAACGCGGCGTGGTGGCGTCGGCGGAACAGCATTTCGAGCTGTTCGGCCGGCGAAAGGGCCGCGTGCACCAACTGGCGCCGCGGCGACCCGCGCCTTCGAAATGAAGCCTCGGGACTTGAGGCCCTAGGACTTCAGATCCGGGCGGGCGGCGAGGAAGGCGGCGCGCTCGGCGGCGGTCAGGACCTTGGCCGGCTTCTGGCGCGAGACCCTTGGCGTGGGCGCGGCGTAGGCGCCCGACGGGCGGGCGCCGCCCTTGAGATCGGACAGCCTCTTGGGCGGGGGTTTCATCGGCGTCTCGCGGCTTGGGATCCGGCGGCGGGCCCGGACGCGCCTTCTTCGCAGATTTCGCGCCCGGCCGCAGCGATTACCGCGCCTAGCGCTTACCGAAGCGCTTGGCCTCGGCGGCCAGGGACGCCTCCCAGGACTTGGGCTTGTTGTCGTCGTCGGGCTGGAAGGGAAGCTGACCCGCCACGCCGCGCACCGCCAACCAGAGCTGCTGGTTGAAGTGGCCCAGCACCCGCAGCGGCCTGCGCTTGCTGTCGGTGACGTCCCAACCCGCCTGCTCGAAGGCCTCGACCTGCTGCGGAATGGGCGCCTGGTCGATCCCGTCCCAATCGGCCGGACGGGGGAACGCCTCGGCCTGATCGGCGGTGAGGCCGAACAGGGCGAGCGAGCATTGGTCGATCTCGGGATGCTCGGCGCGGGCCTGCGGCTCCGCGAAGTCCCGTTTCATCAGGGACTTGTATTCCAGGTCGTCGACGCCGGGCAGGTCGGCCAGGCGGCGTAGGACGGTCGGGCTGGTCATGGTCTTGGCCTATCGCGGATACACGCGCTTGGCGAGATGGGGTGCGCCGGATTGTCCCGCCCCCCGTGACAACCGCCCGCCATCCACGCTAGATCAACCCTGCGCCGACCCCGCGTCACCGGGTCACGCCCCGGGGGAGTCTTGTGCATGAAAGCTTGGATCATTCCCGCTGGCGTGGGCGCGGGCCCTTCCAGCCTGAAACTCGTCGACCGGCCCTCGCCCCCCGTGGCGGCTGGGCAGGTGAAGGTGGCGATGCGGGCGTGGTCCACCAACTATCGCGACGGGGCGGTGGCGGCCGGGATCTATCTCGGCGGGCCGGTTCCGGTCGACACCGTGCCGCTGTCGGACGGCGCGGGCGAGGTGATCGAGGTCGGCGCCGGGGTGAAGCGCTTCCAGGTCGGCGACCGGGTGGCCGGAACCTTCTTCCAGAACTGGATCGGCGGGCCGTTCAGCGCGGCGGTGCTGGGCACGGACCTCGGCGGACCGATCCAGGGGGTGTTGGCGCAGGAGGTGGTGCTGGACGAGCAGGGCCTCGTCGCCATTCCCGGCCACATGAGCTTCGAGGAGGCCGCCTGCCTGCCCTGCGCGGCGGTGACCGCCTGGCACGCCCTGTTCGCCGCCGGCCATCAGATCCTGCCCGGCCAGACGGTGCTGGTGCAGGGCACGGGCGGGGTGTCGATCTTCGCCCTGCAGCTGGCCAAGGGCGCCGGGGCGGACGTGATCGTCACCTCCTCCTCCGACGCCAAGCTGAAGAAGGCCAAGGCGCTCGGGGCCGACGACGTCATCAACTACAAGACCACCCCCGCCTGGGACGAGGCGGCGCTGGCCCTGACCGGCGGCCGGGGCGTGGACATGGTGATCGAGGTGGGCGGCCCCGGCACGGTGGCCCGCTCCATGAACGCCGTGGCGGCCGGCGGCACGGTGTCGCTGATCGGCATATTGGCCGGCATGGACGGTGCGGCGACGCCCCTGCCGCTGATGCTGAAGGTGGCGCGCCTGCAAGGCGTCTATGTGGGCTCGCGCGCCATGTTCGAGGCCATGAACACCGCCATGGAGCGCCAGGCCCTGCGCCCCCAGATCGACAAGGTGTTCAAGTTCGAGGCGGCCCCGGACGCCTATCTCCACCAGGCCTCCGGCGCCCACTTCGGCAAGGTGGTGATCTCGGCCGCTTGAGGCGATCCGCTCAGAGCGCGCGCTCGGGCGAGGCCGGCGCGACCGCCCGTCCGGCGAGCCTTCGCCCGCTTCGCGATCGCGCGCCACGCGCCCGCCGCCAGTGAGGCGAGCAGGCCGTAACTCCACACATAGTAGGCCGTGTAGAAGGCGAAGGCCCCGATCCGCTTGTCCAGGAGGAAGGCCGAGTAGGTGGCGACCGTCAGCAGCTGAAAGGCCGTCGCCCACATCAGCCAGGTTCGGCGATAGGTGAAGGCCGCCGCGCCGAGCGCGATCAGCACGACCACGTCGGCCGCCGCCATGCGGTATTGCAGGTGCTGGACGTCGCCGTAGTTCTGCAGGGCGGTCGCCGCGATCCAGGCGACGGCGATCAGCAGTCCGACGAGGCGGGCCGGACGGTCGCCGGCGACGACCGCGAAGCCGCACACCAGCGCCATGACCACATAGCCCGCCCCCGCGAGATAGATTGATAACACTGGCCGACCCCTCCACGGCGCCGGCCAGTGTACCCGCTAAGTCGAGAAGGGAAACGGCCCGCGCGCGTCAGGCGACGTCCTTGATGTCGGTGACGATCGGAGGCTTGATCGCCCCGCCGACCGCGACCGTGCGCAGGCCGACCTGATCCTTCACCACCACCAGGTCGTGATGGGTCTGCACGATGCTGCGCCGCGCGGCGTTCAGGGAGGCGAAGGTCTCGGTCACGCCGTCGAACACGTCCTGACCCACGACGGCCGAAACGTTGGCGTCCCGACGGGCGGTGCTCATGGCGCCGGCGAGCTTGGCCGCCATGGCGATGGCGGCGTCGATGGCGTCCTCGGCGGCTTGCAAGTCGTCAGCGACTTGATGGGCCAGGGCTCTGATTTTCATGCGAGTTTCCTCTCCGGCCGCCGGCAGGGCCGGCGTCGGCTCACGTCGTGGGTTGTTGGGATCGACCGGCTGTTCAGCGCCGAAGCGACGGCAACCAGCCTTCGAGCGTGCGTTGGACCGCATAGGCGAAATGGTCGCTCGCCATGACGATCGTGCTCAACGACAGGCCTGCGATGATCGCGATCGCCGCGATGCGCACAAGCCGTTGGGAGGGCGTCAGGTCATGTCCGGACCCTCCCCACATTCCCGAGAAAAACCCTCGTCCCCAATCACGAAGGTGATGGCGAGAATCTCCCTGAGCAGGAGATCCTTCGAGTAGAAGGCCGCCTGCTTGCGCGTCGCCGAGACCAGCGGCGCCACCATGTCGACCTGCGCGTCGCTGACCGCGAATCCGATCAGCGCCCGCTCCAGCTCCTCCCACGTCCAGGTCGGCATGGGTTCGCTCGAGCGGGCCTCGGTCGAAGGCTCCAAATGTTGGATGTGTTCGTCCATCGTCAGCACTTCCCGTGATGGGGAAAGCTGACGCTTCGAGGGACGAGGGCGCCACCCTCACTGATTGAGCCCCTGCCTCATTGAGGGGGCGCGCGGCTTCGTGGGCCATCAGCAGCCGGGCCGCTTCACGCCGGCTCGAGGCGCCGAGCCGGCGGCACGCCTCGCGCAGATATCCGTCCACGGTGTGCTCGGAGATGTGCAGCGTGCGGGCGATTTCCTTGGACTGCATATGTTGCGCGACAAGGCGCAGACACTCGCGCTCTCGCGGCGTCAGTCGCTCGAAATTGTCGATGGGTGAACCCCGGTCAACCATACCCCGCCAAGCTAGGACTCCACCCCTGCGGTCGTCCAGCCTAACTCAACCCGAGCCGCCACGAACCGCGCGCCGTACAGAGTCCCAGCCATGGCCTGCAAGGCCGGTACATCTACGTCGATCCGACGACGCGGACGGTGGTGGTCAAGCTCAGCAACTTCCCTCCGGCGCCAGGGCCTGGACGAGCAGCAGCGCGACCGCGCCCAGCTTCAGCCGGCCAGCACCACCGGCCAAGCGCAGCCCCCCATTGACGCCTCCACATCCTGCCGGCGACCGGCCGAAGCGACGGATGGGGCATCCTGCGCGGCCGGATTGATCTTCGTTGACTCGGCTATCGCCGCGCCATACGACTTATTCAAAATGACTAAAGGTCATATTGACGTATAATTCACCGGGGGGGGCAAATGGGACGGCATGATGAAGTCGCCCGTGCGGCGCACGGAATGCGGGGACGGACGAGAATCAGGTTGCTGGCGGCCATTGGGCTTCCAGCTCTGGCGTGGGCGTATGGCGCGGCGGCGCAGACGCCTTCCGACAACTCGGTCAGCGAGATCGTGGTGACCGCCGAAAAGACCGAGACGACGCTCCAGCGATCCTCGGTGGCGATCCAGGTCGTCAGCGGACATGAAATCGAGCGTAGCGGGGTCACCAAAGCCACAGACCTGAACCGGCTCGTGCCGGGGCTGCAGATCGGCACCGGCGGCAATGCCGCCCAGATCTACATCCGCGGCGTCGGTGACTTCGCCGCAAGCGCACTGTCGAACCCCGCCGTGGCGGTGAACGTTGACGGCGTCTATATCGCCAGGCCCCAGGGCGTGAACGCCAACTTCTATGACCTGGCGCGAGTTGAGGTGCTGAAGGGGCCGCAGGGCACGCTCTATGGACGTAACGCCTCTGGCGGCGCGATCAATCTGGTGACGACCCGTCCGGTGCTGGGTGACATCAGAGGCTACATCCTCGGCGAATTGGGCAATTACGCGAACAAGCGCCTTGAGGGCGCGATCAACGTCCCGCTTGGCGAAACCGTCGCCGCCCGCGCCTCATTCCTGCTGGCTGACCGTAACGGCTACCTCTCCGACGGAACGGACGACGAGTCCGAGCAGGCGGCGCGATTGCGCGTCCTCTGGGAGCCCAACGCAGACGTGTCCCTGCTGATCAACGGTGACTATGCCCACGAAGGCGGCAAGGGCCCCGGCTATGTGATGCTTCCCCGACCGGCCGGAACGGATAAGTGGACTTCCGCGTCCAGTCCGCAAGCCAACGCCGTCCTGACCTCAACTCCGCCGCTGGGCTTCCTCATCCCGCCGGTCGGCACGGACACCTACGTCGACAATAACCAGTGGAATTTGAGCGCGGAGCTGAACTGGAACCTGGGTCCGGCGACCCTGACGCTGCTTCCCGCTTATCGGGACCTCGACGCGCATGAACGCAACTATCCAGCCGGCCTGCGCAACACCTGGTCCACCAAGTCGCATCAGAGCAGCCTCGAAGCCCGGCTCTCCAACACCACCGACCACCTGCGATGGGTGGCGGGGGCCTACTATTTCCGCGAGGCGCAGACCGCTGCGCAGGACATTTACCAGGGGATCCTGAACGACGTCAGCGCCAACTATAAGCCCACGACCACCAGCTATGCCGCCTTTGGCCAGGCGACGTTCAGCGTCACCGACCAGTTCCGACTGATCGGCGGACTTCGTTACACCTATGAAAGCAAGACGCTGACGGGCGCGCGCTACACCAACAGCCCCAACGGGCTTCCCCCCGGCACTCCGCTCCCGCTGCTGCTCGACAACTTCGGCGGCAAGACCCACTTCACATCAACCAATTGGAAGGCGGGCGCCGAGTTCGACGTGAGTCCGACCAGCATGCTGTACTTCACCGCCAGCACCGGCTTCAAGGCGGGCGGGTTCAACCAATCTGTCGCGCCGCTGGACACCTACGATCCGGAAAAGATCACCGCCTATGAACTGGGCATGCGTAACCGGTTCCTGGGCGGAAGGGTCCAGCTGAACCTCGAAGCCTTCAAGTGGGACTATAAGGGCGCGCAGATCGCCCACGTGATCTTCGACCCCAAGGGCAACCTGAACCTGATCACCCAGAACGCCGGGCAAGCGTCGATCAAGGGCTTCGACATCGACGCCCGGATCCGTGTGGGCGAGGGCGGGCGGCTGCACGGACTCGTCGAATATAACGACGCTGTCTATGATCGCTTCCGCTACGCCAGCGGCTACAGCATCTTCGGCTCGCCGCTGTTCAACCCAGCCTCCGTCGGATGCCCGGTGGGCGCGCCCTATCCGGGCGCGAACTTCGGAACGGTGCTCATCGACGTGAATTGCGACGGGTTCCAGATGCCCCGCGCCCCGAAGTGGAGCGGGCTGGTCTCCTACGACCACACCCTGCGCCTTAACGACGGCTCGCAGATCAACGCCGCGGCCACGCTTCAATTCGCCTCGGCGCGCTGGCTCGGATTCGAGTATGTGCCGACCGAGCGAGCCAAAGCTTATCAGATGCTCGACCTCGACCTGACCTACACGGCGCCCAAAGGCGCCTGGTCGGTGAGCGGATATGTGCACAACGTCACAAACGCGGCGCTCTACAGCGGCGCGGGAGAGCAGGGCTTCGTCCCCCCGCTGGTCTACGCCACGATCGCGCCGCCTCGGACGTACGGCGTGAAGCTTCGGTACAACATCCAGTAGCCGCCCGGGCGGCGCAAAGGCGTTGCCGGTCAGCCGAAAGTCCAAGGATCCGCAATGAAGCGTAGCACCGACCGTATCCTGACCACTCACGTGGGCAGCCTGCCTCGTCCGCGCGAGCTCGTTGAGAGCTTCCGCGCGGGGCCAGGCCCCGATCTCGACGCGCAGCTGGCCCGCTCGATAAAGGATGTGATCCTCCAGCAAGCGAAATCCGGCGTCGCTGTCGTCAACGACGGCGAGTTCAGCAAGCCGGTCCTCGGCGAGGTCGATTATGGCGCCTGGATGAACTACGTCGCGGCGCGGATGACAGGGTTCGAGATGCGCGCGCTCAGCGGTGAGATATTCCCTGGGAAGGACAGGGCGGACTTTCGAGAGTTCTACGAAGATACCGCCGACGATTGGGGCGAACGACGTCCCTTCGAGGTGATCTGCACCAGCGCGGTGGCCTATCGGGGCCAGAAGCAGATGGCCGACGACATCGCGCGATTCAAGGCCGGCCTTGCGGGCGCGCCCGTGGAGGACGCGTTCATGTGCGTCGTTTCGCCGACCAGCCTCGAGTCGCTGCAGCCCAATTTCCACTATGAGCGGCAGGAGGACTACGCCTTGGCCCTGGCGGAAGCCATGCGCGAAGAGTACCGCGCCATCGCCGACGCCGGGCTGGTGCTACAGATCGATGATCCCGGCATCTGGGTCTGCTGGGACTTCTGGTACGCGGCCGATCGATCCCTGGAAGAATTCCGCCGCTTCGCGGAGGCCCGGATCGAAATGCTGAACCATGCCCTGCGGGGAATCCCACCTGAGCAGATCCGCTACCACGCCTGCTGGGGAAGCTGGCATGGGCCGCACAGCACCGACATTGCGTTGCGCGACGTCGTCGATCTGCTGCTCAAGGCCAACGTCGGCGCCTATTGTCTCGAGGCGGCGAACGTCCGCCACGAACACGACTGGAAGGTCTGGAACGAGGTCGCTCTGCCCGAAGGCCGCATCCTCGTCCCCGGGGTCGTCAGCCATTCGACCAACCTGCTGGAACACCCGGAGATCGTGGCCGACCGGATCGTCCAGTACGCCCGCATCGTCGGCCGGGAAAACGTCATGGCGGGCACCGACTGCGGCCTGGGCGGGCGCGTCCACCCGCAGCTGGCGTGGGCCAAGCTGCGGTCGCTGGCGGACGGCGCCGCGCTCGCCAGCAAGCAACTCTGGACCTGAGGTCCGGCGCGCGGCCCGAGCCGTGAGCTTCAGTCGGTCTGGATCGGGTTCGACAGCGTTCCGAGTTGGTCGATCATCACCTTCACCGGCCCGTCGAACCCGACCAGGTTGGCGCGGGTGACGCCGGGGATTTCCGGAGTGTCGGGATCGTCCTCATCCCCACCGACGGCCGTGCCCATCGAGACCACGTCTCCGGGCAGAAGCGTCATGGTGCGGGTGACGTGGGAGATCGCATTCGCCACGTCCCAGACGTAGTTGCGCGTGTTGTCTGAAGCGACCAGCCGCTCGCCGAGCCAACAGCGGATGCGCAGGCCGCCGGGGTCGGCGACCTCGTCGTGCGTAACGATGAACGGGCCGAGCGGAGCGAAGGTGTCGCTCGCCTTGTACCGGCCGGGGTAGCTGGTATGGCCGAGGTCGGGGACCACGCCGCCAGTCTGGGGATCGGGCTTGAAGATGCGGACGCTGAAGCTGTCCTCCTCGCGCATCCCGACCGAGGTGATGTCGTTCATGATCGTATAGCCGAACACCGCCCCCATCGCCTGTTCGGGGGACACGTTGGTGATCTTCCTGCCGATAACGACGGCGAGCTCAGGCTCCGGGTGGGTCAGGCCGAACGCCGTGCGCAGGCGGACCGGACAGTTGTGGCCGGTCAGGGCGGTGGACGGCTTCAGGAAGAACGCCGGGTGGTCGGTTGGCGCGCGCACCTTCACCGCGTCCAGCGCGCGGTTGTTCAGGGCGATGCACACCACTTTCGACGGGGTGCGCACCGGGGGACGCCATATGATCTCGTCCGGCCCGAAGCGCCGCAGACGACCCGACATGGCCTGTTCGTACGCGCGGCCCACCCGATCCATGAAAGCCGGGCCGGACTTGATCAGCGAGATCATGTCCGCGGCGGGCGGAGTCTCCTCCGCGCCCTCCCCTTCGCTGGCGTCCAGGGCGTCGACCAGATCGACCACCGAGCCGTCCTCGAGCCCGAAACCGATCCGCTCACGCCCCTCCGCCCGGAAACTTGCCAGCCTCATGCGCGCGCTCCCATGTTCGCCGCGTCGTCGCGCGCCGATGTGTTGTTTTGGTCGAGGAATTCGACGGCCGCCCGGATGAATTCCACCTGCTGCGGAAGTCCGAAGTGATCGACGCCGGGCAAGGTCTTCAGGCGCGCATCGCGAAGGCAACCGCGAAGACGCGTGCTCTCCCCCGCCGCCGGATCGCGGTCGCCGTTGACCAGCAGGATGGGCGCTTCAACCGGCGCCAGGCGCTCTGCGGTGAACACGGGGTTGGCGGGACGGCGCAGCACGGCGGCGACCGCCAGGGCGTCGTTCCGCTCCGGGTCCCAAGTGCTCAGAAAGGCGCGGACAGGCGGCGGGGTGTCCGGCTGCACGCCGCGCTCCAGCGCCACGGCCGCCGCCTCGGCGACGCCTTCGGGCGCGAAAGCGTTGTCACCGAGGCCGCCCAGGACCAGTCTCCCAATGCGCTTGGGCGCCCGGATCGCGAGTTCGAGCAGAATCTTGCCTCCGAGCGAATAGCCGACGGCGTCGAAGCGGCCTGGCGGTAACGCGGCCAGCATCGCGCCGGCGAGATCCGCGTAGTGCGCCGGGTCGTGCGAACACGGCCCTGGCCCGTGGCCAGGGAGGTCTGGCGTCAGGACCGTGCGTCCCACGCGCTTGAGGGCGTCGGCGAAGCCGGTGGTCTCGAAGGTCGCCCAGGCGGTCCCGCCGCAACCGTGCAGCAGAACGACCGGTCCGGCCGCGGCCATCTCAGGCCGCCTTGCCGGGGGCCCAGGCGTGCACGACGGCCGCCCCTACCCCGATCGGAGTGTGGTGGCCGTAGTAGTCGAGGACCGGAGCGTCCGCCCCCGCTGCTCTGGCCGCCGCGATGGCGGCGATCCACTGGCGGATTTCACCCGCACCGTTGCCCGCCGCCGCCTCGACCGCCTCATCGGTCCACGAATCCAGGCCGCTGAGGTCCGCCGCGGTCACCGCGGCCAGAAACGCCTGGTCCCACTCCGGGTTCATCTTCTCGTTGACGAAATCGCCAGAGGCCATGGGAGGGGAGAGCTCCAGCATGACGTTGCGGATGGTCTCCAGCCACTTGACCATCGTGATCTCGCCCCGGTCGCCGCCGTGGACGATGAAGTCGCGTATCTGCTCATCCGGAGCGCTGTCGTACTGGGGAAACACCATGCCGGTCTCGTGCGAGAGCCCGCCCGAGCCCAGAAAGGCGACCCGCTTGCCGAGGGTCTTGGCGAAGCGGCCAACCGCCTCACCGAGCAGCCTGCACCGGCGGAAGGTCGGCCGCGGATCGCACATGGCGTTGATGTGTATGGGCAGCACTGGTCGAGCGTCGTTCGCCCCCATGAAGTTGTGCAGCACGTTGCTGAATCCGTGGTCGACCGTCATGGCATAGGACGTGGCGACATCGAATTCGTCCCGAACCAGGGCCTTGGCGCAGGCGAAGGCGATCTCCGGCGGGATATCCAGTCGACCCGGAAAGCCTCCCACGTCATCCATCGCCTCGGCGCGCTGGATCACCGTGAAGGCTGGCATCAGCTTGAGGTGCAGGCCGTCGTAGTGGTCGGCGCCGAACACGATCACCAGCTCGGGATCGAAGGCTTCGAACTCCGCGACGCGCGCCTCGTAGCTCTCCCAGAATTCCGGAGAAAGGGCGCGGTCCTGGGTCTCGAGGAAAGGTACGTGCGGTACGCAGGCGAGGTAGACCTGACCCTGCCCCCCGGTCGCCCGGTAAATCCCGCCGCTACCCGCCATGCTCATGCTCCCTATCGTCCGTTTCGTCAGCGTGGCCTGCCTTGGCGAACGCCGGTGCGTCCGCGCCGGCGAACACCGAGGTCGCCTTGCGGTGTTCGAAGCGCCAGACCCCGTCCGTGTCCCGCGAGCAGATATCCTCGAAGTCGCCGACCGAAGGGGTCGAGGCGGCCACGGGCCAGGCCCCGTATCCGGCCATGACGATGACAGTCGTTGCGGCGGCGACGCGCCCGTCATCCAGGACGCGCAGCCGAAGGTTGGCCGCCAAATGCCGGGTGGTTCGGCCGGCGCTTACGCTCGCCTCCTTGCGACTAAGAAAGAACGCCCGCAAGGCGTCGCGCCCGCGAAGGACCATCGTTCCGAGCTCGAACACGCTGTCTTCCGTGAATAGATCCTCTGGCGGCGCGTCGTCGAGGTAATCGACCCGCGCCCAATAGTCCGCCTGGAGCCGGCGGATCGCGCCCTCAACGTCATCGCTCACTTGAGCCGTCCCACCCCTCATCATTGGCCCCGACCAGAGTTCAGATTAATCAAAGTGTCAATATGACATATCGCCAGTTCATAAGATTGGGCGATGATTTACCGACGCCGTTCCAGCGACTAGAACGGCGCCATGCCGAAGATGCGCGCCCGGCCCAACATAGACCTCGCGCGGCGCGCCCAAATCGCCGCCCAGAAGCGTAGCCGGACGCGCGCCGGCATCCTCTTGGCCGCCTTCCGCCTCATCGGCGACGAGCGGGGCCACTTCCAGCGCGTGGAAGATTTCTGCACCGCAGCCGGAATATCCCGCGGCACGTTCTACAACTATTTTCCCGGGGTTGACGCACTGCACGAGGAACTCGCCAACGAACTCAGCCGCGACTTCGACCTGGCGGTTCACGGTGTCATGCAGACATTGGACAGCGCCGCGGCCCGAACCGCGGCCGCGGTTCGATACTACATGCGCGCCGCCATGGAGAACCCGCGATGGGGCTGGGCGATGGTGCACACCAGCCTCGGCCGCGATGTCTTCGGTCCGGAGGTTTCAGCCCGGGCCAAAGCGACGATCCACGAAGGTATCCAGTCCGGCGAGTTCAATCTCAAGAGTGCGGAGTTGGGCAAGACCCTGCTGCTGGGCGCGGGCTTGGCCGGCATCCTCGACATCGTGCAAGGCCGCGCCGATCCCGAGTTCCCCGAGGAACTGACGCGGCACCTGCTCATGGGGTTCGGTGTAAGCTCGGCGGAGGCCGAACGCATCCTGGGTAAGAAACTTTCGCCCCTCGTGCCCATCCCGGCCAGCCGCGACGTGAGCCCCGTGAACTATTGGGCTGCAAGCTGACCGCAGATCCCGAGGCGTGCTGAATCAGCTCATCTGCGGATGCCCTGACTCGCCGCGGGTTCGGACCAGCCCAGGCCGAGGCTCTTTTGCAGGGACACATAATCTTCGACCAGGGCGGCCTTGGCGACCAGCAGGTTCTGCTCGGCGTCCAGGCGGGTGCGCTCGATGTCGATGACGTCCGCCACACTGGCGACTCCGGCGGCCTGGCGCTGGCGCATCAGCTCGGCGGCCTTGTCGGCCGAGGCCTTGACCCGCGCCCGGGCGATCACGTCCTGGCGGGCGTGGCCGAGCTGGGCGAGACCCGTCTCGACCTCGCCAAGCGCGTTCAGCACCGTGCTCTCGTACTGGGCGGCGGCTTCGTCTCGGCCGGCCTTGGCCTGGTCGATGCGCGCGCGCGTGCGGCCGAAGTCCATGGCGTTCCATTGCAGCGCCGGGGCGGCGAGGCCCGTGGTCCCGTCGAACAGCCTGCCGATGTCGGTCGAGCCCCAGCCGACGAGGCCGATCAGGTTCACCTTGGGGAAGAGATCGGCCGTGCGCTGGCCGATCACCGCGTTCTGGGACGCCAGTTTGCGCTCGGCCGCGCGGATGTCGGGCCGGCGGCGCAGCAGGTCGGCCGGGTCGCCGACCGGGACCTGGGCCGGCAACTCGGGCACGGCGCCGACGGAAGCCAGCTCCGCATCGAGCGCGCCCGGCTCGCGTCCGGTCAGTATGGCGAGGCGGTCCAGCGAGCCCTCGATGTCGCCCTGCAACGGGATCAGGGTCTCACGGGTGGTCTCCAGCTGGGCGCGCAGCCGCTCGAGATCCAGCGAGGACTCGACGCCCCGGCCGTTCCGCTGAGCGGCCAGGTCGACCATCTGGAACTCCAGCGCCACCGACTGCTGGGCGATGGCCCGTCGCTGCTGCTGGTCGCGCAGGTCGATATAGACCCGGGCCACCTCGGCGGCGAGGGAGACGCGGACGTCGTCGAGATCAGCCTGCACGGCCTGGGCCTTGTCGGAGGCCGCTTCGACCGCGCGCTGCTTGCCGCCGAAGAGGTCGATCTCCCAGGTGGCGTCGAAACCGGTGTTGTAGAGCTTCAGCTCGGTCCCGCCCGAGCCGGGGATCAGCCCGCCCGGCGTATTGGCGTAGAGGAAGCCCGCATTGCCCGCGGCGCTGGGCAGCAGGTTCCGGCGACGCTCGGTGAACAGCGCGCGCGACTGGCGCAGCCGCGCCTCCGCGGCGTGGATGTCGGGACTGCCCGCCAGGGCCGCGTCGATCAGCCTGTCCAGCTCCGCGTCATTCAGCGCCGTCCACCATCTGGCGGGCGGCGGCGAGAACGTGGCCTCGGCTAAGCCGGCGCGGTGGAAGCTCGGGGTCTTCTCGGCCAGGGGCGCGGCGTGCGGCGGGCCCCGGTAGTCGGGGCCGACGACGCAACCGGCGAGGGCGGCGCTGGCGACGAGGGCGGCGGAAAGCCTGGCGAGCGTTCGGGTCATGATCAGTGGACCGCGGCCGCCGCGCCGGGACGCGGGGACCGGATGAGAAAGACGAGAGGAAGGCAGACGATCAGCATGACGCCCAGCACCCAGAAGGCGTCGGCGAAGGTCATGGCCGCGGCCTGGATGTCGATCTGGGCGGCCAGCTGGCGCAGGGCCTGGATCTGGCCATAGACCAGGTCTCCGGTGTTGGCCGCGAAGCTCGAGGCCATGCCGGCGACGCGATCCTGGGCCATGGGCGAATTGGCGTGGACGCTCTCTCGCAGGGCGTCGGTGTGCTGGGCCGTGCGCCAGTCGAGCATGGCGCCCAGAGAGGCCAGGCCCAACGAGCCGCCGAGGTTGCGGGCCATGTTGAACAGCCCCGCCGCGTCGCCCGCCTGTTCGGGCGCCACCGCGCCCACCGAGGCCTGGTTCAGGGGGAACATGGCCAGCACCTGGCCCATGCCGCGCAGTATCTGCGACAGGGTGAAGTCCGCTCCCGTGCTTTGGGCGGTCAGGTGGGTGTCCACCAGACAGCTCACCGCCAACAGCGCCAATCCGGCCGAGACCAGGATGCGCGGGTTCACCCGCCCCATCAGCGGCGGCAGGATCGGCACCATCAGGAAGGCCGGGACGCCGGCGATCAGCATGACCATGCCCGACTGCTCGGCGTTGTAGCCGGCCACGCCGCTCAGGAACTGCGGCAACAGGTAGAGCACTCCATAGAGCACCGCGCCCACGGCGGTGATCAGCACGATCACCCCGGCGTAGCTGCGGTTCAGCAGCAGCCGCAGGTTCACCACCGGCTCCTTGCTGGTGAACTGCGAGATCATCAGCACCGCGATCCCGATGACCGAAGCGATCGTCAGCTGGACGATCATCGAGGATTCGAACCAGCGGTCGCGCTGGCCTTCCTCGAGCACGATGGTCAGGCAGCTGAGGCCCACCGACAGTCCCAGGATCCCCAGCCAGTCGGCCCGGCGGATCAAGCCGAAATTGGACATCTCGCGCTTCAGGCCCAGCAGCAGCAGGGCGGCCAGACCCACGCCGACGGGAATGTTGATGAAGAAGCACCAGCGCCAGGTGATGTGCTCGGCCAGCCAACCGCCGAGCACGGGCCCCAACAGCGGCCCCAGCAGCACCGTCAGGCCGAAGGCGGTCATGCCGATCGGCTGCTGGTGTTTGGGCAGGCGGGTGGCGACGATGGTCTGGGCGGTGGGGATCATCGCCCCGCCGGTGAAGCCTTGCCCCACCCGACCAACGATCATCCAGACCAGGGTGTGGGACGAGCCGCAGACCAGCGAGAACAGCACGAACAGGACCGCGCAGCCCAGCAGCATGTTGCGCAGGCCGAACACCCGCGTCAGCCAGGCGGTCAGCGGGATCATCACGATCTCGGACACCAGATAGCCGGTGCCGATCCAGGTGCCCTCGGTGCCGGTGGCGCCCACCTCTCCCTGGATTTGGGGCAGGGCCGAGTTGGTGATCGAGATGTCGAGCGAGGCCATCAGGGCGCCCAGCGAGCCCGCGGCCACCGCGATCCAGGCCGCGGCGTCGGCGTTGCGCGGCTGCGCGGTCGCGCCGGCGGCGTCCGTGGCGCTCATGACGCCGACCGGGTGTCGACCACGGCGGTGGCCGAGAGGCCGGGCACCAGCACCATCTGCGCCTCGGGCGTGGTCTGGACGCGGATGCGCACGGGCACGCGCTGGACGATCTTGGTGAAGTTGCCGGTGGCGTTCTCCGGAGGCAGCAGGGCGAACTGAGCGCCGGTGCCGGGGGCGAAGCTGTCGACGACGCCCTTCAACGCCTTGCCGCCCAGGGCGTCGACATGGATCTTCACCGGCTGCCCGGGACGCATGCGCGCGAGCTGGGTCTCCTTGAAGTTGGCGACCAGATAGATCGAGCCGGTCGGCACGATGGTCATCAGCCGCGCGCCGGCGGTCACGTACTGGCCGAGCTGGACAGTCTTGTCGCCGACGCGGCCGGCGATGGCGCTGGACAGGACCGTGTCCTGCAGGTTCAGCCGCACCTGGCGGGCGTTGGCGCGCGCCGCCTCCAGCTGGGCGCCGGCCTGGCCGATCTGGGCCTTCAGGGTCTCGACCTGTTGCTGGGCGCCGGCGAGCGAGGCCGTGTTGGCGACCACGGTCTGCTGGGCCTGGTCGCGGCTGTTGATCAGCTGCTGCAGCTTCTCGGGGGTGTCGGCGCCGCTGGCGGCCAGCGGGCGGTAGCGCTCCACCTCGCCGGCGGCGAACGCGGCGCCCGAGCGGGCGCTGGCCAGCTGGGCGCGGGCCTGGGCGATCACCGCCTGCTGCTGGGCGAGCTGGGCCTTGGCGGCCGTCAGATCCGCCTCGCGGGCGTCGATCGTCGCCTGGGCCTGCTCGGCTCCCGCCTGGTAGCTGCGCGGGTCGATCCGCACCAGCGGCTGGCCGGCGGCCACGCGCTGGTTGTCGGACACCAGCACCTGGGTGACGTAGCCCTGCACCTTGGGGGCCACCACCACCTGGTCGGCGCGCAGATAGGCGTCGTCGGTGCTCTGCATGAAGCGCCCGACGGTCCACCAGTTGAGCAGGCCCGCGCCGGCCGCGACCAGCACAATCGCGCCTCCGACCAACAGCACGGCGCGCATGAGGCCAGGCCGGGCAGGCGCTTTCGTGTCGTGGACGCCGTCGGTCGTTGCAGTCTCGGCGGAAGGCATGAAGGGAGCGGCGTCGTCGGGCATGACCGACTCCATCTGGCAATGTATGTCAGGTGGAACTAATTTAGCCAAAAATGTATGTCAATTGGCATAAATCCAATTTTGTGCATTGATTGAGTCAAAAGGAGAAACGTCCATGGGAGTGGTTGGACCGCGCCGCAGTCCAAGCGAGGGAGGCTATGCGCGGGGGCAAGAGACCCGCCTGCGCATCATCGAGACCGCCATCCCGTTGTTCGCGCGGCTGGGGTTCGAGAACACCTCCACCCGCGAGATCGCGGCTGAGGCAGGGGTCAACCCACCGGCGCTCCAATACTATTTCGACAGCAAGGAGGGCCTCTACCAGGCCTGCGCCGAGCACATCGCCGACTTCGTCACCGGCATGCTCGATCCGGAGTTGGAGCGGGCTGAGCTGCTGCTGCGTGACGCCGCGCCGCCCCAGGCGCTGATCGAGGGCTATTGCGGCATCATCGCGGTGATGGCCGAGCTGCTGTTCTGCCGCCCCGAGGCCGAAAACTGGTCGCCGATGCTCGCCCGTGAGCAGGCGGGCATGGGTCCGGGCATCGCCTTCCCGCTGATGCGCACGCGGTTCCTGGACCGGCTGAATCAGGTCTGCGCCCGGCTCTACGCCGCGATCAGCAATCGCCCGGCCGAGGATCCTGAGACCCTGCTGCGGATGCTGGCCATGAACGGCCAGCTGAAGGCCTGCCATATCGGCCGGCGTGACATGCTGGCCTGCCTGGGTTGGGAGGAGATCAGTCTGGAGCGGGGCCGCCAGATCAAGACGGTGATCGTCGATCAGATCCGCCTCCAGCTTACCGCCGAGTGGCAGTCCCGGAGCGCGGACTAGGCGTCGAAGCTGCGCCTCGCGCCCATTCAAACGGGACCGTCGCCGAAGAGCCCGACTTCGTAGGCGGGGCGGCGCGCCCGATCCCGCCGTTAGGTCGCCTCACCCACGCGTGAGGCCTGCAACGACCAGGCTCTGAACACGCCTTCCGCTTCCCCCCCAGACGCCATGGCCTTTCCGGTCACGCGGGCCGTGAGCGGCCAATTCGGGACTCGTCGTGCGCGTCCAGGCCCGCCAGACGTGGGCCGCGGTCGCGGCTGCGCGCTCGCCAGCGCCTGTGGGCCTTGGCGCCGCGTGTCCCGACCAACCTCACAGACCCTCCCGAAATGGCCGGCGCGGATATTGCTACGTCCAGGTTGAGGCGCCGCGTTCCTGCACCTGATCGCACCGAGCCTCCCGCCATCGATCTCGCGAACCGGTCCCGATGCTCGGGACCCAGCATCCCGCCGCGCGAACGACAGCCCGGAGATGGATCATGTCCGACTGGTCGACATCGAAGACTCCCGGCGTCGTGGCGATATTGGCGGCGGGCCTCGTGCTTGGCTTTTCAGCGGTCAGTCCCGCGACCGCCCAGGACGCGGCGGGCCAACGCCCGGCCAGCATCCTGACAAGCACGCCGACGCCTTCTGAAGGGCGCGTCAACCTCCCGCTGGAGTTCGCGTCGAGCGACGCGCGGCAGATCCTGAGCTGGGTGGTTGGAACGGCCGACAACGCCGGCATGCCGTTCGTGATCGTCGATAAGAAGACCACGGAAGTCTTCGTGTTCGACAGCCGCGGACAACTTCTTGGGTCCACCTCCGTCCTGATCGGGCTGGCGCGCGGGGATGAACTCGGCGCCGGGCATCGGCAGTCGCAAGCTGGCGGACATACGCCCGGATGAACGCACCACGCCCGCGGGCCGCTTCGTCGCGTCCTTGGGCCATGACCTGAGCAAGCAGGAAATTCTCTGGGTGGATTACGACACCGCCCTGGCTCTTCATCGCGTCCTGGCGGCGAACACCAAGGAGCATCGCCTGCAACGGTTGGCCTCCGCCTCGCCGCTCAGCCGCCGGATCACCTTTGGCTGCATCAATGTTCCAGCGAATTTCTACGACAAGGTCGTGCATCCTGCGTTTTCGGGGACGAGCGGCGTTGTCTATATATTGCCAGAGGTCAAATCTATTTCTGAAGTGTTCTTCGCCTCCGCCTCGTGATTCTGCAGCGTGTCACCGCCCCGGCGCCGACGACGTGAACCCGGGGAATTCCGCCTCGATCGGCCGCGTTTCCGGCAGGATGTAGACGACGCCGCCGGTGTGGGCGAAGGCCGGCTCGACGATCGCATCGAAGAATGCGGCCGGAACATTGATGCAGCCGTAGGAGATACGGTGTTCCAGCGGCGAGGCCGCCGCCAGCCGCTGCAGGCGACGCTCCTTGGGGTTGGTGGTGATCACCCGGTGCAGGGCGACGCCTGATTTGTAGTCCACCCAGAGCACGTCCTCCTTGCCCAGGTCCCGGCCGAGCGAAGCCACGAAGCGGCCGGCCGGCGTGATGCGGGCCTTGGGGCCCACCTGAGCAAGCTTTCGATCGCCGACGCCGGGGACGTTGTCGTCGCCTCGGGCCAGGCCCACCAAGGCCGGTGCGCCGCCGCTGAGACGACCATGCGCGTCGAATACGAAGACCTTTGCTGCAACCTTATCGATGATGACGAAGGGCATGCCGGCGTTGTCGCCGACGGAGGCGACCCAGTCGGCCATTCGCCTCGCGTCGTTTGAAAGGGGCTGGGCGGCATGGTCGGCCCTCGCCGAGGCGGCTGCGACCCCCTGAGCCCCGGCGGGAAGGGGGCCGAGCAGCCCGATGCACAGGGCGACGACGAGTGCTGGAAGCCCGTGGCGGATGGAGCGTATGTCCAACAGCCGCGCCATCGGCCCTAGTTCCGGGCCTGCTTGGGCGGATAGACGGGCGCCGCATAGACCGTGGGCGCCGGGACGACGACGGGTTGCGCCAACTGGACCGGTTGAATCTGGGCCGCCGCGAAGATCGGCATTCTGACGCCGCCGCCAACAACGGCGAACGTCGGCGTCGCGGTCGCCACGATCAACGGCGCCAACCCGACCACCTCAGGCGTCAAGATCGCCGACGTCGGAGCCGGGATCGGGATCGGAGTGGGTGTTGGCGTCGGCGTTGGAGTCGGAGTAGGCGTGGGCGTGGGCGTGGGCGTGGGCGGGTGGGCGTGGGCGTGGGCGTGGGCGTGGGCGTGGGCGTGGGCGTCGGAGTAGGCGTTGGAGTGGGCGTCGGTGACGGTGTCGGTGTCGGAGTAGGCGCCGCAGTGATGGATCCGGTCGTTCGGAGGGTGGACACGCAGCACGCAATCGGGAGCGAATATTGCGCAGCATTGGCGCCGCCGAGGCTGTAGCCGCTGAAGGTGATGCCGATGTTTGTTCCGACGTCCGAGCTGTCGAACGTCGCGGTCGCGCCTGAGCCGGCGACCAAGGTGACCCCCGAGGGAACGGCGCCATTGAACGACGCGAGGGTCACGCCGGTCGTGCCGTCGGCGACCTTGGTCCCGTTCGGGAACACCAACATGAACTGGGTAAGCGAGGACGTGACGAGGGTGAAGTGGGGCAGATAATTTGTCGGCGTCGTGTACGAGACCGGGTTGTAATAGATGTTCACCGGCGCGTTCGGCCCCGTCACCGCGGCGATAGGGGCCCCTGAACCGAAGATCACGGTCCCGCCGGCGACACCGGGGCCCGTCCCGCCATCGCCGGCGATGAGGACGAGGCCGAGCGCCAAATTCAGGCTTTGAGCGGGTATGCTCGAGCCCCGGGTCAGGGTGATGGCGTCGTGAATGTCGATATCGAGTCCGGCGCAGATCGTGACATTCCCGTCAATCGTCGTGATCGGCGCCAAGACGTCCAGAACCACATTGCGTCCGCCGCTTAAGAGGATGCTGCCATTGGTCGTTTTGACGGCCGCGTTGAGGTTGACGTCGCGTCCGCAACACACCACGAAGTTGCCGCCTACGGCGGTCACCGCCGCATTGACGTTCACGTCCCGAAGCGCATTCAGGGTCAGGGTTGTCGCACTGGGAGTCGGCGTCCAGGAGACCGCGTCATTGACGTTGATGTCGCCGTCGCCAGCCGTGGTGGACGTGTAGCTGGTCACCGGGGGCGTTCCGGCGACCGTGCCGGTGGACGCGTCCGCAAGCGTGCTGATGATGACGCTGTTGGTCACCAGCAGGGCGGAGAGCGTCGCGCCGGTGATGTCCCCTCCGGTGGCGGCGATGGTGAAGTCCACCGGGTCGATTGTCCAGGTTCCGGTCACGCCCGCGGGCGCGGCGGTGGTGATCTGGGCGCCGTCCGCGATGTTCACGTACGCGGCGGAGGTCTCGATGGCGCCGCCGTCGCCGCCGTGGGGGGCGCTGGCGTCCAGCTTGCCGCTGACGTTCACCGCGCCGCCTTGCAGATCGCCCAGAAGGCTGATCACGCCGTTGTGGCCGCCGATGCTCTGGGCCTGGATGACGCCGGAGTTGTTCACCACGGTCTTCAGGAGTTGGCCGGCGGCCTGGGCGGTCAACACCACCCGTCCGCCGTCGGCCTGGATCATGCCGCCGTTGTGAACCAGCGCATTCACCGCGCCCTGGTCCACGGTGACGTTGAGCAGGCCGTCGCCGGCGACGTCCAGGGTGATCGCTTGCCCGGCGGCCATCGCCACGGAGCCCAGGGTGGCGGTGATCAGACCCTGGTTGGAGACCGAGCCGCCGAGCAGGGCGACATAGCCGCCGTTGGCGTTGATCGAGCCCTGATTGAGCACCACGCCGCCGCCTGGGCCGGAAAATTTGTATCTGCCGGCCATGAAGTCAGCGTCGGAGATGTTCAAGGTGGAGGCCACCAGCCCGCCGACGTTCACCTGGGCGTTGGCCCCGAACAGGACGCCATTGGGATTGACCAGGAACACCTTGCCGTTGGCCGACAGGCTTCCGAGGATGCTGGACGGATCCGAGCCCGTGACCCGGTTCAAGGCGACGGAGCTGCTGTTCGGCTGCACGAACCGGACGGATTCGCCCTTGCCTATGCTGAAGCTCTGCCAGTTGAGAACCGCGTTCTGGGTCGACTGGTTGACGGTGAGCGCGCCCGCGTGGCTGGAAAGGCTGGCCGAGCCAGCGGCCACCGAGCCTCCGGCGGGCATGGCGTAGGCGGCCGAAGCGAACGCCAGGGTGCTGGTCGCGGCGAGCAGGGCCAACCGGGCGAAGCCGCCCCTGCTAGTCCAATGCGCTGAGTTGCGGGAGGTCGGTCGAGGTGTCCGGTACATGGTGGCATTCGCTTGTTTGCTAGACGGTGCAATCGTTGCTGACGCCGACATCAGAAGAACTTCACGAGTTGGATCCACACGCGGCTGGACGAGAAGGGTCCCGGGACGCCCACGGCGTGGCCGATGGTGTGGGCGTAGGTGGCCCGGACCACGAAGTTGTTGGCGGCCATCCAGTTGAGGCCGACCCCGGCGCCCTTGACGGTCGCCCGGTTGGGTCCGGCAGCCATGGCGAATGGTTGATCGAGGCGGACCCGACGTCGAAAAAGCCGATCAGCTGCAGGCGGCCGGGAAACGGCTTCGGCGCCGGCGGCAGCAGGAGCCGCGCTTCGATCGTCGCCACAAAGCCGTCGTCGGCGAAGATCTCGCCTTCCGGATAGGCCCGCACGGCATAGGCGCCGCCGAGCTCCATCTTCTCGGAAATGTCGAGGTTCTTCGAGGCGACCTGCCCCCGGATCAAGCCATAGATCGACAGCGGGCCATGGACGGTCTGAAGACGCGATACGCTGTAGGAGAGCTTGCCGTACCCGCCGTTGGTGCGCGCCGCGCCCAAGTCGATCAGCCGGGCCGCCGGCGTGCGGATGTTCAGGTCGCCGAAGGTGTAGCCCACGGAGAACTGGTTCCAGCCGCCGCCGGCGAAGGTGTCGTGGTGGTCGCCGCTGAGGCCGAGCGTGAACGCGTTTGCGTTCTTGTCGACGACCGACGGGATCGCGCCCAACTTGTCCCGGTACATTCTGTGGTCGAAGGCGCCCAGGAGGTAGAGGTTGTTGTCGTAGGAGCGCACCAGCGGATAGCTGGCGAAGACGCTGGCGATTTGCGCCGTGCCGCTGGCGTCCAGGGGCGCGAAGACGCCGTGCAGGCGGTAGTTGAGGGCGGCGTAGGAGACGCCGACCGTCGCGTCGCGAACCTGCATCTGATAGGCGGCGCGGCCGTAGTTCAGACCGTCGAACGAGCTCAGCGCGCGCAGGGTGATGAGATCGCCGTGGCCGGTGGGGTCGTTGATGTTCAGCGTCCCGCCGAGCCGATAGGCGCCCGAGTAGCGATTGCCGGCGTTGTCGGCGTCGATGCTGCCCGAGAAGCGCGGGCCGGGCGTCAGGGCGACGGTCAGGTCGGAGGTTCCGACGTCGGCGCCGGGGCTCAGGGTGGACTTCACCCGGACGCCCGGGATGTCCGACAGCAGCAGCAGGCGCCGTTCAAGCCGTCCGATGGCGACGACATCGCCGCTGTTCAGGCCGCTGAGGACGCTTCGCGCCAGGTGGTTGGAAAGGTTGGTGCGGTTGTCGAGCCCGATCTTGCCGTAGTGACCCTCGATCACCACGATGGTCACGGCGCCGTTCTGAATATCCTGGGCCGGCACATAGGCCTGGGCGACGAAATATCCGCGCCGATTGTAGAAGTCCGTGATCTTCGCGGCCATCGTCCGCAGATCGCGCAGGTCCATCTGCCCGCCCGGCGTGAAGCCAGCGGCGGCGATGAGTTCGGCCTCTGAATAGAGCGTCTGGCCGGTCACATGCAGCGACTGGACCAGAACCTTTGGCCCCGCCGGCCCGGCGTCCAGGGCCTTTTCGCCCTGACCAACCCGGATGTCCGGGATGGACCGTTCCGGCGTCGGCGTCCGGGGTATCTGCTGAATCTGCCCGCCGGCGCCGACCAGCGGTGCGGCGATCGCGCCCTGACCGATAGCCAGGACGCCGACAGCCAAGACGGCGGTCGCAACGGATGTCGGTTTCAACATAGGCGCCTCTGTGCGCCAGCCCCAGACCGGAAATCCGGCCAACAACCCTGGAATCGGGACGGGCAAACCCTGGAATGGGCGGTTGTTTCTATTCGGCTCGGCAAAGAGGGGTCGGAGTCCGCAAGGACCCAGGCGCCACCTTTCCGAGTGAGGCATAATTACACAACTGTATGAATCATTATTGAATATTCACGGGAATCTTTTTTGGATAATATATATGACTAATTCTGTTAATTACTTAAATCATTGTCGGTAACACCAACCTCTTCCAAGCTTGGCTCTGGAATTGAATGAAGACGTACTATTATCTGGGGGATGAATAGCCATGACGCCGCCTATCGGTTCGTGCGTCGAAAACAGCCTGCGCCACCGCTCGCGCGAGGAGCTGACCGTGTGCGCCGATGGTGGGCACGGGCCACACGAAGATGAAGGGCTTCGTGAGAAAGCTGCTTTGGGACTCCGCGGCTGCCGGTAACACGTTCCTGAGGACCGCCTATCCCGGTGCAGCAATTGATCGACGGCTGACCCTGGGCGATCAAATCGGGTCCGGCGGGTCTTGGCGGATCGAACGGAAGCGTCGGTGAGAGCCATCTGGGGGTAATGCCGTGACCCCCAAACCGTCGCGATCATCGGCGACCGTGGGCGGACTATCAGTGAAGTTCACGCCCATTATATAGCTGATTTTCTAGTGATTTTCTAGCCGTCAGCGACCGTCAGCGATCAGGTCGTTGGTGCCCCAGGCCGGACTCGAACCAGCACTTCCTTGCAGAAAGCAGATTTTGAGTCTTGCCGCGTCTACCATTTCGCCACTGGGGCTCCAGGGCTTGGGGGTCCAGGCGATAAGGCGTCGGGCCTTCAGGCGCAAGATCGGGCGGACGCAAGAGCGCGGGTGCGGGACTTGCGCGCCGAAGCCTGCTAGCAGCAGCCGTCCTGAGCGGAGGCCCGCGTGCTGCGCAGACTTTATCGCAAGACCCTCACCCTGGCCGCCAGCCCTCGCGCGCCGGCGTGGCTGGCCGTGGTGGCCTTCGCCGAGAGCTCCTTCTTTCCCGTGCCGCCGGACGTGATGCTGGCGCCCATGGTGCTGAGCCGGCCGGAGAAGGCGTGGGCCTATGCCGGGATCTGCACCGCCGCCTCGGTGACCGGCGGGATCGCGGGGTACTGCATCGGCTACTTCCTGTCGCCGGTCGGGTTGTGGTTGCTGGCCGCGCTCGGCCACACCGAGGGGCTGGAGGCGTTCCGCCAGTGGTACGCGCACTGGGGCCTGTGGGTGATCCTGATCAAGGGGATGACGCCCATCCCCTACAAGCTGGTGACCATCGCCTCGGGCCTGGCGGCGTTCAGCTTTCCGATGTTCATGGCCGCCTCGGTGGTCACGCGCGGGGGGCGGTTCTTCCTGGCCGCCTTCCTGATCAAACGCTATGGGCCGAAGGTCGAGCACCTGATCGAGCGGCGCATCTACACCATCGCCAGCGTTGTCGTGGGCGTGGCCGTGATCGGCTTCATCGCCATGCGGCTGATCCACTGAACACGGCGAAAGCCGCTATAGTGACGCCATGAGTCCTCTTTCGCGCATCCTGATCTCCCGATGGCCGCTGCTGGCCGCCCTGGCCTCCGCGACCCTGCTGGCCGTGGTCCACGCCATCCAGGCCCAGGGCTATGCGCCGTGCGAGCTGTGCCTGAAGCAGCGGGAAGTCTATTGGGTCGCCGTGGGTGTCGGCCTCATCGGCTATGTCGTCCAGCGGCTGCGGCCTGGGCCGAAAGCGCGGACGGCCGTCGCGGCCGTGCTGGCCCTGGTCTTCCTGGTCGGCGCCGGGATCGCCGCCTACCACGCGGGGGTGGAGCAGAAGTGGTGGCCGGGTCCGACCAGCTGCACCGGCGGCGGTTCGGTCAGCGCCAACGCCATGGCGGGCCTCTTGGCCGGCGAGCGGATCATCCCGCCGCAGTGCGACCAGATCGTGTGGAGCGTGATGGGACTTTCCATGGCGGCGTGGAACGTGCTGGTCTCGCTCGGCCTGACCGCACTGAGCGTGCTGGCCGTCCTGAGCGCGAGGAAGCAAGCATGACCTCGGCCGAAACCCCGCTTCCGCCCCTGCCCGGCCGGGCCGCCGGCGCGCGGCGGCTGGCGCGGATGCTGCGGGTGGACCACGCCGGGGAACTGGCGGCGGTGCACATCTATCGCGGCCAGAAGGCGGTGCTGGGCGGCTCGCCCGCCACGGCCGGCGCGGCTGTCGAGATCGACGCCATGGCCGCCCAGGAGGCCGAGCACCTGGCCGCCTTCGACGCCCTGCTGAGCGAGCGCGGCGTGCGGCCGAGCCTGCTGTCGCCGCTGTGGCGGGCGGCGGGGTTCACGCTGGGCGCGGCCACGGCCCTGATCGGCGAGAAGGCCGCCCACGCCTGCACCGAGGCGGTGGAGACGGTGATCGAGGCCCACTACGCCGGCCAGGTCGCCGAGATCGCCGAGCGCGAGCCGCAGCTGGCGGGCAAGCTGGAATCCTATCGCCAGGACGAATTGGCCCACCGCGACAAGGCCGTGGAGGAAGGCGCGCGCGAGGCGCCGGCCTATCCCCTGCTCTCGGCCGTGATCCGCGCGGGCTGCCGCGCCGCGATCAAGATCGCCGAGGCGGTCTAGGCCGCGGCCGCGCGTTCGGCCTCGATCACGCGCGAGACGGCGAACACCACCGCGCCGATACGCAAGGTCGCCTGGATGGCCATGGCGGCGACCGCCGAGCTTCTTCAGACCGTGATCGTGGGCGATCATGCAGGCGCCGCAGCCGTTCACCGCCGAAACGGCCATGCACCACAGCTCGAAGTCCGCCTTGTCCACGCCGGGATCGGAGATGACGTTCATGCGCAGGCGCGCCGGCATGGCCCGGTACTCCTCCTCGTGCATGAGGTGCAGGGCCCGGTAGTAGACGTTGTTCATGCCCATGATCGCCGCGGCGGCCTTGGCGGCGTCCATGGCCTGGTCCGACATGCCCGCCTCGCGAGCCGCTTCGGTCATGGCGTGGATCACCGGGCTGGAGCCCACCGCATAGGCCGAGGCGAGGAAGCAGCCCCACTTCTGCTGGTCGGCGAGCACGGTCTCGGCCGCGAGCGAGGACAGGTTCAGGCTGATGTCCTTGGCGTAGGCGGGCAGGCTCTGGCGCAGGGCGTCGATGGACATGGAAAGCTCCAACTGGGGGTATTGGGAGGTACCCCCGAAAGGGGGGCGGGAGAAGGGACCATGCTTTGCATGGGGAGCACTAGGACGGGGGGGCGTCCGGTCTCCGCCGCCCCGGGGGGAACGGCCCTTCTCCCGCCCGCGCCACCCCTGAAATTCAGACTCGGGCAGCGCAAGGGGGTCTTAAGCAGCCTTCAGCACCTCGCCGCCGACCGCGCGGTTGCACGCGCACAGCTCTTCGGTCTGAAGGGCGTCCACAACCCGCAGCGTGTCGGCCGGCGCGCGGCCCACGTTCGAGTTGGTGACGTAGACGTGTTGGACCACGCCGAAGGGATCGACCACCAAGGTGACGCGCTGGGCGACGCCGTCGTCCTCGTCGAGCACGCCCAGCGCCCGGGCCATGCGGCCGCCGCTGTCGGCGAACTGCCAGATCGGCAGCTCGTTGAGGTCGGCGTGGTCGCGCCTCCAGGCGAGCTTGCAGTGCTCATTGTCGGTCGAGCCGCCCATCACCACGACGTCGCGCTCGGCGAACTGCGGGTTCAGCCGCGCGAATTCGGCGATCTCGGTGGGGCACACGAAGGTGAAGTCCTTCGGATAGAAGAAGATGACCTTCCACTGGCCGGGGAAGCTCTGGTTGGTGAGCGTCTCGAAGGCGCTCTCGCCGTTCTGTTCGTGGCGCATGAAGCCGGGCTTCACGCCGACGATCTTGAACTCTGGCAGGGTTTGGCCGACGCCGATCATACTATTGAACTCCTTGAACAATCACACGAAGCGCGGGGGATGCGCCGTTGACTGCAACCTGGGGCGACGCGCGCTAGAAATCAAATCGATAATAATTCCGTTTTGCATCGACTGGGTCTATTGCGAGAGTTCCGGCGGGACTCCTCCTTGTGAGATTCGGAGTGCACCCTTTCCTCCCACGATCAGCCGTGGGTCAACTTGCGGTAGATCAAAGACGGGGTGCTTTCGTCAGAGAAAATCCGGATTCGGGCGCATTATAAATTCACTCGATTATTATTGCGATATCCATTGAGTTCAACTATATCGCAGCCATGCTCCCGACCCTGCGACAGCTCCAATATCTGAAGCTCCTGGCCGAGCACGGCTCGTTCAGCCGCGCGGCCGATGCGGCCTTCGTCACCCAGCCCACCCTCTCGGCGGGGGTGCAGGAGCTGGAGAAGGTGCTGGGCGCCCAGGTGGTGGACCGGGGCCGCTCAGGCGTGATCCTCACCCCCATCGGCGAGGAGGCCGTGCAGCGCGCCAAGGACATCCTGGCCCGCGCCGAGGACCTGGTGCAGGCCGCTCGCAGCGCCGGCCAGCCGCTTACCGGTCGCTTTCGCCTGGGCGTGATCCCCACGGTCGCGCCGTTCCTGCTGCCCAAGGCCCTGCCGATCCTGCGCGAGCGGTTCCCCAAGCTGAGCCTCTACCTGCGCGAGGATCTGACCCACCGGCTGATCGCGGCCCTGAAGGCGGGGGCGCTGGACGCCGCGCTGATCGCCCTGCCCTACGACACCACGGGGCTTGAGACCGCACACGTGAGCGACGACGTTCTGGTCGCCGCCCTGCCGCCCAACCACCCCCTATGCGCAGGAGGCCCCGTCGAGCCCGACGATCTCGAGGATGAGAACCTGATCCTGCTGGAAGACGGCCACTGCCTGCGCGACCACGCCCTGTCGGTCTGCGGCATGGAGCCGCCCAAGCTGGGAGAGGAGGGCTTCGCCGCCACCTCGCTGCACACCCTGGTGCAGATGGTCGGCTCGGGCCTCGGCTGCTCGCTGCTGCCGACCATGGCGGTGGATGCGGGCCTCGCCGAGGACGCCAATGTGGCCGTGCGGCCCCTGGCGGGCGACGGCTCTCGCCGCGAAATCGTCATCGCCTGGCGCAAGGGCTCCAGCCGCGGCGTGGAAGGCTCCATGCTCGCCGAGGCGCTGAGGGACGCCGGCTAGACGCCCCGGAATTTACCTTTCGTTCGCGACTGAACCGCTCCTATCCTCGCCAACAGGGCTAGCTTCGGCCAGATGGCGGACCGGGGCCCGGGGGCGAGGGCTTGCATCAACTGACGCACCAGCGCCGATCGAAACGCCGCCTCGTGGGCGGCGTGACCATGGCCTGCGCCATGCTGGTGCTGGCGATCCTGCCCGCCGGCTGCGCAAGCGACGGAAACAGCGGCGGGGTGAGCACCACGCCCGTGACGCCGCCAGCGCCGCCGCCCCCGCCGCCTCCGCCACCACCTCCTCCGCCGCCTCCCCCGCCGGCGGTAACGCCGAGCGCGACCAGCGCCGAGTACACCCACAACTGGGGCCTCGCCGCCATCCACGCCGACGCGGCCTTCGGCCAGGGCGCGACTGGGCAAGGCGTCACCGTCGCGGTGATCAACTCAGGGGTCGATCCGAACCAGGCAGATCTGGCGGGCGCCGTCTCGTCCGACTCCACCGACGTGTACGCCAGCCGCAATGCGCCCGCCGGCGAGGACACCCACGGCACCTATGTCGCCGGGATCATCGCCTCGCGCTTCAATGGCGAGGGCACGATCGGCGTCGCCTATCAGTCCACGATCCTGGGCATCCGGGTCGATACGCCGGGGACCTGTAAGACCAACACGGCGTCCACCAGCGACTGTTCCTTCGACGACGGCGACATCGCCACCGGCATCGACTATGCGCGCACTCACGGCGCGCGGGTGATCAACCTGTCGCTCGGCGGATCGACGCCGATGACAGCCGCCTTCCAGCAGGCCCTGAGCCGGGCGGTGGCGGCCGGGATCGTCGTCACCGTGGCGGCGGGCAACGACAGCGCCGCCAGTCCCGACTGGCCCAGCCGCTATGCCGTGGATTCCCGCTACGCCGGCTCGCTCATCGCGGTGGGCGCCACCGACCAGACCGGCAAGCTCGCCAGCTTTTCCAACCAGGCGGGCGTGACGGCGGCGGGCTATGTCGTGGCCCCCGGGGACAATCTGGTGACCGGCTGCGACAGCACCAGCTGCTGGTCGGTGTCGGGCACCTCCTTTTCCTCGCCGATGGCGGCCGGGGCGCTGGCCCTGCTGCTGCAGGCGTTTCCCAACCTGACCGGCCCGCAGGCGGTGAACATCCTGCTCTCCACGGCCGACGACCTGGGCGCGCCGGGGGTGGACCCGGTGTACGGCCACGGCCTCATCGATCTGGCCAAAGCCTTCCAGCCGATCGGAACCCTCAGCGTGGCGACCTCGGCCACCGCCCAGTCGGCGGCGGTCTCCATGATCGGATCGAGCCTGGGCGACGCGTTCGGCGACGCGGTGTCGGTTAGTCCGGCGCTCGAGACCGTAGGCTTCGACGCCTACAAGCGGATGTTCGCGATCAACCTCGCGGATGGCTATCCCACCCGCGCCCACAGCTTGATCTCCGGCTGGGCGACGCCGGTGCGCACCGCCGCCGCCCAGACGGTCGCCGCTCCCGCGCGGGGCGTGCGCCTGACCCTGACCGCCGGCCGCGAGACGAGCCTTCCGCCGCCGGACCTGCGCCAGGGCCGCTTCCAGTCCGTCCAGCCTGACCGGTCTGACGTGGCGTTGGAGCTGACGGCCGGACGCCTCAGCCTCACCGCCTGGCGCGGCCAGGACGACGTCGCCCCCGCCCCGTCCCTGCAGGCGTCATGGAACGCCTTCGCCTCCATGTCGCGGCCCCAGAAGGCGCTGGGCGCGGCGCTGAACCTTGGCGGCGGGTTGTCGGTCGACGCGGAGGCCGGCGCGGGCGGCCACTACGTCTATTTCGGCATGCAGGACCTTCAGCCCGCGTCCTATGTCATGGCCGGGCTGAGGCTGGCGCGGCGCAATGTCGCGACCTCGGTCTCGGTGGGCCGTCTGGACGAACCGCAGGGGCCGCTGGGCTCGCTGTTGCCGACCTTCACCGCCTTCGCCCTGCCCGCCTCGACGGACTTCGTCTCGATGCGGACGGACTGGACCGTGTCGCGCAATCTGATGCTGTCGGCGGAGGGCGGGGTGGGCAGCACCCGGGCGACCGGCGAGCTCCTGGCGCTGACGAGCAACGCGGTGAGCACCAATTGGCGGGTGACGGCCCGGTTCGGCTGCCTCTACCGCCAGACCGGCTGCACGGGCCTGGAGCTGGAGGCGGCCCAGCCAACGCACGTGGAGAGCGGCGTCTTCGCCGCCCATCTGGCGCAGGTTCCAGCCGCCTATGGCGACCCGCTGATCTATTCCGAGCGGCGGTTCAGCGCCTCGCCCTCAGGCCGCGAGATCGACCTTCGGCTGGGCCTGGACCGAGCGTTCAAGCGACTGGGCTCGGGTCAGATCAACCTGCTGACGGTCTTCGATCAAGGCCATCGGGCCGGCGCGCCCGTGAGCCTGGGCGTGGCCGCCCGCTGGAGCTCGCACTTCTGAGCCTGGGTCGCAATCCGGCGCCATCCTCCCTAAATTTTCATCCCGGCCGTCCGCTGGATCGGGTAAGAACGATATGAGAACGACTTCGCGCGAACGGCGAGAGGACCGTCCATGACCCCGCAAGCCGCCTCATCGGGGCTCCAAGCCGCCCACGCCGACCGGGGCCTGACGCAGGCCGACGCGCTGCGCCGCTACGCCGAGACCCGCGCCGCCAGCCTGGCCCTGACCGAGGGCCTGTCGGCGGAGGACATGCAGGTCCAGTCCATGCCGGACGTCAGCCCGACCAAATGGCATCTGGCGCACGTGACCTGGTTCTTCGAGACCTTCCTGCTGGAGCCGCGCCTGACGGGCTACGCGCCCTTCGATCCGGCCTACGGCTATCTGTTCAACTCCTATTACGAGGCGGTGGGCGAGCGGCATCCGCGGCCCCAGCGGGGCCTGTTGTCGCGCCCGCCGCTCGCGGACGTGCTGGCCTATCGGGCGCATGTGGACGCGGCCATGGCGCGGCTCATCGGCGAAGCGGACGAGGCGGCGTGGGGTTCGATCGCGCCGTTGATCGAGCTCGGCCTGAACCACGAGCAGCAGCATCAGGAGCTGATCGTGATGGACATCAAGCACGTGCTGTCGCTGAACCCTCTGTCCCCCGCCTATCGCCCTGACGCTCCGGCCCGGACGCATGCGCCCGCGCTCGACTGGCTGGACTTCGACGGGGGCCTGGTGGAGATCGGTCATTCCGGCCCGGGCTTCGCCTTCGACAATGAAGGGCCCCGCCACAAGGTCTGGCTAGAACCCTTCCGGCTGGCCAGCCGGCTCGCCACGTGCGGCGAGTACCTGGGCTTCATCGAGGATGGCGGCTATGCGCGCCCGGAGCTGTGGCTGTCGGACGGCTGGGACGTCGTGCGGCGCGAGGGCTGGACCGCCCCGCTCTATTGGCGCGAGGGCGAGGACGGCGGTTGGTCCGTGTACGGACTGAGGGGCCTGCGCGCCCTCGATCTCGACGCGCCGGTCGCGCATATGAGCCTCTATGAGGCCGACGCCTTCGCTCGCTGGTCGGGCCGCCGCCTGCCCACCGAGCAGGAGTGGGAGACCGCCGCCCAATATCCGGGCCTGCCCCAGATGACCGGCGAGCTGTGGCAGTGGACAGCGAGCCCCTATGTCGCCTACCCGCGCTACCGCCCGCCCGAGGGCGCGATCGGCGAGTACAACGGCAAGTTCATGTCCGGCCAGATGGTGCTGCGCGGCGGGGCTGGCGGCCACCCCGCGCGGCCATGAGCGGATCACCTATCGGAATTTTTTCCCGCCGGCCGCGCGCTGGGCGTTCTCAGGGGTTAGGCTGGCCGACGATGCTTGATCTTACCCCCACAGGCGCCTCGGGCGGCCCCTCCATCGCCTTCATCGACCACGCGCCGGGCCTGCAGAGCTTTCGGGCCGCCGCTCTCGAAGGCCTGTCGAAGCCGGCGAAATCCATCCCCTGCCGGTTCCTCTACGACGCCGCGGGCTCGGCCCTGTTCGATCGCATCTGCGAGCTTGAGGAATATTATCCCACCCGCGCCGAGATGGAGATCCTCGCCGCCCGCGCCACCGAGATCGCCCGCCGCGTGGGGCCGGACGCGGAACTGATCGAGCTGGGCAGCGGCTCCAGCATCAAGGTGCGCATCCTGCTCGACGCGTTCGAGCGGCCGTCGGCCTATGTGGCGGTGGACATCTCCGCCGAGCACCTGAAGGGCGCGGCCGAGGCCCTGGCGGCGGACTATCCCGAGGTGAAGGTGGCGGCGGTCTGCGCGGACTATGCGCCGGCCCTTCCGCTTGCCGGACCTGCACGGCGCGGGCCGGCGCGTGGGCTTCTTCCCCGGCTCGACGATCGGAAACCTGACGCCGGCGGAAGCCGAGGCGTTCCTCGCCGCCTGGGCCGACCGGCTGGGCCCGGGCGCGGCCATGATCGTGGGCGTGGACATGAAGAAGGACGCCGCGACCCTCAACCTCGCCTACGACGACCCCCAGGGCGTCACCGCCGCCTTCAGCCTGAACCTGCTGGCCCGCGCCAACCGCGAGCTGGACGCGGACTTCGACATCGCCGCCTTCGCTCACGACGCCCGCTACAACCCCGACAAGGGCCGGGTGGAGATCCACATCAAGAGCCTCGCGCGCCAGGACGTCACGTTGGCGGGCCGCGCCTTCTCCTTCGAGGCCGGCGAGCCCATCCACACCGAATATTCCTACAAGTACGCGCCCGACGAGTTCGCCGACCTGGCGCGGCGTGCCGGCTTCGAGCCCGAGACGACCTGGACCGACGCGCGCGGCCTGTTCAGCGTGCACCTGCTCTCCACGCCGGCCAGCTGAGCGAGCTGAACCGCCCTAGAACGCCGTCCACAGGAAGGCGGAGACGGTGTTGTTGTCCGACGCCTTGCGGCCGGCGCCGTCGTAGTCGGTCTTGGCGCCATTGAACTTGGTGTAGCCAGTGTACTGCACGCCCAGCCGCGCGTTCACCCACGGCTTGCCCGGCGAGTTCGCCCCGCCGAAGGGCGTGAAGTCGGCCTGCAGCCGATAGCCGTTGGTCTGCGGCGAGCCAGTGCGGCTGCCGCCGTCAGGCTCTGGCGCATAGAGGCCGGGATCGGCCGTGCCCCAGGTGCTGAAATATCCGGCGGTCAGACCATAGCGCCGGTCCAGGTAATAGGAGGCGTCCGCCGTGAAGCTGTCCAGGCTGTCGCTGGCGTTGGCGGCGTCGCCGGCCGGGTGGCTGGCGTCCAGGCGCTGGCGCTCGTGGATGTAGGCCGTGTTCAGGCTGAGGATGTGGTTGGGGTCCTTCATCCATTGGTACGAGGCGTCCAGGCCCAGGTCGGTGTAGCGGTCGCTGGGGCCGGGAGTCCGGTCGGGCCGCAGGTGCGCGGCCATGCCGAAGGCGCCCACCTCAAAGCTCTGGCCCCCCTTGCGCAGGCTGTAGGCTGCCCGCCAGTAGGGCGCGATCCCGGAAATCCGCGGACCCAGGTCCAGGTTCAGGAAGTCCAGCTCGCTGGCGCCCAGGGAGCGATAGCCGCCGAACTCCAGATAGACGTGGTTGTCGAGCCAGACGTAGGGCGTGACCCCCAGCACCTGTTGCTCCAGCCCGCCGGCGATCAAGGGCCCCGCGTTCCCGCCCGGCGCCAGGTCGGGCGAGGTGTAGGGGAAGCCCCAGGCAGGAGTGGAGTTCCACGGGTCCTGGACCGTCGGGTTGTTGTTCAGCGACACGCCGAGCACCACAGACTTGCCGTCCACGGTGAACTCATGGGCGTAGCGCACGTCCATGTTGTCCATGGCGACCGCGCGATCCACGCCCGAATAGGTGGCCTGCACGAAGGCGCCCAGGCCCGGCGCCAGCCGGCCGGCCAGGAACACCGAGGCCTCCTGCATCGCCAGATTGTCGTTGGCGCCGAAGTGGTCGGCGGCAGGGCCGGACAGGTCCTTGCTGGTGTGGGTGTAGTTGGCCACCACCATGGCCGAAAGCGGGACCCAGTACTTGCTGCTGGCCTTGGCCCAGGACGAGGTGGAGCCATAGCCGTCCATCTTGAACTTGCGGCCGAGCTCGGTGAGTTGGGGCCCGAAGCCGCCCACGTGGCAGGCGTCACAGGCCATGCCGGTCTGAGTGGAGAAGCTGGGCACGGCGCCCGCCGGGCTCGCGAACGCCAGGCCCAACAATGCGACGGCGGACGCCACGGACCCCAATCTCGCTCGGCGCCCATGTCCTTCGAGGTGGCGAATGACGGACAAGAGCATGGCTAGCCTCCACGAATGCGACCTGGCCGGCCGCAATTCGCACTAACGCGCCCGCAACCGGAATCCCGTGAGATCGCCAATTAGATGCAAGCCCCGACCTCGGCCTTGATTCGGGTCAACGTGTGGCGGGCTCGCGCGTGGTCTGAGCTGTCATCAGGAGGATTTGCCCATGCGCCGCAGCGTCGTTTCGGCAAATGTGTTCGGCGTGCGCGTCGGCGTCAACTCCAGCTGGATTCTGCTGGCGGCGCTGATCGCCTGGTCGCTGGCGGTCGGGGTCTTCCCGGAATTCTACAAGGGCCTGCCGACGTCGTCCTACTGGGGCATGGCGGTCGTGACGGTGGTCGGGCTCGGCGTCTCCATCGTGCTGCACGAGCTGGCCCACACCTTCGTCGGCCGCGCGTTCGGCATCCCCGTGGGCTCGGTGACGCTGTTCATCTTCGGCGGCGTGGCGGACCTGACCGAAGAGCCGCGCGCGCCTCGATCCGAACTGCTGATGGCCCTCGCCGGGCCGCTGATGAGCGCCCTGCTGGGCGCGGGGTTCCTGGGCCTGTCACGCGCCCTGCCGGCGGGGACGCCGGCCGAGACGGCGGGGGTGCTGCACTATCTTGGCGTGGTGAACCTGACCCTGGCGGTCTTCAACATGTTGCCGGCCTTCCCGCTGGACGGCGGGCGGGTGCTGCGGGCGCTGTTGTGGATGCGGCGGGGAGACCTGCACTCGGCCACGCGCACGGCCGCGCACTGGGGCGAAGGCATCGGCGTCGGCATGATGGTCATCGGCGCCCTGGCGGCCCTGACTGGCCAGGTGATCAGCGGGCTGTGGTGGGTGGTGCTGGGCCTGTTCCTGCGCTCCATGGCCAAGAGCTACGCCCAGGACATTGAGACCCGCCATGCCCTGGGCGGCGTAGCCGTACGCGAACTGATGACCCGCGCCCCCGTCACCGCGCCCGCGGACATGAGCGTGGCGGACTTCGTGGAGACGCGGCTGCACCGGCTGCATCACGAGATCTTCCCGGTGGTGGACGGCGACCGTCTGGTGGGCGCGGCGGGATTCCGCGAAGCCAAGGCGGTGGATCAGGCGAAGTGGCCCACGACCCGGATCGGGGACGTGTGCACCCCGGCGTCAGAGGTTCCAGCCGTCGACGCGGGCATGGACGCCGCGGACGCCGTGCGGCGGATGCGGCAGGCGGATCGCAGTCGCTTGCTGGTGACCGAGAACGGCGGGCTCGTCGGGGTTCTGGCCCTGAAAGACCTGCTCGGCCAGCTGCGGTTCCATTCCGAATTCGGCGGCGGGTGAACCGCCCCGGCCGGCCGTCGGATCAGCCGAACCGGCCCATCACATAGTCGGCCGTCTGGGTGGAGCGCGGGTTGGTGAACAGCTCGCTCGTCTGGCCGAACTCGACCAGCCGGCCCAGGAACATGAAGCCGGTGTAGTCCGAAATCCGCGCGGCCTGCTGCAGATTGTGGGTGACGATCACGATCGTGTAGTCGGCCTTCAGCTCGATAATGGTGTCTTCGAGCTTGGCGGTGGAGATCGGATCCAGCGCCGAGGCCGGCTCGTCCAGCAGCAGCACTTCGGGCCGCACGGCGATGGAGCGAGCCACGCACAGCCGCTGCTGCTGACCGCCGGACAGACCCAGGCCCGAGGCGCTGAGATTGTCCTTCACCTCGTCCCACAGGGCGGCGCGGCGCAGCGCCTCTTCCACCCGATCGCGCATGTCCTTCTTGGAGAGCTGCTCGTGCATGCGCAGGCCGAAGGCGACGTTGTCGAAGATCGACATCGGGAACGGCGTGGGCTTCTGGAACACCATGCCGATGCGCGCGCGCAGCATGGTCAGGTCGACGCTGGACGCCAGGATGTTCTCGCCGTCGAGCGTGACGCTCCCCTCCGCCCGCTGGCCCGGATACAGGGCGTAGATGCGGTTGATGGCGCGCAGCAGGGTCGACTTTCCGCACCCGGACGGTCCGATCAGGGCGGTCACGCTCTTGCGCGCCACCGGCAGGCTGACCGAATGCAGCGCCTGGGTCTTGCCGTAGAAGAAATTCAGTTCGTGGGTCTTCAGCTTGATCCGATCGGCCGGCACGTCGGCCACATAGGAGTCGAACTGCTCTTGTCTGTGGACGTTCATGAGCGGCGGGTCTCCCGAACCAGAATGCGGGCGATGATCTGAGCGCCGAGCACGGCGGCGGTGATGAGGATGGCCCCGACCCAGGCGAGCCGACGCCAGTCGTCATAGGGGCTGAGCGCGAAGTTGAAGATGACCACCGGCAGGCTCGACATCGGCTTGGCCATGTTCAGGCTGAAGAACTGGTTGTTCAGCGAGGTGAACAGCAGGGGCGCGGTCTCGCCGCTGATCCTCGCGAAGGCCAGAAGGCCGCCGGTGACGATGCCGCCCGCCGCCGACCGCCACAGGATCTTGCGGATCGTGGTCCAGACCGGCGCGCCGAGCGCCACGCCAGACTCGCGCAAGGAGGACGGCTGCAGCTTCAGCACGTCCTCGGTGGTGCGGGTGATCACCGGCATGGCCAGCAGCGCCAGGGCGAGCGCGCCCGCATAGGCGGAGAAGCTGTGCATCGGCTTGACCATCAGCTCGTAGGCGAACACCCCGATCAGGATCGACGGCGCCGACAGCAGCACGTCGTTGAAGAACCTGATCAATTTCGCATAGAAGCTGTCGCCGCCGTACTCGGCGAGCCAGGTGCCCGCCAGCACGCCGACGACCAGGGCGCCGAGCATGCCCAGGGCGCACAGGATCAGCGAACCGACGATGGCGTTCATCAGCCCGCCGTCGGACCCCGGCGCGGGGGTGGACTTGGTGAAGATCGCCAGGTCCAGCCCGCCGATGCCGTTCTTCAGCAGCGAGTAGAGGATGACCGCCAGCGACACGAGGGCGATGGCGGTCACGCACGCCGCAGAACAGCACGAACATGCCGTTGAGCGCCTTGCGCGTCGCGGCCTTGGCGGGACTGAAGGCCATGCTCAGTAGGTCCCCATCTTCAGTAGGTCCTTTGCGGCGCCGAGCAGCGCCCGCGCGATGGCCAGAATGGTGAAGGTGATCATGAACAGCACCAAGCCCAGGGCGATCAGGGCCGAGTAGTGGATGTCCGTGGTCGCCTCGGTGAATTCGTTGGCGATGGTCGAGGCGATGGTCGAGCCCGAGTCGAACAGCGACTTGGGCAGGCGGTGCGAATTGCCGATGATGAAGGTCACCGCCATGGTCTCGCCGAGCGCCCGGCCCAGACCCAGCATCACCGCGCCGATGGCGCTCTTGCGGATGTAGGGCAGCAGCACCTTCCAGACGACCTCGAACGGCGTCGCGCCCATGCCATAGGCGCTCTCGCGAAGCTGCGCCGGCACGGTCAGGAACAGCTCGCGCAGCACCGCGGCCATGTAGGGCAGGATCATGATCGCCAGAATGACCGAGGCGGTGAAGATGTTGGCCCCGTTGGGAACGCCGCCGGTCAGCTTCTCCAAGCAGCGAGCCGGGCTTGGCGCTCATGATCAGCGGAAGCTGGACGTGCAGGGCGAAGAAGGGGGCGAACACGAACAGGCCCCACATGCCGTAGACGATGGAAGGAATGCCCGCGAGCAGCTCCACCGCGATGGCGATCGGCCGGCGCACGATGCGCGGGGCGAACTCCACCAGGAACACCGCCACGCCGAAGGCGATGGGCAAGGACAAGGACAGCGCCAGCGCCGAGGTGACCAGGGTGCCGATGATCGGCCCCTTGCCGCCGAACACTCCCGTCACCGGGTTCCAGGTGGTGGAGGTGAAGAAGCTCCAGCCGAAGGTCTTGAAGGCCGGCCAGCCGCCGATCGCCAGGGCGATGATCAACCCCGGCCAGGGCCGCCAGCAGCATGGTGGCGGCCGCCAAGCACAGCATACGGAACAACGGGTCGAAGGCCGCCTCCCGAGGAGGTCTTCGCGTGGCGCTGGAAGCGTCAATGGCTGTCATGACCCACCCGAGAAGACGGGAGCGGCGGCCGACGAGCGGCCGCCGCCCTTAGAGAGAATGTAGCGACTTACTTGGACACATACACCGGCTTGCCGGCAGCGTCCTTCACGTTGGCGACCCACTGTTTGCGGATCAGGTTCTTCACGGCCAGCGGCAGCGGCACGTAGTCGAGCTGGGCCGCCATCGCGTCGCCGTTCTTATAGGCCCAGTCGAAGAAGGTCAGCACCGCCTTGCCGTCTTCCGGCTTGTCCTGGGTCTTGTAGACCAGGATGAAGGTGGCGCCGGTGATCGGCCAGGACTTGGCGCCCGGCTGGTTCAGCAGCAGCAGATAGTTGCCCGGAGCCTTGGTCCAGTCCGCGCCCGCCGCGGCGGCGGCGAAGTTGGCGGCCGTCGGAGCCGGATACTGACCTGCCCTGTTCTGCACCATGGCGTAGGCGATGTGGTTCTGCTTGGCGTAGGCGTACTCGACGTAGCCGATCGAGCCGATCGTCTGCTTCACGAAGGCGGCGACGCCGTCGTTGCCCTTGCCGCCGAGGCCCGTTCGGCCACTGCACCGAGTCGCTGGCGCCGACCTTGGCCTTTTCAAACTCGGGGTTCACCATCGACAGGTAGGACGTAAACAGGAAGTTGGTGCCCGAGCCGTCCGAACGGTGGACGATGGTGATCGGCAGGTTCGGCAGCTTCAGCCCGCGGTTCAGGGCCGCGATCCTTGGGTCGTTCCACTTGGCGATCTTGCCGAGATAGATGTCGCCGAGCAGCGCGCCCGTCAGATGGAGCTGACCCGGTCGGGACGCCCGGGATGTTCAAGGCCGGCACCACGCCGCCCATCACGGTCGGGAACTGGTAGAGATGCCACTGGTCCAGCACGTCGGGCTTCAGGGGCTTGTCGGAGGCGCCAAAGGCCACGGTCTTGGCCTGGATCTGCTTGATGCCGCCGCCCGAACCGATCGCCTGATAGTTCAGGCCGACGCCCGTCCGGGCCTTATAAGCCTCCGCCCATTTGGCGTAGACCGGGGCCGGGAAGGTCGCGCCCGCGCCCGAGATTTCAGCCGCATTGGCTTGGACTGTGGCGCCCAACGCCAAGGCCGCGCAAACAGCCGCCCCCAGGGTCTTCAGCATTGCTCTCTCCAGGAATGAGTGATCGTCGTGATCACGGTCACGAGAGGCGATAGCGGCGTTGCGCAACGCTTTGATGACGGATGCGGACGATCTGGCGACTGAATTGGGCGCCCACGCCCATTCCTGCCCGTCGCGGCGCCAAAGCGCGCTACGGGCGCGAAAAAAGGGGCCGCCACAAGGACGGCCCCTTCCATGTCGATGTCGATTCCCGCCGAAGCGGGAGGACGCCTACCAGCGGAACTGGCTCCACAGACCCACTTCGTCGTAGGTGCCGCTGACCGAACCGCCGATGTTGCCGTTGGACGTGCCGATCGTGCCGTTGTCGACCTTGTCGCGCTTGTAGACCAGGGCGAAGTCCACGATCTTCGCCGGGCTGTATTGCACGCCGACGTTGAAGTAGTTGTCCTTCAGGTTCGCCGCGGTGTCGCGCTTCGGCTTCACCCAGTCGTAACGGCCGAACACCGAAAACTTCGGGGTGAACTTGAACGAACCGAAGCCGGAGATGCCTTCGGAGCTGTTGGTCGCGCCGGGGTTGGTCACGTCGTTCCAGTCGCTGGCGGCGAAATACTCCACGCCCAGGCGAATGCGGTCGTCGTGGTAGGCCGCCAGGGCGTCGAAGCGCTGGGCGGTGTTGAAGGTCGCCACGCCCTGCACGTCCTTGCCGAGCTTGCCGGTGTAGCCGCCCACCGCGACGGTGAAGTGGCTGACGTCCGCGCTCAAGCGGCCTTCGACGTCGATGCCCTTGCCGCGGTTGGTCGTACCGCCGAGGCCGGGCTTCTTGTAGCCGGCGCCGTTCACGGCCGAGATCGCGTAGCTGATCTTCGCCATGCCAGCGGGGAACGAGCCCTTCGCGTGCACGCCCCAATCGGCGGAGGTGCCGAACTTGGTGCGGTCGATCATCACGTTTTCGACGTAGCGGTAGCCGTACATGTCTTCCGCGAACGGCACCCAGGGCAGGTCGGTCGAGCCGAGCCGGATGTCGAGCATCGGCGAGAGGTTGGCGTCCAGATAGGCCTTCTTGACGTAGATCTGGGTGGCGCCGACGCCGCTGTCGTAGGTGAAGTCGGTCGTCAGGTTGGCCGAGAAGATGTCGTTGAACTTGTGATCAACGCCGAAATAGAAGCGCTTGACGTCGAACTGAGTGCCGTTGGACGCCTGCTTAACGCCGTTCGACTTCTGGCTGATGTTGGTGACGTCATAATACATGCGGCCGCTGATCTTGGTGTTCGCTTCCCAGCCGGGCTTGGGCTGAGGCAGGGCGGCGACGGCGGACTGGACCTGGGCCGGGATGGTCTTGATCCCGTCGTCGGCCTGGGCCTGAGCCGCCTGGGCGGCTTGCGCGGATTGGGCGGCGGACTGGGCGGCGGCAGCGGCTTGTTGCTGCGTCGCGGCCTGGGCGTTCAGGCGATCGGTCAGAGCCTGCACTTGCGCTTCCAGAGCCTGAATGCGGGCGGCCTCGGAGGTCGAGTGCGTCTTGGCTTGCGCGGCGGCGCCACCGATCCCGAGCGCGATCAGCGCGCCAAGAGCGGCCCCGCGGAACAGCGAGGATTTGTTTCTCATAGATTCGGATCCTTGATGAAATCTCGTTCCCCGACCCCCTGATCGGGCCCGGTCGGCGTAGAGGCCGCGTGTGACAGTCCCGCGACAACTTTGCGAATGTTCTGCACTCGGACCCTGTCGCGGGGCCCCTGTGGCGCCGGATCAACACGTGTCGGGCGGCGGGATCGGGTGCATGGCGACCCACCGCGCGAGGTCAGACCCGACGCGGCCAAAGATCGCGACCGCACACGGACGAGGGGGCGCGCGCCAAGCGGTCGCGCCAAATAGCGGTCGCCGCGCAGCCAACAAATCAGGATCGTCCCTTGAATTTCTGCAAGCTCACCGCTAGGATCGTGCATCGGCGCTGAGGCTTCCGCGCCCGCGCTTAAAATTCATCAATTGCAGTATGGGGGTAATCCGTTGCAGGGTTCCTACGCGACTATTAATGAAAATAAGGCTGTATTCGACGAGATTTATTCACATGAAGACCCGAGGAGTTATTTTTCTGTCTTAGGCGCCCTGGACTACATGATTCCTGACATCGCCAGCCCGATCGTCCGGCAGATTCTGGCGGCCAAGTCGGCCGCGCATGGCGGCGATCCGGTGGTGCTGGACGTGGGTTGCTCCTACGGGGTCAACGCCGCGGTGCACCGCTTTCCGCTGAGCTTCGCGGACCTGCGCCATCGCTATTCGCGCAAGGAGATGGCGGCCCTGAGCCCCAAGGAAGTCGCCCGCCTGGACCGCAACTTCTTCGCCTCCTGGCCCGACACGAGCCAGGGCTCCTTCGTGGGCCTGGACATCTCCGAGCCGGCCATCCGCTACGCCGAGCAGGTGGGCTTGATCGACCAGGGGATTGTCGCCAATCTGGAGGCTGACGCCCTGAAGCCGGAGCACGCTGACATCGTGCGCGAATGCGACGTGATCCTTTCCACCGGCGCCGTGGGCTACGTCTCCGAGAAGACCTATTCCAAGCTGCTGGACGCCATGGGCCGCACGCCCTGGATCATCTCCTTCGTGCTGCGCATGTTCCCCTTCAACGGCTTTGAGTCGGCGTTCGAGGAGCGGGGCCTGGTCACCGAAAAGCTTTCGGGGGCGACCTTCGTCCAGCGCCGGTTCCGCGACTCCGACGAGTTCCGCCGCACCCTGAACGCCCTGTCCGCCATCGACGTGGACACCGAGGGCTTCGAGTCCGAGGGCCTGCTGCAGGCCGAACTGTTCCTCTCCCGTCCCAAGGCCGACGCCCTGGCCGCGCCGCTCGACCAGATCGTCACCGTCGCCAGCGGGCGTTGGCGGCCGGTCAACGAGCGCTACGTCCGCATCGAATCGCAGGACGGCCCCCGGATCACCGTCGAGTCGTGACCGACGAGCCCTCGGCCGAGCCAAAACCGCCGGCCATCGCGCTCGACAGGATTCGCAAGAGCTTCGATGGCGGCCGTAACGTCGCGGTCCACGACGTCAGCCTGTCGATCGCGGCGGGGGACTTCGTGGCCGTTGTCGGCGGTTCGGGTTCGGGCAAGACCACTACCCTGAAGATGATCAACCGGCTGATCGAGCCGGACAGCGGAGAGGTGCGCGTGGAGGGCCAGCCGGCCTCGTCCCTGGCGCCGTACGCCCTGCGCCGGCGGATCGGCTACGTGTTCCAAGGCGTGGGCCTGTTTCCGCACATGAGCGTGGGCGAGAACATCGGCGTCACGCCCAAGCTGCTCGGCTGGACCGCCGCCGACATCGCCGCGCGCGTGACCGAGTTGCTGGATCTGGTGGAGTTGCCGCGCGAGTTCGCCGAGCGCGCGCCGGCGGCCCTGTCGGGCGGGCAGCGCCAGCGGGTCGGCGTCGCCCGCGCGCTCGCCGCCAAGCCCGCGATCATGCTGATGGACGAGCCCTTCGGCGCGCTGGACCCGGTCACCCGCGACAGCCTCGGGACCGCCTATCGCGCCCTGCACGAGCGGCTGGGGCTCACCACCTTGATGGTCACCCACGACGTACAGGAGGCGGTGCTGCTGGCCGACCGCATCGTGGTGATGCGCGAGGGCCGAATCGTCGCGGACGGGTCCGCCCATGAACTGCTGCAGGACGAAGCCGATTCCGGCGTGCGCGAGCTGATGGACATGCCCCGCCGCCAGGCCGAGCGCGTGAGCCGCCTGCTCGGCGAGGAGGGCCGTCCGTGAACGACCGCGTCGCCGCCGCCTGGCGGGTGCTGCCCGACTATCTGGGCCAACACATATTGCTGAGCGCCGCATCCATGGCGCTGGGCCTGTTGATCAGCCTGCCGCTGGCCCTGGCGGCCAGCCGCTCGGCGCGCCTGCGCTGGCCGCTGCTGACCATAGCGAGCCTGATCCAGACTATCCCTGGGCTGGCGCTGCTGGCGCTGTTCTATCCGCTGCTGCTGGCGATCTCGGCGTTGTCCACGAAGCTGCTGGGCGGCGGGTTCTCGGCCCTGGGCTTCCTGCCTTCGCTCCTGGCCCTGACACTCTATTCCATGCTGCCGATCATCCGGAACGGGGTCGGCGGCCTGTTGGGCGTCGATCCGGCGGTGATCGAGGCGGCGCGCGGCGTCGGCATGACACCCGCCCAGAGCCTGTTCAAGGTGGAGCTGCCGCTGGCCGCGCCGATCCTGATGGCGGGGGTGCGCACCGCGGCGGTGTGGGTGATCGGAGCGGCGACCCTGTCCACCCCCGTCGGCCAGACCAGCCTGGGCAACTACATCTTCTCCGGCCTGCAGACGGAGAACTGGGTGTTCGTGCTGTTCGGCTGCGCGGCCGCGGCGGGGCTGGCGCTGGTGGTGGACCAGCTTCTGGGCCTGATCGAATCGGGCGCGGCCAGGCGCAGCGCGTGGCGCATGGGCATAGGCGCGGCGGCCCTGCTGATCGGCGTCGGGGTCGCGGCCATACCGATGATCCGCACCGGGGGCCCGACCTATCTGATCGGCGCCAAGAGCTTCACCGAGCAGTACATCCTCGCGGACATGATGGCCGACCGGCTGCGCGCCAAGGGCAAGCGGGTGGAGCAGCGCACGGGCCTCGGCTCGGCCATCGCCTTTCGCGCTCTGGCCGGCAGCGAGATCGACGCCTACGTCGACTATTCCGGCACCTTGTGGACCAACGTCCTGCACCGCGAGGACCATCCCTCCCGCGCCGAGATGCTGAAGGAGCTGGGCCAGCAGCTGCAGGAGAAATACGGGGTCGTGCTGCTCGGCCCCCTGGGCTTCGAGAACGCCTATGCGCTGGCCATGCGCCAGGATCGGGCCCGGGCGCTGAACGTGCGCTCGATCGCCGACCTCGCCCAGCACGCGCCCTCGCTGACCATCGGCGGGGACTATGAGTTCTTCGCCCGGCCGGAGTGGGCGGCCCTGCGCGACGCCTACGGCCTGAAGTTCAAGGCGCGCAAGCAGTACCAGTCCACCTTCATGTATCAGGCCGTCTCCAGCGGCGAGGCGGACGTGATCTCGGCCTTTTCCAGCGACGGACGCATCGCCGCCCAGCATCTCGTGGTCCTGACCGACCCCAAGGGCTCGATCCCGCCCTATGACGCGGTGATCCTGATCTCGCCCAAGCGCGCAAAGGACAAGGCCCTGCGCCGCGCCCTGCTCCCGCTGGTGAACGCCATCCCGGTGGATCGGATGCGCGAAGCCAGCCTGATGGTGGACCGCAAGGACGCCAAGGCCTCTCCCGAGGCGGCCGCCAAATGGCTGCTGAGCGCGACCGAGACGCACTGAGCCCCTCGCCAAGTCTCGGCCCCGCGATCGCACCGCCCCGGCCTCAACGCGTTGACATCGCCGAACGCGCCGGTTCAATCGCAGCCGCGCCCGGAACTCGCCGGGGGGACGCCCCCTTGAAGATCGTCGACATCCTCTACCGGCTGTACGAACGCCTGCTGTGGTCGCAGATCTCCCACGGCCCGTTTCCCAGACACATCGGCCTGATCCTGGACGGCAACCGCCGCTTCGCCCGGAGCAAGGGCCTCAGCTTCGATCACGGCTACGAAGCCGGGCTGAAGAAGCTGGAGGACTTTCTTCGGTGGTGCGAGGAGATCGGCCTGTCCATCGTGACGATCTACGCCTTCTCGCTGGAGAATTTCGACCGCGACCCCGAGGAGGTGTCCTTCCTCATGCAGCTGTTCCTGCGCAAGCTGTCGGAGTTCCGGACCAATTCGAAGGCGGTGGATTCGGGCCTGCGTATCCAGGTGATCGGCAAGCGTGACCTGCTGTCCGATGAACTCCAGAAGGAAATCGCCGTCGCCGAGCGGATCACCGCCGCGAACGCCCAGCTCACCCTCAATATCGCCATCGGCTATGGCGGACGGGCCGAAATCGTCGACGCGGTGAGGAACATCGCGCGCCAGGTCGCCGACGGCGCCCTGCCCGTGGAGGACATCGACGAGGGCGTCTTGGAAAACTGCCTCTATACGCGCGGCATGCCGGACCCGGACCTGATCATCCGCACCTCCGGCGAGGAGCGGCTCAGCGGCTTTCTTCTGTGGCAGAGCGCCTATGCCGAGCTCTATTTCGCCCAGGTGAACTGGCCGGTGTTCCGCAAGCTCGACTTCTGGCGCGCCCTGCGGTCCTTCCAGCAGCGTGACCGCCGCTTCGGGCGGTGACTCACGGCGATGCGGGAGAAAACGCCCCTGCTCGCGCTGGCCCCGGGGAACAGGGGGAGGCTGACCGGCGGCGGAAATGGTCAGCCTGTCGCCCGCGCCGGATCATGACCTCGGCCAGGGTCTGAAGTCACATCGATGGCGTTGCGCTTGCGCCTGAGGCGGCCAGAGCCTCGCGGGCGAACTTGTCGATAAGGCGCGGCGTTCGGAACATCCGTCCATCATGGGTCCGGTCCCGGACGACGTCGTAGGACCTGACGAGGCCAGGCGTTCGCCGGGTCCATTTCCTTCGGCCGCTCGCGGCTTAGCGACGACCCCTCCGGCTTGTGGCGCTTCCCCCCGCCGTCTCTGCATCCATCCAAATTGGTCTGCGGACCAACCTCAGCGAGGGGTCGTTTCGCGGGGACGGCCTGACCAAGCCCTGCGGGCCTTTGCCCGCTCAAGCGGCCGAGCCATCGCGGCCGTCGTAGTAAACAAACTCTATAGTCCGGTAATCAGTATTTACCAATAGAAAGCCATCTCTGTGATCATCAAATTAACTGCACCCGCCGTATTAACTACGCAACAAAAAGACTGCGGTGGGCGATATGATAAACAACCTCGTAAAGTGGGGCGTATGTATTTTCCTATTCTTTACTTCCGCGCCAGCCGGCGCGGTGGGTCTGGATGGGATATTTGACAGGCAGAGCGAGGTTCAGGGCGGGAGCCTCTCTGAGGTCGCCAACTGGGCTGACGAAATTCGTCGCGTCCAGGCCGACGAGAGTCGGATGGCCGCCGAGCCGCTGGTCGTCAATCTGCGGATCGAACCCCTCCAACTTAGCCGGCTGAAATTCGAACCCGAGATCCCGCTTCTTGGAGTCACCGACGCCGGCGTCTCCAAGGAGACGACCGTGGCGGCCGCCAGCCCCGCCTGCGCCCGTGATGACGGCGCCTGCCTGCTGCTAAATTGGCAAGTCGGCGAGCAGGCGGCCGCTCCGGCCTCGGGCTCCACCTGCGCCCGTGATGACGGCGATTGCCTCCTGGTCAATTGGCAGGCTCCCGAGCAGGCGGCCATTCCGGCCACCAACGCCGCCTGTGCCCGCAACGACAGCGACTGCCTCCTGGTCAACTGGGACGCCAGCCTCGACGCGCTGGCCGGTCGGCCCCGCCGCGAGCAGCTCGACGCCGTTCAGGCCATGGTGAACGCCCTGCCCTACCGCGAGGATCAGGCCAACTGGGGTCGCCATGACTATTGGGCGACGCCGAAAGAGATGATCTCGCGTGGCGGTGACTGCGAAGACTATGCCTCGGCCAAGTATTGGGCCTTGCGACGCCTGGGGGTCGCGGAGAAGGACATGCGCATCGTCGTGGTCCACGATGATCACTTCAACTCATCCCATGCCGTGTTGGTGGTGCGGATGAACGGTGAGGCCCTCGTTCTCGACAACCAGGCCAAGGACGTGATGCCGGCCGCCGAGGCGCGCGGCTACCATCCCCTGTACTCCGTCAACGAAGATGGCTGGTGGATGTATCGTTCGTCCGGCATGCAGATGGCCAGCACGGCGGGCATGTCCTGGCCTGCAGCCGCGGAGGGCGGGCGGATCACCCTCGTCCTGCGCACCACTCGCGCGCCGACCCGCTGGAATTCGGCGAACAGCTTCAATCTCGCCGCCTGGTGAGGCAAAGGCGCGCCGGGCCCGGCTATGACCGGCTGGCGTGACATCGCTCGGCCGCCAAAAGCAATAAGGAGCGATACCGGTTCAGCTCGAACCGATATCGCTCCATTGCAGCACCGCGGATCGCACCGCTTCGATCGCCGTTAGTTGCTGGCGACCTCTTGGGTCTGGTCGTCTTCGCCCGGCGCGCCCACGTCGGCGATGATCGCCACGTAGCCCTGCGCCAGCAGTTCGCCGAGCATCTCGAGATTATTGACGTAGATCGTCTTGGACTGCCCGCCTGGACCGGCCGGGGCGACAAGGCCCAGAGCAAAGCCCGCCGGCAGGGTGATCACGCCGGTGTTCGAGACCGTGCCGCCCGCCGGCAGAACCACCTGATTGAGCACGATCTGACTAGCGATGTTCTGCGCAGTCGGGGTCGGGGTCGGCGTCGGAGTGGGCGTCGGCGTCGGCGTCGGAGTGGCGTCGGAGTGGGCGTCGGCGTCGGAGTGGGCGTCGGAGTCGGAGTGGGCGTCGGCGTCGGAGTGGGCGTGGGCGTCGGAGTGGGCGTCGGCGTCGGAGTGGGCGTCGGAGTCGGAGTGGGCGTCGGAGTCGGAGTGGGCGTCGGAGTCGGAGTGGGCGTCGGAGTCGGAGTGGGCGTCGAAGTCGGAGTCGGCGTCGGCGTGTCGTAGCCGAAGATCCTCCCGTCGCCAGTCGTGTAGGTGCTGTGGTCGAACGTATTACCCGACTTCGTCGCCGCGGCGTCGGTCGTCGCGCCTTGGAAGTGGAGGGTGTTGTTCGAGAAGCTGACGCCGTGGACACCCAGGCTGGTCACGTTGGGGGCATAGATGCCGACATCGGTGTTGCTGACGGAGCCGCCGTCCACGGAGACGATGTTGTTGTAGCCGAAGCTCGCATAAAGACCGGACGACCCGCCATAATAGTCATCGTAGAGGCTGATGCCGCGTTGCAGGGCCGAGAAGGTGTTGTTGGTGGCGGTGAGGTGGTCGCTGCCCAACACGGCGAGACCATAGGAGGCCGCGCCGGCGGTGCCCGTACCGGTGACGGTGTTGCCGCTCACCAGGACGTTCGAGGTCTTGATGAGGTAGATGCCGGCCGCATAGTCGGCCGCGTTGGACGGCGTGACCTGATAGCTGAAGCCGCTGACCACGTTGTTCTGCACCGTGCCGGTCATCGAGCCCGTGTTGCCGTAAAGCTCGATGCCGTTCTGGGCGATGTTGGCCGTGTCGCCAGCGCCGGTGATGGTGTTGAAGATGGCGTTGGCCGTCAGATCGCCGCCACGGAACGCGATCCCGTTCTTCTGGAAGTTGTCGATCGTGCTGTTCTGGATGGTGACGACCCGTGCAGTGCTGTCGTCGTTGTAGACGCCAACACCATAACCTTGTTGCGCGCCGCTCAGGACGGAGCTGCTGTCGTTTATGTTGGTGATGTGCACGCCATCCACGACGGCGCCGGCGTTATGAACGCCCACGCCGATGAGGTTGCCGTTGGCCGCCCCCACGCTGCGTCCATCGACCGTGAGGCCGGAAACGTTGACGCCCGACGTGTTCTCGATCGAGATCACGGCGTGCCGCGCGCTGCCTTCGGCCGAGAAGCTATGGCTCAGAGTGTCGGGCGCCTCGATGATCGTGGAGCCGATGCCCGCGCCCGCGAGGGTCAGGGCCTTGTCGACGACAACCTGCTCTCGGAAGGTCCCCGCGCCGACATTGATAGTCGCGCCGGTGAGGGCGCCGCTGGTCGCCGCGCCAATCAGCATGTTGACGGTGTTGGCGCCGGTGCCGACGTAGAAGACGTTGTTGCCGGTGGCGCCGCTGCCGGAATAGCCCTGCACCGTGGCGGTGGGCAGGTTGATGTTGCCGTTGCTCAGGGTGGAGTCGGTCGCGAAGTTGACGGCGTCCTGCTGGGTCTTCTGGAACCAGGCGTAGACGTCATTGGCCGCGTTCGGCGAGTTCACCACATAGCCGAAGCCGGCCAGAGTGATCGAGCCCGGGTCAAGCGACGAGGACTCGTCTTCAAGATAGACCGGGATCACGTCATTGAAGGTGTTGCTGGCGTCGACCGAGATGCCGGTCAGCTGCTGATCGTAGTAATTGTTGGTCTGATAAAGCGCCAAACCGCCCCAGGCGTTATTGCTGGTGGTGGTGTTAGTGAGGGTGACGTTGGCGCTGTCGGTCAAGGCGATGCCGTTGCCGTGCACGATGTTCGAGACCGAGACATTGTCGATGGTCGCACCGACGACGCCGTTCAGGTCAAGGCCGGTACGATAGCCGCCGGTGATCGAAACGTTGTCGATCGCGAAGTTCAGCAAGCGATCCGAGGCCACACCGGTATCAGGCTGAACCTTGATGCCGTAGGTGGCGCCCGTTCCAGTCGGACCACCGTAAGTGAAGCCGCTCAGCGTCACGTTGTCGCCGGTGACGTTGATGCCGTAACCGGTCGAGTTCGACGTGATGATCGTGTTGCCGACACCCGCGCCGGCCAGCGTCAGGCCCGTGGCGATGTCGAGTTCGCCGGGAAGGGTATAGCTGCCGGACAGCATCCGCACCGTATCGCCGGTCTGCAAGCCGTTGAAATCGACCGCGGCCTGGATGGTCGAGAAGATGGCCGTGGCCGGGGTCGGGTCGCTGAAATAGGTCAACGTCGTGCCGGCGCGGGCAGTGGTGGTGCTGCCGACGTAGTCCATGGCGGCGCCGCCGGTGAAGACGTTGCCGTTGTTGTTGAACACATTATTCCAGTCGAGACTTTCAGTGAGGTTCCCGACAGTGCGGATCGGCGTGGCGACATTGGTGAAGGTGTTGTTGGTGAGCGTCACCGCCCCGGCCTGCTGAGCCTGCCAGGCCACCCCGTCTTCTTGGCCCTAAATCTGGAAGCCGACCGTGCTGGACGTGCCATGCCCGTCGAGCACGGAAATGGTGTTTCCGTCGAACACGCGCGTGGACGCCGCGGCGGTGAGCCCAACGCCGCTCGCGATCTTCACGATGCCGCCACCGTCCGTGCCGGTGTAGGTGCCTCCGTGGAAGATGTTGTTTTGGATATTGAAGCTTTCAACCGGCCCGGCGCCGTTCAGATCGATATAAAGCGCAGATTCCGTGCCGTTATCGCTGACGTCGAGAAGCGAATTCTTCAGCGTGAAGTTGTCGCCAGCGACCTCGAGAAGCTTGTTGTCGAACCCCGAACCCGGAAGGAGCTTCAGGCCCTGGATGGTGACGTTGTCGCCTGAAACCCAGTCCTGCGCGCCGAACGGCGCCTCCTGGCCGGAGGTGATCGTCGCCAGCGTCGCGTTGGGATCGGTGATGACGTTGCCCGAGGCGTCGACGCCCTGGATCGTGAGGTTGTCCTTGTAGACGTAGAGGCCGAACTTTTCGCCGCCGGCGCCGCCATGACCGTCAACGCCCGTCACGCCTTCGGTGTAGGCGCCGGGGAGGACATCGATGGTCGCGCCCGAAGCCGCGGCCTTGATGGCCGCGTTGATCGACAGCGCCGCCGTATCGCCGGTGTTGTGGCCGACATAGAAGGTGTTGTCGCCGCTGACGTTGCCTGCGTAGCCCTGCACATAGGCGGTCGAGGGATCCGCAGCGGCCGCGGCGTCGATCGCGCCCTGCTCGCTGGTGCGGAAGAAGGTGTAGAAGTCATTCGCCCCGGCCTGGTAACTGGGCGATGTGGGTGATGCCCTGGCCCGAAAGATCGATCGTGCCGATATCGGTGACCGTGGATTGGTCCTCGGCATAGATGCCGTTGGCTTCGTTGAACGTGTTCGTCCCGTCAACGGTGATCCCGGTCAGCTGCAGATCGCCGTAGGTCGTGCCCTGATACAGAGCCAGGCCGCCCCAGGCGTTGTTCTTGGTCACCGAATTGGTCAGCGTGATGTTCTGGCTGTTGGTGAACGAGATGCCGTTGCCGGCGGTGGTCGTCGAATCGGTCCCGTCCGAAACCGGCGCGCCGTCGGCCGTCAGATTGGTCAGCGTGCCGTTGACGATCCCGTTCAAGTCGAATTCGGATTTCGTCGCACCCCGGCTCGTGATGTTCGCGAGGGTGAGATTGGTGACGTCTTCCGCCTTCAGGCCGTAGTAGTTGCCCGAGCCAGTCGCGCCATAAAGCGTGAAATTCTTCAACGTGACGTCGCTGTTCGGCCCGGTGACGCGCAGGCCGTAGGTCGAGGCGCTGCGGGCGTCGATGATGACACCGGCCTCGCTCTGACCGATCAGGCTCAAGCTCTTGTTGACATTGATGTAATTGCTGCCCGAGGCGATGGTATAGGTGCCGTCGTTGACATTGACCGTTCCGCCCGAGACGACCGCGGCGATGCCGGCCTGGATGGAGGCGAGGGTCGAGCGCGGGCTGCCTTGATTGCTGTCGGATCCAGCGGTGGAAACGGTCACCGCCGTGCGGTTCGAGGACGTGTAAGCCTGATCCTGCACCGTCCAGCCGTCATTGGCCGTGCTGTTCGCGAGCAAAGCCGCTTGCACAGTGCTCGACGCCGCGCCGCCCGGATATGGATTCGAATGTAACGTGCCCCCGACATAGTTCTGGTTCAGGTGAACGTTGAGGCCCCATTCGTTGCCCTGGGCGCCTTGGGTGTTGCCGGACATATCGATGGAGTAGCCCTGGGTATTGCCAGCGCCTGCGTCGGTGTACTGAACGGAGACTCCGCCCTTGGTGTTGTCGATCAGGTTTCCAGTGACGGTTCCGGTATTGCGACCATCAATCAGAATACCGTTGCGGACGTTTTGGATGTCATTGTTCGAAATCGTAAAGTTCGTCGCGCCATTGGCGACGGCCACGCCGCGGCTGACGCCGTTGCCGAAGCTGTAGGTCAGATAAGACCCGGTGATCTCACCGCGAATTTTGAAGCCGCTGACGGTTACGCCGTCTGTACTGCCGCCGATATTGATGGCGTTGAGCTGAACTCGAGCCCGGGTCGACATCGATTTCCGCGCCAGTAGCGCCCAGCAGTGACAGGCCGGACTTGTTGATGTTGACATTGGGAGCATAGACGCCGGCCGCGACATTCACGGTCGCGCCGCCTGCCAAGGCGACGTCGACGCCGTTCTGGATCAGGCCGGTGCTGGCGACGTTCACGATCGTGCCTTGACCGGAAAGGGCGCCGCCCGTTTTGAGGGTTATGGGGGCGTTGAGGTTGATTGTCAGCCCGCCGCCATTCTGATCCACGAGGGTCAGGTTATGCGCGTTGGTGTTGCCGGAGGCGTCGATCGCGGAATTGACGCTGATCGTTACGTTCGCCTGAAGATTGACGTCCGTTGTGTCCAGCGCGGACACGACTGTGCTAGCCTTGATAGCACTGAAGCCATCGTCGTTCGTGCCAGCGGTGATCGTACCGCTGCCGGAACTGCCGACGGTTAAGCTGTTTGGGTCGAGCGTCCAGCTTCCCGTCGCGCCGTTCGAGGCCAGTGTGTTGACCTTGATGCCGTCAGCGATATTTACAGTCGCACCCGACGTTTCGATCTTGCCGCCATCGCCGTTGGAGCCCTGGGCCGACCAACTGCCGGCATAGTCGCCGGTCTTGTTGGCGATCGCTGTGATCTGGCCGCCGCTGACGCCGTCGGCGTTCAGAGTTGCGTTGGCGGTGGTGGTGATGTTGTCCGCGCTCAGCACGATCGCGCCGCCGACCTTGTCGACGGAGGCCGCGCTGATCACGCCGCTGTTGTTGATCATGCCGTCGACCAGGGCGGAGGCCGCCTTGGCCGAGAGTTCCACGCGTCCGCCGGCGGCGTCGATCTGGCCGGAGTTCAGGACCAGCGGGTTGGCGGCGCCGAAGCCCAGCTCGATCAGGTGGTCGCCATAGAGGTCGAGGGTCGCCGTCTCGCCAGCCGCCAGGGCGACCTTGCCGAGATTGGCGACGATCACGCCGGAGTTGCGCACCGAGGGCGCCACGAAAGCGGCCAGGCCGCCGTCGCGGGCGGTGATGTGTCCCTGAACCACGATCTCGCCGACGGTGGCGCCGGTGATGGTCAGGCTGTTGTCGCCCGCCATGAAGCGGTTGACGTCGATCTTGCCGGTCGACGCCACCAGCCCGCCCACGTCCACGTGGGAGTTGGGGCCGAACACCACCCCGTTGGGGTTGAGCAGCATCACCGTGCCGTTGGCGGTGAGGGAGCCCATGATCTGGCTGGCGTTGGCCGAACCATTCACGCGGTTGAGGGCCACCGAGGTACGGCTAGGCTGGGCGAAGTTCACCGAAGCCTGGGACCCGATGTCGAAGCTGCGCCAGTCGATCGCCGCGCGATCGGTGGACTGGGTCACCTGAAGATGACCAGGGGTTGCGGCCACGCTGGCCGCGCCCCCCACCACCACACCGCCGGTGGGCAGCGCGCCGGCGTCGAGCGCCATGGCTTGGCTGCTCACCGCCAGGCCGAACAGCAACGGCAGGCCAAGGGCCGTACCGGCCTTGAGGGTCTGCTTGAGGGACATCTTCGGGTAAGCTTTCATTGTCTTGGTCCTTCGGCGCGAACGCCGCACTTCGCGACCCGTGGCCGCTTTGGATGTCAGTAGGTCGTGGTCAGCGAGAAGAAGACGCGGCCATCGCGATTGCCTTTGGAAGCGACGTCGCGCCCGATCGGCTGGGCGTATTCGAGGGATCCCCGGATCTTGTCGGTAAAGGTCATCCGCGCGCCAAAGCCGGCGGCTTCCAGGGAAGCATGGTGCGGCTCCGCAGGCAGCGGATTCACCTGCCAGACGCGACCGCCTTCATAGTAGCCGTAGAACTCCACGCCCCGGCCGAAAGGCACCTTGGCAGGGGACCAGCGCAGTTCGATCGAGCCATCCAGGGCCTTGTCGCCCGTGATCTCGGACTGATCGTAGGCGCGGCCGTAGGTCAGCCCGCCGATGCCGTATTCCTCGGAGGCGAACAGGCTGTCGGGAGAATACTGACCGGCGGCGGCCATGCGCAGGGAGAAGCCCGCGGCAAGCTGCTGCACGCGCACGATCTCGGCAGTGGCGAACGTGAAGTTGCCGGACGCCGTGGCGCGCGACTTGTTCACATAGCTGGTAGGCGTGGCGCTGAAGACGTCGACGCTGTGGGCGATGGAGACGCGCGCGCTGGTCACCCCCCGCAGGGAGTTGGCTATGTTGCCGGACAGCTCCGCCGAGAAGAACCGGACGTGGTCGTTGAACAGCGGCGACACCACGGAGTTCGTCGATTTCAGAGTCGCGCGCGGTGAAGCCGACCCGCAGGTACAGGTTCTCGGCCCGCCGCCGGACCAGAGGATAGGATAGGGCCGCCTGATAGGTCTCGGCGCTGCCCTTGGTCTTGAGCACCTTCAATTCATCGCCAGGCCGGGTGCGGGCCTTGGAAACCGACAGGTTGAGCATCAGGCCGTCGACGCCCAGAGGCTGGTCATAGGTGACCACGCCATAGGCCAACTCGGCTTGCTGGGAGAGCGCCGCGCCCAGACCGAGCCGCGAGCCCGTGCCGCCGAGATCGTTGATGTCGACCGTGGCGAAGCCCTCGACGGGGCCCAACCAACGGTTGCCGCGGTTGTCGAGCGAAGCCGCCGCATCCACCGCCTTGTGCTCGACCACCAGGGTCAGGATCGCACCGTCGGGCGTGGTGGGCGACGGGGTGACGACCGACCTCACCGTCAACCCGGGCAGGTCGTTCGCGAGCAACAGCAGCCGTTCCAGCGCGGCGGCCGTCACCGGCCGCATCTTGGCGATGCGTTTGGCGTAGACGTCCAGCGTGTGGCGATCGCCGCCAGCATCGCCCTGGATCTTCACTTCGGAAAAGTAGCCTTCGATCACCTGGATATGCAGCACGCCGTCCGTGACGGTCTGCGGCGGCACGATGGCGCGCGAGAGGATCAGGCCGCGGTTGCGATATTTGGCGGTGACAATCTCGGCCAGCCTCTGAGCGTCCGCCAGGGAAATCTCATGGCCGACGAAAGGCGCGGTCAAAGACTGAAGTTCGGCCGCGGACAGCGCGGTCGCGCCCTCGAACTCCACGCGCGTGACGTTGAACTTGGTGGTTTCGTCCTGAGCCGCTTGCGGCGCCGGCAACAGGGACGCCGGAGCGACAGGCGAGACCTTAGGGGGCGCGGGAGGCGGACGTAGCCGCTCGTCCACCCGGCCCGGGTTCACGGTCGCCTGGGCCAAGGCCACGCCAGCCGCGGAGGTCGATATCGCCAGGCCCGCGAGCAAGGTGATCGCGAGTCGTCCGCCGGTCGCCCGATGACGACTCAGTTCGAATTGCTTGGACAATCCCCGTCCCCCGTAAATCACTAACACAATCTTAACGAAGCGCTTGTAGGCGATAGTTTGTCAACTAATTTTGATGGTTAACAATCAAACGTCGCCAGCGTTTGGGGGTCGATTCGGCGGGGAAATGGTCGGGCCGGCCCCACCATTTCCCGCCCGACTTCGCGGATTGCGAGTAAATTGACCACGTGAGAATTTGATCGTGGTCTATCCTTGGTTGATATCAATGATCAGCCACGTCTTCAGTGAACAGCTGAGTTGTGGCCGTCCAACAGCCACTGCCGCTGGCTTTCCCTAAGAATTCCAGCGACAAATTCGGATAACTCGACGCCGCCGTCGAACTTTCGGCGCGCGAGGCGCGTTCGCCAAACAGGCGAGGACGACTTTGCGTCGGCTCGCGGCGGAATGACGGTCGCTCAACCACCTGCGCCGCGGCCGTAATCGACGCCGAATTAACGCACAAAGGGCTGACCGACGCCGGCTCCGCCAGCCTTCATGGTTAAGGAACAGCGTGAAATTCCTCTCCAGATCGGCCCCGCCCCCACCGGTTCCGTCATCGACCTTCCCGAATGATGCTCTCGGGTCCGTCGCGCGGCAGGTCAGCTCGACGCGGCGCGACGACGCCAGGCCTCCGGCGCCGTCAGCGCAAATTCATATCCCGGTGACCGATGCGCCAGTATCACTTAGGGGTGCGCGCATCTCGGTCGGCGGCGCGACTGGACCGCGTCGGGGAGAGATCGAATGGACCTGATCTGCTATCTGCATCCGGGTTGGGCGCCGCTGATCCGACCGGCGGAGGCGACGCGGGACTGGATGACCGCCACGCCGGAGTTGTTCGCCTATCGCTGTCTGCCGCTGAACATCGCGAACGCCCATGGCTGGGAGGTGCTGACGCCCTGCGCCTTCGACGCGATCTGGAACGGCGGCGCCGGGGCGGACGCGGTGCAGTTCCGGCTGCCGCCCGGCGTGGACCCGGCCATGGCTCCCGTGTCGATCTTCGGTCAGGGCGTCATGACCTTCCATATCCAGGGGCTATTCCGTACCGAGCCGGGCTGGAACCTTTGGATCGGAGGGTCTCCCAACGCCTTCAAGGACGCCATTCAGCCGCTGACCGGGGTGATGGAGACCGACTGGGCGCCGTTCACCTTCACCATGAACTGGCGCTTCACCCGACCGAACACCTGGGTTCACTTCGACGCGCAAGAACCGATCTGCTTCTTCTTCCCCCTACGACGCGGATACCTGAATGAGGTCGCGCCGCGGTTCGAGCCCCTGGACGGCGCCCCCGAGACGATGGCGCAGTTCAAAGCATGGAGCGCGGCGAGGGACGAGTTTCACGCCCGAATGGCGAGAGAAGCGCCGAAAGCGGGCGCCGACAGGTGGCAGAAGCATTACTATCGCGGCGTGGACGTAAGCGGCCGATCCCATGTGGCCGACCATCAGACGAAACTGCGCCTCGCGCCCTTTGAGGGGGGCGCACGGCCGATGGCGGCGCCTGTGCAGGCGGAACCACGCGCCAATGCCAGTCCGGCCACAAGCGCGCAGCCGGCCGACGCTACGTTGCCTCCCTCCAGGGACGATGAGTTGCGGCGGGCCAGCCTCGCCCTCCGGAAGCGAGAGTGGCTGCTCGACGCCCTGGAACAGCACCGTCAACTGGCGCCAAGCGCGGCGGAGATTGAGCGTCGGGTCGCACTCGGCTCGGACGAATTCCTGGACCAGTACTATTCCGCGGGCCGCCCCGTGATCTTGGCGGGCGAGATGGAGGACTGGCCGGCGCTGTCGCGCTGGACACCCGCCTATCTCAAGGAGGCCGTGGGTTCGGCGGTCGTCGAGTACCAGGGCGACCGATCCACGAGCGCCGAGTTCGAGATGTACAAGGACGCGCATCGCCGCGAGATTCCGTTCGACCGGCTCATCGACCTGATCACCAGCGCGGCGGGGAACGACGCCTACATCACGGCCTATAACTCCGCTCGCAATACCGAGGCCCTCGCCGTCCTTGACCGAGATCTGGGCTCGCTGGATCGGTTCCTGGTCTCGACGCCGGATCAGCACATGATGAAGTGGATCGGACCGTCCGGAACCGTCACCTCCTTGCACCACGACCTCACCAACAATCTGATCGCCCAGATCGTCGGTCGTAAGCGGATCAAGCTCATTCCGGCGGCCGAGGTCGGCAAGCTCTACAACTCACAGCATGTCTTTAGCGAGATCCCCGACCTTGACGATCCCGCTTTGGATCGCTCGCGCTTTCCCCTGCTCTCGACCGTTCGCAGCTATGACGTCACCCTCGCGCCGGGCGAGGCCATATTCGTGCCGCTGGGGTGGTGGCATCAGGTGAAGTCGCTCGATTTCAGCGTGACCCTCACCTACACCAATTTTCGTTGGCGCAACGATTGGGCCCAGACCTACCCGACGGGCGGATAATCCCAACCGGCCCTGCGTAGCGTTTTACATCCGTGGATGGCCCCGGCGCCGCAAGGCTGAAGTCGAGGACCTGACCGCTTAGCGCGGCGGGGCCGCCCCACCTGTCGCTAACCCACGGGAATGTCGGAGGAAGCTCCCCCTCTCCCGCTAGCCGCGGGAAAGGGGGAGACTGATTGGTGGAGCTAAGCGGAGTTCGAACCGCTGACCTCTTGAATGCCATTCAAGCGCTCTACCAGCTGAGCTATAGCCCCGAGGTCCGGGTCGCTGGGCCGGGTCAGGCCCCTGCGAGGCGCGGACACATAGGCCGCGCGGCCCCGTCGATCAAGCCTGTCCGATCAAGCCTTGGTGTCCAACGCGCCACCGGCGTCCTGGCCGTCGGCGCCGGCATAGGTTTTGGCGCCTTCCGAGCCCCCGCCGGAGCTCCCGCCAGCGCCCGCGCGGCGGGCCGCAACCACCACCATGGCGGGGCGCACCACCCGCCCGAATAGCTCGTATCCGGCCTGCATGGTCTGCACCACAGAGCCGGGTTCGGCGCCCTCGGCCTCCTGCTCCATCATCGCCTGGTGCAGGTGCGGATCGAACTTCTCGCCCACCTGGGGCTCGATGCGTTTCAGGCCATTGGTCTCGAACGCCTGGCGCAGGGCCTTCTCGGTCATCTCGATGCCGAGCACGAAGTTGGTGACGGCCGCCTCGGCGGCCTCGCGCGGGGCGGCGGCCAGGGCGCGCTCGAGATTGTCGGCGGCGCCGAACAGGTCCCTTGCGAAGCGCTGGATGGCGAAGGCGCGCGCGTCGTTGGCCTCGCGCTCGGTGCGGCGGCGCACGTTCTCGGCCTCGGCGGCGGCGCGTAGGGCCTTGTCGCGCCACTCGGCGACCTGGGCCTTGAGGTCCTCCAGCGTCGGATCGGCGCCCTCCTCGGCGCTGATTCCGTCGTCGGCCGGCGTCTGTTCGTCGGTCATGCTTGTCTGTTCCTTACGCGTCGAGCATCCGCCCGAGCATCCGTGCGGTGTAGTCCACCAGCGGGATCACCCGGGCGTAGTTCAAGCGGGCCGGACCGATCACGCCGACCGCGCCCACCACCCGCTTCCGTTCGGTCATATAGGGCGCCGCGATCAAGGCGGAACCCGACAATGAGAAAAGCCGTGTTTCGGCGCCGATGAAAATCCGAACGCCCTGGGCTTCGCGCACATCGTCCAGAAGGCCGATGAGCTGCTCCTTCTGCTCCAGGTCGTCGAACAGCATGCGCACCAGCTCCAGGTCCTCCACCGCCGCGCGGTCGCCCAGAAGATTGGCGCGGCCGCGCACGATCAGGGAGCGGGCGGCGCCCTCGCCCCCGCCCCAGGCGGCCAATCCGTCCTCAACCAGCCGGGCGGCGGCGGCGTTCAGCTCGCGACGGGCCTGCTCCAGCTCGCTCACGGTCTCGGCCTTGGTCTCGGCCAGGGTGCGCCCGCGCAGGCGCGCGTTCAGGAAGTTGGAGGCCTCCTGCAGGGCCGAGGGCGTCAGGCCCGGCGGCCGGTGCATCAGACGATTCTCCACGGCGCCGTCGTCGAACACCATCACCGCCAGGGCCTGGTCGACGCCCAGGGGCACGAACTCCACGTGCTTGACGCCCGCGTCCCGCGACGGGGTGACCACCACGCCCGCACCGCCCGCCAGGCCCGAAAGCAGGGCGGTGGCCTCGTTCAGCGCCTCCTCCACGCCCCGGCCGCGACCGGCCAGGCGGCCCTCGATCTCGCGTTGTTCCTCCTGGCCAAGCTCGCCCAGTTCAAGCAGGCCGTCCACGAACAGGCGCAGGCCCGCGTGGGTGGGCAGGCGCCCAGCGCTGGTGTGGGGCGCCGACAGCAGACCGAGCTGGGTCAGATCCTGCATGGTGTTGCGGATCGAGGCCGGCGACAGCTGCACCCCGCCCTTGGACAGGGTGCGCGAGCCCACCGGCTCTCCCGTCTCCAGATAGGTCTCCACCACGTGGCGGAAGATGTCGCGGGCTCGCGCGTCGAGCTGGGCGAGGGTCGGGCCCGAGATCCCGGCCAGGCCGGAGGCGTTCATGGTCATCATGGTCTGGGCGAAAACGCTTTCATGTCAGCTCGCCGTGGACGGACCGGTCGCGATTTAGGATAAGCGCGCTCTCGGCCCGCGCAAGACGACAGAACATCAAGGTAAGCCCGGCGCCGGCGGTTCCCAAGGTTCCTCAAGGAGATCATCAGCATGCGGCCCTCCGAACGCGCGCCCGACGCCCTTCGCCCTGTGACGTTCGAAACCGGCGTGAACCGCTATGCGGAAGGCTCGTGCCTCGTCTCGTTCGGCCACACCCGCGTGCTGGTCACCGCGACGCTGGAGGACAATATCCCGCCTTTCCTGAAGGGCCGGGGCCAGGGCTGGGTCACGGCGGAGTACGGCATGCTGCCGCGCGCCACCCACACCCGCGGCCGGCGCGAGGCGGCGCTGGGCAAGCAGTCTGGCCGCACCCAGGAAATCCAGCGCCTGATCGGCCGCTCCATGCGCGCGGTGTGCGACATGCGCGCGCTGGGCGAACGCCAGATCGTGCTGGACTGCGACGTGATCCAGGCCGACGGCGGCACGCGCACGGCGGCGATCACGGGCGCCTGGGTGGCCTTGCGGCTGGCCACGCGGCATCTGATGGAAGAAGGCCTGGTGGAGCGCGACCCGGTGCTGGACCAGGTGGCCGCGGTCTCCTGCGGGGTGTTCAAGAACGTCCCGGTGCTGGACCTGGACTACGAAGAGGACTCCAGCGCGGAGGCGGACTCCAACTTCGTGCTGACGGGCGCGGGCGACATCGTCGAGATCCAGGCCACCGGCGAGAAGCGAGGCTTCACGGTGGCTGAGTTCGAGGCGCTGTTCTCCCTGGCGCGGGGCGGAATCGCCCAGCTTCTGGAACTCCAGCGCGACGCGGTGGCGAAGGGCGAGAACTAGTCTCGGCCCCGCACCGCGCCGACTAGAGGGATTCGAACAGCGCTACAGCGGCTGCGATCGGCAGCACCGCCAGAAGGGCGGTGGCGAACACCGCCGCCGCCCGTTCAGTCAGGACGTCGAGGTGAAGGTTGCGGGTCATCAAAAGCTCTCCATGGGTCGAAACATGAGGGCCATGTTGCGATGCAGCATAAATAGGCCGTTCCCACGCCACGTCCAGCCCCATGAATCCCATATTTTCTATCGATTGCTGCAGTGCAGCTAAAAGGCCACAGATGCGGCGCCGTCAGGCGTCGTCCGCCGCCGTATCGGGCGCGGGCTCGAATGCTCCGGGCCGATAGTTCAGAAGGTCGCCCGGCTGGCAGTCCAGCTCGCGGCACAGGGCGTCCAGGGTGGACAGCCGAACGGCCCGCGCCTGACCCGACTTCAACAGGGTCAGGCTGGCGACGGTAAGGCCCACGCGGTCGGCCAGTTCAGACAGCGACATGCGCCGCTCCACCAGCACCCGATCCAACAGCACGCGCACGGCCATGGGCGTCTCCGCTCCTTCCCGGCTCAGACGGTCAACTCGGCCTCGCCGCGCAGGCGCGCGCCCTCGCGGAAGACCTCGGCCAGCACGAACACAACCAGCACGGCGAACCAGGCGGTGGGGTTGAAGGGGAACTGCACCGAGCGGATCTGGTCGCGGAACGCCCAGCCGGTGACCAGATTGGTCACGTAATTGATGATCTCAAGCCCCGCCAAGGCGAAGCCGATGGCCTGCAGGCGCGCCACGTTCATGGGGTGGAAGGGATCGCCCGCGGTGAGCGTCCCGAAGATCCGGCGCAGGCGGCGAACGATGTACAGCACTCCGCCGACGTACAGGGCGAAAGCCATCAGTCCCGCGGCCATCACCGGCCCGCGCGCGCGGGTGTCGGACAGCTCGCGCCAGATCCCGAGATCCGGCGGCAACAGCAGGGCCAGCAGCGACGCCAGCAGGAGCAGACCCAGCGACGCCCACAGGGCGAAGCAGATCACGTCCAACACCAGCTTCAAGAGGCTCGACACCGAACCCGGACCCAAAGCGCGCATGACCGTCTCCCTGACCGCGGCGGCGAGCGCCAGGATGCCCGGCCTTGGCCCGCTGGCAAAGGCTCATGCGAAAGCGGGACCGGCTAATGGCTCGCCAAGGCGGCCCCAAGCTCCCGCGTAGACCGTCTTGCGCACGCGTTTCCTGTTCCGATGCGCGGTCCTGGCGTCCTTACGGTCCCGAGGGCATAAGACGCCGGGGTCAGTTGCGAATTCGGGGCGAAATTTCATGGATGAGACGGCGAGCGGTGCGGCCAGTCGCCGGCCGAGCGGGCGCGGCGCGCTGACCCTGGTCGTGGTCGTGTCGCTGCTCAATTCCATGGCGGCGATGATCGTGGTGCCGGTGCTGCCCAGGCTGGTGGAGAGCTTCACCGGCGACGTGGGCCACGCGGCGCAATACGTCGGCGCCTTCACGGCGATGTTCGCCCTGATCCAGTTCCTGGCCTCTCCGGTGCTCGGGTCCCTGTCGGATGCGTTCGGGCGGCGCACCGTGATCCTGATCTCGGCGTTCGGCATGGGGTGCGACTATGTGCTGATGGCGTTGGCGCCCAGCGTCGGCTGGCTGTTCGTGGCGCGGATGATCTCCGGGGTGACCGCCGCCAGCGCGCCGGCGGTGAACGCCTACATCGCCGACTCCATTCCGCCCGAGGAGCGAGCCGGCGCCTTTGGCTGGACGGGCGCGGCCTTCGCCGTGGGCTTTCTGGTGGGCCCGTCGCTGGGCGGCCTGCTCGGCGCGGTGGACCCACGGCTGCCGTTCTGGGTGTCGGCCGGCCTGTGCCTGACCGCCGCGCTCTACGGCTTCTTCATCCTGCCGGAGTCGCTGCCCAAGGACCGACGCACGCCCTTCAGCTTCGCCCGCGCTAATCCCTGGGGAGCGTTCAAGTTCCTGCTCGACCGGCCGCAGCTCAGCGGCCTGGTCATCGTGCTGATGATGATGCTGATCGCCAGCCAGTGCCTGCCCACCACCCTGGTGCTCTACACCGACTACCGGTTCGGCTGGTCGACGGGGATCGTCGGCCTCTATCTGACCTTCGCGGGCGTCGGCCACCTGGTGGTCCAGTCTCTGCTGGTGAAGCGGTCGGTCAGCCGGTTCGGCGAACGCAACACGGCCGTGATCGGCTATTCCTGCACCGCGATCGGCTTCGTGATCTACGCCAGCGCGCCCGTGGGCTGGATGTTCCCATTCGGCATGCCGTTCTACGCCCTGGCGGGACTGGTCGGGCCGGCCGTGCAGTCCCAGCTCACCCGCAAGGTCGGAGCGACCGAACAAGGCAGGTTGCAAGGCTCGGTGGCCGGGCTCACCGCCCTGACCGGCCTGTTCGCGCCGATCGTGTTCACCCAGACCTTCGCCTATGCGACCACCGGCGCGGGCCGGGGCGTCGTGCCGCCAGGGCTGCACCTCTACGTCGGCGCCGCGGTGCTGGCGGTCGGAGCGGTCTTGGCCGCACGGCTGATGCGTCCCGAAGTCCCGGCCTAGGCTGGCGTGACCTCAGCCCAGTTCGAGCGGCTGCAGCCATTGACCGAGTTCGTGATCGGGAACCTTGGTCAGGTCCTTGGCGAGCGAATTGGCCAGGCGGGCCTTGGCCGGGCCGGACAGACCCCGGCCGATCGCGCTGAGAATCCGGGCTGGCGCCACCAGGGAAAGACGGTCGTAGGCGTCGCGCGACGCTTCGGCGTTCAGGGCCTCGGCCAGTTCGGCGGCGAAGATGGCGTTCTTGGCCTTGGCCGCCGCGCCTCGTTCCTTGAGGCCCGACGGGCGGCCGGTCGCGCCGTCCTGCACGACGCCGGACTGTCCGCGGCTGAGCACCACGTGGTCGGCCTTCAGCTCCTTGATCGTGACGAAGTCGTGGGCGCCTTCGTGGCGGGTCACCCATCGCGCGCGACCGCCGTCGGCGATGACGAACTGGGTTCTGAGCGGCTTGGTCATGGTCTTCTCCGGCAGGACTCGATGTTCGCCGGACGTTAGCCACGCCGCGCGCGGCGCCCTTGAGGCAAGTCAAGGCGGGGACCATCCGGATCAGGCCATTTCACCATCGGAGGGGAGAAGGTCGATGGCCGAACGGCTATTGGTGATCAACGGGCATCCGGACCCACGACCGGAGCGGCTTTGCGCCGCGCTCGCCGGCGCCTACTGCAACGGCGCGGCGACGGCGGGCCGGATCGTGCGGCGTATCGACGTCGGAGAGCTCGACTTCCCATTCATCCTCACCGCCGACGAGTTCGAGAACGGCTCGGTCCCTCAGGAAATCCAGAACGCCCAAGAGGCGGTGCGCCAAGCCGACCATGTGACCATCGTCTACCCCCTGTGGCTGGGCGGCCAGCCAGCGCGGCTGAAGGGTTTCATGGAGCAGGTGTTCCGCTACGGATTCGCCATCGAGAAGCCCGGCGCGGGCGGATGGACCGGCCTGCTCAGGGGCAAGTCCGCGCGGATCATCGTGACCATGGGCATGCCCGGCCCAGTCTACCGGCTCATGTTCGGCGCCTACGGGGTCCGGAGCTATGGAGCGCAGCGTCCTGTGGATGAGCGGCTTCAAACCCGTCCGGCACACCTTCTTCGGCGGCGTGGTCTCAGCCCCCGAACGCCGCCGCGGCCGCCTGGCTCGATCACGTCCGCGCGCTCGGAGCGCACGGCGAATAGCGCCGCTAGCCGCGCCAGCGCCGCACGCGGCCGATGTCCACGTGCACGAAGTCGGAGCCGGGATAATAGCCCACGCCCCCCACGGCCATGGATAGAGCGGTGTCGTGAAGCTTGGACAGATCGACGTCGGCCAGGCGGATGTCGATGGCCATGCCCTGCATGTGCAGGCTCTTGGTCGCCACGCCGTGGCTCTCGGCGTGGAGCATGGCGTTGGTCTTGGGCGAGCGGTAGCCGGAGATCACCTGGAACGCCCGGTTCGTCTCAACCCGCGCGGAGAGCACGTCCAACAGGTCGAGCAGCTTGGGCGCGATGGGGTGGACGTCGCCGGTGCGGAAGTCACGCAGCACGTGGTTCACCGCCTGCAGGGCGTCGGGCACATAGGCGCCCTGCTCCCAATAGACCGCGTCCAGCTTCTCGCCCGTATGCAGGTTGTCGAGGACCAGCCGGCGCGGCCGGACGTCCAGGCTCGTGGAGGCGATTGCGGCGGCAGGTGCGCCGAGAACGGCGGACGCCAAGCTCAGTTTCAGAAGATTACGTCGCGCGTGGCAGGGGTGACTCATAGCAACTCGGCCCTCGATACGCCCCCCAGCGACCCCGGCGATCAGTGGCCAGAACATTCAGTTTCGCCCGGTTTTGTCAAGTTTGCTCGCGCCTTGGCGTCGGCCAGCATGGCCGAGAGCTTGCCGTCCCACCCATAGGGATCAGGAACGAAATTCACCTGCCCGGCCTCGTCCACGAAGGCCGTGAAGTAGAAGATATAGACCGGAACCGGCCGAACGAGGGGCACATGCTGGGTGACCGCCGGCCCGGCCAAGACCTCGTCGATTCGCGCCGCCGGCCATGCCGGATCGGACCTGAGCAGCCATTTGGCGAGGTCGTAGGGCTTCTGCAGCCGCATGCAGCCGTGGCTGAAGTAGCGGTTGTCCTTGGCGAACAGGCTCTTGGCCGGCGTGTCGTGCAGATAGATGGAATAGCGGTTGGGCAGGTCGAACTTGACCAGTCCCAGGGCGCTCTTGGGCCCCGGAAGCTGCTGCAGGCCGCCGCCGGGCCGGACCACGAACCGCTGGCGAGCCAGATAGCCCGGCGTGCGGCGGGCCTTGGGCCATATTTCCTTGGCGGCGATGGTGGACGGCACGTTCCAGGGCGGAAAGAGCACGATCGATTCGATCTCGTCGATGAAGCTTGGGGTGCCGTTTCTGGGCCGGCCCACGATCGCGCGCATCGACAGCACAGGGCGTGCCCGCTTCATAGGCGTCGAGCCAGGCGGCGGGGATGTTCATCTCCACGCGCTCGGACGGCAGCGCGCGCGGCGCCCAGCGCCAGCGTTCGAGATTGAGCGCGATCTGCTGCCACCCGCGCGTCGGCGGGAACGTCGAGCGCCTTGATCGTGGACGCGCCGACGACGCCGTCGGCGTTCAAGCCATAGCGAGCCTGGGCCCGCTCGACGGCCGCTTGCAGCGGCTCGTCATAGACCTCCGCGCCGGAGGCGGGCCGGCGATGTAGCGACCCACCGGGCTCTCCACGGCGGGATGGCCGAGTTCGGGGACATCGACGGTCGGATCCTCGACCTTCAGGCGCTTGCGCAGCTGCTCCATGCGCGGATCGACGTCGCCGGGTTTCAGCGCCTTGCCGGCCGAAACCTCAGGCCATCCGCCTTCCGCGGCGATCTGGCGGTAGCGGGCGTAGGCCGCGACGAGGCCCGTGTAGCGCACGTGCGGCGGCGCGAGACTGGCGAGCCAGTGCGCCAGCCTGCCCTGGGCCAAGGCCCGTCCAGGTCGGCGGCGGCGTCATAGGGGGCGGGCCGGATCGCCCACTCGTCGGGAAAGGCCGACGCCGCAAGACGGCCGCCGTGCTGAGCCGAGGCGTAGGCGACGATCTTGGCGCGCAGCAGGGCCTCGCCCCTCTCGCCGGTCGACGGGATTGCTTGAGGCCAAAAGCGCACGAGCAGGCGCGCAATCGAACTCGCCGGGCTCGAAGCCCTGGTCCGGCGCGGCGTCCAGGGCCTTCACGATCAGGTCGATCTGTTGGCCCGTCAGAGGCGGCGGAGCCAGCGGCGGGATCGGGGCCACGACCGGCGGCGGGGGGGACGGCGACGGCTGGGACAATGGGAACGGGATCGGCCGCTCGCGCGCAGCCAGACCCCAGAACGCAGGCCAAGGCGATGGCCGCTCCGACTGAACGCCTGGGCGGAAAACTCACAAGCACGAAACGTCTCGGCACTGTCTCATTCGATACATGAACCACACTTACCCCAACATCGTGTTGACGCGTCTCAATTGCCAGGACTAGGGCTCGGTGCTAAGGAAATGCCTCCCGGAGGCCCGGCATGAAGCACGCCCTGATTGTCAGCCACCCCAAGGCGGACAGTTTCACCCTCGCCATCGCCACGGCCTACGCCGAGGCCCTGAAGGCGCTCGGGCACGAGCCGGTGATGCGCGACCTGTACCGCATGGACTTCGATCCGCGCCTGCGCGCCGAGGAGATTCCGGACGCCGCGGGCTTCGGGCCGGGCGACGACATCAAGGCCGAGCGCGCCCTGCTGGCGGACGTGGAGAGCTTCGCCTTCTTCTATCCGGTCTGGTTCAACGCCCCGCCGGCCATGCTGAAGGGCTACATCGACCGGGTGTTCTGCATGGGCTTCGGCTACGGCATGGGCGAGGGCGGCAACCGAGCCGCTGCTCACCGGGCGCAGCATGGTCAGCTTCTCCTCCTCCGGCGCGCCCATGGGCTGGATGATCCAGACCGGCGCCTGGGACGCCATGCGCAAGCTGTTCGACGAGCACGTGGCCAACGTCTGCGGCCTGTCGGTGCTGGACCACGTCCATTTCGGCGGGATCGTCCCGAACATCACGCCCGAAGCCGTCGCCTCCTGCGCGGAGGACGCCAAGGCCGCAGCCGACGCGGCATTTCGGCAAGGAACGCTGAGCCATGGACGACTCGCCCGCACGCACGCCCGCACGCGATGACTTCGTCGGCGGCCTGCTGGCGCGCTGCGCGAACCTGCCGCCCTTGCCGACGGCCGTGGTCCACCCCTGCGATCCCCTGGCGCTGAAGGGCGCGCTCGACGCCGCCGAGGCGGGGCTGATCGTGCCGATCCTGGTGGGGCCCGAGGCCAAGATCCGCGCCGCCGCCGAGGCCTGCGGGGCCGACATCTCGAAGGTGCGGCTGGTCCCCACGCCCCACAGCCACGCCGCCGCCGCCAAGGCCGTGGAGCTGGTCCGGGCGGGCGAAGCGGCCATGATCATGAAGGGCTCGCTGCACACCGACGAACTGATGCACGCGGTGGTGAACACGGCCACGGGCCTTCGGACCGCCCGCCGGATCAGCCACGCCTTCCTGATGGACGTGCCGAGCTATCCGCGCCCGCTGATCATCACCGACGCGGCCATCAACGTCTTCCCGGACCTGGAGGACAAGCGCGACATCGTCCAGAACGCCATCGACCTGGCCCTGGTGCTGGGCACCGTGACCCCGCGCGTGGCGATCCTGTCGGCGGTGGAGCTGGTCACGCCCAAGCTGCCCTCCACCATCGAGGCGGCGGCCCTGTGCAAGATGGCCGAGCGCGGCCAGATCACCGGCGGGCTGGTGGACGGCCCCCTTGCCTTCGACAACGCCGTCAGCATGGACGCCGCCAAGGAGAAGGGCATCATCTCGCAGGTGGCCGGGCGCGCCGACATCCTGGTGGCGCCCGACCTGGAGGCCGGCAACATGCTGGTCAAGCAGCTCACCTTCCTGGCGGGCGCGGAAGCGGCGGGCGTGGTGCTGGGCGCGCGGGTTCCGGTGGTGCTCACCAGCCGGGCGGACAGCGACCGCGCGCGCGTGGCGTCCTGCGCGGTGGGGGTGCTGATGGCGAGCCAGCCCTGGCAGGCGATCGTCGCCTGACCATGGCGGACCTCGTCCTGACGCTGAACGCCGGCTCCTCAAGCGTCAAATGCGCCCTGTATGAGACCACGGACGGCGCCCCCGCCGAGATCGCCCGCCGCGGCTTCGAGGGCGCCAGCGGCGCGGTGATCGGCCAGGCCCTGGACTGGGCCGAGTTCGCAACGGCCGGACGGCCGCCTGATCGCGGCGGGCCACCGGGTGGTCCACGGCGGGATGCAGTTCGCCGAGCCGGTGCTCGTGACGGACGAGGTTCTGGACGCGCTGGAGGCCCTGACGCCGCTCGCGCCCCTGCATCAGCCCGGCAGCCTCGGGGGACTGCGGCGCCTGGCCGTCATGCGGCCGGACCTGCCGCAGATCGCCTGCTTCGACACGGCCTTTCACCGCACCCAGCCCGAGATCGCCGCGTGGCTGGGCCTGCCGCGTGATCTGCACGAGCGTGGCGTGCGGCGCTACGGATTTCATGGCCTGAACTACGAACATGTGGCCGACCGGCTGGGCCAGACCGACCCCCGCCTGGCCCGGGGACGGGTGATCGCCGCCCATCTGGGCGCGGGCGCCAGCCTGTGCGCCCTGAAGGCCGGCAAGAGCGTCGACACCACCATGGGCTTCTCGCCGCTGGACGGGCTGATGATGGCCACCCGGTCCGGGACGCTCGATCCGGGCGCGGTGCTCTATCTGCTCCAGCACGAGGGCCTGAGCGCGGACCAGGCGCAGGACCTGCTCTATCGCCGTTCGGGCCTGCTCGGCGTGTCGGGGGTCAGCGGCGACATGCGGACTTTGCTGGCCAGCGACCGGGCGGAGGCGCGCGAGGCGGTGGCGGTCTTCGTCTACCGGGCCGCGCGCGAGGCCGCCGCCCTGATCGGCGTACTGGAGGGCCTGGACGGGATCGTCTTCACCGGCGGGATCGGCGAGCACAGCCCCCAGGTCCGCGCCATGATCGCTGGCCGCCTCGCCTGGACCGGCCTGACCCTCGACCCCGCCCTGAACGCCCGCGCGGGCGAGGGCCGCATCAGCGCGGAGGACAGCAAGGTCGCCGCCTGGGTCATCCCCGCCGACGAGGAGCGGATCATCGCCCGCCACACGCCTGCAGGCCCTGGCCCAATAAGGGAGACGCCCCGCCGACGTTGTCGACGGGGCGCCCTCAAGCCGCACCGGGGTTTGGGGGACTCAAGCAGCGGCTTGAACGGGAATTCGGGTTCGTCGTGGGCTCTTCGCGCCTCTGAATTTCACGGTGGTCAAAAGATGGCCCACGGCGGCGGGCCCATCTTTGATCCATCTCAATCAGCGCCGAAATCCGGGCGGTGGCGCGCGTTTCTGCCCCGTTGATCTCCCGCAAGGCCCGCGCGGGCCGAGCCTTCATGGTGGCGTCCGACGCCGCGGCGAACACGTCCGCCGCCGCTCCGGAGACCCGAACCATGAGCTATCGAGCCATCCTCGTGCACGCCGAGGCCGACCCCGCCGCCGAATCCCGCCTGAAGCTGGCCGCCGAACTGGCCAACGAATTCGAGGCCGTGTTGATCGGCGCGGCGGCCGAGACGTTCGATCCGGCGAGCTTCGGCTCGTCCTACGCCAACGTCAGCGGCGACTTGGCCGAGGCCGAGGCCAAGGTCGTGGAGGACGATCTCAAGATCGCGGAAAGCCGCTTCCGCGCCGTGGCCGAGCGGGTGCGCGCGGGCGCGGAGTGGCGCAGCTATCCGGACCTGCCCGCCGAGATGCTGGCCCGCCAATGCCGCGCCGCCGACCTGATCGTCGCCGGCCCGCATAGGAACGAGCCCATGGGCTTCCACAACCGCGCCGATCCGGGCGACCTGGTCATGAAATCCGGCCGGCCCGTGCTGATCGCGCCTGTGGGCACTGAGACTCTGGACGCCTCCAGCATCGTGATCGCCTGGAAGGACACCCGCGAATCCCGCCGCGCGGTGAGCGACGCCCTGCCCTTCCTGAAGAGCGCCCGAAAGGTGCTCATCGTCGAGGTGTGCGAGGACAAGGACGAGGTCTCCGCGCGCATCCGCGTGCAGGACGTGGCCGACCACCTTGGCCGTCACGGCGTCAAGGCCTCCACCGCCGTGCGCGCCGAGGCCGGCCGGGCCGGCAGTGTGGCCGAGGCGATCCTCGACGCGGCCAAAATGCAGGACGCAGGGCTGATCGTGGCCGGCGGATATGGCCACGCGCGGTTGCGCGAGTGGACATTCGGCGGGGTGACGCGCGACCTTCTGAGCCAGAACAAACGCGCGGTTCTGCTCAGCCACTGAGCTTGGGCTAGGCCCGCTCCAGCTCCATCTTCGCGATGGCCCAGGCGCCGGCAGCCTTCACATAGTCCGCTTTCAGCACGCGCAGCTCCGTGCGGCGAACGAAGCCGCCGCCTTGGGCGTGCGCCATCTGAGCCAGGGTGCCGTCCCTCGGGATTTCGGTCTCGATCTCCACCGCGCAGTGGAACCGGCCGGCGGCGCGCTGGCCGTCCGCGGCGACCTCGATCGCGTCGGGGGCCCCGGCGTGATCGGCCGCGACGGCGCGAACGGCCGGATCGAACGCCGCGCGCTTGGGATCGACGAACAGCTCGGCGGCGACATCGCCCTGCCCGGTGTTGATCCGCCGCAGCCAGGCCTGATGCAGCGCGCGGATCGCGGCTTCGTCCTCGAGCTTGGCCAGACGCGCCTTGCGCCCGTCCTCTGCCAACGCCGCGGCGGACGCCCCGGCGGCCAGGGGCGCGGCCAGAAGGGCGCCGCCCTTCAGCAAGGACCGGCGGGTGGAAGCGGTGTTCCGGGTCATGCCGACCTCTCTGATGTCTTCAGCTGAAAGTATCGCGTCACGTCGAACTTGCCGGCATGCCGCGAAATCGCGCCGATCTGGCCCAGGCTCAGGCCCTCTTCACCACAGTGATAGCCGATGCCCGCGTCATGCATGGTGCGCATGTTCACCAGGATGGTTCCGAGCGTGCCGTTGCAGGCCTCTTCCGACCAGTAGAGGAAATACATCTGGTCACGGATCTTCACGAACTCGCCCGGCCCGCTCCACTCCAACCCGCCCGCGCCCTGACGGGGTGAAGATGATCCAGGAGACCGAATGCGGCGTGGAGTACAGGTGCATCGAGGTCAGGCCCGGCGAGATGAGTTCCAGGTCATGGCCCGCCCGCAGCATTTCGTCCGTGAACTGATGACGCAGGTATTGCGGCGGGGTGATCCCCTCCATCTCGATCACGCCGAACAGGGTCCTGGCCCCCGCCTCGTTGGCGAAATAGGGCGTGTTCAGATAGCCGTTGAAGCAGGTGACGAGCCCGTTGTCGAAGTCGGCCACGATCATGTGGCCATCATGGTTCGGCTCGCCCTCCAGCAGGTGGCCGAACAGGATCACCCCGGGCACCGACTCCCAGGCCTGGTAGCGCGCCTTGGTCCAGCCGCCGCCGTCCTTGCGCCAGTTCAGCGTCTCGGCGTCGTCGAACCGGTAGTCCATCACCGGCCCGTCGTCGTAGCGCAGCGTCAGCGTCTTGCCGGCCAGCCAGTCGGTCGGCGGCCCGCCGTTGCCGGCCATGGGGCTGCCCGGCGCGAACACGGTGGTCTTGCTTGGCGACGGCGGCGTCCACCTCGGCCTTGGACATCTTCGGCATGGTCGCCAGCGGCCGATAGACGGCGCGCGCGCCCTTGGCCGGCGCGTCGCCGTCCGCGGGCTTCGGAGGCGGAACCGGCTCGCCCGAGACGTCGCCGAACTTTTCGAAGTGGGCGAGCTGCCCCAGCCACTCGCCCTTGCCGCGGAACACGTAATATTCCAGCGCGTCCTCGGCGTTGAAGCCCAGCCGCACGCCGACCTGCTCGATGCGGTTCAGGTCCAGCACATAGAGCGTGAACGTGCCCGAGAACTCGCACTCCGTGCGGGTGTAGACGTAGAGCTCGTCGGTGATCTTGACGTAGTCGGACGGGCCGCAGATAGCCGAGCTCCCCGCCCAGCCGCGTCAGTTCCACGAAGTTCGAGTAGGCCGAGGACGGATAGAACTCCAGCGTCTCCGCGCCCCTGTCCTGCTTCCAGTAGTAGCCGTGGCCCTCAAGGCGGTTGGTGGTGACGTGGCGGCCCTTGGGCGCATCCTGGCCCGGGCTGGTCCACATAGCCGTAGTAGATCTCGCGCTGGACCTCGCGGTTGTCCTTGTAGCCGCTGAACCACAGCTCGAAGACCGTCGCCAGGTTCGTGTTCCGGTCGACGATCACGGCGTAGCCGCGCTGGGTTCCCGGAACCATGTGCGAGAAGAACACGACGCTATCGAGCGTCAGCGCGCCGTATCCGGCCTGAACCGCGCGGCCGCCGTTTTCGGACACCTTCAGGGCGGCCCCGCGACCGAAGGCGTAGGTCAGGACCGGGCCCTTGTCGGTGACGATCCGCAGCTGCTGGCCGGCGAACGCGTCGGACAGGGGCGAAGCGCAGGCCGGCCCGCTCTTGGCCGCCGGCTTCAGCTTGTCCGCGATCTGCCGTTCCGAAAGCTTCGTATAGGCGATGCGATGCATCTGCTTCTTGGGATACGGCGTTCCCGGCATGCGTCCTTCTCCCTCACGTCCGTCTTCTTGCGGATGGCGCAAATGCTAGGCGTCATCGCCGCGTGCGAACAAGCGACTTCTGATCGCCCAGGCTCGCGCCGGCCCGGTTCACTTCGGATAGGGCGGGTTCTCGTCCGTGCCCCAGAACTTCTCGTGGCAGCCGTCGCAGACGCCGTCGAGGCCGCTGGACACGCGGTAGACGGTCTGCACGTCCTTGGTCTTCGCGGCCTTCACGATGGCGTCTCCGGACTCCGCAAGCGTGCGGGCGCGCTGGGCGAACAGCGCCGGATTGGCGTCGATCCAGGCCTGGACCTGCTTGGAGCTCGCGGCGTCCCAGGTGTGGCCGATCTTGCTGGGGCGCCGGAGGCGTCCTCGCCCATGATGGTCTCCCCGGGCGCCTTCACGACGTTGCGCTTCGTCTTGGCGATCACGAGCGCCCGGTCCCTGAGCTGCTTGCCCGCGTCCGCGAGCTCGGCCCAGTCCGCCGGCGTGATCTTGGAGGCCACGAGGCCGTCGCCCTTCTCGTTATAGGCCCGGCTGGCGACGTCCCAGATCGTCTGGGCCTGCGGCTCCATGATCTGGGTCATGCTCTCGTTGATCGTCGGCGTCGGGCTTGCGGCTGCATCCCGAGGCCAGGAGCGCGCCCAGAACGAGCGCCGTGACGGCGGCGGTCTTCAACATCATGGTCTCCTGTCCGGCGCGCGCCCAAGTCGGCCCACGCAGCTGACTATCATGGTCCCAGGTCTCACAGCTCAGTTGTCACAGTCAACAAATGTCGGCTAGGTTGGCTATGCCGGCGCGCCGCACCTGAGAATCGGCCGATCAAACAACAAGCTGGGGGACTGGGAGTGAATTATCCACCGCATACGCGGTCAGGACGGCGCCTACGCGCTGGCGCGAGCCGGCTGGCGACGACCGGCCTGTGCCTGATGCTGCTTGTCCGCCTGCGCCAGTCTGCCGGCTGTGGGAAAGAGCCGCCGGCGACCGGAACTGGACGGCCTATCGCGGCCCCGAGTTCGTCGCAGTACTCCCCGCTCGATCAGATCAACAAGTCGAACGTCGCCAAGCTCGGCGTCGCCTGGACCTATCCGACGGGCGACGGCGCGCCCGATCACTTCAACCCGCTGGTCGTCGACGGCGTCATGTATCTCATGGCGCACGGCAATGCCCTGGTCTCGCTCGACGCCGCGACAGGCAAGCAGCTGTGGCGCCAGCCCGCTCGAAGGCCGGGCCAGCTCACGCGGCATGAACTACTGGCGAGCGCCGACGGGCGCGACCGCCGGCTCCTTTTCATCAACGACGGCATGCTGCACCGCGGTCTCCGCCGACACCGGCGAACCGATCCCATCGTTCGGCGACGACGGCCGCGTCGATCTGCGCGTCGGCCTTGATGGCGACATCAGCAAGATCCGCCCGCTGCAGACCGACAATCCCGGCGTGATCTACAAGAACCTGATCATCATGTCGCTGCCCGCGGGCGCTTACGACTACGCCTCGCTCGCCGGCGGACATCCACGCCTACGACATCCGCACCGGCAAGCTCATGTGGGTATTCCACACCGTGCCCGAAGAAGGGCGAGTTCGGGCTACGACACCTGGCCGGCCAAGGACCACGAGAAGTTCGGCGGGCGTGCACAACTGGTCGGAGTCGACGATCGATACCAAGCTGGGGATCATCTACATCCCCACCGGCACCGCGCGCTACGACTTCTACGGCGGCAACCGCGAGGGCAACAACCTCTTCGCCAACTCGATCATCGCGCTCGACGCGCAGACCGGCAAGCGCCTCTGGCACTTCCAGGCGGTCCACCACGACCTGTGGGACTACGACATCCCCGCCGGCGCCCGAAGCTGCTGACGATCAAGCACGACGGGAAGGACATCCCGATCCTGGTCCAGGCGACCAAGTTCGGCTTCCTGTACGTGCTCGACCGGCGCACCGGCAAGCCGATCTGGCCGATCGAGGAGCGGCCGGTGCCGGCGTCCGACGTGCCGGGCGAGAAGGCCTGGCCGACCCAGCCGTTCCCGACCTGGCCCAAGCCGTTCGCGCGCCAGTCGTTCACCGAGGCGGACGATCAACCCCTACATCTCCGAGGCGGACCAGGCCAAGGTCCGCGAGCTGCTCAAGTCCGCCCGCAACGAGGGCCTGTTCACCCCGCCGAGCCTGCAGGGCACGATCTCGCTGCCCGGGCATAACGGCGGCGCGAACTGGGGCAGCTCGGCGGTCGACCCGGCGCAAGCACGTGCTTCTTCGTCGTCTCCAAGCAGCTGCCGACCTTCGACAAGCTGGTCGCTCGACACCGCCAAGCCGGAGGCGCAGGCGGCGATGCCCAACGGCGGCGGCGACGTGAAGCCCTACAAGTCGAGCGTCGACTTCATGCTGCAGACCAACGGCCTGCCGGCGATCAACCCGCCGTGGTCGCTGATCACCGCCTACGACATGAACGACGGCAAGATCCTGTGGCAGCTGCCCGACGGCGACGTGACGTTGCTGGCGAAGAAGGGATCACGAGCACCGGCAGCAACGCGCCGCGCGGCGGCCCGGTGGCGACCGGCGGAGGCCTGGTGTTCGTCGGCACCTCGTCCGACCGCAAGGTCCGCGCGCGCGACGAGGACACGGCAAGGTGCTGTGGGAATACGACCTGCCCGCCGCGAGCGAAGGCGTGCCGGCGGTCTATGAGGTCGGCGGGCGGAATTCGTCGTGGTTCCGGTCGGCGGCGACGGCGGCTTCGCCGTAAAGGACAACCTGCCGAAGCCCGGGCCGGACCAGTACATGGCGTTCGCCCTGCCGAAAGGCGCATCGGCGGGCAGTGAGCGGTGATGAGGCCTCGTCGCCTGACCCCTTGCACGGCGACCGCCGACACCTTGACCATCTGGCTCGATGACAAACAGGGCGACGAACGGATCCAAAATTACATAACCTCGTCGCGCGCTCAGCGCGCCAAGGCGCAGGAGGAAACACAATGACCCCCGGACTTCTCAAGACGCGCGCCGCCCTGGCGTGCGCGATCCTGGCCGTCGCCCCGGCGATGGCGCACGCGGCCCTGCCCCAGCCCGTCAAGACGACGGACGGCCTCGTCTCCGGGGTTCCTGGAACGATGAAGGGCGTGACGGTCTTCAAGGGCATCCCGTTCGGCGCGCCGCCGGTAGGCGACCTGCGCTGGAAGGCGCCGCAGCCGGTGACGCCGTGGAGCGGCGTGCGCGCGGCCGACAAGTTCGGAAACGTCTGCATGCAGCCGCCCGGCAAGGGGCGCCTGAACATCGCGGTGGACCTGCCGGATTCGCCCAAGATGTCCGAGGACTGCCTCTATCTGAACGTCTGGACGGCGGCCGACGGCGGCGCCCACCGGAGCGCCCTGGCCCGCACGCTGCGGGGTCTTGAGGTGTGGAGGAAGGACACGGCCGCCGGCGAGAAGCGGCCGGTGATGGTCTGGCTCTACGGCGGCGCCTATTCCGAGGGCGCGGGATCGATTCCCGAATACGATGGCGACGCCCTGGCCAAGAAGGGCGCGGTGGTGGTCACCTTCAACTATCGCCTGGGCGCCTTCGGCTTTCTTTCGCATCCAGAACTGACCGCCGAGTCCGGACACGATGCGTCCGGCAACTATGCTCTGATGGACGCCATCACCGTCCTGAAGTGGGTCAAGGCCAACATCGCGGCGTTCGGCGGCGATCCGGACAATGTGACGATCTTCGGCCAATCCGCCGGAGCGGCGATGGACGCGGGCCTGGTCGGCTCGCCCGCGGCCAAGGGCTTGTTCCAGCGCGCCATCTCCGAGAGCGGCGCCTGGATGGGCCTGGGGATCGCGAAGATGAGAACGCGCCAGGAGGCCGAGGCGCAGACCGTCGAGGCCGCCGACAAGCTCGGTCTGAAGACCTTGGCGGACCTGCGCGCCATGTCGGCCGAGGACGTCATGAACAAGCTTCGAGGCCAGGGCATGATCGTCGACGGCTGGATCATCCCCGAGGATGAATCCATCACCTTCGCCGAGGGCAAACAGAACCCCGTCGACGTTCTTGTCGGGACGAATAGCAACGAAGGCGGCTTCACCTCCATCTTCGGGCCGCCGATGACCGCCGAGGCGTGGCGCGAAGGCGCGGCCAAGCGGTGGGGATCGTTGGCCGAAGACGGTCTGGCCGCCTATCCCGCCGCGACCGACGAAGAGGCGAAGGCGGTCTCGTCGGCCCCGTTCACCGACGCGATGGCTTGGCACATGCGCCTGTTCGCCGCCGATCAGGCGAAGATCGGGCGGCAGGCTTGGCTCTATTACTTCACACAACGCCCGCCCTACGATCCGGGCAAGCCCAACCTCGGCCCGACGCATGCCACGGAAATCCCGTACGTCTTCGACAATCTGTCGGCCCAGCGTCTGTTTCCCGACGGCACCTCGCCCAAGCTCGCGAGCGCAAACCCGAGCGACCGGACCCTCGCCGACCAGATGTCGTCCTACTGGGTGAATTTCGCGCGCACTGGAAACCCGAACGGGCCCGGCCTGCCGCAATGGCCGTCGGTCGGCGACCTAGGTCCGACCCAGGCGATGCGGCTCAACGGCGACGGTTCCGGCCGCGGTCCGTGGCTGACCCAGCCGAAGATCGACCTCTTCCAGAAGCTCTACGACCGGGACGTCGGGGCCCAGTGAGCCCCGACGGAACGTCTCCGCGGCGCCCTAGCCTGGCGCTGCGGAGACGACCGGGCCCGCCATCGTCCCGCAGGTGAGGCTAGGACGAGTAGAGGTCGAGGGTGAAGCCGATCGCCCGGGCGAAGAACACGACGGTGATCCACAAGGCAGCGACAGCCCGCCGGCGATCTTCCCGGCCATGGTGGGCTGTGCGCTCGGTGTCCCAGGCTGCGACGGTGCGCCACCCGAACAGGTGGAACACGGCCATGTTCACCCCGGCCAGGGCGATCAGCACCATCTTCCAGCTGGAAGTTGGGATTGACGGCGTACTCGCTGGCCTTGCCACGAACAGCAGCGAGCCGGTCAACACGGCGATGACGAAGGCGGCCCAGGTGATGGGCAGGGTGTCCTTGGAGATCTCCGTCACCGGGCGGTCGCTCGACGCCAGGCCGAGCAGGCGCAGGTCCATCACCGCGATGGAGCCGATCACCGACACGATGGCGATCACATGGATCGTCTCCAGGGTCGGGAAGGCCCAGGCCGAGCTGGCGATGTAGCCGCCGAGCGGAGACGCCTGGAGGGCTTCCCAAAAGGCTTGAAGAGTCATCCTTGCTCCTAGGTCGGCGCGTAGGCGATCCAGCGCCCGGCCACCATGATCACGCACCACAGAACAAGCACGCCCGTCGCGCCCGCGCGAACCACCGCGCGCCGCTGGGGCGCATCCGCCCACCAGGCGGCGTGGCGGCGCACCGAGGCCTGGAACCAAAGGCTCACCAGGGCGGCGATCACGACCAGGATCATCTTGAACCAGAAGATGGCGTTGGTGAGTTCGCGGATCGGGTCGCTGAGGATCAGCACGACGCCGGTGGCCAGCAGGACCAGCAGCCCCCACCAGATCCACGGCAGATAGCGTTCGGCGGTCTGCTCCAGGGTGCGGCCCATCCCGACCAGCTCGAGGATCCGCAGATTGATCATCGCCACCGAACCGAACACCGCCGCGATGGCCAGGATGTGGATCGACTGGGTGAACGGCACGACCCAGAAGTGGCTGACGATCGCCTCGTTCAGCGGCAGGGTCTGGATCCACAGGGCGAACCCGTTCAGCGGCGTGGTGTGAAGCCACTGGCCGAGCGCGAAGATCAAATCGCCAAGTGAGTGCATCGCGGCGTGAATCCCTCAGCGTGCGGGCGGCGCGCGCGGCGGCGCGGGCCTGCATCCTTGGTTGATTGCGGTCTTGCAGCGGTGGACGTTCCGACCGCCTCTAGGCCTCGCCGTTGACAATGACAACCATCATCTCCGTTGACATTGTCAAAACCGCTAATGCCCTCTAGGTTCACGAGCGACGAAAGGCGCGGTGCCGTCGTCGCCCGCCCGTCCGACGTCGCCGGGAGGACGCCGCGGCGAAGAACAACGAGCGCCATCTACGCCGGCGGCGAAAGGGCTCTGTATCGGCTTCCGGCAAGGGAGCTATTGGAAGTTCGCACATCGGATGCGACTTGCGGCGATCCTGCTCGTGCAGGCCGGCGGGGCGCAGGCGCTGCACGCCTGAACCTTGGCACAAGCCAGAGCCGCATCGCCGGCAAGCCGGACCTGAACGGCATCTGGCAGGCGGTGAACACCGCCAACTGGAACCTGGAGCCGCACGAGGCGCAGGAGGCGCCCGCGGCGCCCGAGCTGCTGGGGGCGATCGGGGCGGTCCCGGCCGGGCTCGGCGTGGTGGAAGGGGGCACGATTCCCTACATGCCCGAGGCCCTCAAGCAGCGCGACGAGAACCGCAAGACGCCCCCAAGGCGGATCCCGAGGCGGCCTGCTACCTGCCGGGCATTCCGCGCGCGACCTATATGAGCCACCCGTTCCAGATCGTTCAGAGCGGCGGCGACGACATCCTGATGGCCTATGAGTACGACGCGGCCAACCGCGTCATCCACATGCAGGACGTCGAGGTGCCGCCCATCGACACCTGGATGGGCACCTCCTACGGCGCGTGGGAAGGCAATACGCTGATGGTCGTCACCCTGGCGCAGAACGGCATGACCTGGATGGACCGCTCGGGCAACTATCTGTCCGGACCGCGACGGTCACGGAGCGCTTCACGCTCAAGGACCACGATCACATCCTGTACGAGGTGACGATCGACGATCCTGCGACCTTCACCAAGCCCTGGAAGATCTCCATGCCGCTGTACCGCCGCATCGAGCCCAATGCGGAGATCCTGGACTTCCGGTGCGTGCCGTTCGCCGACCTGCTGGTCTACGGAGACCTGTTGCAAGCAAGGCCGCGAAATGAGAGCGATGCGCACGGGCATCACCGCAGGAAAGGATGAGGAGTATCACGCGATGAGTATGAGACTCCTGGCGCATCGCTGCGCTCGGCGCCGTGTTGGCCGTGGGCGGGTCGGGCGCAGCCTTGCCCACCACTCGTTCGGCGCGGAGTTCGACCAGAACGCGCCCGTCACCCTGACCGGCGAGGTCGTCAAGTTCGAGTGGGTCAATCCGCATTCGTGGATCCACATCAACGCCGCGGACCCCAAGACCGGAAAGACGGCAATGGCGCGTCGAGGGCGGCGCGCCCAGCGCGCTGCTGCGCCGCGGCTGGAACCGCAACTCGCTGCCGCCGGGCACCAAGATCATCGTGCGGGCCTTCCGCGCCCGCGACGGCGACACCCGCGCCAGCGCCGCCGAGATCAGCTTCCCCGACGGCCCAGATCTCCGCTCGGCAACCCCCAGACCGAAGCCGCCGCAGCCGCCGCCGCCAAGGCAAAGGGGCGGTCGGACCGGCGACCCGCCGCGGGCCCGGTCTCTCCCGCGGCCCCAGACGCAGACGGGCCGCCGGCTTCGCGCCGGCGGCCCTTTGCCGTCAGCACCGGCGAACACGCGCGCGCACGGCTCCGCAGGCGCTCACGAAATCGCGCGCCAGCCGATCCGAACGTCGGGGAAAGGGTGGTGCCGCCTGGGTAACTCGAAC